>CAYTNM010000007.1:0-167341 GCA_964439205.1 uncultured Ohtaekwangia sp.
CCGGAGCAAAAGGAGCGGTGAGACTCACCGATCAGCTAAGAGCCGGCAACACCCTGGTGTTTACACAGACCTCTTTTGATTTGCCGGCCGGATTTCAGGCAACGCTGGGCGCGAGCGTTCAATGGATACGCTATTCATTTGATCGCACCTTTCCGGAAACAGAGAAACAAAAACAGTTACTCGCTCCGGTAGCCTCGCCCCGCATCGCCCTGGGCAAGAAGTTTCATTCTTCGTGGCAAACGTTTATTAACTGGAGCTACGGTTTTTCGCCACCTACGTTGGCGGAGGTACGACCTTCCACCGGTGTCTTCAACGATTCCCTTGCTTCCGAAACAGGAAGTCAATGGGAAGCAGGTATTCGGTATCAATCGAAAGATAAACGATGGATGGGAGAGCTCACCGGCTATCGGCTTGCGCTCAGGGAAGCCATCGTGATTCAACGCGATGCAAGTGGCGCTGATTTTTTTACCAATACCGGAGGCGCCCGCCAGCCGGGTCTGGAAGGAAGTTTCACCTGGCACCCCGTTCAGCAGGCAGCAAAAAACATTTCCGATGTTCAGGTACGGGCTACGTATGCGTATCAACCCTACCGGTTTGATGCCTATGTCAACCTCAACGGTGATTTTTCAAACAAGGCCTTAACGGGAGTTCCGGAAAACAATCTGTTGCTCCTGGCAGATATGGAAATCCGGCAAAAGTGGTTGTTGCAAAATACGGTACAGTATACCGATCGCATACCATTAAACGATGCCAACACGGAGTTTTCAGACGCCTTTTGGATCATGAATATTAAGTTGACTTATCGATGGGCAAAATCCAAAACAGGTGTTGATTTTTTTGCAGGTGTCGATAATCTCACCAACCGTCACTATAGCCTGGGCGATGACATCAACGCTGCGGGAGGAAGATATTATAATCTGGCTCCGGGTCGGATGTGGTATGGAGGAGCGAAGTTCCGGTGGAAGTGATCTTAGATTTGTAACAAGCGCTGTCAGGTTCAGTTTGTCAGCCTGAGATACTCGAAGGCTGAATGCCTGCATGAAAAAACACAATCAGATCACCGGTTGGTTCACCATAGCAACGTTTGTCAGCCTGAGGCCCTCGAAGGCTAACCACTAAAGTCAAATACGATAAGGCATCAATCATTTCACAACAATATAGATTTGTCAGCCTGAGGCTCTGGAAAGCTGAATGCCTGCATGAAAAAATACGATCAGGTCAGTGGTTGGTTCACCATAGCAACGTTTGTCAGCCTGAGGCCCTCGAAGGCTGAATACTTGCATTAAAAAATACGATCAGGTTAGTGGTTGAGAAATCACAATAACTTTTTTCTCTGAAATACGCTCGATGGTTAGCAGAAGTTCGGGGAGTAAAGGAGTAATACTTTCCAGGGTATTTCTCAAAACATTAAGTACGATTACTTTGCAAGGAAGAGTTGAGATATTCTGTTGATACGGAATATTCTTATCGACAACAATCCAACAATCGAATCCGTGATCCTTTAGCAACGTTAGAAGAGCTCCGTTTTTAATGCCATTCCATTGCATATCACGGACTGTGTACACCTCATGAACAGTATTTACAAAAAGTTTTTTGAATCTGACATCAATGTTTTCATCGAGCAGTAGCTTCATGCAGCAAAGTCAGAAAGGAGTTTGGAGGCAGCTAACTCAATAACGGCCTCGGCTTGTTCTCTTGATACAGAAGGGAACCCTAACAGAAACTCATCCAAAGAGCTTTCTTCCAGGTAGTCAAATAGAGTCTTAACAGTTACGCGGGTACCTTTAAAAACAGGAACTCCCGCAGCAATTTCACGGTCGATGATAATATATGATGAAAGAGATTTCATATCGCCTCTTAAAATTAGTTTTTATTCGCTACACTATCAATAGTGCATGAATCGGGCGTTATAACAACGTTTGTCAGCCTGAGGCTCTCGAAGGCTAACCACTTGCAATAAGAGACTCTTCTTCAGCTATTTTCTTGATGGCCTGATTACGCTTCGTGAGTAAAGCCGTCATCAATCTTTTGAGGAATAACGAATCGAATAGGTTGCCGATCCATCCCAGGGGTGGTGTGTAACAGAATTGATCCACCATGATGACATAAGAGTCTTTTTGTTCAAACAGATGTTCATGTCGCATGTGCGTAAAGAATCCCTCGACCATCTCATCGACAAACCGGTAAGGTTTTTCCATCGCGGTAATCTTGCTCGTCAACCGCTGACGTATCCCAAAGGGATAGGCCTGCCAGGTAACGGTTTCATCTAATTCCAGGAGTCCCGTCATCCGACCGGCAATGACGCGTTCGCGGATAGTGGCCATGGATGTAGAGTGCACATCCACACTTCGGGAAAGGTCAAAGCAAAGATGAATAGGAGCCGCTATTCGTGTCTCCAGATGAATCATCGTCATGCGTTTGTTTTCAAATGGACAACAGCATCCGTCAGATCCGGGTATTCAAATGAAAATTTTTCGCGAAGCAGCCGCTCGGGCAACACCCACCGGCTTTTAAGAATCAATTCTGGCTCGGTGCCAATCAGCCACGCGCCCATCGATAAAAGCCAGGAAGGCGTTGGTAGCCCCCATGGCCGCTGATATACATGCCGAAGAATTTTCATCAACTGAGTATTCGTGACGGGTGAGGGGGCCGAACAATTATAGACTCCCTGTGCTTGTTTCTCCTTTCGGATCCACTCAATGATATTAAACACATCTTTTTCATGAATCCAACTCACCTGCTGGCGTCCATTTCCCTGTCGCCCTCCCAGACCCACAAGAGTGAGATTCTTTAACCGGGGGAATGCGCCACCACCATTCCCCAAAACAATGGCGATACGCAACACTACCTTGCGTGTTTGCGGAGTAGATTGCTCCCGGCAGGCAGCCTCCCATTGCCGACAGACATTCATGCTGAAGTCATCTCCGATTTCACCCGATTCCTCTGTCATGCCCCGGCCTTCTGCGTGTCGGTAAATAGTGGCCGATGCCGCCTGTATCCATAGCGAAGGAGGACGATCCACCTGACGCAAGGCCTGACCTAACACAGCCGTAGACTCTAACCTGGATTGCAGAATTTCTTTTTGGTTTGCATCCGTATACCGGCAATTCACATTTTTGCCTGTCAGATTGATCAATACATCCGCACCAGTTAACTCGTTGATCCAATCACCGGAAGATCGGGCATCCCATACCACCGTCCTCACGTTTTGTACAGCCTCTTTTTTGACCCGACTAAGGATCACAATGTCGTCTGCTATGGACTGATAGTACCGGGCTAACATTTGTCCCAGATAGCCGCTTCCACCTGCCAGAATTATTTTCATAGAGTATTAAAGGATCATGACTAAAACCAACAACCGATAAACCACCCAACTCACGCTGACCGCCAGTGGGAGATTAAGCAGGTGAACCCTTTTCAGATGAAGGATAAACATCGTCCCCACCACGCATGCAAACCAACCCAGAAGAATGGGCAACCCTACCGGTAGAAACGAAACAGGCAGTAACAACAATGCTCCGATGGTTGAAACTGTCATCAGGTTTCCGAGATAATGAATCAACCGATCCCTTCGAAGAAAACCCACCAACGTTCCTTGAAAAACCAGTTGACCGCCACAAATCAAAAACTCCCGGCCCAGATCTGTAGGAGGAATCACACCGGCCAAACGGCTCGCATAGATGGTCAGCACCCACGAAGTGAAGAGCCACGTCAAAAAGAGATAAGCCATCCGATAAGGGATATTCAGTGAAGGCGTACAACTACCGGGAGCTTCGAATACTTTTCCGGGCGCAATTACCTTTCGGTTATACGAAACAAACTTGTACAAATGATTGATGACATACCGGAAGGCAGTGGATTGAAAAAGAGGATGGAAGACACGAAACCGGTGACCGATGATTTTAAAAAGACTGTCCATGCCGTAATCAACGGTTCCTGTTTGCGTATTGACCAAAGCAATCTCATCACAGGCGCGCTTCTGATCAATGCAGCGGGTGATGTTGGCAGGAGCGGAGTGATAGGCTACGCGCCCATCGCTGTCCAGCAGGCTAGTCTGAATAAAAGCACGGGTATAGAGCTGACACATGGGGCAATCCTGATCATAGACAATAATATGGTGATGGAGCGGTCTCATGGGCTATAGATTGATATGAGGAAGAAATTTGGATGGCTTGCGAAGGGCGGTGGTCAGACTTTTCCATGTAATGTAAGTGTAGAAAAGAGCTAACAGGGGTGGCATCCCGAATATGATAACCTGAAAGAAGAGAGAACCCTTTCCGTAGGGGGCGATGATGGCAGCAAACAAAAAGTAAATCAGAGATAAGCTTCCATGCCAGTAGCGTTTGAGGTATTGACTGTCTCTCCAGATCAAATGAATAAGGGCGCTCAGAGCCTGAACACATCCCATCAGAAATGCGAGCACAAAAATAAAGACATAGCCACCAGAAGCCAGGCAGATAAACACCGCCAGCCATAAGATCGATTGGAGCGTTAAATCAAGATATTTCATAGGACTTGTATTTTATGTTATTGTATTTTCAGTAAAAATTGAAAGTCAATAAGTCAAATTTTTTTAAGGCAGGCGCGGAGTGGTGGACTGGTTCACCCAACAGAAGGGTGATCGGGAAAGCGTCTTCATTTTATTTGACCAGTTTTATCATCGCGCTCCAAAACCAGCTTTCTTCTGATTTCACAAAGGTGTCTAGAACCCCTTCCGATTTTTCGGCAAAGTTTTTCAGGTCTTTGGTAATCTTTTTAAACTCTTTGGTTTCGGGGGTACCATCGGATGGCAGTTCACTGACCGAACGCAAGAGGGTAAGCAAGGGATCCAGTTCCCGTTTTTTACGTTCCTTGGCTACCTGACGGGCCAGCGCCCACACATCTTTTTCAGATTTAAAATACTCTTTTCGTTCACCGGGCACGAGGATGCGGTGGGCAAGCCCCCAATCGAGTAAGGCCCTCAGATTCATGTTGGCATTGCCCCGGGAGATATTCAGGTCGGCCATAATCTCTTCGGTGGTGAGCGGTCGGGTAGAGATCATCAAAAGCGCATGAATTTGCGCCATGGTGCGGTTGACTCCCCAACTGGATCCCAGGTTTCCCCAGGCTTGAATCAATTCTTCTTTGGCTTCGGTGTACTTCATATCTAAGATCTTTAACGAATCAAAGATACGAATGTTTCCAAACTTTCAATAATTATTGAAAGTTTGGAAACCCTACTGACAAACATCCGAAGGCTACTCCTTAAACTTACTCGTCTTTACCTTTGCCCAGTTCTGGTCGGCTTTTTGGATATAGGCTGCTTGCTTTTCTAACCAATCTTCCCGCACGTCCAGATCGTAGTTGAGATAAAGTTTCCCATGAACCACCGACCATGCTTCCGGCTCAATTTTAGCTTTGTAACCGCGGGATAGGCCATAGGCGCAGTAACCGCCATATTGAGGTGCATACGTGTCCGGTTTTGCCTCAAACATTTTTTTATTTTCGGCAGATGAGAAAAACCAGGTCTGACCTTTCCAGGAATAGCTAAATTCCTTTTTTCCTTTGACAGGCTTTTTGGCAGTGAAGTATGCCACCGGATCATAACCCTTGATGGCTCCATCGGCTGTGGAATAGATTTCGCTGGTGGTTTGAGCTTCTGCCTGCGTGATAAAAAAGGAGAGAACCAAAAGAATGAGATTTTTCATATGCTTTATTTTCTGAGAATAAAGAACGTTCTACTCCCCTAAAGAGTTTGTCAGTCCGCTGACAGTATCATTCTTTCATTGATACACGAAAGAAGGGATCGGATTCAAGCCAACTGGCGGAGGTATAGTTGAATGGTATTTTCAAGACCATAGAAAAGAGCATCACAAATCAGCGCATGGCCAATGGAAACTTCTTCCAGGTGAGGAAGGGACTTCGCCAGAAAATTCAGGTTATGTAAATCCAAATCATGACCGGCATTCACCCCCAGTCCGATGGCATGTGCCAGTGTGGCCGCCTCGACATACGGTGCTATTGCGCGTTCCCGGTGTTGGTGGTATTGAGAAGCATAGGGTTCCGTGTATAATTCGACCCTGTCGGCTCCGGCTTTTTTAGCTCCTTCAATCATGGCCGTGTTGGCATCGGCAAACACCGAAACGCGAACACCCGCTTTCTTTAGCTCAGCAATGACTTCTTTCAAAAATGTTTGATGACGCACGGTATCCCATCCGGCATGAGAAGTTAAAACATCCGGACCATCGGGAACGAGGGTCGCTTGTGCCGGTTGGGTTTCACGGACCAATCTCATAAACCGATCATCCGGATATCCCTCAATATTAAATTCAGTGGTGAGTATTTTTTTTAATTCCACAGCATCGGCATATCGGATGTGACGCTCATCGGGTCGGGGATGCACAGTAATGCCCTGGGCTCCAAATCTTTCACAGGCCATCGCCACCTTTACCACATCCGGATTGTTGCCCCCACGAGCATTTCGCAGAGTAGCAATTTTGTTGATGTTAACGGATAGCCTGGTCATTCTTTTATTTTTCGTTGTGTGGAAAGCACTGTAGTTTTGCACAAAGTTAAACAATCGCGTATATGAGTTTAAAAGCAACCATCGATGCTGACATAAAAAAAGCCATGTTGGCTAAGAACAAGGAAGAGTTGGAAGCACTTCGGAGTATCAAGTCCATGATTCTGCTGGCAGAGACAGATAAAGGAGCCTCCGGAGAAGTAAGCGATGATGCCGGAAATAAAATTCTGATGAAGGCGGTGAAGCAGCGCAGAGAGTCCGCAGAGATTTTTCAGAAAGAAGGAAGAGACGATTTGGCGCAACGCGAGTTGTTCCAGGGAGAAATCATCAGCCGCTATCTTCCCAAACAATTGAGTGAAGAAGAAATCAAGGCAGAACTTCAAACCATTATTGCACAAGCCGGAGCCAAAGGTCCGCAGGACATGGGTAAGGTCATGGGGATCGCCACCAAAGCACTGGCCGGAAAAGCCGATGGGAAAGTCATTTCCGATTGGGTAAAAAAACTGCTGGCTTCTTAAGGAACGGATGTTACGCAGCATTCCTAGCATAGATGTCAGACAAATCCCGTCACAGGGCGGGAGAAGTCGATATCATTCTTTAAATCCGGTTTCGATCCCGATTTGATCAGGATCAACCGGTCACACTTTAAGTAAATAGCGTACCCTCCATGAGTAAGATTGACATAGTTCTGGTTATCATTCTTGCGATAGGTGCTTTTGTTGGCTATCGGAAGGGATTTCTGATGGAATTATTTTATCTCCTAGCCATTTTATTGGGTGTTTTGCTGGGCTTCCGGCTCATGGGAGTGGCCATGGAGTATTTGCAACGGGAATTCAATGCAGATCAGGCGGTTCTACCGTACATTGCTTTTTCAGTGGTCTTTGTGCTGGTGGTTATTGCTGTCATCCTTCTGGGTAAAACAGTCTCTAATCTGGTCGATAAAACTTTTTTTAGGAAGAGTGGACGCCCTGGGGGGGGGGGTCTTTTAGGCGCTGTTAAATATCTTTTTTGTGCCAGTGTGTTACTTTGGCTGGGCTCATCCCTTCATCTGGAGTTGCCTGCTTCCTGGACGGAGGGTTCATTTATTTATCCGCTGACAACCGAATTTGCTCAGAAGATATCTTCGTTTCTGGGCCAACTGATTCCTTTTTTCAAAGAAACATTTGAAAAAGCCCGCCCCTGACGGGCGAACAAGGGAAACTACGGATTATCAGTTTTTTTTAGTTACTTATCACCCAAATCAACCCAATTATGTCACTCGTAGTAAAAGAGGACAAGGATTTCAAGTACGTAGACGAAGGCGAAGGGCAGGTGCTTATGCTTTTGCATGGACTGTTTGGCGCGCTCAGCAACTGGGAGGGAGTGGTCAATCGCTTTTCCAAAAAATATCGGGTGGTTATTCCCATGCTGCCGATTTATGAAATGCCTATCAAAGATGCCGGATTGGAAGGCTTGCGTTCGTTTGTCGAAGATTTTGTGGCCTATAAAAAACTCGACCAGATGATCATCATGGGGAACTCTTTGGGAGGGCATGTGGGGCTGCTGTACA
Source organism: uncultured Ohtaekwangia sp. (assembly GCA_964439205.1). Taxonomy (GTDB): domain Bacteria; phylum Bacteroidota; class Bacteroidia; order Cytophagales; family Cyclobacteriaceae; genus ELB16-189. Next base: position 8,052 of record CAYTNM010000007.1, read on the forward strand.
CACTCGATAATCCCACCAAAGTGGCTCGGTTAATTTTGACCGGCAGTTCAGGCTTATTTGAAAATGCGATGGGAGGATCATATCCCCGCAGAGGGAGCTATGATTACATCCGTGAACGCGTAGCCTACACTTTTTTTGATCCCAAAGTCGCTTCCAAGCAATTGGTAGATGAGGTATTTGAAACTACAAAGAGCATCCCCAAATGCATGCGCATCGTGGCCATTGCCAAATCCGCTCAGCGCAATAATCTGGCAAATGATCTGCCTAAAATTAACATCCCCACCTTACTGGTTTGGGGGTTAAATGATACCATCACTCCACCCATGGTGGCGCACGAATTTAACCGACTCATTCCCCAATCATCCCTTCGCTTTATTGATCGGTGTTGCCATGCACCAATGATGGAGCATCCGGAAAAATTTAATGAACTCGTAGACGATTTTCTGACCAAAACCAAAGCTGCGTGATTGCCGAGGAACTGATTAACCACATGATCCCGCCATTGAAAGCATCGGACGATGCAGCCAAGGCCATTGTATGGATGGAGGAATTCAGATGCAATCATTTGCCGGTGATTGACGGGGGACACTTGTTGGGATTTATCTCCGAAGAAATCATCCTCGAATCCAACGATATTGATAAGCGCCTGTTGGATTTCGATCTGACGGGGCAGCGATGCAGCGTATCTACCGATGCGCATTTCTATGACATCTTGCGCATAGCCGGTGAAAACAAGTTGCAAATTGTTGCCGTGCTCAATGAGGTAGGCCAGTATGCAGGTGTGATTACCGTTCAGGATGTCATGACTTCATTTGCCCAGACCGCTTCGGTGCAAATGCCTGGGGGGATACTGGTGCTTTCCATGGATTTGATTGATTATTCGCTGGCTGAAATCAGCCGCTATGTGGAAGAAAACAATGCCAAAGTCATCAGCAGCATCATGGTGGAAGACCCACTGGATAAAGGGAAGATAAAAGTGACGTTAAAAATCAATCAGGACGATCTCAATAGAATCGTGGCTACGTTGGAACGATTTGGTTACCGGGTGATCGGACGCTATCAGGAAACACGCGAAGATACCGGTGAAAAAGACCGCTATGACATGCTTATGAAATACCTGGATATATAAAGTTTGCAAGTAAATAAATAGTGCGTGATACGAGTAGGACTTCATGGTAAGGATTTTCAGAATAAATCCACGCAGTTTATTGAACGGATTCTGGAGCAAATTCACACCTATAAGGTAGATATCTGGGTGTCGGGCAAATTGGCCAAGCAACTCAGTCAACAAGCCATACAGACCTACAAGCTTAAACAGTTTGAGGCAGGGGACAGTCTGAAAAGTCTGGATTACTTTTTCTCGCTCGGTGGCGATGGCACCTTGCTGGAGTCGGTCACCTACATCGGAAAAGCGGAGGTTCCTATTTTAGGAATCAATACCGGAAGACTCGGATTTTTGGCCACCAGCAGCCGGGAGGAAACAAGCAAAACACTCGATGCCGTTTTCAAGGGAAATTATACCATCGACTCGCGATCTGTTTTAAGTCTGCTATCCCGACCTAAACTTTTTGGTGACTTGAATTATGCCTTAAATGATTTTACCATCATGAAGAAGGATACTTCTTCCATGATCACCGTGCATGTATTTGTGGATGGCGAGTTATTAAACTCCTATTGGTCCGATGGAGTCATTGTGTCAACACCCACCGGATCTACAGGTTATTCACTCAGTTGCGGAGGGCCGCTGGTCTATCCCCGCTCCGAAAGTTTTATCATAACGCCCGTTAGCCCCCATAATCTGGGTACCCGCCCGATCATCATATCTGATAACTCTGAAATTACCTTTCAAATAGAAGGAAGAAGTAAAAAGTACCTGATTTCGCTGGATTCGCGATTTGAAACCATTGATGACACCGTGAAATTAAAAATACGCAAAGAGCGATTTCGCGTGAATCTGCTTCAATTGCCCGGTCAGCATTACTTTAAGACCCTCCGACAGAAATTAAACTGGGGTGCAGATATTCGAAACTAGGCTTCTGATAGTCACCTTCGACTGTTTTTCGGCATAAACGAGCGGTTTGACTCCGGTGGGTTTATGATAATCACCCGAATATTTATAGTTTTGTAGTTCGCCAAACTATCCTATGCGATGAAAAAGGTTTTTACGCTATTCGTAACATTAGTGCTGCTCTCATATTATGCCGAAGACGCCCTGGCTCAATTCAACCGGAAGTCTATTAAAAGCAATAATCGCAGAATTAGTTCCTATCGGGGAGGTAAGTCATCGTTTAGATATAAATACAATTCCGTTGGATTTTCACTGAACGCCTTGAATTACTACGGAGATTTGGCTCCCAGACCCAATCGCATCAGCACCGATATTTCGTTTACCCGCCCCGGGTTTGGCCTTTCCTATGCACATCGGTTTGGACCCAGATATGTGCTGATGGGCAATTTTATGTTTGGCACCTTGCGCGGATCGGACGAATCGGCTGACAAAAACGATGAGGGAAATGGGGTGTTCAGATATACCCGGAATTTATCCTTCCGCAATCAGATCAAGGAATTTTCGTTAGTTGCCCAATTTGACCTGTTTCCAAATTCTTCAACGTATATGGTGCGTCCACCCTGGACACCTTACGGCTTTATTGGGGTGGCCGGCTTTTTTCATAATCCACAAGCCCAGGCACCAGCCACAGATCTACAGGGAAACCCATTGCCTGAAGCTGGCGAGTGGGTAAAGCTTAGACCATTAGGTACGGAAGGTCAAAATGGAGGTCTGGACCCTACCGATGCGAACCATGGCATAAAAAAATACAGTACTTTTCAGGTAGCCATACCATTTGGCGTGGGTGTTCGTTTTAAGCTTATGCCAGAGTTGGATTTAGCAGCAGAGTTTGGATTCCGATACACGTTTACGGATTACCTTGATGATGTATCAAAAAACTACGTGGGCCTCGATAAATTAAACAGCCCGTTGGCCCAGGCCATGTCCTACCGCACCAATGAACTGCCGGCAGCCGACAGACCAGCCAACACCGTTGATTCGGGTATTCCCGGAGTTTTCGTGGTTCCGGGATATGGTCACGAATTTCCTTCCAATAATCGCGGCAGCAGCAAAGATAATGACCTTTATATGGTCACCTCCATTCGTTTGTCATACATCCTGAAGGCGACTTATCATCGTCCGAAATTCAGATAAAATTTTTGCATGAGGGGTATTCTGAAGGTCTGTCTTTTTTGGGGAATATCCGGTATAGCTAGCCATCTGGCACAGGCGCAGATCATCACACAACGCTCTGAATTGGGCGGAGGGATAGGCGTTTTTAATTACACAGGCGATCTGATCAGAAACTATCATCTCGGCACATCCAGGCCGGCAGTCACTTTTTTCTACAAATCGAATCTAAGTAAAGTCATCAGCTCTCGGGTGACACTCACCGGAGGGAAACTGGCGGCTTCCGATCGTACGCAGCCCATCGATGCTTTTGGCCGGGTACGCGATGCTTCCTTTAACATTTTTTTGCTGGAGGGATCATATGGCTATGAATATCACTTTTTGGATTGGAGAAGCGACAACAGGCGAATGCGATTCACGCCTTATGTATTTGCCGGAGTAGCCCTCTTCGGGATTTCAGGATTTGAGAATAAAAATGCGGAATTCAGCAATGTTCAGATGGCCATTCCCTTTGGCGGGGGTATGAAGTATGTTTTGAGCCCGAAATACTATGTTTCATTTGAGTTCGGGATCCGCAAAACCTTTTTTGATTACCTCGATAACATCTCGGATGAAGACCCCGGCTTTAAGAATTATCAATATGGCAATGCCTTTGACAATGACAACTATTACTTCATGGGGTTTAGTCTCACCTATACGTTTTATCAGATACCCTGCCCAACCAGCCCTTACCGATAAAACTTTTTTGGCTCTTTAAGCATCGGACCATAGATCCCCGGCCGATTTCCGATCCATGCAAGGGAAGTAAAAAATGGCTACTTTTGCTGCCTTGTGAAATCGCAAAAGGAAAACATCGATCTCAATAATTTGCCTCAGCACATTGCCGTTATCATGGACGGTAACGGACGTTGGGCCAAAGGCAAGGGAGCGGCCCGTATTTTTGGACACCGGAATGCGGTAGAGGCTGTCCGGCAGGTAACGGAAGGATGTGGAGAACTGGGTGTCAGATACCTGACCTTATACGCTTTTAGCACAGAAAACTGGGGACGCCCCAAAGAAGAGGTAGATGGCTTGATGGAATTGTTGGTGAACACCATAAATACTGAGATAGACTCCCTTCATAAAAACAATGTGCGACTTCGCACCATTGGAGACATCAGTCATTTGCCCGTTTACTGTCAAAACAACTTGGCAGAAGCCATTGAATCCACCAAAAATAATACGGGGTTAACAGTATTGCTGGCATTAAGCTACAGCGGGCGGTGGGAAATTATTCAGGCCGTCAAGCACCTGGCCGAGGATGTTAAAAAGGGGGCTTTGGCCATGGAAGAAATTACGGAGTCGAACTTTAACAGCTACCTGGAAACCGCAGGTGTTCCGGATCCGGAACTTTTGATCCGGACCAGTGGGGAACTTCGGATCAGTAATTTTTTACTCTGGCAGATTGCCTACACGGAAATATACATTACGGCTACGTTGTGGCCAGACTTTCGCAAAGAAGATTTGTACGAAGCCATTTGTGCCTATCAAAAACGTGAACGAAGATTTGGAAAAGTATTAACACCCAATACCTGATTAATTTGATGTGATGAGATTGTACAGTTTGCTTTTGTTGGTTTTGATCAGTGTGGTATCGGCCCAGGCGCAGTTCAGAAGAAAATCAGGCGGTGCAGCCACCACCGAATCTACATTGAATTACACCAGCCCCTCGGAGTACACCATTGCCGGTATTGAGGTTACCGGGTTGAATGTGCTTGATAAAAGTGCGATGGTTTCGCTTACCGGTTTGAAAGTAGGAGATAAAATCAAGATCCCTGGGGATGCCATCTCCAATGCCATCCGTAAACTCTGGAAGCATGGACTGATCGGAGATGCCACGATCTCCGTAGATCGGATTGATGGGTTGGATGTTTATCTGATCGTGAACCTGGCCGAGCGCCCAAGGTTGATTGATTTCTATTTTACGGGTATCAGTAAAGGCCGGCAGTCATCTTTGAAGGAAGATTTGAATTTGATCCGGGGTAAGATTGTCAACGATGCCACGATCCGGAACACAGAACTGACAGTGAAGCGTCATTTTGTAAAAAAGGGATTTCTCAACACACTGGTGAAAGTCGTGCAAGAGTCGGACACTTCCAACCGGGGACAGATTCGCTTACGGATAGAGGTTGATCTGAAGTCAAAAGTAAAAATTAACGAGATCAACTTTGAAGGCAATGAAGCGATCGTAGATGCCAAACTCAAAAAGAAAATGAAGAAAACGCATGAGCGGCCCCGGATGTCACTTCACCGCGCGTTGTTAGGCATGGTTTTGTTTAAAGACGAAAGACCTTCCTTCACCTATGATTCTGTTCCGCCCCCCAGTTGGCGTCCCTTCAAGGAATTTCTACATAAGAATGTAAAACTGAATGTGTTTAATGGCTCTAAATTTATCAAGTCAGACTACGAGGAAGATAAGTTAAAGGTGATCGAACACTATAACACCAAGGGATACCGCGATGCTGAAATTGAATCGGACACCATTGTCACGCATGATAAGTCTAACATCAATGTGATTTTAAAAGTCAACGAAGGCCGGAAGTATTATTTTCGCAACATTTACTGGACCGGTAACTACATCCATTCCTCCGCCACCCTGAACAAGATACTGGACATCAATAAGGGAGATGTGTACAACCGGGAAATGATTGATCGCAAGACTTCGTTTAATCCCAAAGGAGCGGACATCAGCGGTTTGTACATGGATGATGGATATTTATTTTTCAGGGTTACTCCGGTAGAGGTAGCCGTGGATGGGGATTCCATTGATGTGGAAATGAGAATTTTTGAAGGAGAGCAGGCCACCATTGACCAGATATTAATCAGCGGGAATGAGCGCACCAGCGACCATGTAATCCGAAGAGAACTGAGCACCATTCCTGGCCAGAAGTTCAGACGATCCGACCTGATCCGCACGCAGCAAATGTTAGGACAGATGGGATTTTTCAATCCGCAAAAAATAGAGCCGGATGTACGACCCAATCCTGCCAATGGTACGGTGGATATTGAATGGAAACTGGAAGAACAGTCTAACGACCAGATTGAACTTTCCGGAGGATGGGGTGGAGTTTTCGGATTTGTGGGAACGCTTGGATTGACGTTTAATAATTTTTCGGTCAGAAACGTACCGCACTTTAAAAAGTGGCGGCCGCTGCCGGTAGGAGATGGACAGAAATTCTCTCTCCGGGTGCAGGCCAACGGAAGAAATTTCCAGAGTTATTCAGCTTCCTTCACCGAGCCGTGGCTGGGAGGCCGTAAGCCTAACTCGTTGTCGTTGAGTTTCAATTATTCGATTTCCCGCAGACTTAACAACTCATTTGAATTTGACGATAACAATTCCATTCGCAATACCGGCCTCACGCTGGGCTTCGGACGAAGACTGGAGTGGCCAGATAATTATTTTTCGCTGACGCACTCGCTTTCGTATCTGGTATATGATTATCGCAATTGGTTTCTGGGGTCCGGTACCGTTTTACCGGCATCAGGTCAAACCAGAAGTATTATGGTGAATACCACCCTCTCGCGAAACAGCATTGACAACCCCATGTATCCTACGCAGGGATCTACTCTTTCACTCAGCTTAAATTTGACACCACCCTATTCTTCTTTCCGCGACAAGAGCTATTATGACGATGTGAATCAGCGGTATGATTGGATTGAAATGCACAAGTGGATGTTGGATGCTAAATTTTATATCCGTCTGCTCGGAAGTAAAAAACCAGATGGTCGCAGCCTCGTACTTGAATCAAAAGCCCATTTTGGATTTATTGGTGCCTACGACAGATCGATTGGCTACGGTCCGTTTGAACGATTCTTTTTGGGTGGTGATGGACTGGCCGGGGGGTTTAATTCGTTTGTGTTAGGTCAGGAGGTTGTTGGCTTGAGAGGTTATCGCAACAACTCCATCACTCCTCCGTTGTATAATGACTTTGGAACACGTCAACCGAGCGGGATAGAGGGAGGAATTGTGTACAATAAACTGGGATTGGAACTCCGCTATCCGGTCACCACTGGTCAGACAGCCACCGTCTATGGATTTACTTTTATGGAGGCTGGAAACAACTGGGATACGTATCAGAAGTTTAATCCGTTTAATCTGTATAAATCAGCCGGTTTTGGTGCGCGCATCTTTATGCCTGCATTTGGTTTAATCGGCCTAAACTGGGCATATGGATTCGATACATTACCGAACGCCACCGAGCGCTCGGGTTCGCAATTTCACTTCACCATTGGTCAGCAAATCCGCTAGAATCATGCGCTTTTTGCTTCTTTTGGGGATATCCTTTTTTTTCGGCCTGAATTTTGTCCATGCACAGAAGTTCGGCTACATCGACTCGGATTATATCATGAGTAAGATGCCCGGATATGCCAAGGCGCAGGGAGAAATCGACCAGCTTTTTTCGGCCTGGCAGAAAGACATTGAGGAAATGCAACGCAAGGTGGAAGGGATGTACGCCAGCTACCAGGCGGAGCAAGTGCTTCTAACCGAAGAAATGAAGGAGGAACGGATGACCGAAATAAAAAAGAAAGAGACGGAGCTCAAAGACTATCAGAAAAAGGTATTCGGCTTTGGTGGTCTGTCCTTTTTGAAAAAACAGGAATTGATTAAACCTTTGCAGGATAAAGTATTTGAAGCCGTGGAGAAAGTAGCCAAAGCCAACCGACTGGCTATTGTTTTTGATAAAGCCGGAGAATTGGTCATGATCTATACCGACCCCAGACACGATTATACCGACTTTGTACTGGAAGAATTGGGACTCGGGGATCCCAACGATAAAGTAAAACCCTGATATTAATTTTGAAACACTTAACCAATCTGAATTAAAATGAGAACTCTGATGACAGCCATCCTTTGTGTAGTGGTGCTTACTGCCGCACAAGCCCAACAGCCCGCGCAAAAGATAGGCTATGTTGATGCTGACTATGTATTGCAACAACTCCCGGCCTTGAAAAAAGCTGAAAAAGAACTTCAAGACCATCAAACTCAGTTGAAAACACAAATGGATGCTAAAATGGCTGAGTACCAGAATAAAGAGAAGGCCTACTTGGCGATGCCGGCAACTACTCCCGATGTCACCAAACGTGCCAACGAACGAGATCTTCAAACGCTCGCTCAAAATCTTCAAACCTTTCAGCAAGAGGCACAAGCATCTATTCAGCGCAAGACTGAACAATTGCTATCCCCACTGTACAAGCAGGTAAATGATGCGGTGCAGACGGTGGCAAAAGAAAATGGTTTTTCTTTTATCATCCGGGAGAACCTCGGCCCTGAAGCGGATATTCTGTTGTTTGTGGATGAAAAGTTCAGCATCAATGACCTGGTTTTAAAAAAACTGGGGGTGGTGTCTCCGACTCCGAAACCATAAATTTTTCTGCCTCCAAAAAAAAGCGCCCGGAGTCTCTTCGGGCGCTTTTTGTTTTTCCTCTTACCAGGCTGGAAGCTTGATTTGATCGGAGTAAAATTTCATCCGGCTATGTTGACCATCCAGCAGGCTGATTTTGTCAATACACGCGTGTTTGTGATTGACAAATACTTCGATGTATGAATTGCCAAGCAGGTATAAATTTATCTTATGCCGATAATAGCGGATGGACATCACAAAGGTGCCATGCTCATAGAGAGCAGATATTTTTTGCTGGAGTGGCCGCCCTTGCAATTCCTTCCACGAAATCATGATGAAAGGTAACGCTTTGAGAAGCCAGTGTCAAGTTAACCCAACAGCTTCTTAAACAAATCCATGCTGCGGCCCCAGGCCAGCTTTGCTGCGGCCTCCTGATAGCGGGTAGGGGCGGTATCATTATGAAAAGCATGCTGAGCCCCGGCATAATTAAACAATTCGTAATTTACCTGGGCGGCCTTTAAAGCTTCTTCATATGCAGGAATTCCGGCATTGATGCGTTCATCCATTTCTGCATAATGCAACTGGACAAAGGCTTTAATTTTAGGAACATCTTCCGTTTTGGGTTGCCGGCCATAAAAAGCAATGGCCGCCTTCAACGAAGATACATGTACGGCCAGATCATTAGCCATGCCTCCGCCCCAGCAAAATCCGATACAACCGGCTTTGCCATTGTAGTCTTTTCGTGTGTGCAGATATTCAAACGCTTTGATGAAGTTGTTTAAATTCTGAGTGGCATCCAATTGTTGAAACATACCTCTGGCCTGATCGGCATCAGCAGGCGTTCCTCCTTTCGAAGAAAGTGCGTCCGGGGCGATGGCCAGAAATCCCTGAAGGGCGGCTCTTCGGGTGACGTCTTCAATGTGAGGGTTTAGTCCTCTGTTTTCATGAATAACCATCACCGCCCCATATACTTTTTCTTCTTTGGGTCGCGCGAGGTAGGCTCGCATCGTACAATTGTCGCCCGTATACGTGATGTGTTCCGTGATCAGCCGATCATCCTGCGTGGTGGCGGCATTGGCATAGGAAACTTCCAGCAATGGAAGCAAAGCCAACGCGGCAGCTGTGCTACCCGTGAGGCGCGCCAGTCGCTTGATAAATTCGTCCCGTGAAAGAGGCGCGTGTGTATATTCATCAAAAAGATTAATAATTCGCTGGTCCATGGTTTTTGATATTTGAAAGTATAGGTAGCGGATTTAGTTCACTTATCTAAGCAAAATATGAGGATCGGTCAAAAGCAATAAAAAAACCCCGGTGGCCGGGGTTTTGGGTGAAAGACGGGACTTGAACCCGCGACCCCCAGAATCACAATCTGGTGCTCTAACCAACTGAGCTACATTCACCGTTTGGGGAGGCAAAGGTAGCCAGATGGGAAGAATTTGCCAAAAGCATTTTCAATCCAACCGAAGCGTCTGCCTAATATCCCTTGGTGATACCTTTCTCCAGTGCAGGGACACCTTCCTTCATCCACGGAGGCATGGGGCTCCCTTTCAGATAGAAGTCAAAAAACTGCATCATGCGAATGGCAAAATCGGTGCGGTCTTGCCGTTGCGTCAGGCCATGCCCTTGTCCATTGTAGTTAAGCATCCAAACCGGTTTATTCATTCTGCGCAAGGCCATGTAGTATTCAATACCCTGATACCAGGGTACGGCCCCATCGGCATCGTTGTGCATCATCAAAAGAGGAGTTTGTACTTTATCGGCAAAGAAAATGGGTGAGTTTTCAATGTAAAGCATGGGTTTTTCCCAAAGGGTACCACCTAGCCGGCTTTGACTTTTTTCATATTGAAACATCCGGCTCAAGCCGCTTTCCCACCGAACTCCTCCATAGGCGCTAATCATGTTTACCACCGGAGCGCCCGCCTCGGCTGCCGCAAATAAATTAGTACGCGTGATCAGGTAAGCAGCCTGATAACCTCCCCAGCTATGACCCTGCACGCCTATATGCTTTTCATCCACAAATCCCTTACTGATGAGGGAGGTAACGCCTGGAAGAACACAATTGTGTGCACTTTCTCCCGGGAAACCGATCTTGTAAACGATATCCGGGACAAATACGAGGTAACCTTGGCTGGCATACAACGAAAAATTAATGAACGAACGAATGGGAGCCGGAGCATAATGTTGATGGATATCGTCTGCATATTTTTCATAGAAGTACACAATCATCGGATACTTTTTCCGGGGGTCGAAACCTTCCGGTTTGTAAAGAAGCCCTTCCAGCGGGATGTTATCCAGCGATGTCCAGGACACCCGTTCCACGCTCCCCCAGAGAAAATTCTTCATTTGAGGATTGGCTTGACTTAATTTTTTAGGACTGACAAACGAAAAATCGGTTGTCCACACATCCGGGTACTCACGAAAACTCTCCCGGGTGAAAAGAAGTTGGTTGGCTTGTCTGGCTTTGGAGATAAAAGAGTAGCGATGATCGCTCATGAGCAGGCGGGTCAGTTTTCCTTCTTTGAAAGAGTACTTATAGTACCCTGCTTCTTTCGTCTTTTCATGAAAGGCACTGAGAAGAATTTCCTTTTCGGGATCTATGGATCGTTCATCCGCGTCCAGACGGAGGTACCGGAAACGGATTTTTTCCGTTCGGCCCATGCGGGTCAGATTCACAGGCGATTGCACTCCTGTCGGGTCAAACTTCCACAGGTCATAGCGGTCGTAAATAATGATGCTCTCATCGTTTTTAGTCCATCCGGCTAACCCATATGAACCGGGATAATCCGGATGATCATCCTCTTCATCGGCAAAGGCAACCTTGACTGACGGGGTTAGCGGATTGATTTTGTCCTGTGAAATGGAATAGCAATACCACGCGGTATCGGGTAAGCTATACCAATACACGTAGTTGGCTTTGGGAGAAAGGGTGGCATTTCCTTTAAATCGGGTGAGGATTTTCCTTTTCATTTCTTTGGCAAAATCAAACACGTATACGTCTGAAAAATTCTGGGTATCCCAGGTGATCATCTTGCGGTAGTTGACATCGCTTTCGGCCAAGGCCACGGAGGCATTGCCCTCATCGCCCCAAACGATATTGGGTGTTTCAAGATTGCCGGCTTGCCAGATGGTTTTTTTCTCCTGGCTGATGTCCATGGCCATCAGGTACGATCGTTTCTTTTCGGTCTCTAACTGTCGGTTTTGCTGAGGATAGATATAGTCATCCTCACCGGTCCATACCTCCACATGAACAATCTCCTCGGGCAACAACGTAGTATCCGCTACTACCGGTGGCGGAGCAGCTCCGAAAAACAACTTGTTTCCATCTTTAGAAAAATTGGGGGTGAAATGTTCGCTGACGACCCAGTTGATGGGGATACCTAACTGCTCTTCTACCAGTAGTTGTTTGGCGGCTGCATCCGGGTTGTTCCATAAAAAAAGCTTGAAATGGCGTACGAGCGCTTTGGTTGTATCGAGATCTACTAAGAACGCAGCTTTCTTTCCGGTTTCATGAACCGACAATCCTTTATACTTGAATTTGCTTTTGCCTTCCAAAAGAGCTTGGAGTTTTGCATCCGCGCCATTAAACCAATAGACTCCGGGCTTTAACGTACTGTCGTTACCCGCGGTGGCAAACAACAAACCCTGACCATCTTTGGCCCATACGTACTCACGAACATAACCAAATGACTGTTCCTGATTGTTGGCAAGATTTCGCAAGACCAGTGTATAGCCATTGTCATCATTATTTGCTTTCGGTTTTTTAGCGGGCTTTTTTGCCTCGTCTGGTTTTACTTTATCGTCTTTGGGTTTAGGCGTTTCTTTTTTGGGTTCCAGTTGATACGCGAGCCATTGACCAGATTTCTCAGGTACTTTGTAGGACCTGACGTTTGGTATTTTTTCGGTTTTCCGTGTGGCGATGTTATAAATGCCCAGCGAATCCTTCGGGAGGTCTTCCTTTTTCTTTTTCTGTCTGCGCAGTTCTTTTACCAGTTTTTGGGGTGGTTTGATTTTGAAGATGGCGTGGCGGCTATCATAGGAGAGGACAATGTCAGCAGCCCGCTTGACCGAATCCTGCGCATTCGTTTTTACATGGTAGAAGATGATTTTTCCATCGCCATCTTGCGGGTTGATGGTAAAAGCGGCCATTTCGCCATTGGGCGTTAACTGTTTAAAGGGTATTTCTTTCCAGCCATCATATACGGCATGGGTGAGGGGTTTTTTGGTGATGGATACAGATGGCTGTTTTTTTTGGGCCAGGGTGGCAATGCTGATCACGATCAGACCTAAGGTAAATAGATGCTTCATGCGAATATATTTCGCATCGAAAATACTGAATACCGGAAAGATCACTCCGGAAATTATATCAGTGGTACGAGACCACTGCTATTCATACGTGTATTCTTCTGTAGACGTTCGTATAGTCAGTTTCTTCACAGAAGACTTCTCCACACGACCGATAACCTTAGCGTCAATGCCAAAGCTTTTGGAAACAGAAATGATTGTTTCGGCTGACGCCACGTCTGTGTAAAGCTCCATCCGATGACCCATGTTAAAGACTTTATACATCTCTTTCCAATCTGTACCGGAGCATTCGTGTATTAACTTAAACAGAGGTGGGATTTCAAACAAGTGGTCTTTGATCACGTGAACTTGTTCAACAAAATGCAATACCTTGGTTTGAGCCCCGCCACTGCAATGAACAATGCCATGTATAGAAGGTCGCAGCCTGGCCAACACTTCAAGCAGAACGGGTGCATAGGTTCGTGTAGGAGATAATACCAGCTTGCCTACGTTCACGTCTACTCCGGGGAGTTGATCTGTAACTTTATACTTGCCGGTATATATCAAATTCTCAGGAACAGCCTTGTCAAACGTATCTGGATATTTAGCGGCATAGCTGTGATCAAACACATCGTGCCGGGCAGAGGTGAGCCCGTTACTCCCCATGCCTCCGTTGTATTCATTTTCATACGTAGCTTTTCCGAAGGAGGCCAACCCAACAATCACATCTCCCGCCTGAATGTTTGCGTTGTCTATAACATCGCTGCGCTTCATCCGTGCAGTGACGGTGCTATCGACAATGATCGTGCGCACCAGATCGCCTACATCGGCAGTTTCGCCACCGGTGCTATGAATTTCCATACCATGTTTTCGCAACATGGCCAATACCTCTTCTGTGCCCTCAATGATCGTGGAGATCACTTCCCCCGGAATCAGATTTTTGTTTCGACCGATGGTAGAGGACAGCAATATAGGTCCGGTAGCGCCCACGCATAACAAGTCATCAATATTCATGATGATCGCATCCTGAGCAATACCTTTCCACACCGAGACATCACCCGTCTCTTTCCAGTACAGATAGGCCAGGGATGATTTCGTACCTGCACCATCCGCATGCATCACCGTGCAATAGAGCGGATCGCTGGCCAGCAGATCAGGAACTATTTTGCAAAAGGCTTTCGGGTACAATCCTTTATCCAGGTTTTTGATGGCCTGATGAACATCTTCTTTACTGGCGGAAACTCCGCGTTGGGTATAACGGTCGGTGGTCAAGGTACTTTCGGAAAATGAGAGGTAAAGATACAACGACTCATCGGGAAATGGTTTGCTTTTTAAATACTTCCCAGACCACAATTCCCAGACAAACGGAAATATTCAAGGAGTGCTTCGTGCCGCTTTGAGGGATTTCAAGAGCCAGGTCTGCCTGCGTCAGGGCTTCTTCACTCACCCCATTTACTTCGTTTCCAAATACCAGACAAACCTTTTCCTCGCTTGAAACGGACCAGGACTGAAGGGGAATGCTTTCAGAGGTTTGCTCCACTACGACAATTGTCCAGCCACCATTTTTTAATTCTGAAATCAGGCGCCCGGTATGCTCGGCATAAGCCCACTCCACAGAAGCGGTAGATCCCAACGCTGTTTTTTCTATTTCACGGTGTGGAGGAGTTCCGGTAATACCGGTCAGGTATATCTTCTCGAGCAGGAATGCATCGGCCGTCCGGAAGGCAGAACCAACATTATGAAGGCTGCGGACGTTGTCGAGCACCAGGCATGTCTTGAGTTTTCTGGCTTCCTTGAATTGGTCAACCGAAAGACGACCCAACTCCTCCATCGAGCGTTTTTTCATCTCGTAAAAATACGCATTGTCGTTCAGGTAGGATCCTCCAGGGCATCAATCCGTTCTTTCAGATCTTTCAGGCATTTGCCATACGATACCTTGTACATCCACCGGGCCAGGTAAAAACAAGCGGGGGTAAGAACCACAATCATCACGATCAACGCTATCATCACTATCTTTTTTTGAAGCATGCCATACAGATCGCCACTCCCCGCAGCCCCCCCTATAAAAAAGCCGGTAGCGGCCGCAATCGGGTACACGAGCAGGGCAGCCCGCTCCTGCATCAAAATGTTTTTGGTGATCAATTGATACGTATTTATCAAAACAGTCTTGAGACTTTGATCGGTGGGTAACGTCACATGAAGTTTTCGATACATGGTGTAGTTTACCATGACTCCTGCCACGTAAGCCAGAATAACCAGGATCAGAAAACCCCGGATTAATGATTGAGGAAAAATAAAGAAGAGCGCTATAAATCCTAAAAGAAAGACAACGGAGAAAATCGTGGTCGTCAGGTAAGCGTCCTTTAGTTTTTGAATGGGGTGTTTTGATTTACTGCTCACCTGAATCTCTCCGGTGACCGGTTTGCTCAACTTTTCAGCATCTAATTTTCTCCAGACTTCCTGCAAATTCATAAGCTGTTAATCTTTCAGTTTTCGAGTCAATGTTTCTTTAATGCGATGCAGTTTCACGGCTACATGATTTCGGGTGATACCAGCGATTTCGCTGATCTCATCGTTTTCGTAACCATCCAGATGTAGCGTAACAATCATCCGGTCAATATCATTCAGATCACGGATGGCTTGGTACAGAGCCTCTGTGCTTTCGCGTTTTTCATAGGATTGATCGCTGCCGCACAGAGGCTCCAGACGGTCAGTTGCACGAACAAGGTCCGGTCTTCTCATGAAAGTGAGCACGGTATTCAAACCTACCCGGTAGAGCCAGGTGGAAAATTTCGAGCGGCCGTCAAAACGCGGAAATGACTTCCACGCCTGAAAGACAATTTCCTGATACAAATCTTTCTCATCTTCCGGATGCCGGACATATAATCGGATGACCTTAAAAATGATCCCGCGCGATTGGTCAATGAGCTCTGTAAAATTTTGTTCTGTCATTTAATCACCAGGTTCCAACTAATTAAAGAGTTACGCATACGCTTCGCCTTGGGGGCGTCTGACACAGACAAATGTTTTAACGCCTGCCTCGTGCGACTGTCCAATCATTACGTCTTTTGCAAAATCATCGAGTTGCCGAGTAAGTAGCAGATAACGGGTAGCAATTACAGCCTACGAAACTATTTTTCGCAAAAACTTCCTTTTGCCACCCAAAGTTTCTTTAGCACGGGCTGTAAGAGTCCTTCCGCCACAGCCGCATCAGTTTCCAGATGAAGGAGGGTTACTTCGTTCTTGAGGATGAGAACTGAATCATTTTCGTCTCCCAGAAAAGCCTCGGTAAGAATGGTTTCGGCCGGGAGCAAACGGATAAAATCATGATGCTTTTTCATCAGATCAGAAGCCTCTTGCACATTGTCTTTCGCAAGATTGGATTGAAAACGAATAAATGAATAACTAACCATTTGGTAAGGCTCTTGTGCCAGGCAAACCGCTCCCTGACGAGGCTGGTAAGGTGTCAACTCAATATTCCATCGGTTGGCCTGAATGGCCGGATCAGTTGATAACCACGCATGGACTTCGTCTGAAGAACCTGAATTAAAGATGAAAATGCCACCTCCACCATCAAAAGGACCCGCCACCGCCAGTTTTCTCTCCTGAGCCAGCCTGTTGATATTTGACAGATGTCCCTTCATCAATTCGTTCAACTGGGCTGGCGGCAATTCTGCCACCTGTTCTTTTTTATGAAGGAACACCAAAGTATACTTCTGCGAAAAAACCGATGAAGTCAATAAACACAAAGCCAGTAGAAAGAAATAACTTTTCATCGTTAACGTTGTGAGGAGATCAATACATCGGCTAATTTTTTAATATCCTTTTCGGTATTGTATACGTGAGGGGATACACGAATGGCGTCTCCCCGGAAGGACACGGAAATTTTTTCTTTCGCCAGTTTTTTCTGGACATCCGCTAAAGATAGATGGTCGGGCAATCGGATGCCAAACAGGTGTTTACTTCTCCACGCATCCTCTTCGATCCAAAAACCTTGACTCCGCAGCCGACCGATCTCCCGTTGAGTAATGCGATCACAATAGGCCTGGATATTGGCCGGTTTCCATTCCTGCACTTGTCTCAGTGCAGCCAGAAGCATGGGGGTGAGAATAAAATTACTTCGCTCGCCCACGTCATAACGCAACGCACCCGGTTGATATTCGGATTGATACTTTACAAGCCCGGCAAAGTTTTCGCTGTGAAGCCGGTTAATCCAGTTTTCTTCTACTGGAACTCCTTTATTTAGCTCAGGCGAAAAATACGCAACACCGGTAGCATACGGCCCCATCAACCATTTATAGCCGGCACAGATTAATGCTTCCGGTTGAATTTTTTTGACGTCAAAAGGTAGCGCTCCTACGGATTGGGTTCCATCGATCACTAACCAGGCCCCCACTTCGCGCGTCCGTTTGCGAATGGCCTCCAGATCGAAACGCGTTCCATCAGCCCAGTGAATGTTTCCCAAGGCCACCAGCCGTGTATTTGCCTGAATAGATTCCAATATCCGGTCATTCCATTGTTGGCCTCTCTTGATTTTCGTAGGCGGTGCTTCGATGAATTGCACCCGCGCACCCGTATCTGCCTGCAACCTCATCCAGGGATATACATTACTCGGAAACTGTCCTTCCGCCACAATAACATTCTGCGAGGAGTGAATGGTCAGATTCTTTAAAATAGCAGCCATCCCGTAGGAGACAGACGGAATTAACGCAATTTGTTGAGCGGGGGCTTGAACCAGTTTTCCATAGGCGACCCGAACACGATCCGTAGTTGTAAAAAATTCCTCTGTCTTTACTTTCCCTGGGCTACGTTTCATCTTTATTCCTTCCAATCCTGCTTTTTCGACAGACTTCAGAAGGGGCGACATGTAGGCACAATTTAAGTAGGTATGGTCTCGGCTCAGCGAAAATTTAGAAGATTGATTTTTGAGGGGCATAGAGATGTATGTTTAGCGAGAAAGTCCCAATGAGTCTCGTAAAGGCAAGAAAGCATTGCTGTTTTTTGTCCAATAGTCGGTGAGTAGTGTTTTATTTAAGGTAGCCCGGGTAGTCACCTGTTTTCCTCTTTCCTGAAAAGTTTCTTCCCAACCAATAATTTTATAGGGAGATTGATTCTCAAAAGAAATGGAAAGACTACGCTCTAACGAGGGCATGTTCAGAGAGTAGACCTGCCTGGTTGCTTCTTTCAAGAGAGTTGCCTCTGCCGCTGTCACGGTCAATGGAGTATGCAACAAGCGGGAAAAAAATAAACCGGGGATCAGATCAAATTTTCCAATGGGAAGATCTCCGGGCGAAATGCGAAGAATATTCCATAGCTCATCTTCCAACCAGGTTTCTTTTATCATGATCTCCTCATCGCCTTCTTTTTCAAAGTACGAGTGTGACCGGAGTTGGTAACCGGCATGGGTTTGATTCAGTTGCGAATAGACCTGACCGCACCATTCCTGGCTGCTCATAGATACCTTTAAACTATGACTGTGAACACTCAAAGGGGTAAAGGCGGATAACATCATGGAATAGGGATAGATTCCGGTGATAAAGTCTTTGGTAAAATTCATTTTCAGAACACTGATTTTATCATCTCCTGCCTCGGCAGGATGGTCGAGCTTAACTTGTTTTTTTTTGGAAAAATCTTCTGTTACAAAAATCAGAACAGCTGTGCCGGCACGGGTTTCGCCATAACGCGATTGCTCCAGGAGGTAGCTATTGACCTCTGCCTGACCGGAATACCAGTATTTTTTGAAATCCGCACTCAGATTCCGGTTCGTAGGTAGTGTTGATGGCGTGGGCTGACAACCAGCCACTAATAAGAGGAGCAAAAAAACAGGCACTGATTTTGCCATAGTTGAGATGAATTTTATCTAAAAATGGTTACGAACCCTCAGGGTCTCGCATAAATGTAAACAAAGGGATGAACGATATGAAGCTGAAGCCGGAAGTATACAAAGGCATAGAATATGTGCGCATTTCTGCCATGTCCAAAGGAGAACAGGAGTTGTTTTGGAAAACCTTTCAACGCGATAAGATTATCCGGATTTTACAAGATCAAGAATTGCTCAATGACTGTGTGCAATTTAAAGACTACCAAAGTTGGCGCCAACAGCAACTGGTGAATACTCCGGCTGTTGCCACCGAGCCGGTGAAACAGTGGAAGTGGCAATTTCAATAATCCCAGACTCCTTCTGGTACCATTTCCAGAACATTTCCTGCCGGGTCTTCAAAATAAAATGACTTGTTCCCGTTGGGCCAGGTGACTTCGTCTGTGATCTGAATGCCTAGTTGGGCTATCCATTCTTTGTGTTGCTCGTATTCAGAGCCAGGAATTTCGAACGCAAAATGATAGCGTCCTTCACTAAAGTGTGCGGGTGGACTGATCTTTACCCGTGAATCATCCGGATGAAAGCACAATAACACGGAACGACCCGCCCGAAAGAATATATGTTTGTCTTTGACCTGATGGATGATGGGCAACCCAAGCAATTCGTGATAGAAATGGCGCGCTGACTCCAGATCGCGCATGTAAATACAGGTTTCTTTTATCTGACGAATGTTCATCACGCAGTCAACGCTTTTTTTACACGCACGTACTCTTCCCAAATTTCCGTGATAATCTCAGCGGCTGGCTGACTGCGATGAATCGCTGCTGAAATCTGACCTATCTCAAGCTCGCCCTCTTCGAGATCGCCTTCAAATATTCCTTTTTTGGCCCGGCCTTTACCTACTAAGGATGTAAGCTCTTCCAGAGAGGCATTTCTGCTTTCGGCTTCAACCACCTGATCGTAAAATTTATTCTTAATCAAACGAACGGGTGTGTGTTTCTTCAGGGTCAGTACGGTATCTCCTTCCTCTGAATTCACGACTCTTTGTTTGTATCGTTCATGAGCGGAGGATTCCACACTCACGGCAAAGCGGGAGCCCACTTGAATGCCCTCTGCCCCCAGCACTTCCATGGCCAGCATCGCCTTACCGCTGGCAATACCCCCGGCAGCCAACACCGGGATTTTTACGGCCTCGCACACCATGGGAACCAGACAAAGGGTAGTCGTCTCTTCGCGTCCATTGTGGCCACCTGCTTCAAATCCTTCGGCTACCACGGCATCCACTCCGGCAGCTTCACTTTTACGAGCAAATCGTGAACTGCTGACCACATGCACAACCAGAATCCCTTTGTCTTTTAACTTTTTCGTCCAGGTAGTTGGGTTGCCGGCCGAAGTAAAAACAATCGGAACCCTTTCTTCGATAATGATGTCCATGATTTCTTCTATCTGGGGATAAAGCAGAGGAACATTAACCCCAAATGGCTTTTGGGTTGCCTGCCTGCATTTTTGAATATGTTCTCTCAATATCGATGGATGCATGGAACCCGCTCCCAGCAAACCAAGGCCTCCGGCATTGCTAACAGTTGAGGCTAACCGCCAACCACTGCACCAAACCATTCCCGCCTGAACGATGGGGTAGGTGATATTGAATAATTGAGTAATGCGATTCATGCAAAAAGGTACATCAGGTATATAAGTGGATTTCCTCTATCGGGCTGAATATCTGAATATTATATTTCCGTTCAATTGACGCGTGCCGAAAGTTGTCCACAAATAATCGGAATCACAATTTGCAGTTAAATAATTGAAAATCAATGCAATAACAGCTAACACTGCGGTAATGTGGACAAAAGCCTGAAATTGTGGAATTCTAATTTGGCTTGATTTTGGCAAATCATAACTATCTGAAAAAGACTATTTTACCCGATAAACAGTACATGCCTTTTCCGTTCATGTAAATCCAAAACAATGATGGTAACTTTGCACTTTCACATACGTTTTCAACCCGTGATCAGATTAATTTTTCCTCTTTTTCTTTTGACGAGTTGGAGTATTTCACTCTCAGCTCAATCCGCACAGGTGGTAAAAGTGGATGTGTTAAAAGAGTTGATCGAAAAATCATCCGACCAAATTCAGGTGATCAATTTTTGGGCTACCTGGTGCGGTCCTTGTGTGAAAGAAATGCCTCTCTTTGAAAAAATACACGAAACCCGGGATGATGTGCATGTGAGTTTGGTGAGTGTCGATCTGGATTTAGATCCCAACCCGGCCAAAGTGCATAAGTTCGTGGAACGAAAGAAACTAAAGTCAACCGTTTATATTTTGAACGAAACCGACCCGAATGTCTGGATTGATGTTATTGAAAAAAAATGGCAAGGTGCCATCCCGGCTACCCTCATTGTCAATACACAAACAGGAAAACGAAGATTTGTGGATAAAGAATTGCACGAGGGTGATCTGGAAAAACTGATTGAGGAAGTAAAGGCCGATTAAAGAGAGTATTTGACAAGTGTATTAACTTTTAAATGATAAACATATGACAAGAGTGCTTACAATGCTGGCAGTGGTTACCATTCTGGTAGCGGCTGCTCCCATGAAACAAGGTTACGATATCGGTGATACAGTGGCTGATTTTAAACTCAAGAACGTAGATGGAAAGAAAGTAGCTTTAGCCGATTTTAAGTCAGCTAAAGGATTCATCGTCATTTTTGATTGCAATACCTGTCCTGTGTCCAAAGCCTACAATGAACGAATCATTGCCCTTCATAAAAAATATGCCTCGCAGGGATTTCCGGTGTTGGCGATTAATCCAAACGACCCTGAAGTTTCTGCCGGAGACTCATTTGAGAAAATGGTAGACTACGCCAGGAAAAAGGGATATGAGTTTCCGTATTTGGTAGATGAAACTCAGGAGGTAGCCAAAGCTTTTGGAGCGACCAACACGCCTCACGTCTTTGTTCTGACAAAAGAATTGAAAGTAGCCTATATCGGTTCTATTGACAACAGCCGTGATGAAAGTAAGATCACTAAAAAATTTGTAGAAGAAGCCGTGGATGCCCTGTTAAAGGGTCAGGAAGTTCCTACCCCCAAAACCAAGGCTTTGGGGTGCACCATCAAATGGAAAAATGCCTGACCTAATCTGGATTTTATTCAAGCAAGCACCCTGATAAACGTCAGGGTGCTTTTTTTAATGATTTACCTCTTTGATGGATGACCTGGGAATTACCTGATGTCCATGGGTTATACAGTAGTTCCCAGAATTTCCTCCACATATTCGCGTGAATTGCTTAACCGTGGTACTTTATTCTGGCCACCCAGTTTGCCTCGTTTTTTCATCCAATTATAAAATGTTCCTTCCGGCACACTGTGGATGGTAGGAGCTACCAAAGCGAGGTTGTGCGCCCGCTTGGCATCATAATCGGAATTCACTTTTCGCAAGGTTTCATCCAGAATGGTTACAAACTGCTCCATGCTGCTGGGTTTTACTTTAAATTCAATGACCCACTCGTGGCCGCCTTGTTTACTTCGCTCCAGATACTTGGGGGCAGCAGTAAAATTATCAATGACTGCTCCGGTAAGTTCACACGCATGTGTAATGGCGGTATCCGCATTTTCGATAATGATTTCTTCACCAAAAGCGTTGATGAAATGTTTGGTGCGTCCGGAGATGCGAATGCGGTAGGGGGTCTTACTGGTAAACTTGATGGTGTCTCCGATGTTATATCGCCATAACCCGGCATTGGTGGTGATTACCATCGCATAATTTTTTCCAATTTCCACATCTCCTAACGAAACGGCTTCGGGATATTCTTTGTCAGCATCCTCCGCAGGAATAAACTCATAGAAAACACCGTAGTCCAGCATGAGCAGCAGATCTTCCGAATCTTTCGTATCCTGAATGCCAAAAAAACCTTCGCTGGCATTATAGGTCTCCCAATAACGCATCTTATCGCTTGGGATTATGGACTTAAACAGATTGCGGTAGGGTTTAAAGGCTACGGCCCCATGAAAAAAGACTTCCAGGTGAGGCCAGATATCCAGAATACTGCCTTTTCCTTTGGCCTCCATGATGCGCTGAAGCAATAACACCGTCCAGGTTGGCACACCCGCAATATGGGTAACGTTAACATCAGCGGTTTCACGCGCAATTTGCTCAATCTTTTCCTCCCAGTTATTCATCAAGGCTGTTTCCAGGCTGGGGGTTCGGATAAACTCCGCCCAGGGAGGCAGATTTTGCATAATCACGGCCGAAACATCCCCATAACGTGAGGAGGAAGTGGGATCATATTCGTTGACCTGATAGCTTCCACCTATTCCTAAGCCTTTCCCGGAAAAAATCTGGGTGTCTGGATAATTGGTGATGTAGATTGAGTAAAGATCCTTGCCTCCCTTGAAATGACAATCTTCCAATGCTTCGGGTGATACCGGAATAAATTTGCTACGAGCATTGGTAGTACCCGATGATTTGGCAAACCATTTTATCTCGGTGGGCCACAATACATTTTGTTCACCCCGCATTTGTCTTTCGATGTAGGGAAACAATTGCTCATAGGTATTGACAGGCACTCTTCGCTTAAAGTCCTCATAATTCACCAGGTCATCAAAGGCATAGCGTTGACCGAATTCGGTATAACGGGCGGTACTGATCAGTTTTTTAAAAACTTCATCTTGCACCTCCAGCGGGTATTTTTTAAAAAGCTCGATCTGGTGGATCCGCTTTTTCATGACCCAGGTAAGAATAGAGTTGAGGATTTGCATGGTTCAGGTTCTCAAAAATACGTCTGCCGGGCTAGATGGCAAAGTCCGTTGAAGCAAGGATTTGACCTACGGCTGACTGGCAGCCGATCTGCGGAGCACAAAATTCTGACCTAAATACAATTTACGCACCATGGGGTCATTGGCCAGTTCCTCGGCATTGCCTGATCGAAACAGTTTTCCTTCAATCATCAGATAGGCCCGGTCGGTGATCGATAAGGTTTCGTCCACATTGTGATCGGTAATGAGAATCCCAATGTTTTTCTTTTTTAAACGTGCTACAATACCTTGTATTTCTTCCACAGCAATCGGGTCTACTCCGGCAAAGGGTTCATCCAACAACACAAATTTTGGATCAACGGCCAATGCACGGGCTATTTCGGTCCGTCTTCGTTCACCCCCGCTCAGCACCATCCCCAGATTTTTTCGCACATGTGTTAGACTGAATTCTTCCAGCAAACTTTCCACCTTTTCTTTTCGTTCGCGTGCAGGAATGTCCCGCATTTCAAGGGGCGCCATGATGTTTTCTTCTACGGTGAGCGTCCGAAACACGGAAGCCTCCTGAGCGAGATAGCCAATGCCCCGCTTGGCCCGCTGAAACATCGGTTCATCCGTAATGGGCTGATCATCCAGATAGATGCTTCCTTCATTGGGTTTGATCAATCCCACAATCATATAGAAGGTGGTAGTCTTGCCGGCTCCATTGGGGCCTAATAAACCCACAATTTCTCCTTGCCCTACCTGAACGGAAACATTATTAACAACCGTCCGCTTTTTATATTTTTTTATCAGATTATCAGCCCGTAATTCCATATCAATCAAATTTGAGGTCGCGCACCCGTAGTTGCAAAGACGTTTGTCCATTAAAAGTATTCTCTTCTACGGTAAAGGCCATTCGGAAGCGATCTCCGGCAGCCAACCGGTCATAATGCTCAATTAAGTCAAAGGCAATGGCCTGAAAAATAGCATCGCTTCCATCCTGCCCGGCCAGAAACCGAACATGTCGGTCTTTGAAGTTACTGAGGGAGTTTACCACATACACATTTCGTGCCTCAAAAACAGGTTTTTGGTTCTCCGGACCAAAGGGCGCCATTTGTTTAAGGATGTTTAAGAACTTGCCATGGATGGCTTCCAGCGGAATAACCAGGTCAATTTCCACCACGGGCGTTTGTAACTCTTCCGTCATTCGCTCACTCACAATTTTTTCAAACCGCTCCTCAAACGCTTCCAGGTTGTCGCGGGAGAGCGTAAGTCCTGCTGCATATTTATGGCCACCAAATTTTTCCAGCAAATCGCCACATTGCGAGATGGCTTCATACAAGTCAAACCCGTTTACACTTCTGGCGGAGCCGGTAAGTTTATCATTCGATTCTGTCAGGATAATGGTAGGCCTGTAAAATCTTTCCACGCAGCGGGCAGCCACGATGCCAATGACTCCTTTATGCCAGGTATTTTTAAACAACACCGTTGATTTACGGTTACGCAACCTTTCGTCATTTTCAATCATGGCAATCGCCTCTTCGGTGATGCTCAGATCAAACTCTCTGCGCAGATCATTTTTAATATTTACTTTCTCGGCAAACGAAAAAGCTTCCTCTTCTGTCTGGGAGATCAGAAGTTCTACAGCCCCATGAGCGTGCGCCACACGACCGGCCGCATTGATGCGAGGCCCAAGGGTAAAGACAATTCCGGAAATGTCCAGATCCGATTTGATCGCTGCAATTTCTTTTAATGCCTTTAATCCCGGACATGGATCATTGTTAAGTTTTAACAAACCGAAATAGGCAAGCGTCCGGTTTTCACCGTTGATTGGAACAATGTCAGAGGCAATACTGACCGCAACCAAATCCAGCAATTCAAATACTTCTTTTTCGATACGGTACCTGCGAGCGTAAGCCTGTATCAATTTAAACCCCAACCCACAGCCACTGAGTTCCTGAAAGGGATAGTTACAATCTTCCCGCTTGGGGTCCAGAACGGCTACGGCTTGGGGGATATCGCCCCCGGGTAAGTGATGGTCGCAAATAATAAAGTCAATGCCTTTATGAGCGGCCAGCACCACCATGTCCGATGATTTGATGCCAAGGTCTAACGCGATGATCAGCGTGTACTGGTTTTCTTCTGCCCAGAGGATTCCTGTTTGAGAAACACCATAACCTTCGGCATACCGATCAGGGATGTAAAAGGCAATATTTGAATAAAAGCTGCGGAGGTAACGATAGACCAACGCAACAGAGGTGGTTCCATCCACATCGTAGTCGCCATAAATTAAAATGCGTTCCTGATTCTGAATGGCCCGATGCAACCGGACAACAGCTGCTTCCATATCTTTCATCAGGAAAGGATCATGTAAATGTTCCAGTTGTGGGCGAAAGAAGTATCGGGCAGTTTCAAAATCAGCTATCCCTCGCTGCAACAAAACCGAGGTCAGATAAGGATTGAGGTTGAGAACCGCACTCAACGCTTCAACAGATTCAACAGAAGGGACAGGTTTATATTTCCAACGCCTGGTCAGCGACATCTGGCAAAAATAAGCTATTTGCTGACGTAAAATAGACTCGTTTGGAAATACCAGAGACGGTGAATAGAGTTATCGTTTCGAAATTTTATTAAAAGAAATAGCACGTTGTCGGGAGCTATGAAAACGACTGGATTCTTCCGAACGAAGCTTGGCAAATTTGGTTTTGCGTCCATGCACCCGCGCCCGCCACAACTTCCAACTGCTTTTTTTTAAATTCTTTCGCAAAAGTTCGACCACCTCATCCTCCCCAAGGCCAAACTGAATTTCAATAGCTTCAAAAGGGGTGCGATCTTCCCACGCCATTTGAATCACCCGATCTATCTCTTCTTCTGTTAACATCAACCAATAAACACTTACGATTCCAGGTTGTTAAAAAAGTGACATGCGTGGAGTAAAAAAATCAGATTTGCCAACCAAAGACTGCCTGGTCTGCGGCCGGCCTTTTACCTGGCGTAAAAAGTGGGCGAAGGTATGGGATGATGTAAAATATTGCAGCGACCGATGCCGGGGTGAGAAAAAGGGTAGAGATCAGTTTCCTGCTTTTCACTTGTCATGAGCCCCTCTTCTAGGCCCTTTCATGTGGGTATCGATTACGGCTCCAAACTGGCTGGCACCACGTGCCTATGTTACCACGATGGGAAAAAGTTAAGGATAGAACAAAGTCTGAGAAAACAAGATGCAGACGCGTTTCTGCAGAAACGTTTGCAGGAACTTCTGGCGACCCACGTGTTTATTGATGCGCCACTTTCACTTCCGGGCGTTTATCGGGGCAAGGGAGATGACTATTTTTATCGCCAGGCAGACCGCGAACTCCATGCAATGTCGCCTATGTTCTTAGGAGGATTATTGGCACGGGCGATGCGATTGAAAAGTTTACTGGAGTCGTCAGGGATCATGGTAGTTGAAGTGTATCCGGCAGCGTTGATCAAAACGCTGGGTTGGAATACGTTTTACAAGAAGGACATCCGCGCGTTTGGTCAGCAGTTGAAAAAACAAACAGGGGCTATTCATACGCCATTAAAAAACTGGCATCAGATAGATAGTGTTTTGGCGTGGACGAGTGGTGATCGGTTTTTGAAGGGAAACTCCATTGCCATCGGGGAGTTAGACGAAGGCATCATTTGTTTGTAGTCATACCTGCTTCGATATGTTTGGTCCCATGGTGAGGCCGCGCCAGATATTGTTACTTTTGCGGAATGGAGGAAGACATTAGCGAAGATCAGGACGATGCCCTATTTGAACATTACCGATTGGTGGCTGACCCGGGCCAGACCCTGATTCGCATCGATAAATTTCTGATGGATCGCATGCCCAATGTGACACGAACGAAGTTACAAGAAGGAATCCACGAAGGATTTGTTCGGGTCAACGAAAAGCCGGTTAAACCGAATTATAAAATTCACCCCAACGATATCATTACCGTTTCGTTGCCTGAACCTCCCCGCGATACGGATGTAAAAGCAGAAAACATTCCGCTAAACATTGTCTTTGAAGATGATCATTTACTGGTGATCAATAAGCCGGCTGGCATGGTTGTACACCCGGCTTACCAAAACTGGACGGGCACGCTGGTCAATGCCCTTACCTATCATTTTCAAAACCTGCCGCACATGCCCGGAAATGATGGTCGCCCTGGCCTGGTTCATCGGATTGATAAAGATACCAGCGGATTATTGGTGATCGCCAAAAGTGAGAAGGCTATGACGGCTCTGGCCAAACAATTTTTTGATCACTCCATTGAACGCACCTATCAGGCCATTGTTTGGGGTATTCCGGATCCTCCAGAGGGCACGATTAACGTTCATGTAGGGCGTAGTTTAAAGGATCGGAGAATTACCACAGCTTTTCCAGAGGGTGACTTTGGAAGACACGCGATTACCCATTATAAGTTGCTTCAGGATTTTCGATATGTATCCTTGCTGGAATGCCGCCTGGAGACAGGGCGCACCCATCAGATTCGGGCACACATGAAGTATTTAGGTCATCCGTTGTTTAATGATGCTATGTATGGCGGCAGTGATGTTGTGAAAGGAACAGTTTTTTCCAAGTACAAACAATTTGTTGATAATTGTTTTAAGATCATTCCCCGGCAGGCGCTCCATGCCAAAACGGTAGGATTTATCCATCCGGCCAGCGGGAAGTTTATGAGGTTTGATTCCGAACTTCCTTCCGACATGAAAGAAGTGATGGAGAAATGGGAACATTACGTCAAGTATCACTAACGTCAAATGGCAGCCATGGCAAATGAAGTTCTCCCTCCGGAAATTCCACATAGCCGCGAAAACACCATTCATTTCTTTACCGACTTCATTCACAAGAATCAGGCAGCCCTACGGGGGAAAGTAGTTGCAGATTTATCGGCTGGCAGTGGTTTTATTGCTAATCTGTTTTTGGAAGCAGGGGCGACCGTTATGTTGTATGATCTTTTTCCTTCTGAAAACATCTTTTGCCCGATCTCCTGCCAAAAGATAGATTTACAACAGCCGTTTCCCATTCAGACCCACTCCGTAGATTGGGTTATCTGTGCCGAAACGCTGGAGCACCTGCCCAATCAGTTTTTCTTTTTTCAGGAAGTAGGCAGAATATGTAAGCCGGGTGGTAACTTTATTTTAACCACTCCGAATACCTCCTCGCTTCGTAGCCGCTTCTCACAATTTTTGATGGAGAGCGAACACTACACCGCTCCGTTGCCGAATGAATTGAATGCCTATACGCCCTGGGGGGGTGACGATAAGGGATATTTTAGCAAGCTATTCATGAGTGGTATTTTGCGGATACGGACCCTGGCGGCTTTGCAAAATCTTCGCATCCAGAAAATTTATCGCACCCGCTATAGCAGCACCTCCGTATGGCTATTGATTTTTTATCCGTGGATCTATTACTTCAATTTAAAAAACAGAAAACGGCAGGTCAAGAATGATCCTGCACATGAATCTATTTATCACGAGATATTTTCAATTTCTACCTCCATGAAAGTGTTGCTCTCCAAGCACATGATCATTCACTTTACCAGGCTAGCCGGGAAATAGAAAGAAACAATAGCTTAACAATTTGATCATTTTGACACGATTAAAGAGATGATATCCCCATCAAATGCTGATTTGCATTTGTGATGACCGGCAGGTAACGCGAATGTTACGCGGTGAGGACGAGGCCCTTCTTGTTTTTGCGTAAGGCCTGACGGATTTCCTTCAGGGCTTCGCGCTTGAACGACTGATAATTCTTCGTGCGTTCCGGTTGATGCAGCAGTCCTTTGATGTACTGAAGCACTTCTTCCATCTGCACATGATCCATGGCGTCCAGGCTTTGAAGAATAGCCAGTTTTGGTGAATGTTTCATTTTCGTAGTGGTTACTCAAATATAACGTTTATCCCACAAAAAAGTTGGATGTAACAACTTGATAACCATAACAAAACAGTTGGATAATGAAAAGCCAGCCTTGGCCTAATTTTCAGCTTTTTTTCGTTGCAGATACAGCTGACCCGTCTTTATCTTATTGACCATTTCAAACGATCTTTTGATTCGGCTGTCCACATTTTTTACTGAATTAACATAGTAGCAAAGGCTTCGCTGCAGGCCAGGAGTTAATTTTTTCCAGGCCGCCAGGCTTTCTTCATCCTGAGCTAGCACAGCCGCTAACTCTTCCGGAATTTCAACTTTTTTTGGATTGGTAAGTTTGAAAGAAACCGTAACAGCATCTCCGATTTTTACATGTGCCTTACGGGCGAGCAATTTGCTGACCATGATGAAGCGAGGACCGCTGACCCGGTATTGAATGGCCAGATCAATGGGCACATGATTGAGTTGACCTTTCACACGAAGCCGCCCTTCAGGCATTTGGCTGAGCAGAGTTTTGGGCACAAGAACCGCAGCATAGCTAAAGGTTCCTTTCAGTTCTACGAGTTTACCAGAAAATTGAAACTCATTTTTTGGACGTGATCGAATGGCCATGCTATTTCAATTTTTGATTCCACTTTTGGGCTCGTTGCCAAACCTGTAATTGCCCCGATTGAAACGCTTGCTGAAGTCGTTCATTCATGGGGCCGCGCGAGGTGAAGTGGTAGTAACCGCAATCCTCGCATTTGTAAACGGCCACGGGCCCTTGCCCGGATTTGTATTCATAAACAACGTGTGCCTCCAGAAGAGCATCCTCAGCTTGTGTGAGTGTTGTGAAGAATCGCTTTCCGGAAGGGCAGTGGTTCATGTGCTAAAATTACAAAACACATTTCGCTGTCTTTTGCTTTCTTTGCACTCCGAAATAGTTGAAAATGAAAAAAACAGGTGTTGTTTGCCTTTTCTTACTTGGCACATGTGCCTCTATGGCCCAATCCAAAAAGGAATTACTGGCGGAAATCAACCGACTGAAGGCCGAGATAGAAGAGATGAAGAAACCGAAACCCGTGGTGGTCTCTTCAGAGTTTGAGAAAGTGAGCTATGGAATGGGTGTTTTGTTGGCGACTTCCATGAAAAGTCAGGGAGCGGATTCGGTCGATGCCCGGCTTTGTTCGGCAGCCATTCAGGATGTGCTAAGTAACAAACCTACCCTGGTGCAGCGACAGGAGGCAATGACCCTTGTTCAAAACTATGTAACACAAGCTATGGAACTCAAGAATACCAAACGCAAAGAGGAGGGCAAGGCCTTTCTGGCGACCAATGCAACCAAAGAAGGAGTAAAAACAACTGCCAGCGGACTTCAATATCAGGTAGTAAAAGAGGGAACGGGCCGTAGACCCGGGCCAACGGATCGTGTAACCGTACACTATACCGGCCGCTTGATTGATGGGACGATGTTTGACAGTTCAGTGGAGCGAGGTCAGCCGGCCACGTTTGGTGTCAATCAGGTAATCAGTGGCTGGACAGAAGCTTTGCAATTGATGACG
This sequence comes from uncultured Ohtaekwangia sp., assembly GCA_964439205.1. Taxonomy (GTDB): domain Bacteria; phylum Bacteroidota; class Bacteroidia; order Cytophagales; family Cyclobacteriaceae; genus ELB16-189. The sequence goes on from CAYTNM010000007.1 coordinate 38,866, forward strand.
GAAGGATCGAAATGGGTATTATTTATCCCTTCCGAATTGGGCTATGGAGAACGTGGCGCAGGGGCTGATATTGGCCCGCACGCGACCCTGATTTTTGATGTCGAATTGATCAAAATAAACTAAAGCAAACCTGTGGAAGTCTATGCAGCGCCTGCATTAGATGTAGGCGCTGCATAGACTGTATTTAATACTGCTCCAACATGTATTTGATTACGTCCGTTGTGGTGACAATGCCGGCCAGTTTGCTTTCATCATTTTCTTCCACCACCGGTAAGGAGTGAAATTCTTCCTGAGCAAGAATTTCAGCTACTTCCCGGATGCTGATCGCAGTGGAAACCACCCGGGGCTTGTGAGACATCACCTGAGAAATGGTAAGCATATCAAAAACGGCCTCATCGGCTTCTTCCTGTCCGGCAAACAGGCTGCTAAACGTTAGCCGGTTTAAATCAGTTTTGCTGACAATGCCTACCAGCTTTTTACCTTGCATAACAGGTACATGGCGAATTCCATGGTTCTGAATCAGATTTCTGACGTCCAGCAAGGAATCATCCAACTGCACGGAATGAACATTTTTTGTCATAATGGTACTTACCGGTTCGCGCTTTTTCATGATAGAAGTGGTTTAGAGGTTGATCGATCAGGCTATACACTTTTTGAAAGCCTCCGTAAGATTACAGATCACCTGATTCCGAAGGAATGATTTAGGACAGGTAAGCGAATGATTTCCGTCAGGAAAGAAAAAGCCCGCAAAACGGGCCTTTCACTTGGATGGATTCTTTGGAAAAATTAATTATCATTTTTGATGACGCCCTCTCCCTTAAAATACTTGTCTTCATCAAAATCATCATCTTTTTTCACCGGCATCGGGCCAATCTCCAGGATCTTAAATTCCGTGCGTCTGTTGCGCTGGCGGCCGGCCGGATTGTCGGTTCCATCAGGGTTGGTGTTGCGTGCAATGGGTTTCTCTTCTCCGTAACCTTTGGCCGTGAGTCGGTCTGAAGCGATTCCTTTGCGGATCAGGTATTGCACCGTTGATTCGGCTCTTCGCTGGGACAGTTCCAGGTTGTAACTATTGGAAGCGACACTATCGGTATGAGAACCCATCTCTATTTTTATCTCCGGATTATCGTTCAGGATGTCCACCAATTTATCAAGTTCCTTGGCGGCATCAGGCCGGATATAGGATTCATCGTATTCAAAGTAAATATTTCTCAATGCAAAGATTTTGTTTTTCTCCAACCGATCCAGAACAATAATAGTGTCATAGGTAATATTGGTCACCAGGTCTTTCAGTTTAGTAACATCAATAGATTTTCCAACCATGGTATAGGGTTGACGTTTGACCAGGTATCCATCGGTTTCACCAATAAGGGTATAATTCTCGTTTTCGTATACCCGAAACAAAAATTTGCCGTCATTTCCGGTTACATAGTCCTGCATGAGATCACCCTTACTATCCAGCAGAGATACTTTTACATCCCCCAGAATTTGAAGGCTGCTGTCCTTGCCGGGAGTATACGTAATGCCTTGTAGAAAATAATTAACCACTTTCAGATTCGGATCTTCATTCACGAATGTATAGATGTCATCATCCCCCTTTCCATTGGCCCGGTTGGAGGTAAAAAAACCACGGTCAGCTTTAAACAGGAAAATACCAAAATCATCTTCGCTTGAGTTAACAGGCTCGCCTAAATTTTCCACGACTGTTTTGCCATTGGCCCGATTGACTACAAACAAGTCCAACATACCGTAACCAGGGTGACCGTCAGAGGCAAAATACAATTTGTTATTTTCAGCCACGTATGGGAACAGTTCTGCACCGGCTGTATTGATTTCAGGACCAGCGTTGCGGATCCTTCCAAAATTGCCGCGACCATCCATTTGCGCAGTGTAGATGTCCAGTCCACCATATCCTCCCTTCCGATTTGATGAAAAATATAGCGTACGACCATCGGGGCTAAAGGCAGGGGTGCTTTCCCATGATTCCGGGCGATTAATATTCAACGCGCGCGGCTCTCCCCATTCGCCATTGCGAAATCGGGAGATATACAAATCGACATCCTGCGTGCCTTTTCGTTTGCCTGAATTTCCCTTGGCAAAGACCATTGTTTTTCCATCTGGAGTAAAGGTGATACATCCCTCATTGATGGCATCATCATTGACCAACGATGACAATGGCTGAACAGTACTGATGTCAACATTGGCTCCCTGACTCTGGGCCTTATACAGGTCGGTAAAAGGGGTGCCGCTGGCTTCGTAAATCTTACTATTACTCCGGGAAGAGGTAAAATAGATTTCGTTGTTCAGATAGGCAGGAGCATACTCGGTAAAAGGCGTATTGATGGCTTCCAGGTTTTTAATCCGATAGTAGCTTTTTTTATTTTTTAATTGACTCAGGTAGTCGAGTCCTTCCAATTCTTTTTTGGCCCGGTCGCGAAAGTCATCGTTGGATGTTATTTCGATAAGCTCATCAATTTTACTTTTGGCTTCCTCATATTGGCCATTGGCCTGTAATGATTTGGAGTGATAAAACAGGATGGTATCTTCTGGCAGTCCACGGCCTTTCGCTTTGGCATAAAAGGGCGCTGCCTCCTTGATCCGATTAGACAGACGATACGACTCTGCAACCAGGTAATTAGCCTTTCCGTTGCCGGGATTCTTGGCAAGCTTTCCGGTGTAGTAATTAATCGTTTTCTGATACTTGCCCAGGTTAAATGACTTTTGCGCCTTTTTTTCAAGCGTGCATGATCCCAGGCAGATCAATACCCCCACAATCGAAATGACTCTTGCACTCATAAGCTTATTCCTGATCAAACACAGCCTAAAGCTACAAAAAACATTGAGCTAAACCGGCTGGTGATCTCTTTTACATAAACGCAGGTTTAGGTAGATATTTTGCTACCCACGATTTTTCTAAGGGCACAAGCCAGTTTTTTTCAAAATCTGATTTGCAGGGCACTAAATTATTGAAGACAGGCGTGGTTGCGGACAGCGTACCGCTGCGGATTAGCTCCTGTAGCTGATGGATAGGGAAGGTGGCCACTTTTCCGTCCACCCAGAACGCTTGATTTTTTCGATCAAAAAAATCGTTGTCAATTTGACTTTGCAATAGTTTGAGCATCCGTACAGACCCATCAATAGAGCATCCGCTCACTCCCTCATAATCTTCGTCTATCGCTAATACAATAAATTGACGATGGATGATCCTAAACGAAGCTTTTAAAGGCTGCCCATGCGCCTGCCAATGCGAGCAAAAGTCAGTCAGCGTTTTGTTTGCGGATGTTTCTTCCTCCGGCAGTAGTGGACGAACGGCCTGATAAATCCAAATACGCGCGAAGTCGGGCAATTCACTAAACGGAACCAGCATAGAAAGTACTATTTGACATCATAAACCTTTGGCTTCGGCAATAAGTTCAGCCAGATCTTTGACCGTCACTTCCGCCTCCTTTTCTTTATTCTTCACGCCATCGGTCATCATGGTCATGCAAAAAGGACAAGCCACCGCTATGGTTTTGGCTCCGGTTGCCAGGGCTTCTTCTGCCCGGTCGATGTTGATGTCTTTGTTCCCTTTTTCAGGTTCTTTAAACATTTGAGCCCCCCCGGCTCCACAACACAACCCAGTAGTACGGCACCTTTTCATCTCCACCAGGTCTGCATCTAGCGCCTGAAGGACTTCGCGAGGTGCTTCATAAATATTGTTGGCACGACCCAAATAGCAACTATCGTGGTAGGTGATCTTTTTTCCCTTGAACGATCCGCCCCCCTCCAGTTTAATTTTTCCCTCGTTGATGAGTTGTTGTAAATAGGTGGAATGGTGAATGACTTCGTATGTGCCCCCTAACTCCGGATACTCGTTCTTTAGAGTATTGAAACAATGCGGGCACGCGGTGACAATTTTCCGAATGCCATACCCATTAAGTATCTGAATATTATTCATGGCCTGCATCTGAAACAAAAACTCGTTTCCTGCCCTGCGGGCGGGATCACCCGTACACGCTTCTTCGGTCCCCAACACACCAAATTTTACATTGATGGAGTTAAGGATTTTCACAAAAGCTTTGGTTACCCTTTTGGCCCGGTCATCAAAAGATCCGGCACATCCTACCCAGAATAACACTTCGGGTGTTTCCCCTCGGGAGGCCCACTCGGCCATTGTTGTTACAGTCATATGCTTAACGTCAAAGATTTAAGATTTGGCCCAGTTAAACCGATCGCTGGCAGGAAATTTCCAGGGAGCGAAACTGGTCTCAATGTTTTGAAACATGCTATTCCATTGGGCGGGGGCGCTGGATTCTTCCATGGCTTGATACCGTCTTAATTCTAAAATTATTTCAAGAGGATTAATCAATACGGGACAAGCCTCTACGCACGCATTGCAACTGGTGCAAGCATTGATTTCTTCAGGAGAGATGTAATCCCCCAGCAGGAACTTGCCATCATTTAATCCTTTACCTCCGGATGCTACACTTTGGCCAACCTCTTCCATGCGATCGCGCACATCCATCATCACTTTGCGGGGAGATAGTTTTTTTCCGGTCTGATGTGCCGGACATTCAGCGGTGCATCGGCCACACTCAGTACAACTGTAAGCAGCCATCAGGTTAGTCCAACGGAGGTCATTAATGTCTTTGGCGCCAAAGCGACCAGGTTCTCCTGCCGGGGCGGGGCTGGCAGGGGTTAATCCCAACATGGATTTCACTTCCTGTGTCACCACGGGCATGTTGTTGATCTGACCTTTAGGTCCAAGATTGGCGTAGAACGTGTTGGGAAAGGCAAGAAAAATATGCAGATGCTTGGAATAAGTTACATAAATCGAAAAAGCCAGAATACCTATGATGTGAAACCACCAGGCCGCACGCTCAACGATGATAAGCGTAGTGGTCTCCAGATTTTCAAACAAAGGAATCAAAAAGGAACTAAAAAAAAGGGAGCCTGTCTTGGTGTAATGGGGATCACGACCTTGCAGTAATTGGTCGCTGGCATTCATGGTAAGGATGGCCAACATTAAAACAATTTCAATGCCCAGGATCAGATTGGCATCCATGCGAGGCCAGCCGTTTAAATCATGGCTCTGAAACCGGGGGATACTTAAAACATTCCTCCTCGTCAGAAACACCAGACAAGCCAATAAAACAGCGATGGCCAGCCATTCAAAACCATTCATGAGCACGGTATAAAATCCACCGAGGTACGGAGCAAAAATGCGATGGGTACCGGCCAGCCCATCGATCACAAACTCCAGTACTTCGAGATTAATGATCAGAAATCCGACATAGATCAGAAAATGGAAAAAAGCCGGCATCCATTTCTTAAACATTTTTTGTTGACCAAAGGCAACTAACAATACATGCTTCCATCGTTCGGAGGTATCACCATTTATCTCAGCGGCCTTCCCCAGACGAATGTTTGCCCGAATCCTCAGCACGCGTTTACGAATAAAGTACCCTGCGATCAGAAGTGTGAACAGAAAGACTATTTGCTGAATCATGTTGGAAATCAATCAAAGGTTAAAGCTCTTAAAAGTACGATCAAAACCGGAAATTTTCAGGGCTTGTTTGCAGCCTATACAAATTTCCCTACTTTTGTGCCCCCTGTAGGTCAAAAGCCAGTTAAACAGCCGGTGACGTAGCTCAGTTGGTAGAGCAAAGGACTGAAAATCCTTGTGTCGGGGGTTCAATTCCCTCCGTCACCACAATCAAATAAACCCCAGCGCTAAGCCGGGGTTTTTCATTTTTCATGAATTTCTTACATCAAACCGGTTAACTGAGGGATCATCGTTAGATTCGTGAAAGAATAAAGGAAACATAAACGAGGGAAGAGATTGAGTGTGGTGGCCATTTATATCGCGCAAAGTGTTTTAGGGATTGCCTTATTTTTCATTTTCCGACACTTTAGCCGGGTATACCGAAGAAATTTTTTATACAGTTGGGCGCTCTCCTGGTTGCTCTTTGCCGCTTCGGTGTGTTTGCTGGCTTTTATCACCTTTCAATTGGACGGTAAGCCCAGCAATTACCTCCCTTCGTTGTTTGCCACATTTGGCCACCTGACTTTTACCTATTTACAGGTATTTCTGTTGCTGACCGGGGTATATGAATTTATTACCGGGGTGAAGCTCCGGGCCAACTTTTATCGTGGGTGTATAGCCCTGATCCTGGTGTTGGCAACCTTGTCTACCATCCTGTTCAGTACCGAATTAACGAACGCAAACGAACGCTATTTTTTGAGAATTGGCCTTCGGAATCTGATTGTCGCTTTAAGTTTTGTGATCGCTGGGATAACCATTGCTCTCAAAGTTTACCGACAATCGGGCGTGGGTTATAAAATACTGATTGCCTCACTCATCCTTTACGGGATTAGTCAAGCCTATTACTTTTGGGTGGTCATCGCTTATATTGTTCAATGGAAAGTTGAATTTCCATCCTTCTTTGGGATAACCGATCTTTTGCTGATGGCCAGCATGGGAATGGGACTAATCATTTGGATGCTGGAAGATGAACGAGAAAGACTGAATAAAACCAATCGTGAGTTAGATAGTTTTTTATACAGCACCTCTCATGATTTGCGGGCTCCCATCGCCTCCATTTTAGGATTAGCTAACCTTGCCCGGCTGGAAATGACGGAAAAGAAGGGATTGGAACTGGTGGGGATGATGGAGGAGCGTGTCAAAAAATTGGACGATGTCATCAGTGATATACTGAACTTATCGAAAAGTAAAAATGCGACCGTCAAAATGGAGATGATCTCTTTTGATCAATTGATTGATGACGTAGTGGCCGATTTAAAGTTTGCTAAAAACGCTCACAGTATTCGATTGATTTATGATCGATCCCCGCAGAATACGATTGTAAGCGATGTTGGACTGCTCAAAACCGTGATCGGAAATCTTTTCTCGAATTCGGTAAAATATCACCGCATCACCCAGCAAGATCCTTTTATCAAAGTCCTTTTTCGGATTCAAAATAAGTCAGTCATCATCGAACTAGAGGACAATGGACAGGGAATACGCGCGGAAAGCGTTTCGCGCATCTTTGACATGTTCTACCGGGCATCCACAGAATCGAATGGCACCGGATTGGGGTTATACATCGTAAAAGAAGCCTTAAACAAGTTGAATGGTAGAATAGAGGTGCGTTCCAAAGTCAATGTGGGCACCACGTTTGTCATAACGCTTCCGCAAATCAACTAAGGCTTGAACATGGAATGAGCGGCTATGGTAGCCGTAGTCCAGGCTGCCTGAAAATTAAACCCACCTGTTTCTCCGTCTATATTGATCACCTCTCCGGCAAAATACACTCCGGGCAAAATTTTACTTTCCATGGTGGCTGGATTGATGTCTTGCCAATCAATGCCTCCACAGGTGACAAACTCTTCTTTGTACGTGGTTTTTCCTTTGACAGAAAAAGGCGTCCGGACCAAAAATTCCGTTAAACGGTTGATGTTTTTGTGAGGACAATCCAGCCAGGTAAGTGTAGGTGCGATTTCTGCCTGGTGCAATAGACGCTCCCACAATCGCGAGGGAAGTTGAAACAACGGATAATTCAGGATAACTCGTTTACCATGGGTTAACTTCTCCTGTAACAATCGCTGACGGACGATGTCTTCTTTTTCATTCACCCAATTGACTAAGACAGTACATGTATATTTACATGCATGTAAATAAACCGCAGCCCATGCCGAGAGTTTGATAACAGCGGGGCCACTTAACCCCCAATGGGTGATGAGAATAGGGCCCTCCTGTTCAAAATCGGTGGACGCTATCTTTACTTTTCCATTAGGGACGCTGACTCCCATGAGATCGGTGTATTGACGGGAGGGATCATTGAATGTAAACAACGAGGGCAACAGAGGTACTAAAGAGTGTCCCCGTTTTTGGAGCCATTCGTATGCATGGGTTTGCGGATGCCCACCCATGGCCACCAGCACCCGTGCGGCCGAAAAACTTTCGTTGCCGGTAACTACTTCTATGGAGTTGTCCTTTCGATCAATGGAGATAACCTCACTCGAGGTACGAACCTCTATTTTGAATTTGCGAGCCTCTGACAAAAAACAGTCTATGATTGTTTGAGAGTCATCGCTTTGAGGAAACATACGACCGTCCTCCTCCACTTTTAATAAAACGCCACGATCGGCAAACCACTGGATCGTATGACCTGCATGAAACTGTTGAAAAAGCTGTTTGAGTACCTTCTGCCCCCGAGGATAATGTTTCGACAAAGGTGCTGGCTGTAGACAGTGGTGGGTGACGTTGCAGCGACCTCCTCCGGAAATCTTAACTTTTGACAGGAGTTTCGTTGTTTTTTCCAGGATGAGAATGCGGGCATTCTTTTTTTGCTCAGCGGCCTGAATGGCTCCAAAAAAACCAGCCGCTCCTCCGCCAATCACGACCAGATCGTACATCATCAGAGATCGATCTCAACTTGCCCTCGTAAGATGTCCGCAAGTGTATCACGTTCACGAATCAGATGAGCTTGCCCATGAAGAATTAACACTTCGGCCGGCCGGAGGCGGGAGTTGTAATGAGAAGCCATGGAGAAACCGTAAGCACCAGCATTTTTAATAACCAGCAGGTCGTCTTCGCGAACTTCATGGATTTTCCGATCTGAGCCCAAGGTGTCTGTTTCGCAAATCATTCCCACTACGGTATAAATTTTTGAGGAGCCCGCAGGATTAGAAACATTTACGATGTCGTGATAGGCATCATACATCATCGGGCGGATCAGGTGGTTTAGTCCGGAATTGACCCCTACAAATGTGACCGAGGGTGTTGCTTTGACCACATTGGTTTTAACCAAAAGGTAGCCGGCTTCACTGACCAGATATTTGCCAGGTTCAATCCAGAGCTGCAATTGTTTCCCATACTGGTGATAAAATTCTTTAAAGGCTTTGCCTAACTTAAGCCCCAGGTCAAACACATTGGTTACTAAATCCCCTTCCTTATAAGCAACCTTATAACCACTTCCAAAATCGATAAACCGGAGGTGCGGGAAATCACGCGCCACCCCGAAAAGGATCTCGGCCATTTTTAGAAAGACTTCAGTTTCCGTGATTTCGGAACCTGTATGAATATGCAGACCTTCCACCTGGATGTTGTATTGTTCCACCAGTTGCATGATGTGGGGAAGTTGATAGACAGAAATGCCAAACTTGGAATTGCCATGACCGGTAGATATTTTATAATTTCCCCCCGCCAGGATGTGGGGATTCAGGCGAAGACAGCAGGCCTTTGATGAACCGTACTTTTTCCCGAATTTTTCCAATACCGACAGGTTATCCAAATTAATCATGAGTCCGAGCTCCACTCCTTGTTCAATTTCAGAGAAATCAACACAGTTGGGGGTATACATGATTTCATCAGATTCAAACCCTGCCTTTCGGGCAATGTGGGCTTCCTGAATAGATACCACATCCACACCAGAGCCGTGCTTTTTCAGCAAGCGAAGAATGGAAATATTCGTCAGCGCTTTGGCGGCATATTTGATTTTAACATCGTTTTCTGAAAATGCGTTTTTCAGATTATTGAGTTGCTGAATGATTTTGGCACCATCATAAATATACAAAGGTGTGCCATAGGTGGCTGCCAATTCTTCAAACGTTACTCCTTGAATGTGATAGCTTCCGTGGGTTAGTTCCATGATTCAAAAGCTCAAATATACAATCAGAAGTGAAGTACTTGGGTATGAACCAGAAATCTTGTGACCGGGTAGACTCTTGTGGCATGAGGTGAATTTGTACCTTGCCGTATGAATTTATTTTTTCGACAAGCCGGAACAGGCGAACCACTGGTGATTTTGCATGGGTTGTTTGGCTCTGCAGACAACTGGTACACCCTATCAAAGGTATTTGCTGAAAAGTTCAATGTCCTCACGATAGATCAACGCAACCATGGACAATCACCACACAGTGATGATTTCAATTACCAATTGCTAACCGAGGATCTGGAACAGTTTTTAACGGATCATTCCCTGGAATGTGTAAATATCATTGGGCATAGCATGGGGGGCAAAACCGCTATGAATTTTGCCGTTAAAAACCCTTCGCGGGTAAGTAGACTCCTGGTGGTAGACATTGTCCCCAAATCCTACCCGGTACATCACGATCATATATTGAATGGTTTGATGGCTGTGCCCATTTCAAAATTAACTTCCCGCACAGAAGCGGATCGGATTTTGATGGAACATATTGATGAACCCGATGTACGACAATTCTTGTTAAAAAATCTGACACGTACCCCCGATGGTCGTTTTGCCTGGAAGATAAATTTGCCGGCACTGGATAAACACATTGAAGAGATTGGAGAAGGCATGGTATACCCTGGCAGGTATGAGGGGCCTACATTATTTGTCAATGGGACTCGTTCCAATTATTTTAAATCAGGAGATGAAAAATTTATTCATCCGATTTTCCCAAAGGCAAAAATCAGTTTTTTGGATACCAGCCATTGGGTGCAGGCAGAAAAACCGATGGAGTTTGCTCAATTGGCGATGGAATTTTTAACGCAATAGATTGGTATGAATACCGGAAGGCTCATTTTGATTCCAACCGTCATTGCAGAAGAGGCTATCGCCACCATTCCAGAATCTACCAGGGCATCCATCGGGGCTATTCAGCATTTTCTGGTGGAGGAACCGCGCACAGCACGCAGGTATTTGAGTAGCCTTAGGATCTATTCGTCTATTGAAGCGCTGACGCTCGAAGTATTAAACAAAAAGACAACTCCGGTTCAGGTGGCGCAACTGCTAAAGCCTTTGCACGAAGGTTTTGATGTGGGGGTAATATCCGAATCAGGATGCCCCGGTATTGCGGATCCGGGGGCCTTAGCAGTAGCTTACGCCCACGCCAATAGCATCCCGGTGATTCCGTTGGTTGGTCCTTCATCCTTACTACTGGCGTTGATGGCTTCGGGGATGAATGGTCAGCGATTTGCTTTTCATGGGTATTTACCTATTGATGGCAAAGAGGCCGCTAAAGTCATTCGTGAGCTGGAGGCAGAGTCGAAACAAAAGCGTCAAACACAAATGTTTATTGAAACTCCCTACCGGAATAATTCTGTTTTTAAGTTTTTATTGAAGAACCTGCATCCGTCCACGCGGCTACATGTTAGTCTGGATTTAACGGGCAAGAATCAAAAAGCCCAAACACTCCGGGTGGCAGAATGGAGAAAGCAATCGTATGAATGGCCTAAAACCCCAGCCGTCTTTTTGTTTTTGGCAGATGAGGAATAATGTTTATTTGATGAAAAAAACGGCATTGATTGTGGTTCTTGGATGGATCACTGCCACCGGGACTGTTGCCCAGACAGACAGTTCGCACGTTCGCAAGCAAACGATGGATTATACGCGATTTGACCGACTGAACTCAGACATTTTCACGGCTGGAGATAAAGCGGTTGCTGCCCGTCAATTGCTTCAGGTAACGGATCAGTTATTTACGGTTCGTGATGAGGAGTACTTTCAGGCCAGGGTAAATGCTGCCCGTGCCTATCAGCAGATTTATCAGCATGCACGAGCCTCGCAGTTGTTTTTAGAGGCCATTGATGCTTTTGAAAATCATTTTCCATTTTACAAACGATACACGGTTCCGTTTGTAACAGAAGAAACCGCATTGTTAGCATATACAGAATATGCCTCCTTGTTGTCAACCATGCAGTTACATGACAAAGCTGCCCGCTATCTGGAAAGTAAAAAAGACCGACTGGAAACCCATCCTTCGTATGCGCTCCGACAGATGTACTATACCTCTTACGCACAGGCATTAGTCAATACGGGTCAATACAAAGAGGCCATTGCTGTGGCCTTGTCCTTTAAAGAATTGGTTGAATCCGGTAAACTGGTCATTCAGATCCCTTCACCGGAGGAAATATTTAAGATAAACGATGACTATCCGGAGGAGGTGAAAACTCAAATGAGGAAGGCCAAAGAACAATACGAAGTTACGTATCGGCAATCCCTGGAGATGGCGCGATCCGGCCAACGATTTACTTACAATGCTTGCCTGGCCCGAGCTTATTTTGAAATGTTTGATTTTGAAAGTTGTCTTCCCTACGCACGCGCCATGTCTGACGAAATGAATAAACAGCAGGCCTACGTCCGGAAATCGTATGAGGATGCCCGCATTCAAATGGATACCAATCGCTACGTTCCTGATTCGACCCGCCTGTTGGTAAAAGAAGGTATTGCATATGCGCAATTGGCACAACAAACCGGAGGTATCCATTTAATTGCAGTGATCAGTGCGATGAAAACAGGTCAGGCTTCTCTGGCCAGTCAGTATGCAGAATCACTCATCGAACAGGCAGTACTTTATCAACTTCAGGGAAAGCCTGCGGAGGCAGAAAAAATCTATCAGCAATTGTTCACACGCATCAGAAATTTTAATACCTCAAAAACGTATCAAACATCCAAGGCTCAGTTAGAGGAGTCATACCGGAAAACGTATTTGACGCAGCAAATTCTCTCTGGCAAACTAACCGAGGCGTACACTGAAAGTAAAAAACAACTTCAAAAAGAAGAATCACAACTCGATCAGAATTTTCAATTTTTTTCGGAAAGCGAAAAAAAGGAATTCTTTAAGACCTACATGGAAAAACTGGATCGTCACTTATCGCTCCTGCTCAAGATGAACGAGCAGACCCATGACCGCACAGAAGAATTACTTGACAAGATTTTACAAACCAAGGGCATTGTTCTGGACGCCACCCGTGAGCAAGACCGTCAGCTTAGAAAGATTAAAGATCAAACGCTGCTTAAACAAATCAGGGAGGTACGATCACTGCGGGAAAAGTTGTCAGCTTTTTATCAGCTGACCATCAAATCCCCCAATGTCTCCCTGATGGACTCTGTTAGCCGTCTGTCGCTTCGAATCAGCCAGATGGAACGGGCAATCAATGAGAAATTGCCACCAACTCAGATCTGGAAATCCGTTTCGTGGAAAAATGTGCAGGCAAAATTAAGAACAGGTCAGGTTTATGTTGAGATTATCCGACTCAAACGGGATTACTTTTCATTTGATAAGCCAGTAATTCAATATTGGGCCTTTGTGATCAAACCAGGCGAAGAAAGGCCATTGATGTTTCAATTGCCGGACGGAGATAAACTGGAAGGGCAGGGGTTGCGAAACTACCAAAACCGTATTCGCACCCAGCAAGATGATCCCCAAAGTTATTCGTTGTATTGGTCAAAACTAGAAGAACAAACGGGGCCAGTTTCTACCGTCTTTCTAAGTGCAGATGGGGCCTATCATATGATTAACCCCCTGACCCTTCAGAATCCAAAGACGAATAAATTCCTGTTAAGCGAGCTTTCGCTGATCCGGATTTCTACCGGACGCGACTTTATAAAAACCAACCAGGCTTCTACGGGTAAGGAAATAATATTGGTTGGGAATCCGGATTTTACCATGAGTCGAAAGAATCAACAAAACTCTTCTCAACAGACTCATACCGATTTATCTGAGGCCCCCGTTCGAACCCGTAGCGGGTTTTTATCTCTGCCAGGAACCCAACGGGAAGTAGCCACCATCGAAACCCTGGCTCATCAAAAGGGAATGCAACCAAAGGTATTAGCCTCTATACAGGCCAATGAATCTAACATCAAGCGCATCCAAAGTCCGGCCGTCTTACATGTGGCCACCCATGGCGAATTTGATCAGTGGTCGAAGGCAGACAGTTATCTTCGTTCCAAATTAATTCTGGCAGGTGCGGGCGATCCTGAAAATTTTTCGTTGAAAGATTATTCCAGATTTGAGGATGGATTTTTAACGGCCTATGAAGTTACCCAGCTAGATCTGACTCAAACCAATCTGGTGGTTTTGTCCGCTTGCGAAACAGGGCTGGGAGAACTGCAAAGCGGGGAAGGCGTGTGGGGCTTGCAGCGGGCATTTCAACTGGCAGGTGCCCAGACCGTGATGGGCTCCTTGTGGAAGATCAGCGATGAAGCAACAGTCTTGTTTATGGAAGCATTTTATCGGCACTACCTATCCGGATTGGGCATTCATCAGGCATATGGTGAAGCGATGAAAGTTACGTTGGAAACCTACGAACATCCCTATTTCTGGGGGGCATTTACATTGACCGGGGCGAATTAAAACCGGAATATATCCAATGCCATTGTGATCAGTCGTCTTCCCATGATATTTGAGAACCCCTGAAAACAAGATTGAAATACAGTTAACCTTTTTATCTTTGCGCCCTTAAACAAATCGATATTTAATAAATCCCTTGTATGCCCTATTTATTCACCTCCGAATCTGTTTCTGAAGGCCATCCTGATAAGGTGGCAGATCAAATATCTGATGCACTCATTGATTATTTTCTGGCCTATGACCCATCATCAAAAGTAGCATGTGAAACACTGGTTACCACCGGACAGGTCGTGCTGGCGGGAGAGGTGAAATCAACCGCCTATCTGGACGTGCAGGACATTGCCCGGGAGGTTATCCGGAAAATAGGCTATACCAAAAGTGAATACATGTTTGAAGCAAACTCCTGTGGTATCCTGTCAGCCATCCACGAACAATCAGCAGATATTAATCAGGGAGTAGAACGGAAGAAAAAGGAAGACCAGGGAGCCGGGGATCAAGGGATGATGTTTGGGTATGCCACCAACGAAACCGACAACCTGATGCCGCTGCCACTCGAATTGGCGCATTTAATCTTACGTGAGTTATCAACCATCCGAAGAGAGGGAAAGGTGATGACTTATCTTCGTCCCGATGCCAAATCACAGGTCACCATCGAATACAACGATGAAAATAAGCCCGTCCGCATTGATACCATTGTTGTATCAACCCAGCATGATGATTTTGCCAAGGATAGCATCATGCTCAAACAAATCGAGCAAGACATCATTTCAATCGTCATCCCCCGGATCAAGAAAAAATTGCCCAAGCGGGTACAGTCTCTGTTTGGAGATTCTATCAAGTACCACATTAACCCAACCGGTAAGTTTGTGATTGGCGGCCCCCATGGAGATACGGGTCTGACAGGTCGTAAAATTATTGTAGATACCTACGGGGGAAAGGGAGCGCACGGAGGCGGGGCCTTTTCTGGTAAAGACCCTTCTAAAGTGGACCGCTCGGCTGCGTATGCCACCCGACACATTGCTAAAAACCTGGTGGCTGCCGGATTATGTGATGAGGTACTGGTGCAGGTAGCGTATGCCATAGGCGTAGCCCGTCCGGTAGGTTTGTATGTAAATACCTACGGTACCGCTAAAGTACATATGACCGATGGTGAGATTGCACGGAAGATTGAGAAGGTATTTGATATGCGTCCGTATTTTATCGAACAACGTTTTAAACTACGCACCCCCATCTACTCAGAAACGGCTGCCTATGGTCACATGGGTCGTGAGCCACGCACAGTCGAAAAAGTGTTTAACAAAGGGAAGAAGAACGAAATGAAAATGAAGGTCGAATTATTCCCTTGGGAAAAACTGGATTATGTAGAGGCAGTCCGCAAGGCTTTTAAAATATAACATCCGATGGATACACATCAAGAGGCCGCTGCCATTGGCAGCGGCCTCTTGATGTGTAGATGAGTAGCAGGCTATACCCGGCCACTTTTCATTTTTGTTTTAAATTTTTTGATTTGATTTCGCAATGCATCCGTAGCCAGGTCAGTAGCCGCCTCAAATGAACGGGCCTGCTCCTTGGCGAAGAGTTGATTGCCGGGAACATTCAATTTTATTTCTACAGTTTTATTTTCAATTCCTTCATTGTTTAAGCGAAGAAAAACTTCTCCATCCACGAGGCGGTCATAAAATGTTTCCAGTTTATCAACCTTGCGCTGAATAAAATCAATCAACTTGCTGTCGGCATCGAAATGAACGGAGTGCACTTGTAGTTTCATAAATTAAAATAAGTTAAGTAAAACATAAAACTGATCCTGCCAGAAGGGCCGCGCAGGGATGCGGCTGTTGGGTTTTTACTTCATAAGCTTTGGTTCTCTTTGGTATAACGTATAGTTAAGATTCAAGTATATATCTGCTATGCTTTTGGGTGAGCCTGATCAAAAACTTTTTTCAATTTCTCAATACTATTGTGTGTATAGACCTGCGTGGCGGCCAGACTGGTATGTCCCAAAAGGTCTTTTACGGCATTGATTTCAGCTCCTTTATTTAATAAATGGGTCGCATACGTATGACGAAGGACGTGTGGACTTTTCTTTTCCACAGAAGAATTTTTCAGACTTTTTTTAATCATCCGTTGAATCAGCATGGGGTACAAGGCATTGCCCTGATCGGTGACAAATAAGTTTCCATGCTCCTTTTTTATCACTTCCTTGTCGCGAATGGTTTTGTACTGAGAAATCAGTTCCCCCAACGACTCAGGGAAGGGAATGATGCGTTCTTTGTTTCGCTTACCGAGTACTTTGACGGTACTGTCTCTGAAGTTGATACCAGTATCTTTTAAGCCAATCAACTCTGATAAGCGCATGCCCGTTCCATAAAAAAACTCCAGGATCAGACGATCGCGGATGGCCACATGCGTATTCTCCGGAACAGTGGTGTCCAGCAGATTTACCACATCGGTTTCTTTGACAAAGTGTGGTAACCGCTTTTGTGTTTTCAGAACACTTACCTTGACCATCGGATTTTTCGAGATCATTTCCTGCCTTAGAAGGTATTTATAAAAACTTCGCAAGCACGCAATTTTACGATTGACGGAGGAAGGGTCCAGTTGTTGCTCCACCAGAGAAACAATCCATGATCGAATCATGGGAAAGGTGGCTACCTCCGGCTGAGGTTCATCATAAGTATTTAATAAAAACTGACTAAACTGATCCAGATCAGATTGATAGGAAATGACCGTTTTGGGACTATACCGCTTTTCAAACTGAATATACTTGATAAAAGAGCCCACCATATGTGCCGGATCGCTTCAAGCGATGGCTGAATGTAAAAAAAATATCCACTCGAAGGTTACTTCGAGTGGATATTGTGGAAAAGTTGTCTATAAATCTCTTATAAATTCTGGTTGCCGTACATCCGCTCACGGTAAGCAGCGCGGATGATTTCTGACCTGCGGGCCACTGAAGGTTTTTCAAAAGCGGTGCGGGCACGCAATTGCTTCAAAATGCCTGTTTTTTCAAACTTCTTTTTAAAGCGCTTTAAGGCCTTGTCGATGGACTCGTTTTCTTTAATGTTGATGATCAGCATCTCAGTTTCTTGTTAAGGGCTGCAAATATAGCCTTGTTTTCACCAAATCTGCAAGTGTTACTTTAAAATCGACCTTGAAATCACCAATTTCTGGATTTCAGAGGTTCCTTCGCCAATGGTACAAAGCTTGGCATCCCGATAGTATTTCTCAGCCGGAAAATCTTTGGTGTATCCATACCCGCCAAAAATCTGTACACCCTCGTTCGCTACTTCTACCGCAATTTCTGATGCATATAGCTTGGCCATGGCAGACTCCCGCGTCACAGGTTTATGCGCATTTTTTAGATCAGCCGCTTGAATACAAAGAAGCTTTGCCGCCTCAATTTTAGTGGCCATGTCTGCCAGTTTAAAGGAGATCCCTTGAAAGTTGGCGATGGGTTGGTTAAACTGATGTCGCTCTTTTGAGTATTTCAGAGCAGATTCGTAGGCACCCATTGCAATTCCGAGGCTTAAAGCAGCAATCGAAATCCGGCCACCATCCAGAACTTTAAGAGATTGTACAAATCCTTCCCCTTCTTCTCCAATCAATTGGCTTTGATGGATTTTACAGTCTGTAAAAATCATTTCGGCCGTTTCGGAGGCCCGCATACCGAGTTTATTTTCCTTTTTCCCGGCCGAGAATCCGGGGGTTCCACGTTCCACAATAAATGCACTCATCCCATGAGAATCCCCCACCTTACCGGTTCGGGCAATCACCACGACCACCTGGCCCGACTTTCCATGCGTGATAAAATTTTTGGCCCCGTTAAGAATATAAAATTCGCCCTGCTTCACAGCGGTGGTTCGCATATTGCCGGCATCTGAACCGGTATTGGGTTCGGTTAATCCCCACGCTCCAATCCATTGCCCTGAAGCTAGCTTGGGTAGGTATTTTGATTTTTGACTTTCGTTGCCAAACTGAAGAATATGACCCGTGCAAAGCGAGTTGTGTGCCGCCATGGACAACCCGATAGAGCCACAGATTTTTGCGAGCTCTGAAATGGCAGTGACATATTCCCGATAACCAAAGCCAGAACCTCCATACTCCTCCGGTACGAGTACTCCCATCAGACCTAATCCGCCCAGTTGATGAAAAAGTGCTATTGGAAACTCCTGACTTTCATCCCAGGTCATTACGTGAGGGGTAATTTCACGCGCCCCAAAGTCCCGGATCATCTGGGCAATCATTTTCTGGTTCTCAGAATCGGCAAAGGTGAGACTGGAAGGTAGTTCGGTTGTTGTGATCATACAATTATTGTTGATGAGGGTTGCAAAGATAAAATATTTACCAAACGAATGTTAGTTTGCAATAAAAAATGATCTGCCTTTCCCGATAACCGGCAGGGAATAAGGCTATTTTTGCCATCCAAATTCAAAAAAAGAAAGCCTACTTCATGAAAATTGCAGTTATCGGAACAGGATATGTAGGGTTAGTGACGGGAACTTGCTTTGCCGAAACGGGAAATACTGTCACGTGTGTAGATATTGATGCCGCCAAAGTGGAGAATCTCAAAAAGGGCATACTTCCTATATATGAACGGGGCCTGGATGATTTTTTTGAACGAAACACCAAGGAGGGAAGACTTCACTTCACTACCCAACTGGCCGAAGGAATTGAGGGTGCTAAAATCATCTTTTTAGCTTTGCCAACACCTCCGGGCGAAGATGGATCGGCTGATCTCAAGTATGTTTTAAAGGTTGCTTCCGACCTGGGACCTCTTCTTAAAGACTACACGGTAATCGTTGATAAAAGCACCGTACCGGTAGGTACCTCTGAAAAAGTTCACGACAAGTTAAAGGCAGGGGCAAAGGTTGATTTTGATGTGGTTTCCAACCCTGAATTTCTACGCGAAGGCGTGGCCATTGAAGATTTTATGAAACCGGAGCGCGTGGTGGTAGGTACCCGATCTCCCCGAGCCCGGAAGTTGATGGAAACATTATATGCACCCTTTGTGCGGCAGGGTAACCCTGTTATTTACATGGATGAGCGTTCGGCCGAGTTAACCAAGTATGCGGCCAACTCCTTTCTGGCAACTAAAATCAGCTTCATGAATGAGATTGCCAGTTTATGTGAGCGGATGGGAGCGGATATTGATGCTGTCAGAGCGGGCATCGGAACAGACTCCCGCATAGGAAAACGTTTTTTATTTGCCGGGATCGGATATGGTGGAAGCTGCTTCCCCAAGGATGTTCAGGCGCTGGAGAAGTCGGCTCGGGAATCCGCGTATGATTTTAAAATTTTGAAAGCGGTGATGGAGGTGAATACACAGCAGAAAACAACGCTCATCCCCCGGATCAAAAAACATTTTAATCAGAACTTAAAAGGAAAGGTTATTTGTGTCTGGGGTCTGGCTTTTAAGCCGCATACAGACGATATTCGTGAAGCGCCTGCCCTTGAAAACATTGAGGCATTGGTCGAAGCCGGTGCTTCCGTACGGGTGCATGATCCGGAAGCGATGGCCAACGTTAAAAAAATCATGGGCGACAAGGTCAGTTATTTTGATAACCCTTATGCGGCTCTTGAAAAAGCGGATGCTCTTTTCATTGCCACCGAATGGCCGGAATACCGCACCCCGGATTTTGACAGAATCGCCAGCCTTCTGGCATCTAAAACTATTTTTGACGGACGAAATCTGTATGATTTATCCCAGATCAAAGAACTGGGATTTACTTACCATAGTATCGGTCGTGAAACAATCAACGAAAATCATGGATAAAAAACGGGTATTGATTACCGGGGCTGCCGGCTTTTTAGGCTCGCATTTATGCGACCGGTTTATAAAAGAGGGCTATTTTGTTATTGGGATGGACAATCTCATTACGGGAGATATGCGCAACATCGAACACCTGATGAAACTGCCTTCGTTTGAATTTTATCATCACGATGTATCCAAGTATGTACACATTCCCGGAGAACTTCATTACATCCTTCATTTTGCCTCTCCGGCAAGTCCGATTGACTATCTGAAAATACCCATTCAGACGTTAAAGGTAGGATCGCTGGGAACGCATAACTTGTTAGGACTTGCCCGGGTAAAAAACGCAAGAATTATCGTTGCTTCTACGAGTGAAGTTTATGGAGACCCCCATGTGCACCCCCAACCGGAAGAGTATTACGGAAACGTAAACCCTGTCGGCCCGCGCGGTGTATATGATGAAGCTAAACGGTTTCAGGAAGCCATTACCATGGCCTACCATACCTTCCATCAGGTAGATACCCGCATTGTCCGGATTTTTAATACCTATGGTCCACGCATGCGTCTGAATGATGGTCGTGTGCTTCCCGCGTTTATTGGTCAGGCCCTTCGGGGCGAAGACTTGACGGTGTTTGGAGACGGCTCCCAAACCCGATCGTTCTGTTATGTAGATGATCTGGTGGAGGGCATTTACCGGTTACTGATGTCGGACTATGTACAACCGATGAATATTGGTAATCCGGATGAAATCACCATTCAGGAGTTTGCGGAAGAAATTGTTAAGCTTACCGGTACGACACAGAAAATTATCTCTCATCCCTTGCCCAAAGATGACCCGAAGCAACGGCAGCCAGATATCACGAAAGCAAAAGCTATTCTGAAATGGCAACCTAAAGTATCTCGAGCCGAAGGGTTGAAAATCACCTATGAATATTTCAAATCCCTACCGAAGGATGTTCTTTACCAACGTGACCACAAAAATTTTGATCAGTATATTCGTTAACGTAGTGCGAACCGGCAACTTTCGAGATACTCGGTTAGGTTATTTGCACATCCGGTTGAAATAACTTACATTTGTGGCAACTTCTGATGAAAACATTGAGAGGGGACCTGAAAAGTCCCCTCTTTGTTTATATCAGTTTTGCGTAAAAAGACATGCAATCGCGCGAATCACTTATCAAGATGGCTGAAAGCCTTCTGAAAGATCCTTCCCATTTTGTGGTAGACGTAGTTCTTTCCACCAAGCCGGGGAGCAAGCGGGTGTTGGTACTTGTGGATGGAGATCAGGGCATCAGCATCGATGATTGTGCTGAGCTGAGCCGGGCGATGAGTACACAACTGGACGAGGACGATACCTGGGAGGATGCCTATACCCTGGAGGTTTCAACTCCGGGATTGGATCAACCACTCAAACTGAAACGGCAGTATGTGAAAAACAGGGGACGCGAAGTGAAGGTGATGACCAAAGATAAACAATGGATAGCAGGGAAGCTGGCCGAGGTATCCGAGGATTCGATTACCTTACTCAGATCCATGACTAACGAAAAAAAGCAGAAGGAAGAACAAACAGTAACAATAAACTTTGACCAATTAGAAAAAACACTTGTACAGGTTTCTTTTAAATAACACATGTTATGGATATCTCGAATTTAATTGAATCGTTTGCCGATTTCGCCAAGCAGAAAAACATTGATCGCCCTACGATGATCCGCATCCTCGAAGATGTGTTTCGTACGATGATTAAACGGAAATATACCACCGATGACAACTTTGATATCATTATCAATGCAGACAAAGGGGATCTGGAAATTTGGCGCATCCGCGAAATTGTGGATGACGACAGCGAAGATATCTGGGACCACGATAAGATTAGCTTAAGTGAGGCACGGAAAATTGAGCCTGATTTCGAGGTGGGAGAAGAAGTATCGGAGCAAATAGAAATAGAAGATTTTGGCCGGAGGGCTGTCACCACGGCTCGTCAGACATTGCTTCAAAAAGTAAAAGATCTTGAAAAGGATATCCTCTATCAGAAGTATAAAGACATTGTAGGTGAAATCATCACCGGTGAAGTATATCAGATTTTAAGCAAGGAAGTGTTATTGATTGATGCCGAGGGTAATGAAATTGCCATCCCGCGCAATGAACAAATCCCCAAGGATCGTTATCGCAAAGGCGAAAATGTGAGGGCCATTGTACACAAAGTTGAGATGGTTAATGGCAGTCCGAAAATTGTACTTTCCCGAACCTCTCCTGTTTTTATGGAGCGTCTGTTTGAACAGGAAGTTCCTGAAGTGTATGATGGCCTGATTACCATAAAAAAAGTAGTGCGCGAACCAGGCGAGCGCGCCAAAGTAGCGGTAGAGTCCTATGATGACAGGATTGATCCGGTGGGAGCATGCGTGGGAATGAAGGGATCAAGGATTCACTCCATTGTTCGCGAACTGCAAAATGAAAATATTGATGTCATAAACTATACCGAAAACCTGGAATTGTATATTCAGCGGGCGCTCAGCCCGGCTAAATTGTCCAGCATGAAGGTGGACAAAGAAAACAGCCGTGTATCTGTTTATCTGAAGCCCGATCAGGTGTCGTTGGCCATAGGGAAGGGTGGATTAAACATTAAGCTGGCCAGTCGGTTGGTTGGAATGGAGATTGATGTCTTCCGCGAATTGGATGGCGCTCAGGAAGAAGATGTGGATCTGGATGAATTCAGCGATGAAATTGAAAGCTGGGTTATTGATGAACTCAAGCGCATCGGACTGGATAGTGCCAAGAGTGTTCTCGCTCTAAACAAGGAAGAACTCGTGCGCAGAACTGACCTTGAAGAAGAGACCGTAGACAGCGTTATGGGAGTTTTGAGAAAGGAATTTGAGTAGTCATTTGAAGGATTTGTACACCGGATCTTAACAAAACAAGACAAAATAAATCGAGTAAAATACCAGATATTTGAGCATGGCAGAAGAAAAGATGATAAGGTTAGGTCAGGCATCGCGTAAACTAAACGTTGGGCACAATACGATATTAGACTTTTTGGCCAAAAAAGGCTTTGTCGTAGAAAATAACCCCAACGCAAAATTAACCGCGGAGCAATTTGCCATGCTTTCCAAGGAATATGCGTCCTCCGCCTCCGAAAAGCTGGAGGCTTCCGGCTTGACCATTGGTGTAAAGCCGGTAGAAGCCCCCTCCACGCAATCCAAACCAGAGGTACGGAAAAAAGTGGAGGAAGAAGAGCGCATCATGATCAAAAATTTGGGGTCCAAAGAAGTAGTCAAGCCCAAAGAAGAGACCAAGATCGAAAAAGTAGAGCGGGAGACCCCCAAGGTGGAAGGACTAAAAGTGCTGGGGAAAGTAGATCTTGGAACGGAAAAGAAAGCCAAAGAAAAAGAAGCAGAGAAAAAGCCTGTTGAGAAAAAAGAAGAGATCGTAGTCAAAAAAGAAGAAGTTAAAAAGGTTGAGAAGCCCATCCCTGTTGTTGAAGAAAAACCGGTGGTGGAGGAATTGGAACTTATCAAGGCCAAGGCGGATAAACTTCAGGGATTGAATGTTCTGGGAAGAATCGAGTTGCCTGCCGAAAAGAAAAAAGACAATCCTGTAGCTTCCTCTGATTTGCGCGATGCCAATAAAAAGCGTCCGCGCAAGCGACTACCTTCCCCAAGCGATAACAAGGGGGGAAACCAAGCAAATGCAGGCCAGAAACGTCCGGTCGCTCCGCGCACACAAAAAGAGGAGCCCACCGAAAAAGAGATTCAGGATAAGATCCGAGCCACCCTGGCAAGGCTGAGCGGAGGTCAAAAGAAATTTAGCGGGGCCAAGTATCGCAAAGAAAAACGTCAGGCAAATTTTGATGCCGAAGAAGAACGATTGCAACAGGAGCAGACAGACTCCAAAACCCTGAAAGTAACAGAGTTTATATCAGCAAATGACCTGGCATCGCTCATGAACGTTTCGGTCAATGATGTGATCTCCACGTGTATCAGCTTGGGCATGTTTGTATCCATCAACCAACGATTGGATGCCGAAGCCATTACCATCATTGCTGATGAATTTGGTTTTGAAATACAATTTTCCTCTACAGAGGAAGAAGAAGAAGTTGAAGAAATTGAATCGGATGAAAATCTGAAACCGCGGGCACCGATTGTTACGATCATGGGTCACGTGGATCATGGAAAAACATCGTTGCTGGATTACATCCGCAATACCATGGTGGTAGCTTCAGAAGCAGGAGGGATTACTCAGCACATTGGAGCATACGATGTAACCACAAAGAGCGGAAATAAAATTGCCTTTTTGGACACTCCGGGTCACGAAGCGTTTACTGCGATGCGGGCGCGGGGAGCCAAACTTACCGACATCGCCATCATCGTTGTAGCAGCGGATGACGATGTGATGCCTCAGACCAAGGAAGCCATCAATCACGCTCAGGTAGCCGGGGTGCCTATTGTGATTGCCTTAAATAAAATTGATAAACCAACGGCTAACCCCAATAAGGTAAAAGAGTCCCTTTCCAAAATCAATATTCTGGTGGAAGATTGGGGAGGTAAATACCAGTGTCAGGAAATCTCTGCCAAATCCGGACAAGGCATTGATGAATTATTGGAGAAGGTTCTTTTGGAAGCAGAACTTCTGAATTTGAAGGCAAACCCGGATAAGCCGGCTACGGGCTCCATCATTGAAGCTTCTCTTGACAAAGGACGCGGATATGTGGCTACGTTAATGGTACAGACAGGCACGTTGAGGGTGGGAGATATCATGGTTACCGGCTCTAATTATGGTCGCGTGAAGGCGATGTATGACGATACGGGAGCGCGTGTTAAAGAGGCAGGGCCAGCCACACCGGTGCAGGTACTCGGATTGGATGGTGCTCCTCAGGCCGGTGAGAAATTCCAGATCGTAGAATCAGATCGTGAGGCCCGTGAGATCGCTAATAAACGCGGACAGATTTTGCGTGAACAAAGCATTCGCACCAAAAAACATATCACCCTGGATGAAATCGGTAGACGTTTGGCCATCGGTTCTTTCAAGCAGCTGAACATTATTGTAAAAGGAGATGTGGATGGATCTGTAGAAGCATTGTCAGATTCGTTGCTAAAATTATCTACCGAGAAAGTAGCCGTTAACATTATTCACAAAGCCGTAGGGCAGATTTCCGAATCTGATGTCTTGCTCGCCTCTGCGTCAGATGCCATCATCGTGGGCTTTCAGGTTCGGCCTTCCGGATCTGCCCGTAAGGTGGCCGAAAATGAAGAAATTGAAATTCGCTTATACTCGATCATCTATGATGCCATCAACGATGTGAAAGCAGCCATGGAAGGCATGCTGGAGAAAGAGTTTGAAGAGGTCATTGTGGGTAACGCGGAAGTACGAGAAGTATTCAAGATCTCTAAAATTGGTACCGTGGCCGGATGTATGGTAACCGATGGATACATCAAGCGAACCAATGGTATTCGTTTGATCCGCGAAGGTATTGTTGTGTATAGCGGTGAGATGACAGCCTTGAAACGATTTAAAGATGATGCCAGTGAGGTTCGTTCCGGTTTTGACTGCGGTATCAGCATCAAGAACTTTAACGATATTAAAGTCGGAGATGTGATTGAAGGCTATGAGAATCGCGAGGTGAAGAAATAAGGGAAACGCATAACATCAAAAAGCCTGTTGACTTCAAATCAACAGGCTTTCTTTTTATGAAGCTGTCAGGTCATCAGTAGACTTTCTCAGCCCATCAACTTGTCAATTAACTGATCAATGCTTACGCCTTCAGCTTCTGCCTTAAAGTTGCGGACAATCCGGTGGCGAAGCACCGGCTTGGCTACCGCCCGCACATCTTCCATATCGGGGGAGTATTTTCCATTCAGCAGAGCATTGCATTTGGCTCCCATCACCAGCGCCTGCGAAGCACGGGGACCGGCTCCCCATTCCAGGAATTCGTTCGCCACGGCAGCACCACCCCCGGGTCGGGTACGATGGGTGAGCGTTACTGCGTATTCGACCACATTATCAGCTACCGGCACACGCCTGACCAAATGTTGAAATGCAATAATTTCTTCCGCTGATAAAACCGGTTGAATGACCGGAATCTCATCTACCGTGGTGCTTTTCACGATGGCCACCTCTTGTTGATAAGTCGGATAGTCCAATTGAATATTAAACATAAAGCGATCCAATTGCGCTTCCGGAAGGGGATAAGTGCCTTCCTGCTCAATGGGATTTTGAGTAGCCAGAACAAAAAAAGGTTTGGGTAATGGGTATCGTTTGCCGGCAATGGTGACGGCATATTCCTGCATGGCCTCCAGCAAGGCTGCCTGGGTTTTAGGTGGTGTCCGGTTGATTTCATCAGCCAAAACGATATTGGCAAATACAGGACCTTTGACAAATTGAAAATTTCGCTCCCGATCCATCGTTTCAGCACCCACAATATCGGAGGGCATTAAATCCGGGGTAAACTGCACCCGTTTAAATTCCAGATGCAGGGCGGAAGCAATGGTTTGCACCAATAGTGTTTTAGCCAGACCGGGCACACCGACCAGCAGTGAATGGCCTTGACAAAAGATACTCGTAAGGACTAATCGCACCACTTCATCCTGCCCCACGACTACCCGCGCAATTTCCCGTGTTAGCTTTTTATATCCTTCGGCCAGGGCATCAGCCGCTTCAACATCATTTGAAAAAGAAAGAGCCATGATTTAATTTTTGAGTAAGGTACGATTTTGGAGATGCGAAGGATACAAAATCCTGTTTGAGCGGTGGATTCGCCATTCCGGCCAATAGTTTTTTTACTGGTCTAAAATGCCGCAACCAGTATATCCGGGATCAATGTTGATGAAGACATCTGACCGGGCTTTCAAAAACCATTTGTTAAGGGCCTTATCTTTTTTCTCAGCCAAAGCTGCCGATTGGATACGACTCCAGTCATCGGTCAGATTGGCTTCATGGGGAGGGAGTTTTGCTTTGAAATAAAGAATGCGAACAGCGTCTTTATTATCCGCTGTTCGATAGGTCAATGGTTTGGAAATATTACCTACCGTCATGGTATCAATAGCCAGGTAAACAACCGGATCGAGTTCGCGAACAGAAATGCGCTGTGAGCCGTCTTCGTCTGTAAAGAATCCTCCCCGTGCCTTGGTATTGGTATCATCTGAAAAATCCTTTACCGCTTTTTCAAATTTCAATGACCCGCTGCTGATGACGGTTCGTAGGCTGTCTAACATCTGCCTGGTTCGTTCCATGTCCGCATCGCTGGGTGTGGCGTTAAGCAAAATGTGTCTGGAGTTATACTCATTTCCTCTGCGATCAATTAATTGCATGATGTGGAATCCGAAAGGAGATTCAAAGGGTTGGGAAATCTCACCAACTTTCAACTTAAAACCCATGGCTTCAAATTGAGGCACCATGGCACCTCGCCCCACATATCCCATTTCTCCTCCATTATATTGTGCGCTGGGATCTTCTGAATAATTTCGCGCCAGCGTATTGAAATCTTCTCCTGCCAGAATACGTTCGCGTAACTCCAACAATCTTCGCTGCGCTTCACTTTTTTGAGATGCACTCACCGTTACTTTCCGTACCAGTTGCGCTACTTCAACATCTGATGAATAATAAGGGAGACTGTCTTTGGGTATCTTATTAAAGAACTTCTTGATTTCGTAGGGAGTTACCGTGATGTCCTTGGTAATCACATTGGTCATTTCTCTAGCCACCAATTGTTCCCGGATCTGCTCCCGAAGTTCCAATTTTATTTGCTCCAGGGTTTTGCCATAGGCGCGTTCCAACTGCTCGGGAGAATTTCCCGAATTTTGCAAAATCATTTGCATCCGGCTTTCTGTGTTTCCATCTACTTCCACATCCGTCACTACCACTGAATCAATCTCCGCTTTGGCGACCATCAGTTTGTTCATGATCAGTTGATTCAGAATCTGACATTTGGCCTGCTCATTAGCCGGATTTCCTTCCGACAGATAGCCTTGGTAGGCAACTTCCAGTTCAGATTTAAGAACAATGTAGTTGTCGATTTTTGCGATGATTTTATCGACCACAAAACTCTGCTTCTCCTGTGCCTGGGAAGACAACGCCCCTATCCAAATCAGTGCGCTAGTGGCTAAATATTTCAAAATCTTTTTGCCTGAATGCTTTTTCATACACTTCGTTCTCCAATTGTCGTGCAATTTCGACTTTTCTTTTGTTTAAAATAATGTTTTTAATATCCTCTCTAACGAATTCCAGTGGGCTAACATTGTCTGTAATCTTATACGCATCGATCTTCAGGTAATACAGAAAATCATTGTCGGTGGTCTCATAAAACCGATAACTCTGCAAAAACTGTATTTTATTTGGAATTTCGGCCAGGGGTGTATTCACCACCATTTTGTCAAATTCCATCCATAAAGAATCAGATAGGTGATAAGCTTCTGAAAAGCTCAGGCAATAGGATTTTAGTTCATTAAGATCCTTCTCTCGGGTGGATTGAATTAGTTCTTTCAAACGGTTGGTGCGCGGAGCGTTTTTGGGCACCTTCAAATAGGTCCCGCGGATAATATTTTGTTTAAGAACGAAGTTATCCAGGTGTTCTTTGTAGTAATTTTCAATTTCCCCGACAGATACACTGTCATCCATTCGTTGATCAATAATAAATTTCTGATATTCATAACTGATCAGACTGTATCGGTAATCGAGTACTTTTCTTTCCACTTCAGCTTCGTTGATGTCAATGTTTTTCATGGCTTCGCTGATCAGTAGTTGTTTTCGGATCCAACTGTCAACAAATGCTGTGACACGCGCAACACTATCCTCCCGAAGCGTATTTCCGGGAACAATTCCTTCCAGTTCGTCCTGATACAAATAAGCATCGCCTGCACGGGCAATCGCTTTTCGCTGGACATCATCATTCCCATTTTTTTTCATGCGTATCAAATCGCAGGATGATGAGAACACCACCAGACACATGGAAAAAAAATGGACTGCCCGGATTTTCATTTTTTCTTCAGCAATTCCTTAACGATGGCTTTTTTCGTTTTCTTATTTACTTTGACCGGATACTTTGACCGAAGGCTGGTGACCCATTCTTTTTCCAATTGATCCTGATAATCCGTGATCACATTAATCCTGGCTTCGTCCAGGCTTTTGATACCGGCTGGCACCGTGCCCTTCACTTCCACGAGGTAAAACACGTTCTCCGAAGATGATCGATAGGTCCCGGGCTGTTTACCCGCGGCATCTACCCATTTGTTTTCGTTGGGTTCATAGTTGCGCCAGGGCTGTGCAGACTTTAGTTTCTTTGTATCGGCCAGGGTCAGCGTATCGCCTTTTTTAAGCTTCGCTTCGATAACATCCAGGTCTGCTGCATGAGTAGCTGAAAACACTCTTGCCGTCACCCGCTCACCGGCCGTGTATTTCGATTTATTTTTTTCATAGTAGGAAACCAAACCAATCGAATCTTCCGATGCTTTATTCCAAACTTCTTTCTCCATAATCTCGAAGAGCAGAATTCCGTCCCTGTACTCGGTAAGTAAATGACGGAATTCAGGATTTTCCTGCAAAAGTTTTTGTTCTTCCGCTAACGCTAACTCGTCTTCTACAAAAGAGTCGTACAACTGTGCCATGTATGGTTCGGGTTTCTGGGGAGTAGCGTTTTGATTTGCCCGGATGTAAGAGATGAATGCACTGACCGGATAGTTTTTAGAGGCGATGGTGAAAAGTGGTTGTTTGGCAAGCGTTTCGGTTCCTGGGTAATTCCACTTTCCTTTTGACAAGGTGCTATCTGCCAACGCCAGTATTTGTTGTTTGGTAGTGCTGTTCTCAGAAAACGTAAACAACTGCTTGCGTTGCTGATCTATCTTTTTGCGCGACACTTGCAAACGTTCATCGCGGGCTACCTTTTTTTTCAAAGAAGCCTCCAGTTCCTGGTACGAGGGCAAGGGGATTCTTTTCTCCAGTTTAATAATGTGCCAACCGATATTAGACGAGAAGGGATCGGAGACCTGACCAGGATCGCGGAGGGCAAAGGCCACCGTTTCAAACTCCGGCACCGAGGCTAATGCTCCCACCCCAAAAGGACGTAATTTTCCACCGACATCTTTCGTGTTGGCATCTTCCGAAAACTCCTTGCAAACATCCTCCCAGGCTCTTCCCTTTTTCAACTGTTCATCTACGCTGAAAATTTTGTTTTTAACAGCCGTGTCATCATTTCCGGTTTTACGAAGGAGGATGTGCGAAACTTCCACTTCTCCGCGCGCGGGTTGTCTGGCCTTTGTTTGAATGAGGTGATACCCAAAACGTGTACGCACAGGCTTGCTTACTTGTCCCGGTGCCAATTCATAGGCGGCCTTCTCAAACGGATACACCATTTGCATCGCTGTAAAGAAGCCAAGGTCTCCCTGATTGTATTTGGCCGATGGATCTTCCGACAATTCTGCGGCCAGTTTATGAAAGTCCTCTCCGGCCTGGATACGGCTGAGCACATTCAAACATTTTTGATAGGCAGCCAACGTATCGGATGGGGAGGGGCTTTCGGGCAGCCGGAAAAGAATGTGGGCTGCCCGTACTTCTTCCGTCAGGCGAGCATAGGTTTCGCGAGCGGCTTGTTCCAGGGCATCCGGTGTAGCCGTAAATGGCTTTCGTAAGTCTTGACGATAGGTTTTAAATTCCTTGGTGAATTTGGCGGTGGTGTCCAATCCACGATTTTTTGCTTCCGAGACCTTTAACTTAAAATTGATGTACAGATCGAGATATTCCTGAATTTTCGGCTCCGTAAAGGCATCAGGCTGGTTGGAGTGGTTTTTTTTATAAATGTGGGTGAACTCATCACCTGCCACTTGAGATGGACCTGCCGTAAAGAGGACGGCTGGTTTGGGCTGGGCTCCACAGGCAAGGGAATACAAAAGACTGATGCTGACGACTAAAATCCTCATAATGATGGTAAATAGCGGCTTTTGCCGGAAGTTTAACCCACAAAAATAGCAGGATTATTCAACTGACTAACAGGCTGTCAATCAGTTATTTCAGTTTATCCGCTGCCGGAAAGCACCTTGGTAAGCCGGCAGACGTTTTTCCCATCACGACTGACGTATTCTACCTTATCCATAATTGCTTTTACCAGGCGAATGCCTAATCCGCCTTTTCGTTTTTCATGGATCAGATTCCCTAACTCAGGGGTTGCAAAGGAATTGATATCAAATACGCTGCCATCATCCACGATTTCAAAAACAAGCGTGTCAGGCTGAGGTACATCGATCAACAGTCCCATTTTATGATCAGGATTGCAGTGGTGGGCATGAATCATCAGATTGGAGCACATCTCATCCAACGCAAGAATAACGGCACTCATTTCTACCTCGGGGACATGGTGATTCCGCAACGAGTTTCGGATAAACTCGCGTATGCCTTTGAGATTGCTCAGGCTACATCCAATGTTATACTGATAGCTCATCAATCAATTTTCTGGCTTCTGCTTTGGTGCTCTGGATTTGCAAAAGATCAGCCAACCCCAGAATGCTAAAGGTATTGGCTACTTTTTCTTTTAATCCGAACAAGACCATATGAATCTGTTTATCCTTAAACTCTTCGATGTAACTCATAAATACCCCCAACCCAGCCGAAGAAATATATTCCAACGCAGTACAATCCACGAGAATCTTGTGAAATCCTTCGCCAACACTTTTGGCAATGGTCAGATCCAATTCAATGGAGGAACTGGCGTCAATTTCACCGATAATGGCAATAATGTCCGCTCCTTCCTCCTGTATTCGCTTGATGTGCACCATGGGTTTCTTAGTTAAACGGTTTTTGTTCAGGTTAAGTTTTGCTACCGGAATTTGACAATCATTGACGTATAATCATCGTTAATGTCCTCTGAGCCGGAAAATTCGTAGAGTTTTTTAATGATATGCTGTTCAATTTCCTTGGGTGGTTGAGTCACCTGTTCGCGTACAGCCTCGGCTAATCGGTCGGAGCCAAATTCTTCTCCGCGCATTCCCTTGGCTTCTGTTATTCCATCAGTATAAAGTACCATAATGTCCCCTTTGGCATATGACACTTCATTGGTTTCGACAAAATTGCAATAATCGCGACTGCGGATCATCCCCAAAGCTGTGCCCTTGTCTTTGAGGTAACTTAGTTCACCGGTTGCTTGTTTGAAATACAATACCGGGCAATGACCGGCACGTGAGTACCGAATAACTTTATCGCGTGTATTGATGACAAAATAAGTCGCTGAAATAAAAGATCCCCGTTCCAGACAGTAGACCAATGCCTGATTGGCCCGCACCATAAATTCCTTTGGGTCCAGTTCCTGCTGAGCCAGGCTATGAAAAATACCTTTCATTTGTGACATGTGAAAGGCTGCGGTGGTTCCCTTGCCGGAGACATCGGCAATGATGATGGCTACCTGATGATCATTGACACGGATGGTGTCATAGTAGTCGCCTCCCACTTCGTCAGCAGACTCTGAAAAAGCAGCTACTTCAAAATCGGCATCTTGTTCCAGACGTTGTGGAAGCAAGCTGCGCTGCACCATCTTCGCAATTTTTAATTCCTCTTTGTATCGTTCATTTTGAAAAGCCTCCCCCATCAGGCGAAAGTTTTCAATAGAGATACCGGCCTGATTGGCAAAGGTAGATACGATACGAGTCATCTCTTTTGTAAAGGCCTCTGGCAATTCTTTTAAAAGTGCCAACGTGCCAATGGATTCCCCCTTTACAATTACCGGAAACGACATGATGGATCGGAAGCGCGTTCCTTTCAAAGATTCCAGAAACTTGGAAAGGTTGCGCGTTTTATCACTACTTTGATCAAGCACTCCTTTCACCTGATGTTGATTCAGATGTTTGCGGATATCTACCGATTCTTTCTCTGTAATTTGAAAAGTGTAGGTTTTAAACTCCGAACCTTCTCCTTTGATTTCCAGCCAGGCGGCATCGGCAAACACAGAACTGACGGAACTTTCTAGCAAAATCTTATAAACGCTTTCTTCGTTTTGCTCTGTTTGAATGCTCTGACTGATTCGTTGATAGTTTACAACCTCTTCCAGTTTCTGTTCAAATACAGAAGAGGTAGGAAGGTTAAACAAAATAACCAGAAACGAAAAGGAACTGTAGACAATGACAAAAATCACCAGAACAAGATTGAAGATGTGACCATCAAAGCTCAGAAAGGCTTTTGACTGTGTGATCAGGAAGGCGGACTGTGTGGAAACGCTATAGAAAAAATAACCGAGATAGAAAAAAACCAATAATAACAGGAGCAGGCTCGTCCATTTTTGACGAAAATTCAGATAGGCAACCCATTTCATGTTGGCTGATAAAACCAAAACCATCAACCCGATAATGATGTAAGTGAACGTCATGAGTCCCTCACTGACAGAGGACAAAACGCTGTCGTAAAGGAGCACTACCAGTAAGCTTATTTCAAAAATTCTCCACAAGCGGATCAGCCATTTCGACTTTTGATAGAGGATAAGACGTTTCCAGGAAGTGAAGGCGGCTATCAGGAAGCTGATAAAAAGGGCCAGGTCAATCTGATAAATAAAATCCCGGTAAAGCACATTAGCGGGAAGAGGTGTATTTCCTAAAAGAAAACCCAGAAAACGAACGGCCAGCGAGATGACGGTCATCACCAATCCGGTGGCAAATACTTTCCAGAGCAGGTCTGTAAAATTCAGACTTTCGTCCCGTTCAATCCTAAATTTGAAGTAGTAGAAAAGACAAAGGATATACAAATCAAGCATGACCCTTGGCAACCAACCGGGCACATCCGGGTCTAATCCTTTGATGTCGCTAAACAGGACTGTTATGTCAGAAAACACCATCACCATCCACGCGATGGCACAGCCTAAAAAGGTAAGCCGGATAAGTGCTTTGGTTTTGAGCATAACTGTGGCTACTGGGAGCTATTCAAACGTGCAAGATAACCAACAAAGGAATACCAGCATGAAAAAGGGTTGGAATTTGACTGGGTTCCTGAACCTGAAAAGATCTATGCGCGAAATCACTTCACCATCAAACCTCTTGTGTCAGAGCTCCAATTTTAAAAAACGGCCGGTGTAGCTGGCCGGATTTTTGGCTACTTGCTCAGGAGTTCCTTTCGCAACAATGCGACCTCCGCCCGCTCCGCCTTCAGGGCCTAAGTCAATGATATGATCGGCTGATTTGATGACATCCATGTTATGTTCAATGACCAACACGGTATTTCCCTTATCTACCAGTTTTTGCAATACATCTAACAAGTGTGCGATGTCCTGAAAGTGTAACCCGGTAGTGGGTTCGTCCAGGATATACATGGTTTTGCCAGTATCGCGTTTGGATAGTTCGGTGGCCAACTTTACCCGCTGGGCCTCACCACCGGACAGCGTAGTGGCATGCTGCCCTAGGGAAATGTATCCGAGCCCCACTTCATTTAAGGTCTGAATCTTGCGAAGAATCTTCGGCTGATTTTCAAAGAAAGTAACGGCCTCTTCCACCGTCATATCCAACACATCGGAGATGGATTTGCCTTTGAAACGGACTTCCAAAGTTTCGCGATTGTACCGCTTACCTTTGCATGTTTCACAAAGGACATATACGTCTGGCAGGAATTCCATTTCGATTAACCGAAGGCCGGCACCTTCACAGGTCTCACAACGCCCTCCTTTGACATTAAATGAAAAGCGCCCGTTTTTATAACCCCGGATTTTTGCTTCTGGCATCTGGGCAAACAAATCCCGGATGTCTGTAAATACTCCTGTATAAGTGGCCGGATTGGATCGGGGAGTCCGCCCGATAGGTGATTGATCGACCTCAATTACTTTGTCAATCAGTTTCAGACCTTCTACTTTTTTGTAAGGCAATGGTTCGGTTCGCGAATTGAAAAAATGCTGATTTAGAATAGGGAAAAGGGTTTCATGAATCAGCGTGGATTTTCCGCTTCCGGAAACCCCGGTAATACAGGTGAAGGTACCGATCGGGATTTCGAGTGTAACGTTTTTCAGATTGTTGCCGGTGGCACCGGTGAGGGTTAGCCATTCACCACTTCCCGTGCGTTTGGTGAGCAACGTCTTTATGCCGATTTCTCCATTCAGGTATTGAGCCGTGGTAGAATGGAGTTTGAGAAAGGTTTTTGGATCACCTTGCGCCACAATGGTGCCCCCATGCCTGCCCGCCCCGGGGCCGACATCGATAATATAGTCGCATTCCAGCATCATTTCCTTATCGTGTTCGACCACAATGATGGAATTGCCCAGATCGCGAAGGTCTTTTAGCGCTTTGATTAATTTGGCATTATCACGGGCATGAAGTCCGATGCTGGGCTCGTCTAAGATATAGAGTACACCGACTAACTGGGTCCCAATTTGAGTCGCCAGCCGGATGCGTTGTGATTCGCCCCCGCTAAGCGTACGAATGGGCCGATTCAAATGCAGATAGTCTAATCCCACATCCAGTAAAAAACCAATGCGTTTCCGGATTTCTTTTAAGACTTCAGTGGCAATGACCTTTTGTTTTTCATTCAGTTTTTTTTCGATTCCGGAAAACCACTTCTCCAATTCGGCAATATTCAGATCGGCCAATTCGGCAATATTTTTATCACCCAGTTTAAAGTGTAGCGCTTCTCTTTTTAAACGTGCTCCGTGGCATTCAGGACAAACTTTAGTGATCGTAAAGTCTTCTACCCATTTTTTGATGTTATCCGACCCATCTTCTTTCATCTTTTGAAGAAAACTGATGATGCCTTCAAATTTGGTATTCCATTCAGTGCCCGGATACTTGACGGAAGCTACGGCCACAGGCACCTCGTCCCCATGAAGTAATACCTTGATCACATCACGGGGGATCTCTTTGATAGGTGTGCTTAGCGTTAATTTGTATCGCTTGAGGATAGCTTCTATCTTTTTAAAAATCCAGATATCACGATACTCGCCCAGCGGTAAGATGCCTCCCCGGCTGATGCTTAATTTTTTATCGGGAATGACAGACTCTTCCGTGATTTCTTCAATAGACCCCAAACCGTGGCAGGAAGGACAAGCGCCATAAGGCGAATTGAACGAGAATAAATTAGGCGCAGGTTCGTCATACGAAAGACCTGTCTTAGGATCCATCAAAAACCTGGAAAAGTGATGGACTTGATTCGTTTCATCCACCACCATAATTACTCCCTTGCCTTCCTTCATGGCCCGCTGAACAGACTGACTGATGCGGGCACGGTCTTTTGGCTCAGGCACAATCCGATCAATGACTATTTCAATATCATGAATCTTAAATCGGTCGACCTGCATTTTAGCAGATATTTCTTCGATTTTGCCATCTACCCTGACCTTGGTGTACCCTTGCTTGCGTATCTGAACAAACAACTCACGGTAATGACCCTTTCGTCCCTTCACCACAGGTGCCAACAGAGTCAATTTTTTACCAGCCAAATTTTTGATAATGGTATCTAAAATCTGATCTTCAGATTGGCGCACCATTTTTTCGCCACTCAGGTATGAAAAAGCTTCTCCGGCACGGGCATATAGCAGCCGCATGAAGTCATAAATTTCTGTTACCGTGCCAACGGTTGATCGTGGATTTCGGGAGGTGGTTTTTTGTTCAATGGAGATCACCGGGCTCAGGCCGTTAATCTTATCAACATCGGGACGTTCGAGATTTCCGATAAAACTACGGGCATAAGCAGAAAAACTTTCCATATACCTTCTTTGGCCTTCGGCATAAATAGTATCAAATGCCAGCGAAGATTTTCCGCTTCCGCTGATACCAGTAATGACCACTAATTTGTTTCGTGGAAAGGAGACGGAAATGTTTTTCAGGTTATGTTCCCGGGCGCCAACCACTTCAATAAATTCGTGTCCGGTAAGATCAACGGGGAGTTTTTTTGCGGTGGCTTTTGACATGAAAGGCGATCAATCAATATACTACAAAAATGAGGTACCATTTGTTGCCTTGCAACTAAAAAATAGAAGGGATTTTTATTTCCGAGAGTAACAAACCGGTCATATTGGCCGTCTAAAAGCCATGATGGTCATTATCCAGTGGTTACGAAGCAAGATTTTCTTTAAACTTTGTGTTATTTATCTGCGCTATCTCATTGGAGTCGCTTTTGTTTTTGCCTCCGTAGTTAAAATAAAGGGTCAGCGATTTACGAGTATTCCGCCATCGGAACCAGTGGGCTACTTTTTTGAAGCCATGTATCAGACCGGCATGTACTGGAATTTTTTAGGCTGGTCTCAGTTGGTGGCGGGAATTTTGTTAATGACCCAACGTTTTTCAACGGTAGGAGCTTTTATATTTTTACCCATCATCACCAATGTCTGGTTGATTACCCTTTCGGTGGATTTTGGTTCGGGGACACCCACTATTACTACTTTGATGTTTCTGGGCACCGTGTTTTTGGTACTCTGGGACTATCCCAAATGGAAACATTTTTTTCAACGCGAACACACGATTCAACTGGATTTGACTCATCAACCTCCGGATGTATGGATGAATCACCGAGGCTGGGAGTGGGGCGGTATTTTTTTTGTGATCGTAACGCTGGCAGTGCAGTTTTTACCTCAATCTTTTACCAGTGTGATGGTCTGGGCTCTCCTGATGATTTTTGGAGGCTGCACTACATCACTGGTGGTATTTGTAAAAAACAGGAATTTAATACGCAAAGCTAATGGGGATATCTAATAAACAGCGTCAGTCAGAACTCACAAAGACAGTTATTCACGCTTGTGTGATTCTTATAAGGAAATCAAGCCACCTCTTTTCCGGTCGACCATTTTAACATTTCAAACCAATCTTGTTTTTCCAGACTGATGTCCACGGCTTTGGCTGCTTCGGTGATCCGGTCAGGCTGCGTGGTGCCGATGATGGGAAAAATCTGAGAAGGGTGGTGCAGCAGCCAGGCTAGCGCCAGTTGGCTGTAGGTAGCATTATATCTGGCCGCCAGACTAAAAAACAAACGTTCATCTAAGTTCATGTGTCCACCCCCCCCAAAGGGGACCAGGCCATGGCACTAACCTTATTTCGATAAAGATGATCCATCGTTCCATCTGTGAATGGCACAGGATGAGCAAGCGAAATTTCAATCTGATTGGTAACCAACGGAAAGGGTAACGCAGATTGCAACAAATCAAACTGTGCCGGAGTAAAATTAGAGACACCAAAAAAACTGACTTTCCCTTGCTGTTTCAATTGCATAAATGCCTCGCATACTTCTGCCACATTCATTAGCGGATCGGGCCGGTGTAACAACAATACGTCCAGGTGATCAGCCCCCAGTTCACGCAAGGAATTTTCAACTGACGCGAGGATGTGTTTTTGGCTTGTATTATAATGTTTGACCCGGTGTTCAGGCCTTTTGTCCGATTGCAGGCAAATTCCGCACTTGCTCACCAACTGAATTTGCCTGAGCAAGGACGGATTTCGTTTTAACACACGACCGAATAATTCTTCGTTGGAGTAATTTCCATAGATATCAGCATGATCAAAGGAGGTGATCCCCTGATCAATGGCCAGGTAAATCAGCCGCTCCATAGCTTCTGGTGATACGGTGTGCCATCGCCACACTCCGGCTAAAATCCGGGAGAGAGCCGGACCTTCCGGATGGGTCAGCTTTTTCATCACCCGCGGGGTGGGTACCAAAGGAGCCATAGGTTACTTTTTGTTGGGGTTATTGGGATCAGAGGTTAGATTCCAGTCGTATACCCGCTCACTGATTTCAATTAGGAGGTTAGGGTCCTTTTCAATGGCATTTCCGATGACAATCATGTCGGCTCCGGCTTCCAAAGCATGTTCAGCTTTGAGCGCAGTATTGATTCCGCCCCCTACAATCAGGGGCACGTTAACGGATTTTCGGACGGTGGCAATCATTCGGGCACTGATTTCCCGTTCGGCTCCACTGCCGGCATCCATGTAAATCATTTTGAGACCGAGCATTTCGCCAGCCATAGCGGTGCATGCCGCGAGCGAATATTTATCTTCCGGTATGGGTGTCGTATTACTGATGTACGCAACGGAGGTGGTACGTCCCGAATTGACCAGCATATAGCCGGTTGGCATCACTTCAATTCTGTTGTTGCGAAGGATGGGCGCAGCAATCACGTGTTGACCAATTAGTAAATCCGGATTGCGACCGGAGATTAACGATAGAAAAAGGATCCCGTCTGCCTGCGGATCAATCTGAAGCGAACTTCCCGGAAACAGGATGACCGGCAATGTGCTGTTCTCTTTGATGATCCGAATGACTTCAGACAAATTAGTGGTGGTGACCAGGCTGCCACCCACAAAAAAATAGTCTACGCAATTTTCGGTGGCTAATCGCACCAACGCTTGTAATTTATGCGTGTCTTCGGCTTTATCGGGATCAATCAGAATGGCGATTGATTTTTTCTTTTGCCGGTGACGGGTATAAATGGAATCAAGAATGTTCATTTTTGCGCGACTGTAAAAATTCGGATAATTTTTCTTTAGCTAAATCAAGTAAAATCAACGTGGCCTGGTCTACGACCCGGCTTCCAATCTTTGATAACAGGGATGCTTCCGATGGATGCGTGGCCGTATCGGCAGCATCCGTCTCCTCTGCATTTTTTTTATTTTTCTTTCGGGGTTTTTCAGAATCACCCAACTGACTTACCAACAAATAGGTAAGGGCTAAGGCTCCTCCAATGATTAATGCATTTTTGGCCATCTGTTCTGTCTTGTCCGAAATATGTTTGACTTCTTTTTCCAGCGCGCGTTTATGACGCTCAGAGGCCTCCATGAATTTCCGTTTTTCAGGGTCTTGTATTTCCAGCAATTCCATAGTCTTATTGCTTTGACTTGTGTTTGATGATCTTTTTCAAATACCCATCGATGGAGTGAGCGATCGCGTTCCGGAAAAGAATGAACAAAATCAGAACGACTGCATACAAGCCTGCCACCACCCAATATCCGGCAAACGAAACGCTTAAATACTGATTTAAAAAGTGTGCCAATCCCACACTAAAAAAGATCAGAAACAAAAAACCACACATACCGATCGCTCCGAAAATTAATCCTTTGGCCAGCAGATTGGCTACGTCTTCGCGAATCTCTATTTTCAACAATTCCATGCGGGCCTCCAGGTAACCCGACAGGTTGGTAACCAGATTATCCAGCCTCAGCAGCTTAAAAATGGAATCCGTAATTTTTTCCATGACTGATAAATGTAGCAATATAGGCAATTTGGAGGGCAGACCTGAAATAAAAATCCCCGGCAGAGCTCCTGCCGGGGATGGTAAAATATTAAGTTGACAGAAACTATTGAACTACATTAATGGTAAACGTCAAATCCATGTCGTCTTCACCCGTAAGTGAAGTAGAACTAGCACTTTTACCACCAGGATTAGGCTGATGTTTTAAAAGTACCTGAAAGGTTTTACCGGAAGCTGAAATGTCGTTGATGGTTGTCCAGGTAGTTAAAAGTCCCACCGGTCTGCCATTTTCATCTTCATCATCATAGTTTATACTTCCAAGCCCGGTAGTCGAGGGGTTATTTTCATCTTTGATATTACCTGTGCCGCCAGGGTTGCTAAATACTTCCGTACTAAAGCGGAAAAAAAGTTGATGTTCATCACCTTCTTCTCCTCCCACTTCTTCGGAAACATCATATCCTTCCTCGTCTTCTTCATACAGTTCGTTGATCAGTTCAATGGATAATTGATAAGTGGTTCCTAACTTAAGATTGATCGGGCCGCTTACCTGAAGATCTTGTGAGCCCTGTAAATCAGGGTCAACAGCTGTTACCACCACGGCAGGGCCAGTACTTCCCCCGGTGGGGGTAAATGTCAAAGTAGCCTGTGTAATCAATTCAGGGATATTCTCTGCCTCCGGATCATCATCACAAGACATCAATAGACAAAGTGCGCCCACACAAGAAAAGAGAAGCAAACGGTTTACAAATTTCATATTCATTCAGATTTAATGCAACAATGTTGCAAACATAGTCAAATGGAGTGAATGCAACAATGTTTCAACAAAAATCAAAACAGGTATTTCAGACTGAGGCTGACATTGCGGCCAATATCATCCGCATAGTAACGCATCCGGTTGGTATACTCGCGATAAGAGGCATTTAAAAGATTTTCGGCCGTCAGACGCGCATCGAGGTGAGTAGAGCCGATGGGTATGCGACACCCGGTAGAAACCTGAAGCAGGAAATAATCCGGAGGAGCATCAACAAAGTCAAAATTCGCGGGATTGCTCGCCAGAATGTCAATCCCATTTTCTTTGTTTTCCAGAATGGTACGTACAGAAACGGTATGGGGAGCCCGTGTCTGACGCATCACATACTTTCCTTTGACTTCCCAAAACAGTTGAGAAAGCTGTCCAAGTTGCGGATGATCATATCGAAAGGACACATCCATTTTATTGGACGGGATAAAGATTAACCGGTCATTCAAGGATTCATCAGTCGCTCGCAGCCAGGAAATTTTTCCCCGGGTTGAAAGAGACGGACTCCATTTTTGTTGGAATGTCACATCCGCGCCTACAAAGGAAGCATCGGTTTGTGCATACCGAAAGTAAGGATAGAACCCCCGGATGGTGTTGGTAACCCCCCGCGGGCGCAAGTAGATATAATTAAAAATGTAGTTTACATAACCGGAAATCTCCAGGTTAAAAGAAGGTGTACCCCATTCCCAAGTGTTCACCCATTTCAGGGCTTGCTCCGGTTTGACCCCGGATGCCTCATACGACTTCACTTCGGTGGTCACTTCATCCAGCAGTAATCCATACTCAATGGCGGCCACACTTTGATGCGTACCTAAACTGTACAACTCCGCCACATTGGGTGGACGCCAGGCACTGGCCAGGGTGCTGGTTACTTTCGATTGTGAATGAAATTTATAAGTACCCCCCACGGTGGCACTAAAGTTATTGAAGGCCAGAGACGAACGATAGAGACGATTCAGAAAGTCAAAGCCAGCAACGTTGTAAAAACGGAAGTCATATCGAAGGCCTGCCTCCCAGTCGATTTTATTTCCTGTCCACTGTTCAATCCAGTACCATCCTCCGGAATAATGACGGAAGTTGGGGATGAAGGGTAACGTTTGAGTATTATCTATTTTGTTATTGTCTTGAATCATAGCATTTACTCCCCG
The DNA here is from genome assembly GCA_964439205.1 of uncultured Ohtaekwangia sp. Taxonomy (GTDB): domain Bacteria; phylum Bacteroidota; class Bacteroidia; order Cytophagales; family Cyclobacteriaceae; genus ELB16-189. The sequence goes on from CAYTNM010000007.1 coordinate 80,757, forward strand.
GCAGGTTATGCGGGAAGCACGGGAAGTTTCCCATTCCACGTCCAGGGTATGAGTAAAAAGATCGAAAGCCAACGCGGGAACATCCCGCAATCCTCCTCTTCGAATATCAAATTCTTCCCGTTGGTTTATCTGAAGCCCGTATTGTGCCTGAAATGTATGCTGACCTTTAGTCACATGACCATTTAGTTTTAAGAGGCTGTGGGCTACTTCCTGCCGGGGTTGTAAAATAGTGTACGTAAATGGCTCGGTAAATTGAGGGGGTTCGCGTTCGATGGCATTTAACAGATCATTCGCGCTGGAAACGGATGATCCCCGAAGGATTCCAATGGTGGTCTGGAAGTGACTAAAATAAACTTCCCAACCTTTTTGCTCCTCATGATATCCTAATGCAGCTAAAAAATTACGTTCGCGAAAGCCTGTGTTGGATAGTACGTAATCAGCGGCTCGTGAATCACCGGCATATTTACCGGTGCCCTGAATACGCCAACCCCAACCCTCTTTGTTGAATCCCCCTTCCAGCATGCCCGAATAAGTAAGACTTCGATTGTTTGAACTGGCAATCACATTCACCTGGCCCCCTAATTGCTGAGATGTTGGCAGTTCCGCTGGGGTAACAATGATAACACCACCTAAGGCATTCGTTCCGTACTTGATAGCTCCGGCATCTTTTACCACCGTAATGGTGCTGGCGGTAAACGGGTCAATTTCCGGAGCATGTTCAGCGCCCCATTGCTGACCTTCCTGTCGGATGCCGTTGTTTAAAATCAGGATACGTTGACTGTGTACTCCGTGAATTACCGGTTTGAAGATGGCAGGACCACTTTGAATAGAATTTACTCCGGATACAGACTGGAGAGCCTCACCTAACGACTTTCCCTGAACAGCATCCAATTCTTTAGTCGTCAATAGGGCAGATGTACTCACCGGGCTTTCGAGGCGATTTTGATGAACTGTCACATCCTTTAATTGCCGGGTGTCGACACTCAGAATGATGGATATCGGGTTTTCTTTAGGAAGCTCAATTTTTATCTCTTGTGGAGTATAACCCACAAAACGAACAACCAGCGTGTACGAGCCAGCACATAATCCGTTGAATGTAAACGAGCCATCAAATGAAGCGATCTCTCCCCGTTTAACTTCGTTCAAATAAATGGTAGAACCTGTCAACGGTTCTTGATTTTCATTACGAACATGGCCTGTGAGCCGAAGAATACACTCTTGTGCTACACAGATTTGACTAATGCCAAGGAAGGCGATGAGGGTTAAGAGTTTCAAGTTTTTGCAACGGGGTTGCAAGATAGTTCCAAAAAACTAATCCGCAGCAGTGTAGAACAAATTGGGTAGTTAAATGCCCATAACATTCATTGGAGCCATTGAACCAACCTTGGATTTGGTGTATTTATTCGGAAAGTCAAAAAGAAAATGAAGGGCTAATTTTCGATCAGATCACTGATCTTAAACTTTTGAATGATGTAATACAGAAAATTAAAGGAAAGGGCATCGTCTTCATTCTTTTTGGCGGCAGAGGCATCATTTCCTTTTCCTTTGGCGGAAGGCTTTTCGGTTTCTTTTTCCTTAGAGGGTGTCATGACCGGGCGGATCACCTTTGAATCCACCTCGGGAAGTTGTGAACCTTCACCGGAAGTCATGGAATCACTGGATTCTCTCTCTTCCGTTTGGGTAGGCGGAACAGGCCCCTGACTTTCTTCCTGCGCCCATGCGGTGTTTCCCATTACCAAAAGCAAGGAAACCGTAAAAAATGCATAAATCGCCTGACGATACTTCATAGAGGAGATTGAAGGAGTACAAAGCAAGTAAATTTCGCTTAATAAACAAACGATGTACACAAATGATTCAATGGCATGATTTTGAGCAAGTTGAAATAAAAACGGGCACCATTGTGCGGGCCGAAATTTTTGAGGGTGCCCGCAAACCTGCGATTAAGGTGTGGATAGATCTGGGCAGTGATGGTATCAAGAAATCAAGCGCTCAGATTGTCAAACACTATACCCCGGAAAACCTTCTGGGGAAGCAGGTCGTGTGTGTCACAAACTTTTCCCCGAAACAGATCGGTAATTTTATTTCTGAAGTATTGGTGACAGGGTTTACCGATGACAAAGGCGATGTCGTACTTTGCGTACCCGATAAACCGGTACCCAACGGAAGCCGGCTCCATTAGAAATACTCATGCACTTTTCACAGCTTTCATCCATCAGTCAGGGTCGTTTGGTTCAAGTAGTAAAAGATGAGCCCATACACTTTCTGTTGACGGATACGCGCAAGGCAGTTGTTTCACCTCAGTCATTGTTTGTGGCCTTACCCGGACCACGTCAGCACGGACATGCGTATGTTGCCGAGGCTTACCGGATGGGCATTCGGCAATTTGTGGTTGAAAAAGGCATTGACCACATCCCGTTTACAGAGGCAAACTTCTTTGTGGCCGACTCTTCGCTGGTGACGCTTCAACAACTGGCCGCGCATCAACGAAAACAATTTTCGATTCCTGTCATCGGCATCACCGGAAGCAATGGAAAGACCATTGTCAAAGAATGGCTCTACCAGTTGTTGGTCCCCGACTATCACATCATTAAAAATCCAGGAAGTTACAATTCACAAATGGGTGTGCCACTCTCCGTTTGGCCGATGCAAGCATATCATCAGCTAGGCATTTTCGAAGCTGGAATTTCGGTTCCGGGAGAGATGGAGCGGCTGGCGGATATCATCCAACCGACTTTGGGAATTTTTACGACCATCGGCACCGCACATGACGAAGGGTTTGAAAGTCGTACCCAAAAGATCCGGGAGAAATTGAAATTGTTTCAAACCTGTGAAATGATTGTGTTTAACAGCGATCAGGAAGCCATTGATACGGAACTGCGCCAAACATATCCCCAGAAAAAGAAAATCAGTTGGGGAACTTCCGGAGATCCTTATTGGAAATTGGGAGGAACCCGCCATCAACCCACGTTAACGCACGGGTCAACTCATCACCTTTTTCAATTACCGCTGACCGATACGGCTTCCCGTGAGAACTTGCTGCACTGCATCGTGACCATGCTCATGTTGGAGATAGCTCCGGCTGTTATTCAGGAGCGGTTGGAAGGATTGAAGTCTGTGCCGATGCGGTTGCACCTGAAACAAGGCATCAATCGCTGCCAACTGATAGATGATACCTATAATAATGATTTGGAAGGACTCCGGATCAGTCTTGATTTTTTGACGGGTGTGCCTCGAAAAAAGAAGACGTTGATTCTTTCAGATATCCTTCAACTCGGTCTGTCCCCGACAGCGATGGTGCAGCATATCAAGGTGTATTTGGAAAAATATCCTCTTCATCGTTTAATTGGTATCGGGCCCATTTTTTCCGCTCATGCATCCGTGATGGCTTCGCTGCCATATCCGGTGAGCATATACGAGGATACTGAAGCTTTTTTAACATCCGTAGACGTGGACATCTTCCAGGAAGAGGCCATCCTGATGAAGGGGGCACGTGTGTTTCGATTTGAACGGATTGTTCAGAAACTACAACGAAAGATTCATGGAACCGTCATGGAGATTGATCTGGGGGCGATGGTCAGCAACCTCAATTTTTTCCGGTCGCGTCTCCGGCCAGGGGTGAAGTTGATGGTGATGGTGAAAGCATTCGCCTATGGAAGCGGAAGCGAAGAGGTTGCCAGCATTCTTCAATACCATCATGTCGACTACCTGGGAGTGGCGTATCCGGACGAAGGAGTTGAACTTCGCAAAAAGCACATCCGGTTGCCCATCATGGTCATGAACTCGTCTGAGACCAGTATTCCATTATTACTTCAATATCAACTGGAGCCTGAAGTATACAGTCTAGGATTTCTCGAATCTTTGATTCAGGCGGTTCAGGGAAAACCGTGTGCTATCCATCTGAAATTAGAAACCGGAATGAACCGGCTGGGGTTCCCCTTGGAAGAATTGGAAACAGTGATCCTGCTCCTTCAGAAGCACCCCAACCTGCGGGTAGCATCCGTGTTTTCACACCTGGCGGGAGCCGATGATCCGCAGCATGATGCTTATTCCCGTGAGCAAGCTCAATTATTTATTCAAGGTTGCGAAAAAATCTCCCAGAGGCTGGGCATACATCCACTGCGTCATTTGCTAAATAGTGCAGGCATTATACGATTGGCCGATCAGCAGTTTGATATGGTACGTTTAGGGATCGGTCTGTACGGAGTGAATCCAACAGCCGAAGCCGTGCCTGGTCTGACACCGGTGGCTACGTTGAAAACAACCATCTCACAACTCAAAAAGATAGCCGCAGGGTCTACGATTGGTTACGGACGCAAGGGAAAAGCGACAAGTGACATGACCATTGCCACTATTGCTATTGGCTATGCCGATGGATTTAGCCGGGCGTTTAGCAATGGAGTGGGCAAAGTCAGTGTGAATGGAGCGCTGGTTCCGGTCATCGGCAATGTATGTATGGATATGACCATGATCGATGTCACCGGCCTGTCGGTGCGCGAAGGAGATGAGGTAATCGTGTTTGGCCCGCAGCGTCCGATCCAGGAGGTAGCGGCATCCATCGGCACCATTCCCTATGAAATATTAACCAATACCAGTGAGCGCGTTAAACGCGAATTTTTTACAGAGAGTTTATAGAATGATGTTACCCAACATTCATAGCATAAATGTCAGACTTCTCCCGCCAAAGGGCGGAAGAAGTTGATTCGGCACCCATTCGGTTTCGAGAGCATTAACCTGACATACTTTAGTTAATTTGCGTATCATCAGTTGTAAAGATGAAAGATGTAAAGATGAAAGATTTCAAAAAATACTTTTCCATTCCGGCCTCGCCAGCGGATATCTATCGCGCCTTAACTCATCCGGCTACGCTTCACTTGTGGACAGGAGAAGAAGCAATCATGTCTACCGAACCAGGTTCTGAATTTTCGTTGTGGGAAGGGAGTATCGTAGGGAAAAACCTGGAATTTGAACCTGACAAAAAAATTGTTCAGCAATGGTATTTTGGAGAACAACCAGAGCCTTCGGTGGTGACGATCAAGCTGCACGATCAGCAAGGATCCACATCTGTTGAATTACGACATACCAACATACCGGATGCGGACTATGACGATATTGTGGAGGGTTGGATATACACCTATTTTCAATCATTGGCAGAGTTTTATGAAGGGGATAGAAAGGATTAACTTTATTCCCATCCTTCCCACCATCGATCCTTCGGGTAGTGCTTGTTAATCCAAACTACTTCACCAATACGAGGGGTGGTCACTTCGACAGAATCTGCCAGGGCTTTTTCCATAACTCGTTGAATGGGTTCATCCCAGGCGTGAAAAGCCAACGCAAACTTTCCCCAATGGATGGGCATTAAAACCCGCGCTCGCAAATCGCGCGAAGCGTTTACCGTTTGTTCAGGGAGCATGTGAATATATGGCCAGTTGACTCCATACTGACCGGCTTCCAGTAAGGCCAGATCAAACGGTCCCCATTTTTCTCCAATCACTTTAAACTGACCGTCATAACCAGAGTCTCCTCCCAGAAAGAGCTTATATCCGTGCAAAGACAGGACAAAAGATGACCAGGCGGTTTTCCCCCGGCTCAATCCACGACCAGAAAAATGACGGGCCGGAGTGGCTGTCAACTGAACACTATCGCTGATGGATTTTTCTTCCCACCAATCCAATTCATAAATCTTTTCGGCAGGAACGCCCCACCGTTCCAGATGTGCGCCTACCCCGAGGGAGGTGATGATGATTTTTACTTGTGGATGAATTTTTTGAATGGTAGGGTAGTCGAGGTGGTCATAATGATCATGTGTTAAAACCAGTACATCAATGGCAGGCATATCGGCCACCCCGTAAACATCTGCTCCAGCGAAAGCCTTTCCAAAGAATGAAACCGGTGAAGCGTGTCCGCTAAATACGGGATCAACTAGAATAGAGATGTTGCGGGATTTAATCAGATAGGAAGAATGTCCAAACCATACGATAGCCGGGGTATCAGCTGTCAGTTTTTTTAAATCCGTGACCTGAGAAGGCAACGGGGCGGGAGGTTCGGTATTTTTTGATTTATGGATCATGTCCCGAATCATTCCAACATACGAGGCATCTGGAAGCATGACTTCCGTGGGTTCGGCATTTTGAAATGATCCCTGAACATAGCGCGGACTTTGTTCAATCCGTTTTAAACGTTCACCGCTCGGATTAGCTCCAAAAACCGGGGATTGTAAATACAAATAGATGCCAATAACACCCAGTACAACAATCATCAATACATATATCATGACTTTCCTTAATCGTTTCATCTGTCAGGATAGACGTTGATCACCCGATTTTTATTTGAACGCTCACCTTCCTTAGTTTTTCCTGGTATCTACTCGGGGAGGAATCAGCTTGTACACCACAGGCGTCACCACTCTGGAGAGTAATGTTGAACTGATCAATCCGCCAATGAGCACAATCGCCAACGGAGATATGAGCGGATTGGAAGACCACGCAATCGGCAACAAACCACCGATGGCTGTCATGGATGTGAGGATGATCGGAAGGAATCGCACCTCACCTGCTTCGCGGATGGCCTCTTCCAATGAGTGGCCCTGCTCCCTCAACTGGTTGGTGAAATCAACCAGCAGAATGGTGTTCTTTACTTCAATACCGGCCAAGGCAATTAGTCCGATAATAGCGACAAATGAGAGCGAATTTCCAGTAATTAATAAGGCCAGTACTGCCCCGACCACGCCCAAAGGAATGACGGATAGCACGATTAATGTGCTTTTAAAAGTACGGAACTCAAGGATCAAAACGGCAATGAACAAAAAGACGGTAACGATAATGACGCTTTCAAATCCACCAAACGACTCTTGCCGGCTTTCCACTTCGCCACCCATTCCATAGGAATAACCTTCCGGTAAATCCAGGGCATCCATTTGTTTGATAACATCGGTCACCACGTTGCTGACCAGCGCTCCCTTTTCAACATATGCGGTCACTGCCACCATCCGGATTTTATCAAAGTGATTAATGTTTAGTGGAGAAGATTCTAGTTCTAATTGGGCTACCTGCGACAACGGAATGGCTCGTCCTTGTTGATTGTTGACATACAAATTCTGAAGAGATTCCAACGATGGGGTTCCCTGATTGGCTTTGGTGAGAAGAATATTTACATCATCGCCATTGACATCGGAAAACTTCCCTACATTTAATCCGGCTACCGCCAACCGAACCGTGCGGTCAATGGTAACGGTAGGAATACCCAGCATCTGTGCTTTTTCTTTTTGAATGTCCACTTTGATGTCAGATTTTAAATGCACCACCGGATTACTGATGTAAATGGTTCCTTTGGTTTGCTGCAACAAAGTTTCGACCCGACCAGCCAATGACCGGAGCGTATCAAGATTGTCACCAAACAAACGCACTTCTACAGGAGCATTGATGGGAGGGCCCTGTTCAAAGTTTTTTACCTCTACTTTGGCCCCAGGATAAGGTGTCCATTTGTTCCGTAATTCTTCAATGAGTAATAATTTTTCTTCGGCAGATGTGTGGTCCTCGAGTTGTACAAAAATCTGCGTGAAATCGGTTCGTTCGTTTTCAGGGATGATGTTGTAATAGATGCGGGGATTCCCCTTGCCCACATTCGAAGCAAAGTATTCCACTTTTTTCTGGCCGCTGAGTTCGCGTTCTATCTGACGGGTAATACTATCGGTGTAGTTAAGGTTTGATTGCAGAGGAGTAGTAATCTCAATCAGAAACTGAGGTTTTTCACTGGCGGGGAATAGACTAAAGCCAATGACCGGGAATAACTGTAAGGAACCAATGAAGATCACAGCCGCGATTCCTACGGTCCACCAGGGTCTGGCAAGAGCTTTATCCAGTAACAGCGAGTAGCTTCCGTGAATGATCTTTTTCAATCCCCGCATAAAAATGTTACCATCCGGATGTCCATGTTTTTCTTTTAACAAACGGCTGGACAAAAACGGAATGATGGTTAGGGATACAACCATGGAAGCCAGCACACAGGTGATCACCCCCATGGGCAGACTGCGGATAAACTCACCCGCGCCCTCCGGCAAAAAAACCAGTGGGAGAAAGGCAATGACTAACGTGGCGGTGCAACCCACCACAGCCAAACCTATCTGTTGGGTGGCTTTTAACGTAGCTTCCAGTCGGGAGTGTCCATCGCGCATCCATCGCTCTATGTTTTCGACCACGACAATGCTGTCATCTACCAGCAAACCCAGCGCTACCACCAGACCTACAATACTTAGCTGATTCAGGTTGTACCCTAACATATTCATCAATACAATGCCAATGGCCAACGATAAAGGAATGGAGATCATCACAATGAGGGCTGCCCGTTCTCCTAAAGGCAGCAAGGTGATGGCCACCAGCAGAATGGCAATCAGAAAGTCCATCCCCAATCCGCTCAGACGTTTGTTGACATTCGATGCCTGATCAAAGTGATGAACCAGATCAATGTTGGAAGGCAATTGAGCTTTGAATTGTTCGATCACCGGTTGATAAATTTTCTGCGTCTTGGTGATATTCTCGCCTGACTTTTGGGCGGCAGTAACAAACACACTGCGATAGCCATTGAGCCGGGTGATGTGTGTTTCCTCAGAATACGTAAGGTAGACATCGGCCACATCGCCCAACGTCACATTTTTGTTATTGGAAGAATAGACAATCGTGTTTCGGATTTCTTCCACACTGGAATAGTTTCCACTGGTTTTAACATTAAATGATTTGGTACCGGCATCCACATTTCCTCCGGGGATGTTGGCTACTTCGCTTTGTAAACTGCCGATGATAGCATCGAGCGGTATGCGCAGTTGTGCGATTTTATCCAGACGTAAATCAATCCGGGCAATCTGGTCGGGCAACCCATGGATCTCCACCTTTTTTAATTGTTTGATTTGCTCTAATTTGTCTTGTAAGTCCTCGGCATATTTTTTCAGGCTGTGTCGCGAGGCATTTTCAGAAACCAGGGCAATTTGAATGACGTTGACATCGGAGGGAGTCACTTTGCGCACTTCGATGCTCGCAATGTTGGCAGGCAATTCGCCCCGCAAGGCATTCACCTCCCGAATCAACTCGGCATGTTTCTCGTCTACATCGCTTTCATATTTGTACTCGACAAAGATGACGGCCACACCATCGCTGATGCTGGTTTTAATCCGTTTCAAATCATCCAACTCAGAAATCTCCCGCTCCAAAGGCTCCACCACCAGCTCTTCCATATCCTTGGGGCTGGTGCCAGGATAAACCACCACAATGGGAAACTGTGGAGCGTTCAATTCAGGATCTTCTGAACGAGGCATATTCAGGATAGTCGTCACTCCCAGCACAATGATCATGATAAAGATCACGAGCGTGAACTGATAATTTTTTACTGCGTAGTCTGAAATTTTCATATCAAAAAAATGTATCGACCGTTATTGAATCACCGAAATGGCTGACTGATCCCGCAGATAGGCGCTGCCGCTCACAATGATTTTATGAGCATTTTCCAATCCCCCCACGATGATAACTTCATCTTTTTCGATGGCTCCTACCACCACAGGAACTTTTTGCGCAGTTTTTCCATCGGCTGTTACAAACACATAACCCGATTGGGCATCACCATCCAGCAAGGCAGCATAAGGAATTTTCCAAACCGGTTGTTGTGCCGAAGCCAGGATGATCACATTTCCATACAAGCCGCTGGCCAGCCCTTTGGATGTCTTGATCGTAAGTTCAATCGCAAAACTTCCATTCATGCCATCCGCGCCTTCGGACTTGCGTGTGACGGTCGCATCCAATACCTGATTGGGCAGGGCATCAGTAGTGATGGTTGCTTTATCACCCAAACCAATCTGCGCCCATTCCCGGTCGCTAACGCCTGCCCGCAGCATCCATTTTCCCTGCCCTGCTCCATTGGTTTGAAAAACCTGCGTACCGGAAGAGATGACTTGTCCCTCGTTTGCCAGCTTACGCAACACAAATCCGTTTCCCAGGGCGCGAATCTCAGAGTATGATCGGTTAAAGTTGACCGCCTCCAGTTGCTGGGCGGCTACCTCCATTCCTGTTTTGGCATTCTGAAATTGCTCAAGGGTAGCCACGCTATCGCGGTATAGATTTTCGACCCGTTGAAAATCCCGCCTGGCCTTTTCATAGCCCAATCGCGCCTGGGCCACTTGTGCTTCAATCTCGGTTAGGTGTAAAGAGGCCAGCAACTGACCTTTGCGGATCGGATCGCCCTCTTTGACATAGATTTTTCCAATGACGCCTCCGGTTTTGAAAGCAAGCATGGTTTCATCATCGGTTGTGAAAAGCCCCGATGTATGAATAACGGCTTTCAGATTTTCTTTCTGTAGACTCATGACTTTTACTGGAATGATTTCCGTGCCACGGAGGGGATCTTCCTTTTTTTCTTCACGTGTGCTGCAGGCGGTTGCCAGAAGGGCTAACAGAACAATCATAAGGGAATGAGATGATTTCATAGAGAATAGAATTAATGCGATTATTTGAATGATATTTTATTTCAGTTCCAGAGAAGCGGTTTCACGCTCCAGGTTTGCTTGTGCGATAAGCACCCGGTATTGATTGACTGTTACCAGCAACTGTGCGCTGGTGAGTTGATTGCGGGCATCTACGGCTTCTATGAATGTATTGACACCTTCTTTGTATCCTTTTTCAATCAGGCGCTGATAGCTTTGGGCTGCCTCCCATTGTTTTTGGGCTGACAAATAATTCTGATGGGCACTGATCAGCGCATTGTTGGAAATCTGCGCACTCATCGTTAGCTGCTGATTCAATTGGTCATAACTCAGTTCACTGGTTTTGACATCCAGCCTCGCTTGTGCAATCTTATGACGGTTAGTAAATCCTGCAAACAAAGGCATCTCCAACTGAAATCCGAAAAGGTAATAGTTAGCATTTCGGTTGTACGATAGGTTTTCGGCCTGCGCACCCAGATCAATAAATCCGCTGATGCGCGGGGACCAAAAGAGTTTATTCATCGCTACCAGATTTCCATTGAGTTCTTGCACAGTTTTTACCTGATATAATTCTTCACGCTTTTGAGCCTGCGTTGGTTCCTCCATCTGTAAGAAGCGAGCGGCAAGTTCATCTGCTGTTACAGCCATTGGTAGGATGTCGGCCGTTGATTCGCGGTTTAGCAGAAAGTTGAAATACAATCGGGCATTATCCACCTGGCGTTCGGCATCCACCAGTTGGGCACGGATGTTTTCAATTTCACTTTGCGATCGGAGGAGATAGGCGGGTAATCCTTTGCCATTTGCCAGAAGAGATTCATTCACCCGTTTACCCTCCTGCGCGCGGGTCAAAGCACTTTGATAAATGGTGACGCCCTCGCGGGCCGCCAGGTAGTTGAAGTACGCTACTTTGATACTCTTGATTAATTCGCGTTTGTAGATGGTTACTTCATACTCCTGAAGCAGGGTTTGCTGCTCTTTGATTTTGCGATTGTAAATCAAATCCGTGTTGAGCAGGGGCATCGATGCGCGTGCGCGAACGTCATAAAAATTGCGGGGGAAGAAGTTTTGATTAACATTTTCAATTTGTGGAAACTGATTGGAATTAGTCAGTTGATTCAAGGTGGTGTAAACAGGATTGACCAGGTCCCCAACTGGTATGGAGATACTACGGCCTCCATCCCCGCTGGTGAAGTTACCCAACAACGAAACCGAAGGAGTAAACATGCCATTGGCCACCTTGATGGCGAGCATGGACTTTTCCAGGCTGATGTTTTTTTGCTGAAGCACGAGGTTGTTTTTCAGGCCTTCTTCCAGATAAGCCTCCAGAGGATTTTGCGTCTTTCCCTGGGTAGCGACCGTGGCAAACAGAATTAAAATGAATATCGTTCTCATTATGAACAGTGTTAATTTAAAGTCAAATTTTTTTTACCCTTTTAGTCGTTCCAACATCAGAATAAAGGTCTCGTAGGCGTGAGTCATTAAGGCATCCAGATCATGACCGCTTTCACGTGCAATGGTTACATGCCCTAAATGACCACTGGTACAGAGTGTACACAGACCATGCATGGTACTCCAGATAACGAAGGCCACCCGTTCAGCGTCCAGATTTTGGAAGTAGCCCTTTTGCTGACATTCGGCTACGGTGTGCAGCAGAATGTCAAAGGCCCGGTCGCCTTCATTCCAGCCTTGCTCCACACAGCTTTCCACGTGAAGCATCGGCTCTTTCATAACAAATAAAAGCTCATAAATACTCTGATTTTCGAGGGCAAAGCGTGTGTAGGCACGCCCCATGGCTTTCAGACGTTCAAAGGGATCGCTCACGGTGCCCAATACCTGAAAATGGCTGACCAGCAGTTTAAAACCTTCCTGGTGGAGCGCATGGATAATCTCGTTTTTATCTTTAAAGTAGAGGTAAATGGTGGCCGGAGAGTATTCGATTTTTTCGGCAATGTTCCGAATGGAGGTGGCTTCCAGTCCGTGAGTAACAAAAAGAGACTGGGCGGCCGCCAGAATATCCTTCTTTAGCTCTTCTTTGTGTCGCTCTTTACGTTCGGTTACGCCCATATTGTGAGCAAATCAACGGAATTTTACTGAACAGTGTTCATATTTAGATCTTCTTTTTTTGTGGTTATTTTCTAAATGATTGTATATCAGTGGCATAATCTGATCTGCAGTAGAGGAGTTCGTTACGTTTATACATGCAGATCTGGGCTATCCTGGACGAAGGTCAGGTTTTGAGATCACCACTTCAAAATGCTGCAACATGGCCACCAGGCTTTGCGGCAATCGATCAATACTCAACAGTCTTTTTCAAAATCCCTTTTTTCAGGGAGGGATGAGATTTTTCAAACAGGCAATTTTAATATTTTAAAGAACCATCCATTTATTAAATGAAAATCTGGTCCAACCTGTCTGCAATCATCGCTTCTATGATGTTGGCAATTGATGTCCTGGCATACTCATGCCAAAAGGATGTGAATACGCGATTGTTTAAAATAAAGAGTCAAACATTTTTTGTTGGGGATGTGTTTCTATAAAAATAAAACAAGTTCAGCGCTGTCAGACTATAAAAAATTCCTGTTTACTTTCTTTCTGGCAATAACCGGATGGTATGGACACGCACAGGCACCCACCACCGGGGCCAGCAATTTTTCGATTTCCAACATTGAAGGCAACAGTTTGCGCGTCAACTGGACCCGTGGAAATGGTACCAGCGTATTAGTCATAGCAAGCACCAGTCCTACTTTTGGAGGTGGCGGCCTCCCGGCTGACGGAACAGATTATACACCCAATAGCGATTTCGCTTTTGGCAGTACCGTTGGTGGTGCTGGCAATTTTGCCGTGCACGAAGCCAGCAGCACCTCAGCTTCTGTTACAGTTAGAAATCTGGCCATCAATACCACGTATTTCTTTAGAATTTTTGAATTTAACGGAACGGGACCGGGCACCCTCTATAACACGGTTAACTTGCTGGAAGGCAACGGTACCACCTTAGCAGCTCCAACGGTAGGCGCTACCAGTCTTTCGGTTACCGCGCCCATACCCGGCAACTCGGCACAACTAAGTTGGACCCGAGGAAACGGAACGCGGTCGCTGGTTATTCTTCAGGCGGGATCTTCTCCAGGCGATCCCACGCAACTTGTTAATTACTCTCCAAGTACAACCTTTGGCTCGGGAAGCCTGATTGGTGCCAGCGGTCGGGTAGTTCACTTTAGTGCTACCGCCACCGTTACCGTTACCAACTTAGAACCCAACACTACCTATTTTTATCGCGTAGTGGAAGCGAACGGAACAAGTGGTCCGGTTTTTAATTTGGCCACAGCCCTTACTGGCTCTTTTACTACAGGCGGTGCGCCAACTACGCCTGCCACTAATTTTGCTTCCACCTTCCCGGAAGGCAATCGCTTACAAATTAATTGGACGCGCGGCAACGGCAGTCAGGTATTAGTAGTAGCAAGTCTCAGTCCTACCTTTAATGGCGGTGGTCTTCCCTCGAATGGCACAGACTACACCGCAAATGCCGCATTTGGATCGGGCAATCCGGTGGGCAGTAATAATTTTGTCGTCTATGAAGGTACTGCTACCAGTGTTTCGGTAACCAATCTGGTGTTAAACACAACCTACCATTTTAGGATTTTTGAGTTTAATGGCACGTTGTCCAACACTACCTACAACACCACTTCCTTCCTTTCGGGGAGCGCCACTACGCTTTCGCCCCCAACCGTTGGCTCCACCAATTTAACGACCAGTCTGATCACCGGAAACTCTGCCACGCTGAGTTGGACGGCCGGTAACGGTACGCGCAGGTTGGTGATTTTACAAGAAGGCTCCACACCCGATAATCCCACTGACTACACAACCTACTTTGGCAGTTCTTCTTTTGGTTCAGGATCTGCTATTGGTGCAGGTCGTGTAATTTTTCAAGGCACGACTCCGACTACCGTAAATGTTACCAACCTGGCGCCTAATACAACCTACCATTACAAAGTGGTAGAATTTAATGGCTCCAGCGGACCGGTGTATGATGTTGCCAATGCGCTCACAGGTTCTTTTACAACGGTAGGTGCACCCACAGCAGGAAGCACAGCGTTTTTTACCTCAGGTATAGAAGGCGCTAGTTTTAGTGTAAACTTTACGCGGGGTGATGGAACCAACCGGTTGGTGGTGGCGCGAGAAGGGGCCCCCGTCATTTTTACACCGGCAGATGGTGTAGACTACAACGTCAGTAGTACGTTCGGGTCAGGAGATAATCTGGGCAATAATACGTTTGCCATTGCCGATGGGAATGTATCGGGTGCTTCCCTTACGGGTTTAACTCCGGCCACTACGTACCACATTGCCGTATTTGAGTACAATGGGTCGGCAACCAATACATTTTACCTCACTACACCCGCACAAATTTTACGCGGTTCCGCTACTACCATTTCGCCACCCGCAACTTCCGCAAGTGCGCTCAACTTTTCTGCCATTGATGGACATCGGGCCACGGTTTCTTTTACTGTGGGCAGTGGCACTTCCCGAATCGTGCTGGCCAGAGCGGGCGCCCCTGTTACGGATGTGCCGATTAATTTAGTGAGCTACTTCGGCACCGGAAATTTTCCAAGTGCCACCATCATTGGAAATTCGCGCGTGGTGTATCGGGGAAGCGGGAACACCTTTACTTTATCTTCCTTAGAACCCAACACCACGTACCACTTTGCGGTATTTGAATTTAATGGATCCTCAACACCCATCTACAAACAAGTTGACCCGGCTATCGGCTCTTTTACTACGCAAGGGTTGCCCACAGCTTTTCCAAGCAATATTACGTTTGCCAACCTGCAAGGCAATAGCTTCACGTTCAACTACAACACCGGCAATGGTTTTGGCCGGATAATCATTGCGAAGTTGGGTTCACCCGTAGATGTTTTTCCCACCAACAATGTTTCGTACACGGAGAATTCAAGTTTTGGTGCGGGTGCTAACTTAGGTGGTGGCAATTTTGTTATCAGAAACGATGGTTCTTTAGGGGCTACGTCTTCAGCATCCATCAGTAATCTGGCCATTGGGCAAACGTATCACTTTGCCATCATCGAGTATAACGGCACGGGCACCAACCGCATCTATGCATCCGCGCCAGCGCAAAGGCTTGTCGCGAGCCAGGCCACCCTCTCTCAACCCACGGTTCAAGCAAGCAATATCACGTTTACAGCTATTAACGCCACCGGGGTAACGGTCAATTGGCAGAATGGAAATGGAAGTAATCGCATTGTACTTGTCAGAGAAGGGCAAGCCGTGAGTGATTTTCCGGTAAACTTAAACGCCTACTTTGCTTCCACATCTTTCCCCTTTGGTTCAGCGATTGGTGCTGGTCGGGTTGTGTATAATGGCAATGTTGGTTCTTCCGTGGCACTGACCAACATGCCACCCGGCATTTATCATGTGGCGGTGATAGAATACAATGGAAGCAGTAGCGGCTCGGTGTACCGAACGGTCGATCCGCTGGTAGGCCAAGTGTTGGTGGGCGAGCGCCCTACCGTGTCTGCATCGAACTTAAATTTCTCAAGCATCAATGGCAATAGCATAAGCCTGAACTTTACCGTTGGCAATGGCCTTTCGCGCTTGATTATCGCCAAACAAGGAAGCCCGGTAGATGCTTTTCCGGTTGACAATACAGGCTATACCGCCAGTAGCATCTTTGGCAGTGGTTCCAATCTGGGTGGCGGCAATTTTGTAGTGGGGATAGGCTCTACGGGTGCCAGTGTAACAGGCTTGCAACCCAATACTACTTACCATTTTGCGGTGGTAGAATTTAATGGCTCGGGCAGCACAGCCTTGTATCAATTATCCAGTACAGTAGCCCGAGGTAGCCAGAGTACCCTGACCGCACCTACCTTGGCTACTTCTAATTTCTTCGGCACAAATAGAACAGGCAATAGTATGAATCTTTCGTGGACCAACGGAAACGGAACCAATCGGCTTATCATCGCCAAAGCCGGCTCTGCAGTAGATGTGTTACCGGTTAACTTAACAGGTTACTTTGCTAGCTCTTCCTTTGGTAGTGGCAGTAATTTAGGTGGCGGCAATTTTGTGGTTTACAATTCCTCAGGCGATAATTTTCTACTTTCCAATTTACAACCCGCTACTACCTATCACTTCGCTTCTTTTGAATATAATGGTTCGGGTAATGGATCGGTGTATCTTACGTCATTAGTGGGTACAGCTTCTTTTACCACCGCGGCACGCCCATCGGTTGCGCCTAAAAATCTATCGGTTTCCAGTGTTAATGGTGACAGGTTTAGCGTAAACTTTACCGCGGGTAATGGAACCAGTAGATTAATCATTGCCCGAAAGGGGGGGGTTGGTAAATGTGCTACCAACTGATTTAACTACTTACACAGTTAACGCATTCGGGGTAGGCACGCAAATTGGTACGGGTAACTTCGTGGTGGGTCTGACCACCAGTACGGGCGTAACCATTACAGGTTTAGAACCTAACGCAGCATACGGCATAGCGGTTTTTGAGTTAGATGGCTCAGCTGGAAATGAACGCTACTTAGTGACAGAATTTATAAATCAATTAGTAAAAACAGCAGTTACGCCCACCATTTCAACTTTCTCGTTACTGTTTAATTCCATTGGCAGCACAACCATCAACCTAAGTTGGACCGTTGGCAACGGAGAAGGACGCATGGTGGTATTGCGGCCGTTTCAACCTGTTACGTTTTCACCGACAGATCTGAATGCGCATGGGTTTACATCCACCAGCTTTACCAGTGCCGGTATTTTGATTGGTGACCAGCGCCACATTCAACGAGGAAACAACACCAATGTTAACATTACCAACTTAACGCCTGGTACCACGTATCACGTAGCTATTTTCGAGTACAACGGATCCGGGCAACCGGTATATACTTCCATCCCTTTACGGGGATTTTTCACCACGCTACCGGCCACAGGTCTGGCTATTGGCGGCTTTGATGCCATTACGTTTTGCCCCTCGCAACAAGTAGATGTTCCGTATGTTTTTACAGGGATACTAAATGCGGGCAATGTACTTTCTATCGAACTGTCTGATATTACCGGGAGTTTTGCGGCTCCTTTAGTGTTGGGTACCCAAAGCACGACCAATGCCTCGGGTTTTGTTACGTCTATTCTGCCTACTAGTTTGCCCGAAGGCCTGGGGTATCGTTTACGCGTGCGGGCTACCAATCCTGCTTCCATCAGTCCAAACAATGGGGCGGATTTACAAATTGCAACTTCGGTACAACCCACCTTTAGTGTGGTGGGTGGTGTTAACACCAGTTGCGGAACACCAATACAGCTTACCACTTCGCAGCCCAATTATAATTTACAATGGTTTAGAAATGGAACACCGATTTCGGGAGCTACCTCCTCTTCCCATTTTGCCACCGAAACGGGAAATTATCAAGTACGCATTGCAGGAGCCTCGGGCGGTTGTCAATTGTTATCGGCAGCCACTACCCTCACCATTACACCTGAGCCAACGTTTAATTTTCTTTTGGCAGATTCGTATTGTCTGACCGAGGTAGTTGATCTCGCACCTCTGTCGCAACCAACCGGAGGCACCTTAAGTGGTACGGGTGTTTTGAATGGTGTGTTTACCGCAGCCACGGCCGGGGTAGGGCAACACCTGATTAACTATACCTATGTCGATCCGGTTTCGCTTTGCTCATTTACGACCACCACGCAGATCCGGGTAGCAGTACCGCCACCAGTTCCCAGCGTGACAGGTGCCAGTGGTTGCCAGCTGACCAACCTGTCATTAGTAGCCTCGGGAGCAAACATAGGGGAGAGCTATCGTTGGTACACCGTAGCAAGCGGAGGTAGCCCCATTGGCGGAGCAACGTTGGCTACTTTCACGACACCACCCCTTTCAGGCACCACCAGTTTTTATGTGAGCATTGTTTCAGCTGGAGGGTGTGAGGGGCCTCGAACGGAAGTAGTGGCTACCGTTTCTACGGTGACTAAGCCAACAATATCCACCAGCGGATCGCCATCTTTTTGTACGAGTGGAAGTATTGTATTGACGGCACCCGCTGGTTTTACGAGTTACGAGTGGTCAACAGGAGAGACGACACCAAGCATAACTGTTACTGCTGCAGCTGCTTATACGGTGAGGGTACGCAATGCCAGTGGATGTGAAAGTGAAGTATCTGATCCCGTAACGGTAACGATAAATCAACCCCCGCCCACACCGCAAATTGAGGTGACAGGTGATCTGGCTATTTGTGCGGGACAATCGGCCACCCTACGCGCACCCAGTGGGTTTACATACAGTTGGTCTACAGGCGCAACCACACAGGAAATAGAAGTAACCACAGCCGATACCTTTTCTGTAACGATTACCGATGCGAATAGCTGCTCGGCAACCTCGGCCACGGTAGCCACTACGTTAATCGATTGTGTACCGGATGACCTGATCGTGTATAATGCCATTTCGCCCAATGCAGATTTGAAGAACGAAAAATGGATTATTGAAAATATTGCCACCCGACCCGACACGCAGCAAAACCAGGTTACCATTTACAACCGCTGGGGCGATGTGGTGTGGGAAGGAAAAAACTATGATAATACAACCGTTGTGTTTACCGGGTTAAGCAAAGGCGGCAGTGAGCTCCCCTCGGGCACCTACTTTTATAAAATTGACTTTTCGCAACGTGCCGCTGTCAGGGGATTCCTTGTTTTGAAGCGTTGATTCGTAAATCAGTAAGACTTTACTGCACGATGGATAGGAATCCACCACTTACCTTGCGATGGTGTGTTTCGATTGATGTTGGTTGGATCGCGAACGTTGGTTAACCAATGGAGTCTACCTGCGATGGGGACTCCGCTACAAAAACCATAGGGTTACATAAAATAGCATTCTGCGATAGAGTTCTACGGATACTTGCAGTAAAAAAATCAATAAGACAGTTTTCGGGATAACCCAATACCATTTCTGACCAAAAAACAACTTCTGTCCTCTGATTAAAAAGTAAAGGAGCGTAACCAAATTTATGATCGAAAAAAAATTGTCCGTCATCAGAAATTTCCAATCCGATCCCCAGCTTGAGCCAAGTTTTACCAACCCACTGAAAAGATGTGCGAGCAACACCGAATTGACGATCAGTTGAAAACTATAAAACTCAAGCGAAAACAGCAGATGATCAAAAAAGAAATTTTGCTTGGAATAATTAACAACGTACAAACACAAGGTAAACACAAATACCAACAGCACCAGTAGGAGCTTCGAGAGGTTAGTTGATTGATTGTTGTAGTCGCGTTGGAAGTCCTCCATGGAAACTTCTTCTTTTTCGATTTTTTGCTTAACGATTTCTTTAACACGAATGCTGTGGCTACCCAATGAGTTCAGCTGCGTAAAGAGTGATGAATTGTATGAATCAAAAACCGGAAAAAGGAAATAAAAAAAATTTGCTACAAAAAAGAGCGAAACCATTTTCATGTAAGGAACCCGTACACCATCAGCAATGTTTCTGGACAGTTGCCCGGGATGCGCTAAGAGTAGCTTCAGGCTTTTCATGAACTTTCCATCCAAAAACGTGAAGGCATTCAGCAGGCTATCTAAAAAATTCAGGAAAGAACGCTCGTAGGGTTCGGTTACCTTTTCACCGCAAACATGACAATAGCGGCCATGAAAGGTATGACTACACACTTTGCAAGTGCGGGTAACTTCAAAGTCAAAGGTGTCTTGCTTTTTCCGGAAGAAATCGAACTTCATAGCCTAAAACTAGTCAAATAATTCCAGCAAGGTTTGACTTTTCCTGGACTCTCTCACGAAAGAATTCAAAGAACTTAACCCCCTTGGATATGAACGCGCTGCAGGGATAAAACTCGCCATCAGGCCAAAGGCAAGAAGCCATTAGTCTTCTTCATACCCGTAATTAATAACTTTCATCCTCCGGTCTTAGCCATCGCATCGATCGGCTATACTATTTTTACTCCATGATTGAAATCAAACATCTAAAACTTGTAGACACAGTCTCAAAAGTTGGTTCCCTTACCAAAGCTGCCGAGGGATTATTTCTGACACAATCTGCGCTCAGCCATCAACTAAAAGAATTGGAAAGCTATCTCGGTGTTGAAATCTTTCACCGGGTCAACAACCAGCTTCACTTCACGCCTGCGGGCAAGGAGTTTCTCGAAGCGGGAAAAGACATCCTCCAACAACTGACAATACTTGAAAGCAGGCTGCAACAACTCAGCAAGGATCAACTCAAGAATTATATTCATGGCTATTCCGAGGAAGAAACAAAACGCCTGAATGATCAGGCTACCTCTATCTCTGAGCTTCTTCATTGGGATTCATTCTGGCCACAAGGATCAGTTGTGCTGGAAGCCGGGTGTGGTGTTGGCGCACAGACCGGTATCATCAGCCCCAAAAACCCTGATGTAAAATTTATAAGCATCGATCTCTCAGAAAAATCATTGTCGAAGGCCATGCAGATGGTGAATGAATTTGGCCTCCGGAATGTTGAACTTAAACTGGCCGATGTTTTTGAGATACCCTATGCTGATAATCATTTTGATCATGTATTTGTTTGCTTTTTGCTGGAACATCTCTCGGCCCCTGGCAAAGCGCTGCTCGAATTAAAACGCGTCTTAAAACCCGGGGGTACCATCACCGTGATTGAGGGCGATCACGGCTCAACCTATTTCCATCCCGACAGTCAGTACGCTCGAAAAGCAATCGAGGCACAGGTCTCTCTCCAAAAATACAATGGGGGTAACGCCAACATTGGTCGCGAACTCTACCCTTTACTCAATACGGCCGGCTTCACCGATGTTCACACGAACCCCCGAATGGTCTATGTGAACGACTCCCAACCCGCGATGGTAGATCTTTTCACCCGAAACACATTCACCGCGATGATCAAAGGCGTTGCGGAAGAAGTTATTTCCAAAAACTTCATTACTAAAGATGATTTTGACAAAGGCATCAGGGACCTTTATCGCACGACAGAAGGTGGCGGAACTTTTTGTTATACGTTTTTTAAAGTGATGGCGCGAAAGGAGGAAGTTTGTACTTTAGAAAAAAGATTGGCCTAACGCAGGTAATTAATTTTGTCTGGTTAGGGTTCAAAATAAATGTAAGGTTTTTTTGGAGGTATGGCGCAAGACCTGCGCCTCCTTTTTTCTACGTCTTCGCTTCTTCGGTCTCTTCCTCAGCTATCTCATCCCACTTCTCTGGTTCTGCGTTGCCCAGATACTCCATGATCTTTTGTTCTACCTGGCGCAGTTTTAAGGCGCGCAGGTATTTGCCATTGCGTGCCAGAATCAGTCGGCCCGTTTCTTCGCTGATGGCCACCACCAGCGTATCGGTAATTTCACTCATGCCAATGGCGGAGCGATGACGCAATCCGTAATGCTCGGGCAAATGATCGTTCTCGCTCACCGGCAACACACAACGCGCAGCTTCAATGCGTCCTTTGTAAATGATCACCGCCCCATCATGCAACGGACTGTTTTTATTAAAAATGGAAATTAACAGCCGCTTGCTTACCTCCGCATCCAGTTTGTCACCTGTTTCTGCATAGTGTTTCAATTCTATGTCGCGGGTAAATACAATCAACGCACCGGTGCGCGTGGCCTTCAGGGTTTTGATGGCATCCAGCACTTCCTGAATGTCAAATTCTTCCTGGTTGGCGACACGCCAGTTCACGACTTGTTTGAACAGTGTGTCGCGGTTAAAGTCGGCACTGCGGCCAATGAGCAATAAAAACTTGCGGATCTCCGGCTGAAACAAGATGATCATCGCCAGCACCCCTACACCCATAAACTGACCGAGGATACGCGCCAGCAACTCCATCTGGGCTGCCCGCACGATCAGGTAGATCAGGTAGAGGGAAAGAATCCCTAAAAAAATGTTAACGGCTATACTCCCGCGGATCAGTTTGTATACCTGATACAAAAGAATGGCCACCAGGCTAATGTCAATCAGATCAACCCAACTTACTTCCAGAAACCCAATGTGAAAAAGAAAAATCACCTGTCAAAGGTAATCATTTTCCTTCGAGCGCCTGAACCAGTGAGATGCATTCCCGGGCTTCGGCTACATCGTGCACACGCAAGATGGAAGCTCCTTTGATCAGAGCGATCGTATTCAAAACGGTGGTTCCATTCAGTGCTTCGGGGGCAGAGGTCTGCAGCGTTTTCCAGATCATGGACTTACGTGATAATCCGACCATCACCGGTTTGGATAACACGTGCAAAGCATCCAGCTGTCGGAGGAGTTGAAACCCTTGCGCGGGTGTTTTGGCAAACCCAAAGCCGGGATCGAGGATGATGTCTTTCACTCCGCTTTTAGTGAGTTGATAGATTTTGGGATAGAAGTAATCAATCACTTCGCGGGTCACATCTGTATACTCTGTCTGGGTGGTCATGGTTTGGGGCGTTCCGCGCATGTGCATGATCACATAGGGTATGCGCAGGCTGGCGATTGTTTCAAACATCCGTTCATCACCTTCTCCGGCCCGGATGTCATTGACCATGTCGGCTCCTTCCTGCACTGCGTGGTGAGCGATGCGGGCCCGAAAGGTATCGATGGAAAGAAGGGCTTCAGGAAAATGTTTGCGAATGGTTTCTATGGCAGGCCCTACACGCCTCCATTCTTCTGCTTCCGGCACATCTTCTGCTCCGGGTCGGGAGGAGTAGCCACCAATATCTAAAAAAGTAGCGCCTTGGGTGAGCATGTTTTCGGCTTGCTTTAGCCAATCAGAAAGATGCGTCTGACGGCTGCCCGCATAGAAACTGTCGGGAGTCACGTTGATGATCCCCATGATCCGTGGTTGCTCCAGATCTACGAGGCGTCCGCGGATATTCAATACTTTGTATGGTGAAATTGCTTTATTTTGCATGCTTCTTTTTATGACTCAAACGGCAATCGAATATAAACAGGTAATTGAGATATGTAAAAGTCTTTTTTTGAAAAAGACCCAGGACTATGGTACGTCCTGGCGCGTCATGCGATTGCCATCCATTACCGATCAGATTTTTATCAAAGCCCAGCGCATTCGCAGCATTCAGGAAAAAGGCACTCAAAAAGTGGGCGATCCGATCCAGGACGAATTTATCGGCATCATCAACTATTGCGTCATTGCGCTGATTCAATGCAGGTTGGAGAATTCCGTGAAAATGGATCTGACGGCTGCTGAAATCGAACCGTTATATGATCAGGAGGTAGCCGAGACGTTTGCGCTGCTTCAAAACAAGAATCACGACTATGCCGAAGCGTGGCGCGAGATGCGGGTGAGTTCCATCACGGATATCATTCTGATGAAGTTGCATCGCACCAAACAGATTGAAGATAATCAGGGAAAAACGCTGGCCAGTGAGGGTGTGCAGGCCAACTATCAGGATATGATTAACTACGCAGTTTTTGCCATGATTAAGTCGGGGTATCATCAAAAATAATATGATCGCATTGCACCTATTCCAGAAAATCGTTGACCAGTTTTCCCGCTTTTTTGTAGGCGGCCTTTTTATTTTTTCAGGTCTCATCAAGCTGAATGACCCGGTAGGCACCCAAATCAAACTGGAAGAATACTTTGAAGTTTTTGCTACGGATTTTGGCTCGGTCTTTCATGTGTTTGTTCCATGGGCACTGGAACTTGGATTGGTGATGATTGTGTTGGAAATCGTGTTGGGAGTGGCACTACTGTTCTTTTTCCGGATGAACCTGACCATGTGGATGCTGCTTTTGTTGCTAATATTTTTTACGTTTCTCACAGGTTATTCAGCCATTACCCATGCGGTGACAGATTGCGGATGTTTTGGAGATGCCATCAAACTCACCCCCTGGCAATCGTTCTGGAAAGATGTGATCCTTTTGGTGTTTGTGCTGCATCTGTTCTGGTTTCGTCAAAAATATGTTTCGGTGCTCCGTTCGCGCGAAGGATGGGCATTGATTCTCGCCATCACGGTGATGAGTTTTTATGCAGGTATCTATGCCATCCGTCATTTACCATTTATTGATTTCAGGGCATATCATGTGGGCGCCAACATTCCTAAACAAATGCTGCCTCCGGAACAACCGGTGATTGAGTATTTGTTTAAGAAAGGAAGCGAGGAGGTGCGCTCTACGCGCTTTTTGTCTGATTCCGGATTGACGTATGTTTCTTCACGTATCCTCAATCAGGATAAAACGCAACCAAAGATTACCGACTACACGGTCAACAGCCCGGAGGGAGAAGACCTGACCGCCTATACGTTTACCGGAAACCGTTTGGCCGTCATTATGTACAATGTGACCCAGGCATCCGACAGTCATCTGGAGGAGATCCGTGCCCTTACCCAAAGACTCGAAGGACGGGTGGACTGTTACATCCTTACCTCTTCCGATGCTGCGACCACCGATGCCTTCAGACATCAGCATCAGTTGGCCGTTCCTTTTTATTTTACGGACGCAACGGTACTCAAAACCATTGTCCGATCCAACCCTGGAATTTCTTTGTGGAAGGATGGTACCGTGCTGGGCAATTGGCATCACAACGATACCCCGTCTTACGAAGAAGTGCTGGAGTTGCTGGTCAAGTAATGATCCTTCATTCAGGAGATGAAATTTGATAAGATCGATGAATGGCAGAACTTAATTGTTAAAATTCTGTGCAAACGAAAATTTATCTGATCGGATTGCCTGGCTCTGGCAAAACCACGTTGGGCAAACAAGTGGCGGTGAAGTTGCAGGCAGACTTTATTGATCTGGACAGTGCCATTGAGCAAAACGAAGGCAAGAGCATTGCTGCCATTTTTAAGGAACGTGGCGAAGAGGCCTTCCGGCAACAGGAATCAGATTTACTGCATCATTATGCTAGCTCCGCCAGCCCTTTTGTGATGGCAACCGGAGGCGGAGCTCCATGTTTTTTTTCCAACATGGATGTGATGAATGCCAGTGGCGTAACGGTTTTTTTAAATGTGCCGGCTACAGAAATTGCCCGCAGACTGGCCACTGCGCTGCACACCCGTCCGCTCTTTAGTGGTATGGATTCTTATAGCATAAAAGATCATGTGGAGTTTCTTCGTTCCCAGCGATTGCCTTTCTACAAAAAAGCGAAGTATCACATCAAAGGGAAGGCGATTACGCTGGAGGATATTCTCACCGTTCTGCGCGGTACTTAAAAAGGGAATCCCAGCGTCACCATGAAACTGGTAGCCGTCTGCCTGAACGTTAGCAAAGGGCTATCATCGCGATCGACCGAGTAGGGCCGGTAAGAAGAACGGCTGCACCGGTAAACAGCTGCCACATCTATAAAAAAGTTTTTCTCCCGATATCCTAAACCGGCCGAGAAGGCCTGCATGTCTTGTCTTTGATTATTCTGCCGGGCAACAAACGGATCGGGCATGTAGGTGTAGCCTCCGCGGAAGCGATATTTCTGATGCCGGAATTCGGTGCCGACACGCACGTTGAAAACATCTTGATAGACTTCTTTGATCGCATCATTTTCATTGTCAAAGGGAAGTCCACCTCCCAAAGGTTTATAACGGGCACCGGAGTAATCGATGCGTTCAACATCTGCTGTGATAACTCCAGCGGTGCCCACAAAAAAGGCAGCTCCGAGATTTAGCTTACCGGGCGTTTTCAACCGATATTCTTCAATCACCGCAGGATCAATACTGGATGACTCCTGCGACAGAATGGTGCCTGGAGTGTATTCAAAATTATCCCATCGGGAAATGATCGAGGCAGTATAACTATCTGACAATTCATAGGAAGTGGGGGTGATGTATGACATTCCTAACTGGAGCGCATCCAGCGGTCGGTAAATAAAACCCACGTTGAGGTTTACTCCATTTCCGCTGACTTCAATGGATTCTTCTGCTTCATAAAAGAACAATGGCTGTGAACTATCAAAATCTTCGCGAAAGCGTTTGGTGGACTCGTAACGGATGGATGCAAACCCCAGCGAAGCCCCCAAAAACAGTTGGTCATTCAGGTTGGCGCCATATGAAAACGTCCATTGATTTTGAGCGCCCCGGGTTTCCCATGTTTCGGATTGGAGTGGGATACCATCAATATCTGTAAAGTACTGAGTAGGATCGTTTGCTGGATTTAGAATAGTGGACTCTCCGATCAGGTAGTTGTTATATGCCATTTCGGTGAGTGTATTAAAAAGCTCGCCCCCGCCCTGGCTAGTGGGTTCTGAGAATTGAGTAGACTCCCGCCCGTTGGCTCGTTCGATAAAAAAATCAATCAGCGAATTGTTGGGGTTGGTACCGCTGTATTGAATGTTTCGGTTAAAGTCATTGAGCCGGGAATAGGAGATACCAAAGGTGCCTTGCAGAAACCCATGTTGTCCATTTTTTGGACTCGAAAAAATCAGTGAAATCCCCGGGAGGTTCAATTGAGATTTGGAGTCCTTGTTGTTGTCGGAGATCAGATCGCCAGAAAAATAACGGCCTTGTGTTTGAAACGATTGATATCCGAGCGACAGGGCTACTTCCGAGCGATTATATAAACCTAACCCTGCCGGATTGGAAAGCGCCAGACTATAATCGCCTCCCAGCGCAGTTTGACTTCCACCCATGGCCTGCATTCGGGCGCTGCCAGCGGGTAAGGTCCGGCTAAAGGTGTTTGCCAACTCGACAAAACTTTGAGCGTAGCTCACCGAGTGCAAAGACACAAGGATCCCGATGAGCTTCCCCAAGCCCGCTATTGTTTTCATAAAATTTTATTAATGTTCCTTAATCGCGACCACGACCACGGCTGCCGCCACCGGAGCTGCCTCCGGAACTACCCCCACTGCTGCGGGAGCCGCCTCCGGAACTGTAGCTGGATCGGCTGCCACCATCGGAATAGCTTCGGGTAGGGGCACTGTATGATTCGCCCGACCGGCTGTTGCTCCAACTGCTCCGGCTGTTCCCGGTACTGTTGTTGTTGTTCGAAGTACCAGAAGATGAGGGAGTGTTCCAATAGCTCCGGGTAGTGGTAGTGTTATTGGGATTACTTCTCCAGTTGCGATCATAGCTGTAGGAAGATTCCGATGTTGAGCGTGATCTTCCGGTGGCTACTTCACGGCCATTTCTGGTGGTAGTTGACTGCGTAGGGGCGATGCTGCGCGAATTTTGATAATAGTCATTGCCCATGGAAGTCCCTCGCTCTTGTCTGCGGCCGCGATATACATAGCGGCTGTCATTACCATTGTTGTTATGGACGATGATCACCGGACGGTTCCACCCCCAGTTATTTCCCCAGCCACCATTAAAGCTGTTCCATCCCCAGGTAGGACAATTCCAACCGTTATTCCAGAAAGGATCACCCCAGAAAGGAGAGGCCCCCCAACCACCACCCCATCCAAACGAGATAGAATTGGACCATCCGGAGTTAAAACCATTCCCCCATCCGGGATTAAAACCATTTCCCCAGAAAGGGTCATAAAAAGAGTTGCCAAAACGATTCATACCCCAGGGACGACCAAAGCCGCTACCCCAGCCAAAACCAGGGGACATGGCCCAGGCATTATTATTAAAACCATTATTCCAATTATTAAAGCCTGAACTGGTAGCTAATGGAACCGCAGGCTGATAACCTGGCAGGAAATAGTCAGGGTTGTTTTGATTCGTGCCACTGAATTCAGGGTTAACTCCCCGGGCTGAATAGCTATCGGTAGGGTTGATTGGAGTGACAACTTCATTTTCATCGGATAACTCACGCGACCGAGTATTCGAAGCCACTTGTCTGGAAATATTTAGCTTTTCACGGTCTTTTGCCCTGAAATAAAGATCATCCGTTTCCAGCTCTTGTGCCTGTGC
Source organism: uncultured Ohtaekwangia sp. (assembly GCA_964439205.1). Classification (GTDB taxonomy): domain Bacteria; phylum Bacteroidota; class Bacteroidia; order Cytophagales; family Cyclobacteriaceae; genus ELB16-189. The sequence goes on from CAYTNM010000007.1 coordinate 108,970, forward strand.
ATAGCCTGCCAGAGATACCCCTGCCAAAGCCACTACCCAACTCAATCTTGTTTTCATGTGTTTATAATTTTTGATTAACGTCACATGGAATGGCCTGAATAATCATCCTGTTCGGTGTCAGGAATTTACCTGGCCATTTCATAGACTTTTTAGCTATTACTGTTTAAAACGAAAAACTTCCCTGTTTGTATGGCGATGTTACGTTAAAATTACGAAAAACCGTTCATTATCTGCGTGGTAGTTGTGCCACATGTTCATCTGGCTAAAACTTCACCCGGGTAGAAATCCACACATTCGTTTACTATAGACACAAATTCCGTGCAAAACGTTAAAATTCTGCCTTAAAAAGCTAAAAAAATGACACGTTGCGCCCATGTGGGTATATTTGCCTCCCTTTAAAGGAAACGAAGTAAACTATGGGCAAGGAGATCACAAGCCGCGCTGCGGACTATTCACAATGGTACATTGATCTGGTAAAGAAGGCAGACCTGGCCGAAAACTCGGATGTGCGTGGATGCATGGTCATCAAACCGTATGGGTATAGCATCTGGGAAAAAATGCAACAAGGGCTGGATAAGATGTTTAAAGAGACCGGACACGTAAATGCTTATTTCCCTCTGTTTGTACCCAAAAGCATGTTTGAGGCAGAAGAAAAAAATGCCGAAGGATTTGCCAAAGAGTGTGCCATTGTGACACATTATCGGCTAAAGAATGATCCAAACAATCCGGGTAAGTTAATGGTCGATCCGGAGGCGAAGCTGGAGGAAGAATTGGTGGTGAGACCCACCAGCGAAGCCATTATCTGGAGCACCTACAAAAAGTGGATTCAATCCTATCGGGATCTTCCCATTCTGATTAATCAATGGGCCAATGTGGTGCGTTGGGAGATGCGCACCCGTCTGTTTTTGCGAACGGCTGAGTTTTTATGGCAGGAAGGCCACACGGCCCATGCCACCCAACAGGAGGCGATCAAAGAAACGGAGCAGATGCTGGATGTGTATGCCGATTTTGCTGAAAATTTTATGGCCTTGCCTGTGATCAAAGGGCGCAAAACGGAGGGAGAGCGTTTTCCCGGGGCGGTGGATACCTATTGTATCGAGGCATTGATGCAAGACGGCAAAGCGTTACAAGCGGGAACTTCGCACTTTCTGGGACAAAATTTCGCAGACGCTTTTAATGTTCAGTTCACCAATAAAGAAGGGAAACTCGAAAAAGTATGGGGTACTTCCTGGGGTGTAAGTACTCGTTTGATGGGGGCTCTCATCATGGCGCACTCCGATGATGAGGGGTTAATCATCCCTCCCAAACTGGCGCCCATTCATGTGGTGATCATTCCTATTTTCCGGAGTGATGAAGAACTGACGCGTATTTCTGCTCAGGCGGAGGAGTTGATGATAGCCCTCCGGAAGCAGGGTCTGACTGTGAAGTTTGATCATCGGGATACCCATAAGCCAGGCTTTAAGTTTGCCGAATATGAAATGCGCGGAGTACCGGTGCGGATTGCCATGGGGCCCCGGGATCTTGAAAACGGAACCGTGGAGGTAGCCCGCAGAGATACCAAAGAGAAAAAGGTGATGTCGATGAAAAGCGTGATGACCGATATACCTGCGTTGCTGGACGACATTCAGAAGACAATCTATGAGCGGGCTTTGAGATTTCGGGAGGAAATGACCACCCGGGTGGATAGCTATGAGGAATTTAAAAAAGTTCTGGATGGCAAAGGCGGATTTGTGTTGGCCCATTGGGATGGCACAGCCCAAACGGAAGCCGCTATTAAGGACGAAACCAAGGCCACGATCCGTTGTATTCCGCTGGATGCCCCTGCTGAAGCGGGTACGTGTATCTATTCCGGTAAGCCTTCGGGCAAGCGGGTGTTGTTTGCGCGGGCATATTAATTTTTCACTGCCAAATCCGGAGCGCTCAGTTTGATGTGATCCGAATTACGTAATTTTACAGATATGATCGAGTGGGTTTTAGTCTTGTCATTACTTGCGATCGGGTTGGCCACGTTGGTGATAGAAATCATTTTTGTGCCAGGCACGACAGTGGTCGGAGTTGTGGGGTTTGCCTTTATGGCGGTTGGCATCACTCTGGGCTTCTATTATTTCGGAGAAACGACCGGGTGGATAACCCTGGGAGGTACGGCTGTGGTTTCATCCGTGGTCATTTACTACTCTTTCAAATCAGACTTATGGCGCAAGTTTGCCTTGAAAACTTCGATTGACAGCAAGTTTAATGAAGGGCTGACTGCCAGTGTGACGGAAGGTCAACTTGGCATTGCGGTATCTGCCCTTCGGCCAGTGGGTAAAGCAGAGCTAGGAAATCAGGTGTTTGAAGTAAAAACCCTGGGTGACTATCTGGAAGTTGGCTCGCCCATCAAAGTGACGAAGGTTCTTGCAAATCAGATAATTGTCGAATTAACAACTTAAATCAAATAACTAAATGGGTATGGACGGTATTTTATTACTTCTCTTTGTTTTCGGTGCAATCATCCTCTTTTTTCTATTCATGTACTTTGTGCCGGTGGGACTATGGATCACGGCTGTCTTTGCCGGGGTCAAAGTAACGATCGGGTCTTTGATTGGGATGCGAATCCGCAAGGTGCCGCCCGGAATCATTGTAAATTCACTGATCACAGCTAACAAAGCTGGATTAAAAGTGACCACCAATGAACTGGAAACTCATTACTTGGCGGGTGGAGATGTTCCGAATGTCATTCGCGCGCTGATCTCTGCAGAAAAAGCGAACATCAGTCTTGATTTTAAACAAGCTACCGCGATTAACCTGGCCGGACGCGATGTGTTTGAAGCCGTGCAGATTTCAGTAAATCCTAAAGTGATCACGACCCCTAAAGTGGCCGCGGTAGCAGCCGATGGTATTCAGTTGATTGCAGTTGCCCGGGTAACAGTTCGTGCGAGCATTTCGCAATTAGTGGGTGGTGCCGGTGAAGACACGATTCTGGCCCGTGTGGGCGAGGGTATTGTGACCTCCATTGGTTCGGCACAATCACATAAAGAAGTATTGGCGAACCCTGATAAAATTTCCAAATTGGTGTTATCCCGCGGATTAGATGCCGGTACAGCTTTTGAAATTCTTTCCATTGATATTGCCGATGTGGACGTAGGAGCAAACATTGGCGCCAAACTTCAGATTGATCAGGCCTCAGCCGATCTAAAAGTAGCTGAAGCCCGTGCGGAGGAACGCAGAGCCATGGCGGTAGCGTTGGAGCAGGAAATGATTGCCAAGTCGCAGGAAGCCCGTGCAAATGTGATTCAGGCTGAAGCCGAAATCCCGAAAGCTATAGCACAAGCATTTGTGAGCGGTAATCTGGGAGTGATGGACTACTACAAAATGAAAAACGTTCAGGCCGATACAGAAATGCGTCAATCCATTTCTGGAACGGGTACGCAGAATACGGAGAATAAATAATTAACTGACATCCGGTCTTTCAAAACCAGTGAGTAACGCCTCACTGGTTTTTTTTTGGAAGAGCGTCTCCTGTTGGAAAGTCTTTTAGTTGGATAGCGACAACCATCGCTCATCGTTCTTTTTCCACACCAGAAACGTTCCAGCCTGAGGTGTGGGATACACCTGGTCATATACCAAGGGTAGAATGATTAATCCTTCGGGTGTCAGGATGCCCCAGGTGCCATTGCGCTTGGCACGAAGATTTCCGGTAGTCATTTCCTCCAGAAATTCATACGAAGGTTCCAGAAGTAAACGCCCGGTTGAGGATACCAACCCCATTTTATTTTTTTCAAAGATCCAATACCTTCCTTGAGGTGTCGGGAGGATAGAGTCATATTGAAGAGATAAAATAACTTTCCCTCCCCGGTCGATTAATCCGTGTCTGTGATTTCGGGTAACACGAGCCAGCCCGTTGAGATAATCAAAAACGCCTTCATAGGCAGGCTGCACCATAATTTTTTCCTGAGAGTCAATGAAGCCCCATCGGTTAAGAATCTTAATGGCCGCCAGTCCTTCCTGAAAAGGACGGGCGTGATCATATCGGTTGGCTATGCGGATGCGTCCGCGGCTATCTTTAAAACCAAACTTGCCATCGTTCTGAAAAACGGAAAGTCCTTCAGAATAATGTACGTCACGAATTCTTTCTCCATCCTCATCTCGTTTGACCAACCGGCCATCGTATCCGATCTCTTTTCGAACACCATCGGGTAATGTCTCCAGGAAAGTACGATCCCCGGGTTGAACCGGATTGTCAGTAAAATAGATGATCGTGCCGTTCCAGGCCATCAGGTACTTCATTGATTTTTCATGCCGGAGGTAGACATCGGCATTGATTAACTGCAGCGGAAAAGGTTGGGGTTTGACAAGCCAATGCTCTTGTCTGTCGATGATCCCATACTGCCCCTTGTACTTCACATAAATCTGATGGTGTAGCATATCCAGAATAGAATCATAAACGCAATGAACAAACTCTTTTCCGGTCCGATCCATCAGACCCCAATAGTTATTGTACCGGACGCGAAAAGCATGATGAGCAGGAGCCTCCATGCGTTCATACGCTTTTGTATTTTTTGCAGTCCCCAGTGTGTCAAAGAGTGTTGCATGATTTTTAGATCCGCTTTTTTTCCACGCCCGGATAAGATCACCCTCGATGACCATCGAATCAAACTGCGCAGGGATAACCCATTTTTGAGTCAGGCTGTATAATCCCCATTGCTGGTGGTGACGAGCCAGGATCAGGCGGTCTGATATCGGAACCAACTGTTGAAACCAAAAAGGCAGGAGGGTGGTAAAGTCAGGAGAGAGCAGACTTTCACGTCCGGCATCGGTCACGATATATCCGGTAGGGGTGTTGCGCAAATGGTCACCATCAATAGACTGCAAAACCTGGTTTTTTGAATCGACCACACTCCACACCGATGGAAGAGCAGCCGCTACTCCCTCGCGGGTGAGAGTCACTTTCCGGTAAATGGCCTGGGTTAGTAATTCTCCATCCCGCGAAAGGATACCTTTCCGCAAGCCGGAGTGATAGATCGCGAAGTTGTTTCGAAAGGGCGAAATGCTGTCAATCGAGAAATCCGTGATGGCTTTTCCTTCTTCCGTAAACAGTGCTGTTTTGTAGTCATGGTTTTCTACTGCATAACGTAGCGTTCCCAACGGACGAATGGAACGATACTTCAGCGGGATGATGATTTTGTTATCCAGATCAATGAGTCCTGCCCGGTAGGTTTGCTGATCGCGGATCAATACTCTTGCGCGGAGCCCTTGTATTTCCAGATGATCATAGTCAAACGGAACTTTAACTTCTCCTGTTAAATCCAGACAGCCGCTTTTTTGCGAAGCCGGATTGATTTGCTTACGCGCTACGACCCGGTTGCCACCTGGATAATGAAGCTCCAGGTAAGAAGCCTCCGTTAATTTTTTTTTGGAGAGGTGAATTAACCCCCACCGGTTATTGAGTTTAAAGCCGGTGACTTCTCCCGCCATCGAAAAACTTCCATCCGACCAGCCCAACGCTTCAAAAGATGCGGGAAGTAACACCTTTCCCTGTTGATCCTTCAACCCGATTCTACCCTTTTCTTCAAAAAGCTGATATGGGTCTGCTACCAGAGGCAGGCTCAAAACCATGCATAGAATAAATGAGATCGGCATACCCATCAGACAAAGGTAGGGTCTGAAAATCTGAATTAGGGAATTTTTATGAACTTTGAGCGGTTTTAAACCAAGTTGAACTGAATTTTGACTATGTACATCGAACAATTATATACCAACTGTCTGGCGGAAGCCGCCTACTATATTGAATCAGAGGGGGAGGCCGCCATTATTGACCCCCTTCGCGAAACGGAGCCCTATCTGGAACTGGCAACGAAGCGAAAGGCAAAAATCAAGTATGTATTTGAAACACATTTTCATGCCGATTTTGTTTCGGGGCATATTGATTTAGCCCGGAAAGCAAATGCTCCCATCATTTATGGTCCATTGGCAAATACCCACTATTCTGTGGTGAATGCCGTGGACGGACAAGAGTTTAAGCTAGGAAAAATTACCCTGCGGGTGCTTCACACCCCTGGTCATACGCCTGAATCTTCCTGCTATTTATTGCTGGATGAAAATGGAAAAGAGCATGCCATCTTTACCGGTGATACTCTTTTTGTAGGGGATGTGGGACGGCCCGATTTACTGGATGGCGTTATGACACGGGAAGAGCTGGCGGGTATGTTATACGATTCGTTGAATCAGAAAATCAAAACATTGCCAGATGACGTCATAGTTTATCCGGCTCATGGCCCAGGCTCGGCTTGTGGAAAAAATATTGGTAAAGAAACATTTTCGACCATCGGAGAACAAAAGCGATTGAATTATGCTTTGAAAAATCAAAGCAAAGAAGAGTTTATTGCAAAAGTTACAGACGGAATTTTACCTCCTCCCTCTTATTTTTTCGAAGATGCACGGATCAACCGGGAGGGATACGCAGCCATTGATCAGGTTCTGGCTCAAAACCTGAAATCGTTGAGCATCTCGGAAGTTAAGACGCAGATCAAAAAAGGGGCTCTGTTATTGGATACCCGTAAACCCGATGATTTTGAAAAAGGGTTTATCCGGAATTCATTGAATATTGGACTAAACGGACAGTTTGCCGTTTGGGTAGGCACGCTGGTAGATATTCATCAACCATTGGTCTTGATTACCGAACCCGGGCAAGAGCACGAATCCGTAATGAGATTGGCACGGGTGGGTTATGAGAATGTGGTTGGGTATTTTAATCGGGTGTCGGATTGGGATGAGCCCCTGGAGACGATCCGATCCATTCAGGCGGAGCAAATAAAGGGAGAAAAAGCAGAGGTGTTGGATATTCGTAAGCCAGGGGAATGGAGTGTTAGTCACTATTCCAAGGCTTCTTTTGTTCCGTTGGCCGATATGCCTGACAATCTGAAAACGTTGGATAAAAAGAAAGCATATCTGGTTCATTGTGCAGGTGGTTATCGTTCCATGATGGCGACTTCTCTGATGAAGCGAGAGGGTTTTGAGAATGTAACCAACATTTACGGAGGCTTTGGGGCTATGGTCAATGCGGGAATAGAGGTGGAGACGGAAGCCGTAGTCGCTGGCTGATTACCTTTTACCTGTTCTTTACCCAACGTTGATAATCTTCGGGAGTATCAATGTCCAGTTCACCTCCTTCGAATCTAATTGATTTTACCTGATGATGGTATTTTGAAATTACTTTTTTAGCACCACTATCATCAGGAACCTGGAGAAGGTCGTCAAATAAGACACGATGGAAAAAGGCAGGCACCCCCAGGGTATCACCATAGTGTGATGCAACGATGGGGATTTGGGTTTGGAGAAAGGCTTCCTGTAACTTTTGTAAATGATGAGAAGTCAATGCCGGCTGGTCGCAAACCAAAATCAGAACTCCCTCAACGAGCGGATTTTTATCAATCACACATGAGAGCCCTGTTTTCATAGAGTTCCCCATCCCTTTTTTCCAGGTGGAATTAGAAATGATGGTGACAGGCAGATGCTCCACGACTTTGCGATGTTCTTCTTCGTTGGCTCCCAGCACAACAAAAACATCTCCTACGCGAGACTGAATGGACTCATGTATCGACTTTTCCAGGAGTGTTACGTGATGATACGTGAGCAATTGCTTTGATTGACCCAACCTGCTGGATGAGCCTGCCGCCAGAATGAGGATGGCTACCGGTGAAGTCATACGAGAATCATGGGACATGACGATGGTTACTCCATCGGCTTGGCTTGATTAAAATCTTTTTCTCCGATGGTACCGTTTTCAGAAGAGTCTGTGTCTACCAGTATTTTCCAGCGACCCTTTTCTTTTCGCAGCGCCACATGAAACCGGCCATAAAATGCCTGTGTCGTACCATTTGAAAAGGTATAAACCGTTTTATAAATGCCTACATCGATCGCTTGCGTAGTGGAGTGAAGCCGCTCCGTGAACCGTAACTCTAACGTTCGCTTAAAGCCCTCTTTTTTATCGTTGGCCTCACCGGTTCTGGTTTCATCCAGATATTGTTGCCAGTTTAAAACTCTTTTTGAGTCGCGGGCCGAACGAATCAAATCCCTGGAATGAAGAGCCAGGAAATCATCTGACCGATACTGATTGAATGTTTCGATAAAGGGTTTCCAAACGTGTTGGTTGATCTCCGGTGTTTCAGCGGATTGTGCGGAGGTCGCCAAAGACGCAAGCCAGCCGGCAAGAAAAAAAAGATAGCGCATATGTCTTACACGGACTTTTGCAGCCCGGAGTTGTCCAGATAAACCTGTTTGAGTACCTGATCGGTGCCCGGCTGCCGTTGGTGAATAGGACCGGGATGATACTTTAAAAAGCCCCCCGATCGATTACTAAACTTACTTTGAATTTCGGCAATGATGGATAAGGCTATTTCATCAGGCGTTTCTGCACCGATATCCAAACCAATGGGAGAATGAATGCTGTGTAGTTGTTCGGTTGTCAAGGCGATGCCCTCTCTTGCGAACTCATCCAACATTTTATCAAAGCGTTTGCGCGGTCCGAGAATGCCAATATAAGGTGCCTGGAGATGGATAATTTTTTTTAAGACGTCCCGGTCGTACTCATAGTTATGAGACATCAGAACACAAGCGGTATAGGGTGTAATGGAAAAATCGCGATCGATAAACTCTCGTTGGCAAAGGGAAAGTTTATCAGCGGTAGGAAAAAACAGTGGGGCGATGTGAGCTACACACTCATCGGTTACTTCCACCCGCCACCCTAATGATTTGGCTAACTGACTGACGGGCCGGGCATCAAAACCTCCGCCAAACAGAATGAGATGGGGGACGGGTTGAATCAATTCCAAAAATACCTGACCTGCGTTGTATTCTGTTAGGTGGGAATGCCGGGTATGAAATACATTTCTTAAATCAGTTGAAACTTCGTGTATCGTGGAGGGCTCTGCAGTTGACAACACAATTTGGTGGTGGGCATCCATCCAAATCAGATGCCCGGCTGCCGAGCCACTCACCCCGGTGGCCAGGGCCGAAGGTTTTTGATGGTTCACGATCTTTTCCATCACAGCGTTCATTTGATCAATGGGCTGAATGAACACATCAATGACTCCATTGCAACCAAGTCCGATCCCGAGGTTTTGATTGCTTTCTTCCCGGGTGTCATACGTCACGAGCAGGGATTGTTGATCCTTCATCACTTGTCGGGCTTTGCGCAAAGCATCCCCTTCCAGACACCCCCCGCTGATGGAACCGATCCATCGGCCATCATCCATGATGAGCATACGGGCTCCCGGACTTCGATATGACGAGCCATGCACTTTCACCACCGTAGCAATAGCACCTTTTCGCTGGGTCCAGTCTGTCTTCTGAGATGCTGCCAGAATGTGATGAAAGTCTTTCATGGTTTATGAGTTACCCAGATGTCTAATTGCTGAACCAACGGTTCACGTTCGGGAGTTAATGTAAAAAATACATTCAGGTTTTTCTTCTCACATTCAATCATAAAGGTACCCCGAAGTTGATTTTCCGGACGCAAGGTTTCTATTGTTCGAATCTCACCTACTTCTTCCCAGAATTTTTTGGTATCGGCCTTCCAATGATCAAGGGAGCGATCTAAAAAAAAGTTTTCGGCAAAGATCGCCTGATCTTGGGGCTCCCATGATTGAATGACTTTTACAATTTCTTGTTGACGTTGACTCAAAATTTTGGAGACGGGCAGTTTCAGGGGTTTTAAATGGGCCAGCTTCAGGAGTGTGTCAAGTACCAAAGCATTGGTTGCCCCCAGCCCGGCATAAGTGCGATTACTCAATGACACGATTCCCATGCCATACTCCTGATAAAAACGCCATTCACTTCCAAAACCCGGCAGCCCACCACCATGTCTCAAGGTGGTGATGTTTCTGCAATCTTTTCGGTATCCAAGTCCATAACCGTAGCCAGCCACTACGGGGCACGGCTGGTTCCTGTAGGTGTCACTCACACTCCCGATTTTTTGAAGTTGGTGCATTTCGCGCAACGAACTGCGCAAAGCGATGGATGATTCGTTCTCATTTCTGGGTGGCCATGCCTGTATATGGAAGGCCATGTATTTACTAAAATCTTCAACGGAACAGATCAATCCTCCCATGGCTCCGTACGAACCATCTGCGAGCAAAGCTTCTTTCTTCCATTGATTATCTTCCCACCGGTATCCCAGCGCTAGTTTTTCCGGAGCAACCTCCTGATACTCCCATCGGGCATCATTCATCCCGAGTGGCTGAAGAATCTGATCGCGGATGTATTGCTGATAGGGTTGTCCGGAGACGACACTGATGATTTTTCCTAAACTGGCAAAACCAAGATTACTGTATTCGTATTCAATTCCCGGGGTATTGGAAAATGAAAGTCCGCTTTCCAGCAACCGGAGTAACTCATCATCACTGTCGGCTAATTGGCGATCGCCCCACGGATTATCTTCCGGAAATCCGGCTGACATGGTGAGCAGATTTTCGATGGTAATCAAAGGAGAGTCGGAGGTTGGGTAGCGGAGTTTATGAAAGGCAGGTAAATGTTTCGCTACCGGATCAGTCAGTTGAAGTTTACCTTCGTCCCGAAGCTTGAGAATGGCCAGGGCGGTAAAACTTTTGGACATGGATGCTATTCTGAAATTTGTTTGAATGGTAACCGGTATGTTGGATTCCAGAGAGGCGAATCCCAATCCGTTTTCAATCACTAATTCATCACCCACCACCACGCCATAGGCCAACCCGGGAATGTGGTTATCGTTGGCATACTTTTGAAAGATCGACTCTACTACCGAAGCAAACGGCTTGACTCTGGCGGCCCGGCTGCTGTCAGCAAAGGATGGCTGGGCATATTCTTCTGATAGCACCTTTACAGATATTTGAGTATCAGGTACTTTTTCAGGTCCACAGGCGACTACCAGAAGCAGGGATAAAAACACTATGCCGCATCGACTAACTTTCATCTGTTGCATTTTTTGATAACCACCGGATACACGTATGTAAAACAAGAAAAGAGTGTATCCACGTGCCGATCTATTATTTTTTAAGGGCATCACCAAAAACCTTTCGCTCCCTTTGCCTGAGACCAGAAAGTAGTGGAGGGGTTGAAGTCTGGTTTTAGCAATGTCCTTAATTTATTTACGTAAGGCTTTGACTTCTTCCGGGGTAACCGCTTCGCCCTTGTTTCCAAAAGAATTGCGAATGTAGTTTACCACATCGCTGGCCTCTTGATCCGTCAGGTCAAAACCAGTCATATCTCCATTGTAAACTTTACCATTGACTTTAATTTCGCCACTGACCCCATATAACACCTGCTGAACAGATCGCTTTTTGTCGGCCATCAGGTAATTGGATTTTGCCAACGGAGGATATACCTCTTCCAATCCTTCGCCTTTTTCCATATGACACGACAAACAATAGGTATCATAAATGCCCTTGCCTCGCTCCACGCTGGCTTTGAGGTTAAAGTTTTTTTTGTCCTGGAAAGAAAGCAAACACAGGCCGATGGCGGCCAGGATAAACAAAGTCATTTTTTTCATACATCAAAAAATCAGAGTTCAGTCAAATTAGGTTGGGGTCAAAGATGCTAGCCAATAGCATTTAACTTATAGGGCAACTTTCGTACCCGTTTTCCGGTAAGGTCAAAGATGGCATTGGTCAAAGCAGGAGTAAAGGGCGGAAGACCAGGCTCACCTACGCCACCGGCTTTTTCATCGTTGTCCATGATGTGTACTTCTATTTCAGGAATGTCTGTGATGCGCGGCATTTTGTAAGTATTAAAATTTTTCTCGACTGCTTTTCCGTCAGCAAAAGTGGTTTCATGAATCGTAGCTGCGCCTAATGCCATGATGATACTGCCTTCCACCTGAGCCCGGATGATATCCGGATTGACATACCACCCACAATCCATTACAGCCCATACTTTATCGATCTTGACACCGCCCTCGGTTGTTTTTGAAACTTTTACGACTTCGCCCACGATGCTCGAAAAACATTCCGTGATGGCCACCCCGTAGCCGGTATTTTTGCCGCGTGTTTTCCATCCACACACATCTTCCAGTTTTCGGGTCAACGCCTGATAACGCTCCTCCCAAAAATGTTTTTTTCTAAACTCCAACGGATCTTCCCCTGCGGAGACCGCTAATTCGTCTATGAAACTTTCAAAAGCAAAAGCATTGGTGGAAGAATACACCGAACGCCACCACATCACGGGGATGGGCGACTCTAGCGGACTATCGCCAAAGTTATAATGAGGGATGGCGTTGAAATAGGTTTCTAAAAAACCTTCGGTCACACTTCCGTTATAGTTACTTTTATCAGCTCCCGGGTTTTGGGTGTCCATGTTTTGCCCTGACATTTTTGTTTCGAAGGCAGCGATGCGTCCATCCGTGACACTTCCCCGGCATTGATATACCATGCCAGGACGAAACGGTCCGATCGTGGTATCGTCTTCCCGCGTCCAGATCACTTGTACAGGAGCTTTGATCTCTTTGGAAATAAATGCGGCTTCGTATGGATAATCCGGAAAAGCCTTCCTGCCAAATCCTCCTCCCAGAAACGTCATGTTTACATGCACCTGATCCGGAGGAAGTTTGAGGTGTTGCGCCAGATTGGATTGAATCCAGTCAGGTCCCTGAATGGGCCCCCATATTTCACAAAGTGTATCTGTCACACGAGCCACACAGTTGAGGGGTTCCATACAACTGTGCGACTCGTAAGGAGTTTCATAGATGGCTTCCAGTTTCTTTTCGGCCTGATCCAGAATGCGGGTGACATTTCCCTTGGTTCGGTAGGAGATCACATTGCCGGCTACCTGTTCGCGCATTTTTTGATAGAGTTGTTCACTGCTATGATGGGGGAAGGCCGTATCGTCCCATATAACTTTCAATAGTTTTCTTCCCTGCATGGCCGCCCAACTGTTATCCGCAACTACCGCCACTCCTTCTCTCAGGTGATCAAATACTTCCCGGTGAACTTTAAAGACATGTCTGACACCGGGTACTTTTCGGGTTTCGCTATCATCGAAACTTTTGACTTTTCCTTCAAACCTTGGACTTCGTTCCACCACCGCATAAAGCATTCCGGGTAATTTAAAATCCAACCCAAAAACGGCTGTACCATTAATCTTTTGAGGAGTATCCTGTCGGGGTAACGGCTGACGTATGATTTTATAGTCTTTGGGGTTTTTTAAGACTACTTCCGGAGGCACTGGGAGTGCTGCGGCTTCGCTCACCAACTCTCCGTAGTGAAATCTCTTTCCTGAAGGTGTATGAATCACATGACCTTTGTTGGCATGACATTCTGCTACCGGAACATTCCATTTTTTGGCGGCTGCCTGCACGAGCATTTCGCGGGCTGAGGCACTTAACCGAAGCAACTTTTTATAGGAACCGCGAACGGTAGAACTGCCACCGGTGATCTGGCTTCCATATTTTTTGTTATTGCCGGGGGCAAATACAATATTGACCGCGTCCAGATTGACTTCCAGTTCTTCGGCTATGATTTGAGGAACCGATTGAAAAGAACCCTGACCCATTTCCGCCCGGTGATTAATCACGGTCACCTTACCAGAGGGATCAATGGATATCCATGCATTCAGCTCCGTTCCGTAAGTTCCATCCAAAGAGGTGTTGACCACGCGGGCTTCTTTACCCAAAGATGGCCATGCCAGTCCGAGCGTTAACGCAGTGCCGGTGAGACCGGTCAGCCGGATAAAATTTCTTCGTGAGAGGGATTGAGTGGATTTCATTTGGTAGATGCTTTAGCTGTGAGCAATTGGGAAGCAGTCTTGATAGCTTTGCGGATGCGCGGATACGTGCCGCACCGGCAAATGTGACCCTGCATAGCCGCATCAATATCTTTATCAGACGGATTGGGAACCCGGCTGAGTAACGCGGCCGCTGCCATGATCTGACCGCTTTGGCAATACCCACACTGTGGAACTTGTTCCTGAATCCAGGCTTGCTGAACAACATGAGAACTATCAGGAGAGAGACCTTCGATCGTCACAATATTTTTATGGGCAGCAGCAGAAACAGGAACGGAGCATGAACGTACGGGTTTGTCATCCAGATAAACCGTGCAGGCGCCACATTGGGCAATGCCACATCCATACTTGGTTCCGGTAAGTCCCACCAGGTCGCGGATGGCCCACAGCAATGGCATTTTTGGGTCAGCCTCCACGGTATGGGTTTGGCGGTTAATTTTTAAAGTAATAGAAGCCATAATGTCTGGGAATAATCGATGGAAATTACATAAAAATACGGGATCACCTCTGCTCTGGTTGTGCTACACCGGTATCAGTTGCTGATTGGTATTCTGTTAGGATTAGCGGGTTGATTTGAGGGTTAACGGAAAAGAAATGTACTTTATTGCTTCTTCAAACGATTGCATTAACGAATTATTTTTTTGTGCAGCGTTTCCCTCCGTCACATTGCATTCCTTTTGTTAGTTTCACGCGCGTTTATCGTAACTCAACACCTATGCTTGATTTAAAGGATTTGTTTCCCTACGTATTTGATAAAAGATACAGCAAACCTGTTGCGTATTTTTCCATGGAATTTGCCATCGATCAGCCATTAAAAATTTATAGTGGAGGATTAGGCTTTCTGGCAGGATCTCATATGCGCAGCGCATACGAACTGAAACAAAACATGATTGGCATTGGGGTTCTCTGGAAAAAGGGATATTATGATCAGGAGCGTAATCAGGATCAAACACTCAGCGTCAGTTTTCGCGACAAGGATTATTCTTTTCTCACCGATACTAAAATCGTTTTCCCGATTACGATTCACGGAGCCAAGGTGTTTGTCAAAGCCTATTTGCTGAAGCCGGAGGTTTTTCAAACCGTGCCCATGTTCTTACTCTCAACCGACATTCCTGAGAATGATTTTTTGGCGCAAACCATCAGCCACCGGTTGTACGATCCAAATCAAACGACCCGCATCGCTCAATCCATTCTTCTGGGGATCGGAGGGGCGAAACTATTGGATATCCTTGAACGCCAAACCGACATCTATCACATGAACGAAGGGCATGCGCTGCCCCTTTGTTTTTACCTGATGGATAAGTATAAAAACCTGGAGGAGGTCAAAAAACGGGTCGTGTTTACCACCCATACACCTGAGCTTGCAGGTAATGAAGAACACAGCCTCCCCATTTTAAATGAAATGAGTTTCTTCAATGGACTTACGCAAAAGGAAGTGGAAGCACTGGTGCATCCGGAAAACGGGATGCTGAACTATACGCTGACGGCCCTCCGGATGGCCAAACACGCCAATGGCGTTTCACAACTGCATGGAGAAGTAGCCCGCAACATGTGGGGAAGCTATACCGGAATATGTGACATTTCAGCTATTACCAATGCCCAGAACCATACCTACTGGTGTGATGAAGTGCTCGATACCGCCTTGAAAAAGAATGACGATGCGACTCTGGTGTATCGAAAAAAGGAACTTAAAAAGAAATTGTTTCGGGTGGTGGCCAATCAGACCGGAAAACTGTTTGATGAAAATGTATTGACGGTGGTCTGGGCCAGAAGATTTGCGGCTTATAAACGGGCCAATCTTGTGCTATCAGACTTTGATCGGTTTTTGAAATTAGCGACCAATAAAGAAAGGCCTATCCAGTTTATCTGGGCGGGTAAACCGTATCCGGAAGACTATGGCGCCATCAATATCTTTAATGAGATTTATTGGAAAACCAAAGCACTGCCTAACTGTACCATTGTCACCGGATATGAATTATGGTTGTCGGGTCACTTAAAAAAGGGATCGGATGTATGGTTGAATAATCCAAAGATGTACCGTGAAGCCTCGGGTACCTCCGGAATGACTGCGGCCATGAATGCTTCGATCAATCTTTCAATTCCCGATGGTTGGGTGCCTGAGTTTTCAAGACATGGGGAAAATGCATTCATCATTGAACCGGCTTCGGATCATCTCTTGCAGGAAGAAAAAGACAAACAGGAGGCATCCCGTCTTTTGGATCTGCTGGAGAATGAAATCATTCCGTTGTATTATGACTCACCTGATCGGTGGATGAAAATGGTGAAGACCAGCATGCGGGATGTCCTTCCATTTTTTGATTCAGGCCGGATGGCCGATGAATATTACCACCGGATGTACACAGCCCAATAAGATTTGTTTTCCATGAAGCCTCTGTCTTCAACCGCGAAGGTGGAATTTTATGCGAACAGCCGTTCTGCCTGGCGGCAGTGGCTTCAGAAAAATCATCAGGTGCAGACAAGCATCTGGCTGGTGATTTATAAAAAGGACAGTGGAGTGCCCAGTCTGACCTATGAAGAAGCAGTAGAAGAGGCACTTTGTTTTGGCTGGGTAGACAGTAAACCCAATAAACGCGATGAGAAAAGTTATCAATTGTTTTTTGCCGTGCGCAAACCCAAAAGCGTATGGAGTAAAATTAACAAGATGCGGATTAAAAAATTGCGGGCAGCCGGCTTAATGATGCCTGCAGGGCTAGCGAAGATAGAAGCTGCTAAAAAAGATGGATCGTGGACGGTGCTTGATGCCATTGAAGAATTGATGATGCCCGATGACCTCGGGAAAGCGTTCAGAAATAGCCAAACTGCATCTGATTTTTTTAACGCTTTTCCGCCCGGTGTCAAAAAAGGAATTTATCAATGGATTATTAGCGCCAAACGAGAAGAAACGCGCAGCAAGCGCATAGCGGAAACAGTTGCGCTGGCACAGAAGAACATCCGGGCTAATCAGTGGCAAAAGTAACCAAAGGGTGTAGTTGATAAGAGAACTCTTGTCTCTTTTCGAATTTTGTCTGCTCAACGACATCTCAAAAATCCAGGATAGGAGTCTTTTGCGTACATTGAGTTTTCATGCAACACATCGTTATCATCGGCAATGGTATTTCCGGGATCACAGCCGCCCGTCATATCCGCAAAAGAAGCAATCATCGCATCACGGTGATTTCTTCTGAAACCGATCATTTCTTTTCACGCACCGCACTCATGTATGTGTATATGGGGCATATGAAGTTTGAAAACACCAAGCCCTATGAAGACGGGTTTTGGCAAAAAAATAAAATTGAGTTGGTGCGTGATCATGTAGAGAAGATTCAATGTTCGGCCAAAAAACTTTTTTTGAAATCAGGAAATACGATCACCTATGATCAACTGGTCATTGCCTCCGGTTCACGACCCAATAAGTTTGGCTGGCCCGGTCAGGACCTGTCAGGCGTTCAGGGATTATACAGCTATGGGGATCTTCAGCAAATGGAAGTCAATACCCGAGGCATTCAACAGGCGGTGGTCGTAGGCGGTGGTCTGATTGGCGTAGAGGTAGCCGAAATGCTTCTTTCCCGGAATATAGCCGTTACGTTTCTGGTGCGGGAATCTTCTTTTTGGAATAACGTTTTACCTCATCAGGAGGCAGAGTTGATCACCCGACATATCCGATCGCATCACGTGAATCTGAAGCTTCAGACGGAGTTAAAAGAAATTCAAGGGAATACGGAAGGGCGGGTGGAAGCGGTGCGTGCCAGTGATGGGGAAATAATTCCCTGTCAGTTTGTGGCCTTGACCGTTGGCGTCTCTCCGATCATTGACTTTTTAAAAGACAGTGACATTGCCACGAAGCGCGGTATTTTGGTGAATGAATTTCTTCAGACAAACATTTCTGACGTTTACGCCATAGGCGATTGTGTCGAGCGGACCTATGATTTACCAGGCAGAAGAAACATTGAACAGGTATGGTACACCGGCCGGATGATGGGTGAAGTAGTGGCACAAACCATTTGCAGGACTCCAACACGCTACGAACCTGGCCCCTGGTTTAATTCGGCTAAATTTTTTGACATCGAATATCAGACCTATGGAAATGTTAGTGCCGAATTGAAATCCCACGAGCAGGAATTTTATTGGGAACATGCCTCCGGAAGAAAATGTGTGCATGTGATCTGGGATCAAGCCAGTCGCGCTTTTGTGGGGATAAATACCTTTGGCATTCGCATGCGACATGAGTGTTTTGATCGTTGGCTTCGGCAAAAAAAGAGCATCGACTTCGTCATGAATCATCTGGGAGAAGCCAATTTTGACCCGGAATTTTTCACCCGACATGAGAAGGAAATTGTCCATTTGTTTCAACAACAAAATCCAACACTTCAAACAGCACAACAATGAAACATATAAAATGGATTAAGTCTTTGGGATTATTGTTGTTTTTGATTGGCTTTGTCTTGTTTAACGTTTCTTTTTTTTGGTCGGATTACCGTCTGTCATCAGAAGTAGTTCAGGAGAAAATTGCCGACTCTGGCAAGGCACAGGAATTTCTGACAGCAGCCAAAAATCTGACATCCGATCCGGGCACATCTAATTTTTCATTTGTCCATCAGTTACAGACAGCGTTTGAACAAGTCAATCAACAGCAAATAGAAAAATACGGGTTTTCAGAAGCGGAGCTAGAGAAGCTACTATCGCTTAATCCCGCTACCTTTTCCCTTTTATCGGTAGACTCGGTTGTCACTGGAAATGAGGAACAGCAAGCTTTTAAACGCAAAGCCTTTCAGGACTATGGTAACTGGCTGGAAGGGCAGCCCGTCACCCGGGAATTACTTCACCAGGTAGCCGATAACATCAAAAAATATGGAATTATTTCTCGCTATGGGTTTGATCGGTATGCCATCAAGGATCTTAGCTATTCCCTGACCAAAGCATCGGCCAGCAGCCCTGTGAAAGATCATCCAATCCTCTTTCTTTTCCTCACCATAGGTGTATGCATCATAGGGGCGTTGTTATATATTCTACCCAAACTTTCATTACCCGAGGGAATCAAGAACAACGGAATTTTTTTTAACGCCATGAAAAACGTGCAATGGCTGGGCATCCTGACCGGTACATGGCTTATTGCTTTTTATATCCTCTTATATTTTTATCCGGAATACATGACTAACTGGGTGATGCTGGTGGATCCGGTCAGTCGGCTTTTGAGTGGTCATGAGGCAGGTCGTTTTTTTCTGTATGGATTTATCTATACCCTTTGCATTTTGGTCATGGGCGTACGAATGCTCATTCATTATCGACACAGTAAATACCAGATGTTGCGAACAACTTCTGTGATGTTTTTTCAGACTGCTTTTGCTTTTCTGATTCCGGAAATTATGATACGGCTTAACCAGCCATACTTTGATTTTAAAAACATCTGGCCGTTAGACTATTCCTTCTTTTTTGACAACCGACTGGACACGCTGCTGGCTAATGGAGGACTTGGGATTTTCATGCTCGGCTGGGGGATCGCGCTCATCGTGATAGGTGTTCCGGTATTTGTATATTTTTTTGGTAAACGGTGGTACTGTTCGTGGGTGTGTGGTTGTGGAGGTTTGGCGGAAACCTTAGGCGACCCTTTTCGACAGCTTTCTGACAAATCGGTGAAAGCCTGGAAAGTAGAACGCTGGATGATCCATGCTGTTTTAGTGTTTGCCGTAGTAATGACCGCAGGAGTTTTATACACCTACTTTACCGGTGAATCACGTGTACTCTTTTTTGACAGCTATCAAATGCGCGAATGGTATGGAGCCTTTATCGGGGCTGGTTTTGCAGGCGTGGTCGGCACAGGGTTTTACCCGCTCATGGGCAACCGGGTATGGTGTCGCTTTGGATGCCCACTGGCCGCTTATCTGGGAATCATACAACGCTTTAAGTCGCGATTCAGAATAACCACCAACGGAGGGCAATGTATTTCTTGCGGCAATTGTTCTACCTATTGTGAAATGGGGATTGATGTTCGGTGGTATGCCCAGCGAGGACAGAATATTGTGCGTTCCTCCTGTGTGGGTTGTGGAGTCTGCTCTTCGGTTTGCCCCAGAGGTGTATTAAATCTGGAGGTAAGAGAGGAAGACGGGCGCTTTGGTCAACCGATCCTGATTGGAAATAATGGTATTAAGCTGTCGGATCAAGCATAGCCTATCCGGTTTTTGAAATCGTTAATGATTCTAAGACCAACTGGGGATCTCCGTGCGTGGCGAAATGATTGGGAATCCGGAGCGTAAACTTGCTCCCTTGTTTGATGGTCGATTCGACACTAACCAAACCTTTAAGTTTTTGAATGGTTTCGCGAAAGATGAACAAGCCAAGTCCCGATCCTTTGGAGGATAAGTTAGCCCGGTAAAACATATCAAAAATCCGATGAAGATGATCGGATTCTATGCCAATACCATTGTCGGCAAATTCAATAAAGACATCTTCCGGAGTGGTGTGAGCCGTAATGCGAATCCAGGATCGTTCCTTGGTCGGGTCCGCATATCGGATGGCGTTTGAGACAAGGTTGTTAAACAGAATAGACATCCGGCTTTTGTCTGAGAGAAAAGGAACTTCTTCTTTAACATCTATCCAGGCGGTCACTCGTTCTGCCCCTTCCATAAATCTATGTGACTCCAGAATATCTTTGATCAATCCCTCCAATGAAAACTTCTCAATCTGCAGAGTCATTTTTGAATTCTTAGAGTAACTGACAATTTGTTGGATAAAATCTTCCTGGCGATTGATGCTGGACTTCATCATGGTGAAATAACGAGTCAACTCCGGTTGTTTGTTTTCGCGTTCAGCCAACTGGAGCAACCCTAACAGCGAACTGAGAGGAGAACGCAAGTCATGGGCGGTGCTGTATAAAAAGCTATCCAATTCATGATTGAGTTTTTTTAAATCATGGTTTTTCTTTTTTAACAACTTGGATTTTTGACGGATCTCCTGCATTTGTGTGTTGGCCTGATCCATTAACTTATTAAACGACTCTGCCAATAAACGGATTTCGGTAGCGGCATGGTTGAGTTGGAGACTGACCCCTTTTTTTCGTTTTTGCTTCATCACCTTTTGAATGAGTTTGGATAAACGCGCGATGGGGGCTGAAAGTCGCTTGGAGATCCATAAGCCGGAAAAAATGGTAAAGAAAACAGCACCGATCATCATTCCCACATAAAACACACGGATGTTAAGTACCGCCTGAGTAGAGAGCGCAAAGGATTCGTCTGCCAAAGTCAGGTACCGGTTGCTCAACTGTTGGGTAAGTGTGTTCAGGTCGTTTCGTAACCCACTGAGGCTGTTTAAACCTATTTGACAGTTAATGATTGCCAGTTGGTTGAATAGCCCTTGATAGCTGCGCAGTTCCTGCATGCCCTTCTGATAGAGCACAGAATCACGAGATAGTTGGGCCAATGACAAACTCGCCAATTGATTAAAGTAATCCACATATTTTAAATCATGACGAAGAAGAAAATCCTTTTCATGTCTTCGGAGAGTTAAAACCGTTACCAGGGGTAACCCCAAATGGCTATCTTCCAGCGCATGGGCATGATCCCGCATTCTTCCTTCCAGGCCAAAGTCGCGGAACCCTTTCAGAAAGAGCAAATTTTCAAGGGTAGAAAAGTGTGTGTTGTAGACTTTAAAGATACTGTCGATTTCCACCAGATTATCTTGAACTTCGTAGTTCTCTGTTTGCATATTCACTTTTACATCCTGAAATAGCCCTTCTATGTGAAGGATGAGGCTATCCCTGCGGGAAAGAAACGGACTTTGATGACTGACGAAATAGGATTCATGTGCCGTGCCAATGTCAAAAAAATCATTATCCGTTTTGATCAGATTGAGTGTGTATACCTGCAATTGATTGATCTGAGCATGGATGCCCGTGATTCTTTGAGTACGGTCAAGAATATAAACAGAAGCAATGGCTAACACGATAATCAACATCGTCAGGAATAAGAATCCTGACATCATCCGGCTGCGAATGGAATGGAATTGGAGGAACTGGAGCATCTGAGAATACAAGGTAGTCGGGAAGACGACTTTATCCGGAAATTGGTTGTTACCAAATTATTAATCCGTGAGCATTTGTCTGATATTTGAAGTCTTATGTCTCCATCAGGTAATATCTATGTACTAATTCCTGCCTTTAATGAAGAAAATGGTATTGGTGAGGTGATCCGCGAAATACCTTCAGGGCTTGTGAAGGAAATAGTGGTGATCAATAATGCTTCCACCGATGACACCGAAAAGATTGCCCGTGATTCCGGAGCTACGGTGTTACGTGAACCTGTGCCCGGTTACGGGAGAGCATGTCTGAAGGGGTTACGCTATCTCAGTCAATCCATCCGCCCTGATGACATCGTAGTTTTTATAGATGCAGATCACTCTGATTATCCGGAAGAAATGATTTTGTTGGTTCAACCCATTATCCATCATCAGGCAGATTTGGTCATCGGCTCGCGGGCGTTGGGTCAAAAAGAAAAAGGATCGATGACACCCCAACAGATTTTTGGCAATTGGCTAGCGACCCGGTTATTAAGAATGTTGTACAATATTCACTTTACCGATTTGGGGCCTTTTCGTGCGATCCGTTATGAGCACTTAGCAGCCCTCGACATGCAAGACACGACTTATGGCTGGACGGTCGAAATGCAGGTGAAGGCTGCCAAACGGAAACTACGCTGTTTGGAAGTGCCGGTTCGGTACAGACGTAGAATAGGTTTTTCGAAGATATCAGGCACGTTCAAGGGAACGGTGATGGCCGGGTATAAAATTATTACCACTATCTTTAAATATTACTAACACTGAAGCCGATATTTGAAATCTGATCCATGGAACTAGTCCTCGTCATTGGCTACGGTATTTCATTATTCTTTCTGTTTTTGTTCAGTCTCAGTCAACTGCACCTGACCTTGGTATATATCAAGAGCAAGCATGAAAAGAGAATCATACCAACGGAACTCACAGACTATCCTGCCGTAACGGTTCAATTGCCAGTTTATAACGAAAAATACGTGGTGGAGCGATTGATCCGGGCGGTAGCGCAGTTTGATTATCCAAAAGATAAACTGGAGATTCAAATTCTGGATGATTCCACCGATGAAACTACGTCCATCATTGAGGAGGCCATCCAACCGTTAAAGCTTCAGGGATTGAATATTCAGGTGATTCATCGCGAAAACAGAGATGGTTTTAAGGCCGGAGCGTTGGACAAGGGTTTTCAATCATCCAGCGGAGAATTCATTGCCATTTTTGATGCCGATTTTATTCCACCACCGGATTTTTTGAGAAAGACACTTCCTTATTTTGCCAATCCTCAAACAGGCGTGGTGCAAACACGGTGGGCGCATATCAACAAAGACTATTCGCTACTTACCCAACTTCAGGCTTTTGGCCTGGATGCTCATTTTTCCATTGAACAACACGCTCGTCAGGAGTCTGGAAGCTTCATCAATTTTAATGGAACCTGCGGAGTCTGGCGCAAAGCTACCATTGCTGATGCCGGGGGATGGCGATTTGATACCCTTACCGAAGATCTCGAACTCAGTTACCGCGCTCAATTAAAAAAGTGGAAGTTTATTTATTTGGAAGACGTCAGCACCCCGGGTGAACTTCCGGTGGTGATGCCGGCCATCAAGTCGCAGCAATACCGCTGGAACAAGGGAGGTGCTGAAACTGCGCGCATACACTTTCTATCCGTTTTAAAAAGCAACGAATCATGGACAACAAAAATCCATGCATTTTTTCATTTGTTTAATAGTTCAGTGTTTATCGGACTGCTGGTGGCAGCGCTGTTGAGTGTACCCATGCTTTATATTAAATATAGCCACCCTACGTGGATCAACCTATTCCGGGCAGGTAGTGTTTTTCTATTAGGTTTTTTTTCAATTACCTTTTTTTATTGGATTTCTACCCGGCAGTTCTATTCGCATCCCGGCCGGACATTCGTCCGGCTTTATCCTCAATTTTTGATAGTCTCGATGGGGCTTTCATTGCACAATGGATTGGCCGTGTTGGAAGGACTACTGGGTCGGAAAACGTCATTTATCCGAACTCCCAAATTTAACATCACCACCTCTCATGATTCGTGGAAAGAGAACGTTTACGTTAAAACACAACTGACTCCATTTTTCTATGGAGAGGCCATTCTTTGTATATACTTTCTCTTTGGAATTGGCCTGGGGGTTTATTTGAACGACTGGGGGCTACTTTTTTTTCATGCGTT
Organism: uncultured Ohtaekwangia sp.; assembly: GCA_964439205.1. Lineage (GTDB taxonomy): Bacteria > Bacteroidota > Bacteroidia > Cytophagales > Cyclobacteriaceae > ELB16-189. Next base: position 132,929 of record CAYTNM010000007.1, read on the forward strand.
GCTGGCTTTTGGTTTTGGATTCGTTTGCTACTACACGCTTAAACCCCGGTTTCATGGATAGGGTAAGGTCATGGGTAGTGGCCATCAGCTTTATGGCAGGATTCTTTTTTCTGGGAAGTTTTGTGGAAAGAACCCATACGGGGTATTTGATGATCACGGTGGCATTTCTTTTTTTAGCCTACGGTTATGTCTGTTGGTCAAATCCATCTAATCTCCTATTCTGGTTGGTGGTAGCCGGTGTGTGCCGTTTGGTGATGTGTCTGGAGTTACCTCAATTGTCAGATGATTTTTATCGTTTTATCTGGGATGGTCGGCTATGGCTGCAAGGCCAACATCCTTTTGAGAAATTACCTCCGGATTTCCTCGCCATGAACCTGGAGAGCCTGGATACAACGCTTTATCAGAAGCTGAATAGTAAAAATTATTTTACCGTCTATCCGCCTTTTGCTCAAGTTGTTTTTTGGATTTCAACAAAGTGGTCTGGCAGTATTTCAGGTAGCGTGGCGATCATGCGATTACTTATCCTTTTGGCGGAAGCCGGATCATGTTATCTTTTGATTCAGATCATCCGGCACTGGCACTTGCCCGCTGCCTCGGTTCTTTATTACATGCTCAACCCTTTAGTCATCATTGAACTAACCGGGAATGTTCACTTTGAGGCATTCATGGTCTTGTTTGTTTTGGGAGTAATATATACGTGGATTCATCATAAAACAGTAGTAGCAGCTTGGATGTTGGCTTGTGCAGTCGCGTTTAAATTAACTCCGTTAATCCTTGTTCCATTTCTGATATTCCAGTTATCACTTCGTCAGGCATTGCTTTTCCTGACGGTTCTCTGCCTGAGCATGGCCCTGTTCCTGTGGCCGATGTACAGCGAGACCATGATTCAAAATTTTCAAGAAAGCATTCATCTGTATTTTCAAACATTTGAGTTTAATGCAAGCTTGTATTATTTGCTTAGGGAGTACGGGTTTTGGAAATGGGGGTTTAATACTATTCATACCATTGGCTGGAAATTAGCATGGATATCTTTCATAGGTATCATCGCCTTCTCCTGGTATCAAGCCCGATGGTCTGTTTCAACAGACAAAAGACATCTGGCTGCCGGATTTCTTTTTATCTATGTGATGTATCTCATGTGTGCCACCACGGTGCATCCCTGGTATCTAGCTCCTCTGATCATGTTGGCAACCTTATCGGGATATCGATTTGCGCTGGTTTGGTCGGGATTAATTTTCTTTACCTATACGGGGTATCATCCGGAAGGGTATTCTGAGAATTTGATTCTGACCGCCACTGAGTATTTGATCCTTCTTCTCTATCTTGGCTATGAAATTTTATGGAAACGAAGTACCGCTGGAGCCTGATTTTTATGGTGTGGGTGTCCACGATGGGATATTCGCAAACAGCCTTTGATGATAAATTAAATTCGCTTTACCGGCACACGGTGAAAACCATAACTGCTACTGAGTTGAAGGCATGGAAGAAGAACGAAAAAAATTTTATCTTATTGGACACCAGATCTCCGGAAGAGTTTCACGTTAGTCACATTCAAGGGTCGCAACTGCTCGATTACAACCTTTACGGGGAACAGGATTTACGAAAGCTTCCTCTGAATAGTATCATTGTTGTTTATTGTAGCGTGGGCTATCGCAGCGAACGGGTAGGAGAGAAACTTCAGCGATTGGGCTATCCAAGAGTATGGAATCTTTATGGAGGAATATTTCAATGGAAAAATGAAGGCGGTGAGGTAGTCAACCCATCCGGTCTGGCCACTGACAGCGTACATACATATAATCGGAACTGGAGTCAATGGCTGACCCGCGGGATCAAGGTATACAAATGAAAAGCACTCGGTTGTTATTGATTTTTTATCGGAACCCGGAGTTGGGTAAAGTAAAGACCCGATTGGCAAAAACGGTTGGTGATGTGCATGCCCTGAGCTATTACCAACGACTCGCTCATCATACCCGGGAGGTCACCCGGCATTTGAAGGCTGATCGAGCGGTTTGGTATTCGCATAAAATAGATGTGTCTGATGAATGGCCGGCTGACCAGTATACCAAGCAACTCCAGCAAGGAGATGATTTGGGTGAAAAAATGGCGCATGCATTTGCCTGGGGATTTGCCAATGGCTATCAATCGATTTGCATTATTGGCACCGATTGTCATGAGTTAACCACCGGGCTATTGGAACAAGCATTTCAGCACTTGGAAACCAGGGAAGCGGTTATCGGGCCCGCGCGCGATGGTGGGTATTATTTATTAGGAATGAATACGTTTCGTCCGGACTATTTTCAAAAGAAAGCATGGAGTACCGATACGGTTGCGAAAGATACAATAGCTGATTTTCAGCGAATGTCTGTTTTATATAATACCCTCGCTACATTAACGGACGTGGATGAAGAGAAGGACCTGCCTGACGGCTGGCAAGATCATCTTAGTTCTTAAGCCAGAGTTGAGGATCAAGGGCCTGTTCGCCCTTGCGGATCTGGAATCGTAATTCTGAAATACCTTCACCATTCGATTGAATGGAGCCGATGTCCTGATTGGTCGTAATCTTTTGACCTTTTTTAACGGTGATCTCCTTTAAACCGGAATAAACAGTAAAATAATCGCCATGACGGATAATTACCGTGGAAAATATTGGTGGAGGAAAAATGGCAATCTCACGCACATCTCCATCAAAAATAGCCCGCACTCTTTCATCTCTTTTAGTTTGGATGATGATCCCATCACTGGAGATCTCTACTCCTTTAATGATGGCATGTTTCTGACGACCAAATTTCTGCGCTACAAAACCCGTAGTCGGCCATCCAAACTGGCTTTTGTTTCCTTCAAAGGAAGTTGACGCCAGGGAGGTAGCGGTAGGTGTGGTGACAGCGGGAGCTGCTGCATTTTTTTCCTTTGCCTTAAGTCTGGCCGCTTCTCTTTCCTTTGCTTCACGTAACGCACGGGCAATTTCTTCTTTAATAATATCACTGATGAGTTTGTCCAGTTGAGCGACAGCTATCTTCGTCTCCTCCAGATCCCGTCTTAGTTTTTTTTCTTCTTTCTCCAGATTTTTAACAATGCCTTTTTGTTTTCCTTTCAGGTCAGCCAGATTACGATTTTCCAGTTCCTCTTCATCCAGCAGTAATTGCTTGTCTTTCCGTTTGGCTTCGGTTATTCTCACTTGTTCGGTCAATATTTCCTGAACACGGGTAATGGCCTCGGCCTGTGACTGTCGGGCTTTGCCGTATTGTTCCATGTATTTTAAACGCATGATCATTTGATCAAACGAACGGGCAGAAAACAATAAAAGAAGTTTATTGGCCTTCCCGCTTGCTTTTTGTGCCGAGTAAAGCATACGCGAATATTCTTCTTTTAAATGAGAGAGGTCTTCTTTCAGAGCATCGATGATTGACTGATCTTCGCTGAGATCCCGATCCATCAACTCTATTTCGCTTTTGATGGAGAGCACTAATACTTCTTGCTGGCTGATGCGCTGGTTAATGGCCGTGAGTTCACCCAATGTGTTTTTCTTTTTTTCAGAAGTTTCACCGAGGATTTTTTCCGTTTCGCGAATGCGTTCAATGTTTCGTTGCTTTTCGCGTTGCAACTGAGTCTTATTCTTTTGTGCCTGCAGAGGGATCGCAGACCAGCACACCAAACAAATAAAAACACAGAAACGCTTACCTGCGGTCATAACGCTTGGGGATGTTGAAAGGGAATTTCAATTCTTTATCTCCCACCTCCGCTTTACTGTATTCCAAAGAGATGGTATTATTCACCACGCCAGAGGCAGTCCGGTAAAGGATGGTGATCACCCCATCGTAAGGGAAGAGTTTATCCCCAATGGGTTGAAAATTGCCATAGTCTATTTTTAACGAATTGTTCGTGGCCGATTCGGTCAATGCTACTTTTTCTATCTTTTTGGTCAGGGCATTGATTTGATTAACAATCGAAACCGATCCGCTTTGCTGAATCAACGTTGAATATTCCGGAGTAACAGAGATCTGCTCTCCTTCCGTCTTTGGGATGATGCGATTTCCTAATAATGCGGCTTCGATGGTGGCATAATCAATCTTAAAGTTGAAGCGCTTACTTAACTCTTCATAGCTATAGACGTAGTACTCCCGGTCCACCGTGGAAACTACGGTAATCGAATCATGATTAAGCAGCGCTTTTCCACCTTGAATACCAGCCACCGAAAAAGTCATCCAGATAACACTGTCCTTACGTACACGGATGTTTGCGCGCACATCCCGCTCTCGGGTATCGTCTTTAAAAGTCAGTCTTGCCTTTCCGTGCAGATAACCAAAATCAATTTCCTGAATATCTACATGAGCCGGGGGTGTTACCACCGGTACTATTTTTCTGCTACATGACTGAAAAATGAAGAGCGAAGCCACCACTACCCATGGGGCCACGCGCGAATAGATTGAAGCCGACATTAATTTATCTTACGGTTAGCAATTTTTTTATCCAGATTGGGATCGCCACCCAGGGTCTTTGCTTTTCGCCAAAACTCTAAGGCCCGGTCCTCCTCTCCTAATTTGAAAAGGATGTCTCCCATATGTTCATAGTAGGTAGGATTGCTTTCATCAGCCCGTACCACCTGTTCCATCACCTTTCTTGCCTCCTTATATTTTTGACGGGCGTAGAGTACCCAGGCATACGTATCTAAATAAGTGTTGTTGGCAGGATTGCGTTTGATTAACTGTTGTGCCAGCTCTTCCGCGCGCGCTAGTTTTTCATTTCTCATCGCCAGATAGTAACTATAATTATTAGCGACAAAGTCATGGGTCGGATTGGATGTTAGAACTTCTTCATAGGCCTGATCAGATTTTGTATACTCGCGTAAGGCGTTATAGGTATCGCCCAGCAGACTGTTAACATCCTCCAGAAATTTTGGATCAGATGAACTTAGCCGCCTGGCTTGCTCCAGCATATAAGCGGCTTCTTTAAATTGTTTTTTAACGAATTGCCCATATCCATTGAAATAATAAATATTTTTTTGGTTGGGGAATAGCTCTAATGCATCTTCACTATGAGCCACCAGACTATCCCATTGATTGGATTGTAATTCAAGGAATAACAGATTTTGCCACGCCTCATAGCTGCCCGACCCAAGCCGGATAGCCTTGCGATATTCCTCACTGGCTTCTTTGGGTTGGTTGAGTGTCACAAAAATATCCCCACTCAGCAACCGGACATCCGCATGGGAAGGATGAGCCTGACGTAGCTCCTGAGCCATGTCCTGAATAAAAGCCTCCAGGGCAATATCATTTTTTCCGTTTTGCTTTTGCTGGTGGAGAAAGGAGTGATACGTCCCAAGCATCTGTAGCTTATTGCTTACCTCCACGGACACATCTCCCATCAGCTGGGTCACCAGTGTTCGTGCTTTAGCCTCTTGTCCGCTGTCGCGGTAGAGGCCTGCGAGCAGCAACTGGATATTACCTGAGTCAGGATGTTTGGATAAAAATACTTCAGCATATCGAATAGCCGAAAGGCTATGTCCCTGCTGGGAGAACATGTCAGCCACTACCAACACCGCCTGCTCGTCATCAGGAAATGCCTCCAGAAAATGTTGAGCTTCTTTTTCTGCTTCTGCCAGTTGTTTGAGTTCCAGCCGTAATTGTATCTTTTGGAAAGAAGAGACATCGCGAATACCCAGCGCCTCTTCTGCACGCTGATAGGCGCGCAACGCATCTTCTTTTCGATCGCTAATCCGATAAATCGCAGCTAACTCGTAGAGATATTCCTCTGTATTTTTGACTTCGCGCAACATGATTTCAATTGAATTGGCAGCCTTGTCATACTCATTTAATTGTGTATAGATGGTAGAAGCCAATAAGTAGAAATATGAGTTTTTAGAATCAAGATTGATGGCTTGTTCTATGCTGGTGGCGGCCTTTGTATAATCTTCTGTTTTGGCACTTTTAGAATAGATTTCAGCTATTTTAAAATGTACCGTGGCGTTGGAAGGGTTTAATTCATGAGTCTTTTGGAAATACAAAAGGGCTTTGGCAAAGTCGCCCAGAATAAAAAACTTTTCGCCTTCGGAAAAGAAATACTCAGCCTCTTGCAACCGGGCAGCAGTAGAAACGGCTTCCGGTTTCTTTTTACGGTCCTTTTGAGCATAAGCCGAAAAAGCCAACCCTAGTGCCAGCCACCAAAAAATACAAATGCCAGCTTTCCTCATGCCTACGTGTTTGAAGCCCGATGTTACCCTCAAAAGTAACGAAAATATCGCGGGGGTTGTTACGGAGATTAACTCAACCTGGCATGTTTAACAAGATAGGGTTGCATGTGGCCTTGACGGACAAACCTTACTTTTTTCAAACTTTTTCAAAGACTTTCTCAGGCAACTTCAAAGGTTTCTGCGGATGCTCGCTTCAAGTAGCCTTCATAGTCAAAAGGGGCATCGCCACCCTCCAGCAGGCAGCCTTCCGGAATGGTTGGATAAATTTCTTCATAGGTCTTGACAAGATTCATAAACACCCTCCGGTACACATGCGAGCGATTAATTTGTTCCGGAGAACTTAGCCCGGCTGCCCCCATCAGCTCCACAAAGCTTTCGACCGTGTTTTTATGGTAGTTGGCCACCCGTGTTTTCTTGTCCTCTACCACCAGACCTTTCATAAAGTAGGGATCCTGGGTAGCCACACCTGTGGGACACGTATTTTTATTACACTCCAATGCCTGAATGCAACCCAGTGCCATCATCATGGCGCGCGCGCTGCTACAGGTATCAGCCCCAAGTGCCATCGCACGAAGCATGTGGAATCCTGTTAAAATTTTTCCAGAGGCCTCTAACCGGAGTTCTTGTCGAATACCAAAACCGCGCAGGGAGTTATCGGCAAAAGCCAAGGCATCCAGCAGGGGCATGCCTACCGAGTTTGTAAACTCCGGGGGAGCAGCTCCGGTACCACCCTCACCACCATCAATAGTGATAAAATCAGGATAGGTATTTAGCTGAACCATGGCTTTGCAGATGGATAGAAACTCGCTTTTACGGCCGATACAAAGTTTAAAACCAACGGGTTTTCCCCCGGAGAGCTTTCTCAATTTTTGAATAAACAGAATCAACTCTAAAGGGGTGGAAAAAGCACTGTGAAACGGAGGTGAGAATACAGTCGTTCCGGGTTTGACCAATCGGATGGCCGCAATTTCAGGCGTATTTTTCTTGCCGGGTAAAATACCACCATGTCCTGGCTTCGCCCCTTGTGACAATTTGATCTCAATCATTTTCACATTGGGTTTGGTAGCGTTGATCTTAAATGCTTCCTCCGAAAACTTTCCGTCCTCGGTACGGGCACCAAAATAGCCGGTACCAATTTGCCAGATCACATCACCACCGGGCTCCAGATGATACGGGCTTAATCCGCCTTCTCCTGTGTTATGAGCGAATCCTCCGATTTTGGCTCCCTCATTCAAGGCCAGTACAGCATTTTTGCTCAGGGAGCCAAAGCTCATAGCCGAGATATTGAGTACGCTCATTTCATACGGCTGGGTGCACTCTTTTCCTCCAAAACGGACGCGCGGATGATGATTCATTTTGTGAAAATCTTTAGGCGCAATGGAATGCGTCATCCACTCGTAACCTTCTGCGTAAACGTCTAATTGGGTACCAAAGGGGATGGTATCAATTTGCTTTTTGGCGCGTTGATAGATGACAGAACGTTCGTTGCGATTGATGGGGGCGCCATCAGTATCGTTTTCAACAAAGTATTGTTGGATTTTTGGTCGGAGGTCTTCAAATACATATCGCAGACGCCCCAGGACCGGAAAGTTAATGCGGATGGACTGCCGGGTTTGCAGAATATCCACCACTCCGATATAAATGATTGGGATCACCAGGATGAACGCAAACAAAACCGGAGGCCAGAAATAGGCAGCGGCCAGAATAATTGTGGTGATGACAATGCTGCCAAGAATAAATATTTTTCTCATAGACGGGTAGGTAAAAGCAACCAAATATAAGGGATTGCGGGAGGAATCAGAAGATCAATTCAGGCTTTTAAAATTCAGCAAACGGAACACGCTTATGCAACGCGCTCCACAATTCCCTTTTGCTTATGAAATTTCACTTCCAGGTGAAGTTGAATAAAATGATTCATCCGGCTTTCGGCTAGGGAGGCGGTTGGATTTTCAGGAAGGAATACGCTCAGATCCAACACGGCCTGCACAAAAAGCGGATGAGCACAGAACCGATGCGTCATTTCTTCAAAAAAAATCTCCCAGTCAGATGCGTATTTCTTTTGATGATCCTGACCATCCCATAAAAATTCCAGTTGATTGTTGCTGCATTTATACCGGTAGGCAGCCGCCAGGTTTTGGTAAAAAGATGCGAGGGGCTGGTCATTTACCCATTGAAAATTCAGAAGTTTTTCACTGATGGCATCACGCAACCCCAGCGGGTTATTTTGCTGTTCGTAGAGTAAAATGATTTTTCGGACAAGCTTTCCCAATAACGGGTGTTGGAGATCCAGTTGGACTTCCTCCAAGAGATAGTTTTTGTCGTGTGGGAAAAACTTCCTGACCACGGAAAAGGGTTTGGCAAAGATAGTTAATCATCCTTATCCTTGAAAAGATGTCTGTCACTTCGTGAAAACACGGAGTTAGGGATCATAAGCGGTGGCGGGCGCAGTCACCAGGTTGGTCGGATATTTGATCCGGATGTTGGATCGGATTTCCAGACGGAAGGGATCTACACCCGGGGTGGTTTTGGGGAAAAAGTAAGCCCGGGCCTCCACTGTATTAAAGATCAGATTTTCATTTCGTGCGCGTAAGGCGAGTGAAAATCCCGAGTAGAAGTTTTCAGATAACACCAGCGATTGATGTTGCTTGCCCAGAAAAGCCATATCCACGCGCGCCACCGGGGCCAGATGAAATCCCAAAAGCTTCCACGGTGTATAGAGGACCGCCTCATTTCGCCAGTATAAGCGTTTGTTTCCGAACAAACTGTCAGGCCGGAATCCGATAAGACCATTCTCCTCCCGGATGTCAATGAATCGTTTTACTTTTTGACGCAGTTGCTTGGATAGTCCAATGTTACCCTGATGTCGTACTTTAAACTTTCCGAGTTCAAGAATTCGGCTGATCCGGGAGGCATTCAAGGAGAAGAGACCATCTTCCGATCGGCTGTTATCAACATACGAGGCCAGCGATCCACTCAGGGTGATAAAATTTCCACTGCCTTTGATAAAACTGTAGGACACCTCTGTTCCTACATACGGACGTCTTCGCTCCAGTTCTTTTTCCCACCCTCCGGTAAAAGACACTTTATACCCGTAAGGAACGTCCTCGGTTCGACCAAACCCCAATAGATACCGTGTCCGATAAAAGTCCTGTCTAAAAAAGGTGAGTTGCCCAAGCACGGTCACCCGGCCCGAGTAGAGTAGCAGGTTTCTGTTCAATAACTCAGCGGCAGGTTTTTCAGAAAAGATTTCTTCAAAGACGCGAAAGGCAATGAATTTACGGTTTCGATTTTCTTTCAGATTAGTTGGTAACGACTTGAATCCGAATGAATAGCCAGCCCAATAATCTTTGATGCCATACTGGTATCGGGCAAATTCCCCGGCAGGCTTTGCGTACACATTCACGGATGTATTCTGACTGATCTCTAAACCACCTGCCCACCGCGTAAAAGGATTAAACAGCGGACGGCTAAGCCGGAAGAAGACAGAAGATTCATTTTCATCTCCAATGCTTATGCCATTATCTACTTGCGTGTATCCTACAGTGGCATCCACAAAAGATCCCAGCACATTGATTTTCCGATACAAAACTTCATTTCCCAGAACCGGAGTTCGTTCACTGTCGATCACCCCTCCATATTGGATTCGTTGACCCATCCCTGCCAGGTTGGCCTCCTGTATTCGAAACCGGTATTCGGTAGCTCCTCTCGGGCTAGCCGAAGCACCTAAACTAAAGACATCTCGGGTCACCACTTCCAGATCGATAGAATCCTTTGAGCCTTTTATCGGGCGCACGTAGATCCGGGAGTCTAAGATGAATTCAAGGTCCCGCAGATACCGCTCATTATCGGCTACCCGATAGGCATTCAGCGGTTTGCCTTCTTTGACAAACAGATTATCACGAATCACCCATTCTTTGGTATCATTATGCAACTGGTTAGCAGCCTTGGCAAAAAAAGTTCGGGCACGCCTGGTGGTGTCCGTGATGGAACGTTCAAACCCAATACGCGTAATGATTATTTTACGAATTATTTTTCCCTGATGGGGCAAAAAGGGAAGTTCACTTTTGGCTTCTATCGGATTGTCCGGAGGAGGAGTGCGCCTCAGAGCCCCGATAATCCTCTGCGTGGTCTTACCTTTCTGAACTTTATCAATCAGGCGGGTGCTATCTTTCTTTTCCTGAGCGAGCAAGGAGAAAGATATCCCAAACAGACATATGAAAACAATGATGCGCAATCCTCAAATATAAGCGATCCTGATCCCAGGCAGAGACTTGTTTATTAATGTGAAAAATTAATTCCTCCGTCTGGCATTCATTTGTATTTTCAGGCCTATGAAATAACGAATGGCCACTAAAGTATAGTATATGATGATAGATCTGCGCAGCGACACCGTAACCAAACCCACGCCCGGCATGCTGGAAGCGATGAGAACCGCTTCCGTTGGCGATGATGTTTTTGGAGAAGATCCAACCGTCAATCAACTGGAAGAAAAATGTGCTGCGCTGTTGGGGATGGAGGCCGCCATCTATTGTCCCAGTGGTACCATGACCAATCAGATCGGGATTAACATTCTAACACAGCCCTACGAAGAGGTTATCTGTTACAAAGGCGCTCATATTTATAAATATGAAGGAGGCGGTTTGGCTGGAAATAGCCACGTCAGTGTTCGGCTGTTACATGGAAATCGTGGACGTTTATCGGTAGACGAACTAGCGCCTAACATCAACCATGACGATCAGCACTATCCGCGCACGTCCGTGGTGGCTCTTGAAAATACGATAGTGCGGGAAGCCGGGAGTTATTATGCCCTAAAGGAGGTCGCACCGATATATTCATTTGCGCGAGCGAAAGGACTATTCATGCATTTAGATGGTGCGCGGTTATTCAACGCCCTGGCCGTGACGGGTGATCGCTCTGTGGACTATGGAAAATATTTCGACACCATTTCCATTTGCCTCTCAAAAGGACTCGGGGCACCGGTGGGTTCGGTCTTGGTGTGCAAAAAAGAATTTGCCAAAAAGGCACGAAGAGTCCGCAAAGCCTTTGGCGGTGCCTGGCGCCAGGCTGGCTTTTTAGCGGCTGCCGGAATTTATGCGCTCGATAATCATGTGACCCGACTGAAAGAAGATCATGGCCGGGCTAAACAACTTGGAGAGTGTCTGGCGCATCAACCATACGTAAAGTCCATCATGCCCGTAGATACCAACATCGTGATTTTTGAGTTGATCCCTTCTGTGACGCCATCGGCATTTTTAGAGATCCTGGCCAAACACCAGATCAAAGCGCTGGCATTCAGCGACACGGAAATACGGTTAGTAACCCATTTGGATTTTGATGATGGGATGCTTCACAAAGTAGTGGACGTTTTCAGTACCTTACGCTTTTAATTTTACGTATGGAAATGGACGAACCGCTGGACGTCACACCTCCGGTAGAGCCGTTGATGGCTGACGATGTTGTGACCACAACAGAGAAGGATGGGAAGGCATCTGAATCAAAAACATGCCTCAATTGCGGGGCTGTGCTTACCGGTCCCTTTTGCGGGGCCTGTGGTCAAAAGGATTTGCCGCGCAGGCAAACGCTGGGAGATTTGTTCGTCAATTTTCTGGGATCGTTTACCAGTTTTGAATCCAAGTTTTTTAATACGTTTCGTTACCTGCTTTTTAAGCCGGGGCATATTGTAAAAGAATATAACGAAGGAAAGCGGGAGCGCTTCTACCATCCGGCCCGCATGTATGTGTTTTTGAGTTTTATCTATTTCCTGATTTTTTCGATGGTCATTACCTCTGATGATGTCGGGATCAATAACGATTCATCCGAACCCAGGGCCGATTCCGTGGCTGCGGCCCAACCCGCTGTTAAGTTCCAGTTGGATGATCCTTCTAAAAAAGATAAAAAGTTCAAGCCTAAAACGGTAGCACAATACGACTCGCTGCAGGCAACATTGCCGGAGGAGCAACGCGATAATTGGTTTGAACGATACATGGAACGAAGGGGATTGGAACTGCACGAAAGATTTAAAGACGATGATGAGGCGGTCAACCAGGCATTTTGGGAAATATTTCTGGCTAACCTGCCCAAGATGATTTTTCTGCTCATGCCACTGTTTGCATTATTGTTAAAAGTCCTGTACATCCGAAGAAACTTTTTTTATTCCGAGCATCTGATCTTTACTGTTTTCTATTATGATTTTGTGTACCTGTTGGGATCCATCATGTTGCTGGTCGGTCTGGTGGAGTGGCTGGAATGGCTCAACATTTTTGTGTTTATATGGTTGCTCATCTACTTATATAAAAGCATGCGTAAGGTATATGATCAGCGAAGAGCCAAAACAGTCATGAAATTCCTGATACTCTTGTTTAGCTTTTTGTTTGTGTTGGCGGTAGCGCTGGCAGGAATCTCTCTCTATACCTTCGCTCAACTGTGATCTCTGCGAATAAACCCCCGCTGGCGGAGCGGATGCGCCCTGTCCGTCTGGAAGATCTGGCGGGACAGCAGCATCTGGTCGGCCATCAAGGCATCATTCGCAAAGCCATTGAAACCGGGAATGTGCCCTCCATGATTTTGTGGGGCCCACCCGGGGTCGGAAAAACCACCATCGCCAACATTATTGCCAATGAAGTCAAGCGACCCTTTCACGTACTGAGTGCGGTGAGTGCAGGTGTCAAAGATGTGCGCGAGGTAATTGACAAAGCCAAACATACGCTGCGAACCATCCTGTTTATTGACGAGATCCATCGTTTTAACAAATCACAACAAGATGCGTTGCTGGGAGCCGTAGAGAAGGGAACGATCACCCTGATCGGAGCTACTACCGAAAATCCTTCGTTTGAAGTTAATTCCGCATTGCTTTCGCGCTGTCAGGTATACACCTTGCAGGCACTCACAGAAGATGATTTGATTCAATTGGTTCAGAAGGCATTGAAAAAGGATTCCGAACTAAAAAACCGAACGATTCTTATAGAGGAGCATCAGGCCTTGTTGGGAATTTCCGGGGGAGATGCACGTAAATTGTTGAATCTGGTAGACCTGATTGCTGAAGCGACTCCTGGCAACATCACGATTACAGATGCTTTGGTGATGCAGGTGGCACAAAAACACATTGCCATCTATGATAAAGATGGGGAGCAGCATTATGACATTATCTCCGCATTTATCAAATCGATTCGCGGAAGTGATCCCAACGCGGCCGTCTACTACCTGGCGCGGATGATCGAAGGAGGCGAAGATGTAAAATTTATTGCCCGCAGGTTAGTTATTCTGGCGAGTGAAGACATTGGAAACGCCAATCCAACCGCGCTGGTGCTGGCCACCAATGCATTTCAAGCCGTGACCATGATTGGCTATCCGGAAGCACGGATTATTTTGTCACAGTGCACCACGTATCTGGCGTGCTCAGCCAAAAGCAACGCAAGTTATGAGGCTATTGAAAATGCTTTGGCGACTGTCAGAAAAACCGGTGACCTTCCGGTGCCGTTAGCCATCCGAAACGCCCCCACCAAGCTGATGAAAGAGTTAAACTATGGCAAAGGCTATCAATACGCCCATTCCTTCACCAATAATTTTGCAGACATGGAATTTTTGCCGGAGGAAGTGAAGAACACAAAATTTTATGAACCTGGCAAAAACCCCCGGGAAGAAGAACTCCGCCAGTTTTTAAGAAAGTTATGGAAGGAGAAATATGGATATTAAAAGGAGACGGAAAGTATGTACAGGGTTGGTGGAAGCAGTCGTAACCCATAACTTGCATCAGATCATTTATCCCTGTTGATGTGTGAGCCGGCTTCAATTTGATTCTTCACCTTTATTTATTTTTCTCTGTCTGGCAGTAGGGGCTGGATATGCTTTTCTTTTGTATCAACAGAAACATCCCTGGAGTACCACCGTTAATCGGTTACTTTTGGTATGCCGGGCTTTGCTGGTCAGCGCGCTTACCTTTCTGTTACTGGGTCCGATTCTCAAATGGACACAAACCACTTATGAAAATCCGACTTTTGTTTTTTTGGTAGATAACTCTGCTTCCGTCAAAGAAACCACTGATTCGGTCGCGCGGCTGAAATGGTTAAGCCAACTGGAAGATGTAAAAAAACAATTGGAAGAACAGGACTATTCCGTGGCTATCACCGGATTGAATGATGATCTCCTCAAAAAAGGGTTGTTTGATTATCCTTCTTCTGATTTGTCGTCAGCGCTTCATCAGCAATGGCAGAAGTATGAAGGAAAAAATCTGGCTGGCATCGTCTTACTTTCAGATGGCATTTACAATCAGGGGATCTCGCCTTTGTATGCCCCTGTGCGTCAGCCCGTGTATACCGTGGGAATGGGCGATACGATTGAACAAACCGATATCCAGATCAAAACGCTGGTGTACAATAAAATCGCGTATCAGGGAAATCAGTTTCCGATACGGGCAGAGGTTATGGTCACGGAGCTTCCGGATACGGAGATCGTGGCTACCCTGACCCGCGAAGGAAAGGTTATGAGTCGACAAACTAAAAACAGTGGTACCTCTTCCTTGCTGTCGTTTGATTTTACAGCCGTGGCCGAAACCAAAGGAATGCAACGCGTGGAAATAAGTGTGAGCACCGTGCCTGGTGAACGCAACACAAAAAATAATCGGGCAGTAGCGTTTGTGGAGGTCGTAGAAGGGAAACGAAAAATCCTGCTGATCGCACCGGCTCCGCATCCCGATATCAAAGCCTTGCGAAGTGTCATTGAGCAAAATCAGAATTATGAATTGTTCGTTCATATCCCGGGTCTCACGCCCACCGATCCAGCCCTTCTTCAGGCGGGTCAGGCGCCACTGGTCATTTTTCATCAACCGTTAGATCAGGCCGGAAAGACACAGACACTGTTTAATCAATTGGTGAAGCAGTCATCTGTCTTGTTGCTCGTAGGCACGCAAAGCAATCTGGAACAACTGGCCCTCCAGGGCATTCCCATTTCTTTTCAACGGGGAAATTCATGGGATCAGGTGAGCCCCGTAGTTAACCCGGGCTTTAAAGATTTTGTATTTGATGAGCAAACTCCCGGGGCGTTCACTTCTTTTCCACCGATACAAGCACCTTTTGGTAAGGTAAACTATCCACCCAATGCCCAGATTCTTTTGTTTCAACAGATTGGCAGCGTGGTAACCGATCGACCCCTGCTCCTTAGTTGGGAAGAGGGGCCACAAAAAAGGGCGGTGCTCACGGGCGAAGGAATCTGGCGGTGGCGATTACATGAATTTGCCGATCGGGGTAATACCGAAGCTTTTGATGAAGTTTTCTCCAAACTGATTCAATACCTGAGTACCACCGATGACAAACGAAGATTTAAAAGTTTTCCGGTGCAAAATGAATTTACCGAATCGGAGTCCGTTCTTTTTGAAAGTCAGGTATACAACACGTTGTTTGAACCCATCTACGGATTTACGATTGACCTGACGATAACAGACGAAACAGGAAAGGTGACCCCCTACCGTTACATCACCAGCCCGGGAAGTACGCGATACCGGATCGGTGGCCTGAGAGAGGGAATCTATAGATACCGATCAACGACCGTACTGGATGGCAAACGGGAAGAAACCCGTGGAGAATTTTTGGTGACGGCTCAAAGCATCGAAGCGCAAAACCTGACAGCTGATTTTGGTTTGCTGCGTAAGTTGGCGAGCGAAACCGGAGGACGATTTTATTCAACAGATCAGATTCAACAGTTAGCGACTGATCTTCCTCTCCAAAAAGCCAAAGCGATTGTCCGTGCCGAAGATGAATTTCATCCGCTGATCCGTCTGAAATGGATTTTTATCATGTTGTTGATACTCGTCAGCCTGGAATGGTTTACCCGGAAGTTTTTGGGCGCGTACTAAAGACGGGCAATCAAGTAGAAATCATTTTAAAATACCGCCCTCTGTCAGGCTGATCTCGATCAAATCGAGATCGAAGCCTAAACTGGAACCAGAAATGCCTTCTCCCGCCCTTTGGCGGGAGAAGGCTGACGGTATCTTGTGGTGTTGGGCTCATTAACCAAAATAAAAAAGCCCACGGTCTACACCATGGGCTTTTCGTGGGTGATCACATAAATGCTATTCGCTCTTTTTCTCTTTCGAGGATTTTTTCTTTTTAACGGAAATGGTCAACGTATCTCCGGTACCGGGGTAATCCGCCACCAATGTGCCGCCTTCTTCCACCTCGCCTTTCAGAATTTCTTCGGCTACCGGATCTTCCAGATAGCGTTGGATGGCGCGGTTTAACGGACGGGCTCCAAACTGTTGATCATATCCTTTTTCGGATAGGAAATCTTTGGCCTTTTCGGTTAACTCTACCTGATAGCCAAGTGTGGCAATCCGGGCAAACAGTTTGCCGAGAGAGATGTCAATGATTTTATGGATATGCTCCCGCTGAAGTGAATTGAACACGATCACATCGTCCAACCGATTCAGAAACTCAGGACTAAATGCCCGCTTCAATGCGTTCTGAATCGTTGACTTCATCACCTCTTCGTCATTTTCGCGTTTGGCTTTGGGAGCAAAACCAATCCCCGATCCAAAGTCCTTTAGATCACGCACGCCAATGTTAGAGGTCATGATGATAATGGTGTTTCGGAAATCTACTCGTCTTCCCAAGCCATCCGTCAGGATGCCATCATCTAATACTTGCAGTAAGATATTAAATACATCCGGATGTGCTTTTTCAATCTCATCCAGCAGCACCACGCTGTACGGTTTGCGTCTGACTTTTTCGGTCAGTTGACCACCTTCTTCATACCCTACATACCCGGGAGGAGCGCCCACTAATCGGGAAACGGAGAATTTCTCCATATACTCACTCATGTCAATCCGCACCAGCGCATCCTCTTTGTCAAACAAGTAGCTCGCCAGTACTTTGGCTAATTCTGTCTTTCCTACTCCGGTCGGGCCGAGGAAGATAAAAGAGCCAATCGGTTTTTTAGGATCCTTTAAACCCACGCGCGTGCGTTGAATGGCTTTGGTGAGTTTATTGATGGCTTCTTCCTGACCAATGACTTTTCCACTCAGGGAAGTTCCCATCGAAAGCAGTTTGTTACTTTCTTTTTGCGCAATCCGGTTGGCCGGAATTCCGGTCATCATCCCCACCACATCGGCTACGTTTTCCTGATCAACTGTGTACTTTTCGGTACGGGTCTTTTCTTCCCATCGTGTTTTAGCCAGATCTAATTGTTCGATCAGTTTTTTCTCCTTGTCACGGAGCTGAGCCGCTTCTTCATATTTCTGACTTTTGACCACGCGATTTTTTTCCTTCTTTACATCTTCGATCGCCTCTTCGAATTTAACGATCTCATCGGGTACATGGATATTATTAATATGTACACGGGCTCCCGCCTCATCTAATACATCAATGGCCTTATCCGGAAGGAACCGATCACTAATGTACCTGTCCGAAAGTTTCACACACGCTTCAATAGCTTCCTTGGTATAGGTCACATGATGGTGATCTTCATATTTCTCTTTGATGTTTTCCAGGATTTGAATGGTTTCCTCCACGGAGGTTGAATCAACCATCACCATTTGAAAACGTCTGGCCAATGCTCCATCTTTTTCGATGTATTGACGGTACTCGTCCAGCGTGGTGGCGCCAATGCATTGGATTTCCCCACGGGCCAGGGCGGGTTTAAACATATTGCTGGCATCCAGTGAACCGGAAGCTCCACCGGCCCCGACAATGGTGTGCAATTCGTCAATAAACAGGATGACATCCGGAGATTTTTCCAATTCATTCATCACGGCCTTCATTCGCTCTTCAAACTGGCCACGGTATTTGGTGCCTGCCACCAACGATGCCAGATCCAGTGTCACTACGCGTTTGCCAAACAGCACACGCGATACTTTCTTTTGAATAATGCGCAGGGCCAGACCTTCCGCTATGGCGGTCTTTCCAACCCCCGGCTCACCAATTAAAATAGGATTGTTCTTTTTTCTACGCGATAAAATCTGAGCCACACGCTCAATTTCTTTTTCCCGTCCAACAATAGGGTCAAGTTTGTTGTCTTCTGCCAATTTGGTGAGGTCGCGTCCAAAATTGTCCAGCACCGGAGTGCGTGATTTTTCTGTTCCTTTTTTCTCTTTACCGCCTGCGGCAGCACCCGATCCAAACATTTTGGAAGAATCTTCATCCGGATCATCGGTGTCACTGGCGGCCGTGGGCTGATCGCTTTGGTATTCGAGCATTTCTTTTACCACGTCATATGCCACATCGAATTTATTAAGTATTTGGGTAGCCAGGTTATCCGGATCCCGCAGGATCGACAATAACAAATGCTCTGTTCCGATCAATTGTGCCTTGAACACCTTTGCTTCGAGGTAGGTGATTTTCAGCACTTTCTCAGAAGCGCGGGTCAGTGGAATATTTGCGAGATTTTTGACGTCATGGGTGGCCGTGCCTTTGGAAATTTTTTCGATTTCACCGCGGAGTTGATCCAGTGGTACTCCCAGTTTTTTTAACACACCCACCGCTACTCCTTCACCCTCGCGAATCATGCCGAGGATTAAGTGTTCGGTGCCGATGTAGTCATGTCCTAACCTGAGTGCCTCTTCCCGACTTAGTGATATAACTTCCTTTACCCGGTTAGAGAATTTGGCTTCCATATTTGGCATACAATTGTGTAATGTAAATGTAAAGTTTTTGATTCTGATATTAAAACGTGCTTGGACACGGAAAATTAACCTTTCCTGCCCAACAGCATACAAACAACAGTAATTTTTTATTTGTTCACTTGGGGATGACAAGAGGCCTTTAAAAGAGGGCGGGCTTGAGGTCCCTGACAAAACAAAAGATCAATCACACTCAGATTCTCTGCAAACGTGTTGCCAAAAACCTGATAATAGGGGAGAGCCTGGTAGAACAATCGATTGGAATGCGGTTTCTTTGCCGAAATCAACGATCTGAAATCGTATACCCCAGGTTCGGCCTCAGGTCGATACGTCACAGTTTCCGATGTGATGATGGGAAAATGTAATTCACGCAGACAGAATGACAGCAAAGGGATGGTTAGTTGAATCAAAAAAACTGGTTTGTTAAACAAAATCTCTTTCAAGCCATCGCTGTAATGTTCAAAAAAGGGTGCTTTCCGATAGGCGGATTCTATCGTGCGCCACATTTGCTTTTGCCAGGGAATGGAATAATCAATGACCACTTCACGCAACAAAACCTTTCCATGTTTTTGCGTCAATGGAATGGTGAGCGGCCGGATGCCTTGAGCGGTATTGATATAGCACCTGTTTCGATAACTCTGCTTGACATAATGTTCACTGACTTCCCATTCCACCCGGCTGGCTGGTGTCAAAGCGCAGAAGTATTCGATGCTCGGAAGAAAATGAGGTTCAATAAGTATCCGGGTCATGCTAGTGAAACAATGAAAAGTCTCCCAGCCCTTGTCGGGTCACCTCCGGCTCTCCCGAAGTGAAGTCTACCACCGTGGAGGGGATGTTTCCTCCCATGCCTCCATCGATCACGACATCCACCAGGTATTTGAAATCTTCAAAAATCTCTTCCGGGTCGGTAGTATATTCTTTGATCACGTCATCGTCTTTGATGGAAGAAGTGATCAGCGGATGCCCCATATGTCGCACAATTTCACGCGGAATGGGATGATCCGGGATACGGATGCCCACCGTTTTTTTATTGACATCCAGAATTTTTGGCACTTCGGTACTGGATTCAAAGATAAAGGTAAAGGGTCCGGGCAGTGCTTTCTTTAAAATTTTAAAGACCGGTGTATCGATCCGTTTCACATACGTGGAAATATGACTCAGATCGTTACAGATAAAAGAGAGGTTGAGTTTTTGCGGCTTCACATCCATGATTTTACACAAGCGCTCAATGGCTCGTCTGTTCATCAGGTCACACCCGATTCCATAAATGGTATCTGTCGGGTAAACGATGATCCCACCCCGATTGACCATTGTGACTACATGATGGATTTTGCGGGGTTCCGGATTTTGCGGATGTATTTTTACCAGCTCGGCTTGCATGACTATTTCACTCTCGAAAAAAAACACTTACGCGAGTTTCTCCAGATCACGGATTAATATCCTACGTCTGTCAAAATTGATCAGATTTTTTTCTTTGAGTTCGTTAAGGATGGTGGTCACCGTCTGGCGGCTGGTGCCGGTGAGGGCTGCTATATCTTTGTGGGTCAGCTTGGTGGGGATCAACGTTTCATACCCCACCTTCTTACCCTTCCAACTGGCGGCATCTTTTAAAAATTCGATAATGCGGGTGCGGGCATCTTTAAAAACCAGCAGTTCCAGTTTGCGCTCCAGTTTCATCAGCCGCAATCCCACCAACTTCAACAGGCGAAAGCTTAATTCCTTATCGTCCCGCATCAGCGCTTTTAAATCATCCAGACCCAACGGACAAATGGCTGTGCCATGATCCATCACCTGGGCAAAATCTTTGCGCGTTTCTTCTCCGGCTATCGCCAATTCGCCAAAGATCTCGCCCTTGGTGAGAATCGCTGTCACCACTTCCTTCCCATCTTCCTGATAGTGACCAATTTTTACCCGGCCTTCGGCAATCATGTAAATGCATTTGGAGGGCTCTTGTGGGAGATAAACAAACTGATCGCGCTTAAAGTAAAGGAATTGATGCTTGTCGGGCATGGTCTTCACCTTATGCGGACAAAGGGTGTTAAACAAATTCACACTTTCAAAATACCATAAGGCAACTTCGCGAGCCATGGGGCCAAGATAGCAAAGAAACACCTGATAAAAATGATGATTTGATAACTCCCCGTGAAAGATGATGAGTCACTGTCAGGGGTGCTGACTGATTGATTACCTTTGCCGGACGCATCATGAGTTATACGCTGACCGAAATATGGATTTATCCCATCAAGTCCCTGGGTGGTATACGGGTAAAAGAGTCGGAAGTATGGATCAAAGGATTGAAACACGACAGGCGATGGATGCTGGTAGATGAAAAAGATGGATTTTTAACCCAACGCACTCACCCGGCCTTGGCTTTGTTCAAACTTTCCCCAACGGATCAGGGATTTCAAATTTATCATGAAGGCGAGGAAAAGCAACTTCGGATTCAGCCCGCAACCGGAGATCCGATTCGTTCACACGTGTGGGACGATGAAGTAGAAGTGATAGAAGCAGACACGCTTCTTAGCGACTGGTTTTCAACGCACCTGGGATTTCGGGTGCGACTGGTTCAATTTCCGGAGTCACATGCACGCCCGGTAGATGCCCGATATGCCCATGCAAACGAACAGGTGAGCCTGGCGGATGGCTATCCACTCCTCCTCATTGGAGAAGCATCATTGGTAGACTTGAACAAACGCCTTCCTTCACCCGTTCCCATGAACCGCTTCCGGCCCAATCTTGTTTTTTCAGGTGGGCATGCATACGAAGAAGATGCGTGGAAAGAGTTTCGCATCGGAGAAAGCCTGTTCAAAGGAGTAAAGCCCTGCAGCCGATGTGTACTCACCACCATTGATCAGGATACGGGCGCCCAGGGAAAAGAACCCCTGGCCACGCTGGCCAGCTATCGAAAGAAGGAGAATAAAATCTATTTTGGCCAGAACGTATTGGCCCTGAATGAAAAGACAATTTATGAAGGCGCAACCATTCACGTTTAACCGACTGACCTTTTATGGTGTTACCCTGTTCATCCTGGGGATGATGGGGTTCAGTTCCTGTCAGCAGCAAAAGCCACTTCCCATCTTTGGGCAGCGGGAAGTAATCAATGGCGATACCCTTTACCACACCATTGCCCCCTTTCAGTTTGTCGATCAGGACAGCGCCATCATCACCAACGAAACCTTTCGCGATAAAATTTATGTGGCCGATTTTTTCTTTACCACCTGCCGCACCATTTGTCCGATTATGAAAACCCAGATGCTACGGGTATATGAAGCGACCAAAGCAGATGATGAGGTGCTGATACTATCACATACCATCGATCCGGAATATGACACCGTAGCGTTGTTGCATGACTTTGCCGATCGGTTAGGAGTGGAAAGCCGGAAGTGGCATTTTGTGACGGGCGTCAAAGATTCCATTTACAAAATAGCACAAACCAGTTACTTCGCTACCGCCATGGAAGACAAGTCGGAGCCGGACGGGTTTATTCACAGTGGAGCGTTCCTGTTGATCGACAAACAGCAGCGCATCCGGGGAAAGTATGACGGCACCAAAGAAGAAGAAGTCAATCGCCTGATCGTGGATCTGGCCCGACTCAAACAATCCTATGCGCGCTAGATTCGCGGCCCCGTGGCTAGTGCTTGTCATTCTTGCCTCCTGTGGCGGGCGCGATGCCCGATTTCAGCAATACTTTGTGCAAGGTGAAAAATTGTACGAGCAGCACTGCAGCAATTGTCATCAGAAAAACGGACAGGGCTTAGGCAGGGTGTATCCGCCTGTGCATGCTTCCGACTTTATGCAACAAAACTTCAACCAGGTGATCTGTCTCATGAAGTATGGCATGTCCGGTGAAGTGGTGGTGAATGGCATCACCTATAACCAAGCTATGCCGGGCGTAGCGGCTTTAACACCGCTGGAGTTAGCCGCCATTGCTACGTATATCTATAATACGGGGGAGCATGCGCGCGGCCTGGTGGAGCAGACAGAAGTTTCGGCCGCTTTGCAAACCTGTCGGGAATAAAACCAGCGACTAAACTATTTGAAGATGCATATCACGATTCCATTAACTTTCTGTTAATTTTCGGGATTAACCCATGAAACGCCACGACAACAAAAGGGGATTGATCACGATCCTGAGTATCTCCACGGCCTTCGCTTTGTTGGTGGTAGCGCTGGTCCGGTATGAGAGCGATGCCCCGGGCACAAAAATTCACTCATGGGTGGATGGCGTCTGGTATCTGGTGGAAACACTGACCACCGTAGGATATGGCGATATCCTGCCCGTGACCCCTTACGGGCGAGTCATCGGTTTTATCTTTTTACTATCAAGCTTTGGTGTATACGGTTTTATTATAGGACAGATTGCAAATTTTATGAGCACATTACGCGAACAACGGGAGTTGGGACTGCTGGGGTCAAAATTCACCAACCATGTGGTGATGATTGGCTGGAATGATTTTGGCCAATCGGTGGTCACCCACCTGGTCGGTGCCGGCCGGCAGGTGGCCGTCATTACCAAAGACCGGTCCCATATTGATATCATCCGGGAATATTATGATACCGATCAGGTGTACACACTGTATTCCGACTATAACAATTACGACATGCTGGAAAAAGCCAACATCCAGAAGGCCTCCATTGTCTTTGTTAACCTGAATGACGACACCGAAAAACTGGTGTACATCATCAACATCAAAAAACATTTTGCCAATCTGAACTATGTTGTTACGTTGGACAATGGCAATCTGAAAAGCACCTTTCAGAATGCCGGGGTCACGTACGCCATTTCCAAAAATGAAATTTCATCCAAGCTGCTCGCCAGCTACATCTTTGAACCCGATGTGGCTTTGTTTAGCGAAGAGATACTGGCCTATGCGCACGAAGATCACGCGTATGATTTGAAACAGTTCCGGATGTCGGCCGGCAACCCGCTGGTGAACACGCCCTATGACAAAGCCTTTTTCGATTTAAAAAAGCAATGCAATGTGATCCTTACCGGCATTGTGAAAACAGGCAACGGACAGCGAACCTTTTTAAAAAACCCGGAAGGCGAGGTGCGCATTGAAGAAAACGACTACCTCGTGATGATGATGGACCGCAAAGGCGAAGACCGGCTCAGAAGGGTGTTCAAGATGGAGGAGGGGGTGTGAGGTGGTTTGGGTTCCTGATGGAAAATGAAATTATACTTTAGCAAAGTAGCTTGTGAAAGGGGTATAGTTTAATGTTTTGCAATTCTGATTTCTTACTCAAGAATCTATGGGCAGCCTACTAAAACGGTATTCGCACAAGCAAGCATAGACCCTCTAGCGGAATTCACTATGCTTCACTTAATTTTTTCACAGACAATTTCAAGGCACATTAATCTCGAAAGAGCATTTACCGGCTTTTTAACAGAGCAGCGAATGCGCTCATCGCTGGTATTTTAAACTTTGGCAAAAATCCTTACTTTTAATAGCTTGAAGCATTGATCTGCTCGTTTTGTAACTAAAGAATATGTTTATAATTCAGATTACATAGAAATGAAAAAGAATGAATTTACTGGAAAGGCTTTAGGTCTACTAACAATTTTCGTTTCCTTACTTACTGTTGGTCAGTTAAATGGTCAGAATTTTGGTGTAATGAACGCACCTGTCCCACCTTCCCCCACAGCAAGCTCAATACTAAAGTCAGTTGAAGTTCCTGTTAATCATTATACGGGATTACCGGATATTGTTGTTCCACTCTTTCACTTGAAAGGTAAAGATCTATCTCTTCCGATTAACCTGACGTATAATGCTAATGGTTTTAAAGTTGATGAAATCCCAGGTTGGGTTGGTTATGGATGGGAATTATCTTGTTCGGGAACCGTTGCAAGAACAATTATGGATGCACCGGATAACATAGGGCATGGGTATGCTTCCGATGACATGGATACCTATTATAACGGTTTGGGAGACCCCATCACCAATGATTGTGATGGAGTAACTGCAATAGGATCTGCACAATTTGCAAAGTATACTCTGCTTTTTGGATCAGCTCCTAACAGCAACAATTTTTTTGACACAGAACCAGATATTTATTCCTTTAGGATTCCAGATGGTCCGGGGGGAAGGTTCGTAGTTGATAGAAATAACACTATCAGATTAATGCCCAAATCAAGTCTTAAGATTTCTATGAGTCTGGGAAGCAACTTAGATGACCTAAACTTTCAGATTCATTCCGGTGAAGGAACGCTCTACACATTTCAAACCTTTGATAGGATCCAATCAACCACGTGGTCAACGAATTATTTGATGAATGGAGTGGGAAGATGGGGCTCAATTTATCCCAAGAATGCGTGGTACCTTGATGGTATTCATTCTGCTAAAAGTCGAGAAAGCATTCTATTCTCTTACGTGGCTGAGACCACCGTTTATAAATCACCGTTGATGCAGTCAAAAGGATTTTTAGTGCATCCCACTTATCCTGATGATGAAGTTGGGATAAACTATGACAATACTGATTATAGTAGTTATAGTAATATCATAGTTACCGGGCAACGACTCAGCTCAATATCTTTGAACGGGTATTCTGTTCAGTTTATAGCGGAGAATCAATCCCGTCTGGATTTGGAAGGAGGTCATAGGTTAAAACAGATTGTTGTTACCTATCAAGGAGATACGATCAAGAATTTCAAGTTTTATCACTCCTATTTTTATGAATCTTCGGCCGAAGGGTATTTACGGTTGGATAGCCTGGTAGAGATTGGGAGAAATGGATCCCATATGCCAGCACATAAGTTTTCGTATAATAGTCATTCTTCTCAACCCCATAAGTCCAGTTTTGCAAAGGATCATTGGGGCTATTTTAATGGAGCTTATAATACCACGTTGTTGCCAACTTACTTTGTTCCTAAAGTTTCGTATCACCCATCCTTGACTTATTCGGTCGACTATCGTGGAGCAAATAGAGATCCCAATGCGGAATTTTCCCAATTTGGTATGCTTAACTCAATAACTTACCCAACCGGAGGGAGTTCCAATTTTGAGTATGAAGCTAACTCGTATTCGAGGTTTGGATTGGAATATGAAAAGATCAAGCGACTTGGCACAGTATTGATCAACGGATCATCTTCCGGGAATACCATAGGACCCAATGGAAGATTTATTAATTTCGTTGACTTCACTTTGCCGGACACTACGTATGTATTTGTCGATGCTCTGGAAATCTGTGAGGATACCTCCGGACAAGGCGGTATTTTTGCTGATTGTGGGATTATTATTTTGGGACTTAATACTCTCTATAGTCAAGCACTACTGGTTGATAAAACATTTTTCAAGATTCCTCCGGGGAATTTTCGGCTTCAGGCAGAATTGGGCACAAATCGTGTTTCCGATGTAATCGGGGCTACTATTCGTTGGTATGATAAAGGGAATCAACTTCATACTAAACAAGGGCCGGGGCTACGAATAAAATCAATCAAGTTTTACGATCCGGTCAAACAAGATACAGTGTTATCTAAGCACTATGAGTACAAATTGGAGAATGGTATCTCCAGTGGATTGCTGCATGACTTGTTAAGGTATGATTATGATTACCGGGCCACTAACAATGGTCAAACCAATGAGGCAGTCATTCAACCCGGATTTCCTGGAATACCGAGTTGTGAGAATAACCTGCCATACATATTACGAGTACTTGAGAGTAAATCGTTAAATTCTTTTACCCAACAAGGAACAATGGTAGGATACGATCGGGTCATTGAGAAGTTGGTGAAAAGGGATTCAAATGGAAGTGTTTCTAATAATGGTTATTCTGTTTTTGAATTTTATAATGAATTCACGGTGAATGATATGGAAAGGGCTATTAATCCATCCGCGGGTTCTCCGAATGCGCTTATAAATTCAGAAACAGGGTTAAGTGGCAAGCCCCTTCGGAATCAAATTTTTGATACATCTAACAGATTGGTTTTTAAAACTGAGAATACATACCACCTCACGTCCACCACAAAAGTTGTTGGATTTCAGGTACAACCTACCTATAAAGAAAACTGTGGCTATTGTTTATTCTCATTTGGGGTTTATCAGCATAACAGTTTGGGAGTCGAATTAGCTTCCAGTATCTCAACGACCTATCATTACGGGTCAAGTGGATTCACTTCGCTTCAAACCCAAACAACAAATGTCTGGGAGTTTAGAACAACTCCGGGTCGTGATTCTTATTTAATCCTCAAAGATATTCAGACCACTAACTCCGATGGGTCGACTGAAACAACTCACTATCGCTACCCCTTCGATTTTTCTGGCCAACCTTCGGCTACACAATCGCTTTTAAACTCATTGACAAATTCTAACCGCTTGATTCCTATTTTGAAATTGAATTCCAACTCTCGGGTTGGCGTCACGAATGGGATTTTATTGGATTATGAATTAGATATGAATGGCGGCCTTTTCCCAGCTCGGGTAAAATCTCAATATGAAATTCTGACAAGTAGTTCAATAGGACTATCAATGGCATTGGCCATATCAGATCTAAAAAACCCGCCACCATTGTACAAGAAGCGATTGGCCTATAAATACGATGCCGCTGGCAATATATTATCGATTCAAAAAGAAACCGGAGAAAATTCAGTCTTCCTGTGGTCAGACGAGCCCGATAGTAAGTTGATAGCTGAAGTGTCCGGGGTACATGAAAACGAAGTTTATTTTGAAAATTTTGAAACTAGTGGAACGATGGATACAAGCGCCAGAACTGGATTGAAGTCGCGGTTAAGTAATTTTATGTTTAGCCCACCCGGAAATCTACAATGGGGGCCATCCAGCATGTTATCCTATTGGTATTGGGATGGATCCTCCTGGAATTATAAAGAGGTTCCTTTTTTAGGCAACCCCGTCAACATACAAGACGGATTCAAAATCGATGATCTGAAAGTCTCTCCCCAAGGAGCCTTGATGACCACCTATACCTACCGATCAGGCATAGGAGCATCTTCGGCTACAGATGCCAATAACAGAACTATGTATTATGAATACGATGACTTTAACAGACTTAGATATGTGAAAGATGATAAACGGAATATCATAAAAGAATATTTTTATAATGTGACAAATCAGCAATAAGATAGGAGTTATCCGTTTTTTTTGCTTATTTAGTAGTGACTATACATGAGCACTTAAACGCTAACAAAAAAATTGGAATGAAAAAGAACGGTAGAACGGTAGGAGGTTTACTGGAGGCTTGGATGAAATCTAAACTAAAGCTTGTTTTTCTGACTGCTTCTTTGATGATTTCTGATTACGGCTATGGACAGCAACAGTACTCGGCTAACCAAATAGTAACCGAATATCAAACCGTTGTGCCATCTCCCAATGTTTCCGGATTACTCAAAGCGGTAAATACTCCTGTCAACGGATATAGTGGAACAGCCCATGTAAGCATTGATATTTTCACCATTCCGGGCAAAGGATTTCAGATTCCTATATCCCTTTCATACAGTACCTCTGGATTTAATGTGAATGAAATTCCTACCTGGGTGGGAGCCGGATGGTCATTATCCGGTACTGGCGTGGTGGGCCGATCCATCCGGGATTTGCCTGATGAATCGGGCTTCTCCTATTACGGCAGCCAAAACAATGCATATTTCCGTGCCGATGGTACTCCTAAAATCGATTCTTTATTGGCTACCATGGGAAATGGAATAGGTGACCCCTCAGCTAAATTCTTATTACTCTATCAGGCAGCCTACAACGCTACGCCCGGTAATCCTACCTTCTTGCAGGGAGCAAATTTTGATACAGAACCAGATAAGTATTCCTATACTTTGCCTACTGGCATTTCCGGTGGTTTTGTTTTTAACAGACAAAAACAAATTGTAAAAACGAGTGAGACCCCGATGGACATCACATACAACGACCTGTCAAGTCAACCGTTTACTCTTCTCTTAAGAGATGGTCAGGGAAATCGGTATACGTTTTCACAGGAAAATTTTGAAACGGTTAATCCTCAATCTATTTGTGCTGGATCATTTGGTCTGGTTTCGTTCCAGCCCACAGTCTCAGCCTGGCACCTCTCATCAATAATATCAGGGGTATCTTCCGATAGTGCACTATACACCTATGTTTCGGAAACAGTTCAGTATCCTACATCAACCAGTTACACAAAAGTGGTGAAATTGGCATCGGAAGGTTCTTCAACAAATATACAGGAACCACAGGATCGGGATTGCTACCTGAACCAAACTTCTACGACCAGAAGGATCAGCCAGATTAGCTATAATGATTATGTGATAAAGTTTGAAGCCGATCCTGCGGTGAGACTTGACCTCACCGGAGGGCACCGACTCAAAAGAATTGTAGTATTACATAAAGGCGACACGATCAAACGATTTGATTTCTATCACTCCTACTTTAAAACAGATCAATTTTTAAGATTAGATAGCATAGTTGAGCACTCGGATAACCAGGTGCTGCCTCCCTATAAGTTTATATATGATGACGATCTGGCAAGCCCGTTTCCGGATCGTAATTCTTATGATCAGGATTATTGGGGTTTCTTTAATAATGCTGGCAACACCGTATCATATCCCGAAACATGGATTTATGAGTATCCTATTGATGAAAGCATCCTGCCGGGATTGGTCGTCCATCGCTACCAGCCGGGAGCTAACCGGGATCCTAATATTGCCTTTGCCACAAAAGGGGCACTCACCTCTGTCGTTTTCCCCACAGGGGGTAGAACTGATTTTACGTATGAACTCAATTCCTACCGTAATTTTTCCCCGGAATATAAAAGCCAAAGACAAAAAAAGACGTTTGCAGGAGGAGCTGGGAGTACGCATTTATCCATCGTTGGGACGAGATACCCGCAGGCCGGGGAGACGCCCAAAAATTATATTGCGGTTACCGATCTGGTGACGTGCGCAATCCCCGGAGGAGGTATTCCTTTTGGATGTGGGACTGTAACAATAAAAACGTCAACCGGACAACCAGTTTATACTTTTGTGGAAGGCAATAATCTGCTCTTACCCATTGAACCCGGTAATTACATTGTTGAAACAGGTTCTAACCCACAATACGGAAATTCCGGTATTACCATAGAATGGTTTAACTATGATGTAAACACATTGCTGAAGGAAAAGCAAGGAGGCGGCTTACGTGTGAAAGAGATAGCCCGTTTTACCGAGGGAAATACCCTCGCCAGTAAGGAAGCATGGGAATATCAAGGATCAGATTCAATATCTTCTGGTAGTCTGTTTACTCCGATCATTCCCTATAAAACACAATTGTATGTGTCAGGATATATGGTGCCAGTTCAAGGTTGTCAGGAGGATGGACTATTTCGGGGAGAGTATGCGATGGTCAGCAGTAATCTTGAATACACCATGCAACGGGTTCTCGGAGGCTATGTGGGGTATAGCAGGGTAATTGAAAAAGTAGTTGCAAATAATACTCAATCTCAGGTATCAGTAGGGGCGAAAGTCAAGGAATTTTTAAATGGAGGGATAACTAATAATATTTTTCCGGCAGGACCTCCCGTGGCTGATGTCAGTGGAATAAACGGAAAAGTCACGAAAGAACAAGTGTTTGATGAGGCCAACCGTTTGCTTTACGAAAAGAAAATATCTTATACCTATAGCAGCTTTCCAAAAGTTTGGGGATTCCGACTGGAATCTCTTTCGATTTCTGGTTGTCAGAACTTGATCTTTCAACCAGCATACTACTATGAAACCAATGATTTTGCCAAAGTTGACTCCGTCAGAGAAACCTCTTTTTCCAATAACGAGGCTCAATCTAAATGGCAAAAATCGCAATATGTTTCATTTCAGGGAACCTATCTCCCCAGTAAAACCATCTCATCTCGAACCAACGGGGGAGTATTGGAACAAAGATTTACCGAAAACTTTTATCCGTTTCAGTTAGGGTCGGGGTACTCAGCCATGTTGTCTAATAACTTCGTCACCCAACCGGTCTTTGAAATCAGCGGATCAGGTAATTTTATTTTGAGTGGCATTCAACGAGAGTATTCCTTTGCGGGCGCGGCAACCCTTCTTTCGAAAGTTAACTTACTGCCATCAAAAAAAACGCCCCTCAGTCAGTTGACATCTCTTTTGAGCAATCCGCAAACATATTTTGAAAATGTATTAGAGTTAAACTATGATTCACATCAACGTAAAATCCGACAGAAACAAAATAGTGGAAGATTGACAAGTTTTGTGTGGGGCGATTCTGATGAAATTCCGGTGGCCGTGGTCGAACATGCCGAACCCTCGGATATTTATTACAATGGTTTGGAACTGGGAGCCGGGGCGATAGATCCTGCCGAAGGTAAAAGATGTCATGTGCTTTCTGGAACCTATGCTACAGGATTTGCTCCTTCCACTACCGGGAATTATTGGCTTAGTTATTATTACCGAACATCAGTGAATTCCCCCTGGGAACTTAGAACCATTCTTGTCAACTATCCATCTGCCTCTTTTACCATTCCTGAAACAACCGGATTTATTGATGCGATTCGGATACATCCGGTGGGAAGTATGATGGAGAGTTATTTTTATCAGCCGGGAGTTGGTGTCCAAAGCATGGAAGATAAAAATCGGAAATTTTCAAGATACGAGTATGACGCTTTCGGAAGATTGGAATACATAAAAGATGACCAAAAAAATATTCTAAAGAGAAGTGAATACTTCTATCGGGCGCAAGAATAATAAATCAAATATTGTTTGTTTCTGTTTGAGACTTTAAAAAGAATAGTAATACCTACCAATATCATGAGAAAATTAGTAACCCTTATACTCGTTGGTTGTCTCCCGGTATGGGTGATGGGTCAAATCAACGGACCATCCCCTGTGTTGGTAAACACCAACCATACGTATTCTTTTGATGGCCTCGGCATTAATGCAAGCGTCATGTGGGCTGTGACGGGTGGTACAATGAATTCTTTTTGGCAAAGTGGCACCGAATTTTATGTAGATATAACCTGGACGTCTGCAGGGATAAATCAGATTCAGGTGGCAGAGGACTTTTTGATTTTAGCCACCCGGTATATTACGGTGAATAATGCAATCCCCGATCCTCCCACAGCCACCAGTGCGACTGCCATTGCTTCAACCTCTTTTACCGCAAACTGGAATGCTGTGTCTGGCGCTTCTGCTTATCAAATAGACGTATCTACCAATAGCGCTTTTTCAAGTTTTGTTTATAATAATTCCAATACAACAAGCACAAATTTTAATGTGTCCGGCCTTACACCAGCAACAACATATTACTACCGGGTGCGGGCAAGCAATACCAGTGGAGGTTCAGCTTCGTCTAACGTTATCTCAACGGTGACGCTTCCGGCTGCACCGGTGGCGCTGGGGGCATCCAATCTCACAACTACTTCTTTTATGGCAAACTGGAATGCTTCTCCATCGGCCATCAGTTATCGATTGGATGTATCTGTCAATAGCGGATTTTCAAGTTTAGTAAGTGGTTATAATAACTTGTCGGTTACCGGCACTAGCCAGACGGTTACCGGGCTTATTGCCGGTACCGTTTATTACTATCGGGTGCGTGCGGTTAGCAGCAGTGGTACCTCCGCCAACTCAAATCTGATTACTACAGGTACTTTAACAATAGCCCCCACGGCAAATGCAGCATCTTCCATTTCCGCAACAGACTTTATTGCTAACTGGAGCAGTGTAAGCGGGGCCTCAGGTTACCGGTTGGATGTATCAACCGAAAATACGTTTGCCAGTTTTGTAAGTGGCTATAACAATCTTACGGTCTCTTCTACGAGCCAATCGGTAAGCGGGCTGACGGCAAACACTACGTATTATTACAGGGTACGAGCAGTGAACAGTGGCGGTGCCGCTTCAGCGAACTCCAATACTGTGACAAC
This sequence comes from uncultured Ohtaekwangia sp., assembly GCA_964439205.1. Classification (GTDB taxonomy): domain Bacteria; phylum Bacteroidota; class Bacteroidia; order Cytophagales; family Cyclobacteriaceae; genus ELB16-189. The sequence goes on from CAYTNM010000007.1 coordinate 165,556, forward strand.
CTTAACCGCTCCTGCCGCCCCAACGGCAACTGCCGCAACCGCCATCACTTCAGTTGGTTTTACAGCCAATTGGGGCAGTGTGAGCGGGGCAGCAAATTATCGGTTAGATGTTTCAACGGTAAATACGTTTGCCAGTTTTGTAAGCGGCTATAACAATCTTACTGTATCTTCTACCAGCCAGGCTGTAAGCGGGCTAAATCCAAATACTACTTACTATTATCGTGTACGCGCAGTAAACAGTGGTGGTACAATTTCTGCGAACTCGGGAACGATCACTACCGTAACGACTACCCTTGCCCCGACAGCGACTGCAGCTACGGCAATAACATCTTCTGGTTTTACCGCTAACTGGAGCAGTGTAAGCGGGGCCTCAGGTTACCGGTTGGATGTATCAACCGAAAATACGTTTGCCAGTTTTGTAAGTGGCTATAACAATCTTACGGTCTCTTCTACGAGCCAATCGGTAAGCGGGCTGACGGCAAACACTACGTATTATTACAGGGTACGAGCAGTGAACAGTGGCGGTGCCGCTTCAGCGAACTCCAATACTGTGACAACCTTAACCGCTCCTGCCGCCCCAACGGCAACTGCCGCAACCGCCATCACTTCAGTTGGTTTTACAGCCAATTGGGGCAGTGTGAGCGGGGCAGCAAATTATCGGTTAGATGTTTCAACGGTAAATACGTTTGCCAGTTTTGTAAGCGGCTATAACAATCTTACTGTATCTTCTACCAGCCAGGCTGTAAGCGGGCTAAATCCAAATACTACTTACTATTATCGTGTACGCGCAGTAAACAGTGGTGGTACAATTTCTGCGAACTCGGGAACGATCACTACCGTAACGACTACCCTTGCCCCGACAGCGACTGCAGCTACAGCAATAACATCTTCTGGTTTTACCGCTAACTGGAGCAGTGTAAGCGGAGCCTCAGGTTACCGGTTGGATGTATCTACGGTAAACACTTTTGTCTCCTTTGTAGCAGGGTACAATAATCTAACGGTTACCGGTACAAGCCAGAGCGTAACCGGACTACTTGCGGGAGCCACCTACTATTACCGCGTGCGCGCAGTCAACAGCAGTGGAGCATCAGGCAATTCGAACATCATAACAGTGGTAACCAAGCCGCTTAACTATGACCAAAATTATATTCGAACAACGGTGGCCCTGAAGGAAGGAATTACCACCGGTTCTCAGTTGGAGGCCGCCACCTTTACGGAGAAACAAATTTCCTATGAGTTTTTTGATGGTCTGGGGCGACCCTCTCAAACCATTGCTCAACGACAGTCCCCCGGTAGTATGGACATCGTTCAACCCATGGCATACGATGCTTATGGAAGAGAAGCAGCCAAATACTTACCATATGTTTCTGGCAACGATGGTGCATTCAAAACCAACTTCCTGCCAAAAGAACATGCCAATTACGCTACCAGCAATAATGCCCAGTACCAGTTTTACCAGAATACCGCACGAGTTGCCAGCGATGCCCGACCATATGCGGAAACGCTATTCGAGCCATCACCGTTAAACCGCCCCGATAAAGATTATGGCGCAGGACAGGCGTGGGCACCGGTGGCTGCTGGCGGGAATAACAAATTTGTTCAACACGCTTATCTCATCAACAAACACGGTACCGGCCTGAATGAAGAAAAAATCATTGCGTGGACGCTGGGCAATGCCACTAATCCTGTGGTGCGCGATGCGATGGTGACCGGCTACATCACCACCGGAGGCTACTACACCACCGGCCAGCTCCAGATCAAATCCACCAAAGACGAACAAGGCAAC
>CAYTNM010000008.1:0-159921 GCA_964439205.1 uncultured Ohtaekwangia sp.
GTATTTAACAACCGGCCGGCATGGTCGTATTCAAATCTGCGGGTGGTGGTTTGGGTGGTGGTGCTGAACGAACTTCTAAGTCCCACCAGCGTGGCGTTATTGGAGGTAAGGGAAAGGTCGGCCATCAGCAAAGTGCTGGAAGCGGTTGACGCGGGTGACAGGGTGATGGGATTGCCATTGCGGGTATAGGTCACCGCGGTGCCGGTGCGGATGATGCGAAACACATCGCCAGCGGCCACGCCTGTGATGGTGGCTTTGGTGGTGCCGTTCTCTACTACGTTTACGGTGCTGGCCGTGGTAAACCGGAAGGCATAATTTATATTAGCTGAAGCGGCATCGGGGTTGGCATCGTTTAATCCAAAAAAGCGGGTGGTGTTGTTTTCGGAATAGATGGCTTCGATCCATCCGTTTTGTCCGGCTGCCAGTTGTTGTATCGAAGCTGCTCCGGAGGTGGTGGCGATGCTTTGCAATTTGTTTCCGATCGCCACGATGCTTACGGGGCTTGTCCAGGTGAGATCGGCTTCGGTATGGGTGCTTTGGCTTTCGAGTACTTTGCCTGTAAAGTCATACACGTTGGTCACGCGGTCGGTGCCGCCTTTGTAGTTGTCGGCAATAGTTTGAATCGCGCGGTACTTGTCATCGTAGTAGGTGATGTTTTTCAGCCAGGTATAACCTCCGCTTCTGGCGGTTCCGATATTGCCATCCAGCACTTTGGTTTTGGTGCCGGTGACTTGTCCGATCACGCGCAGGTTTTCTGCATCGGGCTGATGGTAGGTGTAGCCGTGGCTGGCTTCGCTCAGGTTTTCGTCTACGTAGCTATAGTTGTTGTCGATCCACGTGCTGCGGAAGGTGTAGTTGTCGTAATAGGTAGCGGTGAGGTATTTGTTACCATCTACTTCGGTGGTGGTGCTGCCGGTGCGCACGGGATAGGAGAAGTTGGTGTATCCATGGACGTAACTCGCTCCATTCCCTACATACGTTTCGCCCCACTTGCGCCAGGTGGTGGTGGTCATGTTGGCATAGTAGGCATTGACCACGGCCTGCATCTGGGCCTGGCTGAGTTGCACGGTGGTAGTCGTGTCTTTGATCCCGGTGAGGATGGGGCGGTTGAGTTCATCGTACTTGGTGAAGGTCCAGTACTTAATGGCGTTGGTGGCGCCTGCCCGCTGGTTGCCGTCTTGCGTGAGCACGAGGCGGTCGCGGGGGTCGTAGACCATGTAGACGGGTTCAGCCCCCGGCACTTTTTTTAGAGTCATTCTCTTTTTAGAGTCGTATGAGTACCGAAATGCCCAGCGATCCAAAAAAGCATTTTTGGTAACGTCCGTGGCGCCCGACTGAAAATATTCAGTAGTCAGGCGCTTGGTTGCCTCCGGAGGTATAACGCAGATAAGATTATCAAAATCATCGTAGATGTAATAGGTGCTGGCATAGTTTACATCGTTGATTGTTGGGGTTCCAGCGGTTGCCTGTACACGTTTCAGAATCACTTGCCCGCCCCTGGTTTTATACTCAATCACTTCATGATGTTGCTCATCCTTCGTCCGCGTTTTGTGAAGCTGATTGGCGTCAAAGTAGATGGGGCTGGAAGTACTGCCGGCATTAACTCTTCCAAATGGGTTGCTGGCATCCGGATACACGAAGCTCCATTGAAGCACTTCGCTGGCCAAATTAAATTCATACGCATAGGCCAGTGAACGATCCGTAGGAGTTTGATAGGAACTTGTGTTGGGTTGAAAATCTACTCCCGGAGAGCCCTGTTTGACTACTCTGTTGAGTGGAGAACTCTCAAAAATAGTCTCGGCAAATGGCATAGAGTCGTCTGCTACCTTATCATTGGCGGCTGTATAGAAAGAAGTATTTGAAGATGCTTTGTACCACCCGTTGGTTCCAAATGTAAACGGAAGTTGTTTCCGGTGCTCCCTTCCCAGGAGATCGTAGGACGTTGATTGCATCAAATCTTTTTTGGATGGTGAGGACTGTGTGGCAACGGTTTGAATGGGTCTTCCGGTTTCATCGAAATAACTAACGCTTTGCATGTTTGATTCAGCCGGTAGACCATCCACATCAACTTCAGTAACCCCGGGCCTTTGAATGGTATTCACAACTACATAATTCATGTCAAGACTGCTAAACTGGTTACCTAATACAAATGATGTATTGGCCGTAGCTCCTTCGCGGGTTACCGTTGCGGTATAGGAGTCTTTTACATTCGTCACCAGTGTTTGAGCGGTGGATACGGTGACACTGGCACTGTTCTTCCATAAATAGCTGTCGTACCCACTACCTAAATCGAGTGTGACGTTTGCTCCCATCACTACTCCGGGTGAACTAGCGGTAACTATGGGCATCGCAAAAGCCTTGAGTGTCATTGCCGTGGAGGAACTCTCACATCCCTGGGCAGAGTATGATCTAATCTGGTAAACGTTAGTGAGTATGTCTCCAGGGTTCAGGATATCTGGTGGGGTGTATGTCAAACCCGTGGCCTGCAATATGTTTAAACTACTGTACCAATTATAAGTGCCCCCGATCGGAGTGCCGGTTCCTGATACCGTAATTGTGCCTGATCCAAAACGCGTCAGGCCGGTAACTGCAGGTGCGGATGGTATGGGGTTAATGGTAGCTGTTATGACCACACGCACTGGGCTTTCGCAGCCGGTTGAGGCGTTAAAACTCGAGATATAATACGAAGTAGTTGTGCCAAGCGATGGTGTGGAGTATGTGAGCGATGTACTTAACGGGATGCCCCCGGTGGGTGATGTGTACCAACGCAGCGTTGTCCCATTGGAACCCACGACTCCGCTAAGCGTCAGACTGCCGTTTCCACAACGACTAGCATTCGTGGGAGACGGACTTGCCGGTACAGGGTTGACATCAAAACTTCCAAGATTTTGTGAGGAGGTACTCCAATTAAATGGCGAAACTGTCGAGCGGGCGCGCAGGTACACGTTAGTAAGGCTGGTAATAGTGATTGAAGCACCCGAACCAAGTGAAGTGCTGGTTCCCAGCGCTGTCGTTTGCCAATACCATTCCGTATTGACCGGGGGCGAATTGGATCGTTGAATTTGGGAAGTACCACATCCCATTTCAAAAAGAATGGTTGCGGAAGGAGTAGGAGGGGCTGATGAAACTGTTACTGTCAGTTGTGCTAAAAGTATTTCACTTTCATCCATCAAAAATACAGTTCGGGTTCCTGGTACATCCCATCGTACGCTAGCCGTTCTGGTCAGGGCTGAAGGTTGTCCAGTGGACAAAATAGTCCCTCCATTAGCTCCCCACGATACGCCAAAATAGGCCGTAGGAGAGGTAAACGTATACGTGGTAATATCGCCTGCGTTTACGCTGGTGAGACCCGTGATCGTTTGCGCAGCCAATTCACTTGAACACAATACTAAAGATGCGAATAGGAAGAATAGCTTTTTCATGTTATTGAGTCAACCTAATTTGGCTCACTTTACAGGTGATTTTCGTGTTTTGGTTTTTTCCATTCATATCAATGTGAATTCCGAGTTTGCCATTATCACGCTCCACGCGTATCATTCCGTTCATGACTTCGTTTTTGACCGTATACAGGAGAAATCCATCTGTCTGCTTATCCCTCCATTCCCCCTCCACTCCTATAATCCTGAAATCATAGGTACGACTACCTTGCGCCTGTACCCATTTTACGTTTTCAGCAGAAAAAACAAACTCACTCTCAAAATCTTCTTGTTCAACATTTTCATATTTAATGCTGTAAGCCTTCCATACCTCCGTCTTTCCAACCTGTGCTTTCACAAATGAGCTGAAAATCGCCAGCATGGCAACAGTCATAATCATGGTAACCGAACGATGAATGCGACCAGGAGTGCTTATGCTCTTAAAATGAAAATCGCTTTTTAGAATCATTTTGTGTTTGAATTTAAAATCCCGGTGAGGTATTGACCTTCTGATTCACCTTGAATGTTTTCTCCACGTTGCCTTTCTCATCCAGAATAGATTTAAGTATCCCAAAAGAATCAAATTTATAATACTGATAAATCGAATTGGGATCTGCCTGATCGTTCAGACCCCACCCATTTTCGTGTGAGAAAGTGGTCATCTGCGCGGTTGTGGGATAGACTTTAATTTCGTCAATAGCCAACGCCTGGGCAGGTGCCTGAATTTGATTGGTATAAGGTATCAATCCACTGAATTTCCAATCACCATTCATCCAATACCAGTATGACATCTGCAATGCCTGAGGCAGGGATGGATTAAAATCAGTGGTGGGTATGGTATATGAGCTATTGCAAAAATGACGATTCCCTCCCTTTGGTTTGGGTACATTCGCACAGGTCAAACTTCCGAGAGCAGGGGATTCAAAATTCTGATAGTAAGTGTTTCCGGACAGCGCGTTATTAGTTTGTGAAATGATCCGATCAAAAGAATCAAACTTATAGGACTGGACAGGCTGATCCACCGCCAGTACATCGGTAAGGTTTCTTCGTCTATCATAAACAAAGGAGCTTTTTAATTTATAGAAACCTGAAAGTTCTGGCTGTATGCCATTGACGTTTGTAAAACTGGAACCATTTAAATAATCAAAAGTCATGGAATAAGGAGTCAAAACCTCGAGTGCGTGAATGGCATGGGGTAAATAACTGGTTCGTCCCAGATTATCGGTAATGCTATTATAAACTAAATATGCACCATCCAGCAAGATATTGCCTGTAGAAAGGTTGATTGCAAACTTTCGAACTTCTATTGGCAGCGATGTTATCCCGGCTGCCTGCATCAATGCGATTGTTGAACCCGATGACGCAACAACATCTGATACCCTTTTGTATTCGACAAAGGTAGTTTTATGAGAATAGTTGATCTTCTTGGAAAGTGTCATGGTATTCGGGTTATACTGAGACACGTTTTGTTCGGTCATACTCGTACTTAAATTTGAATAGTGTGTAATCCACTCCTTTTCCAAATATTTAAAAGCCCCCCATAATTTAAATACTTCAAATGCATAGACGGCTGGCTGAGTTCCTACCTCTGGTAAGACGAGTGTAGATTTTATTCCATACGAATGAAATTCATGAGGTTGAAAATTATCAACATAAAAATCCGCAGTATTCCCGTTGGTTTTATACAGATACTCATGCTTTTCGACCGGCTCAAAAGCCCCATTTCCCAGGGACTTATACTTAATCGTCTTTATCAGATTTCCGGTTAGCCATGAATTATCGGTTTCAGCAAATAGAGTTGACCCAGGAGTATAATGAACTTGACCAGCAACACCATCGAAATAATATTCCGTCTTTCCATTGGGGATTGATCCTGCCCACTGATATTCTATGATAAAATTATAGGTAGGAGGAGTCAGCGGAATCATGCTGCTACTTGATCTCCGATAAATAGCAACAGGAGCTGAACTTTCATTTCTGACATAGGTATAATGCCAGGGTTGCGGTGAACGATAGATAATGCTATCAGAACTTAAGGGGTACTTGACAGATTTATGTATTGTTAATTGTTGCGCGGAATAATCTTTGATGGATTTAATTCTTAGCCCGCCTGAAAACAAGACAGTCCGGTTGGTCGCGAGGGACTGAAATATCTCTTCCATCCACACAATTCTTACATCTGTCTTAACCGGAGTATTATTGACCGACCCACTGGTTTCAATACTAATGGTATATGATATTCCGGGGACTAACGGTTGCTGATGTACATCTTCTGAACCAAATCCTGTAAACACAGTTGAATGTGGGCCGGATGAATCCGTCCAGGAAATAATTGTTCGACTAAAGGGTTGACCCTGGGTAGGGACAAGCGCCTCCGTAATGGGAGAGTTGGTGGAATAAAAAATCTTTACGGAGGTAGGCCTGGCTAGGGCGGGCACGGATATGGTTTTCACAGTTGTGTTGGTGCCTTCCGAGGATGCTTGATCTTCCTTGAAGAGAAAAGTTGTATTGGCATGGGTTGGAAGAACGATCTCTCTCTTGTGAGGCTCAAATTCAAACTCCCTACATCCTTTGGTTGGGAAGATGATTTTCTTTAGCGAAAAGACCTTCATGTGCGTCTCTGAAGGTTCTCTATCAACACCTGACATAAAATTGATGTCATATGATAACCAGGATTTATTCTGTGTTTTTCCATTAAAATACCCCCAATGATCTATGGCATAGTTGAATCGCGAAGGATTAAATTCCAGGTGATACTGGAATTCATATGGTTCAAATCCGGTTTGTTGAACTTTTGTCAACAAAAGTCGCTGATCTCCCCGGTGGTTGTTGGCATAAAAATCCGAGGGAGCAGAATTTATGATCGCAGATGAACAAGCAAAATATTGGTGAGTCAATGAGAATGATTTAGCTAATTTATCAGAGAAATAAATATCCACTTTTTCCAGTCGGCCTAAATTGTTGGGTGTGGGCAAGTCGCCCCTTGAAGAGCTGTAGGTAAACTTAATCTTATATCCATTATCTGAAATGATTTCATCTATAACCTTGCCAACCAAAATATTTGTCTTTGTCCAACAAATAGAGGGTGAAGGAAACGATGTTCCAGGTAAGGGTATGTAGTTATCTGGCGCTATGCTTCTGGATTGATCCACACCATTGTAATAACTATAACTATACGTCAGGTACTTGAATTCTACCTTTCTTCCTTTGGCTGAAATAACCGAAGAAAGATAAAATGAGGAATTAATGTCTTCTGAAGGTTTAACCCAATCCCCACGCGGACAGGTACTTTCCGTACGCTGCACTTCTTTTTCATTGAAATAATACGTGTTACCTTGTGAGTCAAAAATTCTAAATGTGCTGTCCGGGGTCTCGTTCTTTCGGATTTGAAGATCCGATCGCGGCACGCTAATAGCGGTGTTACTATTTGTCAATACAAATTTTCCTGACTTGTCCAGAAAGGAGAAACTATACACATCAGGGTCGGCTTCGTTAGCATGTTTAAACTGGTCACTGTTGGTAGAGAAATAATTCGTCATTTGGGTACCCGTATTGAAATAAGCCCCACTTCCTTCCCTTCCGTTAACAACGCAAGTAATCGTACCCCCGGCATGAAGTGACCATCCCAAACCGGCCGGGGAAGCCATTTCTTGTACTTTAATACCCGAGCCTGAATGTTTTAGCGAGATAGGAATTTTGATGTCCTCATTTATCAACTCAAATAAGGGAATTTCAATCCCAACACTTCCACTTTTGTAATCTATGGGAGTATCCACAAACCTTGTAATGGAAGTGGCTTCCGGAGAAGCCGGTACTGAATTCTTGGGCGCCAATTCCTGCAAAAATGACTGTGCCATTAATTGCATTGTCATCATGATCGAAAAAATGGTTAAAGCCACCTTTAGTTTTAAGTTTATCATGAATTCTTAGTTTCTTATGACAAGATAAGAAGATTGTTATTACTTCACAACCTTGGAAATTCACTTTATTCCATTTGGAAGGCAGATCCCCTAAGTACTTAATGGCTGTTTTAGTGGTAAACAAGAACGTTCAATCAAAAATGGGCAGATCATGCCTGGCGACCAACAATAGCTAAAGTTGACCAACGTCAACTAGGGGATTAAACTGGGTTGAGCTCGTGTTGCAAATGCTCACTTGCGAGGGGAATCAGTTCAAAATAAGACTAATTAATGGAAGAAGGATCAGAGCAATAATTAACAGAAGGATAATACCACCTATGAAATTGGCCCTCTCAAATTTCTCATCATAAAAATCCTTAAACTCTCCTTTAAACCCTCTAATACTCCACCTTAAAATACTTCCTAGCAATTTAAGTATCTCAGTATAAGCCATAACTACTTTGAATCAAAATAACTTGGTTATTGTGGGTCGCCTGACCAACAATCTTAAATCTCGTTATGATGTGTCGCAAATCCAAACTCATTTATACCGGTTTTATAAAATTTTCTGAGCTACCAACTATAACTAAATTTGACCAACAGCAAATAGGGTTACAGACGCGTGCTAGCGGGGCCTTGACTCAGATAAAAGATCGATTAATATGTTAGCTAAAATTTCGGTGCCATACATTTTTTGAGGAAGTTTGCCATCAGTCTGCCCTTCGATGAAGAAAACATCTTCATCAGTTGGCCCTAAATATCCAATCAAAACAATATTATCTTTTACTTCCGCACAATCCAAAAAATCTAAATTCTCTAACAATAGAATCTTTTTATGATCTGGATAAAAATTGATGATTGAGCGTTCTTGACTAATTTTGTTTTTTAGTAGTTGTTCACCAGCATCTAAATCAAAATAAATGGCAATAGCTACTGGGAAACTCCATAATAAACTATCGCCATGAGTGATAAAAGGTGAGTATTCAACTACTTTATCTTCCTGCATTACAAACTCAACTACACCTTGACCAAGACACTTATCAGTAAAAATCGAATTGGAAGTTATAAGATTATTATTTTGAATGTTTTGCGCTAAAACTACGTTCTTCGCTGAAGATATTGAGGTCGCCAATAAAGAATCTTCACGTTGGCTTTTTCTTTGGGGAAAAATCAAATTTATCGCAATAACCTTAGGAGAGCACTCGGATAACATTGAAATTGATTCTGCAATTTGAACTCTGTTTGCGTTACCGATGTTAACTAATACTATTTTTTTTTGTGACCATATATCACTTTTTATTTCATTCTTACGTGAACAACTTATAAAAAGAACACAGAGTATTAAGTAATAGATAATTTTTTTCATATGTCAAGTTATCTGTTTTCTATTACTCGCAGCGTTACCTGCTTCAGGAACTCTGCATTTTCGTAGCCCTATTTACTCCTTTAAATCAATAGCCACGTGAGCAAGTTAACATGTGAAACGCTAAGATTTGATAAGTACAGTAGTGTTTCGCTTACACAGAATCCCCGAGATGAGTAACTCTGCGAGGAGTTAAAGAACACCACCGCGAGCGAGGAGGGATTGGGTTTGGAGACTTGCCTATTTGCCGTTGTTCTACCGTTCATTTGCCGTCTTTTTGCCGTTCTGGGCTGCTTGGCCTTCCCTGCTTCTCCTGACCTTCCTTCGGGGTGACCATATCGGGCCGGCAAGACCATCTGGCATTCGGGTTGTCATGGTTCGGGTGCCTCACCATGACAGGTAACGGAGACAAGACAAAGGCCACGCGCCATCTGTCACATTCAATCAAAAATATCCAGATCATTTCCGGAAACTACTTTTCCCTGGTAACGAGAGGTTATCTCCCTGAGCAGTTTCTCCTCGGTGGAGTCCCAGATAAGTTGATGATATAAGACCAGCAATCGGGGCCGGGCCTGATTTGCTATCTCTGCCAGTTGCGTGGTGGAGGTATGAAAATTCTGGTGATAGGTCTTCCATTTGGGAGGTCTGCGCGACCATCCATCTTCTGAAAAAACTTCGTGCACCAGTATATCACAGTCTTTAGCCATTTCTACCAGCCGCTCGCTATAGGTGCAATCGCCTGAAATCACAACGGTTTTATCCGGAGTAGTAAACCGGTAACCATACGCTTCCGTCCATCCCCCGTGCGAAACGTTAAATGCCTCCACCGTAACCAACGAGTCTTTATACACAATCCCTTCCTGAATTTCCTGTACAACCGTTCGATACGCAGAAGAATCTCCCTTTTCCAGGCCAAAGATCCGGATGCGGAAGTCCGGCTCATACGCCTTGACGATATGATCATTGAGCGATCGGGTGCCCGCAGGGCCATATACAAACAGAGGTCCCTTCCGTTCCAGTACGGCCGGAGTCAATAGAAAATCTGAATATCCGGATGTGTGATCCGAATGCAGGTGGGTCAGGAACAGTCGGTTGAGTCGGTTCGGCTGAAGGCCCTTTACCCCTTTTCTAAACGCTGCCGATGCCCTGCGCACGACCCCGGGACCGCAATCAACAACATAGGGTGTTTGATCCACAACTATCGCCACAGAAGGCCCGAATCGATCCGGATCAGCATTGGGAGTGCCCGTCCCCAGCAAGACTACCTGTGTGCGTGATTGCGCCCCCAGGGAAAGCGAGCATAGAAAGAATACAATGAATGACAGAATCTGTTTATCCATCTGATCTGAATCGTTCACGCAAACGATGATCCATTAGTTCTGCAACACAAACCGGTGATAAACCCTTCTCCCTTCTTTGAGGGTATTGTAAAACCGGGAGCCGACCACCCCGGCAAAATCGCCAAACAACTTTTGCCAACGGGCAGGTACCAGTTTTTTAATCCGCGCTACTTTGCTTTCGTCTTCCGCTTCAATCGCCAGGATTACCCGCTCGCTGATGTTTTCGTGCGACAGCCACTTCATCCCGGTAGCCTTTAATTCTTCATGCAGGATTTCCATATTTTTTACTTCGTTCCGGAAATCCACCATGAGAAAATACCCTCCGGGTTTTAATACCCGTTTGGTTTCGCTTAGAAAAGCCGGCACACTTCCATACGCATGACAAGATTCTACATTGATGACGACATCGACACTTTTGTCAGCCAACGGAATTTTTTCGGCACTCCCCTGAATGAATTTCAAAGTAGACGATGCATAATGTTTATTGGCCAGATCGACTGCGCTTTGGGCTAAATCCAATCCGATATAAGAAGCCGGTTTTAAGTGTGTGGCAATGTAATTAGCTCCTCCTCCGCGCCCACTGCCCACTTCCAAAACGGTTTTTCCCGCGATGTCAGCTTTTGTGGCCAGGTAATGATACATCTGCAAGGGATATTTTTGAAGATGGGGATCATCGGGAAGTTGAAAAGGTGGCTCATTTTCCGTGGGCACGTATCCGTAGTTCATAAACTTCCATTCTTCTGTAGGAATGTGCTTGGCCAGAATTTCATACGTGATTTTGGCATTCATACGCTTGAACCAGGAAAAGCGTTTGAACACCCGGATGAGCAGATTAATCATAGGTGAGGCAAGATAAGAGAAAAAGAAAGAAGTGCCTCTCCTTCACCTCAAATACACCGATATTGTTCTTTGTGGCAACAGAACGGTATTTTTGCTACCCAATAGATGGTTATGGTTTTCGCTACGATTCGCTCCGGTCGATTGACGGTTTATCCTGAATTATCCCCCGCTGACACCAGGCATCTGCCTGTTACTCTCATCTCTGCCGTTGTAGAAGGGATTTTTCACATAACCAAAAACAACACATGAAAACATGGTTTAAATTTTTAACCCCCGGCATCTTTAGTTTGATGGTGCTGGCCCTGGTAACGGTATCTATTACCAGCTGCAACGATGATGATGACGCTCCGGTTGCCACACAAAACATAGTGGCGCTGGCGCAAAGCCAAAGCAATCTGTCCTCTTTGGTTACCGCGCTTACCAAATACCCTGACCTGGTTACGCTTTTGAGTGGGTCCGGAAACTTTACAGTCTTTGCTCCAACCAATTCGGCTTTTGAAGACTTGCTCGAAACAGTCGGACAAAACAGCATCAATGATCTGACCGAAGACGTGCTGAAAGAAGTGCTTCAATATCATGTGGTCACATCCGGTGCCGTGCTGTCCTCTCAACTGACGGCCGGAAATGTGGTTACCGCCAATGGTGAAAGCATTGCCGTCACGACCAGCGGAGGTATTCGTTTGAATGCCAATACGCAAGTGGTTACACCTGATGTTCAAGCGACCAATGGTGTCGTACACCTGGTGGATCAGGTGCTGGTGCCACCATCCATCGTTCCCATCATCAATACCGTAGTGGAGTATCCTTATTTTAACAAGAACTTTACTACGTTGATTGCTGCTGTATTAGCCGCTGACGAGGATATTCTCGCCTTGCTTTTAAACAGCACAGACAAGACCCTGTTCGCGCCTACCAACGAAGCCTTTGTTGCTGCCGGTATCACCACCTTGCCTGCGGCCTCAGTGTTAAATACCGTGTTGCCATACCATGTGATCGGGAGCGAAGTGCGGGCAGCTAATCTGCCAACCAACACAGCACCTGCGAACTCTGAAGTGACTACGCTGGGTGGCAAAATCTACCTCAGCAACCGTGGAACACAAGGGGTATTTATCAATGGAAGAACGCAAGTAACAGAAACCGATATTTTAGCGGACAATGGAGTGGTGCATGTGATTAATCGCACATTGATGCCTCCGACACAGACAATTGCCCAGATCGTAACTTCTTCTGCTGCTGCCAATCCTGCTCAGTTTACAAAGTTGCTACAGGCCCTGAGCCGTACCGAAGCCGCTTCATTGTTAGCTACTGCCGGAAATGCCACCGCCAACCTCACGGTCTTTGCACCTACCGATGCAGCCTTTGAAGCCTCTGGCATTAACCTGACTACCGTGGATGGAAATACATTGGTGAGCGTGCTCCAGAAACACATTATCAGCACTCCCACAACTACCACCGGACGCATCTTCTCCCGTGATTTATTCACCGGAAATGCAGCTACGCTGAATGGAAACGTAGCGATTAATGCCACGGCATTAACCGTCACCAGCGGAGGTGTGACGGCCAACATCGTGACCACACCTCCCGGGTTGATAAATATTCTGGGAGCCAATGGTGTGATCCATGCCATCGATAAAGTATTGCTTCCGTAGCGTGGTTTGAATTCTTTGCATGTGGATATGCCCGGGGAAAATTCCGGGCATATCTCTTTTGAACATAAGCTTTTTTGACTTGTTTTAATCTGTATTGTTATGTTTGGCGTTCGCTACCGTTATATATTCATTCTTCTGCTGGGGCTTTATTCCTACGCAAACATTCTTTTTACCGGAGGCGACCAACTATTTGGATTTACGTTACCGACCCTGCTGTTTATCGGAATCGTTCTGGTGTTGGTCGTGTTGGTTTGGGAGGTCAATCATCTCATTCAAAAAAATCTGGAGGTACTTACACGCTGGCTGGGGCAAAAAATAAATCCATTACTTATTCACTTTTCGCTCAGTTTGGTGGGCGTATTGGTGGTGGCCATCCTGCCGGTCTTGTTGCTTCACGAATGGTATGATGTCGGCAAACCTCTTTCCTGGCTGCCCATTAAAATTGCGTTGGGGTTTAGTTTTCGAATCAATCTTTTTCTCCATTGCATCAACGCCATTGTCTTTTACATGAACAAATACAAGCGCGCCCAACTGCAGGCCGAATTGTTAAAGAAACAAAGCATTGAAGCACGGTTTGACGCGTTGCGCAATCAGATCAATCCGCATTTTCTGTTTAATTCATTTAATGTTCTTTCTCAGTTAGTGTATAAAGATCCGGACACTTCAGCCCGATTCATTGACCAACTTTCTAACGTTTATCGATACTTGCTGTATAATCAGGATCAAAAGCTCATTCGCCTGAAAGAAGAATTGGATTTTCTGGAATCCTATATTTACCTTCTGAAGATTCGCTTCCAGGAAAACCTGAAAGTGGTCCATAACATCCCCGAAGCCAAAAAAGAATCGTTTATCGCACCTGCCACCCTTCAGTTGCTAATTGAAAATGCGATCAAACACAATGTGGTTTCGAAAAAAGATCCGTTGGAGATCCGCATCTATTGCGAAAACGGTACTCCGGATGTGAACAAGCTGGTGGTGGAAAACAACCTTCAACCCAAGCCGATCCCGGAAGAATCGAGCAAGTTGGGATTAAAGAATATCCGATCCCGATATGATTTTCTGGTGGGGCCGGAAGCCGTGGAAGTAATCACCTCGCCTGTATTTACGGTAAAGATTCCGCTGGTTAAGCTTGCCTACGAAAAAGAGTAACATGAAAGTGTTGATTGTAGAAGATGAACAGCTGGCCGCTGAACGATTGGAACAGATGATTCTAACGTACGATCCCTCCATTACCCGCGTGGGGCCGCTGGATACCGTTGAAGAAACGGCCCAATACCTGAGTGAACATACCGATATTGATGTATTATTTCTGGATATTCAACTGGCGGATGGCAAGAGTTTTGAATTGTTTGAAAAAATCTCCTACCACAAACCTGTCATTTTCACCACGGCTTATGATCAGTACTCCCTAAAAGCGTTTAAGTACAATAGCATTGACTACTTACTAAAACCAATACGCTATGATGATTTAAAATTTGCGTTGGATAAGTTTAAGCAGCTTAACCCTGGAGAGCTAAGTGTCGGGCTGACCAAAGAAGTGATTCGCGAACTACTGAACGGGTCAACGAACACGTATAAGAAGCGATTTTTGGTAAAGCAAGGAGGAAAAATACTCTACATCCCGGTAGAGGACATTGCTTATCTTTTTGCGGAAGGAAAGATGGCCTATCTGGTGAGTAAAGAAAATCACCGGCAATATATTATTGATCATACACTGGAAGAGCTGGAAGACGGATTGCTCGATCCGGCCGACTTTTTCCGCATCAGCCGCAAACATGTTGTGCGGGTCGATGCGATCCGCGAAGTGCAAACCCAAAATTCCCGGATGGAGGTCAGGCTTTCACAGGTGTGCGATCCCCCTTTGACGGTGAGCCGGGAAAAAATAACAGAGTTTAAGCGCTGGTTAAATCGTTAAACAAAGGTTTCAACTTCCATATCGTCTTTGTTATTTTAACTTTCAGTTATGAATCGGTGTGTGTTGCTATGGGTGTTTCTGTTAGGCAGTAACATCTATCTTTTTGCCCAACAGGTGTCTGCAAACCTTTCGGAAGATTCTCTTCGGGCCCAAGTCCTCTCGTTACAGGCGGATGTTACCAATATTCAGATCAACCTGGGGTTATCGCAAAAGAAGTTCCAAAAGGGAATGGCATTGGCTACGTTGGGATACACGGTTACCATTGCCGGGGGCCTGATGTTGGGACGTGAAAATGATCAGTTAGGCCAGGGTTTATTGGTAGCCGGAGGGATCACAGGAGTGACGGGTACATTTATGTTGGTGGATTCGTTTAAGTATCTGGGGCGGGCATCCGGAAAAACCCGAAGAAAACGCTGACGACAGGCGTGGGTAAAATTTGTACCTTCGCTTCCTCATGTACGCTATTGTTGATATTGAAACTACGGGGGGGTATGCTGCCAATCACCGCATCACGGAAATTGCCATCTATCATCACGATGGCACCCGTGTGACCGATCAGTTTCACACGTTGATCAACCCCGGAAGAAATATCCCTTCCTATATCACAGGCCTGACCGGCATTACCACTCAAATGGTGCAAAACGCCCCCGCCTTCGAAGAGATCGCGACCGAAATTCTGCGATGGCTGGAGGGTCGGGTGTTTGTGGCGCACAACGCTCACTTTGATTATAGTTTTTTAAAAAAAGAATTGGAAGATGTAAATCTTTCCTGGTCTCCCAAAAAGCTTTGTACCGTTCGGCTGAGTCGGAAAATTATTCCTGGACTGCCATCCTATAGCCTGGGCCGGCTGGCGGAAAGTTTAGGTGTTCGAATCAACGACCGTCATCGGGCGGGGGGCGATGCTTTTGCTACCACTCAAATCTTTGATCTTCTGCTCAAGCGCGATCATGAAGGCGTGATTGGAAAAGCTCTGAAACGAAATTCCGGTGAAACCATTCTCCCACCCAACCTGCCCAAGTCTGAATTTGAAAAGCTGCCCGCCAAACCAGGAGTCTATTATTTTCATGATGCCCGTGGGCAAGTGATCTACGTGGGCAAGGCCATTAATATTAAAAAGAGAATAGCTGGTCACTTTGTGGGGGAAGCCCGCGAGTGGAGTCGATCCAACATCCGCAACGAAATTCACCAGATTAGTTTTGAACTAACCGGCAATGAATTGATCGCGTTAATTCTCGAATCGCAGGAAATACGCAGGCTGTGGCCCAAATACAATCTCGCGCAAAAATTCAAGACCGAAGAGTGGGGCATTTACGATTATGAAGATCGCAACGGATATCTGCGGTTTGTGGTAAACGTGGTGAACAAGCACACCAAGCCGTTGATTTCTTTTTCCAATAAAACCGATGCCTGGAATTTTCTGTGGGAAAAGGTAAAGACGTTTGACCTGTGCCCCAAGCTTTCAGGGTTGCAATTGGCCAAAGGGTTGTGCTTTAGTCATCAATCCGGTAGTTGCAAAGGAGCGTGTCAGGGTGTGGAAGGAATGAAAAAGTATAATAAGCGCGTCCAAAAAGCCGTGGATTCTTTTTTTGAAAAGGGAGCTACGGTGGCCATCATTGGGCGAGGACGAAGGCCGGAAGAAAAATCAGTGATTCTGGTCGAAAATGGAAACTATCTGGGGTTTGGTTTTTTTGATCATGAGCAGCAAGTGTCTGATTGGGAAACAGCCCGAACGATAATCAAACCCAGCCGCGAAAATCGTGTTGTGCAAAACCTGATTAACTCATACCTGTCTAACCCGAAGGGAGTAGAGCTGGTGGCCTTTAATTGATTCTAAAAACAAAATAGGGTTGGTCAACGTAAAATAGTAATCGATGAGAGTCTTGATCATTTCTTCACTTTTTTGTGTCTCGGTATTGACTAGCCGGGCTCAGGTATCCGACAGCCTCCGAAAAGCGGATTCCATTCGTCAGTGGAAATCAGATTCTATCCGTGCCGTCAACGCCTCCCCTTTGCGGGTGAAATCTGCTTCGCCTGGTATGTCTAACATGGGTGTAAAGGGAAGCGATCCCAAAGTAAAATCGCAATACCAGAAAGATAAGGATGGCAATGTCACCGGGGGTTCAACTACCCTGCAGTTGGGGAATAAAAGGAAAAAGAAAAATTAAATCCCATGGGCTACTGGTAGCGTCTTATTCTCTTTCAACTATTTTTTTTATTTGAACTAAAATCGGATTCCAGCCTTCGCCTCCATTATTGGAATCTTGAAACCTTTTTTCTCCTTCGGCAACCAGAGCATAGTCCCCTTGGGTGACGATGAATCGGGTGCTTCCGTCCTCTTCCACCAAATCATAGGTAACTATCAGATAGTTTTCAGGTACATCGGGTATCGCCTGATTGTTCGGATCAATAACCGTATATGACAAATGGCTACCCGGCTCTATTTTGATCACTTGCCCTTTCACAAAATCCATTTCTTTTCCTTCGTAGCTTCCTCGCCAGAGCAATGAACTTCCTTCTTTCCAGTCGGTGACCGGAACACATCCAAACATGTATTGAATAGTTATCTGTGGATTTATCAGCGCATCCCACACACGCCATGCCGGAGCATGAATAAGAATTTCATTTCGGATGATCAAAGGCGTTTTCATAGATAAAAAAATTAGTGATGACAAAGAAAGGTGAGATGTGTGTCAACCCTATGTCAGCAGTCTATGCCCGTAGGTGATCATATTGAAATGACCGCACGATGATAAAATAACAGCAGCCCAACGAGGGTAGTCATTGGGCTGCGCAAGATTGCGGGTTTTTCACCTATCTGTTTTTCTTTACAGGTCGCTTGTAACGAATCGGTGCCTGGGGTTCAGGTTTCATTTCCACCGCTTGTGTTTTTAATAGTTTTAATCCCTCCTCTACGGCCCGTTCCAATTGAGGATCTCGTCCTTTGATCACCTCTGCCGGTGTTTGCTCCACCATGATGTCGGGTGAAATTCCTACTCCTTCTACGGCCCATTCGCCTTGTGCATCATAAAAACCTCCGCGAGGAGCCACCATACGGCCACCATCGATAAATGACGGAGTGTCCCATGTACCCACCAACCCTCCCCAGGTCTTGGTGCCTACCAGGGGACCTATCTTCATCTTGTTAAAGAGATAGGGGAGCAAGTCTCCACCGGAGCCGGCACGCTCATTGATCAGCATGACTTTCGGGCCAAAGATACCTGCATGTGGTGTGCGCAAGGGTGTATGACTTTCGGTGCGGCTGTTAAAATAACCATACAACTGACGGGCCATGATATCTACCATGTAGTCAGCCGCGCTGCCTCCACCATTGTTGCGCTCATCAATAATGGCCCCTTTCTTATCTTGTTGGGCAAAATAATACCGGTTAAAAGAAGTGTATCCGGGGTTACCCGTGTTGGGCACATAGACATACGCCAGTTGTCCTTTGGAAAGTTCATCTACTTTCCTGCGGTTACCCTCCACCCAATCAATCTGTCGAAGTTGGGTTTCGCTGTCCGTGGGCACGACCGTCACTACACGCGATCCCTCCAGGGATGGTTTCTGGTTAACCCGAAGCTTTATCTGCCGGTTAGCTGTGGCTTCAAAGTATTTATACAAATTCGTGGAAGCCTTGATCGGTTGTCCATTTACTTCCAGCAGATAGTCACCCACCGAAATGTTAACTCCCGGTTCGCGCAGCGGAGCTTTTAAGGTTGGATTCCAGCTTTCTCCGAGATACGTTTTCTTTATTCGATAATACCCGTTGTCGGTTTCATAGTCAGCCCCCAAGAGCCCCACGGGAATATTTTCAACGGAAGGGAAATCGCCTCCACTGGTATAGCTATGACCTACGGCTATCTCTCCTCCCAGAATATCTACTATATAATTTAAATCGCTGCGATGGCGAACGTGATCCAGCCAGGGGCTATACCATTGGTACACATCATTCCAGGGTGCACCATGGGTATTATCAACGTACAGGAAGTCACGCTGATACCTCCAGCCTTCGCGGAAAATTTGCTTCCATTCGTCCAGCGGATTTATCTTCAGACGCATGGAGGATACTGACTCCAGTTTTCCATCGCCTGCTTTTTTGTTGGTGTCCGTAGTTCCTAAAATTCCCCAGGTACTGCCTGCGCGATACAAAATAGATTTGCGATCGTGCGAGACCGCTGCACTATTCATACCTGAGAGAAAGACTTCGCTTTTGCGATCTTTAAAATGATACCGGTGGATGGTTTCACCCGCCTGATTGTTGATCGCTTCACTATAGAATACGTACCCATCAGGTGCCGGCATCAGGTTTGTATAGTTTCGCTGAGGTACATCCACCGCTAAAATCCGGTTGCTTAGTCCCGGCCAATCAATTTTGACCAGAGGGGTTCCTTCCTTCTTTTCATCTTTAGGTTTTTCCTTTTCTTCATCACTTCGCGGGGCCAACGGAGAAGACTCGGTATTGCTTAGCACCACCACATACAAGGCCCGGGTAACGGGTCGCTCATATGAACTCATATCTAACCATCCCGTGTTCAAAGCAAAGTTGGTGCTGGCCAGGAAGTATAGATATTTTCCGGTAGCATCCCATACCGGAGCAATCGCATCTGCCATGTGGTCTGTAAGCTGCTGCTTTTGCAAGGTCTCTACGTTAAAGACCGTGATCGCCTTGTAATGGCTTGGCAATAATTTGGGATAAGCTATCCACTTGCTATCGGGTGACCATACCGGATTCATGGTCCGATCCGGATGGGCATAGAGTTCGGTATCAATTTTTTTAGTGGTTCCGTTGGCAACATCTGTATACCACAGATTATAATCGGTATCGGTAAAGGCCAGGTACTTACCGTCCGGAGACCAGGCTGGCTCAAAATAAAATGTAGGATCCGGAAATGAGATGACTTTAGGTTTTTCAAGTCCTTCCTGGTCGCCAATCATCAGCTGATATTCACCGCTGATGTCACTAAACCAGGCGATGCGTTTTCCATCGGGTGACCAAACCGGTGAGCGATCCGCTGCCCCTGAGCTCTTGGTCAGGTTCCGCCAGTCTCCCTTTTCTTTCGGCACCGTAAAAATTTCGCCACGGTATTCAAACAACGCACGCTGACCCGAGGGCGATAGGGAAGCGTTTTGCAAAGCGGTGGCCCGGACATCTTCCCATCGTTCGCGGGCCCAATGAAAGTCGCCCCGCACTTGAACCGTGAGACGTTTGGTTTCTTGATTCGCAGGATTGAGAATATTCAAATAGCCGCCCTGTTCATACACAATCATTCCTCCACCAGCATCCAGGCTTTTCACATCAAAGTCGGCATGAAACGTTTGTTGTTTCAGTTCTTTTGTGGCCGGATTGTATGACCACACATTGTTGGCGTAGTCACGCTCGGATAAAAAGTACACTACGTTATTCAGCCATACCGGATCGGTGTGACGTTCATGGTCGGTTTGGGGTGTCAGTTGTAGGGAATAACTTTTCAGGTCAACAATCCAGATGGGTTTGGCCTGACCTCCACGGTAATTTCTCCATTCCGGATCCCAGAAACCAATTTGCTGGTAGGCAAAGTATTTACCGTCTTCCGACATTTCCCCAGCCACTGCCCGGGGAATTTCTAGTGGCTCTTCCATGCCGCCCTGATGAGATATTTTAAAGATCTTCGACTCTTGTGTCGGATGTCCCTGACGAGAGGAGGCAAACAAAACAAATTCGCCATCCGGAGTCCAGCCGGTGACCTGATCAGCACCCGGATGCCAGGTAAGCCGTTCGGGCTGACCGCCTTCTGCAGGTATTAAATATACATCGGTGTTTCCGTCATACTGAGCGGTAAAAGCAATGAGTTTTCCATCCGGAGAAAAATGAGGATTGTTCTCAGCTCCCTCATTGCTGGTGAGTCTGCGGGCATCACCTCCATCTTTACTAACCACCCATAAATCATTGGCATAAACAAAAACGATATGGGTATGACTCATCGTAGGCTGCCGTAAGAGCATGGTACCTTGCGCCAGTACATGCGTGACAGAAAACAAGGCCGCTCCCAGGATGAAGGATTTGATTTTCATAAAAAGAAGGTGTCTTTGATTTTGACGGTACGAAGTAAGTAAAGGAACACCTCAATTGGATTACCGTTGGTGGAAGAAACACGAATTAGCGATAAGGGGTCTGATGCGGGTTTGTACGAGTGAAGAACACCAACAGAATTAGTTGGCAAGCTATTTGAAAGAAACCATTACCTTGATCACTTCTAAATCTCCCCTTATGAAAAGACTTGGTTGGCTCACCTTATCTCTGTTGCTCCTTTGCGCGATTCCTTCCGCGGGTCAGAAAAAGACGATTACAGTTTACACCGATAACTTCTCCGGTCTCAGCGAATCCCTTGGGGTGGGGAAGTACAACAGTGTGTATTTAGGGCAGTCCGGTATCTCTATGGTACGATCCATCACAGTACCTGCCGGCATGAAAGTAATCTTGTATTCCAAAGATCATTTCGAAGGAAATAGTCTCGTCATTTTTGATGATGCGACCACCCAGTATCTGCAAAGCAAGGGATTTGCCCAAATGGCACAACGGGTGTCGTTGATTGTTGCTGAAGCCTCTAAAGAAGAGCTGACCGCCAGAGGCCCCATGGTCACAATTTATCAGGACAATTTTGCCGGAGCATCTAAAAATCTGCCAGTCGGTTATTATGAGTTTGCCGATTTCGGGTTGATCGCAAATGATCAAATCTCCTCCATTAAAATTCCGAAAGGATTGAAAGTGACATTGTATGCCAATAGCGGGTTTTCCGGAAAGTCACTGGTGCTTTCGGAGGATGCCATTTTGAAAACAAAAGAATTTAATGATATCACCTCCTCTCTACGGGTAGAAGAAGTGGAGATAGCGCCTGTCGTTGTAACCCCCTCTGCAGCACCTGTGGTTAAAAAAGAAGTGGTGGTGCCGGAAGTCAAGGTTGAAAAGCCTGCTCCGGTGGACCCTGATCATCCGGTGGTCACTTTTTTTCAGGATAACTTTTCCGGTTCATTTAAGCAATTGGTCCCCGGTCGATATGATGTCACGACTTTGGGGATTGCAAACAATGAACTATCCTCGGTATGGGTTCCGGAAGGTCTCAGGTTAACTTTATATGAAAATGAAGGATTTAAAGGTCGTTCCCTGGTGATTGCAGAAGAAAACGCCAGTACTGATTATCTGTCCGCATACGGCTTTGACAATGTTGCTTCTTCCTGGATTATTGAAAAAATACCTCAAGTCACGCTTTATTCGGATAATTTTGCCGGTAATTCTTTTAGTGTCAGGGTGGGACGATGCAACCTTGGTGACTTTAAGATCGAAAATGATGAATTATCATCTGTAAAGTTAATGCCCGGTATGTGGGTTCTTCTTTTTGAGGATGACAGTTATCAGGGCAAGTCCTTATTGATCACTCAGGATGCCAGTACGGAGTTTTTACTAACACACGGTTTTGACAACATGACGTCATCCCTGGTGGTCGGAGATTCGCGCAGTCCGCTGCCCGTGGCTACCTTGTATCAGGATGATTTTACGGGGCGTTCCAAAAAACTCACTCCGGGCGAATATGACTCTCCATTGGTAGAAATCGGAAACAACGCGCTTTCATCCATTGAGATTCCCAGAGGCTTGCGAGTAACGCTTTTTGAAAACGATCATTTTGATGGTCGTAAAATGATCCTTTATCGGAGTGAGGGTACCGGTTTTTTTAACCAGCATTCCTTCAATGATCTTACCTCTTCCATCATTGTTGAGATGGTTGATCCCCGCAATCTTGTGGTTACCCTCTATACCGATTCGTTTAAAGGCTTTGCTCAGGATTTGCCTCCGGGTAAATACCGCGGACAGGATTTGTATGTCAGTACGGACATCTCCTCCGTACGGGTTCCTTCAGGTATGCGAGCGACTTTGTATGAACATGACAATTTCACAGGACGTTCTGTTACCATTGATCGGGATACGGATTATACCGGATTTCAGATGTTTGATAACTTTTATCATTCCGTAGTTGTTGAGGATGCTTTTCTTCCGGACATAACACCGCTCCCTGTGTCGGTGCCTGTAGTGGAGGTGCCGGTTACTACACCACCCGTCACCGAAGTAGTGGAGGTGGTAGCGCCTGTGATAGATTGCGGTCTGTCCGACAAAGAGTATTATCTGGCATTGAAGGCTATCGAAGCCAAGGCATTTAGTGCAGAAAAGACGAGTATGGCCTTACTGGTCACCAAAGAAAAATGCCTGAGCAACGAACAGATACGAGGTTTTGCAGGATCTTTTGATTTTGAAGATCAGTCGCTGGAGTTTGTCAAGTATGCCTATGAGTTGGCTTCTGAAAAATCCACCTACTATACCCTGGACGATATTTTTAAGTTTATGTCCAGTAAAGATGCTTTTCTTCAATTTCTAAAATCGAAATAAACTTCGGGACTCGAACAATCGGATATTTTTGCCCTGGATTACTCGTTATGACCGCAATTGTACGTGACGCTTATTTGTCTGACCTGGATATTCTTGCCCGGTTTCAACAAAACATGGCTTCAGAAACAGAGGGGATCACTTTGGATCCTCAGGTTTTGCAGGCAGGATTGGCTCAACTCTTTCATGATCCCACCAAGGGGAAGTACTATGTAGCCGAAATAAACGGAACGTTGGCGGGCTGCCTAATGACCACCTATGAATGGAGTGATTGGCGAAACGGAACGGTTATTTGGATTCAAAGCGTGTATATTGATCGCCCTTACCGTGGAAAAGGGGTATACCGGGCTCTGTACGATCATATTCAAAAACGGGTCTTATCCGACCCTGCATTGCGGGGAATACGTTTATATGTAGATAAAACCAATGAAGGCGCCCAAAAGGTGTATGAAGCCCTTGGTATGAACGGTGAGCATTATCAAATGTATGAATGGATGAAGGGGTGACTTGTAGGCGTTTTAATCCCGGCTTAGTATATTTGTCCTTCCTTTCGATGACCAAAAGATGAACATCTTCCTGATTGAAGACGATGAGATATATGCCGAGTTCGTAAAACGATCTTTGGGTCAGAATTCTTCCTATTCTGTTACTGTCTTTCATACGGCCGAGGATGCCCTTCGGGTCACCAATAGCTCGATGCCGGATGCTTTTATTGTTGATTACAAGCTTCCCGGCATCAGTGGTATTGATTTATATGAAAAAATCAAACCCAATGTTTCCCCCAAACAAAAGGTGATCATGCTTAGTGCGCTGGATGATGGAAACATGGTTCTTGGTTTTATCCAAAAGGGAGTTCGTGATTACGTGATCAAAGATGAAAGTGTAATCGAATCTCTGAAAGCCATTCTGGAGGGAAAGGAAGACGACTACTATCTGTTTAACTGAGGCTCTCCGGTAGGAATTTCCTTGGGCAAGGAAACACTAAAACGGGTTCCTTCCCCCAGTTTACTCTCACATCTTATAGTTCCCTTCATCTTATCGACTATCTCTTTGACAATCGAAAGACCTAATCCGGTGCTGCTTTCACCACCGGTAGGACGGGCTGAAAGACGCATATAGTTTTGGTATAGCTTCTTTTGATCTTCTTCGCTGATGCCGGGTCCTTCGTCCTGAACCGTTATGATAGCTCCCAAGGATTCCTCGGTTACCGTCACCCACACATTTTTTCCTTTGGGTGAGAACTTGATCGCATTCCCCAACAGGTTTTCAATGATCCGAAGCAGGTATAACTTATCCGATTCTATGATGAGCTCTTCCGGTGTTTGAACAGACAATTGGATTTGCTTTTTATCGGCCACTGTCTGATAACCCCGGACAAAAGAAGAAATGACGTTGGCCACATTTACCATCTCTGGTACAAGATCAATGCCGCGCTCTTCCACCCTTCGTTTATCCAGCAGATTTCGAACCATGGCTAATCCGTCTGCAGATATGTGTTGAATCTTTCCTAAAAACTCCTTTTGATCAGCTGAGGCATTGGGAAAGGACAACTCCATCAGGTTTACCAGAGCAAAAATGCGGTTGAACGGGCCTTTCAGATCATGTGATACCAGCCCGATTAACTTAGCCCTCTCTTCACTAAGCCCATGCAGTTTTTCATTTTGAATTTCCAGTTCGCGTACTTGTTGTTGAATCTCATCTGTTTGTTTTCTGATAAGCGTATTTCTGGCTCGTAACCTCAGATACGCAGATACTTGCAGGGCCAGGGCTGCCAGCAATAAAATCAGCGCAACGATTAGTTCGAGTTCCAGGTTCATGGTGAACAAAGAAACGAAATTACAGATCGCTGGTACAAATTAAATTTTAAGCCGCAACTGGTCTTTATAGTCAACCGGGATCTTCACAACTACCCCGTGCACCCGCACACGCAGGTAACCAACATACCTGATTTCATATTTTTTCCCTCCTCCGAACAGGCTTCGCAAGGCATCCATTAATCCGAGTTCCTTTAAACTCAACTGCGCCCTTACCGGCACGGAAAAATCTGCCTGAGCCGGAATTTTTAGTTGAAGTCGTTGTTGAACAACGGCTGCTTTTTTTCCATCAACAAAGACTTCCAGATTTATTTCGCGCAAACTCATGCGCACACGATTCGGGTTAAAGAAAATGGCTGCACCCTGAATGATCGGATCTCCTTCCGGGCTTCCTTCGATCACCACTTCGCGGATGTTTTTGAAAACAATGCGTTGATCTGGCACGCAGGCCGACATCAACACTATCAACAAGAGAAAGGACCAGCGTTTTTTCATAAAGTTACCTCCCAACAAAGGTCGGGAATGATAAACTCATTCCGTGTACTTTTGCGTCTGAATTTATGTCTATGCAAAATCTTCCCTATGAAACCATGGCTGATGATCTGGCCGAAAACGGATACACCATTGTTGATCATTTTTTGAGTGACGATAAAGTATCCGAACTTCTGCAAGGAGACGAATTTAAAAACCATTTGTTACATTTTCATCAGGCGGGAATAGGAAAGCGCTCCGAAAAACAGGTAAACGAAGCCATCCGTGGCGATTATATTCGCTGGATTGATCCCAGACAAACCAGCGGGGTGATTCATTTGTATCTCTCGCGTTTGCAAGAATTCATGCAACATATTAATCAAAGTTTGTATCTGGGATTAAAGGATTTTGAAATCCACCAGACGGTATACCCCATAGGCACTTTTTACAAACGACATCTGGATCAATTCCGCAAAGATGATCACCGTAAGTTATCTGTGATCTGTTACCTCAACCCAAACTGGCTGGAAGAACACGGAGGTCAACTAAGAATTTATGTAAATCATTCCCATGTGGATGTCTTGCCGATCGCGGGAAGGCTGGTCTGCTTTCGAAGTGATCTCCTGGAGCATGAAGTACTTCCGGCCACGCGCGAGCGACTTAGCATGACGGGCTGGCTGCTGAATCAATACGCAGACTTGAAGCATTTGGGATGACCATAAAAAAATCCCGATGGATTAAGCTCCATCGGGATTCTGCTTCTGATTTTTAAAAGAATATTATTTAGCGGTGGGTCCGTTCTCTCCGGTTGGCTTAGCATTTACCATCGCTTTAAAACGAAGGGTCGTTGTTTTGGGCCAGGTGTTGGCAGTCACTGTAATGGTTTTGTTCTGAACACCTGGTTTACCCTGGCTATCAAATTCTGCTTCCACAAATCCTTCCCCCCCAACCGGGATCGGTTCGCGTGACCAGTTCGGAGCTGTACAGCCGCAAGAAGGTTGCGCGTTTTGAATGATCAGGGGTGCCTCGCCTGTATTCTTAAATTTATACACATGCTTTACTTTTTGACCTTCATTGATCGTACCAAAATCGTGGTCAATACTTGCAAATTGGGCTACCGGTAAGGGGCCTTCCGGCTTTTCCTCTGGTGCGGTGGGCGTAGCCTGCGGTGTGGTGGTGGGAGTGGTTCCCTTATTTCCCTCTACCTGGCTTAACCGGCTCTCCAGTTCAGCAATACGCTTTTCGGCTGCCCGGTCTTTGCAGCCCATGGCCATACTCACTACTAAGGCCGCTCCTAAAATTTTAGCTGTTGTTCTCATATAGTTAATCGTTTCAAGTCTCTGATAATCGGACAAAAGTACGTGGCAATAATGGAATGGCGCAAGTCCAATCCACGGATTAACAAAGGATTAACTGTTTTTGTTACCCCGAAGCTGTTCCAGGAGCCGGTCTACATCTTCCAGCAGGTGTTCAGCCTTGGTTTTGGCCTCATTTACGACTTTATCTCCCTGTGCCTTTGCTTCGGTTGTCAGCGGAGTTTCCTTTCCTGTCCCCAGATCATCCAGAAATTCCTCCAGCATCTTTTTGTACTTATCCAGGCGGAGAGACAATTTTTCTCGGGTTACAGAGCCCTTATCCGGTGCATACAAAATGCCAAGGATGGCTCCCACCGCAGCTCCTGCCAAAAAGGTGATTAATGTGTTGTTTCCATTCTTTGCCATGAGTCCATCAAAACATGTTTTCAAAGATACAAATTCTATCTTACCTGACCGAAAGACAAAGAGGAACAACCTGACATTTTAATTCCCACATAATGATTGCATTTCTCCTGACATACTGTTGTCACTGTTTTGGATTTCTTTGCATCTATGGAGCCTCTCAAAGAAATGTTCAATCTGGCGTATTACACAAAACTGACCAGCGCCTTTTGTCAAGTGTATAAACCCTTTGCCGGAAAAAAATTTATGGCCGATGTGCTTGCATCGCTCGATTCCCTCTCGCTCAACGAGCGGATGCGTCACACCAGTATCTTCTTGCACAGACACCTGCCTTCTGATTACCAAAAGACGGTTGCGTTGATGATGGAGGTTATCCCGCTTTTGCCAAAAGGATACACTAATTTGGTTTTTCCGGATTATGTGAGCCAGTTTGGCACTGCTCATCTGAAAGCCAGCCTGAAAGCGTTAGCTTTCTTCACTCAGTTTGGTTCCTCCGAGTTTGCTATTCGCACCTTTCTTAAAACAGATTTTAAATACACGCTTGCGCAAATGTATGATTGGTCAGAGGATAAAAACGAGCATGTGCGCAGGTTGTCTTCCGAAGGGAGCAGACCCCGTTTGCCGTGGTCATTTAAGCTGGACGAAGTGATCCAACATCCCAAACACACTCGGCCGATTCTGGAAAATCTGAAAAAAGATGAATCCTTATATGTCCGAAAATCGGTTGCCAATCATCTCAACGATTTTTCCAAAGACTCCCCCGGGTATGTGCTAGACCTGGTTACACAATGGGATTTGTCACATCCACACACGGGATGGATTGTGAAGCGCGGCTGCCGTTCGTTGTTGAAGTCGGGGGATCAAAAAGCGATGGCGCTTTTCCAATACACAAAGAAGGTGCATGTGTGGATTAAAAACTTCTCCTTGCATCCCTCCACCGTTGCCATCGGCCAGGCGATTTATTTTGAATTTGATCTTATCTCCAGAAAGAAAACGGACCAGCAACTGATGGTTGATTACCGCATCTACTATGTAAAAAAGAACGGCTCTGCGTCCCCCAAAACCTTTAAGTTGACAGAAGTTAAACTCGCTGCGAATGCGGCTGTCCACGTATCAAAAAAGCAACGCTTTCAGGATTTTGCTACGCGAAAACATTTTGCCGGACAACACTGGCTGGAGATTATTGTTAATGGTAGCGTCTTGAAGAAAGTCGGGTTTCGGGTACAGTAAGCGTACATTCACACCTTCCGTTTCTGTCTACTCTGATTTAAAAGTGCGGACCCATTATTTGTTATCAATCAAGCCTCTGCCGCTCTTTTTAATCTTTCCCTGGCTGGCCAGCAGCTTGGCAATAACATCCAGAATACCATTGATAAACTGACGGCTTTTAGGTGTGCTATACTCTTTGGTCAGCTCGATATATTCATTGATCGTTACTTTGACCGGTATATTTTGAAAGAACACCATTTCTGAGATGGCCATCTCTAAAATAACACGATCGGTTAGCGGTAGCCGATCTACCTCCCAGTTTTTGGTGTTTTGGGCTATCAGATCTTTGTATGCTGCCTCCAATGTGGCGGTTTGCTTAAAGAGCTTTTCGATGAATTGCTGATCATCTTCCCAGTCAATGGATACTTTTTGCTCTGTTATTTTTCCTTCAGCAAATGACTTAATGGTTTTCTCTACCAGACTTTTGATGATCTCGCGGTCTTCCGTCCAGCGGAGGTCTTTTTCTTCAAAGTAATCATTGATGACTGTTTTCCCCAGGATGATTCTCCGAACGATATGTCGCAAGATATTTTGCTGCTGATCAATAGTCGGGTTTTTGCTATCAATGAATTTCTGATAGTCGGCATCTTCCTTTACCACATCCCGAAACCAGGTGCGCACCCGATCGGCATCAATGTTGGTTTCTGAACTTTTGGACCATTCTTTTTTTAGCTTTTCATCTTGCGAAATAGACAGCAGAACTTCACTTTTGACAAAGTTGGTATGGCTTCCCCGTTTCACTGCGCCCGCGGCATCTCCCAGAGAAACAAGCAAACGCAAGACGGTATGATAAAGCGTGGTTAGTTTTTGAATCTCTGT
Organism: uncultured Ohtaekwangia sp.; assembly: GCA_964439205.1. Classification (GTDB taxonomy): domain Bacteria; phylum Bacteroidota; class Bacteroidia; order Cytophagales; family Cyclobacteriaceae; genus ELB16-189. The sequence continues at coordinate 28,924 of CAYTNM010000008.1, forward strand.
GATCAGATTGCGCGCTAAAAACTGCTGATCTTTCTGGACTTGCTGGTGGTAGTTCGCCAGCGCCTGATCAACCACTTTGTTTACCCGGGAGTCTTCGGTGGGTGGCGTATCTTCCTGAAGAAATTTCTTCTCAAAGTATTGAGCGCCTTCTTTGCGTTGTTTTTTTAACAGATCTTTATCCTGTACCTCCATGCTGTTAAGATCGGGTTGAAACTCCGCCAAAATGAAATCATGGGCAAGCTGGTAGTTAGCTTCTTTGCATTGTTCAAAAGCAAAGAGGCTTTGCATAATTTTAATGCGTAGGGTACGTCTGTTAAGCATAGCAAAGAACGATGTGAGAAGCAAAGGTATAAAAAAAGCCGGGCAACGGTTAGGAAGCCCGGCTTTTCCTACAGTAGGATTAATGCTCTCGTAGATTCCGTTCAGTTCATCGTCCTCAACCTTCCCACCTCGGCTACTCTTTTCTCAGCCAACTGGATGGCTGCTTCCTGACTACTGATTTTGGATGTTTCTGCGAAATTTAAAATGGACAAACAAGTATCGTAAATACCTTCCGCTTGTTTCAATGCCTGATCCCGATGATAGTTCCCCAGATACTCATGATAGACGTTGATTAATCCTCCGGCATTGATCAGGAAATCCGGAGCGTACGTGATGCCATAGTCCATCAGCATGTATCCGTGTCGTTGTTCATCTTTTAATTGATTGTTGGCGGCACCGGCTACGATCGCACATTTTAAGCGTGGGATGGTATCGTCATTTAGGGTAGCCCCGAGTGCACACGGAGCATAAATATCCATCGGTAAATCATAGATTTCGTTCTGCTGTACTGTTTGAACACCAAATTTCTTTGATAATGACTGCACGCGCTCCTCATGAATATCCGTGATATATACGGTGGCCCGTTCTTTCACCAGGTGTTCCACCAAATGCATTCCCACCTGACCTACACCCTGAACAGCAATGTGCTTACCCGTCAGATTGTCGCTTCCAAATACTTTTTTGGCCGTTGCTTTCATTCCCAGATAGGTGCCATAAGCTGTCACCGGTGACGGATCGCCTCCGCCTCCCATCGTTTCGGGCAGACCTGTCACAAACTTTGTTTCCATGGCGATGTATTCCATGTCAACAGTCTTCATGTTTACATCTTCTGCCGTGTAATACTTTCCTCCCAGGCTATTGACAAATTTTCCAAACCTCCGCAAAAAAGCCTCGGACTTGATGGTTTTAACATCACCAATGATCACGGCTTTACCGCCACCCAGGTTCAAACCGCTGATCGCAGCTTTAAATGTCATTCCGCGGGACAGCCGAAGTACATCTGTCAACGCTTCTTGCTCCGATGTGTAATTCCACAATCGCGTTCCACCCAGGGCGGGCCCGAGCACGGTGCTGTGAATGGCGATGATTGCTTTTAAACCGGTAATGACATCACTACAAAAAACCACCTGCTCATGACCCATCGTGGTGATGGTACCAAACAGACCCTCTTCCTGCACGTGTACTTCTTCTTTGATTTGCATAATGATACGGGGTTAATTTACGTGGCAAAACTACAACTAAAGTGTCGATTTTTAGGTATTTCAATCGGTTGCATTGAAAAATCCCGATCTTATTCTGATGAATTGATCCAAGGCCTATTTTTCTTTGGAAAGAATGCAAAAACAACACACAAAATAATGCCGGACCTGCGCTTTTAGAAGTGTAAAAGCGGTCACTATTTATGATAACTTTGATGTTTGGTTGAAACTATTTCGCTGATTTTAGGGTAGTGACTGTGCGCTTGTTTTCATGAAAGAACTCCGTTATTTAAACAAATATCTTTTTAAGTATAAATGGCATCTGATTTTGGGGTTGGCGTTTGTTGTCATCTCCAACATCTTTCAGATCATCCCTGCCCAAATGGTTCGGCAGGCCATTGACCTGGTCACGGACAATATTCGATTGTACCGGACCTTGGAAGAAAGTCAGGTTCAGCCCGAGTTCCTAAAGGTCTTTTCTCATGGTATTTTTATTTACGCAGCGCTTATTCTGGTAATGGCTGTATTGAGAGGTGTGTTTTTATATTTTGTCAGACAGACCTTGATTGTTATGAGTCGTCTGGTGGAGTATGATTTAAAGAATGAAATCTTTGAACACTACCAAACCTTACCCTTAAGCTTCTACCGAAAAAACAATACCGGAGATTTGATGAATCGGATCAGCGAAGATGTCGGCCGGGTGCGCATGTATTTAGGACCCTCCATCATGTATGGCCTTCAATTGATCACGCTGTTTGCTATTCTGATTCCGTTTATGTTCAGCATCAGTCCCAAACTCACACTCTATGCGCTTATTCCGCTTCCTATCTTATCGGTGAGTATCTTTTATGTAAACAACATTATTGAACACCGGTCGGAACAGATTCAAAAGAGCCAGTCGCGTCTGAGCACCTTTGTTCAGGAGGCTTTTTCCGGCATTCGCGTATTAAAATCCTTTACCCGCGAAGAAGACTCCGTTAGCAACTTTGCCAAAGAAAGCAACGAGTATAAACATCAATCGCTGAAGTTAACCCGTGTACAATCGTTGTTCTTTCCTTTAATCATGGGTCTTATTGGACTCAGCACTTTGCTCACCGTATATGCCGGAAGCGTAGAGGTCATCAATGGCTCGCTCAGCTTTGGAAACATTGCTGAATTCATCATTTACGTCAATATGCTTACCTGGCCTGTCACTTCGCTCGGATGGACCACGAGTTTGGTACAGCGGGCAGAAGCTTCGCAAAAACGTATCAACGAGTTTTTAAAAACCCAGACCGATATTGTATCGTCCCTAAATGCGACATCCGACATTCACGGGAAAATCGAATTTGAGAATGTCTCCTTTACCTATGCCGATACGGGTATTCAGGCCTTGAAAAACATTTCTTTTCAAATCAGTCCGGGTGAATCGCTGGCTGTGATCGGTGGAACCGGATCCGGTAAAAGTACGATTGCTTACCTGGTAGCCCGTCTCTACGATGCTACACAGGGACAGGTTAAAATTGATCATCGTCCTATTCAGGAATATGATCTGACTCATCTTCGGAAGCAGATCGGGGTCGTCCCGCAGGATGTGTTTTTGTTTAGTGATACCATTTACAATAACATCGGTTTTGGTTTGGATCAACCCACAGAAGAGAAGATTCTACAGGCTGCGAAAGATGCCGATGTCTATCAAAACATCCTTGATTTCCCTCTGGGATTTGCTACCCGAATCGGTGAGCGAGGCATCACTCTTTCCGGTGGTCAAAAGCAACGCGTATCCATTGCGAGAGCCGTGGTTCGTGAGCCTAAGATTCTCATTCTGGATGATGCTCTTTCAGCAGTCGACACGAAGACCGAAAACACGATTCTCAACAGCATGAAAAAGATCATGCAGGGCAGGACCAGCATCATTATTTCACATCGGGTTTCTTCCGCCAAACTGGCTCATAAAATTATCGTGCTGGAAGACGGACGTGTGGCAGAACAAGGTACACATGAGGCCTTGCTGGAAAAGAAAGGGATTTACTACGACCTGTATGAAAAACAAATGTCTGCCGATGAGGTAGAGGACTAACCTCCGCTGGTCACTTAAAACACATACCGAAGCCCTACTCCGCCCTGAAATCGTCCATAACCGGGATCCAACAGAACATCCGTAAAGTATTCGATTTCGATAAAAGCAGAAAGGGGCAGAGAAAAGTAAGAATATTCAAAACCTAAAATTCCCGTGGGGCCGTAGGTCAGACGGGTTTCAGTAAACTTGCCAAATTTAGGATCTGTAAAGGAATCCACATTATAATCGTACCGAAGGGTGGTATTTCTCCATTGCCATCCGGCCCCGATATAACATTGAAGCCCTTTGGAAATCACATCGGCATTCCATTGGTACAAAAATTTGGCTTCCAGAAACCAATCAACCGTTGCCTTGTGCGCCAGGTATTGAATAGATTCATCGGCCGTTAGTGTATCTGTTTGAACGTACGTATCGTAAAGACTCCGATAGTATTTGTTGTATAGTCCACTGGCTGCGCGGCCCACATCTGCGGCAAACGCCCAATGCTTGCTGGGATAAAATTTATACGTAAGGGCAAAAGGGTCCCCCAACTTAAACCCTAAGCCCTGATATGGATACTGACTATCTTCAAAAACAGGGCAGGCAATGCGTTTCTGGCTGAGACTGAATTTGTTCGTTCTAAACTTGGCGCTCAAAGGACTCTTGCGTTGCTGGGCGTGGGAGGCAACACTTGCGGCTAAAAACACGAGAAAAACAAGCAGTTTAGGTAAACGCATTAGAGCAAATATAACGCTTTTACGGGAACCCCCGGACGAAGCGCAGAAAATGGCGGTAAAGTGCTAAACCACCTCTTTATATTGCATTTGGTGTAGTTGGGCGTAAAATCCACCCAGGTGCAATAATTGCTCGTGGGTTCCTGTCTCTTTAATTTCTCCCTTATCTAAAACGATGATGCGATCCGCCTTTTGAATGGTGGACAGGCGGTGAGCAATAACAATAGAGGTGCGGTTAACCATCATCTTTTCGATGGCTTGCTGAATCATCTCTTCTGTTTCGGTATCCACGGAAGAAGTGGCTTCATCTAATACTAGGATATGGGGATCATAGACCATCGCCCGGATAAATGAAAGCAACTGTCGCTGCCCCACAGAGAGGGTGGCGCCTCTTTCCATGACGTTATAGTTCAGTCCTCCGGGCAGCCGCTCGATAAACTTACGAGCTCCGACCAAATCTGCCGCATGCAAAATCATTTCATCGGAAACATTGGGGTTTCCCAGGGTAATATTGTTTCGGATGGTATCGCTGAACAGAAATACATCCTGTAAAACCACGCCAATGTTTTGCCGAAGAGCTGTTAATTCGAACTCCCGAATGTCAACCCCATCTACCTTGATGGTTCCGCGGTTAATTTCATAAAAACGATTGAGAAGATTTATGATCGAAGACTTGCCAGCACCCGTGGCACCCACCAACGCAACGGTCTGCCCGGGCTGAATGCTGATGGAAACATCTTTCAAGACAAAATCCTGTTCGTTGTACGCAAACCAAACCCCCTCAAACTCAACACTTCCCTGGATGGCCGTGGGCTTGTGTGGTCCTTGATCGGGAACGTGCTCCTGATCATCCAGTAGATTAATGATCCGGGACGAGCTTACAATTCCCATTTGCAACGTGTTATACCGATCGGCAATCATTCGGATCGGACGGAAGAACAACTGTATGTACATGATAAAAGCGGTAAGCTTCCCCACCGTAATGCCCGAAGCTTCCATGTCAATTGCTCCTTTGGCACCATACCAGATTAACAACCCAATGCCGGCTGCTGCAATTATCTCGGCTACCGGAAAATACACGGAGTAATACAGCACGGAGCGCAGGTGCGCGCCCCGGTGGTCCCGATTGATTTCCTTAAACCGCTCATATTCCCGTTTTTCACTGCCAAACAACTGAACAATGTTCATCCCCGTGATGTGCTCTTGAACAAAAGTATTCAGGTTAGATACCGCATTCCGCACGTCATTAAAGGCAACTTTAATTTTTTCTTTGAACACATACGTGGACAATAGCATCAGCGGAATGGTGGATAAACTAACCAGCGATAATCGCCAGTCTTGCCAAAACATAAAACCGAGAATAATTACTATCTGAAGCAAGTCTCCAGCCATAGCCGCCAGGCCTTCACTAAATACATCAGCCAACGCTTCCACATCTGATACGGTGCGGGTGACTAATCTTCCAATGGGAGTTTTGTCAAAAAAACGGAGCCTCAGATGAACGATGTGTTTGTACAGTCGAACCCGCATATCGCGAATGACAAACTGCCCGATTCTTCCGGAGATGTAGGTGTGGGAATACTGAACCAATGAATGAATCAACAATAACCCCAGCATGAGCAGCATGATATTGACCATCCCGGCATAGTTTCCCTGAGCAACATCGTGATCAAGTGTGTATTGAACCAAAAACGGGCGCACGGGCGTCAAGGCGCCTAACAGAATTGTCAGAAAAATCAAAAAGTAAAAGCGGCCCTTGTACGGTTTGACAAAAGTCATCAAGCGGCCGAGCACTGACCAATCAATGATGTTTCCGCTGCTGATTTTTTCTTTTTCCATTATTTGATAAAAACCCCGTCCACATATTCCACTTTCACAAGATACAATCCTTCCGGGGGTACATTCATGCCTGCCTGTTGTCGGTTTTTGCTTTGCATGATTTCTTTAAAGTCATTGACGCTGATTTTTCCACTACCCACATCCAGCAAGGTACCCACAATCGCGCGAACCATCCCTCTCAGAAACCGGTTTGCTTCAATAAAGAAGATCAATCGATCTTCTTTTTTTTCCCAGTAAGCCGTTTTCAGGTCGCAAAGAAAGTGGTTTACATCCGTATTTACTTTACTGAACGCCTGGAAATCATGACTTCCAACGAGCAAGCGGGCGGCTTGGTTCATTTCAACGATATCGACAGGCCGAAAATAGTAATGGGCCAGGCCGACCAGTAACGGATCTTTTACCGTAGTGATGTGATATTCATATCCCCGCAAGCGGGCATCGTAACGGGCATGCGCGGTAGGTTTTACAGATCGGATGGATCGAATGGCAATATCCGCTGGAAGAAAAGAATTGAGTTTATGCAAAAGATCGCTGGCCTGCACAGCGTCTTCCACATCCGCATGAAAGAATTGCTGTCGGCAGTGAACTCCGGTGTCGGTCCGTCCGCTCCCGACAATGAGTGTCTCTTTCCGAAGCAAGGTGGTCAGGGATTTTTCAACAATGGATTGCACCCCGATAGCGTTATCCTGATTTTGCCATCCGTTGTAGTGAGTGCCTTTGTACGAAATTTCAAAGAAGTAGCGCATGGCCGTAGCTACTCACTTTTTTCATACACAACCGCCACACCTTGTCCTACGCCCACGCACATGGTGGCCACTCCGTATTTTATTTTTCTCTTTTGCATTTCGTGGATGAGGGTGGCACTGATGCGCACTCCGCTACAGCCTAAGGGATGCCCGATGGCAATGGAGCCCCCATTGACATTGACCAGAGATGGATCAACGTCTAACTCCTGAATACACGCCAATACCTGAGAGGCAAAAGCTTCATTTAATTCAAATAGCCCTATGTCTTTGATGGACAATCCTGCACGCTGTAAAGCCTTTTTAACTGCTGGCACGGGACCGATGCCCATATATGCGGGGTCCACTCCTGCGCTGGCCATGGACACAATCCTAACCAAAGGTTTTAAACCAAACGACCGGATGGCATCTTCACTTGCGATCAGGGCCGCTGCGGCCCCATCATTGATGCCCGATGAATTGCCGGCCGTCACGGTTCCTCCCTCGCGAAAGGCTGGCTTTAACACTGCCAGTTTCTCCAGCGATGTTTCACGCGGATACTCATCGCGACTCACGATTGTTATCTCCTTTCCCTTTCTCACAGACACGGACACCAATTCTTCCTTGAACTTGTTTTGCGATGCTGCCTGAAAATATTTTTGTTGAGACAACAGTCCTAACCTATCCTGAGCTTCGCGGGTGATCTTCCATTTTGAAGCAACATTTTCAGCTGTTTCGCCCATACTGTAGGGTTGATGCTTCCTGGCAAGTTCGGGATTGGTAAACCTCCAACCAATCGTAGTGTCATAGAGTTCTGTTTTCCGCGAAAAAGGCTCGTCCGTTTTTGCCAACACAAAAGGGGCCCTGCTCATACTCTCCACGCCTCCGGCCAAATACAGGTTTCCCTGATTTAACATAATCCCCCGCGCACAGTCCATAATGGCTTGCAGCCCAGAGGCACATAAGCGGTTAACCGTAATACCCGCCACTGTTTCCGGCAAGCCCGCTAACAGGGCAGCCATGCGTGCTACATTACGGTTATCTTCTCCTGATTGATTCGCAGCACCGGCAATCACTTCCTCTATCTGAAAAACATCTATCGAAGGATTGGCCTTCACCACTTCTGACAATACACCGGCTAACAAATCATCGGGACGGACGGACGCCAGGGCACCGCCATATTTCCCGACAGGCGTTCGCAAAATCGTAGTAATAAAGGCCGATTTATTCATAACATTTCAAACGTGACTGCCTGCAGATTTTGTAGTTTTGCGGCAAGTTACTGAGTAGTTTAGTGAATTAACAATGTATCCATAGAATCCTTTATGTGGCAGCGTATTCAAACTGTTTTTCTGGTGTTAGTGGTGTTATGTATGATCTTCGGTCTTTTTATGCCGATTTGGGAGTTAACTACTGAACTCAAACAAATGCAATTGTACCCGCTTCATTTCAGTATCAAAGAAGGTGGTGTGACCACCACTTCTTATTTTCCGTATAGCATTACCGCCACATTGATGGTGGCTGCGGCTACCCTGGGTATGATGTCCATTCGCAGATTTGATAACCGCATGCTTCAGATGAAGTTAGGGATGCTTAATTCATTATTGCTGGCGGGCGTTATGATTTGTGTGGTTGTTTTCAACAATAATGTAGCCACGCAATATGGCAACTCGAAATACGGATACATTCTTTTTGTGGTTTTTGGTGCGGTGACATTCAACTGGCTGGCCATGCGTTTCATTCGCAGAGATGAAAAAATGGTTCGTGATAGTGAGCGCTTACGCTAATCGATGTCAGAGTTAGACTTTGTAATTTTATATTTAATTTAAAATAGATTATGGCCACAACACATTTAGGAACGACTCCTGTACAGACATCCGGCTCTTTGCCTTTGGTGGGCAGCACTGCTCCCGATTTCACGTTGGTGAATACGGATCTCAAAGATGTTTCATTGAAAGACTATGCAGGGAAAAAACTTGTTTTGAATATTTTTCCCAGCATCGACACAGGCGTGTGCGCTACTTCGGTACGCGAGTTTAACAAACGAGCCGCTTCCCTGAGCGATACGGTCGTTCTTTGTATCTCCAGGGATTTGCCTTTTGCTATGAAGCGTTTTTGTGGCGCAGAGGGCATTAGCAGTGTGGTGACTGTTTCTGACTTCCGTAACAAGGGTTTTGCCAAAAGCTATGGTGTAGAAATGATGGATGGCGCTTTGGCGGGATTACATGCTCGTGCGGTGGTGGTCGTGGACAAGCAGGGAAAAGTATCCTATACGGAATTAGTTCCTGCCATCGGGCAAGAACCAAACTATGAGGCTGCTTTAAAGGCCCTCTGATTTCGGATCCGTATTTAGTTATCTAAGAACCGCTGAAAGGCGGTTTTTTTATACCCGCTCTCCTTCGCCTGTTAATGACAAGCTTTGTTAAACTTCTTTAATTTGTAATAATTGTAAGGCAGCGGTGCCAGAAATCCTACCACCATCGCCACCAATAAAGCAGTCCAATACATCGGGTTTCCAAAGGCTGCTTTTCCACCCGTCATCATAAAATCGGTTGTGTTCATGGCCAGCTCCATGGCGATCATGGAAATCAACGACATGCCAATAGCCGTCTGGAATGCCAAAGACCAGTTAAATTTCTCCCGTATGCGAAGCAGGACTGTTTCCAACAAAATAGATGTGAGAAGACCGGCTACGATGGCCAGGATCATCTGCATGGCCATGGATGTGTCGGGATGTACGGCCTGCAAGTAGAGGATCATGCCAAAGTCTCCGATCGAGCAACCAATCAGACAATTCAGAGTGTTTAGGGAGGCCCGTTTCCAAATAGGTTTATCTGCCCAAAAGCCTCGCATTGGTAAACTTTTGTTACTCATCCCGTCCCCGAGCTCCGAAATCTGATACGCAGGGTAACCGGACAGCGCCTGTTGAAATCGAGAAATCAACAAGTGCTTTTCCATGCCAACTTCTACGGTCGCTTGTGCCAGATTAACTTTAACCTCGGATACTCCTTCGATTGCCTTCAGGGTTTTTTCTACGGTGGTTGCACATCCGTTGCACGTCATCCCTGCTATATGATAGGTATGTGTCATTGTTTGCGAATGTCTTTCCTTTCACAAAGGAACACAGATCCTTTTAAAAAAATTCTGATGGCTGAAAGAAAAGATGTTCTTAGCCTTGTTCTTTTGCCCTGCTGGGTGAATTCAATACCATTGACGCCAGAATGCACATCGACAAGGTCAGAATGATAAATGCAAGCGAGATTTCAATGGGTATTTTGAATAGATCAGCTATGCACATTTTAACACCAACGAATACGAGGATCGCAGCGAGCCCATACTTCAGATAGGTAAAATAGCTGTGCATCCCTGCCAATGCAAAGTACAATGACCGTAAACCGAGGATAGCAAAAACATTAGACGTATACACGATGAATGCATCGTCCGAAATCGCCAGAATGGCGGGTATACTGTCGACTGCAAACACCAGGTCTGTTGCCTCCACCACGATCACCACCAGAAACAGGGGAGTAGCCCACCATAATCCATTACGCTTGACAAAAAAGCGATCGTTTTCAAATGTGGGTGTTATGCGAATAATTTTTCGAATCCTTTTTACAAAAAAGTTCTTTTCAAAATCAGCACCGCCTTCTTGTTGAAAAACGATTCGAAAGCCGGTATATATCAGAAACACTCCGAATATATAAACCAGCCAATGAAAGGATCGGATCAATTCAACACCCGCCAGAATGAAACACACGCGCATCACCAATGCTCCCAGAATTCCCCAAAACAAAACCTTGTGCTGATATTCGGAGGGTACGCGGAAGTACGAAAAGATCAAAATGATAACAAATATGTTGTCTACACTAAGGGATTTTTCGATCAGGTAACCCGTAAAAAATTCAAACGCTTTTTGCTCGCCAAAGTGATAGTAGACAAATACATTGAATGCAAATGCCAGTGACACCCAGATACTCGTCCAGAGCAAGGCGTCTTTAACATCAATTGTTTTTGATTTCCGGTGGAACACCCCCAGGTCCAGGGCAAGCATGAGGAGCACAAACAAATTGAAGGAAATCCATAAGTAGGTTGAGTTCATCGGGAGTAGTCGTTAGTTACGGAATGAGACGGAATGGCTGCCTTGTTGAAAAAGACGGATAGAATTCAACCGATATTTGTCGCGAAGTTGCCGCGCTCTTTCGAGTGCTTCAGCGATGCTGTCGTGGAGGGAATAATCCCGTGCAGTAGGCCGTTTGGAAGACGCTGGTAATACTGCTATGTATTGATCCGGTCTCGGATCTTCTTCTATGACTATCCATTTCATACACGTTCGGTTTAGCTGAGATTTAAGCAATGAAGTACACTGAGTGATAACCCGCTGGGTTACCCTAAAAAAGTGAGCTCAGAGAATACCTTAAATGATCAGCGCCCGATGTAAGAGATAGAGATCCGGGATGGTGGAATTGTGACTAATCCCGGGATGAGGCTGAGGTGACTTTTCTCCTAAAGCTGGTGGAATTGTTGCCTCCACAGACACTGGAGTACACATCCGGACATTGCTTATCTTTTTGAGAATCTGTCGGCTGGGGGTTGACAGAACGGTCGATTCTATTTGATTCTCAACTTCAGGCAGTGATGAAAGGGTAGAAACCGGTTGTAAGGCCAGTGCGGTGACCAGTAAAAATGCCTTTATCCGGGTTAAAATTAAAAGTAACATTACCAAAAATGGTAGTTTTACTATTAAACGTGGATGAGGGTCTTTTGTTTCGTTTGGGTAGCCTAGTTGTTGTTGTCAAAATCTCCGCGCAACTCGCGGAATCTCTTTCGGGCCTCCGCTGCATATACGCTGCCGGCAAAGCGTGTTAGAAAATCGCGGTAGATTTCCATCGCCTTGTCTTTGTTTTTCAGTTGCTCTTCATAAACCTGACCCAGACGAAAATAGGCATCATCCGCCAGCACATCGTCTGGAAACTCATCGATGATCTTTTGGAACAACGTTGCTGAAGCTTCGTATTGCCCTTGCTGTTGTTGAAGGTTGGCTTCCAGCCAGTAGATATCATCAGCCATGTTTCGGTTGATCAGGTTCGGAGGTAGGGTTACCCACACATATTCCCCTTCCGTTTCGAGCAATGTTTTTTTATCAATAAAGTCATACAGGTATGCTTCCGATTGCTTCATTAAAACTTTACCGGCTTTCAGATTCTCCAGGCTTTTTACAGCTTTTAATAATTGGTTTTGATACAGAAGTAGTTCCACATGAGCATATTGTTTCAGTGAAAGGCCCAACGTATCAAAAGTCGTGTTCTCCTTGATGCGGAGCGATAACTCAAGCGCATCATTGGCTATTTCCCGGGTGGTGGCTTGTTTTAAAATATCGAGGTGCTCTAACGCTAATTTAAAATTGCCCTTGTAGTAGGAAAGTTTGGCGTTCAGCAATTTGGCTTCATATCCCAGAACACTTTCCCGTTGTGATTTTTCTACTTGTGAAAACAAAAGTGTTGCTTCCCAGGGCTCGTCTTTTAAGATGTAGATGCCACCGAGATCAAGTTTGGCGCGTGCCTTCGTCAGCGCGGAGGCGCGTGGTCCGGCAATCAGTCGTTGCAGACGCGAGATGGCCGTGTCTCGTTGATTTAAGTATTGCGCATGTATTTTGGCCTCATCTATTTGTGCTTCTTGTGCAAATGGGTTATTCGGAAATTGCCGGATAAATCGTTGATATTCGGAGACCAACAGCTGCATGGAATCCTGATTGATTGGATATTTTCCTTTCAATTTTGCTTCACGGGTTCGAATTAGTCCTAATAATGCTTCCTGATCAAGCTCGGTTTTTGGATATTCTTTGGACACAAACAGAAAGCTGCGTTCGGCATTTGCATAGTCTTTGTTGTTCAGCGCTATCTGAGCGGTTTCCAATGTCTTGGGGCGTTCCCGTTTAAATCTTTTGTCATAGGCCCGGCTTTGAATAAAGGCTCCGTAAAAATTTTTCTGTTGCATGTTCACCCAGATGAGCAAATCCGCATACACTTCCGCATTGGGATTTTGCTGAACCCGATCAATCAGCAGCTTTTCCAGACTTTCCAGCTCTTCTGGCTTGGTCAGTAATACCTGTAAAAGATTTTTAACATAGTTTGTATTGGATGGCGATTGTGTGACATAGTTGAGATATTCGTTGACCATGGCATCCCGTTTGTTTTGCATGCGATACAAGTTTGCCATTTCCAAAATAAACATATTCCGGTTACCACTGACTTCCCGGGCATACTCCAATGCGATCACTGCATACTCGCCCATATTTTGTGAAGCCAGATAATCTGCAATGGACTTGACACGATAAACTTCCTGACCTTGCGATCGTATCAGGTTCTTTAAATATTTATCAGCCTTTGGTAAATCCCCTGCGCGCAAATACACAATCCCTAAATCAACCCGGGCTGATATTCGGTCTTCCCTTCTGATCATTTTTTCTATTAACTCTTCTGATTGCTTAAAGGAAGATGATTCGAGTAGTAGCGCAAGATAGTTCGAGTAAATAAACGGAATATTTTCGGATCGCTTGCTAAGTTCCTGAAAAGCTTTGCGAGCGTTATCTTTTTCTCCGCGATTGTAATAATCGTTGGCGATCTGTATTTCCATCTGGTTTTGACCAGACACAGGCAAAGGCAATGCACACAAACACCCAAGTGTATTTAATATTATATATATATATATATTGATGTAGTTATAGTTATTCCTGTGCATTTGTGGATATCATTATGAGAATGTCATATTGTGTATAGCTTCTGTATATCTGTTCCTGATGGATCTCACTAATCGATGTGTTTTGGCATAAATGGATAGGTGATTCACAAAATTTGTTGAATGTTCATATTTGTATTCAGAATTCTACAATCGTGGAATATTTGTTAGGGAGGTTATCGAAAATGTAAGTTCATGGTTCTTTGGCATGATTTCATCCGGTTGTCCATAAGTTGAGCTGAGTAATCCACATCAATTTAGCCTATTAGAACTTTATCAACAAGGGGCCAACCTCCCAGTTCGCTCTAATGGGAAACGTATATTTTCCTTCGCTGTTTTTATAGAACTCGATTTTTTCTGAGTCCTTCGTGTTTAAGATGTTCCCGGGATCCCATTGTCCGTTATCGTTCTCGTCAATATGAATTTTCAATTTATAATCACCCGGTTCGATGTTGTGAAATGTGTGTTTTTTGACGTTTTTAATGCTGGCCCTTGTGTTACCATCCTTGTCGATTAGTTCAATGATGTACTTTCTGACGGTGGTGTTTACTTCAATAAGCAGGGTCCCCAGGTCTTCTTTGTTTTTAACCTGGATGCTGGTTTTTAAAGATTTGGAAGAGTCTGATTCGTTGGATATAAATGCACCCTTTCCAAGGTGTAGTGTGTACTTGGTGGCAGTATCAGTTTTTATGGGAAAAGACATGGTCGCTCTTTTCTTGATGGAATTCACCAGGAGGTTGGTTTTGGAGAGTGTCGTTCGGGTGATTGAGTCGAGTTGAATGTAAATACTGTCTAAGTTGATGAATTGTAAAGGTTTGTTGAAGGCATATTCGATTACGGTTTTTTTAGTAGCGTAATCAACGATTTCAGATAGTTGGGAAAACTTGAAGTCTTCCTTAATGAATTTGGCCTCTGCTTTTTTAACATATATGACCGTGTCTAATTGCTGTGAGACGCTATCCGTGGCTTGCAGGCGTATGGGTATGGAATCAGTATTGTGTAAGTGGTGGTATATGTCTATTTCGGCCTGATTATCAACGTAGTGATAGGAAATGGTATCGTGGTTTTGTCGTTCAATTACTAAACTATCGATCGGTTTGTTTAGTCGAATGCGACTTTTGATTTCGGAATTACGTATGGACATTACTTTTGGGTACCGGGTGTCAACCTGCATAGTCCGTACTTCGTATTTTTTTCTGCGGTAGGATGTGTCTAACGTAACTGGAGTTGCCAGAAATCCAAACTTTTCGGAGCGACTGTCAACTTTCAGATTTTTGTTTTTGTCATGAAATGCGTAGAGAGTATAGGCTCCTTCTTTGAGATTATTGATTTGATACTCACCCTTTTTATTCGACTTTGTAAAGTATGTGGGCACATGTCTGTAGATGTTAAACGTATCGGATTGATACAATGCCACAGTTATGTTTTCCGGTACAGTTTCTTTCAGGGCTTCCCGAATAGTACCTTTGATGTATAAGGAGTCTATTTCCGGACCTGTGCTAAAGGCGATTTGTAAATTTTCCGGTCTGTTTCGTTCGGTAATGTCTTGAACTCCATCGCGAAAGTTTATATTATATGTGGTATTTTCCTTCCATGGTAGCTCCGGTGTAATGATTAATTTATTCCGTTTCACCATGAACTTTGTTTTCTTTCCAACGGTTGGAGTTATCAGAATTTCTTCATTCGGATTATTCGTTTGAATGTCTTCGTCAAATTCAAACTCCAACAATGCCTTGTTAAAATTCTTGCTGTTGTTGGAGGGATTGCTGGTTAAAAGCTTCGGTGCTGTATCATCTTTTGGCCCGCCCGTAGGCGTTGTCTGATTGGCGCAAGAAGCTAGCATGTATCCAAGAAATAGATATAGTATCTTACGCATGTTGAGCGATGTATATCAAACTTGAATGTTCGCCTGTTTTTTGAGCCTGACGATTGGATAACCAACCAGTCTGCAATCCTTTTACTAACTGGGTAATCTTTAAGCTTCTGGGATTCATATACTTTTCACTTAGCAGAGAGACGTAGTAGGCATCTAACTTCATGGGTTCAATGTGGTGAATCCTTAGGTCGTGCTTTTGAAGTATTTTAAACATGCTGTCTTTTGTAAAGTGCCATAAGTGTCTCGGTACATCATAAGCAGCCCAGTGTTCCTGATAATGCACCGCATCACGACTTAAATGATTGGGAACCGCAATAAAAATTGTGCCATTTTGGGTTAATCGCTCCTTTAATTGTTGGAGGGTCTCATGAAGTTGATGAATATGTTCCAGCACATGCCAGAGTGTGATAACGTCAAATTCCCCGGAAGGGATTTCTTCCAAAGATGAATACACTTTCTGCTTCAGAACAGAATGAGCTTTTGTTCGGGCATGCACGGAAGGTTCGATTCCTTCGACAGACATGCCTTTTTTTTTCATGTAGGCGAGGAAATGACCTGTTCCGCAACCGAAGTCTAAGATCTTTTTTCCGGAGGCAAACTTTTTAACCAGGTTATGTTTAAGAGAGAGATTATACAACCTTGCCCACTGGTATACGTTGTCCAGAAGTGTTTTTTTGCTGGAGGTGTGAGAGATGTAGTTTTCAGATTCGTAGTACGGTCCTATGGATTGTTCATCCGGATGAGGGTTGGTGAACAGAAAGGCGCAGGCCGAACATTGATGCAGGTGAAATGTTTCTCCGGAAGTCGTATGGTCTATGCACGCATACACTGATTTTAATTGGTCGCTTCCACAAACCGGACAATTTGCAAGTAAGACGGTTGACATGTTATTTGCCCAGATAGATGGTGAGAACAGAAACGTCAGCAGGGGAAACACCACTGATGCGGGATACCTGACCAATGGTTTCAGGCCTGATTTTCTTTAGCTTTTCACGCGCTTCATGTGATAGTGCTTTTACACGGTCGTAGTCAAAATCCGGTTTGATTTTGTAATCGTCCAGACTTTCTATTTTCTCAGCCATTTTTTGTTCCCGGTCAATGTAACTTTCATACTTGGCGATGATTTCAACTTGTTCCTGAACTTCGTCTGAGTAGGCTGATAGTAAGGAAGCTGCTTCGGAAGACAATTTTGCCAGGTCTTTGATTCCTAACTGCGGTCGTTTCAGAATGGGAAGTGCGGGTACTTTTTCCTTCAGAACGGCTGTATGTAATTCTTCCAACCCGATATTGGCGACTTCAGGAGCTAGTTTCAGTTTGTTCAGTTCATCCGTCAGTCGGGCAACATCTGCTTTTTTATCAAGCATTTGCTGCATCCGCTCATCCGTGGCCAGCCCGATCAGATGTCCTTTCTCCGTCAACCTCAAATCGGCATTGTCCTGCCTCAGCAGAATTCTATACTCAGCGCGCGATGTGAACATGCGATACGGCTCCTGTGTGCCCTTATTGACAAGATCGTCAATCAGTACTCCGATGTAAGCTTCGGATCTTTTTAAGATGAACGGTTCTTTTTCGTGTACTTTATTATGAGCGTTTATTCCCGCCATCAAACCTTGACAGGCGGCTTCTTCGTATCCGGTGGTTCCGTTAATTTGACCAGCAAAGTACAGATTATCAATGAGTTGTGTTTCTAAAGTAAGCTTTAATTGAGTCGGAGGGAAATAGTCATACTCAATTGCGTAACCCGGTCTGAACATACGTGCATTTTCGAATCCAGGTATTTTGCGTAGGGCTTCGTATTGAATGTCTTCTGGAAGCGATGTAGAAAAACCGTTAACGTATATCTCTACTGTTTGCCAACCTTCGGGCTCTACGAATATCTGATGGCGATCTCGTTCGGCAAAACGATTGATTTTATCCTCAATGGATGGACAATAGCGCGGACCCAGACCTTTGATCCTTCCTTGAAACATAGGCGAGCGATCAAATCCTTTTTCCAATGAGAGGTGAACATCTTCATTAGTATATGTTATCCAGCAACTAAGTTGCTTTGCTGCTGGAGATGTTTCTGGTGAGTACGAGAATTTTCCAGGATGCTCATCTCCTTTTTGTTCCTCCATTTTGGAGTAATCCAGGCTTCTCCCATCTACGCGAGGAGGAGTTCCGGTTTTCATACGGCCAGCCTCAAATCCGATTTCCGTTAGTTGTTCAGTGATTCCGGTAGCGGCCTTCTCCCCTGTTCTTCCTCCGCCAAAGCTTTTTTCTCCAATATGAATCTTACCATTTAAAAATGTTCCATTGGTAAGAACAACGGCTTTGGCGCGTATTTCTATGCCCAATGCCGTCCGGACACCGATCACTCTTTTGCCCTTGACAACTAACCCTGAAACCATTTCTTGCCAGAAGTCAACATTGGGGGTTCTTTCCAGTGCCAGTCTCCACTCTTCTGCAAAGCGCATTCGGTCGTTTTGAGTACGGGGACTCCACATGGCCGGGCCTTTGGAGAGATTGAGCATTCTGAATTGGACGGTAGACTTGTCGGAGATAATCCCGGAGTATCCACCAAGGGCATCTATTTCGCGAACTATTTGCCCTTTGGCGACTCCGCCCATGGCCGGGTTGCAAGACATCTGTGCAATGGTTCCCATGTTCATCGTCACCAGTAGCACCTTAGACCCCATATTGGCTGCAGCAGCTGCTGCCTCGCAACCGGCATGGCCGGCACCCACCACAATTACATCATACTCTGGGAACATAGTTTAAAAAATGTGTTCCACGTGGAACATGTCTCTCTGATCTCAATAAGTTTAAATATTGTTCCACGTGGAACATTCTTTCGGATTCAAAAAGTCCCCCTCGAAAAGAATGTCTACCTGGAGATATGCCACAAAGATAGATAAGCTTCTTCTTTTTTGCGCATCTGAGCCTTTTGGGCAGATTTCTTATCCTGATAGCCACACAGGTGCAGAACCCCATGAATCATTACTCTCAGAAGCTCATCTTCAAACAAGACACCTAGCTTATTGGCATTTTCACGAACCCGCTCGACACTTATGTAAATTTCACCCTCTATGGATTTACCAGAGGAGTAATCAAAAGTGATGATGTCTGTATAGGTATTGTGTTTGAGGTATTGCTGATTAAGACCGAGCAAATACGTATCGGTGCAAAAGATGTAGTTAATGTCTCCGCTTTTCCTGCGTTCTTTGGCAAGGACTTTTTTAATCCAGGCAACTACCTTTCGGGGTTGGGGTACGGAAAAATCAACACCTTCGCTGAAGTAGCGAATAGAAGACATCAGGAATTGATGTAAAAACTCAGTTCAACAATGCGTCCGTTCTCTGAGAAATTTACCTCGTCACTCAGATGTTTCATGAGAAAAATGCCACGCCCCCCCGGCTTTTCAAGATTTTCAGGAGCAGTTGGATCAGGCAGATTGTGATAATCAAAACCCTGACCCTCATCCTCAATTTTAAATTTAATCAACCCTTTATCTTCCAGCAGGGAAAGCGACAACAAAACATTCTTGGATGAATTTCCTGAATTGCCATGCTTGATGGCATTGTTGACAGCCTCGGTAACAGCAATCATAATATTTCCATAGATGTCATCATCCATGTGAAATTTTTCCTTTGCGTTATCAATAAAGCTTTCAATCATCCGGATGTTGTCCGAAAGCGAAGGTATTTCAATGCTTATGTTATTCATGCCAGCCAACTGAGAGTTATTTTAAGGTAGATTGTTTCCGATGCGCTCAAAGTATTTATTTACTTCCTTTTTATAGTATGGGTATAGTTTGGGAGGAAGGGTTTTCAGCAATTCTACTTCTTTTTCCTTTAATCGTAAATACTCCTCAAAAGCCCGAGGAATCTCTTTATCGTACTCCCTGGCAGTCTCTCCCTTGCGCTCGTCATCCATATCTTGTTCGCGCATGGATTTTTCAGCTTCCAACAGCCGGGTCAGAATCTCTTCCTGTCTTCGAAGGGTTTGCTCGGTCAATTGTTTATTAACTAAATCTATTTCTGTTTGTTCCATCTTGCCGGGAATATCTCCAGGCAACTTGCCCCCCTGCTGTTCCAGTTTCTCTTCCATTTCCTGAAGGGCTCTGCGAATGCGTTCTTGCTCGGCAGCCATCCGGGCCATTTCCTCGGATAACTCCCGGCCAGATTTACCCCCTTTCTTTAGTTGCTCCATTTGCTGATTTAGCTGCATCTGCAATTGACTGAGGTTGGGTTGTTTGCCTGATTTTTTTTTTCCCTTACCCGGTTTAGCATTAGCCATCATGTTCATCATCATGTCAAAATGATCATTGAGCATCAAGGCCAGATTGTTGATGCTGGTCATGGAAAACTGCATTTCTGAAGAGGCGTTGCTCCGTCTTCGTTCTTTGATTTGTTCTACCGCTTTATCCATATGCTCGTTTAGTTCTCCTACCTCTTTGGTTACGACACTTCCCATAAATGGATCTCGGCTGGCTAAAGCTAACAGGCTGTCTTCCAGAACTTTAACATCATCTTTGATCTTCAATTGCTGCTGAGAAAGTGCCACATACAAAGGATCTGTTTGCTGCACACCGGAAAAATCTTTCATGAGGCGCTCCTGATCAAACGAAAGCTTGATCAGACCATGCAGGATATGACGCAAGGACTCCATGTTCTCCATGTTCATTTCCATCTCCATGCTGTTTTGCATAGAACTGAGCTGCTCCTGCATTTGCTCCATTTTTTGAATGGACTTTTGTTGTCCTTCTTTGGCTTTACCAGGTTTGTTCTGTTCCAGGTTTTCCTGGCTTTCTTCTTGTGCCTGCTCTACTTGTTCTTTTTCCTCGTCACCGATATCCGGAGACTCTTCCCCCATTTCCTCTCCCATTTTTTCCAGCTCATCCAATTGCTTTTGAAATTCTTCAAACTGCTTCTTAAGTTCTTCCTGTTGCCTGGCTAATTCCTGTGCATCAGGTTTCTCACCCGTGTCTTTTTCCCCCTTTTCCTGACCCGAAGTCGCTGGATTTTTCTGCTTTTTATTTGGATCATCTTTGGAATTGGAAGAAGTGTCGGGCTCCTTTTTGTCACCGGCCAGTTCCTTGGTTTTTTCCAACAATTCCTTTTGTGTCTCGGTTTGTTGTTTCAGACTATTGATGGCCTCATCCAATTTATGATCGTACTGTAACTGCTTGAATAACTCCAGAGTCCGCTCCAACTCTTTCTCCAGATTGATTTCGTTGCGATTCATTTTATCAAGCATCTTTTGAAGTTGGGCCGGATCAGAATTTTCTTTCAGGAGCTTTTCCATTTCTTCAAACAGCTTCTTGGTTTCTTCGTCCAGCAATTGATTCATGAGTTCCTGAATCTTTTCAGATTTTTCACGAATGCGTTCGTTTTCCTCCCGAAAGGCCTGACGTTTTTCTTCCAGTTGTTGGTTTTCTTTCTGAAGTTCGGCAATGCTCTCATGGAGTTTTTCTCGCTGACGGATTAACTCCTCCAGCATCTTTTTGTCTTGCCAGGTAAGATTCTGTTTTCCCTTTAACTTTTTCTGAGCCTCTTCCATAGCCTTCTGCAACTCCTTGGCTCGGTCCAGACTTTGCTCCAGTTTATTTTCCGTTTGATTCTGTGATCGGGTAATCTCTGCGCGAAGTTCTTCATCACTGGGGACTTCAAATAAATAGCTGGCGGAACGGGTGAATTTGCGGCCATTGACACCGTCATTGTCCCATACTTGCAAAAAGTAGTTAATCTTATCTCCCGGATTCAGCAGAAGCGAGTCGAGCCGCCACTCATAAAAGAAGTTTTGTTGGATGCTTTTGTTAACGTTAAGAGAGAAAGATTTAATCGCGCCAGCTTGCCCCTTTTGTTCCAATTGGTAAAATAGCCTTAACCCGGTAATACCGTGGTCGTCTTCCAGCGTACCCGCCAAATAAACGGTTTTGTATAGCACCGAATCGCGCAACCGCTCCACTGTTATTTTGGGATACTGATCTTTAACGACTGATACCGGATAAGTGATGCGGTCCTTGTTTTTGCTATTCTCGTTTTCCAGATGGACGGTATAGGTGTCAGGATTTCGAAAATCTTTTCCAAAAGAAAAAAACTGATCATCCCCTCGTGGCATGTCATTCAGCACGCCCGAAGCGGAAGAAAACTCCATCTGCGCCTTTTCGGCAAAACCGGTTTTAATTTTCCAGGTGACGTTCGTTCCTTCGGGTATTTCCAGACTGCCGGCATTGATGAGAACCTCTCGTTGGCGGTTCAGGTAGTTTGGAAAATCCAATTCCAGAATTTGCTGCAATAGTTCTGGTCGGTTGATAATTGAAAGGGTATAAGGAGAAGAGTAAAAACCGGAGGCCTCCAACTGAAAAGAAATTTCATGGGCGATCTTTTCAAACGTATAGGTAAACGAACCCGCACCGGCCAACTCCATCTTCCATCGCTGGGAGCCACTGACAATATAAACGGCTTCAGGCACAACTTCTCCCTCCAGCGAAAGACGAAGCGTAAAATCTTCCTGATAATATGCCTGTAGCGAAGTGTTTTGGATGACAAATTGAAAAGGAGCTTGTGGTGAAAATTCCCGGTTAAACAGAACAATCCGCTGTGTGCTTTGCGTGATGAGTTGGGTATTAAAAACAAGGACTAACAGAAAAAAGGCAAAGGGTACCAATAAGAGTTTCAGGTATCGGGCGTTTTCGCGAAGGTTAATGGCTGCATCAAAGGATACACCCGAAAACTGTTGCGCCTTTTGAGCGATGCCCGCCTGCGCCAACATTCCGGTTTGCGATTGAGAGGCCAACTGAAGCAGGTTTAACAATCGATCTCCAATAGAGGAAAAATGATTTCCAATCAGGCGCGCACTTTGCTGGTCATCCATCCCCTGCCGGGCAATCCAAAATCGGAGCGGTTCGCGCAAAAAACGGTAGATGCAAAAGCCCGCCAGAATAAAAAAACTGGTCAACAAAAAAAGACGGGCGCCCGAACTGAGCCAGAGGGTATACTCAATACCAGCGGCCAATAAAAAGTACAATAACAAAATCGTTAGCGTAAGCAGCGTGCCGCGAATGAACAAACTGAGGTAATACTTCTTTTGAAAAGAAGCGATTTTTTGTTTGACCGGTTGTATACCTTCTGCCATAATCCATGCCCCTCCGAATTTAATAAACGACAACGAGGGCAGTATAGTTTTAACAGCCTAAAGTAAGCATCCGTACTGGTGTTTACAAGATAGCCTCCGCCCAGGATCAATCATGCTCACCTGGCTAATTCTCCGGAACCAGATAAATCCATCCGAGCTCTTGCTCAAAGTACTCCATCACATGCAGTTTTAGCAGTTTCTCCTGCTCCAGTAAGTCAAAGTGAGGTAGTTTTTTGATCATTTTCCAGTGAGGCCATCCGTCCTGATCGAGACCTTCCAGTGCATAATACCCCGACAGACTCAAGACTTTACAAATGGCGATGTGCATCAGGTCTTGTTTTTCTTCTTTTGAGAAATGGGCAAAGCCGCGGCCCAACTCCTGCACTCCGATAATAAAAAGCACTCCGTTAAGGTCTTTTGGCTTTTTGCCCAGAGATGTGTTGATAAACTCCAGGAGAGCATGCCATTTGCGCTCCTGATCCAGATCCCGTTTAAACATCATTCTCCCTTTTCAAGCGCCTCCCAGTATTCGAAAGCCCTGCGTAAATGTGGAACGACAATCGTTCCTCCGATGAGGGTTGCAACTCCCATGGCTTCATGAACCTCTTCTTTTTTTAATCCGATTTCAAAACACTTGCCCAAGTGGTAGCGCACACAATCATCACAACGAAGGACCAACGAACAGGTCAAGCCGATCAGCTCTTTGGAGCGAACATCCAATGCGCCCCCCTGATAGGCATGGGTGTCCAGGTTAAAAATCCGTTTGATGATGAGGTTATCGGCCTCCAGAATTTTCTCATTCATCTTTGAACGGTATTCATTAAATTGCTTGACCAGGCTCATTCGCGCATTATATTTTAGACAAAGATGGTGGCAAACGAGGGTAAATCAAACAGCAATCTGCTGACAGATTTTATTCAATTGTTCTTTCCCAGATATTGCCTGGGATGTGAAGAGCCGATGGTAAGGGGAGAAGAAATTTTGTGTTCACACTGCCTGGCCAATCTACCCAAAATGGACGGGTGGCTGGAGGAATCAAACCCTGTCAGATTGAAATTTGCCGGTCGGCTGCCAGTGACGTATGCTTTTGCATTTTTGAAGTTCCGAAAATCAGGATTGGTTCAACATCTGCTACATCAGTTAAAATACAACCATCACCCGGAAATTGGCGTTCGGCTGGGAATGGTATATGCCACAGAATTAATGCATGCGGGGCTGAACCCATGCTTTGATTGTATCATTCCCGTGCCTCTGCATTCATCCCGAAAGCGAACCCGTGGTTACAATCAAAGCCATGAGTTTGCCCGCGGGCTTGCCACCGTATGGGGTACCGCTGTCAGCGAAACGATTTCAATACGAAAGTCAAGGACAACCACTCAAACACGCAAAAGCCGATGGCAACGGTGGGAAAATGTGCGGGAGGTTTTTGATCTGGCAACAGGCGTTGACCTGACTAATAAACACATCTTATTGGTGGATGATGTAATCACCACCGGTGCTACGCTGGAAGCCTGTGGCAGCAAACTAATTCAGGCCGGCTGTGGTAAACTTAGCATTGCTTGTATAGCGGCATCGCAATAACAAAAAAAAAAACCCTGACGTGAGTCAGGGTCTTTAACAATATTCTAGAGTCTCTTAATTATCGATTAGATCCCACGTTGATCATGGCACAACGGAAACCGATGGTAGCAGTTGCAGAATCTTCATCCAAAAACCTGCGGGTACCGGGAGACATCCAGTAAGCAACATCTTTCCATGAACCGCCCTTGTAAACACGGCTTCTATTGGAAACCAATGACAAATAGCTCTGGGGATTTCCGACTTCCAATGTAGCATTACCAGTGGAGTCTACCGCTTTTTTATACTTGCTACGATACTTATCATTATCATCCAAAAAGTCATCTCTGCGGATAGGATTCAGATCATCAAAGTCCTGATGGGAAAGCGGACGATAAATATCCAACACCCACTCGCTGACGTTTCCGGCCATGTTATACAATCCATAGTCATTGGGAGGGTACTCATAAATATAAGTGGTGATCAACGAACCATCATTCAACTTTCCAGCAATACCGGCATAGTCACCACGTCCGCGTTTGAAGTTTGCCAGGAACAGACCCATGTCTTTTCCATAAGGATTACGCAAAGCATGACCATCCCAAGGGTACAGACGCTGATGGGTTTGAACCTCATCCAGCCACTGGGTACCAATCATGGCCATGGCGGCATATTCCCACTCAGCTTCAGTTGGCAGGCGGAAATTAGGGAGTGGATCAGGAGGGGCTAAGCCCGGAGTAGTTCCACCACCGGCCGGCTGCTGATTGAGCAAGCCACGTTCGGCCAGGATCACGTCATTGACCACACGGGTTCTCCAGGCAGCATAAGCATTCGCTTGTTTCCAGGTAATGCCCACCACCGGATAATATCGGAAACCAGGGTAGGTCAAATAATATTTTACATAGGGATCATTGTATGCAAGCTTCCCTTTCCAAACGTTGGTATCAGGGTAGGCATCTTTATATTTCTGCAGCGAAGCAGGGTTTTTAATAGCACTGTCGTTCAGGGCATACAAATATTCATTCCAATGGATGTTGGCAATTTCTGTTTCGTCCATATAAAATGAAGCAACAGAAACGGTGCGCTCCACATTATCACGCCAGCCAAGCAAATCTTCTTCTAAAGAGCCCAATACGGCACGCCCACCTTCAATAAAGCGCATGTTGGGAATGGGTGGCATCATATCGAACTGATCAATAGGATACAGGTATTCACCGGGAGCCGGTTGTGCGGGTATATCTTCACGCGAGGTATACTCGATGCCGGTGGTGGTACTTGTTCCTGGCCTGACACCCGGATTCACGCGGGTGGCACCCGGATTTTCAGCAGTGGGGTAAGAACCCCCGTTAATAAGTGAACAGGAAGTTGCTGCTACAGCCAAGCCAACCAGAAGCAAAAACCCTTTAAATAGTCTCATTTGCATAAGTTATGATTCAAAGCAACCGCTAATATATGGAGATAAATACATGTTTTCCAAAAGAATAGGTCAGATTTGATAAATCGGTAGTGAAAGTGCCTGAAAGTGAAGACTAAAACGATCCCGATCTTTGCTTATTGTATCGGATTATTCCTGGCTGCTCACCACGGGTTTATGTTGATCAAAGCTCAACATCCAAAGGGCGGACTCTACGGTCGGGATATCCTCTATTGTCAGAATCAGTTTTCCGGCAGTATCCTTCATGCGACATTGGCGAGTGTGAGATTGAACAAACGCAAGAATTTTTCCAAAAATCTCGGATTTAAAGTACTCTTCTTTACCTGAGATAAAGTACGCCCGGAGTTTACCTCCTTTTAAAGAGATCTTCTCAAAACCTAGTTGCTCACCCAGCCAACGAAGCCTGACGGTGTCAATCAACTGAATCACAGAGTCTGGCATGCTTCCAAACCGGTCTATCATGGAAGCCCGGAAAAGATCCAATGCCGTTTCATCCTGAATGTTATCCAGGGTTGAATACAATTGCAAGCGTTCTGAGGTGCTGCCGACATACTTTTCCGGAATGAGAATTTCCAGATCCGTTTCAATGATACAATCGGGTACAATCAACTTCGCTTTGGCCGAAAGTTCTTCCGTAAATAATTCTTTAAACTCATTTTCCTTTAACTCCTGAATGGCATCGTCCAGAATTTTGTGATAAGTATCAAACCCCAGATCATTGATAAAGCCACTTTGCTCGCCCCCCAAAAGATTTCCGGCACCCCGGATATCCAAATCGCGCATCGCCACTTTAAACCCATCGCCCAGATCTGAAAACTCTTCCAGTGCTGACAGTCGCTTGCGCGAATCGCTGGTCAATAGAGAAGAAGGGGGCGTGAGCAAATAACAATATGCCTTTTTGTTGGAGCGGCCAACCCGACCGCGCATCTGATGCAGATCACTCAAACCAAACAGATGTGCCTGGTTAATCATGATTGTATTGGCATTGGGAATATCCAATCCTGACTCGATAATGTTTGTACTCACCAGAACATCATATTCTCCTTCAATAAACTTGACCATGACCTTTTCAAGTTTATCTCCTTCCATTTGTCCGTGAGCAATACCGATGCGGGAATCCGGCACCAGTTTAAAAATCATGTTCGCGATCTGATCAATATCGCTGATGCGATTATGAACAAAAAAGACCTGTCCGCCCCTGCGTAGTTCATGACTGACGGCATCGCGGATAACGGTTTCACCAAACGTATGTAATTCAGTAGTTACCGGCTGCCGGTTAGGCGGGGCTGTCGCAATGATGCTCAGATCACGCGCACCCATCAGAGAAAAGTGTAACGTTCGGGGAATGGGTGTAGCCGTTAGCGTAAGCACATCCACATTTACGCGAAGTTCTTTTAGCCGGTCCTTTACTTTTACCCCAAATTTTTGTTCTTCATCAATCACCAACAGACCCAGGTCTTTAAACACCACATCTTTACTCACCACGCGATGGGTACCAATGATGATGTTGACATGACCTTCGCCCACCTGTTTAATAATGTCTTTGATTTCCTTATCTGTTTTGAAGCGGGATACATATTCAATCTTGACCGGAAAGTTGGCCAATCGCTCGGAAAAAGTGCGATAATGCTGCATCGCCAAAATAGTGGTAGGCACCAATACGGCCACCTGTTTTCCCTCGCTGGTGGCTTTGAAAGCGGCACGAATAGCAACTTCGGTTTTTCCAAAACCAACATCTCCACACACCAACCGGTCCATGGGGTGTGGTTGTTGCATATCTTTCTTGACATCCTCTGTGGCCTTGGCCTGATCAGGCGTATCTTCATAGATAAAGCTGGACTCCAGTTCTATTTGCAAAAATCCATCCGGAGCGTAAGCATATCCGGGGGCAGTTTTGCGTTTGGCGTAAAGGGCGATCAGCTCTTTGGCGATGTCCCTGACTTTCTTTTTGACCTTTGCTTTTTTACTATCCCAATCACCCGATCCGAGTTTGTTTACCAGCGGAGGTGTTCCTTCGCGACCAGTGTATTTGGATATTTTATGAAGCGAATGAATGTTGATGTATAAGATGTCATCATCGCGAAACACCAAACGAATGGCTTCCTGATCTTTGCCATTGACTTCCTTTTTTTCCAGCCCGGCAAATTTGGCGATACCATAGTCAATATGGGTAACAAAGTCACCGGGTTGCAGGGTTTGTAAATCCCGGAACGTAAGAGCCTTGTTTTTAGAAAACTTTTCTTTGCTCCGATACCGGTGGTAACGTTCAAATATCTGATGATCCGTATAACAAACAATCTTTAACTGATGATCGATAAATCCCTGACGCAACGGGATGTCCAATATCTGGAATTTTAAATCCGGCTGAATTTCAGCAAAGATTCCCTGCAAACGCTCCGCCTGACGGGGCTGTTCGGCTGCGATAAAATTGGTGTATCCCTTCACCTGATGATCAATCAGGTCATTGGCCAATAGCTCGAAATTTTTGTTAAACGCAGGCTGAACCGAAGAAGAAAATTCGATCACCATCGGTTGACGTGCATAGGAGCGACTTCCAAATTCCAGCACCTGAAACCGGGGAAGGTGATCCAGAAAAATCTGACCTGTTTCAAATAGCTGATTGGGTTGGAGAGATACCGTGGAATCGCTTTCGCGAATGATGCGGTCAAATTGCTGAGAGGCTTTGTCAAAACAACGGTTAAGCACATCGCGCGTGTGCTCAACATCTTTTATCCAGATGCGGGTGTTGGGCGGAATAAATTCAAAGAGCGATTGGCGCTCCTCTTTCATCAGCCGGGTTTGCACATTGGGCATCAGACTGATTTTGTCCAACGTGTCCACCGATAGTTGCGATCCCGGATCAAAACTTCGGATGCTATCCACCTCGTCTCCAAATAACTCTATCCGATAGGGAAGCTCATGGGCAAAGGAATAGACATCGATGATCCCCCCGCGAACGGCAAACTGCCCGGCCTCGTAAACAAAGTCTGTTTTTTCAAAATCATAGGTGTAAAGGAACTCTTCCAAAAAGATCACATCCAGCGACTCACCTTTTTTGACAACAAAGGTGTTGGAGGCGAGAGACTTTTTGTTGATAACTTTCTCACTGAGCGCTTCCGGGTAAGTAATCACCAGTTGACCCTCCGGGTGAGTGCTCAGGTGATTAAGAACCTCGGCCCGCATCAGGATGTTGGCATTTTCTATTTCATCGTATTCATAGGGGCGTTTGTACGACATAGGAAACAGCAACGGTTCCTTTTGTCCTAGCAGATTCTGCAGATCATTTAAAAAGTAAGAGGCTTCTTCTTTATCGGTTAAAATAAACACGTGACTGCTGCGTACGCTTTTGAGCGTGGCCGCCAGCGTGACTGCGTCTAAACTGCCGTGCAGACCTTTTAATCGTAAATGTTTTTGATGGGACGCACGCATCCCTTCGACCACGGTTTGGATATGGCCATCGGACTGGTATAAGGAAAGAAAATCAACTGCGCGCACGCTTCAAAGAGGCGCAAAAGTAAAGAATAAATGAGAACACAAGGTTAAATATTAACATGACAGGTGGTGGCAGCTTTGCTGTTTTTGTAAATGATTAACTTTACTCTATGGTTGAAAGCATCCGATTGATCTTTTTATTGTTGGCCTGGGCCAGTGGATTTTTGCTGGTGCTGGGGTTATTCAAACCGTGGGTGGTGCTGTGGTGGGAGGATACCCAATACCGAATGAAAGTAATCATCGTGTACGGAACACTGTGCGCAACCAGCTGGCTGATCTATGGAGTGATGGGATTGTTTTAAGAAAAGGACAAGTTTTTGTCAGGCATGTAATCACCGTTTCCCCACCGAAGGAGAAACATCCTCCACCGGATGAAAGGCATACTCTTCCAACGTCAGAATTTCTGTCTCTTTATCGAAATGTAATTTTAACCAACCATAGTTTTTCTTCCCGGCCTCATCCAGGCGAATGGGTAAAAAAGCGGGAGCATCGTTGCTCCAATCACCTTCATATGAAAGGGTGCCGGACGTAGATGTATTTCGGATTGCCAACGAATGAAAGTCGGGCGACCACTGTAAGTCACCAGTGGGGGCGACCGGAATCATCTCGGGAGGAGTAAACGCTTTGGCGAAACCCATACTTAAAAAATTATCATCGTCCGCGGGGCCGGCCAGAATAGCATTGGAGCCAATAGGGTTAATGCCAACATAGAGCCGATCTCCCTGAGAATTGGCTGTTAGCTCAATAAAAATATTGAAGTCGATGATCCCGTTTTCATTAACATCAAGAGCGATACCCGAAGGATCACTCAGCTTAACCGTGCGCCCATCCATTCGATGGATCATGGGTTCTGGCTCTATGGTCTCAGCCTCTGAACAAGCGAAAAGAGTGATGGCACCAATCCCAACACTCCATTTTAGAAAAACAGCGCGCCAAAAAGAGGGTTTAGTCATTGGCAACATGTACGAACACCAGCAGCAAAAGTTTCACACTTTTCGACACAACCACAAGGACGGATTTTCAATTGTTCTTGCTCCGATCAGATATAGTTCGCCTCCTTCTTTGATGCCTGTTTTTTTCTTGAATTCCTCTACGGTGAGCGGATAGTTACGTAACAAAATATTCGCCTGGCCTTCAGGCAATTTACTTACCAGTGTTTTGTCGGGTTTCACAGACTCCAAGATCTCAAATGTTCGACCCGGAAACGAAGTCATCTGCTCTGCCGAAGTATATAGATGCGAATTTGGATGAAGCTTTTGTAACCCATATCGTTGGCCGATGAGTTTAAAGGCACCGGCTTTCATCATCGCAGCATTGGGCTCATACAAAAACCGGTTGGCCTCCCCGGTAACGACAGGCGTCCGCTTTTCCTCGGACACGAAAAACGAGAAACGAGAAAACGCCTCCGGTTCACGATCAGATAAATGACACGCCTCTATAGCCGGCTCGCCTGAAAAATCGCGCTGCAAATGAAACAACAGTTCTTTGCATTCGTTGCCCACCGCCACCACGTACACCTGCCTGACAAAGATTAACTCCCGTAATGCCTGAGTAATATCCAGCAAAGGCGAAGTTTTGATCAACACGTTTGGGGCAATTTGCAAAAGCCTCACCTGCAGCGAGACCATGTCCGGCTCACAGGCGCTCAGCGACACCACTTTTTCATTGCCCTTGCGTCTGCGCGAAGGGTCAACATAGATCCAATCATGTTCGAGGGTCTGATGTGTCAGCCAATCTTCTGCGGAGGAATTTTGATAAACAATATTATGTCGCCCCAGTTGGTGATGGTTATGTTGCGCCATCGCCAGCAGTTCGGGCTCACGTTCCAGACATGTCCATGATTCAAAAGCGTGACTCAAGAAAAAAGAATCAACACCCCAGCCGCAGGTTAAATCAATGCCCGTGCGATGCCGCACGGCAATTTCAGAGATAAGTTTCTCTTTGAAACGGGCCGTTGCCTCCGAGGATGTTTGCTCGAGATTCGTTGCCGGAGGATAAATGATATTTTCGCTTGCGGCCCACGCGGGTAATTTTTCTTTTGCCTTTCGCAGACCGGCCAGTTGCTGGGCGATCACGCGGGCCGGAATGTCTTCCACTTCCGTATGTTTTAATAACCAGTTCTTTTCATCTACGGAGGCATGGACGCGGATGTATCGCTGAACGTCCGGACGCAAAAGTAACTCAAACATGACCCAAAAGTAATGGTCGCTGATCGATTTGAATTACCTTTGTGATGTAAATGATCCGGGCGTACACACTTATCGAGGGGAAAATATCCCAGCATAAAAACCCAGCCGAACACGAATGGGGCTCACTCGCCCATGTGATCTGGGTTGATTTGCAATCGCCCACGCAGGAAGAGAAAGACTTTATTGAAAAGCTTTATAAAATCGAATTTTTTACCTCGCAGGAGGTACAAGAGATTGAAAGCAGTTCCCGGTTTCTGGAGACAGACACCACCATTGAAATCAATCTGGGATTTTTACAGAATGGCTCACAGGAGCTCAGCATCCAGAACGT
Source organism: uncultured Ohtaekwangia sp. (assembly GCA_964439205.1). GTDB lineage: Bacteria > Bacteroidota > Bacteroidia > Cytophagales > Cyclobacteriaceae > ELB16-189. The sequence goes on from CAYTNM010000008.1 coordinate 60,511, forward strand.
CACCTTTATTTTGGTTGGGAATGTTTTGATCACCTATCGGCAGGGCGACTTGAAAACATTTGCCGAAACGGTGAGGCGACTAAAGGCCGGAGGTTCGTTGGAAAAAAAGGAACATGGACTGGGTGTTTTTCTGACACTGCTGGAAGCCAGAATCGACAGCGATGCGGACTTGATCGAAGGGATCAACCGAAGGTTAAATCAAATCAGCAAGGAACTTATTGCCCGCAGATCCCTGAATGAAGAACTGTTGTTAGGCATTGCTCAACAACAGGAAAATGTGATGTTACTTCACCAGACGGTCACGGAAAAACAACGCGTGGTAGCTTCCCTTCTTCGCATCGATGAGTTTACCCCACTGCAACAGGAGCGTCTAAAGATCATCATCAAAGACATTGCCTCGTTGTTGCAACATTCACAGTTTAGCAGCGAACGGCTGGAATACATGCAAAATACTTTTTTGGGGTTAGTGAATATTGAGCAAAACACGGTTATCAAGATTTTTACGGTGGTAACAGTCGTCTTTATGCCGCCCACGCTCATTGCCAGTATTTATGGAATGAATTTTAAACACATGCCCGAATTGCAATGGATGGGAGGATATCCGGTGGCGATCGGGTTGATGCTGCTTTCTTCGATGGCATTCCTGTGGTATTTTAGACGGAAGAAGTGGTTGTAACCAATCAGTATGCGAATTAAGAAATAGTGAAGCCTCGCGAGGGGAAGTAAATAATATATGCACCTTTGCGACCTTTGATAAATTATGCGGAAGTCACCCATCTTCGTTCTGTTCATCACCATTTTTATTGATTTGCTGGGATTCGGGATCGTTATTCCAATCCTGCCCATCTTCTCGAAAGAGTTGGGCGCAGCCGATTACCAGGTAGGGTTGATTGCCGCCATTTTTCCGATTATGAATTTTGTGTTTGCTCCCTTCTGGGGCACCCTGAGCGATCGCTACGGAAGAAGACCAATCATTTTAGTCAGCGTAGCTATCACAGCCTTTGCGTATATTGTTTTTGGATTGAGCACCTCGTTGATCTGGCTTTTTCTTTCGCGCATGCTGTCAGGGATTGGGTCAGCTAATTTTTCGGTGGCTCAGGCCTACATTGCAGATGTAACATCTCCAGAGGATCGTGCCAAGTCTATGGGCATTATGGGAGCGGCCTTTGGTCTGGGTTTTATCTTTGGTCCTACCCTGGGAGGTTATCTCAAAAGCATATCCCCCGCAGGCCATGTAGATCTGGTTGGGTATGTGTCCGCAGGTTTTTGTGTGTTAAATCTTGTTCTGGCTTACTTTTTATTGCCGGAATCTCTCAAAGAGCTGCGCAAGGACGCACAGTTTAACTTCAAAGTAATTACCGGTATCGGGAATGAACTGAAAAAGCCATTCATCCGGGAACTCATGATCATTAACTTCATTTTTATTCTGGCGTTTATGCTCATGCAACTTTCCAGTTCGCTGATGTGGGATCAGATTTATGGAATCAAAGCAGACAAGATCGGATACCTCTTTGCTTTTATCGGGTTAACCACCGCGATCATTCAGGGAACCATGGTTGGTAAAATGGTGCAAGTGTTTGGCGAGTATAAACTGCTGGTCTATGGTGCCTTTCTCATGATCGTTGGATTAGCGCTGTTGCCGTTTGTCAGCTTAACCTGGTTTATACCCTTTGAATTGCTGGGACTAGTCATCATTGCGTTGGCGAACGGATGTCTGACTCCCAGCATCTCATCCCTGTTATCCAAATATGCCGATCCGCGGGAAGTGGGTCATACCCTCGGCACCAGCCAGTCGTTTGGCTCGTTGGCGCGTGCAGCGGGCATGGGACTCAGCGGCTTTTTGTTCGGCATCGATTTTCATCTGCCGTTTCTGGTGGGAGCGTTGTTGATGGGAATCACGTTATTGTTCATTCGTCCGCTGCTTCGCAAAGAAGCGAGACGAGAGGCTACGATTTAGCTTTCACCGATAACCAGATGTTGCGGAGGTAAGCAAAGAAGCCCATGCTCAGGCATGACTGCTAATATTTGGCCTTAAGTTCAAATACCAATGAGAACGAATGCCCCCCATTTGATCGGTTCGTTAGCGTATTTTTCCTTCATAATCTTTTGCGCTTTTGAAAATGCCACCCTTTTAGATTTTGTTGTCACCCAGTATGTATAAAAGTGAGTCATAAATTCCATGGTTGCCTGATCATCTACCCTCCACAAACTCATGATAACATTTTTAGCTCCCGCAATTTGGAGGGATCGTTGCAGTCCATAAATACCCTCCCCATTGGAATCCACACCCAAACCAGTTTCACATGCGGATAGTACGACCAATTCTGTTCTGTTCAGGTCTAAGGTAAGAGCTTCGTAGGCGGTGAGAACCCCATCCTCAGAGGTTAAGTCGTAACTTCGCGATCCATTAATGGCAAATTTTGCCCCGGCCAGTAACAACCCTGATCTCATGAGGGGGTTTTCTTTAAACGGAGTAGCTTTCATGCCTAAAAAAGTTTGATTGACTGCCATTGAATTATCGGGTAGAAAGAAGCCATGCGTAGCGATGTGAAGTATTTGCGGGCTTTGCAGTTCTTTTAAATTCTCTTCTAAAGCGTTGCCTCCACTATAGACTGTCACGTTGACCCCTTTGTTAGACAATAAGCCTGATATATTCTCAATTTCAGCTTTCGTCCCCGGCAATTCCGAAATGTCTGAGTCACCTCCCAGAAATCGGGTGATTTGGTTCCCCATTCTAAACTCACGCTGAATACCTTTTCGATTTGATGTGTTTTTTTCTTTGGATTCAATGGTAGTATTGAAATCTGGATTGCCAAAAAATGTCGCGTCAGAAATTACTGGTGTGCTAGGCGTAGAAGATTCAATTAAGTCCTTAGTATTTCCAATAATAGCAATATCTACTGTCTCAAATAAGTATTTGCCCGTGTCTGGGTTTCGGAGAGTGTTGAGATTTATCTTATGATAAATCCCATCCAGCGATAGATAGACCTTTTTGGCATGGCCAATTTCACGTGATATAGGCCCCCAGAACTTACTCCATGATTCGTTGTCTTCAACGCCAGCTACGATGGCATTGCGATAGTAGTTGAAGTACTTTGTTTCCAAACTCAATGCATCACCAATTGTAAAAAGTTTTGGTTTAACCTTCTCAGCGCCTGATAAGGCCAAGGCAGCATAGATCCACTGGTGATTTGCCTGACTACTATTCAGCACTTTTACAATCTCTATAGCGTATTCATCATTTTTAAGCTGTGCTTGCACATCTTGCCAACTTAGGGAATTCATCGATGTGTTATCCAGAAAATACACACCTAACTTCTTTTCAAGATCGTTCACTCGGCCTTCTAATTCCGCCAGTGTAATGGTTTGACCAAGAAGCTGATCTTTTGGGGATTGATACGCTTTTTGCAAAAGATTGACACTCGCTCGCCAGTCACTAAAAGCCCTAAGAAGACTAGTGTCTCTACTTAGGCTAATTTTTTGACGTATGTTTTGCGAAACGTTGAAAAGCATACTCTTGGAAGCGAGACGCAAATTATACCAAACAGCAGCGATGGAAGGATTTTCTGCGTAACGAGCAACGCAAAACGATTCGAAGTTATAAATGAAATTAGTATTGTCTTGATAGTATTGAACTCTTTCATTTTCGGACAGTGCAGGGAAAATGCGTCTTAATTCTTTTATTTTTTTACCAGCACTTTCAAGAAATAGAGGCTCGGCTTTACTGAGTTCGTTTCGCTTAAAATAAAACCATGCAAGGTTATTGATTGATTGTGTATATTTAGGATGATTTTCGTTGAGGTACGTCTGTGCAATAGTAACAGCTTTTTTGTAATAGAATTCCGCCTTCGCATAGTTTCGTAACTCATGGTAGGTACTCGCAAGGTTACCCAAGACACCAGCGTAGCCAGGTGTTTGTTTGTCAGGAAATTTATCGGAAGCCTCATCAAAACACCGAAGAGCTGAATCATATTGACCCAACTCCTGATAACTTCGGCCGAGATTATTAAGCGTGGTAAAATATTCCGGGTGACTTTTTCCACCTTGATCTATCCTTAATTTTAGTAGTTCCTTTTGGATCAACATGGCGCTGTCATATTCCGCCAATTTTTCGTACATAACGCCCAAGTCATTGAGGCAGAGCAAGTATTGTTCGTTCATGCTTCCTGCCCTTTCTATAATTGAGTTTTTTACCGCAAGTAATTGTTGTTTTGCTTTTATAAAGTTTCCCAAATGAGCCAAGTTGTTGGCCCACGTTCGGAAAGTTTCCCAATAGTCAATACCAATTTGTGATTTCAAACCTGGTATGGCCTCACCCAGATATTTATCAGCAAGACCATAGTTCCCATTTTCAATTTCGAGTACAGCCATGTAAGACAATGATCGCGCAAACTCCAACGGAAGCTTTTCTTTGGTATGCCTTGTTAGTTGCAGGCACTTTGTCGCAAGTGCATGAGCATCATCGGCTTGTCCTAACCCCCTGAGGGCTGTTGCTAAATTTCGAAGCGAGCTAAAATAATCAGCATGTGATGTCCCTGAGATTTTCTCTACTAAATTCATTGACTCCGTGTTGAGCTGTTTTGATTTTTCATAATTCCCAATTTTGATGTATAGCGTGCCAAGGTTCCTCAATGCCCTTGCATATTCTCTGGTTTGGGCGCCAGAAGCATTTTTAAATGTCTCTATTGATAACAGATATTCTATTTCTGCTTCGGGGTATCTTCCCAGTATCGACAGGCTAACACCCAACGCGTCCAGTACGCGGGCATATTCAAATTTTACGTTATTGGAATATTTTTGCAGAATTGATTTAGCTTGCCTCAGCAGAGGTTCCGCCAATACGTACTCCGAAGTTTCGCAGTAGGTATCACCGAGATTGAACAATAAAGTCCCATATACGGGGTTTGTTTTACCAAAGGCTTCACCATACTCTCGAATCATTTGTTTCATCAATGGCTTAGCTTTCTCGAAGTCACCCAACGCATAATGTGCTTTTCCTAACCTCAATAAAACGCCAAGGTAATCCTGACTTTGTTTGCCAAAAAAGAGCTCCGCATAAACATTGGCAATTTCAAGCTTGGGTATCGCAAGCTCATATCTTTCGCTGTCATACAATCCTACGGCTTCCTGTCGGATCTTCTCCCAGTTGCCAATAATCTCATTTCCATTTTGATCAAATAACTTCAGACTGTCAATTTGTGCTCCATTCACATAAGTTGCTTGAGCGGATACTCCATTTAGCCAGTGCCATGAGGCACTTCCTGTAAGTATATTTTCAGGTCTATCAGCCGACATGCTTCCTTCAAATTGGAGTTTTCCATTCTTAAAATAGTCTCTTACCATTCCATGAGGAATATCGTTCTTGTAAGTGATTTGGCGATAGAATTCAACGCTATCTTTGATAGTCGTTTCCCTCCAATTCAGATCAAACCAAACAGTCCATTGACCTTGTCGTCTCCCCTCCGGGTCAGTCAGATTTAAAGAAGTTGGTTGTGCAAAAGCAAACGGAGTGTTAATCGTTAACATGAGAATAATCAATCTAAGTTGACTTTGTGATTGATTAATTACGCTCAACATTCTTTTAAATGGGTTTCTGAGGACATCAAGTGAATCAAACAAAATGTTTTCAAAACTATAAATATTATCGTCCAGTGACGAAACTGGTGGGTAGAATCAAAATTCCAGAAAACACACGGCTCTTGAGAACGGAACACCAACAGTCGTTTAGAATAATAAAAACCAGTACGATTGAATACTTGCGAATCATAAGATTCTTTAGCTTTGGTTGGCATTCACCACGGATATACAAACGGTAAAACCGACAATTCTAACATGAAGATACAAAAGATTTGCTTTACTGCGCTGGCAATTTCCACGATGTTAAGCACTTCTATTTTAGCGCAAGAAGGCCAAAGAATAGATCCCGAGCAGATAAAATGGCTCCATGGCACATGGAAGGGCATAGGCTTTGAGCAAGTAAATGTCTCTTCAGTATATGGGAATCCGGTTGCGAAACCAACAGAGTTTACTCTTTCCTATGACTCCTCAAGGCAACTCTTAACACTGACCAGCCACCGCCAAATGATTACTAGGGCAATCGATCGTAATAATGAATATCAGCATTATGACTACAGAGAGAAGAGAATAGAATTGTATGAACTTGGCACGGGCTATGATCTACCGGAAGAAAGACTATTTAGGACGAAGTTGTCGATCGAATTAGTTAGTGATAGTCATGTTATTTTTTCACTCATTTATAACAGGCGAGCTGACAATGAAAGTTTTATTGCCAGCGGTGCGCTGATGTTGACCAAATAGCGTATTCCACGAGGGCGTTGGGCTCACGGCAACTAAGCCTCCAGTACAATAAATGTATCCTCTAACACGAAGGGTATTTTATTTTTCTTCCTGATACGCTTCCCTAATTCTTCGTAGTAATACCGATCATAAGAGGTGGTTTTACTGGTCGACATAAACATACCTGACATTATTCTATTGAGTAGTTCCTCGGCCTCTTTAAATCTTCCTAATTGCTGGTAAACATTAAGTTTACTTGATTCATCTATTTTTGCGCTTAGCATTCCTTCGAGATTTGATTTTGTTTCTTTCTTTTTATTCCGAGACATAAAGGAACTTATTACTGTGAAAGCCCTTTTGTTTCTTCTTTTAATACGTTTTCGCATTTCTTCATTATAGAAACATTGATAGGGCAACAAGCTGTCAGACAATGGTGGTGTTTTCATTAAATTTTCAAACAGTTCTTCAGCCTCTTTGAACTTGCCCAGCTGCTGATAAATTTCAAGTCTATCAGCATCTCTAATGGACAACTGAAGCAACCGCTCAAGGTTGGAGTTGTTTTCTTCCTGCTTAGGGTGTAATTCTTTGCGGATAAATTCACGCACTTTTTTTATATCACCTCCAAGAAGCGAAACAGTATGTGATAATGTTGTTTGGGGCGATTGAAATTGGCTAAGCGTATTTAATAATTTTGCTACAACTGAATTAAATTTTGCTTGGGTGCTTTTTAATGAATCACTTGCTTTTTCAAATCCTGATCGAGGAATACTTTGATCGCTTTTGTATGCATTCATATACTCACTAAGTGAATGTGTGGACTCTACTTTCATAGCAAACATGGAAGCTTGATAGAATGCTGTGAGCTGACCTTGAACACTTTTTATTTCCTGCTCATCGACAACAACGCGAATACTACTCAATAGTTTTTCAGCTTCTTTTATAATTACAGTTTCATATTTTTGATAATAGACGTCAGTACATGGATTTGCTTTCCAATATTCAAGAGCAGCTCTCATTTCCACTATGGTGTCCTCTAATCTGGCTAATGCCAAATAGCTGGATGAGATTGGTTTTTCTTCCTTTTTCCATATTCTTCTTAGCTGCTGTAGAAGCTTGATAATTTGCTCTTTTAGTTCAACCCATTTCCCTATTCTTTTAGGGAAAAGGTCATTTGTGTAGTTGCTATAGATTAAGGCACTCGTGTAGTCCTGCCAGAATCTTTTTCTGATGACACACTCTATATCCGGCTTGAATTTATTCAATTGTAAAATACTGTGCGGCAGTTCAATAGAGAGACTCGGTAAGGACAAAAACTGATGATCAAATTCATCTGATGGTCTATACCCGATTACATATTCAACCAAACGGGCCTCCCAGGATTCATTAGATTCAAACGGTAGTTGTCTTGGCTTATCACAAAACCCTATGGCAAAACCACAGGTTGGGCAAAATGAAAAACTGGGAGGAGATTCAGAAATGCTGTTTTTGAGTCCGGTTCGAAATTCGAATCCAATATACTTTGACATTGCACCACAATAGGTGCATTCAAAAACTAAAAACAAGCTATCTGGCGGACGCCCCATTGCAATTATAATTGACTAATTTATCAAAATTGGCTACAACTAACCAAAGCGGAAAGAATGATCCCCCAGTTCATACATTTAAGTAGCCAATGATAAGCAACTATCCTTTTATTTTCACCGATAACCAGATATTGCGGAGGTAAGCAAAGAAACCCATGCTCTGGGCTAAAAGAAGCACCGGATCATTTCTGTAAAACCCATAGACAATGACCATCACGGAAGCGATGGCGCTGATGATCCAAAAACCTAAGGGCAGTAAAGATTCGCTCGCCTTTTCAGAATAGTACCATTGATAAAGGTAGCGAAGATTGAGCAGAATCTGACCCAACGCCCCGACCAACAGAAACGCATCTGTCCAGACATTTCGGTCGATGATTTTGGCCCACGTACCCTCAGTCGTAAACACCATCAGCCAGACGACCATTGGCAAAAGAAAAATGGCCAACTGAACAATCGTGGGCACGCGACTCCAGACGTTCTTTAACTGAAGGTTGCGGATGTAGATGTAAAAAGAAAGCGTTTGTCCGATGAGAATTACCAGATCCGATCGCAGCCACCCATAGATCAGAAACAGAAACGAGCCCAACAGGCTGAACACCCAAAACAACGAGGGAGAAACCACCCGGCCTTCGCGTTCCGAATAAAACCATTGGATGAGGATACGCATCCCAAACAAACCCTGGGCAAAAAACCCAAGCGCATAGATGGCATACGTTTGCATGGATGCAAAGGTAACGGTGCAGGCAGAATTCACCCGCCAGCAGATCATTAAATAATAATGATGTTCAGAAAAGGCGCATCAGCCAGCGCAAAAAATCATGAGCAGGTTCAAAACGGGTGTAAAGCTAAAACAACGAAAGTGTTCCTCCTTTTCGAAACCTGGTCAAGTCATAAGAAGGCATCTGGCGGTTGCTAAAGTATTTTTGTTTAGAAACCTTAAACAATTGGTGAATGATGTCCGCCATGGAACCACTGCCGCGCATGCGTCTGCCAAATTCCGAGTCATGGACCTGACCGTCATGCAGGGAGCATATCTGATTCCATACTTTATCAAACCGGTCTGGAAAATTTTTCCGAAGCCAGTCCTCGAAGATTTTTCCAATAGATCCGTTTAATCGGACTACCGTCATTCCTGCCGTCAGGGCCCCATGATCCGCGGCTGCTTTCAGGATGTCCGGTATTTCATGATGGTTCAGACCGGGAATAATCGGTGCATTCATAATCCCCACCGGAATACCGGCCAGGGTTAATTCTTCAACCGTTTTTAATCGTTTGAGAGCGCTGGCCGTCCGGGGCTCCAGGCGTCTTCTCAACTCTTCATTCAGCGTGGTGATGGAAATCATAACGTTCACCAATCGCTCGGCTGCCAGATCCCGGAGGATATCTGTGTCGCGGGTGATCAAACTGTTTTTGGTAATGATGCCCACCGGATGACGATAACGCGCCATTACTTTTAGCAAGCTTCGTGTCAATCCAAACTTTTTTTCCTGAGGCTGATAGCAATCGGTGTTGCCGCTCAACATGATGGGTACCGCTTCCCATGTAGGGTGAAGCAGTTGTTGCTCCAGCAGGGTGGCGGCATTTTTCTTAACAACGATTTTGCTTTCAAAATCCAGCCCGGCACTAAAGCCATAATATTCATGTGTGTTGCGGGCGTAGCAATAGATACATCCATGTTCGCAGCCCTGGTAGGGATTCATGGAATAGAGAAAGCGGAGGTCAGGACTTTCGACTTTGTTAACCAGCTTTTTGGCTGTCTCCTCAAATATTTGCGTATGCGGGTTTTCGAATATTGGTTCATCCAAACCCTCGATATGCTCGGTTACGTATTCATTTTTGAGGAATTTGTTGCGAGTTTTGATTTGAGCGCCCCGTCCTTTGAAATAGTTGGCATTGTCCACAGGACAAGAATACTAAAAAATTTAGCATAAAACTAAGCTTCTAATTTACCCAGTTTAAAGTGGGGCAACAAGCAAGTTCCATGATCGGGTAGCTAGTCACTCGTTCGAAATAACTGCGGGATTTCAATGAACCACTGATAACTCGGTCCAAAACAGGAGACTCCAGACTAATTCTTCCTAAAGTAGAACCCCAACCTTCTACTGTCAGGTTACTATCGGTGATCGTGTAGGCTCCTTCAGTATAATACACACCATTTTTAGAGGCACAACCCCCTATTTCTGCCGGCAATTTGGGAATGACAAATTGTAATTGATCAACATCGATGTCCCATTGACCACAGGTTCCAAAAGTGTAGCTATTGACCCCCAATTGCTGATCAACATAGTCTATGAACTCTTCATTACGAAAGATCAAATACGAATGATGGGATGCATTACTATTCTCAAAATCCAAAATGACGGATGCTGACTGAGGCACAGAAGGATCAATGATTTCCACCCGTTTAATTTCCCAAACACTTCCAACAAGAGGTTTTTTCGAAGGATTTTCTGAACTATCATCTGAGCAAGCAAGAGAAAGCCCAATCAAACTGTACAATGTTATTTTTTTTAAAAAAGCCATCCGCCCTGATTTATGGAATCAAACTCAGGTTACCGCAACAAGCAAGGTCACTCACCAATGTCTGACTGGTTGGCTTATAGTATGTTTGAATCACTATTTGTTCAAGATTATACAGATCGCGCAATTCTACCCAGTTAGCTTCGGCAGACAAGCGTGAGAAAGATGAACTCCAACCATCCATGCGCAACATGTTGCCTTCGAGCAAAATGCTTTGAGATTTTTCTACGTGGAGATAAGCAAAATTGGACACTTGACAAAGCCCTATAACCGCTTGCCCTTCCAGGATCGAAAAAGAAATTTTTCCATTGCTAAACAGATATTGCCCACATCCTGAGCCTGAATTGCTACAGGTTCTACCAATGACCACATGCTGGTCGTTGCGAAAATTCAGAACCCTTTCAGTACATAAAATTGAACCTCCCGAATTGTTTGGAAAGGAGGCATTAAAAGAGCTGATCAATGTACCACTTTTATCGAGGACCTCTACCCGATCCATCACCCACGTGGTGCCGACCAGTTGCTGGTAAAGCGGATCTTTTTCATCATCCTTTTCGCAGCCGCACATCACGAAAAGAAGGGAGAACAAATAGCAATAAGATTTAGCCATAGATTATGCCCTGTCGAATTCTATTACAAGGTGAGCAAATGACGAGTAATTTGCAAGCAGAACGGCTAAATGCACAGACTTCCCAGACGTCAGTTTTTAGACCTGCTCCAACCGATATCCCTTCCCATGAACATTGGTGATTCTCAATTCCGGATCACCGCTTAACTTCTTTCGAAGCCTAGAGACAAACATGTCCAGACTGCGACCGGTGATCACCCCCTCATTAATCCAGATTTGTTGCATCAACGTTTCGCGCGCGATCAGTTCACCAAAATTTTTATGGAGTAATTCGAGAATCTTGTATTCCTTTTCAGTGAGATCAATGACTTCATCTCTTATCAACAACCGCTGACCTTTCGCATCCAACAGAAATTTTCCGATGGAAGACATTTCCGAAGCTGACGGTAGACTGACGGTGGCGTTTGGCTGTGGTGCCGGCACGGGAGCCACATTTTTTCTAAAACGCCCAACCAAAAAAGTGATACCCACGATTACCAACAGACCGCTGCCCACTAAAAGGATGGATGGATAGGCAAAGATCGATGATGGAAAGTCTTTAGGGGCGGCATGGGCCAGATCAGCAGACTTGAGTTCTTGCGTTAACATTTCAATATCCGCTTTCTTTAGCTCGGCATTCTCATAAAAATCAGGAAAGGTTAATTCAATGGTGTAACAACCCGGGGGCTGATTTCTGCCCCGGCACGCCAGGAGATCGGGTGCGGTATTGTTGACCAGAAACCCATAGACGATTTCTTCTTTTTGGCAATCATGTACAGTAATGATGTAACCGGAAGGAAACGCTGTTTTGGGCAGCAAGTGTTGGGCCAGTGCCATCAGCGAGTCGTTGTTGAAAACCAATTCCTTTTCAAAGGTCAACCGAAACGTACCCTTTTTAATTTCGGTGACGGGTAACACGCGCGAGGTAGAATCACCGGCCTGTTGCAACAGCCGATGACCCATCTGGCGGATAATCACGTTTACTTCTTTTGCGCGCAAGTCGCGGTCGGCATGTTTGACAAAAGATGATGCGATCAAAAAAACCATCAACAGGAAGAAAATCTTCCCTTGATGATCAAAAAACCCCTTACCAGAAGAATTTACACTCATTTACATTTCTTTTTACACTTCCTTTATCATGAAAGGCCACGCGGTTGCGTACGTTTGAGTGTTGTAAAAGTAAAACAATTTTGATTGATGACCCTCGCGCGATTTGGTACCATGATAAACGCCAAAAGAAAGCGTTGTAAAAAATAAATGCTTGTCCTCCTTCAACATCCACTAAAACCCACTTTATTATGCGTCTGCTGCATCTGACTTTTTTGTTTTCGATACTCAGCCTCTTTTCATCTGACCCGGCCCGGGAATATTCGCTGTCATCTCTGGAAACAAATGAAATATCCCTCAGCGATGATTCTGTTCTCACAAATGAAGCGGAAGCAACTGCCACAAACATTTTGTTACAATCGAAAGATGGCGGACAGACCTGGCAAGACATGAGTCAGTGGTTACCTGAAAAAGAAACACCTCTGGATTTTTTTGCAGGAGAAACAGATGTCTACGTACGAGGGGAATATACCATGTATCGCAGCAAGAGCAACCTGACCATTCCGGTATGGGAAAAGGAAAATGTACCCGCACCGGGACGAGCCTCCCTTGTTTTCAATCGGTCCGGACTGATGGCCCACCACTATGAGGGACACGTGTATAAAAAAATATCTGCCACCGGAACCTGGCAGCCGGTCTACACGAATTTTAAGAAGCATTCGATACGAACGGTTTTTGAAACATCGGATGGAATGATATTCCTGGGGTGCGATGAGGGTCTTTTTAAATCCACCGACAAAGGACAATCCTGGAAGCATGTGCATAACGAAGGATGGGTGATGAGTCTGGTGGAGGGAGAGGGTGTTCTCATCGCTACAGGCGATAAGGGCATTATGCGTTCAACAGACGGAGGTGAGCACTGGGAATGGGTCATCAGCGAAGGAGGTGTTGGCATCGCTGTTGAGCGCATCGCTGGCGGATTTGCAGCCATTTCCTACAACAGCACCACGCGATCCAGAAGAATCCGTATTTCCATGGATGGAGGCAAAAACTGGAAAGCCATTGATGAAAGAATTCAAACGGCCATGTTTGTTTTACCGATGAACGGAATGGAAGCTTCGGGCCTGATATCATCCATCAAACAAATGGGCACCCATCTCGTCTGTGGTCATCCCCGCGGAATCTACCTGTCACCCGACATGGGCCGCACCTGGAAGATGGTTCATTCCGGGGTTGACAAAAAGGTATATAAAATTTATGCTGCCGGCCCGGTCTTGTATGCAGTGCTGATGGCGGAGGGTTGTTAGGAAGTTTTGAAGTAACAGAAGTGAAAATACTTTTGGCCAGATTATTTTTTTCGCAACAACAGAAAAAAAAGCAATCCAATAAAAACGATAACGGCTGTCCGGATCCAATGTTGGTAAATCATCGGCACCTCTAATTGAATATTGGAGATGATCCCTTCTTGTATGGAATTTACTGCGCCATGCGCGATGGCGGCCGGAATGAAACTCTTCGTTGACAATGTTAACCAGCCGAAGAAAAAAGAAGCCCCAATCATTTGGAGCGGTGAAAGAACAAAACTGCCGATGATTTCATATCCCAGAAAGTTGTAGCCGGCCAGTTGTACGGGCAAATGCCACATGGACCAAATGAATCCTAACAGCGCTATCCCTTTGAGCTTTCCAAATTTTTCCATCAACGTCTGTTGAAAGAAACCTCGCCAGGCAAACTCTTCCCCGGCAGCGACCATTCCATTGATGATGGAATAGACAATTCCGGTGATTAAAATATTGAAGATAAATGTTATCCAATGTTGCTTTCCTACCCCCAACAAAAAGGGACCGCCTGAAATATCCACCCCGGTGGAAGTAAAGCTAAACCAGTTTGATTTTCCGTAACCAAATTTTTGAACCATCATCAGGATCAGAAATGCCGTAAGGGTTGGCACAATAACCGCTACCAGACAAACCTGAAGTATTCGGGCATTGGGTCTCCAAAGCAAATAGGTTTTCCATGATTTGTTTTTGATCAGAAAGAAGATGGTTACCAACGTAGGTGCCAGCATGGTAGCCGCGAGCCATGGCCTCGCCTGCGCACTGTTAACGTCACCCGTGGTGGTAATCGCCAGTATCTGAAGTACCCAACTGATTAAAAAAACGGTGCTGCCATACATGATAAGTTGTTTGCGGGTTGTCATAACGATAGGTTAAGTAAGTTTGATTCGTTGCTGTCTGTTGATTAAGAAATACGCCACTACCAGATTAGGCGCCCACGCCATCCATGCCACAATCTGATACGAGAGAATAAAATTATGAGTGGCACTTGACAATAGCGGCAGCCAGATGCGCAGCGTAACAGCACCCAAGCAAGCGGCATAGCTATACATCATACATTTTTGGTGTTCCCACACGTTGCCTTGTCGGACGGAGAGGTATCCCCGGGCGGTGGTGTACGACCAAATCAATCCTCCGGTCATAAAGCCGAGAAACGCGATGATGCCACCTTCCGCGAAGAAGCCAATGTAGCCCACGCCCAATGCACTTAGCCAAACGGAAAACACATACATCTTCCCGATGGCTCGATGAACCGCGCGATAGTTCTCGCGTAATCTTTTATAGAATTGAAGCCAGCCAACCAGTAAAGCGAGTCCGCCAAACGAAATGTGCAGGTAGAAAAATGTCTTCCATACCCAGTCCGCCAACAAGGCATCACTTTTCATGTTTAGAATTCCCACTTTGCCTTCTACCAGGAAAAACTGAAGGGGATATACACCGATCAGAAGTATGAGAACGATCAGCGGCAAGTACGCTACTGTCTTTACCACTGGTTTGAGGGATACACGATTCATCATCATTACATGATCAATCCCGCTATAAATATTTTTAGTTTACTAAATTTCTTTTGCGGCACGAAGTTTACTTCGTTGTTCGTTTCCACTAACGCGGCTTTCACTTCCCCTGAGTTAAAATAGCTGCTCAGGAAATCAGGTGTACGCATCGCTTTCCGGAAAATGTCAGCGTGTGACAGGTTGGCTAAACTCACATGCTGCCCGTTGGATAAAAAAGGCATCAATTCTTCCGTAGCAAAATCGGCAGGAGTGGAAACATCCAGATGACCGCTGATGACCAGGGTGGGCAAAGGAGTTACCCGGCAAGTGCGATACTCTTCTGGCAGTAGATTCTGTGACCATTTACCCGCTATCCCCCAATACAACAGCGAAGCATTCCCGCCCAAAACAGTTTGGCTAGCCCTGAATGTTTTCCGGTAATCAACATCGGCCTGGAAATCCGCACTTACTGCCTTGACGTACATGTCGCCTATGATAGGCTCTCCCGTATCAACCAATAACTGGATCAGGTAAAGTCCGCTATAATCACCATTATTGGCGGCTTTGAAATAATAGTCAAAAGCCATCGCGGCAAATTCCGTGGAAAACAGAGCAGCAAAAGTTCCAACTTTAATTTTGTCGGCATCCAGCTTATAAACCGACCAGCGCTTAGGCATTTTTTGAAAAGCCCTTATCATCGCTTCTTTGATGGAGCCTTGATAATCGCTGCGGTTTTGTGCTTGGTACAAGCGGTCATACCGATCCAGGATCTCGTCTGTTTTCTGAGCCTGCCAGATGAAATGGCCGGGAGGATTGGGGCCAATCATCACCGTTCGGTTCAGGGCCTGTGGATACCGATAGCTGTAGAGCAGCGCCACCCGGGTGCCGTAGCTGACAGACAAGAGATTCACCTTTTTATAGCCGAGTGCCTGGCGTGCATATTCAAGGTCATCGATCACATCTAGCATCGTATATTTATTAAGGTCAATTCCCTTTTGCTGGAGTTCCGTCAGATAGGCATTCATCTTCCGTTGAATATGGTCGAGCGATTGATCACTGAGCAGTTGATGGCGGAGTCCTTTAAAAGCTTTGTTCACTTTTTTGGAATTCAGAATGATGGATCCATCGGCACCCCTGTACCCGACACAAACAATGTCATGATTTTTCAAAAGCTCGGAGGAGGCAACGGAAGCCGAGAGTTTTCCTGCCGAAAGCATGTTACCGGCTCCCGGCCCGCCATCCAACCACAAAATCGGCTCGGCAGGATTCGGGTTTTCTGTTTTAAAAATCCGGACGGGCAATGTTAAAATCGGTGAGTCCGGTTTGTCACGATCTTCCGGCACTTGAATTTGGGCGTGCTGCAACATGTATTTCTTCCCTTGAATGTCTACCGACTCTTTCGTTAAGAGGGTAAATTGCTCGCGCGATTGCGAAAATGAATTTTTAAACAGAAGCAGAAGAAAGGCGATCACACATCCGATGAGTAAAATGATTCTTCTTTTTCTGTGGGTGGATTGGTGTTTCATGGATAATTCTTTTCCGCAAAGAGAATCCAATCATGTGCAGAAAGCGTCCCGTTTTATAAGGAGGGATATGGGCAGGACCGCCCCTATTGAAGCGCTATCTAATTGACGATCAGTGTTCCTGTAAAGCGGAACGCATCCATAGGACGAATTTTTGGTGGTCGCCTGATCAATCGGCCTGAATCTGAATGTGTTTTTGTTTCAGATAGAGTGTGGGCGATTGACCCGTGGCGTTTTTGAAATTTCGATAAAAGGCTGTCTTGGAATTAAAGCCACATTCAAACGCTAAACCGAGCAGCGTGTACTTTTGATTTTCGGGCAGGGCTACGATTCGTTTAAATTCGTCAATCCGCAAGCCATTGATGAAGTCATAGAATGTTTTGGATTCTACCGAATTGATGACTTGTGATAAATGGTTGGGATGTACGGCCAGCGTGTTGGCCAGCTCGGTAATGGTAAGCTCAGGATTCAGAAACAATTTCTGTTCTTCCATGGCCTTTTTCAACTTCTGATAAATGGCTTGTTGGGCTTCAGCCGATAACGTTGATTTGAGGTACCGCACTCTCGGTTGTTGATCCGGGGCATTAACCTTTTCGTCCGTGGCTGAAGGAGGCTCTGCATTAGCCGTGGCCGGGCTTTGGGTAAAGATGCCAACTTGCTTGATGCCAAAATAGCCCAGCGCCATGACAAACAGCGCCACCAGCGAAAAGATGACCACATCGTTTCCAAAAAAAACCGCCAGCCAGACCAGCCCTACACCATAGATCAGGTAGCGCAACCACACCAGGTTAATTTTTTCGACTTGCGAAAACCGATCCCGAACGGCTTGCTTATGTCTCTTTAGCAACCACAAAGAAAGGATGACATACGCCACCCCTGAAGCGTACACCAATATCCGGTGAATAAGAAACAGCCACTCATACCCCCGCCCATCGTTTGAAAATACCTGTAGTTGTTCCGAATGGGGCAAGAGGAAGAAGGGAACCATCAATAGGTAGATGAGGGCCGCAGGTCCGAAATGCCAGGCCCCATGCTTTCGCAGATACGCATGCTGATTGGTGAGCGAGGCGGTATAAAGATACAGCAGGGGTCCATGAAGCAATGGAAACGGATAGCCGGTCAGCAGGTAAGGGTAGTAATACGGGTCAGCAAAGGTGCCGAGGTGATAGAAAGTCAAATGAAGTCCAATGATTACCAGCCAAACGGCCAACAGGCGGTCGGCTTTTGTTTTGTCCCGTTTGGTAATCAGGACAAAGGCTAAAAAGAAAGACAGCGATATCGAGGCCAGGTAAAGCAATGGGCGAAGAGATAAGCAGTAAATATCAGCATTTCTGGAGTATCGTAAGGGGTCGTCTCCAGACTTAACAGGACTCGTGAAACGGAATATTCCTATTGTTCGGGTGAAAGAAAGCGAACATAACCTGATTTGCTAATCGGATTGCTGAAAATCCGCTGCTATACAGCCAGTTGGAAAATGAATTTTGTTCCTTTATTTTCGTTTCCATCTTCTTCATGCCTGATGATTATATACGGTTGGAATACCAAAACGATCAAACAAGCTCCGCTTCAAGAGCGCGTATGTCCACAATGTCAACAAAAAGAATCGGTGTTGGTGATCATGGCCCATTATGCTCATCTTTTTTGGATCCCTGTATTCCCCTATAAAAAGTCTGCCACTATCGTGTGTGTGGCTTGTAACCATCAGACCGAGGCAGATGGCATCACCTTAGGAGCGAATGTTACGGTTAAGCAGTTAAAGGCAACGGTGCCACTTCCAAAATATCTGTTTACGGGGTTGGTGTTACTAGTTGTTGGTATAGGTTTTTTTATCTACAGCCTTGATCAGGATACTAAACTTGAAGCGAGCTATATAGAAAATCCAGAGGTAGGAGATGTGTATGTGATTAAAAACGAAAATGACACTTCTCAATATAACTATTACTTAGTGAAGGTAAGAGATGTGCATGGTGATTCTATTTGGATTTCTTACAGCTCGTATTTATATAATGGTATCGTAAGTCAACTAGATCCGAACGATGGATTTTATAACATTATGTATCCCGTCCATCGCAAGGGGATTAAAGATTATCACGATTCAGGCGAGTTGATTAAAGTAATGCGCGACTATTCGGCAACAGCTGGGTTTGATCGGGAAATTGAATTTCAGGAACCGGATAGCGTGAGCGGTGCTTCGACCGGCCACTAAATACAAGAGCCAATAGCTGCCGATACGGGTGGTAGGATAAACCTTAGCGGGATACTTCGTTTTAAAAGTAGAGTAACTGATATTTTTAATAAACACCGAAGTTGAACCTCGCTATGGTGCGCAAGCTGTGCGGTGGCATGTGCGGAACAAATCCAAACTTCAATACGAAGCCTAAAACCCCCAGACCAGCGTAGCCAAGGCACTGCGCAGATGGAACGCTGGGATGGTTAACATAATATGATTATTATATAACTGCGGGTCAGGAACTTAGCCAAGCAAGAGTTATATAATGGCATTGCGTTATGTTAAGTAGCTTTGGCATCCGGGCTTACCGAAATCTTCTTAGAAAGTTTTTTAGCGTGGGCTTTCAGCAACTCACACTGGACTGGGGCAACGACACTCTTTGGGGTAGGCTTTGGAAGTGGGAGGGAAGTGTGGCATGCACAATGGGTGGCGGTGCAGTTAGGTTTTATCATTATCTTATTATGGGTTAAATTTAGACGAATGAAGCTGGCGACAACAGACATTGCCAATAATAACCATGTTGCATATTCCAGGGCTGGTGATGTGTTTCACTATCGGTGGGCTGCTAGGCGATGTCTTCAATTGGTTTATCCGCATGCTACGGTTAAAAAAATCGTTATTGAAGGGTCGGATGATACAACGAAGGAAGGTGAATATGTAATCGATGTTACAGAATATTCGGAAAAGTTTAATGAGCAGAAAATAGACTATTACCAGTTAAAGCATTCCACTGTCCAAATTGATTCACCATTTACCTTAAGTAATCTACAGAAAACAATAACTGGATTTGCAAGGCGATACGCAGAAGGGAAAGATAAAGGGGCTTCAGTCATTAACTTTACGGTGATCACCAATCGAAAGATTGCTGATTCTTTTAAGAACGGTATCAAGGCAATTGCGAATAACAATACACCAGACCCGACATTCAAGAAAAGAATAGAAAAGTATACTGGCCTTAAGGATGCTGATCTCCAGGGATTTTGCAAAGCATTTTTTTTGGTAGACACTGAAGGTGATTTCAATGCCCAGCAGGAAGAACTAATGAATGAACTATCCAAACTTGTCGCAGATCCTGTCGACCAAGTTCAGGTTCTTAACCTAGTTGGTATGATCCAGGAAAGGGTGTTACCGAATACACGGAACACTATTGTGCGCGAAGATGTCTTGAAGCGTTTTGGGATAACATCAGAGCGTCAGTTGTTTCCTGCCCCTCCAGAACTGGAACCAGCTCCAACTATTATAGAGCAGCCTCAATACAAAACACTAAAAGAGAAGATTGACTCAGCCTGTACACCGGTGATTGTACACGCTGAAGGGGGTGTTGGCAAGAGCGTTTTTTGTCGACACCTAGTTAGCTCGCTGCCCTCAGGTTCAATAGGGATTATCTATGATTGCTTTGGTTCAGGTAAATACAGAAACCGAAGTGAACACCGACATGGTCATCGTCAGGCGTTAACGCAAGTAGTTAACGAACTCGCTGCAAAGGGTTTATGCAGTCCTCTATTGCTTTCTAGTTCTTCTCGGGACGAAGACATTCTAAGAACATTTCTTGAACGTGTTAAAGTCGCAACTCAATCATTGCAAAAGGTTTTTGCTTCCGCCAAACTCTTTATACTGATCGATGCTGCCGACAATGCAGAAATGGCGGCTCGGGAGTTCAACGACAATTGCTTTGCTAATGAACTCATCCGTGAGCAAATGCCAACTGGATGCAAACTCGTTTTCCTTTGCAGGACAGAACGGGTTCATTTATTGCAACCTTCAGGAGACGTTGTTCAACTACCACTGAATCCTTTCTCCGAACCTGATACACTCCAAAACTTGCGCGTTTGGTTTCCAATGGCATCAGAGCACGATGGTCGCGAATTTCATCGACTCACAAATGCAAACCCGCGAGTTCAAGCAAACGCACTTAATGCAAAGTATAACACTGTCCAGGCGTTGCTCGCATCCCTTGGACCCGGGGGCATATCGGTTGAAAAGCTGATTGAATCTCAATTAAACGCAGCTGTAAATAAAGTTAAACATCAACTTTCAATTGAATATCAGAAACAGATTGACGCTATATGTCTTGGTCTAGCAATCCTTCCCCCTCACATTCCAATTTCTGTGTTGGCCCAGGCCTCACGAGTTGATGAGTCAACCATAAAGAGTTTTGTTTCAGACATCGGAAGATCTTTATGGATATTGGATTCGTCTGTCCAGTTTCGAGATGAGCCGACAGAGACGTGGTTCCGCAACACGTTCCTAGGAAAGAAAGTAGACTTTATAACATGTGTACAACTATTGGAGCCACTGGCGAATGATAGCTCTTACATCTCCGAAATACTTCCCAATCTCTACCTACAGGCAGAACAGTATGAAAAGCTAATTCAGGCTTCACTTGGTGATGATTTCTTACCTATTGATAATCCAATTGATGCACGAACCATTCGTGTATACAGACTTCAGTTTGCATTTAAGGCCGCTCTAAAGACTAAAAAAATTGCAGATGCAATCAAGGTGGCCATTAAAGCGGGCGAGGAAGTAGCAGGCAACCAACGGCAACTCAGCTTGCTTCAGGATAATATCGATTTGCTAGTAAAACTTCAAAGCAAAGAGAAGATTCAAGAACTTGCATTCAAGCAGCAATTAGGTGGAGCCTGGGACGGTTCAGAGAATATCTATGCTGCATCTTTGCTTTCCGGAATTGCTGAATATAAAGGCGAAGCAAGAGGGTATCTGCGTTCTGGTGTGAATTGGCTTCGCATCGCCCTGGAGGAAAGTCGCAAGAGAAGAAATGAGCAACAGCATTTTGAAGAAAGGATTACTGAACGCGACATTCTTGAGACAGCCTATTCTGAACTGAACCTCGAGGGTGCTGATGTCTGCATCGAGTTCTTAAACCACCTGAATCCCCGATTTGTCTTCGGTGTGTTACAACATCTCACAACCAGACTCATGGATGAAGGTCGATTTGATGAAATCGACCAACTGCTTTGCGAGGGACGGGCTAAGGTGCATTATACTGTTGCCATCATAAGTAAACTGGCGACCCTCGGAAAAATTCCGAACAGCAAAATTGTGAGCCCCGCCTTGGACTTACTTTGTGATCCCGAAGCGAGAATTGAAAAACCCGAAGTCTATCACTATGAACAGATAATCTCTGATGCCATTGCAACATTCGCGGACTGCTGCTTGGCATTGCGTTTATCACCAGAGAAAATATTGCAAGTATTAGAGCACTACATCCCGACAAGAGCAGACAGAAGTGTTGGAAATGAGAGGTTCTCAAACGATCGTCCTATTTTCCTCAAGGCACTGGCGATTCGCATGACTCTCTCAGGTCAATCAGAGCCTAATCTGGAAGAAGTCCTTCCACTTGAATTTTTAAAGGAAAAGAAGAGCTATGATGAGCAAAATAAGTTGAATGAGTTCAAGGAGGTTCTACTTGGCTTGCTGCCATGGTATTTATTCCGGTTGCGGATTTTAATGGGTGAAAAGGTAAGACTCATGGATAGTGCATTGGAAGCTCAGCAAGCTTCAAGTAAAGCGAGGGGACAACGATATCGCAGTCACGATCAGCAGCCAAGTGAAATCGCACTTGTGTGTTCTTCAATTGCCACACTATTAGAGGATTTCCCTACTGAAGATATCCAAAAATTCTATGATTCATTTCTAAAACCAAAAGAGACCTTGAACTTGTGGGGAAGACTGAATTTGTTAAATGCTGCCGGACGACTCGCACATCTAACCTCAATCCGGTCAGAACTTGAGCAGGCAACACATGATATTATCAAGTCGATAAAAGGAGATGGACCAGATGCTATTGCTTCAAGGTACCTAGCATTAGCAAGGGCAGTACTGATTGTTGATACTAATGACGCACGCTTCTACTTCGATAAGGCAATTGAAATAGCATCAAAATTTGGAGATGAGATTGTACAGCGATGGGAAGCTTTAGTTGGATTAGCAGAACAAGCCTCTAACACGACAGTAACCTCTAATGCCTTAGCGTATCGCTTTATACGTTGTGCGGAAATTGTAGGCGACACAGTTGACCGCGAGAAATACTGGAACAGGTACGATGCGATGCGTGTGTGTACAAAAATGTCTCCTGGCATGGGTTTGTCAGCTGCTAGTCGCTGGCGAGACCGAGACATCGGGGCATTTCAGTATGAACTTATGGCTGTGGTAAACCAGTTGCTTGACACTAGTAAGATTGATCCATCAATTGCCTGGTCAATGAGTCGTTTTTTCTCTCAGCAAATAGAAGAGCGATTTCTCACTAAATGCCTTGCTAAAACAGATTTGCAATCGCTAAGACGAGCAATTTTAGAGGATTATATCCGATTGCTGAGAGTTAATGGAGTTGACATTAGTTATTGGCATAAGATTAGATTAACAGCGAACGAGTGGATTGATGACATAAGCTGGATTAAGAGCATATTCTCATTCCTGGATTCGGCTAATATTGAACCGGCCAAGAAGGAACAGACTGAACCTATTCGTCCAACGAATTCAATTATTAAATTGGACGATACCTTCAGAGATATTGACGTACTCACAACAGAAGGTTTTGCCGAACTTATCAATCGACATCTCAAGCAGGATGGTGAAAAGTACTACATGCCTGTGCGTAATTTGTTAACTGAGTGCATGAATCGTTTGAATGCAGCCAAGTTTGAGGAGTTTATTAACATCCTATTAGCGTCACCGCAGATTAGCCGGTATGATGTTCAGGAAGTCCTTGAATCTATTCCACATGAATGGAGACAGAAAGTAAGTTTTCCATCAAAATTGGAAGCAATCATTCGCAAATTCAGTGAACGTTACGCCTATGAGCTATCAAATAGTTACGGATTCGATTCGCTTGTTCGGGCGATCAAAGCAGACGAGAAACTGGAAACCATTATCATTGATGGAATTAATGCGGGACTTGTCAACACGAAAGATCTTGACAGCGGTGAAACTTTCTTTGCCTATGCGAAATTATCTGCCCGTTGTGTAACTGAAACGGAAGCCAGCCATTTATTGGATTACGCATTGCAGAGATTTGAGCTGCATATAGATTCAGATGCTGCGGACGGAGAATGGTCAGACTGGCTTGATGTACCGGAAAACATCAACCATAACCTTGCCGGAATAATATGGTCTGCACTGGGTTCACCACGTGCTACGGAAAGGTGGAACGCTACACATTGTATCCGTAAACTTGTTGAGTTCAACTGTTCACCTGTGATTGATGAGGTAATGACCTGGGCTGAGCATGACAGGGTTGATGCATTCGGTAGTCGCTTGTTCCCGTTCTATAATCTGCATGCCCGTCAGTATTTACTTATTGCACTTGCCAGAGCGTCAAAAGATCATCCTGATAGGTTGACTAAGTACAATTCGTTGCTCAAGAAGTTTGCTCTGGGGTCTGACCATATTCTTATACAGAAATTTGCAAGCGATGTATGCTTGAATATTGAATCTGCATTTCTGGGGACATTTGATTCACAAACGATAGAAGCTCTTTCATACACCACAAAAAGTAGGTTTGATGTTAAGAATGAAAATAGGCATCAATTCCAAACTGAAAGCTATTGGCACTTAAATAAACTCATTGATGAAAATGTCGAGTATCACTTTGCTTGGGATTTCGAACGTTATTGGTACCAGCCCCTAGGAGACGTATTTGGAATCTCCGAAAGACAAGTTGAGGATATTGCGGCAGCCGTTTTAGTTAAAGAATGGAAAAACAACTTTGATGGAAAGTATCAGAGCGATCCCCGTGCAATTATTTGGAATCGTAATAGTTCAGAACGCGAAACTTGGCATGACCATGGGAGTTATCCAAAAGCCGATAACCTTGATTTTTATCTGTGCTATCACGCAATGTTGGTAGTTGCGAGTAGATTGTTACAGAGGATGCCGGTTCTTACGTCAAGTTATGAAGATGGAAATGCATTCGAGAATTGGCTGTCAAGACACTTGTTGACTCGCAGCGATGGTAAATGGTTAGCAGATTATCGGGATCCAGTTCCCGTTGTAAGGCCTTCATCGATACTTTCCGAACGGCAAAGCTTTGAAGAATGGAAGTCTGCAATTGCCGATTTGGATTTCATTAGATGCTTGACATCTACTGAGAATTATCGATGGCTCACGGTGAAAGGAGGCTGGCATGAGAAGAAAAGCGAGCGAATAGAAAAATATTATATCACATCGGCATGGGTATCAAAACCAGCATCCGATGCTCTCTTGCGTGCTTGGACAACTGCGAGCGATCCTCATGATTACAAGGTTCCTGATTATGAAGAAGGAAACATGGAATTTGATTTAGGCATTTTCAAATTGTCTGGTTGGATCATCGACCCCAATAATGAACATGAGCTTGATGAGTTTGATCCTTTTGCTAACAAAGTAGAGTATCCTTCCTACAAGATTGGGCAATCTATACTTGACTTAATAACCGTCCGGGGTGACGCTGACGGAAAGAAATGGTTTAATGAAAGTGGTGACTGCGTGGCGCGGTGTGCTTCATGGGTTAGCTCCCATGCTGACAGGGATGAAGAAGCTGATCAAGCCGGAATGCGGCTTACAGTTGACCTGAAAACAGTACAGAGACTCGGTCAAGAACTGAATCGCGAGTTGATTATAGAAGTATCTATCAAAAGGAGACTCTCATATACTCATAGATCGCGACATGAGGAACGTGATATTGAGAATGAACAGCATCGGGTTTTTATATTGAATGAACATGGAGAACTCAGAACAATCGGAAAAAATTATCGACTTGGGTAAGATGCTCGTGAAGGAGCTGGGCCTTGAGCCAGGTGTTGATACACTTGCTCGCTGGATGGCTCACTATCTCGCGGAAAAAATTCACGAGGTAGAAATATTACCAAAGGGTGATCGAAAGGCTGAAGCCGAAAAGGAATGTTGTGAATTAATTCTCAAAATTTGGGATCATCGTAGTGAAATGCCTCGTGGTAGAAGGCCCTTTGAGAATTTTGAACCAATCCTAAAGGTTCTGGAAAGTATCGATCCAGATAATAGAGAGCCATTTCTGCATCATATGTCGGAACATGAACTGCAGCAACTCGCGAACAGCAATCCGAACTACGAGGCTATCAAACCTTATATAGAAAGCATCGTGGAGATTGAAAAAGTTGCAAGAGTATGGATGGAAAATCTTCTTAATCAAGCCGCATTGAAAGTGACTGACGAAAAGACGAAAGCTTGGCTGGAAGCAGCATCTCTGATTGGGCTACCAGATGATATTCATTCAATTAGAATCGTGTATAAGAACTTTAACCTATTGGATGATGACGATAATGTTTCATCACAAGATACGGATCGCTTAGAAAAGAGAATCGGGCAGCTTGAGAAGTTTAGAAAGCTAAACGAACTTTTGCTTAAGAACTATCAGGATGAACTAGCACGCAAGCGCAACGCAAAGTCAGAATGAGTCAGGGCTACAAAACAAGAGGGGAGAGCAGTGGAGCAGAATTTCCAATACTTAAAAAAGCCCCCTAAAAAGGGAGCTCTGAAATGGAACACTCAAGCACCACCGCGAAGCGCGGGGCAGGCAAGAACCTGAGCAAATACTCACATGGGCACGAACGTCACACACGAAACGCAAAACCGAACTCCAAACAGCAGCCTGGGCGTGATCGAACTGCCATCGAACCTCGAACGAACCTACATCGAACCAACTGTCAGGTTCCATTTTCTGTCTGTCAGGCTGTCAGTGCTCTTCCCGCTCTCCGCTCTGGTAGAGAAACCAACAACCCGGTGCTCGATTGCTGTGACCCAATCAGGGTGACACCCTTTGTCTTTCCGCCCATTCCAATCCCATGGGCAATTCCATGTTATTGAATTCCAGGTGAAGAACTCTCCGGTGCTTTTGGCTCGTAGCCTTGGAAGAAGCATGCAGTAACAGGGGTTTTAGGATGTGAATTCCTCCCATCGCTACCTCGCACACAAAGGGAATACTGTTTTTGGTAATCAGTTGAATTTCAGAATCACTCAGTTTTTTATGATGTGAACCGGGCACCACTTTTAGCGCCCCGTTTTGTTCATTTGTGTCGTCCAGGTGAATACGAACCGTGATCGTGTTTTTTAATACCTCCTCCGGAGGGCAAACGCCATACACCCCTTCCTTGATAGTCCAACCTGAAAAACCGTCCATCTCAACTTTTGCCTTCACGTTAATGGTGGTGTCCTGATGCCAGGTCACATACCAGTTGGCTTCTGGCGACTTATCAAAGTAGATGGCTTTTGTCAGAAACAGGTGTTGATCCATACGCCCGATAATGGTCATCAGGTTTGAATTCAGAATCACTTTTTTGAGCGCAGGAACTTTGTTAAGAATGTTCCGAATGGCATGAGGTTCTTCCTGTGGGTTCTCCTTTTGATAGTGATGAATAAGACCCTTGATCAGGTTTGCCTCCTTTCGGCTCAAAACAGAATTCAGGATGGCCGATCCTTTATACTCTACCTTTTTCAGGAGGGTTTGAATAGAGGAGTGACTTAGTTCATACTGATAGAGATCAAGGGCATTTTCAAACTGTTCTTTGATTCTTCGTTTTAAACGTTCGGGCGCAATTACTTTTATCCGATCGCCAAAGCCCAGGATTTCTTTTTCTAATTCAAAATTTAACTGAACATTGATGGAATAGACCACTCCATTTGGCAACGTTTCTACGATCCGCTGGCTGTGGTGGATGGGTTTGGTGGTTATGTACGGAGCGGTGTCATGATCGGCAAAGATCACCACCTTCTCTGGAGCGCTGGCCGGGTTGAATGTGACACCAATCACATCTTTGAAGAGCTCGGACACATTAAACCCTTTGGGATGGCAATAGTTAGCAGAGGAATCATGAATGGAAACAATTCTATCCAACGCCAGATTCATGATGGGTGAATTCACTTTTTTAACACCTAAGACAAACCACCGGTTACGATACTCTTTTAAATAATAGGGGTGAAAGGTAAAACTATTGGCGCTTCTTGCCTTAAAGGATTGATATGTTAACTCGAGCGCTTTCTTACCAACGATGGCCTGATAGAGTGTCTCAATATGCTCCAGTCCCTTCAGGTTTTCGTTCTTCTCAAAATCAATGACCGGTTCTTGTTTCGTTTTGGCTGAGTAGATTTTATTCTCCAGCCGTTGAACCATGCCGCTTAACTCCTGGAAGTGACTAAATCCCTTAAACTGCCGAAGGATTTCAACCACTTCGGTGAGCTTACCCAGATCCTGATCTGTCAAGGGGATGTTGGTGATGGAATAGTCAGCGTCCTCGTAGGTATAGTACTTCTTCTCCACGACAATAATCGGAGCATTGTACCCCAACTTATCGCTCCGCATGAATTGAATATCCATTTGGACAGAGCGTT
Source organism: uncultured Ohtaekwangia sp. (assembly GCA_964439205.1). GTDB lineage: Bacteria > Bacteroidota > Bacteroidia > Cytophagales > Cyclobacteriaceae > ELB16-189. Next base: position 88,511 of record CAYTNM010000008.1, read on the forward strand.
TGCTCACACCCTTATCAATGCCTTCGTACTCATAGAGGGCTTCCGAGCAAGCGGCCACTAAATCCTCTAAAGTCCATCGTTTTTGCCTGTTTTTCAGACAATGATCAATGGTGCGGTACCGGATCAGGGCGTTGCGATTAACGGGCATTCGAAAATATTTTGATAAAAAACGTAAAAATAATCTACTGCGCAAAAAGACTGCGTAGTTGCCATTCACCTTTGACGGGTCATTAGACGGATGACTCGGTGGGGGATCAGCTTCAAGGCTGATTTCCCTGACGGGTTTGACAAGGGGATGCGCCAACGTTTGGAGAGTTGGACCAGACTGTAACTCTGGTTCTGTCAAGATGAATAGGTTCGAGTCCTATCGTCCCCACGATTGTTCTTTGAAACAGTTCCGATTGGTATCGGGATAAAAATCTTCTTCCAGACGATGTCTGGATGGAAGCGCGGGAAAAACAGGAAGCCAAAGACCTGATGAGCGTTTCAAAATAGCGCCATAGTGTTTTACTGGACTTCAGTATGACATGCTGCTTAGCTCGATGTTGTTTTCCACCAACCTGTATGTCGAAGGTTCGAATCCTTCTCCTGATGTCACAGTCAGGATAGCTCAGATGGTAGAGCAACAGGCTTATGCGGGTTCGAATCCCGCTCTCAATTAAGGTTGAGGCTCAATTGGTAGAGTATGGATTAAACGTCCATGAAGCTGGCTCCTTCTAAAAAGAGTCACCCTGAAAGTAGTTTGGGGCGCGTCAGGTCTACGGCCAATTTCATCATCCCGACCCAGTCGGGAGAATGGAAGTAACCAAAAGACCAGTCTTTTGAAAACTTGTAAGGGCGGGGATATCGCATGGTAAGTCAACTTACTTTTTAAAACGATACGTCTGGAAATAAAGTCGATTTAATTTGACTCAACTCCGGGGGTTCTTTCTAAAAACTATTTCGATGGCACGGTGCTCAACTGACCTTCCGTTCTCAAGAGATGAGGTGTTTCAAACTGCTTTCTTTAAAAATGAATTAGTAAGGACTAAATTTTATACAGATGAAAAGGATTAGAATTAACACCGGAAAAATTGGATTGGTGTTCAGAAATGGTAACTACAACAGAGTAATTACCGAGGGCAGCTATTGGTTAACTCCTTTCGAGGAAGTGACGCTATATGATATGTCCAGGCAGTTTCATCCTTCCATCGAATTGAACATTCTATTAAAAGATGACCGCCTGGCATCCTGGTTACAAATAGTAGAAGTGAAAGACAACGAAATTGCCTTGCAGTACGAAAACGGAAACTTTAAGGCGATCTTAACTCCCGGCAGATATGCCTTCTGGAAAGGGGCTACGGAGTTTGCTTTCGTGAAAGCAGATTTAAGCAAAGTTGAAATCACAGAAAACATTGATTTGGAGTCTGCCAAACGGAAAGAATTTGTACCCTACATCAGGGTTTGTAAAGTGGAATCCTATGAGAAGGGTATCTTGTTTGTCGACAATAAAATGGAAAGAGTGCTTGGACCAGGAGAACACTACTTCTGGAAAAATGCCAGGGAAATCTCCGTGTCCAAGGTTGACTTAAGGCAATTACAGGTAGAGGTTTCCGGACAGGAAATTCTGACCAAAGACAAGGCGGCCTTACGAATCAACTTCTTTGCGCAATACAAGGTAGTGGATATTGCTAAAGCGGTGATTGAGAACAAGGACTATGAAAAGCAATTGTATATTTTAATGCAGTTGGCTTTGCGTGAATTTATCAGCACGTTTTCTTTGGATGAGTTGTTGGAGAAGAAGGATTCCATCTCTGCCTATGTGTTGGCCACGTTGAAAGACAAGGCCTTCAACCTGGGTGTGGAGGTCAGGGACTGCGGTGTCCGGGATATCATTTTGCCAGGGGAAATGAAAGAGATCATGAACCAGGTGTTGGTCGCTCAGAAAAAGGCCGAAGCGAACGTGATCATGAGGCGGGAAGAAACGGCTTCGACCAGAAGCTTGTTAAACACCGCCAAGTTGATGGAGGAAAATTCCATGCTCTTCAAGTTGAAGGAAATGGAGTACGTGGAGAAGATTGCCGACAAGATCAACAGCATCTCGTTGTCCGGTGGCAACCAGATCATTGATCAATTGAAGGATATCTTCGTACCCAAGAAGTGATGTTTCGTTGGATAGTGCGGTTAAATCAGCACTATCTTTATAGGGTCCAGTAGCTTAAAAGGAAAAGCCTCGGTTCGAATCCGGTTTGGGCCACAGTCGTAAACGTGAAAATGAACAAAATGGAAATGAAAGTAACGGGAGTAGATCTTAAAAACATAGGCCTCCCCGAAGGCAAAGCGATCGGTGTTGCCCTAACGATACTAGAAAAAGAATATGGCGGCCTGACCCGAGAGGAACAACTGGTTTTGCTGAAGGAAGTTATTACGCAGCCCTCGGCTTTTGAAAGGAATGTTTCGTGGCAGCCTTTGGTTCAGGAAATGACAAAGCCTCTTGATTTGACAATCCCCTTAAAAGAAAATTCTCAACCCTATCAAATCTATGGAGCGGAAGCAATTGAGCAGGGTGCGCTTGCGCAGATGGCAACGGCTATGAAGCTTCCCATCACGGTGGCGGGGGCATTGATGCCGGATGCCCATCAAGGCTACGGGCTTCCCATCGGTGGGGTGTTGGCAACCACGAATGCAATTATTCCTTATGGAGTAGGTGTGGACATTGGATGCCGGATGTGTATGACCCTGTACGATCTTCCCACCACGATGTTGGAAGAAAAGAAAGATGCTATGAAGAAGATGCTGGTCACAAATACCATGTTTGGGCGGGCATCCTTCAAGAAGCCGAAAGACCATGCGATATTTTCCCGAAGGGAATTCGCAGATATTAAGATTGTTCGTGATATGAAAGAACGTGCCATCTCACAGATCGGATCGTCCGGTGGCGGAAATCATTTTGTTGAGTTTGGTGTGGTAGAAATTTTAAATCCCATTAACGAGTTTAGTGTTACTCCCGGACAATATCTAGCTGTGCTCTCGCATTCCGGATCACGTGGTTTGGGGGCAAGCATTGCCGGACATTACACAAAAGTGGCCATGGATGTTTGTAAACTCCCACAAGAAGCAAGACATCTGGCGTGGCTGGATTTGAATTCAGAAGCAGGTCAGGAATATTGGCTGGCCATGAATCTTGCCGGTGATTACGCTTCTGCTTGTCATCACCAGATACATGAGCGCATGGCCATCGGTCTGCGTGAAACACCCTTGGCCATGATCGAAAACCATCACAACTTTGCGTGGAAAGAGAAAGATGTTGAGGGCAATGAAGTCATTGTTCATCGAAAAGGGGCCACCCCCGCGGGGAAAGGGGTGTTGGGAATTATCCCAGGTTCGATGGCCACCCCAGGTTTTATCGTACGCGGCAAAGGGTTGGCCGCATCGATAAACTCGGCATCACACGGGGCTGGTCGATTGATGTCCCGGACAAAAGCGAAAGAGACAATCTCTCCGATAAAAGTAAATGAGTTTCTAAAGGAAGCAGGAGTTGAACTCATCGGGTCGGGATTGGACGAAGCACCGATGGCCTATAAGAATATTCATCAGGTGATGGAATCACAAAAAGAACTGGTAGAAGTGTTGGGGTCATTCATGCCAAAGATTGTAAGAATGTGCGGTGACGAGAAATTTCAGGAAGTGGATTAGGACAGTAGTCTGTATTTATGCTAAGTAACCTATGACGCTGGTGCGTTATCATGTGGCTGGAAGTATTTTGAGTCTTGCTTCATCTTATGAGGACTCACTTATTGTTTAACAAGCCTGTATGTCTGTACGCTTCCGGGTACTTTCAATATGTACATTCCACTGGCTAGTTCACTTATATTAATTTGAAATGGTTGATTGATTAGATGAGCCTTCCATACGATGGCACCAGTCAAGTCCGAGATAAGCACAATGCCACTTGTTGCGGTATTAATATTCAGATAGTCTACTACTGGATTTGGATAAATTTCTAAAGTGGAGAAATCTTCATCCAGTCCGGTTACCAGAACGTCTATGGGATCTGACAATTCGCTTTGGCATGAACCCTCTGAAGTCTTGATGGTGTAGCGTCCTATATTGTTAGGCTGATGATGCTTTTCCACAGCACCAGTGATAGGTGATTCATTAAAATACCATTGATAACTGGTCGCTGGTGATGAGGTTAGTTGGGTTGTCCCGACTTCTGAAGCAATGGTAGGTTTAGGTACGCTTATCCCGATGATGAGACCGGATACCGAACTGTTGAAAGTGCCACAAGAGCCAGTGATCGAAACATAATACCAATTTCCCTGAGGCAAATTCGGAGCAAATGTTGGCAAAGTAGCGCCAATGATTTTGGTGCCACCAACATTACTGGGCGACATATTTGAATACCACTGATAGGTGAAAACTTCGTTTCCAGTGGCACTAACGCTTAAAGATTGACCGACTCCGTCCATGCAATAGACTTGCGTGGTCGTTGCTGGTTGAGTAGTTGATTGCAAACACCTTTGCACTTTTCTGACGGAGTTATTCGAGTCCGATATATAAACGTTACCGTCTTTGTCGATCGCAATACCTGTAGGCGAACTAAATCTTGCAGCAGATGCAGCACCAAAGTCACCACTATATCCGCTCACACCAGTTCCGGCAAACGTGGTGATAGTATTTGTAATGAGATCGATTTTTCTGATCAAGTGGTTTCCATACTCGGCACAATACAAGACCCTGTTGATCTTGTCGAGTGCGAGCTGCTCAGGCAATAACATCCTCGCAGATGTTGGCAACCCCCCATCACCACTATACCCACCCACTCCGCTACCGGCAATGGTGGTGATGATACCGGTGCTATGCTCGATTTTTCGTATAACATGATTTCCACTGTCTGTAATATAAATATCCCCGTTTGTATCGATGGCAATACCCTTTGGCACATCTAGATTTGCGTCAGTGGCTTGGCCACCATCACCGGCATATCCAGCAATAGTGTTTCCGGCAATAGCGGTGACGATCCCAGTAGTTTTATCCACTTTCCTGACCAAGTGATTGCCAAGGTCACAAATGATTAGATTACCATCGTTGTCAAAGGCCATGCCACGAGGATTCCAAAAATTCGCGTTGATTGCTAGCCCTCCATCCCCGCCATAGCTTCCAATGCCAGAAGGGCTACCAGCAATAACCTGTATTGTCCCTGTTGTAAGATTTACTTTCTTAATAGTGTGCAAGTTCTCTTCTGCGAAATACAATTCATTCTCGTTTCCCAATATTATCTGGCTTGGGCCTAAAACTCCAGACAGAACAGTGGAAATAAGATTTGTGTTCGCGTCAATTTTGCGGACTTGCCCGCGATCGCTTTCACAGATATAGATGTCTCCAGCTTCTGAGATGGCTAGTCCCCAAGGTGAGTAAAGAGTGGAGGCCGCGGCAATATTACCGTCTCCTGTGTAAAGAAATGATTCAATTTTACCAGCAATCGTTTCAATAATATTGGTTGACTTTGTTACTTTTCTCACGTGCATGGATTCGACAATGTAGATGTCGCCCTTGCTATCAAAGGCCACGAAATCAGGAGCATCCAGCCCCGCTTTCTGAGCAAGATCAAAATCGCCACTGTATTCAGCAAAGCCTTTTCCGCTCACGGTGGTGACAATATTATTGTTGTCTATTTTTCTAACACGATTTGCGGAGGTTTCGGTAACATAAATGATTCCTTGCAAATCGATTGAGACTGAGTAGGGCACTGACTGGGTTGAGGTAGCAGGCACGCCTTCCGCACCGAGCATGTTGTTTGTACCATTCCCGGCAACAGTGGTGATGATTCCTGTTGAAGCTGATATTTTTCGCACTCTGAAATTGAAATTGTCGGCAATATAAAGGTCGCCATTCTCGGCACAGGCAACTCCAAACACTCCGTTGAATTTTGCATCGATTGCCGGGCCATTGTCTCCGGCAAATCCTACTTCCCCATTGCCAGCCACCGTAGTGATTATTCCTGTTTTTGAGCTAATTTTCAAAACACGGTTGATGCCAGGTAAGTAAAGGTTGTCATCTTTGTCAATAGCCAGGCTAAACAGAGCTTCCAGACCTACTTTCGTTGCTGGGACATTGTTGCTTTGAAAGATATTGGTTCCATTCCCTGCAATTGTTGAGATGTATCCAGCGGGTGTAATCATTCGGATCACATTATTTCTTGTATCGGCAAAAATGAGGTTGCCTCTTGAGTCCATAACCATGTCACCAGGGCTCTTAACCATAGCTTGAATAGCAAGTCCTCCATCTCCAGTATAACCTTCTATGCCTGTGCCCGCTATCACTCTGATCACGTTAGTTTTCCCATCAACCCGATAGATTACATGGCGCTTTATATCAGAAATATAAGCGTTATCATTACTGTCGAACGCAATTCCGCCAGGGAGAAGGTCAGTAGCAATTGCAAACTCCCGGTTAATTGTCCTCCCGCCTGCAATAGTTGTGATGATTTGGCACTGAGTCAGGCCAGCAAAAAAAAATGTAAATAAGAGGGTATAACAAAGTCGCGACATGGGTTACTCATGTTTTCATCTACAACAAAGTTATTGGAAAATTTTTGGGATGGTTAACAACTGTAAGAGATTGACGAAATATGATTTTGATGTTGGTCGTTTGGGCTTGGAAACAACAGATCTGCCGCTTACTTTGGCTGCCGTCTGGCGTTAGGCACTTAGCTTGTCGAAATTTTTATGTGCTTCAAATAAACTGAACTTTGTCCTTTATCCCTAGATAACGATGCCCCTACCCTACACCGCCACACCCGTTCACCAGTTGCTGTTACCAGAGGCTTTGCGCGCGGGCATCAACATCCTCGTCAAACGGGAAGACCTTAACCACACGCACGTTTCCGGTAATAAATGGTGGAAGCTGAAATACAATCTGGAAACAGCCATGCGTCAGGGCCAGCAGACAGTACTCACTTTTGGGGGTGCGTATTCCAATCACATCTACGCTACTGCTGCGGCCGCCAACATGTTGAAACTAACATCCATTGGGATCATCCGGGGCGAAGAAACTCTTCCGCTCAACCACACCCTTTCATTTGCAAAAGAACAGGGCATGCACGTGCACTACGTGTCGCGGGAGACGTATCGCCAAAAAGAGACATCCGAATTTCTCGATCTGCTGCATGATCAGTTTGGTTCGTTTTACCAGATCCCCGAAGGCGGTACAAATCTGCTGGCCATCCAGGGCGTGGCCGAATTTGCCCGCCAGCTTACACAGGAAGTCAGGTTTGACTATGTCTGTCTGCCTGTAGGCACGGGCGGAACCCTGGCCGGCATGGTAGCCGGACTGGATGGCGCTGCGGAGGTGATTGGCATTTCAGCCCTTAAAAACGGAGCCTTTCTCCACAGGACCGTGGAGGAGTGGCTCCAAAAATTTTCAGGTCAGACGTATGGAAACTGGAGTCTTGAAACATCCTATCATCATGGAGGCTATGCAAAAACGACCCATGAGCTGCTGACTTTGATAACACACATGAACACCCATCACCATCTTCCGCTGGATTCGGTTTATACAGCCAAGATGGTGTGGGCAGTCTCAGACTTGTTGCAAAAAGGCAGATTTAAAACAGGAAGCACCGTTCTCATGCTTCATACGGGTGGATTGCAGGGTAGAAAGGGAACCATCGATCGGTAAAACGAAAAATGGTTATCCAAACAACGACTCAAACACTTCCTGTAGTTTGCCGAAACTTTTCACATGGATTTTATATTGATGGGTATCCAGTGATTTTTGGTTGAAGCGTGAAATATAAATCTCCTGAAACCCCAGCTTTTCGGCTTCGGAGATGCGTTGCTCCACCCGGTTTACGGCACGCAACTCCCCTCCCAACCCTACTTCCGCAGCAAAACAGATTTTTTCGCTGATGGGAATCTCCTCCATCGAAGAAATGATGGATACACACAACGCCAGATCGATGGCCGGATCTTCCACGTAAATACCTCCGGCCATGTTGATAAAAACATCCTGGGTGCCCATCCGGAATCCGCATCTTTTTTCAAGCACGGCCAACAGCATGTTCAACCGCTTTTGATCAAAACCTGTGGGTGTGCGCTGAGGTGTTCCATACGAAGCCGGGCTAACCAGCGACTGAATCTCGATCAGCAACGGGCGGTTGCCCTCTATGGTAGCTCCGATAGTCGCTCCGCTAAGCGGCCCATCTTTCTGCGAGATAAGAATCTCGGAGGGGTTGGATACTTCGCGCAAACCGGTGCCACGCATTTCATAAATGCCGATTTCCGAAGTGGAACCAAACCGGTTTTTGGTGGTGCGCAAAATACGGTAAGCCAGGTGTTGATCTCCTTCAAATTGCAGAACGGTGTCGACCATATGTTCCAACACCTTGGGGCCTGCCAACGAACCGTCTTTGGTGATATGGCCTACCAGAAAAACAGTGGTATTGGTTTCTTTGGCAAACTTCATCAGTTCCCCGGCACATTGACGAACCTGTCCGACACTGCCCGCCACCGAATCAATGATGGGAGAGTACAGGGTTTGAATGGAGTCCACAATGACCAACTGAGGTTTTAATTCCTCGATGGCTGAAAAAATGTTTCGCGTATTGGTTTCGGTCAGTGTATAGAAGTGTTGATAAACCGATGTTTGAGCAATCCGTTGCGACCGCATTTTGATCTGCTGGTCACTTTCCTCACCGGAGATATACAAGGTCTTCAGGCTTTTCACAGCCAGCCCCACCTGAAGCATCAGCGTAGATTTACCGATGCCAGGTTCACCTCCGATTAGCACCAACGAGCCGGGAACAATTCCCCCGCCCAGCACCCGATTCAGTTCAGCATCGGAAGTTTGCTGACGAACTTCGGCCGAGGCAGCAATTTCATCCAGTTTTTTTGGTTTTGCCTGCCGCTCGCGTGAAGGTTCAGAGCGCCACTCATTTTTGCTTGTTTCACTTTTGGTCACCACCTCTTCCACAAAACTGTTCCAGGCCCCACACGAAGGACATTTTCCGAGCCATTTGGCCGACTCGTAACCACAGGTTTGACAGAAGAAAAGTGTTTTGGGTTTGGGCATTTTCATTAATTCATCAAAGCTAAGATGATAAGGCTTCAGCAGTATTATCTGGAAAACAATTTTTCGAAAAACATTATTCTTCGTGATTTAAAAATATATTAATTTTACTTGCTAGCTATCACTATATAAAGATTGATTGTCTTCTTACACAACATAATTCGGCACTTCACAATTCATTTTATTCACATGAGATTTCTATTGTTTCCCTTAATAGTACTTTATTCTATCACAGGCCTCTCGCAAAAAGCACCTGTAAAATTTGGTGATGTTACTATAGATGAGTTAAAAATGACAATGTATGAAAAAGATTCTTCGGCAGAGGCCGTCATCCTATCGGATTATGGAGTTTCTGAATTGAGGTATAATCAATCGAAGGGATTTCAACTACACTTTGAGAGAGTCAGGCGTGTTAAAATACTCACGAAAGAAGGTCTGGACTGGGCTGACTTTAATATTTATTTGTATAATAATGCTACCGAGGAAGAAAAAATTTCAGGGTTAAAAGCAATCACTTACAATTTGGAAAATGGGAAAGTAGTAGAAACGAAAGTAAAAAGTGAGTCTGTCATAAAAGAAAAATACAGCGAGAATACAAGCATTACAAAAGTTACGTGGCCTAATGTGAAGATTGGGTCTGTTTTGGAATTGACATATTCGATTACTTCAGACTTTGTCTTTAATTTTCAGGACTGGGAATTTCAATCAAAAATACCTACTCTCTGGAGTGAGTACAGAACCAAAATTCCGGAATACTACTATTATGAAAAATTCATGCAAGGATATGTTGTCTTGGATGTTGTTGAAGACTCAAAATCTAATTCATCGATCACATTTTCCACCAGGGAAAGATCGGAGGGTTATGTCACTCAGTCAACGGTCAGTGTAGATAAAGTTGACTATATAGAAAATCGAAATCGGTGGGTAGCAAAAGATGTTCCTGCTTTTAAAGAAGAACCTTTTATGACCTCAGAGACAGACTTTATTTCAAAAATCAATTTTGAACTTTCATACACACGATTTCCTAATAGCGGAACAAAACAATACATGGGAACTTGGGCAGATATCAATAAGAGCTATCTGGAAGTGTTGGGCGAAGAAATTAGGGGTAACAACTTTCTAAAAAAACAAGTGGAAGAACTAACTGCAGGTAAGGAAACACCTGAAGACAAAATAGCATCAATTTTCTGGTATGTTAGAAACAATATCCAATGGGATGGGCTTATTAGAAAATATCCAACCCATACGATGAGAAAAGTGATAGAAGACAAAAAGGGTAGTACAGCTGAGATTAATATTCTTTTAGCCTCCATGCTAGAAAAAGCTAATGTAAAGGCTAACCCGGTGCTTATCAGTACGCGGGATCATGGTTTTGTACGCGAGGCTACACCGGTTTCCTCGCAGTTTAATACAGTAGTTTGTCAGGCCAAATGGGGAGATAAATATCTTTTATTGGATGCTACGGACAAGTTACTACCTATTGGAATGTTGCCGGAACGGTGCCTGAACGGTAAAGGCTTCTCGGTTTCCCCAGAGGGATTTAATTGGGTTAACCTTGCACCAACCGCAAAGACAAGAACCAGTATAAGTGTCGATTTATCTTTAACAGATGAAGATATATTGACCGGAAAATTAAAAATTGATCGGAGTGGATATCATTCTGTAGGCAGGCGAAGACTTTTCTTATCCAAAGGCAAAGATGAGTATATTAAGAACCTGATTGGTGATAAATCCTGGGTGTTGTCCAAAAGTGAATTTCAAAATGAAAGCGATCCACAACAACCTTTTAAAGAAGCCCATGAGGTGGCAATTAGTGAGCATATGATGATTGCAGGATCTACTTATTACATTAGTCCGTTTATCATGGGTAAAGAAGAATCGAATCCTTTCAGAAGTGAAACTAGAAATTATCCAGTTGATTTTGGTGCACCATTTGAGCAGATATACATTCTAAAACTGACAATACCTTCAGGGTTTTCTGTCGAAGATATACCCAAAAGTAAAGTTATGGCTTTGCCCGGAAACACTGCTAAGTATATCCTTAATGTATCTCACAGCGGGAATTCGATAAATGTGACCAGTAGTTTTTCTATCAATAAGGGGATTTTTAATCAGGAAGAATACGGCAATCTTCGGGAATTCTTTAATCAAGTGGTGTCTAAGCAGGCAGAGCAGATTGTGGTGAAGAAAAACTAAATGTTCTATTTATGAAAACGCTTGGTTATGGTCTCATTTTTATTTTAGTTAGCTCTCATCAACTTTTCTCAAAAGATGAGCTTAGTTATCCGGTAAGTCAGATACCCGAAAAATTAAAAAACGGGATGTATGCAGTGGTACGGGAAAAGCATGAAAGATTCGAAATAGTTTCGATCAATCAATCAAAATACTATTGCCGTCAGGTAATTACTATTTTAAACAGCCGGGCCAAGAGATTGGCGATGGAAACCATTGGTTATGACAAATTGATTAAGCTTGATATTTTAACAGCCAGATCGTACGATGCGGAAGGACGATTGATTAAGAAACTAAAGAGTAATGAAATTAAGGATTATAGCGCATTTGATGGATTCTCCCTATTTAGTGATAACAGGTATAAGATACTGGATTTAACACATGCCATATACCCTTATACTATTGAAATAGAGTATGAAACAATAAGTAATTACCTATATAGTATTCCAGCATTTGTTCCATACTTTGATGACGAAGTCTCATCGCAACTCATCAGTTACGAGTTGATTTATCCGGTAGGGCTAAGACCTAAACACAAATTAGTAAATGTTAGCGAGCCTATGAAAATTGTCGAAGGTACTACAGAAAAATTGGTGTGGAGATTAACGGATTTGGTTCCAGAAAAATTTGAAAGATATGCACCGAGTAGCGCTATTCCCAAGGTTATGTTTTCTCCTAATTCATTTGAATACAGTGGTTATAAGGGAAGTATGGAAACGTGGGAGAGATATGGGGAATGGCACAATCTGTTAAATAAAGGTAGAGGTGAATTAGCCGAATCAACCAAAGTTAAAATTAGGGAACTAACTGGAAATTTAACCTCGGATAAAGAAAAGGCCAAAGTGATTTATGAATATCTGCAGAACAAAACACGATATGTAAGTATTCAAGAGGGTATTGGTGGACTTCAGCCGTTTTCCGCAGGCGAAGTAGATGCTACAGGATATGGTGATTGCAAAGCACTGTCTAACTACTACGTAGCGATGCTGAAGGAAGCAGGGATTAAAGGATACTATACTAAGGTTTGGGCAGGAGAAAATAAGCCGCTAATTTTGGATTTCCCAAGCCATCAAACGAATCATATAATCGTGGCGATACCCAGTGCAAAAGATACGCTGTGGGCAGAGTGTACCAGTCAACGTAGCCCATTCGGATACATGGGTTCTTTCACAGGAGACAGGTGGGCATTAATGGTGACAGAATCTGGAGGGAAACTGGTGAGAACTCCTTCTTACGGATCAGATCAAAATCAGAAAAGAACCCATGCCGAAGTTTTCATCGATGTGAATGGGAATGCAAGAGCCAATGTGAAAACAACCTATTCGGGGATTCTGTATGAAACAGGAGGATTGAATAACTGTATCCATACATCTACGGAGGATCAGAAAAAATGGATTGAGGAAAACACCAATATCCCCGCTTTTGAGATTTCATCTTTTGCTATGAAGGGAACTCTAGATAAAAACCCCTCTGTACACGTTACCATGGATTTGGTAGCTAACCGATACTCATCGGTGAGTGGTAAGAGATTATTCCTAATGCCAAATTTAATGAATCGGTCAACCTACTTACCTGAAAAAACAGAATCACGTAAGCATAGTATTATTTGGCCTTTGGCTTATACAATTGTTGATAGCGTTACCTTTCGACTACCCGAAAACCTTTATCCTGAATTTGTCCCTGAACCGATTAAGATAAATTCACGGTTTGGTCAATACGAAAACGCAGTAAAATTTGATCAAGGGGAAATCATCTATACCCGAAGATTCAAATTAAATAAAGGAGAGTTTCCAGCAGAATCATATACTGAGTTTATGGACTTTTATAAATCAGTTAACAAGTCGGATAACCTAAAACTAGTGTTTTTAAACAAGAGTTGATTTTTAGACTATTTTAAATTTGAAAAAGGTTCTTTGGCCAACTCACGATAAATAAGCTTATCCGCCAAAGACGGCCACCATTTATTTAAAAACACCGCAAACTTTCCCTGGGTGGTGAGCACGATGGAACGTTTGCGTCTGATGACAGCCCGATAAATATGATGGGCCACCTCTTCGGCACTCATCATTTCACCTTCATCTCGGGGGGATTCTCCCTGGGCGGAGCCATCCCGCGAAAGCGCCCGTTTACGAATATTAGAAGCCGTAAACCCGGGCGATGCCGTCAGCACGTGCACTCCGCTTTTTAACAATTCCGTGCGCAACACTTCCAGGAAGCCATTAAGGGCAAACTTAGATGCAGAATAGCCAGTGCGCCCAGGCAGTCCGCGGTATCCGGCAATAGATGAAATGCCAACAATGTGTCCTCGTCTTTTAGTGATCTCCGGTAAACAGTATCGGGTGGCGTACAATACTCCATAGAAGTTGATGTCCATCACTTTTTTTACTACGGACAGATCCACCTCACTAAACAAAGCCCGCATGGTAATTCCTGCATTGTTAATCAGAACATCAATTCTTCCATAGGCACGGATGGCCTCTTTCGCCATGTGTTGATTGTCCGACTCCACACTGACATCAGCCCGTACGCCTATGACTTCAATTGACCTGGACCGAAGCAGATTCACGGCATTTTCCAATTCCATAGAATTGCGTCCGGTGATAACAATTTTAGATCCTTCCTGACCAAATTTCTGTGCCAGCGCAAACCCAATGCCGGAGGAACCTCCGGTAATGATGACAACTTTATCTCTCACCTGATCCTTTTATTAAATGAAAAAAACAAGTCGTTAGATTATTCCTTGACTCGAAGAATGGCCCTACCAAAACGTTCATGGGATTACTTGTTTAGTACACCGTTGACTACAGACCAGTAACCATCGGCCGTGGTGGGCCACGATGCAATGTTAAAGGCGGGAGTACCGCTCACGGAACCACGAATGGAATTTACCTGAATGGCATGCTGCTGGTTACTCCAACTCAGTTTTTGGCCGGGTTCGCATACTTCGGGGCTGCCAGCCGATTGTAAAAAGTGAACATAGTTGACCCCAAATACACGCATATCGCCATTCGCAAGTATACAGAGGGCTGTTTTTTCATCTACACCTATTCCTTTCGGAGCCGCAACACCAAAATCTTTTTGTAAACGAGCCAAAAAGGCCACGTGTCTTCCCTCTCGTTCCCGTTGTGTGTAATGCTGGTCGGCAAGGATGTTTTGCAAAAGAGGTATCTGGATAAAACTCCGCGATAAACTAACCAGGGATGTATAAGGATTCGCCAATGCCTCCGCGGATGTCACGGTACCATTTTTAGCATCAAATATGAATTCACTCAATATCGCACAACCCGCGCTGGTTCCCCCGATCGGCACTTTCTTTACATCAATCAGATATTTCAAAGCGGCAGACACCTCTGACTGGCTCCAGAAATTCACATAGTTACTTTGATCGCCACCGGCAATAAATACCGCTTCGGCCTGGCGGATGCGATCTCCGGTTTCTTTTAGCTCCGCTTTACTACGGGAGTCGATTAGCAACGTCTCCACAGAGTTAATCCTCCCCAAGCCGAAAATGTATTCATGATAGCTGGTAGAACCGGATGCTCGGAGAATCACAAAATCGCCTCCCCCACTGGCCTCAATCATCCATTGAAAAGCCGCATCGACATCGGTACTGCCTCCCATTAAAAGAAATCCTGTTTGTGTGGTGGTTTCCACATCTTCAACGCTGCCAATGATTCCAAGGCTTGTGGCGATCCGGGGGGTGGAAGGTTGGTCACAGCAACCGGAAGACGATTCACAACCGGAACTCAACCAGACTACGGAGATCAAAAGCAACAAGCGATTCATATCTTTAAATTCAAAAGTAAGCAAAACATCAGCTAATTTTGTCATCCATGTTCTTACTCCGTCTGCTATCCTATTTGCCATTCTGGATTCTTTACCGGGTAAGTGATTTTTTGTTTCTGGTCTCCTACTACGTGGTCAGGTATCGGAGAAAGGTAGTAATTGAAAACCTGAGGCGATCCTTTCCGGAGAAAACGAAGTCAGAAATCGAGGTCATCACCAAGAAGTTTTACAAGAGCCTTTGCGATTACGGAGTGGAAACGTTGAAACTGTTGACGATATCGAAAGAGGATTTGAAGCTTCGGATGGTCTATGAGAATCCCGATATTTTACAAAAACATGCCGATTCAAATCAGTCCGTGCTGCTCCTGGCTTCTCATCAGTTTAATTGGGAGTGGTTATTGGCCGCTGGGTCTTTTTATTTACCCATGTCCATTGACTTTGTCTATCAGGAACAAAACAACAAGGGGTTTAATCAATTTTCACTGGCGTGCAGGACTCGTTTTGGAGCTCATGCCATTCAGCGGAGAAACGTAGCAAGAGAGGCAATCAGACGCAGGAATATTGTGAGAAGTACGGCCATTGTAGCAGATCAATTTCCCAGCGCCCATTATGATAAACGATTTTGGACGGTATTTTTAAATCAGGAGACCGCTTTCTTTCAAGGGATCAGTCAACTGGCCACCCTGATGCAAGCCCCGGTTTACTATACAGCCATCCGTAAACTCAAACGAGGTTATTACACCATTGAGCTAATTCCTTTGGCCATGCCTCCCTATGAAAAAGAGAGTTATGAAATGGTAGAGGCTTACGTTCGCGAGACAGAAAGACTTATCCGACAGCATCCATCCGATTGGCTTTGGTCACATAAGCGATGGAAGAAGACGAAAGATCAAATGGGAGACTAAAAAGATCAGGCCATCAACATTTCGATGTCTTCCCGCGTCAATGATTTAATGACATTCTCTTCGTTTTGAATCAGGCTTTCGGAGAGTTTTAACTTATGCTTTTGTAAGGAAAGTATTTTTTCTTCTACGGAGTTTCGCGTGATAAACTTGTAGGTAAACACCCTCTTTTTCTGGCCGATGCGGTGCGCCCGGTCCGTAGCTTGTGCTTCGACAGCCGGATTCCACCACGGGTCCATGATAAACACGTAGTCCGCTTCGGTCAGGTTTAATCCTAAACCTCCCGCTTTTATCGATATCAGGAACACACGAATGTTTTCGCTTTTGTTAAACTTTTCTACCTGTTCGCGTCTGTCGGTGCTTGATCCATCTAAGTAGGCAAAAGGTATTTTTTTGTCTTTTAACAACTGCTTGATCAGATCCAGGTGTTTCACAAACTGACTAAAGACGAGAAGTTTGTGACCTTCAAAGAGCGCGTTGTCAATCATATGCGAAACATCATCCAGCTTACCGGAACTTCCTTCATAAGTCGCATCCACCATTCGCGGATGGTTAGATAACTGGCGGAGTTTTGTCAGACCTTCCAATATGGTAAAGCGAGATTGACCGATCCCTTCTTTATCGATGAGGTTAAGAATCTTATCGCGGTAATAGGCCTTGGCCTCTTCATATTTTTGTTCCTGTTCGGTGGTCATATGAGTATAGTAGATGTTCTCTACTTTTTCCGGCAGTTCAGTAGCCACCTGCGATTTTAGCCTTCGCAAAACAAAGGGTTTGATGATGGAATTCAGCTTTTTGGTTTTTACTTCATCCGCTTTCTTTTCAATGGGAATCTGATATTCATTTTTGAAAAATGTTTGAGTTCCCAGCAATCCCGGGTTGATAAACGTCATTTGAGACCACAGATCCAGTGTCGTGTTTTCCAGCGGAGTGCCGGTTAGCGTCAGGCGGTATCGCGATTGTAATTGCATCACCGCCTTGGCAATGTTAGAGGCCGGATTTTTAATTACCTGTGATTCATCCAGAATGATGTAATTAAAGCGGAATTGTGACAATAACTCCACGTCTAAGCGGGCAATTCCATAGGAGGTAAGAATAACATCATACTTGGCAAACCGGCTGACATCCTTGATCCGTTGCGTGCCTGTATACACCAGTATTTTTAGCTGTGGAGTAAACTTGGTCGCTTCCATCTCCCAATTATAGATCAGCGAGGTGGGCATCACCAAAAGGCTTGTACCGACATTCCCTTTTTCTTTCTCCGACTGAAGTAACGCCAGGGTTTGTACGGTTTTACCAAGACCCATGTCATCGGCTAAACAACCACCCAAATGAAACTCATTTAGAAACCGAAGCCAGTTATATCCGGCTTTTTGATAGGGACGGAGCGAACCGTTAAATGTGAGTGGCAGCGGGTAATCCTTGATGCCGGTAAAGGTGCGCAGCTGACGCAAACGCTCACTCATGTGGATTTTAGCAAGATTTCCTTCTTGCAATTCCATCAACAGATTCAGGTGATATTTTTTCAGAACGGGCTTCTCGGCCGTTCCCTGCGTTTCGCTCATGGCAAACAAATCACCGTACTTTACCAGCCAGGCCTCTGGGATGATGGCAATTTCCCCGTTGGGAAGTTTAAACTCTACCTTCTTTTTTAAAATAAGCTTTCGAAGTTCCTTAAAACTGATCTCATATTCACCAAAACGGATTTTGGCATGAATGTCAAACCAATCAATATTTTCCTTGACCTCTAATTCGATAACGGCCTTCCCGACAAAATATTTTTTATCACGGTTTTCCGGTTGACTCACCTCAAATCCAAGATTGAGCAGGTTGACTCGGTTTTCATTCAGCCATGAAAACGCTTGCGCCTTATCCACGGCCACCCGAAAGCCCTTGAGCGGCAACCCTAGTTTGATGATTGTTTGTGCGTATTTTTTTTCTGTTTCGATTTGACGCTTGACGCGATGAAAAACATACCCCTGATCTTTTTGCTCCAGCGAAACGCTGACCGAACCAAACGCTTCTCCCCGAAACCGATGCTTCCCATATTTAAAAGAAAGGTCAAAGAAAATTTTTCCGGTCTCATCATCTGTCTTTTCTTTAGGCGCCTCCTCAAAAAGAGACAAGGCGTCACTGCTACTGGCCGTGGTCTGTAATTCGGAAAGCGTGAGTAACGGATGGGGATCATACTCGTTTCGCACGATCTCAAATCCTTCCACTTCTACATCATCAAAGGAGGCAATCAACGGGGCAATAAAGCGATTGTAGTAGGTTTCTTCCAGATTTTTTGGAATCACCACATTCTTTTTGCTCAGAAAGGGTAACAGTTTTCGTCCATCCACATATTTTTCAAACCCGTAAAGCTTGCCATTGTATACCATCCAGGCGGGTGTTTTGCAGATGAGGTAAGCAGCTGCATGGGGTAAGTCTATCTTTTTTCCATCATAGCTAAGGGTGGGGTAATAAATCGTGCTTTCATCTGTTTTGCGAAAATGAAAGAGTATTTGGGTTCGCTTATCCAGCACGTCTACCTTTTTCCAGGTGGGTTCACCATCATTTCCCATCTCAAAGAGCATTTTGCCTTTGAGCTTTTCCAATATTTCGCTGCGTTTGGTTTCCAGGTATCGTTCAATTTCTTCCTGAATCAGTTCGTTTCCTTTTTGCTTATCATACGTTTTGGCAAAAAACTCATTGGGCTTCATCACCTTGGTGCTGAATTTTTTAAGGATCACATCCTGACTCATCTTGTCCATCAGGTCAATGAGTTCAAAATCACGTGTATCCAGCCCTTTGGAAAATTCACGGGCATTTTTGGAAGAAATGTTCTGATGCTGGTAGGTTAACTTACCTTTCTCATCCAGGTGAACGATGAACGATTCAAACAAATAGCCCAGATACTCATGTTGGTACAAAGAGTAAATGATCTGAAAAGGCTGAGCAGCTGAAACTTTCATCGGGAATGTATCTTCTGCTTTTCATCATCTTCTTTTCAAAAGAAGCCTTTCAGCGGCAACAAATCATGATTTTGAAAAAAGCAGAATCGCAAAGTAGCGAGATATCCATCTAAAAACCATGCTTTTTATGCCAAATCATTACATGATTGGTACATCTAGAGGGTATCAGCCTGATAGCTGCGCGTGGCCATGCGGGCAGGATAGATGGCCATGGCCGAGGCAATAAGGATGAGCGTGATGGCAGTTATCAGGAAATCGGAAGCCTGCATCGTCACCGGATAGTCATTGACAATGGCGTTGGCCATCCCCATGCCCACCAGGCCAAAGGTTTGTTGAAGCCAGCAAATAAATGCTCCTAATAATAAACCAGACCCGACTCCCAGGCAGGCAATCAACACCCCCTCATAAAGAAAAACCGTGCGTAAAGTAAGATCACGGGCCCCCAGCGCTGTCAGGATTGTCAAGTCTCGTTTCTTATCAATCACCAGCATCATCAAGGAAAAGAAAACGTTGATAGCGGCAATAAAAACCAGCAGAACAAAGGCAAGAAACGTAAAGAGTTTTTCAAACTTTAATAACCGATAAAGATCTTTGTGTTGTTGTTCATTGGTCAGCACTTGAAATCCTTCTCCCAATAAACGTTGAACAGCTTGTTGAACCTCCTTGGTGCGCCCGGTGGTTTGTATCTCCAGCGAAGTGCGTTTGCTTCCATAATTTAGTAACCGCTGAGCAAATCGCAGTGGCAAGACGATGTAATTCTCATCAATATTTTTTTCAATGGAAAACACTCCGCTCACCTGTAGATTTTGCTGGTAATATAGATCGGTTGGTAAAGCTGCTGTACCGGAAGTGTTTTTGATGTAAAAAACCTGAAGCGGATTAAATGTGTCGGCCAAGGGCAGAGACAATGTATATTGAACTCCCTGACCGATAACGGCATATTCCGTGCTGTCCCGGAGGAGTACCAATGTGCCCTGGGTGAGGGCTTCGTCCATTCGGTGTTGATCGATGAAATTCTGACTGACCCCTTTGATGGTCGCCACCATATCCGCTTCCCGGTAGCGAACATATGCATAGTCTTCAATCACTTCTGTGACGATTTTCACTCCGTCAAGAGTTTGAATGCGTTGTATCAGAGAGTCTGTTACCAAAAAAGACTTTCCCTTGACAGCCATGACTTTCAATTCTGGGTCAAAGCTGTTATTCAGCGATCGTAATAAAGATTCAAGCCCATTAAAAACGGAAAGCACAATGATGAGCGCAGCAGTGGCAATGGCCAAGGCGGCCATGGAAATAATGGAAATGAGGTTAATAAAGTTTTTCTTCCGACCGGATAAGAAATAACGCTTCGCAATAAACCACGGGAAGCTCACACGCGACTCAATTTTCAGCAACGGGCGGAGGAATGTGCAGGTTCTTAATAATCTCTTCGATTCGTTGCGCACCCTCCTCTACCTCATCGATGATAAATATCAATTCGGGAATGATACGCACTTGTTTGCGGATGATATCACCCAGCTCTTTGCGGATTTCACTTTTGCGAGTGTTCAAATTAGCTAATACACCTTCTTTGTCTTTTGAAAGCGTAAGCCCCAGATAAATTTTGGCAACAGACAAATCAGGACTCATGCGTACGTCTACGATACTGATAAACGAATGTCCAACAATCCCTTTTCGGTCGCGTTGAAAAATTCCGCTGATCTCTTTTTGAATCATACGGGCCACCTTTTGTTGCCGTACTGTGCTACTCATGGAACAAAGATAGAAAAATTGCCACGCTGCGTGTGAAGTCTGCTTTATTGGAACAACAAACAACGAAAAAAGCCAACCCCGAAAGATTGGCTTTTGAATGGTGAATAGATAGATGTCTTTAATTTTCCAAAATACGAACCTCTACTCTTCGATTGAGTTTATGGGAGTCTTCTGTGTTTTCGCGCGATATGGGACGTGTGCCTCCGTAGGCTTTGGTACGCACTTTATTTTTCGCGACTCCTTTCGCAATCAAATAGTCTTTAACAGCCGTCACACGGTCTTGCGAGAGTTTCATGTTTAGTTTGGGATCCCCTTTTACATCGGTATGACCTTCTAACTGGATGATCATTTTAGGGTTGTTGTGAAGCATGACGGCCACCTCATTTAGTTCCGGAAAAGACTCAGGGGTAATTTTTGCATTTCCGACACCAAAAATCAGGTTATCCAAGCGCATTACCTTTCCAACCGTATGAACCGTTTCTGCGTTGTGAGCAGCTGTAGCAGGCAGCCCTAATTCCACATCTCGTTTGACTCTGCGTTCAGGATTGGCTTCGGCAGGATCAAGCATGTATTTGGCTACGGCAAACCCCGGAGCTTCAATGGTAATCGAATATTTTTCATTGTCAAACAATGGAAAAGAAAAAGAACTTCCACTGATAAACCCAACACGGCTTCCATACGGCAAACTTTGATAAGAGATTTTTGCCACCACGGCTTCTTTGGTAGCCGCATTGGTAATGTTGCCCACGGCATAGATTAAGGTGTCATTTGTTTGGGCGATGGTGTTGGTAAACAGACTAACCATCAACCATCCGATCCATACAAAGCGTCTCATGGCCTATTGAATTTTTAAAATAATAAACTCAACTCTTCTGTTCTTCTTCCGCCCGGCTGCCGTAGCGTTACTCTCCAAAGGCTTGGTTTCGCCAAAATAAGTAACAGTAATCCGATCCTTGGCAATTCCCTGCGAAGTAATATAGTTGGTGACAGATTGTGCCCTCCGTTTCGAGAGTGTTAAATTGTAATTTTCATCTCCCACGGCATCTGCATGGCCACTAATCTCTACCTGCATGGCTGCCCGTTCATTCATCAACTTAACAATCCGGTCCAATTCAGGGTAGGACTCCGATTTCAAGACAGTCTTGTCAAAGTCAAAGAAAATATTGTTAAGGGTAATCTTGGCATTATCCGCGATCGGAGTGACTCCGATCGGTGCCAGGGTAATGTCTTTATTCAAGGTTTGGTCTTTATCAAAATTCTTCAAGTCAAGATTTTGATTTTCGGTCAGGTGATCTTTGGCTTCTGCCCGGAAACCATAGAGTTGACCACCCGGTAAATGAATTTCATATTCTCCAGTTTCCGGATTTGAATTAGCAACCCCCACTTCTTTTCCATCAGACAAACGTTCATAAATGATCTTGGCGCCAATTGGCTTGCCGGTGGTGGCATCTATTAACTTACCTTTCACAACAATGATCGGCTCTGGGGTACGCATCAAAGGAAGCTTAACCCGATAGATATCGGCATTGTCCGGGTCGGTGTTGCGGGAGTAGTAGGCATAGTCACTGGTGGAGGGGATGTTAAAGAAAGAATCATCCAGTTTTGAATTGATTTCGGATCCGAGATTTTCAGGCGCAGACCAATTGGTCCAGGTATCATCCAGTCTGCGGCTCATGTAGATATCGCTGCCCCCAAAACCACTAAATCCGTTGGAAGCGAAGTACAACGTCTTATCGTCAGAGGCGAGAAAAGGACTTGATTCTTCCCCCGCGGTATTGATCGTAGCCCCAAGATTCAAAGGCTGTGTCCAGGAGCTATCATTTTTTTGGAAACTTACATAGATGTCGCGTGAACCACGTGAATCTTCCCGTTCTACGGACATCAGCAACGTCTTGCGGGTATTGGCCAGAAAGTAATTGGCCTTTTCATTAAAGTTATAATCATTTTCGATATTCACCGGTTGCGGATCGCTCCACTTGCCACCGATGTTAGAGCTGGTGGAGATACCTGCCAGCATTTTACCGTTATCCAGATAACGGTTCCCTAATATCAATACGACCGATTTACCATCCGGAGTAGCAGAACTGACAGCATTGACAAAGTTGGGATGCTGATTATTAAACTGAGGCCCCATATTTTTGGCCAGACTCCACTTGCCATCCAGCCCCAGTTCGGAAAACCAGATATCCTCTTTATCGTTAACCCCACCTACATTTTCCGGATGATTTTTCCGACTGAAGTAAAGCGTTTTCCCATCCGGAGATAGTAGCGGATTTAATTCACTGGTGGCGCTGTTGACATTTTCATCCAGCTTTTCAATAATTAACCCTTTGGCCAGCAGTTCGGGAATCGAAATGTCCGCAATCACAGGGATGTGTACATCTGAAATCCCGATCGCATCAATAGAGAAATAATCGGGCATCGCTTTACCGTCAAATTCAAGTTTAACAGCAGCTACTTTGTAGCTGGTCTTATCAACAAAAACATTGAGCATCCTGCCTTGCAGGGGTACCGGGGTAGGATTAAACGTGTTGATCAGATATTCTTTGCCAGCCTCATCGTAAACATAAACCTTAAATAAGGCCCCTGGATTGTGCGATTCAGCGATTGCGATTTGTTGGATTTGGATGGGGTTGGCAAATCCAACCTTCAAATATTCGCTTCTTTTGGGTTTATCGGGCGTCCAGGCATTTGGATTTTGGCCACCTGCCGGTAAGACATTTGGTTTTCCGAGTACTTGTTCGGCAGAATACTGTGCTGGGGTTAGCTGGGAGGAATAATTCAGGACCTTAGAGGCCCATTGCACCTGTTGAGCCTGGACGGAAACACACAAAAGTGCTGTCAGAACGAGAAGTAGAGATCGCTTCATGTAGAAATCAGATATAGGGATAGGTTTTAAAGGTTAAACATAGCTAAAAAATCAAAAACCGGGAAATAATTACATCCAAGGATGTAAGATTTGGACGGAATCACCTGAATTGGCGAGGTTGGTTAATCGAAGGAAGACTTGTTAAAAAGGAGGAAGCCTACATGCAAGAGAACCCCCCATTGGGTCTGGTCGTCATCATAATAATTAAAACTCAGGCTTACCGGCCCTACGGTGGTATGCAAAACCAACCCGGTTGTGGCTGCGAAATACAAATCGGTCAGCTCGTTGTCTAAAACAGCCTGTTGATTACTCTGGCGGCTAATGGTTTGAAAGGGTTTAAACACATAACCCTCAAGTCGGAAATCCAGACTTTTACGAAGCGTAAAAACATTTCGCCACCCGCCTGCCACATAGTTGTAGGCTCTGAAATTTTCAAGGAGTAAGGTGCGGCTGTCCTGCAGGGGCTGAAAGGCCGGGGCGTTGATGATCGTACCCTGATAATTCACCAATAATGGCTGGTTGGATAATACGCCCTCCAGAAGGTACCCCGAACTGTAGATCCCTTTTCTAAAATATTGTTCCAACGATACCTTAGCACGAACCCACCCGGGTAAATTTCTCCTGGTATCCATCTCAGTGGAAGTGTTGCCGGCTTCAAACGTTTCTGTCAGGTCAAACCAGTCGGCCTGAAGCCGATAGGAACGGCCCTGATTGGCATATTGCTTGCGGTTAAGGGTGTTGGTTGATAAAGAAACGCCTCCTCGGAAACCCTTCAGACGAAGAGCGTCCAGTGTATCCCTGGATGAAAAGGCAGAGGAACTAAAGTATCTGTCAGCATTATTAACATATGCTCCATGCAAGGCAGCTTTATACTGATTTCCGACAGACCATGCCACGGTGGCGCCTACCTTTCGATCAGTGCGTTCCAATACCGTAGGGCGAAAATTTTTAAAGACCACATCCTTCCCTTCCGAAAAATCCCAAACGTTAAAGGAGGCATCGGGTTCAACATAAAACAGACCCAGGCGCGGGATATCAATGCGTGCTTTTAGTTGAACGGCTTTATAGAAATTGCCGGCATAAAAATTAATGTTGGCATGGGTAAGAGCACGGTTAAAATAATAATAATTGGCCCCCAGATAGATATGACTAATGCTGCGTGTGGCAATGACCCCTCCAAAGTCTACTTGAAAATTGTTGGGGGGTCTGCGTGACAAAAGAAAGTCGAATCGCTGGGTAGATTCGTTAAACCGGAATCCGGGATAGACGTTGTTAAAATAATCTTCAGAAACCAAACGATAGTAACCTTCTTTGATGTCGCTGAAGTAAAGTGGACGCTTGCCTTGTTTAAAAAAGCGATTCAAATAGCGCTGTTGGCGGCTGTTAAAATTTTCGAATCGGATCTGATCTACCAGTAAAGGAGCCGTGCGGCTATTGAACTGATTGCGCTGATCGGCTACGGCCTCGCAACTGATTCTTCGATTAATCTTTGATTTTATTTCCGGCATCTGCCGAATGGTTTGCGCATATCCGCTATCAATGAGTGCCTTGGCCTTGGCAAAATCAAACGCGGTATAGTTGGTAATATTGGGCTGAATGTAAATGCCGCTGGCCGGCACCTTGGCGGGATCGGATTTGTCCAGGAGCATGTATAACAAGGAGCGTGAAATCAGCTTTTCATCTTCTCCATAAGGATACTCTTCGTACACTTTCGAGGACACATTACAACCGATGACTACCTCAGGATTGAAATCCTGCTGAATGACATCCACCGGAAAATTGTTATAGACGCCTCCGTCAAACAGATATTTTCCATTGACCCGAATCGGGTTATAGAAAAAAGGAACGGTTTGGGTGGCCCGCATGGCATCACTCAATGAACCCTCCTTCAGAACCACTTGTGTTTGCGTAAAAACATCAGCCGCCACCACCCGCAGGGGAATAAACAGACTGTCGAAATTATTACGGGCAATACCGGCAGGCTGAGCCATTTTTTCGGCCAACGCAAAGTTAAGGGAGAGGTCATTCGCGATGCTGTTATTAAATAAAACAGCGCGGCTAGAGTCAAGAGAGAGATTGAGCCGGAGAAACGAAGCATCCGGATCGTTCTGAAAATAATAATAGCTTTGACCAAACTCAATCTGACCATTGACCCACCCTAAAAACTCCTTGGAAAGAACGATGTCTTCAATCTGAGCCGGACTCATGCCTGCGGCATAGCAACCGCCCACAATACCCCCCATGCTGGTGCCAGCTATATAGTCGATAGGGATTTCATTCTCTTCGAGGGCTTTCAACACTCCGATGTGAGCGATTCCTTTAGCAGCCCCACCACTCAGAGCGATACCTACCCGCTGTGCATAGCCTGAGGTTCCCAGAAGCATGAAAAGCAAAACAACAATAGAAAACCGGTGTTGCATGTCGGAAATATACCAACGATAAAATTGAAACGTTAGTTTCTATCGGACCAAAGAGTTTAGGATTAAGAAATAGTTACCCATACCGATGATTAATGATGCCTGCCTGAAAGGGTAGCCAGGTTGTTGTGTCCGCATCAAAATACCATGCCTCCTGCCTCCCCAGAAACAGTTTGTAGTCCATCTTAGGGAGTGTTTCAATGACATACCCCGGATAATAATACCGATAGCCTTGTTTTTTCAAGTACTCCAGGGTGAGCAGGATCAGGTATTTGCCTAAACTATAGCGACTGTAGGCAGGATCATAAAAATGTAAAATGGAAGCTGCTGAATTTTCGCCCACATCAAAATACCCCACAGCGATTACTTTCTCACCATCCCATACAGAAATACATTTGGTTTGATAAATACTCTGGCCAGGCAGGTCATCTCCGAACAAACAGTTTTGAATGCTGGGGGCGCCATCAAACGTAATAGAATCAAAATAGCGTTGATGCAAAAGGCTGTATTCTGGTCGAATATGTTGAACGTCCTCGACCATGATTTCGAATGTCCGATTTCGAATGAGAATCTTCCGATGGGAACGCACCAACGGAAGAAGGGGAACCTCAAATCTTAGCCAATGGACCGGGTGGAGCTGATCCGCATCCAGATGAGAAGTAGTAAAAATCATTTGGTGCATCCGATACCAGCCGAGCGCCAGAAGGTGGTCTAATTCATGACCACTGAGCGTTAATGGTCGGACAATGTTAAAATAAGTGGCCATGGAAATCCATCAAAACGTAAAAATACATTCTTACCATTTGTCAGATGGATCGGAGAGTTGACATCACACTTTCTTATATTTCGACTCCAGCCTGCCATCTATTATGAAAAACATCCTCCTGACATTCATTTTTTTAATTCCCTTGCTTGGCAATAGTCAGCCTTCAGAATTATCCCGCTGGCAACAGCAAGCTTCCCGCGTTACCATCATTCGCGATGGTTGGGGGATCCCACACATCTATGGGAAAACAGATGCTGATGCAGTCTTCGGGTTGATGTATGCTCAATGCGAAGATGACTTTTCACGGGTGGAGATGAACTACATTGAAAAGCTGGGACGCAAAGCCGAAGTGTATGGCGAAAGGGAATTGTATAGCGATTTGTATACCCGTTTGGTGTTGGACTCAGCCGATGCCTATGCGGATTATGTAAAAAGCCCACCCTGGCTTAAAAAACTTTTGGTAGCCTTTGCAGACGGCATTAACTTCTATTTATATAAACATCCTGAAAAAAAGCCCCTCTTAATTAACAAATTTGAACCATGGTTCCCATTGCTGTGGACAGACGGAAGTATCGGAGCCATCAATACTGCTGACGTAACGGAAGAAGACCTCAAATCATTCTATACGGGTGCCGCCTATCCCATCGCGAAACATACCCACTCGTTGTTTGACGAGCATACTTCTGGGTCCAATGGGTTTGCCCTGGCACCTTCAAAGACTTCCTCCGGCAAATCCATTCTCTACATCAACCCGCATGTAACTTTTTACTTTCGCCCGGAAGTACACATGGTTAGTGAGGAAGGATTGAATGCCTATGGAGCTGTGACCTGGGGACAGTTTTTTATCTATCAGGGATTCAACGAATACTGCGGGTGGATGCACACTTCCTGCCATGTGGATGTAGCGGATGTGTATCGCGAAAAAATGACACGAGTCAAGGGGAAACTGATGTATCAATATCAGGGGAAGCAAAAGCCAGTGACTGAAAAAACCGTTACCGTCAGGATAAAAGATGGTTCTGCTAAAAAGTTTACCACCTATGCCACCCATCACGGACCGGTCATGGCTTTGAAGGACGGGACCTACCTGACGGTAAAAGCAGTGAATCGTTCGCTTAACGGATTGTATCAAAGCTGGCTGCGTACCAAATCAAAAGGACTAGCCGATTTTCAAAAGACGATGGATTATCGGAGCAATGCCTCCAACAATACCGTTTATGCCGATAAGTTTGGTAACATCGCTTATTGGCATGGAAACTTTGTGCCCTTGCGCGATCGCCAGTTTGACTGGAGCAAACCGGTGGATGGTACGATTCAGGCAACGGAATGGAAAGGATTACATCCGGTAAGTGAGACCGTACACGTGATAAATCCTTCGTCCGGTTGGATCCAGAATTGTAATTCGACCCCCTTCACGGTCTCCGGAATCAGCAGTCCGAAGAAGGAAAACTTTCCGACCTATATGGCACCGGATGGAGAAAACTTCAGAGGGGTAAATGCCGCGCGCGTGCTCACCCGCGAAAATAAATACACTATTGAAAGTACCATTGCGGCAGGCTATGATCGGTATCTGGCGGCATTTGAAGTGCTGATACCACCCCTGCTCCAGTCTTATGACGCACTTCTCATCAGCGATAGTTTAAAGCGGATTTTAAATGAACCCATGGGAGTGATCAGAAGCTGGAACTACTACTCGGATGAAAACTCTGTAGCCACAACACTGGCGATCGAATGGGCGCAAAAGCTTTCTTCTACCTTGCGCAAAGTATACATTGAAGAAAGTGAAGAGGATCAGGTTCAGGCTACCAGAAGGTTTGTCACCATGGCTAAACCCGAAGAACTTTTGCTACCGTTCTATCAGGCCGTTCGGGAACTTCAAAAAAATCATGGAACCTGGGGAATGACCTGGGGAAGTATCAACCGCTTTCAGCGATTGAGTAACAATATGGATCAAACGTATGATGATCATCAATTTAGTTATCCGGTACCTTTTGCCTCTTCCTCGTGGGGAATGTTGCCATCGTACGACAGCCGAATCTATCCAAATACTCGTAAACGTTACGGTGTGAGCGGTAATAGTTTTGTGTGTGCTGTGGAGTTTGGCGACCGGATACGGGCGCAATCATTATTGGCGGGTGGCAATAGCGGAAATCCTTCCTCTCCCCATTTTTTTGATCAGGGGAAAATGTACGCTACCGGTAAGTTTAAGGAGGTACTCTTTTATGTAGAAGATGTAGAGAAGAACGCAGAAAAAAAGTATCGGCCGGGGCAATGAGGGTATCAGACTTCAGGCGAAGCAAAGCGATGGGCAAGATCAATGTCATTCGAATCATTTTTGGGTGTTGCCTTATCTTGTATTCATGTGAGGAGGCGGCTGATGAACCCGTAGTGTGGGAAGCCGGCTTTAGAACACTCGATATACCCTTTGGAAATTCTGTGCTAAAGGGAGCCGTTTGGTACCCAACCCATCAGATGGAGGAGTCCCATGTATATAACACCGCATCCAGCGGATTAGCATTGACCGGAAGCGTGACTTTAAATGCACCGGTAGCCAGCGGATCATGGCCGTTGCTCATTTTTTCACATGGATTTTCGGGAGGAGGGATTGGTTCTGCGGAGATTTGTGAGGGCTTAGCGCGGGAAGGATATGTAATCGTTGCCCCCGATCATACCGATGCCGTGTTAACGGTGCGAATCCAGGGACAAGCGAATGGAACCATTCAGGATGCGTTGGAATACCTCGAAAATAATCCGTTTGGAGAAGGACTCGCCTATCAATATCGGATTGCTGAAATTCAGGAGGTGATCTCTTATATGAAACAACAACCGGAATGGAATATCAATCCTTCTAAAATTGTTTATGCGGGTCATTCGATGGGCGGCTGGACTGTCATGAAAGCGATGGCAGAAGGACCACGCCCGACAGCCATGGTTTTGTATTCCATGGGCGAACTCAATTGGCTGTTTCAAGGGCAACGTTACTTTGAACGTCCTTTTTTTGAAGCCATTGATTTTCCCACGGCCTACTTTTACGGAGGACAAGAATTGGATGAGGCGTTAGATGCAAACCGTGGAAATGTTTATGCAGCCTATGCGTTTACGTTTTCTCCGAGCCCCAGCTACGGATTTTTAGTTCCTCAGGGAAATCATTTTACCTATAACAGTCAAGCCGTAGCTCCAGGGGCTTTTGGGCAACCGGCTCAACTGGAAAGTATCCTTCGCAAAACAGTTTCCTTTTTGGATAAACACGTAAAAGGTGAATCCGTTGTCATTGGACTGGAGTCAGGAGATGTATCCAAGTGACGAACAGGCTAATCCTCTGATAACCGAAAGGAGATGGGCAATACCATCCGTTGTTTCACCGCCTGACCATTGACTTTGCCCGGAATCCATTCTTTTTGTTTGGAAAAGGCCAGTAGGGCGGCCTGGTCGCATCCGCTGCCAATGCCCTGAACGACCCTGGCATCACCAGGATTCCCCATAGAATCTACCGAAAATTCGATGAATACTGTTCCCTCCACACCAGAATCAATAGCGATATCCGGATAGACTATTGAATTTGAAATATTTCTGTAAAAAACGTTCATGCCCCCTTTATAGGTAGCTATTTCATCTACGGTAGTATAAACGGTATCCTGAGTTGAGCTCTTCACGACATACGAAGTAATGATCACGGAATCTTTGACAATAAAATGATGTTGACTTGGTTGATCTTTTTCATCTTCTACTCGAATAAAGCCCGTTCCACGAGATAACAAAGGTTGCCCTTGTAAAGTCCAGTGTTGCCCATAACGCAATCCTTTCTCTCCTGTCAGGGTAATGGATTTTGGGCTACCATCTTCGTAAAAAGACTTGGCGAGCCCGGTCTCTTTTCCATTTTGATAATGGGCCTGTTTCTTGATGTTTCCATTTTCGTAATACCAAACCGTGGACCCTTCGAATATGTTTGACCGATGCTTTTCCTTACAGGCAGATGTAAATCGAAGGCGCTGATTAGCCATGTAATAATCGACCACAGCATACATTCCATTCGCTTGTCTTTTAACTGTGCGGTAGAAGTACGCACGCTCCTGATCCGGCAGACTCTTTAACTCTTTGTCAAAATAAGTAACCAGAGTTTCATCTTGTGCCTTTGAAATGGTCAGGTAGAGAAGGGTGCTTACTAAGCACAAAACATATTTCATGGTAAGAAATTACCTGGCAAAACTAATACAATTTGGAAATACTATCCGCAGACCACAGCATGTGCCAGGATTGCTACACCTCAGGGTTCCCTTTCACCACCAACTCAAATACATCCGGACGCGCATAATGCCCAATAACATCAAAATCCATTTTAGCCTTGATGACTTCGCGCAGATCAATTTCAGTGGTGATCATACCTTCCTGATCATACAATGGTCCGGCCAGGGGTTTACCCAATGGAGAGACAATACAACTGCCACCACGGCTGGGGAGCGAAGGATGTTCTTCGGAAAGAAGCGATCTCAACTCTTCGGGATAATGATCGCGGGTCAGATATTGATTGCAACCCAATACAAAACATCTTCCTTCGCAGGCTATATGTTCCAGGGTAGATTGCCAGCTACCGCGAGCATCGGCTGTTGGGGCAAGATAAATCTCGATCCCTTGTTGATATAACGCAGTTCTCGCCAGAGGCATGTAGTTTTCCCAGCAGATGAGGCCACCAATTTTTCCCAGCGGAGTGGTAAGCACTTGTAAATCCCTACCGTCCCCTTCTCCCCAGATGATCCGTTCGGCTGCAGTTGGTTTTAGCTTTCGGTGTTTATGGATCAATTCACCTTGGGGAGAGAAATACAGCAAAGAACAATAAAGGGTGTCGCTGATCGTATCTTTTTCCGTTACCCCAATGACCACATAGGCGTTGGCATGTTTAGCTGCCTGGGCGATGAGTTGAGTTTCAGGTCCCGGAACAGTGATGGAATTTTCCCAATAGCGCAGAAACATTTCTCTTCCTTCCGCGGTGCGGCCCCCTACCGTAGTCCCAAAGATCAATCCCCGGGGATAACCCGGAATGAACACTTCCGGAAAAAGAATAAGAGATGATTTTTCTGCCGAAGCTTGTGCAATCAATTGTAAAACTTTGTCAACCGTTTTAGCCTTATTGAAAAAGACCGGAGCAGCTTGCACAACAGACGCCAGAAAAGGAGCAGGAGTTTCCATAAGCGAAAAGATCAATGATCATAAAGTTAATCAATCGCCCGAAGGGCAAATAACTTATTTTAGTAAAGGCCGTTTAATTTAACGAACTCATTCCCGCGTATGCTTAAAAACTACTTCCTGATTACCTATCGGAGCATGTTGAAAAACAAGCTTTTCATTCTAGTAAATGTGTTAGGAATGGGCATCGCGGTAGCCCTCGCGATAGTCGCTTACTTTGCCCGTGAGTATGATACCACGTTCAATCACGTCCACCAAAACCGGGAGCAGATCTATCGGGTAAGTTCCGTCCGTGTGTTTGACGACAAACTAACTCGTTTTGGTGTGGTCTCTTTTCCCTTGGGAGAGATCGTTCGAAAAACAATTCCCGATGTCGATCAGTCGAGTCGGTATTTTCGCTCGAACTCAAACTTTAAACGAGAGGACGAGCTTTTCCCGGCTAACCTCACCTATGTCGATCCGGAGTTTTTTAAACTATTCACATTTGAATTTATCGAAGGGCAAGCGGCCAGCTTAAGTAATAAGACCAGTGTGGTGATCAGCGAGACCGTGGCCATCCGGTTGTTTGGAAGTAGTGCCGAAGCACTTGGAAAAACCATTAGCCAGGTGTATCAACAGGAACTTAAAGAAGTAAAGGTAGCGGGTGTTTACAAAGACCCTCCGATGAACTCCAGTTTTTATAAGCGGGATGGCTCCTCTTACATGAGCTTTGACAACTATCAGGATGAGCATAAAAACATCCGTGAAGATGACTGGAAGAATACGGAAAGCACACTCTTTGTTCAGATCAATAATGCCAGCAGAGTCAGTTATGTATACAAGCAGCTTCAGCCCTTTATTGAGAACAATAACAAAGTCCGGGACGATTTTATTTTAAAAGAGTTTGCGTTAGATCCGTTTTCAACGATGGCGCATCGTGATCGCGCGGAAGATGTTCGCACCCGAACCTGGGGCGCACCTCCCATTTCGGCTGTTATAGGGTCTTCTGTGATGGGCATTCTGATTTTATTGATTGCCTGTTTCAATATGACCAATACTTCGATTGCTATTTCCGCACGCAGATTAAAAGAAATTGGAATCAGGAAGGTAATGGGCAGCGGGCGTGTGCACCTGATTTTTCAATACCTCGGAGAAACTTTATTGATTTGCTTTTTGGCTCTGGCTGTCGGTTTTATACTGGCTGATTTTTTGGTGCAAGGATGGAACCTGATGTGGCAATATTTTCAACTCACACCCAACTACCTGGATAACCCTTCGTTTTTGATCTTTCTAGTCGGGGTGCTGGTATTTACCGGAATTGTTTCCGGAAGCTATCCGGCATTTTACATCAGCAAGTTTGAGCCGGTGAAAATCTTAAAAGGCAAGATGGAATTGGGGGGCACCAATTTCTTTACCCGGATGTTGTTGGGATTCCAGTTTGCTACTTCGTTGGTTGCGATTGTCAGCGCCATCGGATTTATCCAAAATGCGCGGTTTCAGCGGGGCTACGATCTGGGATTTGATGTTCGTGGCTCCATCATCACACCGGTCAGCGATCAAAGTCAGTTTGATACTTATCGGAATGCGGTACAAGCCAACCCGGAAGTTATTTCCATCGCGGGTGCCCGAAGCGGTGTTTTCTCCAACCGCGCAAACGATCCGGTCAAATGGGAGTCTGCTCAACAGGAAGTTGACATCATCGAAGTGGGCGATCACTATCTGGAGACCATGCAACTCAAACTGGTGGAGGGAAGAGATTTTATTAAGGATTCTGAAACCGATCGGAAGGAGTCGATCATCGTCACCCAAAAAATGGTGGATATGTTTGGATGGGATAAGCCCTTAGGAAAGCAAATCCTGTTTCAGGATACGGTAAAACTTTATGTGATTGGAGTCGTGAAAGATGTGTACACCAGCGGCTTATGGCGTGAATTGGAACCGATGATGATCCGATATGTGCTACCCGATCAATACACACAATTGGTGGTAAGCACCCGGGCAGACAAAGTCGCAGCCATCCATGCATTTATGGGCGAAGAATGGAACAAGATATTTCCTAATCGGCTGTACCCGGGGCGTATGCTAGTAGATGACTTGCGGCAAGTAGACGAAGTCAATCTCAACATTGTTTATATGTTTGTTTTTGTGGGAGCACTCTCCTTGCTGCTTTCCGCTACCGGTTTATTTACCATGCTTTCCCTCAACATTATTAAACGGATGAAAGAGATTGGTGTACGAAAAGTGATGGGGGCGTCTGTCTGGAACATTGCCCGCATCATTAACACAGAGTTTGTCATCATCCTTCTTCTGGCAGCAGTCGCAGGATCCCTGGGTGGTTATTTGCAGTCTAAACTGATTATGGGAAGCATCTGGCGATACTATCAGGCAACCAATGTCATCACGTTTATACTATCGGCAAGCTTGATGTTTGTATTTTCTTTTGCTGCGATCGCCTACAAAGTATTTAAGACGGCTAACATGAATCCGGTAGATTCTTTAAAAGAGGAATAGATTTTATACGTGCGTAGCATTTACTCTTTATAAGACTCTGACACCATCGGGCCCAGTTTCATTCCGCCCAAAAGGTGCATGTGAATATGAAATACCGATTGGCCGGCATGTTCATTGGTGTTGATGGCCACCCGATATCCTGTCTTGTCAATGTTGTACTGCCTGGCCAGTTCTTTGGCCGCCAGCAGAAGGTGACTTAAGATGACCGCATCGGCTTCTTCCACTTCGTTTAGTGTATAAATTCGCTTTCGCGGAACAATCAGCAAATGCACAGGAGCTTGTTTGCGGATAGGCACAAAGGCAACCACCCATTCATTCTGATACACCATTTCACGTTTTTCATTTTGTGAAATGATGGATTCAAATGGGGAAGGAGATTCTATCTTTAAACTCTTTTGACGCTCGTATTCAACCGACTGCGCAGAACTTTTGCCTGAATAAAAGAGTGCCACCAGCGCCAGAGATAAAGATATGCGATTCACAAGGAAAGAAGTACTCATAACATAAAGAAGGGGATACGTTTGTCTGCCGGATTGAAAAGAAACAGTGAAAGGTAAGAGATTTGTTGGTTTTTTTAGGGCTTTCCATCGGACAGAAATAAATCCGTTGCTTCTAATTCTGTCTTTGCCAGATTGGCAATAGCCAAGTGCCAATTCGTATAGGCTGCCCATACAGATTGGCACCACTTTTTGATCATCAAGTCGCGCGGTGTTCCTGCTTCAGCTTGCAACACATCAGAAACGGTGATGTTACCCCGATCTTCCGGTAACACGAGCGAAGGCCACACTTTTTTGTTTTGCGATAACCGGACATGTGCGTTCTGTACTTGCTTGCCTGTGTATCCCTTTTCTAAAAACAGGTAAAGACCAATCAGGCCAAAGGTTAGTTTAATCGGTTTGGTATTCTCATCAGCCGTTTGCGCGGCAAATGCATCTACCGCATGTTGATGGATAAAATAAACCGGATCGGGATGGGCAAGGGTGTAGAAGGAGAGTTCGTGGAACTCGGTTTGGGGGTACAACTTTTGCATTTTACAAATGTCAAATATCAGAGCTTGTAAAGCTAACGGTTTTGCTGCTCTTAGATAAAATCTGATGAAAACGTCCTTCGAAACAGGTTGGATTTTTCCAATTAGCTCGATAGAGTGAAAGAATGGCATCGACTCAAAAATCTAACTGCTAAATAAGGAAATATAGATTGCCGAAGCGTGAGCGATAGAAGCGGAAAACCCGCCAAGGGTTAGGGTTGAGTGTAGTGCGGACTCCTAGGCGTCAAGACACCTCTAAGGTGTCAGACGCCTAACTCATAAAATATGAACCTTCTTTTCCTCAGGAATTACCGAATACGATTCTTCTAATAATCTTTCCCAGTTGACTTCTACATACTTGTAAGCAATTTCTTTTTTACACAACCAAATCATGTCCCTTCCACGGTATTGCGATAAAGACGACCATTTCCAATTTTCAAGCCGATCAACCAAATTCGCTCTAATTGGATTTTGATGAATGTAGTGAAAAGTAGTGGTCAGGTACAAAAACAGGCGTCTGACACCTTGGAGGTGTCTTGACGCCTGATGTATCCTATTCAAAAACCCAAATGCCGGGTCGTTTTCGGCAAATGACGGGCAAATGACGGGCGAAAACGGCATCTCTGGACTCAATCTGCCCCGTTAAACGCGTAACATTGTGCTTCAATAAAATGCTTATGCAACAACCGGAACTAGGCAGGCAACTGACCGCTTTACGCAAAGAAAAAAACCTGACGCAGGAAGAGCTGGTGGAAAAAAGTCATGTAAGCGTGCGCACCATTCAACGCATTGAGGCAGGGGAGGTCATGCCTCGCATGATTACCATAAGAATTTTACTGGAAGCACTTGGAGAGAGCTATGAATCATTTTCAACCAACCAAAACCAAGTGATGGAAACACAAAAAAGTACCCGGCCGAATACGAACCGAAACACGCTGCTGATAGCTGTTTTGGCGGGAGCCGTCTATCTTATTTCTGAAGTTATTCTGGGGGCCATGGATGTTGCGTGGTTCGCGGAAAATCGTGACTGGGGATTCCGGATGAATGCTATCTATGCCGGGCTTACAGTCGTAATGGTAGTTTCACTTACGCTCTTTGCGCGAGGGTTCATCGCTTTGAGTTCGCTATTCGAAAACACCTTATTAAAGGTGGCGGCCTACTTACTAATTATGGCTACCATTGGTAAGGGCATTTTAGATGTGAGCTCTCTTTCGGTGAAAGACATCGACAGCTTGTGGATTCCGTATGCGGTGATGGCTGTTGTCATGGGTGCGGTAGCGATGGTATTCGGGGTATCTCTCATCCGGCTCCAGGATAGTATGGGCGAGCTTTCGCAGATAGCGGGGATTTTAGAAATAGTCATGGGCTGCTTACTCATTACCGTAGTGTTATTTTTCATTTCTTATGTAGTGTTTGTTCCGACTGTAGTCGTAGAGATTCTGGTACTTTATCGTGGATATGAGTATCTGTCACGGCCCGCATCTACACAGGCAGGTACGGCATCATAAGGAAGACACCTATGAAAAGAATCTTACGCTATGTGTCTGGCGCAGTTTTGCTCATGCTGCTATGGGCGGGGGTTGTGCTTTTCAGTACGGTGGAAGGTTGGTTTCATCAGCCGATTGCCAAGCTTAATTCGTCTGCATCCTTTCTCGAAGCTGTTGACATCGAAGTGAATAAACAATTCGTGGGGAACTTTGCCATGGCCATGATGAAAGACGGGATGATCGAATCTGAAAAATTCTACTCATCAGGGAAACCGGTGAATAGAAACACTATTTTTCAGGTTTCATCCTTAAGTAAATGGATTTCAGCCGTTGGCATAATGAAATTGGTAGAGGAGGGGAAACTGGAGTTAGATGTGCCGGTCAGCAAATACCTGACGCGATGGCAACTACCGCCAAGTGAGTTTAACCAGGAGGAAGTAACCGTTCGAAGGCTGCTCAGCCATACCGCAGGGCTGACAGATGATCTTGGCTATTCAGGTTTCGAAATGGGCTCACCCATACAATCGCTTGAAGAATCTCTGACCAAAGCGGCTGATGCCGATGCGGGTGCCAGTGGGGAAGTGCGCGTAGGAATCAAACCAGGCAGTGAGTTTAAATATTCTGGTGGTGGTTATACGCTGTTGCAACTTCTCGTAGAAGAAGTGACCAACCAATCATTTGCTTCTTACATGAAAGAAAACATATTTACTCCGCTAAACATGGTGCATTCTTCCTACACGTGGATAGATTCATCCGGTGTTGCGTTAGCGGAATTTTATAATAGTGACGGAAGTAGGGCTGCTCATTATCGCTATACCTCCCTTGCGGCTACTTCTTTATATACTTCGTTAGCCGATTTGGAAATATTTTTTCAGGCGTTTCTGAAGGGAAAAAATAATGAACCGATTGGCAGAAATGTGCTGAAGCCGGAAACACTTGCGAAAATGCGGGAACCCCATGGTCAATCCATGGGTGTGGATATCTGGGGACTTGGCACAGTGCTTTACGCAACAACGACCGGAAAGGATTTCATCATTGGTCACGATGGAAAAAGCACACCACCGATCAACACGGCCGTTCGCCTAAACCCTGAAACGGGAGACGGCATCATCACCCTGGAGACTGGAAATCCGATGATCGCAACAAAACTTGCCAGTGAATGGGTTTTCTGGAAAACCGGAAAAGTAGACACGTTTCTCTTGCCGATGCTGATGGGAGGAATGATCAGGACCATGGGATGGGGTTCGTTTGTGATTGTAATAACTACAATCCTCTTCGCTGTCATGAAAAGGGACAAGTCTTAAAAAAGAAAATGTATAATTATGAAAATGAAAATGGCAGGCATTATCGTAGTGTTTTTAATAACCATCGTATTCTTTCTTGGTTGGCGAACACCCTCGTTGTCGGATAATCACGGAAAAATGGATACCCATTTATACTTGAGCGACAGCATCAATCAACCATTGATCGTTGCTTTCGGAGGTGCCGGTGGTGGAAACGACTGGGAGCGGAATTATCTGAAAGGCAAACGCGATTCTATACTGGCGCAAGGCTTTGCGGTGTTAGCAATCGGATATTACAACACGGAAAACTCACCCGGCTACCTGGATCGCATTTCGCTCAACGCCATTGCCGATACCATTCTTAGCATCGCCAGACGAACTTCACAAATCGATACATCACGTATTTTCCTGATGGGAGGTTCCAAAGGAGGAGAGCTGGTGCTTAATCTGGCCAGTCGATATTCGTGCTTTAAAGGTGTGATTGCGCTTTCCACGCCACATGTCAGTTTCCCGGCTCTCACGATTTCAGCCAATACCTCTTCGTGGATGTACAACAACCAGGAAGTAACGTATGTACCAGCTCCGTTCAAAACCATCTGGCCAGCGTTGAAGCGCGATTTGTTCCAGGCGCACTCAATCATGCTGGAAAACACAGAGGCGGTTGCTCTGGCCGAGATTGAAGTAGAAAAGATCAATGGCCCGATCTTGATCATTTCTGCTGACGAAGATGAGATCATTCCCGCGGCAAAAATGTCGGAACAATTGGTGGAGCGATTGAAGCGAAAGAACTTTAACCACCCATACCAACACGTGGTGGTGAATGGCTCACATATCGAACCGTTGAATCACTTTGATAAAGTCTACGCGTTTTTGGATCGTTTGAAATGAAAAGGGTGTACTTTCTCTCAATCCGAATTTGACGTAGATCAAATTTCTGGCGTGCGTGTGTTAACAATTTTACACCAGATTGTCATACACTCATGGAAACCAAGAAACGAATTGTCGGCTTTGACCTGGCCCGCGCCTACGCCATCTTTGGAATGTTTGTTGTTAACTTCAACATCGTCTTTGGCGAACATGCTGGCGAAGGTGCGATTAACACCTTTTTAAACCTGTTTAATGGAAACTCCAGCACCTTGTTTGTGATGCTGGCAGGCATGGGAGTCGCGCTGCTCAGCAATCGGGAGTCGTACACCGATCTTGAAAGAAGAGATCTGCGATCAATCATCTTGAAGCGGTCGTGGTTTTTATTTTTGATTGGGTTACTCCTATTCCTGTGGTGGCCGGCTGACATCCTGCATTTTTATGGCGGCTATATGCACGTAGCTGCCTGGTTGCTGTTTATACCCAAGCGATGGTACTTGGTTGGGATGGCCGGAGCTATTCTCCTATGGCACTTACTGTCAGGGATCATTCCATTTGAGACTGGCTGGAATTTTGAAACACTCCAGTACACCGACTTCTGGACAGTAGAGGGCTTTCTGCGCAATACGTTTTATAATGGCTGGAATCCCATCTTCCCGTGGATGGGCTTTTTTCTATTCGGCATGTGGCTCGGCAAGATCCACTGGCAAGACAAAGCCACCAAAATAAAAGTGATGGCAGCCGCCATGGGGGTTTACCTCACAACAGAAATAGTTCGTTACCTGATTCATCAGCCGGGTGTTTCTGCGGAACTGGCCCAATACCTGACCGCAGATTATTTGCCACCAACGTTACCGTTTATGTTATCCACAGGCAGCTTTAGTTGTGTACTTTTGGTCATCTGGTTTTGGGTGGGCGAACGATGGGGAGAAACAAAAATGGCTCACTGGCTCATGGCCACCGGTCAGTTGACACTTACACATTATATACTTTCACTTACCCTTGGGATGCTCTTGTTTTCATGGCTAACGGGCCTATCGTACATAAATGGTGTTGCCGGGCACCCACCCGCCTCTCCTCTCTTTATCCTTATCTTTTCGATTCTTTACTTTATCGGCTCTGTAGCATTTAGTGCCTGGTGGAAAATGCGATTTAAAATCGGTCCCTTTGAAATGCTGATGAGGCGGTTTTCAGGTTAAGGAAAACTGCGAACGGGGAGCAAACACATCATCGCTAAAGCCTACAGGTGAAATAAGTACCTTTGGGTTTATGAACGAACACCTGGCTCGCATTGAGTCGTTTGTGCAAACCCTCAGCCCATCTATTCAACATGAATTGGAGGTGGCATCTGTCACCAGATTGTATAAGAAAGGGGAGTATCTGTTGCGCGAGGGGGAGATCTGCCGGTCTGGTTTTCAAATCATCAAAGGCATCGTTCGCAAGTATTACCTGACCGAAGGAAAAGAAATCATCACTGATCTGGTTTTTGCCGGAGATCTGGCGCTGTCCTTGAAAAGCTATGTGTATCAGCAACCGAGCCATGAATTTATTCAGGCCATCGATGATACGGAAGTTACGCTCACCTCCTTCGAGGCGTTTCAGAAACTCAAAAAAAAACATGTTGAATTGATTGAACTGGATTTATTGCTCACGGAATACCATGCGTTATGGCTGGAGCAACGACTATGGGAATTTCATTCATTGGATGCCACGCAACGCTACGAAAAGTTATTAAAGGAGCAGCCTCACTTTGTGCAACAAATCCCATTAACCTACTTGGCGTCCTTTCTGGGGGTTTCGTTAGAGACGCTGAGCCGGATACGGGGGAAGAAAAGGTGATTGCATGAGTTGCCCGTAGAGAAACGACCACCTGCTTCCACGACATTGTTTATAAGTACTACCTTTTTTCGTTACTGCCGTTATCCCTTACAACAGCGCATGTAACCTGAAAAACACCCCCTTTTCAGCAGTTGTCATCTAAATGTCATCTAAATGACGGCATGAAAATTTAATGTTACTTTTAGATGCCCATAGCTTTGCATGCAAAAAACACTCAAACAAATGACTGCTTCGTGGCTACGCGATGGAAGGCTATCCAAAGGGCTTACCCAAAAGGAACTCTCCGAAAAATCGCACATCAGCATCCGCTCCATCCAACGCATTGAAAACGGTGAGCTTATTCCTCGTGGCCATACTCTCAGAACATTGGCGCAAATTCTAGGTCTTTCTTTTGAAGACTTTATGAAAACTACCCGAGAACAAGATTTTGACATTCCACAAGTCGAATCACACACGTTTACGCGACCGCAGCGGATGGTGCTCTCTGTTGGCATCTGCCTGATTATTTCGATCCTTAGCTTCGCATATGTTGTACAATCGCCCAATTTTCCTGAGACCACATTTGAGTTATTGGTTTTCTTGAGCTTGCCTCTTTCTCTTATGACCGTAGTTCTTTTTTTGTTGTGGCGCAAAAACGCCTAATCTCAAATCTTACTTTTATTTCATATGATTGGTATTTTAATTCAATTGGCTTTGTCGTGGCTATTGGTTTGGCTTTTTGATCGAAGTAATCTTTCCGTGTTGGGATTCATGCCAACAAAGGTAAGGGGGCTCCATTTTTTAATCTTCCTATTGACGGCAGCTGCGTTTAGCGCTTCTGGGTTTGGACTTAAAATGTGGATGGCCCAACAGCGATGGCAATTAAATCCCGAATGGACATCGGCACTTATTGCTGACGGGATTTGGTTTAATATCAAATCGGTTTTGTATGAAGAGCTGATTTTTCGGGGGGCTCTGTTTTACATTCTGATGAAAAAGCTTGGCGCCACCAAAGCCATTTGGATTTCATCAACGGCCTTTGGCATGTACCATTGGTTTTCGCAAGGCTCCTTAGGAAACCCCATGGGTATGCTAATCACATTTGTGGTTACCGGAGCCATGGGCCTGGTGCTGGCCTACGGCTACACTAA
The DNA here is from genome assembly GCA_964439205.1 of uncultured Ohtaekwangia sp. GTDB lineage: Bacteria > Bacteroidota > Bacteroidia > Cytophagales > Cyclobacteriaceae > ELB16-189. The sequence continues at coordinate 130,541 of CAYTNM010000008.1, forward strand.
AACTCAGTCACTCTATGTGCCCATTGCCATTCACTTTGGTTGGAATGTGGTACAACAAGTTGTATTTTCAAATGGACCAATAGGCAAGCGATTGTTCATTGAGGTGTTGCCGCAACCGGAAGTAACTGTCTCGTATTTCAGTTTTTTCTTTATGCAATTGTTTCCGCTGGTGGGTGTGCTGCTGGTGTGTACGTGGGGGATGAAGGGTTTAAAACCAAGTGTCGAGAATACCTTGAAATCTTTCAGAGACTACTTCTTCCACCAATCATAATCTTCTTCATCGTCATCTGAGACAAAGTCGTAGCCATACGGTTTGCCGTTTTCATTCTCACAATCTGGGTTGAGGTGTAAGGAATAATATTTCATCCAATCATCTTCGTACTTGCGCTTGATGAGTTGAATTTCACTTTTCAAGGTTTTTAAAAAAAAGTACTTTTCCCGGGTGAATACTATTGCCTTTTCCATCTCGAAGGCCGACAGCTAGCGCAACAATATCGTTGTGACCATCGTCATCAATGTCATTAATGGACAGAAAACTAACGGCCGGAAGGTTCTGTTCAATAGAATAACATTTCCACTCTGCGCCAGAGTCGTTAGTTGACTTTGGATTTTGACAAATCATAACCTCAGAATTAGGAGTTTCCAAACCAGATTGATTTCTTCTTGAATCGGCATTCGCAATAACTACGTCATCAAATTTGCTGGATGCTCTCAATTTTCCAGATGTTGCAGAAAAAGCATAATAAAAGTCCTTTTTGATAATTTGAGGTGCAGACCAACCTTCTTTAGTCTTTTCATACCAGACTATTAGATTAGTGTTTTCAAAGTTTGCTCTATCGCTTTCCTGACGACAATTGTTTTGCGGTTTATTTATATCGTTAAATCGATACCCCGCAGCGGCAACCACATCAAGATCATCATCTCCATCTATATTTGCAAGAGATCCATGGCTTGGCGATCGAATGGTTCTATCGACAAATTGAGAACTCCATTTGCCTGTTTTGTTGGATAATTCGTACGAGTAATCTTCAGAGCTAGCTGTAATGAAAAACGCTACTTCTGTTTTATTGGATGACCATAGTGGTTGTAGCATACTTATTCTACTGCAAAAACTAAACCCAAGGTTTTGAACCTTCCAAGGTTTAGAATAGTCGCCCAGTGGATTTGTAAACCATTGAATATCCGTTGCCCGAGTTAGAGCTTTACTAGCATCAATTACATCACCAGCAGGCCCTACAAGTACATCATAGTAATTACTATCCACTGGATTCCGTACAGTTGTGGCGACATAAGGTTTTAGAGTAGGTTCATTGGTAAAAAGTTTTGAATCCAGAGAATGAGTGATTGGGAGTGATTCCCATTGAACACCCCAATTATTCTTTCCAGGATTCTTTAACCATAAAACTGTTCTGGGATTGTCGTTACTTACGACAATGACATCCTTATATCCGTCATTGTTCAAATCTTGCACATAATTAAATTCCAGCCACGCATTGCGTAAAATGCCCCTACCAATATATATAACAGACTTCTCGAATATCTTGCCATTGAATCTATACCAATTAATTGTTGGCTCTTCACTACGGGTTCCAACATCCGATACTATGATATCATCTTTTTTTCCATCACCATCTAGGTCATCTGTTGAAAGCCCGAAGCCATATCCAACACTACCAATAGAATCAGGTTTAGAAAACTTCGGGGTTTGAGCCAGAAGCACTTTAGAAAAAAGAAACAAAGTAAGAACAACTCTTAACGTCTGATGCATCATAATTCAAGATTAAATTAAGTAATTTTACTTATACCGCTTCCCCTTCTTCACTACCAGCTTTACATCTTGCAGCAGCGCCATGTGGCGCAGCACATCGCCTTTCACGGCAATGATATCCGCATACTTTCCCTCGGCTACGGTGCCAAAATCTTTTTCTACGCCCATCATCACGGCCGGCCAGTACGTAGCCGCGCGGACGGTGTACATCGGGTCGAGGCCGAATTTGTTTACCCACACATCGAGTTCGTTCCACGTGCTCTGGCTGTGGAATTTCATAGGGATGCCGCTGTCGGTGCCAATGAGCAACACCACGCCTGCGTCTTTCAGTTGTTTTATTTTGCGCTCCAGCGTGGGCTTGCGAATGGGGTTAAGCCCAAAGTAGCTGAGGCGCCCCGGATGTGTAAGCGACTTGCGGATGTCTGCAATGATGCTGTCGGGCAAGCCCAAATGCCAGCTGGGGTTATCCAACGCTTCGGGGTTATCGCGGGTGTATTCAAAGTTAAAGAGGCCTTCCACGGTGGGTGTCCAGAACAGCGGGCCGAGACTCATCTTGGCGGTACGTTCTTTAATCATCGCCATGATGTCGTCCGGGTATTCGGGTGCGGCCGCCAGCCCCGTGTGTTCAAAATTATCTACTCCGGCCTTCATGCCCCTGCGGATTTCATCGGGCCGGTGCGAGTGCGCCACTACTTTCAGTTTGTTTTTGTGTGCTTCATCTACCACGGCCATATATTCGGCTTCGGTCATTTCATCCTGGTCGATAAGCTTAATGCAGTTTACGCCCGCTTTTGCCAGTTGCTTCACCTTGGCACGTGCATCTTCCGGGCCTTTCACACCCCAGCGAAATTCCTGCGTGCCGGGGTAGGGCTCATGCTGAATAAACGGCCCGCTCATGTACATGGTGGGGCCGGGAATTTCGCCTTTGTTGATGCGGTCACGCACGGAGAGGCTCGCCTCCAGCGGCCCGCCCAGATCGCGCGCACTGGTAACGCCCGCCAGCAAGAGTTGATGTGCAGACGAGGGCATGATGACGTCTTTCTGAATTTTCATGTACGTTTTGTCCCAATGCGTGTAATCGCTGTGGCCGTTAATCATCAGGTGCACGTGCATGTCCCACAGGCCGGGCATCACGCTCATCCCTTCGGTAGAAATAATTTCTGCGCCTTTGGGGATCTCGATGTTGCCCACCGTGCCAATGGCTTTAATGCGCTCGCCTTCAATGATGATAACGGAATTCAAGAGTGGCTTGCCTCCGTAGCCATCGATGAGCGTGCCGCCCACCAGGGCTTTGGTTTGAGCGTATGAAATAAACGGGAGCGAGAGTAGTAACAGGAGCAACAACTTTCTCATATTTGGTTTGGGAGGTTAGGACGAGAGAAAGGTAGTAATTAATGTTTGCGAACACCACAACCAAGGAAAGCTTTTGATAAGTGTCTACGCACGAGAGCTGCTAAATTAGTACCGAGCGAAAATGATCGGGTTTTTTTAAGATTTGTGCTATTCCATTGCTCACTGAAAGTAGCGGCTGCTGATCAATATGGACAGGCAATTGAAAGGTTTTATGTAGGCGTTCAGCAAGACCTTTGAGTTTTGCGTGGCCACCCGTGATGAACAATCCATTTTTATAAATATCCCCCGCCAACTCAGGTGGGCAGATTTCTAATGTTTGCTGAATGCAGTTTAGAATCAGCCCAAAGGGCCGCTCAAGCACACGGCACAAATCAACCTCGTTGATCCAACGTGTGGTAGGAATTCCTTCTCGTAAGTCTTTCCCTTTCACGTGAAGGCCTTGTTTGGCGGATGCCAGGGGGTGAAAAAAGCATCCAAGTTGTCTCTTCACAAACTCGGCTGTTTTCAGTCCGATAGCAAGATGGTGTTCACGTCTGAAGTAGTGCTGAATTTCTTCGTCAAGGGCATCGCCTGCGGTGCGCACTGACGTAGATACAGCTACACCTGAAAGAGATATCACTACAATTTCCGTAATGCCGCCACCGATGTCAACAATTAGCTTCCCTTCAGGTTCTTGTATGTTCAGTCCCATTCCCATTGCTGCTGCAATGGGTTCATAAACAAGATGTGTCTGTCGTGCCGAGAATTGGTCGAGCGTATCACGCAAGGCACGTTGCTCTACGGCCGTTGTGTCTAAGGGAACTCCCGAGACTAAATAATTGAAGCGCCTTAGCATTGAGGGGCGGCTTATCTTCGCCACCATCTCCCATACCATTTTTTTTGCCGAAACACCATCGGAGATCACCCCGCCATGCAGGGGGCGAATAGAATGTAGATATGCATGGGTTTTCTCGAACATTTGATAAGCCTGTTCGCCAACGGCTTTCACCTTTTGAGTATTGCTATCCACTACAATAACAGATGGCTCACTCAACAATAAGTGAGTTTGATCGCGCAGGAGCGTGTTCGTGTTGCCGAGATCTATCGCCAGATCTTGTGTTTTTGAGAATAACATTATGAGGTAAAGCTAGCTAATTTCTTCGGGAAGATGATAATGCGAAGGCACAAAGACACGAAGCGAAGTTTTCGTAGGGCCTTGGTGTCTTAGTGGCGATAAGATTTTGGTTTTAGCTTTTTATGTAGCCCCCTTGTGACCTGCTTACCTACGAGCAACGCTGGTGAACTCGGGTTAGGCTATTCGCTTCAATTTTTTGCTCCAGCACAAGCACCCCTTTAGCAAAATGGATTTCCGCTACTATCGCTGGCTGAAACGTGCTTGTGTCTCACTTCGGTGCTAAAAACTTTTCGACTCTATTAAAAAAAGCGGACTTCTGTTCTATAAACGGAAAGTGGCCAGCATTTTTTATAACGGCAAGTGTTGATTTTCTTATGGATTTATTGATGTTCTGAGCCAACTCAATTGGGATAGCATCATAATCGCCATGGATTATCAAGGTAGGGCAGTTGATTTTTCTCAATTCAACATAGAAGTCGTACCTGGAAAGCTCTTTGGTCATAAAAAAAAGAGTCTTCCTTTTTTGTATAAAATCGGAGGGCAGCAAGAGGTTTAAGCTATCGATGTATGTTTTGTTAAAAAACGATTGTTTGAATGAAATTTTAAAAAGCAATTCGTAGACTTCCAGGTTCCCATCGCTAAACGACTTTGACTTTAATGTCTCAGACCTGAGAGTACTGTCTTCTTTACTGTATCTGCTATTGACAATTTGGTTTGTCTCTCGGTCATACTCTCCAACTTTCGGGCTAACTGAATTGGAGAGTATCAATGACCTCATGCTCTCAGGATACCTCGAGGCGTATAACATGCCAAGTAACCCTCCCCATGAATGAGCAAGTACTGATACCTTGCCCAGGTTTAACTCTAGGCGCACTGCCTCCATGTCTTTTACGAACCAATCCAGGCTCATTTGTGCACTATCTAGAAGGCCGGCCGATTTTCCACACGCGCGTTGGTCTATAAAAATTAGCCGGTATTTACTTGACAATTTATTAAAATGAGGAAGAAAGTAACTGTGATTTAAACCGGGCCCTCCATGCACAACCAAAAGGGGCGATCCCTGGCCAATAATCCTCACATTTATTTCAGTGCCATTTATCTTTAGCAAACGTTCTTCACCTTGGGCAAGCGCCAGATGGGATAATGAAACCAACAGCATTGAGCAAACTAAATATTTCATTTTGTTATGCCTTTTAATTGAAGGTAATCAATGACAGCCTTGGCTGGTTCTCCGCCTTTTTGAGCATGCATCAAAAGTGTTATCCCATGAGGGCCTTTGCTTTGCAATAATTCGGGATACAATTCACACATATATCTTATAAGGTCTATCTGCCCCATCATTGCGGCTGTAAAAATATCCATGCGAGCCCCCTGGCGAATGAGAAATTCCGCAATGTCCCTTCGGCCCATGTGAGATGCGGCCCCCAGTGCGCTTTCAAAATCACCTCCGCCCCAATCTGTGGTTGCATTTAGCAAGGCTGGAGTTTCTGTGAGCTTCTTTTTTAAATTCTCAAGGTCAAAATGACCTAACCGAACAAATTCCTGAACGAGTACTGGATCAAGTGGTGCAGGGCGTTGTTGTTGTGATTGTGCCATAATAGAAGTTGGTTTAATGAGTAGAATTAAGCCCAATGACTTTAGCTTAAAAAGAAATTGATTGCGATTTATGTTCTTCATAAATGATTTATTTATGCACAAATTTGATACGTTTAAGTAGTTAATTACTCCTAATTCGCGAATCAGAACAAATTTTGCGGAAAATCGAAGCTATTTAGGGTCATGAATTTGCTCGAAAACATACTGCTCTTCTCGTTTGCATTTCTTGCTGGCCATGCTTTGTTCCTCGCATTGGTTCTGATTTTAAAAATGCCGAAAAGCAATACCTACCTGCTCGGCATCCTTCTATTTTTGATTTTGGTACGGGTAGGTAAATCAGTAATCTCCTTAGCATTCCCAGAGAGTGCGTTTTTCATAAGTATAATTGGCTTGATATCAATGGCAGCAATAGGGCCAATTTTATGGAGTTACTTGCGTGGGTTGTTTCAGCATTCAAGCCCGAAGAGAAAAGTTATGGCACTCAGTCTTTTTCCTGCATTGTTTACAATTTTTATTTCGTCTTGGAAATGGCTTAACCTGGCCTATTATGTGTTTACAATTCATCTGCTTTTATACCTTATCTTATCGGCATACTTTCTTTTCAACAACAAAGAGACATTTAAAGTCGATAATATACGGTTCAAATGGGCAACAATTCTATTGGTTAGTTGTGGTGCAATTTGGATTACTTTTCTTCTTCAGCTTTTTGCCTATGATAGGCTTTTTTATTTGACCATTATCATCGCTTCGACTATCCTCTACTACGGGTTATCGCTTTGGGCTTTTTCGCAACACAGATTATTTATAGGTCCAAAACAAAAAAAAGAAGGGGGCCCCGAAGATTACGAACGCATACGTAATCAAATAGTGGAACTCATGCAGGAAGAAATTTATGTGGACGCTTCTTTAAATTTAACCCTGTTGGCCAAACGTCTGAACATGCAGCCCTATTTGGTTTCACGGGTAATCAATGACCAATTCAACAAGACCTTCCCTGAACTTTTACTCTCCTATCGAATAAAAAAAGCGGAAGAACTATTGCTATCGTCTTTGAACAAGACGTACACCGTGGAAGGCATAGCCTATGAAAGCGGTTTCTCTACACTATCAGCCTTCTATACCGCATTCAAAAAAGAAACCGGAATGACTCCCACGCAGTTTCGAAAGCGAAATGAGCGTGGAAATATGAAGGTTGCTTAGTCTGGGGGTTATGCGCAACCCCAATCGAACAATACCAAAAAAATTCTTAACGGATAAAATGATTTACCAAAAACACAGACCTAAATTTCCCCTCAACAATTACGTTGATAGTGTGCTGTATCTCGAGGGAAACAACAAAGGAACAGGACTTCCCAAAACGGTGATGAGTTTGGTCTTTAACCTTGAGGATAATTTTAAACTATTTACGGATTCAAAATTTACTCAATTTATTAACTACAAAAAACATTGGGTAGCGGGTTTGCAAACCAGGCCAACAAACGTAGAAAGTTATGGGATTAGTAAAATGGTAGTGGTGCAATTTAAAACAGTGGGGGCATTTGTATTTCTAAACGACCCTTTGCATTACTTTACGAATAACTATATCCCTTTTGACAAAATTCTTAACAAAGAAGCGGACGAAATATGGGAGCAATTAAAAGAGACAAAAACCATTAACGAAAAATTTCTGGTCGTTGAAAACTTTCTGTATCGAAAACTTTTAACAAGTAAGTTGCCAAATCAAAAGCTCATTTCGTCAATTGAAATGTTGCTAGACAACAAAATGAACCTTTCTGTAAACAAAATTTGTAATCATTTGAATATTTCACGAAAGCACCTCAACAATTTATCAAAACAATATGTAGGTGTTTCGCCCAAGACACTATTCTCCTTAAACAGACTTCAAAACACATTAAAAACAATAAGTGCTTCTCCGACCGGGAAACTTGCCAATGTGGCATATGAATTGGAGTATTTTGACCAGGCACATTTTACAAACGACTTCAAAAGATTCACAGACCTTACTCCGAATGAATACGCTAATTTAATTGATAAAAGACAGTCACTCAAAGTAGTTCCGCATTTTATCCCATTTGAGTAGTGGTTACATTTTTACAATGATTACAAATTCTCTCCCTTTACTTTTGTGCTTACATAACTTGAAAAACATGAAGCGTAACATTATTTCTGTGATCGTTGGTTTGGTATCGGCAATTGTCGTTTTTGTTACATCGGAGACAGTCAATAATGCATTGCACCCGACACCCCAAACTTTGAACTTCAAAGATAGCATTGCGGTAAAGGCTTTTTACGAAAATCAACCACTCACGTTTTGGCTGTTAGTTTTAACCGGTTGGGCAATTGGATCTGCTTTGTGTGGTTTTTTAATAAAGTACATTGGCAAAAGCAAAAGTAAAAAGTTACCAATCATCGCTGGTACCCTTTTGACATTCTCTGCAGTCGCTAATTTCTTTTCATTACCGCACCCAACTTGGTTCATCCTTGTCGGATTACTCATTTTTATACCCTCAACCTTATTGGGCCATAATTCGTATCAATTAAAATCCAATGTCGGATGAATATGAAGCAAGTTATTGAAACCTGGGAAATCAACAATAAAATCAATTTGTACTTATTGAATTCAATTGATGAGACACATTTGCCTTCCATTTCAGCTTCAAAAGGACGAACAGTGGCAGAACACTTTGCACATATGCATAATGTGCGACTCATGTGGCTGAAAGAATCGATGCCTGAACTTTTATCAACTGTTGTAAAAATTGAAAAGGAAGGTATTTCCAAAAAGAATCTTCTTGATCAATTTGAAAGAAGTGGAGTTGCTATTTCAAAAATGATGGAAAGGGCTTTGCAAGAAGGCAAGCTAAAGGGATTTAAGCCACACCCTACTGCTTTTTTAGGGTATATTATTTCGCACGAAAGCCACCATCGAGGACAAATTGTTTTATGCCTAAAGCAGTCGGGGCATCCTGTTGAAAAGAAAGTGTTGTTTGGACTTTGGGAGTGGGGAACTAAATAAAGCCCACCAGTGGATTTATCTGAAGCACTTGCAAACGAAAAGGCCGTCTACTCCAGCAACCCTTCTTCCGCCAACACTTGTTTCAAGTGGTTGTGCGTACGCCAAAAGCGGTCTTTAATTTCCTGGATGTACTTAGCAAACTCGGGGGTTTTCATCGTTGACTCCATCATCGGGTCAGCATCGATGAAGAGGATAATCCAATACTGCACGTTGTCTTCTTTTGCAAACTGCTTCAAATATTCCAGCGCCTGGCTTTCATCGCCTTTGTAATGGTAGTAGCCCACATAGCCCAGGCTTTTGTAAATGGATTGATCGGAATCCAAAAATCCTTTGTAGCTCTCGATGAGTTCTTCGGCCTTCTGTTTCTCTCCGGCTTTCTCCATCGCAAGACCAATGTTCATGTTTTCGTGGCGGAACACATCCAGCTTCTGGCTTTCGCGAATGTTCAAAAATTGTTTGTAGTAACGATAGGCTCCGTCATAGTCGCGCAGATAGAGTGACACCTTTCCGATGTCTTGCAAAATATCAAATCGGCTGGAGTCTTGTATGTATTCCTGAATCAGTAACTCGCGGGTATGGTTTAGATCCTTGGTCTTCGCATACAGAATGAACGCGCGGATGTAGTGGGCAAACGGATTTTTGGAATGATAGGCCAATGATTTGTCGATATATTTCAACGATTCATCCACAAAGCCTGTTTGAATCAGGGCATTGGCCAACCGTAAATATGTATAACTGGCCGTGACCGAATCTTGTGTGGCAATATCCAACCGAATGCCTTTGAGTGCATGGGTGAGATACTTGCTGGTGTTGGGGATGTAGTACGTATAAAAATCCGTGAGCGCACCGATGACGGAAGCTGAGTTGGGATTATACTCCAATGCTTTTTCCAGAAATGGTTCAGCCTGTGCGTACTCCTTTCGATAAATGTAATCCATGGCTTTGGCCAACAGACTCTCGCCTAAAGTGGGATCGTAAAGCAAGGCTTTGTCGGCATAGATGGAAATATCAGATTCCTGCTGTTTGTCGCTGCGGAAGAAATTATGATAATAAAGAGAAATAGCTGCTTCTGCGTACGCCAGGGCAAACGACTCATCGCGGGTGCAGGCTTGTTTAAAAAAATCAGCGGCCTTCCGTAAGTTTCCTTCACCCGGCATGGCCTGCCACTCTTTTCCTTTCAGATACAAATCGTAAGCCTCCAGATCCTGCGTGGGGCGTTTGGCAATACGTTGTTGTTCAACAGGTGTGATGACGGCCTGGATTTCTTCGGCTATGCTTTTGGCCACCTCCTGCTGCAATTGAAAAATGTCCTCGGCATCGCGTTGGTATTGACGTGACCAGAGGTGTTTGTCCGTAGCGGCTTCGATCAATTGGATGTTCAGCAAAATCTGATTGCCCACTTTTTGGCCGCTACCCTCTACAAAATAGCTGACATTTAGTTCTTTCGCCATTTCAGGAATGGACTTGCGTGTGTCGCGATACTTTTCGGAAGAGGTGCGGCTGATGACCCGTAAATCCTTGATTTTTTGGAGGTGAGTAAGAGTGGATTCCATCAGCCCATTTACCAAATAGAGATTGGTAGAGTCATTACTTTCGTTTTTAAATGGCAACACCGCGATGGACTTATCAAGCTTGGGTACCTCAGCAAAGGGCCATCCGTGAAAAACATATGATAGGCCAACCATTACGCCTAATACGATGGTAGCGACAAGAATCCATGTGTATTTTTTAGTACCCGCTGGCGTCATGGGCAAGGGTTCCGCTTCAGGACGCTTGCCGACCTCACCCGGTGGGTAGCCATAATATTCGCGAAAGCATTTGATGAAGTAAGAAGTGCTGCCAAAGCCTACCTGATGCGATACTTCGGAAACATTCATCGATGATTGCCGCAGCAATTGCATGGCTTCTTTCAACCGAACCTGGTTGATGAGCTGGCTGACAGAGAGGTTTGTTTCTTTTTTTACTTTCCGCAGCAGGTTTGAGCGGCTCATGTGCAGGGCTTCGGCCAGTTCGGAAACACCAAACTGCTCGTTGGCCATGTTCTGCCGGATCAATTCGGTTGCCTGATTTATAAAATCACTTGATGATGGAGGGGAAGACATTCAAAAATCTGCTTGGCAGAAGCGCTGCAAAGGTATCAATCGTCTGAGCGAAAAAAAATTTACCCTGGGCGTCTGACACCTCGCAGCTCTCCTGACGCCTTGCTAAAAAGCTTTTCTGCTTCAAAATTTACATGCTTGCGTCATAGTTTATATCGCTTTCCGCAAAGTTGATGGTTTTGTGTGCAAGGTTGTTTATCCATACCCGGCCGCTCCCCCGTTCTTTGTCGGAACTAAAAAAGCAAAAACAATCATGAAAATGTCCACCCACTCATTTGCCAAAGCCATGGTGCTCATGGCGCTGTTCAGCTCCCTGCTGACGCAGGTATCATGTCAGGAAAAAAAGACACCTCCTCCAACCAATCAGTCGGGGGTCAAGCCGCCACAAATGGATATCCACACGGCAGTGGTTTCCGGAAAGTTAGATGTGGTGCAGCAACACATTGCCGCAGGATCTGATATCAACGAGAAAGATCCCTATGGAGGCTCCAGCCCGCTCATCAGCGCTTCGCTGTTTGGCAAAACCGAAATCGCGAAAGCCTTAATAGATGCTGGTGCCGACATCAATATGCAGAACAACGATGGATCGACAGCCTTGCACACGGCCGCTTTTTTTTGCCGGCCTGAAATCGTGAAGATGCTACTGGCAAAAGGTGCCAACAAAACCATCAAAAACAATTACAAATCCACAGCCTATGAAAGCGTAGCGGGGGCATTCAGCGATGTGAAGCCAACCTATGATGTGATGGTGAAGATGCTTGGCCCGATGGGTCTGATCCTCGACTATGCTTATGTCGAAAAAACACGTCCTGAAATCGCATCCCTTCTGAAGTAAGCAAAGCATGACCGCACAACGCAGATACGATATTGACTGGATACGGGTAATCGCCATCGCGTTGTTGATGGTCTATCACACGGCTGTGGGGTTTCAGCCCTGGGGAACGATGATCGCCTTCATCACCAGCGAAGAATCATGGGAATCATTATGGGTTCCCATGACCTTGTTGAATGTGTGGAGGATACCTTTGCTATTTTTCGTGTCAGGCATGGGGGTATACTTTGCGATGCAAAACCGTTCGTGGAAACAGTTGTTGGCAGAGCGAAGCAAACGCATCCTGGTGCCCTACGTCTTCGGCTTTTTCTGCATCGTGCCGATTCATCTCTATCTGTTTCGATCGTATCTGGACATCCCGCAAGCCTACACTCCGTCTCCGGGTCATCTGTGGTTTTTGGGCAACATCTTTTGTTACGTACTTATCTGTCTTCCATGGTTTGTCTACCTGAAAAAACACCAAACCTCGCGGTGGATGGAACTCCTGCGGCAGGGAATGACCACGCCTTTAGGCTTGTTGCCGATTCTGGCCATGTTTGTGGTCGAAGTGCTTTTGCTCCGACCGATACCCTTTGAGTTTTATGCGATGACTCCGCACGGATTCTTCCTCGGTCTGATCGGGTTCTTCTCCGGATTCTATCTCATGTTGATGGGCGATGTTTTCTGGAAGATGATCGTCCGGTGGCGGTTTCTGTTTTTGTTGGTGGCTGCAGGGTTATTTGTGATGAGAACATTCTGGCTGAAATTCCCTCCCGGGTATGGGCTTTCGATTGAATCAAATATGTGGATTCTTTCTGTCTTCGCATTTGGCCATCGGTATCTGCAAAGACCCCATCGGTATTTATCATATTTAAGCCAGGCCGCTTATCCGGTCTACATTTTACACATGGTCTTTCTTTACCTGGGCTCTGTTTTTATTTTCCCGTTGAGGATGCCGCTGCCGCTTTCGTTTTTGCTGTTGGTGTTGGTGACTGTGGGAGGAAGCCTGGCATGCTTTGAAGGAATCCGCAGGGTGCGTGTGCTGTGTTTTTTGTTTGGGATAGAGCAGAGGTCATCTTTTAAGAAACAGGCACCCTGACGGTGTCAACTAAAATACGGTGTCTGCAGAATTATCGTCAGGAAAAGCAAATTTCTCAGTCTTACCTTAAGATGCTTCAGAGATTGAGTAATATGATATTCAACGGTCTTGATGGATATTTGAAGTTTAGAAGCGATCTCCTCGTTTGATAATTGTTCAAAGCGACTTAACCTAAAAACACTTTGGGTGGTTCCAGGTAATTCTTTTATTTCTTTTTCGATAACCTCAAGGGCATCGTTGTATTCGGCAAGATGATGGGTGTTACTAATCCTATCTTCCGTGTGTTTTAACATGTGTCGGGCATATTTGATTTCTACTTTTTGCTTATCAAAGAAATCATAAATGCGGAATTGAGCAGCTCGGATGGCAAAAGCATGAATGTCTTTCACGTCCTTTAAATCATCACGTTTAAGCCAAAGCTTGATAAAAACTTCTTGCACTATTTCTTGTGCGCTGACCGTATCACGAACGTAATTATAAGTCGTAGAATACAAGCGACTCCACAAAGCATTGTACAACTGCTCGAAAGCAGTCACATCCCCTTTTACGATTGATTCACGCAAGTCAAGCCAAGCTTCCGATGTCATTACATGGACTCAAAATTACTCCTTTCAAATCCTCAAAGTTTGTTAAATATAGCATTTCCGCAATCGATTTCTGAAAAAAGTTTATTCAAACGGTTAGGGTTTCAACCTTTCAAAACCTTCATACAGTCACGATGCACTAGAAATATAACGTGATCGAGTTACCAACTAAATGGAACAAAAGAAAATAGCTCGCTTATTAGAGAAGTATCACGAAGGACAACTATCTCTTGCGGAACGGAAGGAGTTGGAAGATTTTTGGGGATGGGCAAGTAAGGACGACACCTTATTTAACGCAATCCCTGAAATGGAGAGGGAAAGGCTAAGACTAGCGATGAAGACTAACATCTTTTCTTCGATCGAAAGAAGGCAAGACAAACGTTCTGGTTTCTTGCTGCAAACCTCGTGGCCGATGAGAATGGCGGCAACGCTGCTGATTGGCGCTCTCGCATTCTGGATATTTTATAACCCTGTCCGGTTCAAGGAAGTTTATGCTGACTACGGCCAGCAAAACAATATTGCGTTACCGGATGGATCAACGGTGATTCTCAATGGCAATTCATCGGTGCGCTACAAAGAATCATGGGACGAAGATGAGCATCGTGAGGTTTGGATACATGGGGAAGGTTTTTTTGATGTGAAACATACTCAAGAGCACCAAAAATTTATTGTTCATGTAAGTAATACGATAAATGTGCAAGTGCTTGGAACTCGCTTTAACGTAAAAAGCAGACGTGGCAAAACTGAAGTGATGCTGGAGGAAGGGAAAGTTCAAATGAACATGAAACAACCGGGCATTCCTGATACCATTACTCTTAAACCAGGTCAATTGGTTACTCTTGAAAACCAGATTTTTGCCCGATCAACAGTTCAGGCGTCACGGTATTCATCCTGGAAGGAGAAGAAACTTTATTTCGATCAGACACCGCTGTTGGAGGTGGCAAAAATTTTGGAAGACACGCATGGATATCAGGTTGAATTTAAAAATGAATCATTGAAGAGCAGAAAACTATCAGGGGAACTTCAGTCAGGGAAAGTGGAGGATATCTTAGTTGCCTTGCGAGAAACGCTTCAGATACAGATAACAAAAGACGGGAACAAGTTACTATTTAACTAAACTGTAAAACAGCGGCCTATGAATAGAGATTTTACGGTTCATCGAATGATGTTACTTTTTTGTTTAGTGACCATCCTCCTCACTTATGTACAACCAGGAAAGGCACAGAACCAACCCGTGGCGAAACTAAATTCGTCTAACGGCCATCGCAAAGTGGAAGTTTCGCTGGAAGAAGTGCTCGTTAAACTTCAAAAGAACTATAATGTAGCTTTTCTCTACGAATCGAACCTGGTATCAGAAAAGACCATTGCAGAGGACATTAGGGAGGACCAGAGTCTCGAAGAAATTTTAAAATCCATTCTTGATCCTTTTCATATGAAGTTTACCAAAATCAACGAAACTTCGTATGCTATATCCTTAAATAGTGAAGCAAACAGTAAAGAGAATAAAGCTAATCCACGTTCTCAGCCGCCACCCGAAGAAGATACGTTAGTCAAGATATCAGGTACCGTTCTGGATGAAACGCAGAGGCCAATACCGGGGGCAAACGTAGTCGTGAAGGGAACAACGGTTGGAACGTCAACGGATGTAGAGGGCCGCTATAGTATCGAAACTTCAGAGGATGCTACTCTGGTGTTTTCATTTATTGGGTATATCACGCAGGAGATTCGGGTCGGAAATCAAACACTGATAGATGTTTCATTAGCGCCAGATGTTATGCAACTGGCTGAAGTAGTCGTGGTAGGGGCATCTATTAAAAAAACAGACTTGACCGGAGCCGTTTCAGCTTTGGACGGAGAAAAATTAACGGAAATTCCTACCACCAGTATTACCCAGGCCATGTCTGGACGAATGTCTGGCGTGTTGATTCAAAATAGTTCAGGGGTGTCAGGAGGCGCTTCCATTCAAATCAGAGGAAATAACTCCATCCAGTTTGGAACCAACCCCATTTTTGTAGTGGACGGCTTGGTAATAGAGGGTGGATTCAACCTGATCAACCCAAATGATATTGAATCAATCAATGTTTTGAAAGATGCCTCCTCTACAGCCATCTATGGGTCTCGCGGGGCTAATGGGGTAGTTCTGGTGACCACCAAAAAAGGGAAGCGCAACCAAGGTCGGGTAAATTACGATGCCTGGGTTGGCATTCAGGAATTTTCAAAGATTATGCCCCGGTTGGGGGCACAAGATATCTTTAATCTACGGGTGGATGCGTTTGCAAACGCGTTCATCGATAATAACCCAACAATCGACAGACAAGGATATATTGATAATATCATCCTCAATAAGGATTTAGATTTTGCATTTGCTGAGTATGAGTTAGAAACCATAGAAAGTGGTAAATCTTATAATTGGTTGGATGAAGTAACGCGCAGTGGAACCCAGCAAAATCATTCGATAAGCGCATCCAAAGGAACGGATGATGGCTCTTATTATCTGAGTTTCAATTACGCTAACAATAAAGGGTTAATGAAAAACTCAGATTACACCCGGATTACGGGACGTTTAAATCTTGAGCAGAATATTAAACCGTGGTTGAAGTTTGGTTCTAATACAACCTTCGCGCGCAGCCACGAGACCTATGTGCAAGGAAGCGTTTTTTCCATAGCCAATGGTGCTAATCCACTGTTGCCTATTAACAATGAAATCAATTATCTGAAGTGGTCGGGTATGGAAGTAATCGATGATTACAATCCCATTCGTAGTCTTCGTATTGATGGCGATGGTTATCAAACACGTTTACTCAGCAGCAACTACGTTAACATAAAACCCATCGAAAATCTAAATCTACGCAGCACGTTGTCCGTGGATCTGATGGATCAAAAAGATTTGTGGTATGCCCCTCGCGATATAGGGCAGTCAGTTCGCAACTCTACGGATGGGACAGCGCAACAGCGAAACGATCATTGGGTGAACTGGCAATGGGAAAATACAGCTTCTTTTGATGCCCTTCAGGGCGATCATCACCTAAACATCCTCGGGGGGTTTAGCATGATGCAAAACAAATGGGATTATAACCAAGTTGACGCACTAGGTTTTGCCTCAGACGATTTCTCCTATAGAAACATAGGTAGTTCATACTTGCGCGAACGGACGGGCTTAAATTCCGACTTTACGACCAACTCGCTGATGTCATACATCGGCCGCGCCAACTATTCTTATAAAGAAAAGTATTTTGCCACGGTAACAGCGCGCTATGATGGATCCTCTCGATTTGGGGACGGAAACAAATGGGGGCTATTCCCATCGGTTGCGCTGGGGTGGACTTTTACGGAGGAATCATTCTTCAAAAATCTGAATCTCACTTTTATCGACTTTGCTAAGCTGAGAACCGGGTATGGGATAGCAGGCAATCAAAACATACCCAATTTTGCGTATCGAACTCTTTACTCCCCTCAATTTTCAAATGGATCTACTACATATGTTTCCACTGGAAGGTTAGGTAACCCGGGCTTGGTTTGGGAAAAGCAAAAGCAGCTTAATGCAGGCATCGACCTTACCTTTTTAAATCATGCTTTAAATGTTTCAGTGGACTATTTCACCATCAATAATGAAGATTTATTGATGCAGCGGACGCTATCCACCACCACAGGATTTAACAATGTCATTAGCAATGTGGGAGCCATGCAGAACCGGGGTGTGGAAATCTCCATGGATGCAAAATTGATGAGGCGAAAGGATATCACGTGGAGTATTTCAGGCAATATCTCTACTGCCAGAAATAAGGTTACCAGGTTGTATGGAGACGTAACGGAGATTTTTAATAAAGGCGGTTTTACCGGTGTGGAAATTCAACGGGAGGGGAATTTATTTCTTAATCAGTCACTAAATTCTATTTATGCCTATCGCTTCGATAGAATAGCACAAGAATCGGATATGGATTTTGTGTCTTCCTTGGATTTGGGTGGTCGTATCGTTCGCCCTGGAGACATTCTGCCAAAAGACATTGACGAAAATGGTATTATCAATGATGATGATCGGGTGGTGGTGGGTATTCGCGATCCCAAATTTTACGGTGGAGTTACCAGTGATCTGATGTATAAGAATTTTTCGATCAATGTGGTTATCACATATAACTACGGAGCTAAACGAGTCAGCAACTTATACGAAAGCTATATGAACGGTAGTGGAATGTCTGCTGCCCATGAAGATATGCTGAATCGTTGGACTCCCACAAACACGAATACAAACGTACCCCGCGCATACAATGGAGGTGGACGTTACGGCATATGGGATGTTGACCTGGGAGTTCAGGATGCATCTTTTGTTAGACTTTCAGCGCTAACCTTTGCCTATAATCTGCCAGATGAAAAGCTAAGAAAACTGAAAATGCAAAATGTACGAGTGTATGTAACAGGAAGTAACCTTTTCTTACGTACCCGATACAAAGGCTATGACCCTGAAGGTGGAGATGGTTACCCCATGTCGAGAATGATGGTCACCGGAATTAACATTGGATTTTAGAAAGTTAAAATAGAAAAAATGCGTTGCATGAGATATAGAAGTGGAAATAGAGCAGCTAAAATTGTACTCCTGACGCTATTGTTTTCGTCCTGCTCAGATTTCTTAGTTGAAGAGCCTCAAACGGCCCTTACCCAGGAGCAAGTGTTTGGTGAACTGAATAATATAGAGCCTTTGGTAATCGGACTCTACACCAGTTGGCGAAACACCAGGAAAGATAGAGGTGGATTTATGTTTACGTTAGGGACAGACGAAGCCCAGCAAGGTGCTTATCAGATTCGCACGGAAGCAGATCAGGGAGGCTTAGATCGGTACAATGGATTTCTCGCTCCCAGCAATACTTCCCTTGCTCAACAATGGGATAGCCGCTGGCCAATCATCAGTGCTGCGTCAACAGCGATATCTTCATTAAAGAGTAATCAACAAAACCCCGGAAGAAGAAATCAACTGCAGGGCGAAGCTTCATTTATTCGCGCGGCACTCAATTTTGAGCTTACCCAATATTGGGGGCCCATTCCGGTAATTGACTTAGACAAGTTGAGTGAATTTGGTACGGCCCGTCAACCCCTGGCCGTTGTTTATGAAAGTATTATCAAAGACTTACAAGTGGCTGTCGAGTTTTTGCCCAATACACAAGCTGACCCTAGACGTGCAACTAAAACAGCTGCTCAGGCATTACTCGGCAAAGTATATCTGTATGCCCCTCAAGAGTCCGGTATTCGCAACTATGAATTGGCGAAGGAGCAATTTCTCGCAGTAATCAATAGCGGCAAGCATACGCTGGCAACCAACTATGCAGATCTATGGGATCCATCGAAACCAAACCCAAGTGAATCAATTTTTTCATTTCAATTCAATAATCTCCAACCGGATAATAATCAAATTCAATGGCAAATGGGTTCGAGGGCTGTTGCTACCCTTCCCAGAATTGCGAATGGAAACGAGGGTCAATATGCCTATTTCGGAGGGTATGATCTCCTGATGCCAACGCAATACTGCTATTCTACAGTGGAAGCCGGAGGATTGTGGGAGACCGGTGATCAAAGAAAAAACGAGAGCATTCGGTACAATTTTCAATACAAAGGTCGTACTCCCGTCATTGAAGGATGGATGGGTGGTGATGAACTTAATCCGCATGTTAAAAAATTTGAGGATGTGCGCCTGGATGGGACTACAAGTTTCTGGTATTCCGGAAAGAATTTCTATTACCTGAGATACTCAGATATCCTTTTATGCTACGCGGAAACACTCAATGAGACAGGGGCTACCGGTATAGCTGTAGCGGAAGTTAATAAGGTTCGTACACGGGCATGGGGAGGAGTGCTTCCAACCGATAAGGCATGGGGGTCCATGAGTCAGGACGAATTCCGGAGAAGAATACTTGATGAACGTATGCGTGAACTCTGTTTTGAAGGTTGGAGAAGAATGGATTTGAATCGTTACAACAAACTGGTTGAGCTGGTTTCTGCCCGCAATCAATGGACTAAAGAGACCGGAACCATTCAGCCATTCCACCGCTGGTATCCGATACCTCTCACTGAAATTCTTCAAAATGAGGATATCGATCCAGAAGATCAAAATGAAGGGTATGTCAACCAATAACAGCAGACATCATCATTTTTATGAAAGCTAAAATCAATTCCGGAATCGATAGCTCGTCTGCCTTATCAAGGAAGGTGTTGTTATGGCTGGCTCTTGTCACAGGGACAGTAACTTTTGTATCATCCTGCAAAGAGGATGATACTGTGGCACCGCCCAATCTCACGATCACAAAATTTAGCCCAACTACGGGCGGATCAGGAACGATGTTACAAGTGATTGGTGCCGGGTTTAGTACAAATGATTCGGAAAACATGGTGACTTTGAATGGTAAAGTGTGTCTGGTGACAAACTCAACGCCACGAACGTTAACGATCACCATCCCGGAAGACGCAGGAAGCGGCTTTATCAAGATAACTGTTGGCGGGAAAACGGCACAGAGAGGCAGATTTACATTTATTCCTGATCCACCAATAATCACATCTATTTCGCCCAACACAGGCGCTAAGAGCACTGTGGTTACCATTCATGGAACCAGGTTCAGCACTACTGCTTCGGAGAACACAGTAACGTTAAATGGCAAAGTATGCGTGGTAACAAATGCCACTACTACCATGTTGACAGTCATCATTCCCACTGATGCCGGAAGTGGTAACCTCATTGTTTCCGTAGGAGGAAAAACCGCACAGAGCGATGTCTTTACTTTTATTCCGGATTCTCCCCTGACTATTACTTTCATTTCACCAAACACAGGCACGAAAAATTCGGTTGTATCCATTGTGGGAACAGGCTTCAGTGCAATTGCCGCAAACAATGTTGTAACACTTAACAATAAAGTATGCCCTGTAACCCATGCAACTGAAACGGAACTAACCATAACTATTCCTGCGGGTGCCGGCTCCGGTGTAATAAAAGTTACTACGGGTGGGTTAACAGCCGAAAGCCAAATTTTCGATTTTAGGGTGGTAGTCACCGTGTCTACGTTTGCGGGTGACGCAGAAGGATTTGTCAACGGTACCGGTGCAGCCGCCCGGTTTAGAAAACCGTATGATGCGGTAGTTGATGCCAGCGGTAATGTGTTTGTAGCAGATGCCGATAACCACTCAATTAGGAAGATTACGCCAGGAGGGGTTGTGACTACGTTGGCAGGAGGCACACAAGGGGACGCACTTGGAACAGGAACAGCTGCAAGATTCAACTACCCTAGAGGGATTGCCATCGATGCAACTGGCAATATCTATGTAGCAGACGAGCACAATCAAAAAATCAAAAAGATTACACCTGCAGGTCAAGTAACTTCCCTGGCGGGCAGTACTTCCGGTTCTGCAGATGGGACAGGTGCAGCCGCACAATTTAACTATCCTACTGGAGTTGCAGTAGATGGCAGCGGAAATGTATATGTCGCAGACAAAGACAATCATAGAATAAGGAAGATTACACCCAGCGGAGAGGTTACTACATTAGCGGGTAGCTCGCAAGGTTTTGCAGAAGGTACGGGATCAGCAGCTCGGTTTGATAAACCAAAAGATGTGGTTTGTGATGTTGTTGGCAATATATATGTAACAGATTCAGACAATTTCAGAATAAGAAAAATTACACCAGCCGGAGTGGTAACAACTTTGGCAGGCAGCACAAATGGCTTCGCTGATGGTGCGGCATCAACATCTCAATTCAGTTATCCAAGTGGCCTTGCCATAGACGGCAATGGAGATATTTATGTAGCTGACGAAAACAATCATAGAGTGAGAAAGATCACTTCCGCAGGAGTCGTATCAACCTTAGCAGGAACTTCAAACGGTAGTGCGGACGGAGATGCTCAGACAGCACAATTCAGCTACCTCTCAGGAGTGGCCGTTGATACAAACGGAACCGTATTTGTGATTGACAAGGACAATCACCGTGTGCGAAAGATCACCATAGATTGACTTTAAAGAAGGCTCGATAAATCAATAAACAACAACTAATCATCCAAACTACTTTATGAAAGTCGAAATCAATTCTAAAACTAAGAGGCAGCGCTTTAATGGGCTAAAAGCGGCTCCATGGCTCGCATTCATGGCCATAATTTTATCTCTTACCCTTATACAATCCTGTCAAGAGGAAGAAAGTCAACCTGATATTACCGTTACGTCCATTAGCCCGACATCAGGCGGAATAAGAACTTCAGTAGAGATCGTTGGTGCCGGCTTTGGGGCATCAACATCAGACAACGCGGTAACGTTAAATGGCAAAATATGTCCGGTCACAAGCGCCACTACAACAAAGCTAACCATCACTATTCCGGATGACGGAGAAACCGGAAACTTTGAAGTAGCAGTAGGTAGTAAAAAGGGACAAAGCGGAACATTTACAGTTATTCAACTCGCGGTGACGTCAATCAGTCCGACATCCGGTACTGCAGGAACTTTAGTAGAGATAACCGGAACAGGATTTAGTGCAACGGCCTCTGAAAACACAGTAACATTGAATGGTATAGTATGCGCAATAATAAACGCAACTACCACCAAGTTAACGATTAGCATTCCAGCAAATGCAGCAAGCGGAAATCTAATGGTAACGGTAAATGCAAAATCAGTTCAAAGCGGACCATTCACCGTTGCACCTCTATTAGTCATATCATCCATTGCACCAACCACGGGCCCAAAGAACACGTCAGTACTCATTACTGGAACAGGCTTTAGCGCTACCCCAGCTACGAATGTGGTAACGATTAATAACAAACCTTGTGTTGTTACCAACGCCACCGAAACCCAACTTACCGTAACTATTCCTGCCGGTGCAGGTTCAGGAGTATTGAAAGTTACCAAAGACGGAACTACCGTGCAGAGTCAAACTTTCGACTTTGTGTTTACGACCACCGTGTCTACGTTTGCTGGTAGTGGTCAGGACTTGAGTAATGATGGCACGGGGACATCGGCCAACATTGGCGCTCCCAGAGATGCCGTATTCGATGCTAGTGGGAACTTGTATGTGACCGATGGCTATCATAGAATCAGAAAAATTACACCAACCGGAGAGGTGACAACCTTTGCAGGAAGTGGATATGGCGATGACAATGGCACAGGAACATCAGCTCAGTTCAAGAGACCCATGGGAATGGCTGTCGATGGAAGCGGAAACTTGTATGTGGCTGAAGAGGAAGGACGTAGAATTCGAAAGATTACCTCTTCGGGGGTAGTAAGTACCTTGGCAGGCAGCGGTGACTATGACTTTGCTGAGGGAACTGGCACGGCAGCAAAGTTTAGAAATCCAACAGGGGTTGCAGTTGATGCAAGTGGAAACCTATTTGTTGCCGACAAAGACAATCATCGAATTAGAAAAATCATATCAGCCAGCGGAGAGGTAACTACGTTTGCCGGCAGCACCGAAGGATATGCCGATGGTAATGGCACAGCGGCACAATTTAAAAAACCTTTTGATGCGGTCTTCGATGCCAACGGCAATATGTACGTGACGGATGAAAGCGATCATCGGATCAGAAAAATCACGCCAGCCGGAGCTGTGACCACCTTCGCTGGAAGTAGCTATGGTTTTCAAGATGGCCCGGGCAACATGGCCCAATTTCAGTTCATCAAGGGAATCGCTATTGATGGAAATGGGAACCTGTATGTAGCCGATGAGAATAGCCATCGAATCCGAAAAATTACTCCGGCCGGTGTTGTAAGTACCTTGGCAGGTACTGGCAGCGAAGGTTCTACCGATGGAGAAGGTTCCGCTGCTCAGTTTAGATACCCTACCGGAGTTGCGGTTGACGCCAACGGTAACGTATATGTTGCCGACAAAGACAATCATAAAATCAGGAAAATTACAATTGACTGAGGCCAATAAAATAAAGTTGCCCAACCCATAAGTTGGGCAACTTTTTGGGGAATTGAGTTACCCTTATGATTAAATGGCAGTGAAGTAAAATTTGTTAGATAGCAGATGGTTTTATGATGAGTCGTTTTTTTTGTTCAGCTCTTATTATTTTTTGTTCAGTTCCGATGATGCGCATAAATGCCCAGTCGGATATTCTGGAAGTTTCATCGCCAGATAAAAAGATAAAATTATCAATTTCAACAGCCGAGCAACTGACGTATCACGTGAGTTACAAAGGCAACTTATTAATAAGTAAATCACGTATAGGATTGCATTTGAGCAATCGCAGGTTAGGTGATTTGCCTAAAGTAAAGTCATCGAAAACAGTAAAACATAAGGGCACCCTGGCTTTGCCGTATGGAAATGGACACGGGATAGCCGAGCACTACCATCAGTTGACACTTCAGTTTGAAGGCGACTATGAGTTAGTGGTACGTGCCTATAATGAAGGAATAGCGTATCGTTTGCAAACTAAATTAACCGATTCCCTCGTGATCATGAACGAAGATGCTGAGTTTAACATAGCGGCATCTTCGGATTATGAAGTGGAGTTTCCTGAAACAAACGTCTTCACATCCTGGGAAGTTGCCTACAAAAACTATCCCCATGCAAGCGAAATACCGGAATTGGTGAAAGCAATCACACCCGTGTTGTTTACCAACAAACAATTTTCGGTGGTGATAGCTGAATCTGACTTGCACGATTATCCGGGGATGTATCTCCAAAAATCGGGAACGGGATTTCAAGGGTCATGGGCATCTTATCCAAAACACACCGTGTTGGGTAGCTGGGGGAATTTTGTTTCGGTAGTAAAAGAAACTGAAAACTATATTGCCAAAACGGTAGGCACGCGTTCTTTTCCATGGCGGGTCATCATTCCTACCGATGATGACAAGTCACTTTTGCTGAATAACCTTATCTACATGCTTGCTAAACCGATGGCGATGAAAGATGCCTCGTGGGTGAGCCCCGGAAAGGCCACCTGGGAGTGGTGGCACGATGCTATCGTTGAAGATGCGGAGATTCCATCGGGAATGGACAACCGCAACACCGAATTGTATAAACATTATATTGATTTTGCATCTGCCAATAAATTGGATTACCTCATGCTGGATGCCGGTTGGTCAGACATTTTTGACCTGTCGAAGATTCAACCGAAGAATGACATTCATGAATTAATCCGCTACGGGAAAGAAAAAAATGTAAAGATCTTTCTTTGGTGCGTGGTCACCACACTCATGAATGATCTTGAGGGATACATGAAGATGATGAAACAATGGGGAGTGGTGGGATTGAAAGTAGACTTTTTTGATCGGGATGATCAGGAGGCCATTAGCTGGTATGAGAAAATTGCGGCAGCAGCAGCCAAACATCAACTGATGGTTAACTTCCACGGTTGTAGTAAACCTACTGGTTTGGAGAGAGCCTATCCAAACATCGTAAACTATGAAGCGGTGCGTGGGGCCGAATCGAGCAAGTGGGATTGGCATGCCAGTCCTGATCAGAACATGATTACGCTTTTTAGCCGGATGTTAGCTGGCCCGCTTGACTATACCCCGGGCTCTATGCGAAACAGAACGCGTGAAAGCTTTAAGCCGATTGATCCAGGATTACCTTCAACACAAGGTACACGTTGTCATGAATTGGCCATGTATGTATTATTCAATCAGCCATTTGCCATGCTTTGTGATTCACCAGCTGAGTATCGAAAGTATCCGGACATCATGGAGTTTTTGTCGATTGTCCCGACCGTTTTTGATGAAACAAGAGTATTGCAGGCCAAGGCGAACGAGGTGGCGGTCATCGCAAAACGAAAAGGCCAGGAGTGGTTTTTGGGCGCCATGACAAATTGGAACGCTCATGACATCACCATTGACTTTAGCTTTCTTCCCAAAGGAAAATGGAAGGCGGTTTTGTATCAGGATGGAGTCGAAGCAGACAGGAATGCGCAAGCCTACCAGGTGACTACCCTGGAAGTAGACCAAACTTCTAAGATAAATGTGCGCCTCGCAAAGGGAGGTGGTGCGGCACTTCGCATCTATCGCATTTAATTTTAACACCATGAAGGGAATGTTGAATATGAAACGAACCAGTAAAATGATAAAGTTATCAGCCACCATATTTTTTACCTTCATTCTGATGTCACTCTCGGCACAAGTCTATGAGGTAAAATCTCCCAATGGAAATCTTTCATTTAAGTTGACCGTGGGGTCAGATATTAAATACACCGTGACGCATGGTTCTACCTGGTTAATTATTCCCTCGCCAATAGCCTTGAGGGTAAATGGCGGAACTGTACTGGGGGCAAATCCAGTGGTGAGCAGTACCCAAACCAATTCAATCAGTTCCACCATTACAAATTTGTATGGAAAGAACCGAACGCTGGACGAGGTGTATAACGAGCGGAGAATTAATTTCAATGGTAACTATTCGCTCATAATCCGGGCGTACGATGAAGGCGTGGCGTATCGTTTTGTTACTTCCCTGGCTGGCGAAATGATCGTGGACTTTGAAACAGCCACTTTTAATCTGGCCGGAACTCCAGGCGTCTATTTTCCGGAAGGAGATGATGCTTTGTCAACCTGGGAACGATCGTACACCCGCTTTAATTCCATTAGCGAAATTGCCGTTAACCGATTTTCAGTAACACCAACGATGTTCTCGTATCCGGCACAAGGGTTGCGAGTATTGGTAGCGGAGTCAGATGTGTTGGATTATCCGGGGATGTACATACAACGGACAACGTCAGGCATGGCAGGCAAGTGGGCGGCCTATCCTAAAACCGTTGCTGATCCCGATGATATTTTTAAAGCACGGAAGGTGCTGACGCGTGAAACGTATCTGGCCAAAACGAAAGGCACGCGTGAGTTTCCGTGGCGGGTGGTCATCGTTTCATCGGATGATAAAGATTTGTTGACCAACCAACTCATTTATAAACTGGCTAAACCATCGGCCATACAAGAGGAGTCATTTATCGTTCCGGGCAAATCTGCGTGGGAGTGGTGGCATGATGCCATTTTAGAAACCACGACCATTCCTTCCGGCAAGACGAATCTAACCCTTGAGCTCTATAAATATTATGTGGATTTCGCAGCGCAGTATAAGCTTGAATATATGACACTGGATGCCGGGTGGCAAGAAGGATATTTGGCGGAACTCTGTCAGTATGCTGCGACTAAAGGCGTAAAAATTTTTATCTGGGATTTTATAAATCTGGCAGTCGAAGATCCTAACCGCCTGGCTTTCTTAAAATCTTTTGGCATAGCCGGAGTAAAAATCGATTTTATTGACCGCGATGACCAGGTGGCCATCAACTGGCTAGAGGACATTGCCAAGCGTTGTGCAGAACTGGAACTTATGGTCATTTTTCATGGATGCAGCAAACCGACAGGCCTGGAGCGCACCTATCCTAATATTGTAAACTACGAGGCCATTTATGGAGCGGAGCAGTCGAAATGGAATACGACAGCTAATCCAGACTACCACCTTGAATTTCCGTTCATCCGTATGTTGGCTGGCCCGTTAGACTATACGCCAGGTTCCTTGCGCAACGTCCACGTTTCTCAGTTTAATCCTATCCCCGTAGGCATACCCAATACGATGGGAACCCGCGCACGTGAGTTGGCTAAGTATATTTTGTTTGATCAACCGTTGGGCTACCTGTGCGATTCGCCCACCGAATATCGGGAGGTTCCGAATTTTATCAACTTTCTTTCCAAGGTGCCCACTGTTTGGGATGAAACCATTCCGTTGGCGGCTGAGGTGGGCGAATATGCAGTATTAGCCAAACGAAAAGGGGAAGAATGGTATGTTGCCGCGATGACAAATGCAAAAGCCAGGCAAGTAGAAATTGATTTTTCATTTTTACCAGCAGGCGAATATTTTGCTGAAGTGAATAGAGATAACGAGTTTACCGATATAAATGCCAAAGTAATGACGCGTGAGGTGATTACTGTTTCCAATACCTCCACACGAACATTCAATTTAGTGAAAGGTGGGGGGGCGGTACTCTATATTAGTAATCTGATCACCGGTATTCAGGACGAAAAGAAATCTGCTTTTACAGTATTTACAGATCAGACACGCACCCGATTGACGATACAGTCGGACGACTTCATGGATACCATCTATATTGTGGATATCCTGGGGCGGATGCAACAGGTAGTCTATACCAACAAGAATCAGAAAGAGGTGAGCATAGACCTAACGAATATGCCCGATGGTCAGTTATATTTGGTTTATGCTAAAACTGCCGGTGGCCAACGTGTAGCAAAATTTATAAAATAAATCAGATCACTGAAGCACCGCATACCCGGCTACGCTGGTGACCACGGTTGATCACACACCCGTGACCAAACGAGGGTTGGAGAAGCCCATTTGCCCGTTGGATATTGCTGGGAAAGGTCGTATTTTAGATACATAAAGATATATCGGAAACGGAGTTTCCGATATACGGACGTTAGCGCCAATTTTCTAATGACGAGTAGACTACTAAATGAAAATAGATAAAGAGTCGTTTTTAAAAATCTTTGAGACAAGCTTTTGGGGAAAGTTAAAAGAAAGCATTGTTCCCTTTGGTGACAATCCCGACAAGACGGAATTCTTAAACGACCTATACACCGAAATAGTCTCGTTCACTTACAACCCCTCCAACCCAAGGGACTATATAGTAATTAACAAACACAATGGGATTTCAAGATACGTACCAACATTTACGCGTAAAGACTATTGTGTTTACTATTTCTGCATTAAGCTATTGGAGAGTGAAATAGCAGTAAACAGGGTTGAAAATACATATGGCGGCTGGAGTTTAGGAAATCCAATTAGACTGAAAGAAGAACAGGAAATTATTGAGCTTGAGTACATACCATTTAACACATTGAACCAATTATCCTGGATTCAAGAATGGCAAAGTTTTCAATCTATTGCAAGAAAGCACAGAGACCTTGGAGCATGGTCATCTTTTATTAATACCGATATTTCAAATTTCTACGACAGCATTAACCTGACAATTCTTGAGAGAAAGATTCGACATGTGATTCCAAAACAGAAACAAGAAATTGTAACATTACTATTTCACTTTTTAAGAAATTGGAATAAAAAACTTGAGGGTTATAATCATAAAACTGTTGGCATTCCGCAAGACGAAATTGGGGACTGTTCTCGAATCCTTGCCAATTTTTACCTACAAGACTATGATTCTAAAATGAAGGAGGTATCAGACAGACTTGAATGTAAATACATCCGATTTGCTGACGACCAAATATTTTATGCAAAAACTCTTGATAACGCTAAGGAAATGTTATTTGAAGCTTCACGAGAACTCCTTCGTGTAAATTTGAATCTCAACAGCGGAAAGGTTAAAGAGTTTCGTTCAGTCATTGAGTTTAATGAATATTGGGCTTTTGAAATATTTGACTTGTTAGAAGACTCGAAGAACAGTGACACGATAAATAAGGCGGTTGAACTTTTTTTATACAATACAAGCAAACAAATAAAGTTCCGTGACGTCTCTGTTTTGAAACGACTATTACGGACTGACTTCAACCTGATAAAACCTGAATTCAGACATCAACTAATTGCAAGATTCTTTAACCCTGACTTTTTAGCAATGTTGAGTCTATGGCATTTTAAAAAAATTCGTGAGAAGGTAAACAACGACAAAGAGTTCTTTGGTGAACTAGATAATTTGATTGACAAGGTTCCATTTAATTCGTTTCATTACAACTTGAGAGCGTTTTACAAAAAAGAGCGACCTGACTACGACTTTACAAAACTGGACGAAAAAATTAATAAGATTCGGATATGAAAACTGGCGCTAACAAAATGTTTATGCAATGCGGGGGTTTGGTGTTAAATTAAAGTTTATGTTTAACAATGTAGTTCGGTCACGGGGGACAGTTCATAGCAGGTCGGGCTTAACATTCCGCTACGCTTCATTTTTAAGCCCTCCTATTCCCCGCACTGCATAAACACAAACGATATCTATGATTAAATCAAACGATTGATCAATTATTTTTTAGTT
>CAYTNM010000009.1:0-145742 GCA_964439205.1 uncultured Ohtaekwangia sp.
GGTCGGGCTTGTCTGGGGTTTTCATCATACTGAGCCCGCGTGAGACCGCCCGGAGTTTCATACTCCAATTGTGTATGGAACATGGTCAGGGACAAAGTGGAGCGATCGCTGAGCGGAGTGATGGATCGGGCATTGATCTGCCAGCGATCAAAGGCGGTGTGATCGCGGTATCCTTCTGATTGCTGATAGCTCACGCCCATCGCCACGGATGTCTTTCCGATGGAAACGGGCAGATCTCCGCGCAAGCGCCAAAGACCATAGCTTCCGGCTACGAGGCTGAGTTGATAGTCTGTTCTGGCCGGGATGACGTCATCGAGCAACACGACCCCGCCCGTGCCGGCACCGTATAAACTGGAACCGGGACCTTTGATGATTTGCGCCTGCTGAAGGGTTTCCATGTCTACCAGATTCAAATACGTATTGCCACCTCCATCGGTGAAGGGCAATCCGTTCCAATAGATTTTTACATTGCGTACACCAAAGGGCGATCGCAACGAACTGCCCCGAATCGCCAACCGGTAACTTCCCGGACTGCGTTCTTCCATTCGTACACCGCTCACGCTATTGAGTGCAGGCAATAACGACACTGGTGCCACACGATTAAACAAGGCCTGATCTACCAAACTGATGGCAGCTGGCGCTTCCCACAGCGGACGTTGATGAGCATAAGCCTGGATGGTGACTTCGGAAAGCTGACGAATGCTGTCGCTTTCCTGGGCATAGACAAAACTTGCTCCCAGTGTACAACTCAGCATAACCAAAGAACGACTGAAGAAAGAAGGAAATAGCTGACGGGTGTTCATCAATAGGTATCGCGAATCAGTTCGAGTAATTCCTGCATCCGGGTTCGGACCTGCGCGGTAGGAGCCGTAAAATTATTATTCATGATGCTAAAGATGAGGAGGCGTCCTTTTTTGGTGATCAGAAATCCGCTGAGCGAATGATTGTTGCTTAACGTTCCGGTTTTGCCATACACATAGGGGCCGTTGCTTCCTTTATACCACTGGCGCACGGTGCCGTTCACGCCTCCGGTGGCCAGCAGGGGAAAGAGTTGGTCGCGGTTTTTTTTCGCTGCGATTTTCTCCCACAGACGGATGATGGATCGTGGCGTAAACAGGTTGTATCGCGACAGCCCGGAGCCATCCACCCACCGTGGTTTATCGGGCAAATCGCTCAGCAGGTATTTTTGTGCGTAGTCCATGGCGATCTGACTATCTAATGTATCGCTGACCACGGCAGCACATTGAAGCAATAACTGCTCAGCTAAAAAGTTATCGCTTTCCTGCATCATCACTTTGTAGATGCTATCGAGCGGGATGCTGTGAAAAACGGATGCGGAACGGGGCATGGGCAGGGAGATGGGTTCCACTGTTTTCTTGAGCGTGTCGGCCAGCAGTTCGGCCACGAGATCATCGCTTACGCGAAAGGGCATTTCCCAGGTGGCGTTTGTCTTCGGCTGCATGCTCACGATGATTTCATTGGAATCGAGGGCGCGTTTGGCCTGGGGCGAGGTTGTGCCGGGGGCGACTACCACCATGTTGGAAAACCAGCGGGGGCTGGTGTGTATGTCTGCTCCGGTCTTTTGCAAGGTGAGCAGATTGCTATACATGGGGAAGGCCGACCGTTCGGGTTGATAGCTGTATTGGTATTCACTCCATCCCCACCCGGGACCAAGCGGATCGGCTGTGAAATGAGCGTTTGACAAATAGATTTTTCCAGGATGGGATTTTAAAAAGTCATAGACGCGGGGCGACTTCATCACATAGCTGTTGAGAAAAGACGGATCGCCCATGCCCCATATCACGAGGGAGTCGTTTCGCTGCTGATAGCGGAAGGCAATGGCGGAATCGCCCAACACTTGCAGGGCGGTGTAGAGGGTGAAAATTTTGGTGTTGGACGCGGGGGTAAAGTATTTATCGGCCTGGTGCTGGACCAACATCTTCCTTTGTTGGGGATCGTAGAGGGCAAAGCCGCTGTGTTGCTGCAGATCGTGATCCAGCGCGCGGATGCGTTTCTGAATCAGTTGTGATGATCCACAACTGGTGCCTACCACCAAGATTACCCAAATAACCCGTTGCATTACTGTGCGGAAAGATAGCGCTCTTTTAAAATGATCATGTGGTGGGTTTCATGACCGGCAATAAAAAATCCGAGGGCGTGCACGGAGGTTTCGGTTTTGCCTGCGGTGCCTCTGCGGAGGAGCATGTCGGGGGTAAATCCTTCAAAGAGGTCTATGGTGCTTTGACGGGTGTGTTTCATCTCGAGGGCGATCTGACGGAGTGTGCGCCCGGAGGCATTGGCCTGGGGGGCGTAGGTGTTTTCATCGAACGAGGCGAGCGGGGTTTGATCGTTGCGGCTAAAGCGAAGGGCGCGGTAGGCGAAGATCCGTTCGGCATCGAGGCAGTGGCACAGCACTTCGCGAATGGTCCACTTATCGGGGGCATAGCGATGGTCAGCGAGGCGGTCGGAGATGGAGTGGACGAGTTCGGAGGCGCGGTTGCCGGAGATGCGCAGGGCCTGAAGGATGTCGGTTTCCTCGATGAGTTTTACATAATTTTTATAGTAGTGGGGTATAGTTTCCAGATTGAGGAGCATGGGACGATGGATTAGTGTGGATGGTAAAAGTACGGATTGTTCTTCGTTGTTTATTTTTCAGCAAAAACCTAACATCCGCGCGCTTCTGCTTTGTGCTGTCGGGTCAGCTAGCTGTCTGGATGGGAGTTTTACCTTTTGGCCCACAAGATATACTTTACCGGGTGCTGGTTCTAACTTTCCGGATGCTCTCAATTATTTGGTGGATGCAAGTTTTAACTTCATGGATGCTCCCTTTTGTTTGGTGGGTGTGAGTTTTAACTTTATGGATGCTCCAAATTATTTGGCGGGTGCTCTCTTTTAAAAGATGGGCAGGAGAATTTAAAATTGACCTGCCCACGTTACCCATCAGGTTGCCTGTTTTTTAGTCTCCCTTCGGTCTGTTGAATTTCAGTCCGCTTACTTGTTTGTATTGGGGGCTTTTTGCTCCGAACAGGGATTTCACATATTGTTTTGCGTCCTGTGCTATGTCCACCATGCCTGTTGTTTCGGCATACAGGGCTTTGTCTCTGGCAATGCGGGCGTTACTTAACGCGGTGGTGGCGGATATTGCGGCTGTGTTTTTTGCTCGCAGGTCGGTGAGCATGGTGTTCAGTGTAGCCACTTTCAATTCATTTTCATTCGGAATGTACTTTGGCTCGGCCGTGAGGGTTGCTATCAGCTGTGCGAAGTGATCTATTAACTTGTCATAGCTCTGTTGTGAGGT
Organism: uncultured Ohtaekwangia sp.; assembly: GCA_964439205.1. GTDB lineage: Bacteria > Bacteroidota > Bacteroidia > Cytophagales > Cyclobacteriaceae > ELB16-189. The sequence continues at coordinate 3,299 of CAYTNM010000009.1, forward strand.
AGAGGCTGTTTTGGCAGGTACTGCCCCTGCTGCCACCGCTGCTGCAGTCGGTTTTTCTACTGCCTTTGCGCGTCTGCCCTGAATTTTCATGTTTGTTGATTTCACATCGTTCACCGTTTGCTGCGTGGCTTCGGTTGCTGCCAGGCCATTTACGATTTTAGTCGCTAATGACTTGAGTGGTTTGAAAGCCAACTCCCTTGCATTGGTGGCATTGTCGTAAGCGGCTTTTGCTACTTTGACTGCCTGCAATGCGGCATTTGCCCCTGTAAGTTGGGTAGTTAGCGCTGGCAGTTTTAAGGCTGCTTTGCTCGGATTGTACGTTGCTCCATAGCCTGTACAAAAGCTAATGAGATCCTCGAAGGTCGCTACATTTTTAGCGTGACCTGTTTCTGTGGTGCTTGCCATTGTGTGTTGAATTTAAAGGTGGAACATTAGAGAGACTATACTGCTACTAACGACCGGGGGTGAGCGCAAGTTGTGGTGAGCATTGCATCTACCGCAGACTGTAGGATTTTATGCGGCTGGAGTGGAATTTTAAAGATTAACGAGGGGTAGTAGTACTCACGTTGAGTTAGCCCTGTGGTGGGGCATTTTCAATGATCTGATTGTAGGCTTACACCGAACTGAGCATATTTATTAACTGGGTTAATTCTCTTTTCTCCATGGTTGGATCTTTTTTTGGGAAATGCAAGCTAACGTTTTGGCTATTTGCAGTGGCTGGCTTTTGAAAATGTATCTGTCCACAGTGACCAAACGTAATAGCGAAGGTAAAACTTTATACTTACACTTCACCCAGCCATTGCAAATAGCTGCTGTTGTGCCCCGTTTTTATTAAACTGCTCCCTATAGTAAATATCATATTCTGTATTGTCCAAGTGGTGGTCAAAAAATTTATTTATTCCCATTCTATTAATAAATGCCTTCGTAATTCCTGTTAAACTCATCCTATTTCGTAAATAATTTGCTATCAAATGATAGCAGTAGTCAGATAGTAGATGTCCGTAGCAAAACCGCTTCACGTCAATATTCTTTTTTCGACCATATCCGTTAATTGTTGTTCTTTTTAGACCTTTATCATCCAGTAAATCATTTATTATTTCAGATTTTATACTGGGCAAATCTGCCTGTGTACAATTGACACAGCACATGTACCCTTTCCTTGGGAAATATGAATCTTCTTTTGAAAAGAGATATGCATCAGCAAAAACTCCTACTCTTATTTTTTTCAAAAACGTCTTGAAATTTAACTCAATGTCATTTGCCTCGATCTCAATGGCTGAAAGCTCTCTGATTATTTTGTGAACAACCTGATCATTCCAAACATCATTCTCCCAGCTATAGCCATGAGTGTAAAGAACATCTGGATGGTCAATCTTCAATGCTAAAAGTTCATCGAACTCACTGTCCATTGCAACCATGACGGAGGTAATATTGCCATTAACAATATCAAGTGCGATTTCTATGATTGTCGACTTTGAGCCCACTGCTTTAAATTTTACTTTTTTAGCATTGGCATATTTGTCAAATAATTTTTTCCAGAAGACTGAGTCAATTGATTCATTGTTGTATTTGCCTTCATTTACTTCATCTTTAGTGTAGCTAAGTCCACCCTCAACAAACACAATTAAATCAACATTATGAAAAAGATGTTGATTTGAAATCCCTCTATTTGTTCGTTTGAAACTCATGACTTGATAGCATCTTCAATTTGAATAACCGCGTTGTTAAAGTGACTGACAATGTCAGGAGAGTGCGTTGCGAAGATTATCTGTGAATTTGGATTAATACTTTTTAAGCTTGGGACTAGCTTTTCCTGCCACTCAACGTGAAGAGAGAGTTCAGGTTCATCTGCAATATAAATGTAAGGCGTTCCCTGTTGAAGTAAACTTTCCCCTAAAATTATTATTAATTGCTTCTCTCCAGATGAGAGATGAACCAAAGAAAGTATTTTCCCGCTTTGTGTTCTAACCATTAGTTCATTCTTTTCATTTATGAACAATTCTTTTCGCTGAAGGAGGTTGTTTAAAACATTAAGAAAGGTGTCACGTGATTGATAGATTGATTTTTGTTTTTCAATCAATTGCTTCCATTCTTGCACTACTGAATGAATTCTTCTAGTACCGATAAGAAATGCAAAATCATTTAGTGTCATAGACTCCTGCTTCTTTATTACCTCCAATGCATTGCTAAATGAATTAAAATGATTGTCGAGCTTACTCGAAAATCTGCTCTCGGGTAGTCTAAACAAATTAAAAATTTGCCTTAATGATTCCTTTTCCTCAGCTGCATTTAAACTGGAAGCAAAAGAAAAAACTTCTCTTTCACTTTCATCTGTCAATAATGATAAAAAGATTGATTGTTGAAATTTCTCAGTCTCACCCGATGATTGTCGGTTTAATAAAGAGAAATATTTAAGCATATTATTTGATAGTTCATCAATTTTCTGATCAACAGTCGACTCAAAACTCCTTTCTTCTTGTCGCCTATAGGGAGATGTAGACCGATGAATTGATAACCAACTAATGTCTATTAATTCCTTAAGCGCAATGTTCACATCACTTTCAACTTTACCTTGCCTTCTTCGAAGTTTATGTAATACATAATCATTTGGATATCTGAACAAATTTTCCTCCTCAATTTCATCTAATAAATATTTCTTTGGTTCTTGATCCGCTTTTGACTTTACCTTAAAAATGATATTTGGAAATGGTGATGTTTTCTTATCAGTCTTTTCAACTTCAACGAAAACTTGTCCACCTTTTGGTTTGTTTGGGCCTCTAAGCTTAATATGAATTTTTCTAAATTGAAATCTGTCAAGCGTTGGAAAGTCGGCATTTAGTGTCGCAGCGATTAAATTGATGATCGTAGTTTTCCCAGACCCATTCACGCCAATTAGGAAATTTACATCGTCCTTAAATTCCAAGTCGACTTTCTTGTCACCCCAGAAGTCTTCAATGTGTACGCTTGCGATTTTATTCATGGTCTAATCTATTTTTATAAAAATGGGGCACAACGCCTGGATATATGCAATTGTATATACCCACATTGTATCTATCCTACTAAGATAATGGTTTTTGAGAATTATTGCCTGGCCTGGCTGCTTTTTTTAATAAAAAGGGTGTGGTTTTGGTTGTTAACATAACAGGCCGGGGGTGCGGGTTGGGTTTTGGAGAGTGTGACATGTTCGTTATCCCACCACCTTTAAATTCAGTGAAATTTCGCGGTTTGTTTTTCAGTGAAAAGCCGAAATCATGGGTTGGGCAACGGGCTAAAAACTTGTTCGTTTGTAGAAAATATAGTCCGTAACCAAGGGATTAAGTCCGACTTGCCTGAACTCAGTTGCAATTTGTCCTCTGTGATGAGTAGAGTGATTAATAACATGAAAATAGATGTCTCGAACATTGTTTTTAAACTTTTCTCCTTTGCTATTTGTGTATTCGATAGGTGAGTTTAAATCCCAGTTGTCAAGAATGAACAGTGTTTGTTCGTAGTTTGTGGTGTCAATATTTTTTAAGTTCTGAACAGGATTCAGTTCCCAAACACCAAAAGGCGTTTGCTTTGGTTCAATTCTGTTGTTCCAAATCTGATGAGCATTTAGTAAATGATTAAACAGTTTTATTGCCTTTTCAGAAGTCCTGTCTGGGCTTTCGTTAAAAACCGCTGCTAACTTTTGGTTGAAGTGATTACTATACTCAAACAGTTCTTTAAAAAATGATTTCATTGTATTTGTTTTAGTTTTATCAGTTGAACCCTTTGTTGATGGAGTTTTGTATGAGATTGAATAGCTAAATCGTTGTTTATTATCTCAGTGTAAAATCCGTTTTTAAGAACTTCGAGCGTATGTTTGTTTTCCCATAAACCGATAAGTCTAGGAAAAAGTGTTTTCATAATTCCTTTTTCTGGAATTGAAAAATCGCAAATGAAAATCACACCGTTTTTCTTGAGAAAAATTTTAGCTGATTCCAACGCTGATGCTCTGTCGGCTGAACTCAATTCGTGGAGAACAAAAAATAAAACGACATGATCAAATTTTTCGATATTTCTGTATTTAAGAATATCTGCTTGAACAAATTTTCCTTGTGGTACTTTTTCCCTTGCTCTTGCCAACATGCTTGGTGACTGGTCTATAGAAGTAACACGAGCGTGTTTAGCTACAAGTTTTTTTGTGAGAAAACCTGTTCCGCAACCTAATTCCAAAACTGTCTCGTCAGGCTTAATATTCAAGAGTGAAACTACTCTGTCATACAAGTTGTTTTTAGATGGCAACCAAACTAACGAAGCCAGTAAGTCGTAAGCAAAACCAATCCATTTCCTCCCATACAAGTTTATCATAGCGGTTTCTTTTGGAGCTCCTATCAACTAGAAACTTCAGTTATTATTCCTGCTTGCAAAGGTCGACAAATTGTAAAACTGAAAAATGAATCGAAGTTAAGAAATACGTTTTCGTATTCTGCTCAAGGCTTGTGGGGTAATTCCGATATAAGAAGCAATGTGTTTTAAAGGTATTTCTCTAATTAGATGAGATTGCTCAGTAAACAGATTCTGATACCGCTGTTCTGCTGTTTCGTTTAAAAGCGAGAGTTCCCTTTTGAATTTCTTCAAAAATAAACCTTCGCTTGCATATCGCCCGATTTGGTTTCCGATTTCGGTACTGCTGTAAATAATTTGCAGGTCGCTATAGTTAAGTCGCCAAAGCGTGGTTTTTGTTAAAGTGTCTGCTTGATAAACCGAAGGTTTTCGGGTCAAAAAGGAGTCGTAGGCGCTTGCAAAGCTGTCGGCAAAAATAAAAGCAAGTGTTATGTCATTTTCATCTTTTGGAATATAGTATCGTACTACACCCGTTTCAACAAAAGAAAGGTAATCTTCGGTTTGTCCTACTTTGAGTAAAATATGATTCTTTGGAAACTCTTGTCGTTTAATTCTTAACGCAAAGATTTTCCAGTCCTTGTCAGTCAGTTTAAGTTTGAATACTCTTTCAAAATGTTCTCGAATTTGTTCCATCCTTGCATTGATAAACGTTCCAAGTTGTCCCGAAGCCGTTCATTTGTCCCTGTGGGAAATCCTTAATAGTAGAGTGTCAGCCGTTTTCTTTTTGAAACACAAATTTGTCTGGGCCCTATTACTGCCAACGCCTGGGTATATGCAATTGCATATACTCACATTGCATCTATCCTACTAAGATAATGGTTTTTGAGAATTATGCCTGCCCTGCATGCCTTTTTAATGAAAAGGAAGTGGTTTTGATTGCTAACGTAACAGACCGGGGGTGCGGGTTGGGTTTTGGCGAGAGTGACATGTTCTTTATCCTACAAACTTTAAATTCAGTGAAATTTTGCGGTTTGTTTTTCAGTGGAAAGTTAAAATCGGGGTTGGGTAACGGGCACTGTTGTTATACACAGTACTACGTCCAGAATTGCCACCACCTCCTAGGTTGTTCTATTGTCACAATGACTTCATCGTAAATATTCTCGTAGATTATTTTTCCTTCCTCATTCTGTATGTAAAATCCTTGTCCCGGAGCTATATTCTTTAGGATATATTGTTTTGCATCGTCCTCATTATCAAAACTCTTTGATTGTTCTCCTTCGCCAGTAAAGGCAAATTCCCCTTTTTCATTGAGTATTTGCCCTGTTTTAGTCTTGTACCTTACAACCTTAAAATATTCTTTGTTGTGGTGGCGCATTATCGTTAGAGTTACATTGGGTTGAGTGTCGTGGCCTATTCACTTAGTAAGAATTCGAAGTCTCCCTCTTTTACCGTTTTACTATATTGTCGAGCTTTCCCTCCCTTGTCTAAAAAGCGAATAACCACTCCATTGTTGTTGCACAAAATTCCAAAGTCGTCTTGGGTCATTGTAAACTGTCCAACAAATGACGCTGGTGATGATTGCCAGTCCTCGTTGTTAGTTTTGCACCAATTGACAAACTTATTGAACTTCTCGGTTGTCGGTCGTATCTCACTTTGTTCAGTTGTAGTTAAGCCTGTCGCCCTGTCTAACCTGTAAACTGTCAACATGAATGATTTTTCCATGTCAAAATAGTCCGTTAAATTAATTTCAGTCGTGCACGAACTCAAAATGGTCGAAATGGTAATTGATAGTAAAAAAGTTCTTGTTGTCATTTGTTCGTATGGTCGAAGACCACTGCTCTCAAGCTTGGGTATACAATTGCATATACCCACATTATATCTACACTACTAAGATAATGGTTTTTGAGAATTGTTGCCTGCCCTGGCTTTTTTTTAATGAAAAGGGGTGGTTTTAGTTGTTAACGTAATGGGCTGAGGGTGCGGGTTGGATTTTGGAGAGTGTGACATGTTCTTTATCCCACCACCTTTAAATTCGTAAAATTTCGCGGTTTGTTTTTCAACAAAAAAGCCGAAATCGGGGTTGGGTAACGGGCACTGCTGTTGGGTGCTGTCATCGGTTTGTCTTTAAATTCAGTAGTGCCAACAGTGTTGGCAGGAATCCTATTAAAGTCATCATTATTAGTCCTGTTAGTCCGTCTGTCCAAGAGTAATTATTTAAAATGTATTTTTCGTTCTTGGATATGTAGCCTTCATTCCACTCACCTCTCCAAATAGCAATTGCATATGAATCATTGTCCCAATCTACACTTTTAACTTCGTCCTTGAATTCGTCTGGCAGGTCAGTGTACCTTATTATTAGTTCTCCGTCATTGTTCGTATTCAATTTGTTAAACTCGTTGTCCGTTGGGATTCTTTTATTTATTGTTATAAAATGCTTTACTGAGTCAATAAGAGGGTCAATATGTTGCGTCTTAAATTTAGTGTCCTTATCAATTTGTTTAGGTGTGTTCAAATACATAAAGATTCCTAAAATAGTCCATGCAAGAAACCAAACTGCAATGATAAATTTCCAAATAGTCTTCATGGTCTAAATTGTCGCGAGTGGTGGCACACAACGTTAAGGGTTCTGCGGTAGGGCGCTTCCGAAGCCGCGTCCTGTCCCCGATACCAAACGCTGAACGAAGATAACACTTATAACTTACACCTCACCGCGCTATTGCAGAAGCATTTTGTTGTGGCTGGGCCAACGGATTTTTTATTCTTGATGGAAATTCCGAATCTCAAAGGAATCCCATGATCCATTCCATAGTAGATCTATTCTTCCCTCAATTGGTTTGACTATATTCTCACCAGTTATATACATGTTAAATCTATAATATCCGTTGTCCGCAAGGTCTTTTCTCCAGATAAACGGTTTCGTATGTGTCGCTGGTAGTATTTTATTCTCACCTTTATTAAACGAAAATATATTGTAATAAGCCCACATTTTAGGTGGTAGATCAATAAAGTCCACGTCCTGCTTATATGACCAAATTAGAGGAAGTGGAATATCAAAGATCATGCTCCACGGTTCGTGTTCGAAAGTTTTCTTTTCAATTGAGGTAAGGTAACATCTAATGTTTTTAGCATACTTGTTTCTTCCGTTGTTTTCAAGTTTAATCTTTATGTAAGTCCCAAACTCGTGCTCATCATCCGGAGTTGTTAAAGTATCTCTGTCCTTGTCAAAAGAAATTGTTATCGAAGTTCTGTCAAGCCTTCTTCGCAAGGGATCGGTAGAAATTGCTATGATGAAACCAAAAACTAACGAAACAAACGTATTTACTAATTCTGTCATTCTTTTATAAATTAATATTGATCACAAACAGCCTTGCGCACAACGTTTGTGTTTCTGCAGTGGTGCCTTTTCGAAGCCGCGTCCTGTCCACGTGAGCAAACGTAATAGAATAAATATATTTTATACCTTGATGTCCCGTCACCATTCGCAAACATTTTGTTGGCGGCTGTTTAATTAGTCCGTAAGTATTTTTTGAAAACGTTAATGTATCTGTCGTCAAACTTGACTAAGGTGATGTCCTTGTACTTTACTGTCGTTGGTTTCTTGTCCAATAGACCTGTCGGGTCATAGTATTGAATATTTACAGAGTCCTTATTGATTTTTTTTATTGGTCCGATTACAAATAATGATTCTTTTAAATCTTCACACTCAACAATAACGTGATAGTCATGTCTCATTAAGTCCTCAAATATTGTCCTCCAGTCCTTTAGTCTTATTTTTTTCTTAATTCCATAGTCAGAGTCGATTATCCCTTCCGCTTTTAATATTCTTTTAAAAGCTTTGTCGTTCTTATTGCATCGTATCGCGTCAAAATGGTCTTTTCTTATAATCGCGTATCCATTAAGGTAAAATTCTTCTTCTTTTTGAATTAGTAAAAAGTCCTTACTCATTTGTAATATGAAACCAGAAATATCTGCTGAGCCCTCAGTGACTGTCCTCTTTATTTTAACAAAGTCTTTCTTGTCAACATGACCTTTAATCATGTCGTCATACTGCTTTATAGTCATTTTGTTCTTAGTCACTTTATTGTCGAAAATTAAATTGCCCGCAACGCCTGCATATATGCAATTGCATACACTCACATTGTATCTACACTACTAAGATAATGGTTTTTGAGAATTATTGCCTGCCCTGGCTGCTTTTTAAATGAAAAGGGGGTGGTTTTGATGGCTAACGTAATAGGCTGGGGGTGCGGGTTGGGTTTTGGAGAGTGTGATATGTTCTTTATCCCACAGACTTTAAATTCAGTGAAATTTCGTGGTTTGTTTTTCAGTGAAAAGTTAAAATCGAGGTTGGGCAACGGCAACTGTTGTTATACACAGTACTACGTCCAGAATTGCCACCACCTCCTAGGTTGTTCTATTGTCACAATGACTTCATCGTAAATATTCTCGTAGATTATTTTTCCTTCCTCATTCTGTATGTAAAATCCTTGTCCCGGAGCTATATTCTTTAGGATATATTGTTTTGCATCGTCCTCATTATCAAAACTCTTTGATTGTTCTCCTTCGCCAGTAAAGGCAAATTCCCCTTTTTCATTGAGTATTTGCCCTGTTTTAGTCTTGTACCTTACAACCTTAAAATATTCTTTGTTGTGGTGGCGCATTATCGTTAGAGTTACATTGGGTTGAGTGTCGTGGCCTATTCACTTAGTAAGAATTCGAAGTCTCCCTCTTTTACCGTTTTACTATATTGTCGAGCTTTCCCTCCCTTGTCTAAAAAGCGAATAACCACTCCATTGTTGTTGCACAAAATTCCAAAGTCGTCTTGGGTCATTGTAAACTGTCCAACAAATGACGCTGGTGATGATTGCCAGTCCTCGTTGTTAGTTTTGCACCAATTGACAAACTTATTGAACTTCTCGGTTGTCGGCCGTATCTCACTTTGTTCAGTTGTGGTTAAACCTGTCGTCCTGTCTAACGTGTAAACTGTCAACGTGAATGATTTTTCCATGTCAAAATAGTCCGTCAAATTGATTTCAGTCGTGCACGAACTCAAAATGGTCGAAATGATAATTGATAGTAAAAAAGTTCTTGTTGTCATTTGTTCGTATGGCCGAAGACCACTGCTCCCAAGCTTGGGTATACAATTGCATATACCCACATTGTATCTACACTACTAAGATAATGGTTTTTGAGAATTATTGTCTGCCCGGGCTGTATTTTTAATGAAAAGGGGTGGTTTTGGTTGTTAACGTAATGGGCCGGGGGTGCGGGTGGGGTTTTGGAGAGAGTGACATGTTGTTTACCCCACCACCTTTAAATTCGTAAAATTTCGCAGTTTGTTTTTCAGTGAAAAGTTAAAATCGTGGTTGGGCAACGGGCACTTTTGTTGTGTGCCGTACCGATCTCACTATTCTTTTGTTCCGATGTCACTGAGTCGGTCTGTTGATTTGCCATCAAGTCCAGTAATCTGAAAATGAACAATGTCGTTGTCGTCATTGTCTACAGCAAGTCTAACAGAAACGTCACCGAGTTTGTAGTCGAACCAATTGTCCTTTTCGTCAGATGTTCCGATTAGTCCATATTTAATCGCGTTCATCGATGATGACGTCAATTCTATGTCAGCCTTGTTCGAAATAGCCGTCAACACTTCGGTCAGTTTGGTTTTCCAAATCCAAAATCCTTTAGTCATATTGTCCGAGGTATGGCACACAACGCCAGTATATGAGAAGTTTAAATTTACCTTTAAAAATAATTAATCAAATTTAAATTGAGCATATACAATGTTGGGCGCAGTTATCTATGTCATAATATAATTTCTGAATTTCTCTTTGTCCGCCATTACAATTCTAAGTCCGTTGATATTATCAAGTAACGGAGTCTGACTTACACTAGATCTAATTCTGTTGTCCAACTTAATCTGCTTTCTCAAGTAGTCAATTGATGAGCCACCGCCAGTAAAATATACTCCGTTAACGAGTACCTTTTCTATGTCAGGATGATTGCTCACGTGCTCAATTGTCTCAAGAATTTGGTCATTGACTAAGTTAAAAAAGTTGTCAAGCAAGTCCTGAATTTCTTTAACCTTAATGGTCATGTGTTGAATCTTTATTTCGTCTTGGGTTTGAATGTTTTTAGTGGTCGTTAAAAGATCTTCAATTTCCTTTTCACTTAAGTCAATCTTATATGTTCGAAGAATATAGTTCTTCAGAAGGCTCAAGATTTTCCACGTCCCAAGTCTTAAAGACCCAGCAGATATTGGTAAACAGTTCGCAAAAATTGTTATTTCAATTTTGCTGGAACTGAAGTCAATTAAGATGAAATGTTTTAATTCAAATAATATATGGAGTCCAATTGCTGAGCAACAGCTTTGATGAATCATATAGACTTCTTTGGCACCCGCATGTTCCGCTGAGTCTCTGTAAGCTCTTTTCTCCACCTCGTTCACATTTGTCGGAATACAATAATGAATAATGTAGGCTTTAGGGATGATTGAGTTTGAATTTAGACCTTTTTTTAATGCGCTCCTTAATAGAGTCTCAAATCCATGAAAGTCCCAAATTGAATAATTGACTGGTTTTATTATCGCGTCTTTGGGCGTTGTCCTAATTGAATCTCCAAGTCCGGAAAAAACGTTGTCAACTTTATCAAATGAAATTTGAGATCTCTCATTGAATATTAACTTTCCGTCCTTGATTATTCTTAAACTTTGAGTACCAGGGTCAACTCCTATCGTCTCAGTCCAAAAGTCTAGAAGTCCCATAATTTAATCATTGCTCAAATAGTTGTTGATAATTGCGCCCAACGCCTGGGTATATGCAATTGCATATACTCACATTGTATCTATCCTACTAAGATAATGGTTTTTGAGAATTATGCCCGCCCTGGCTGCTTTTTTAATGAAAAGGGGTGGTTTTGGTTGTTAACGTAATGGGCCGGGGGTGCGGGTTGGGTTTTGGAGAGAGAGACATGTTCTTTATCCCACCACCTTTAAATTCAGTGAAATTTCGCGGTTTGTTTTTCAGTGAAAAGTTAAAATTGGGGTTGGGTAACAGGCACTTTTGTTGGGCGCTGGGCGTTTTTGGTCTACTCCTCGGGGTAAGTGTAAAAAACAAAAACTGTCTTGTCGATCAAGGCTTGGTTGTAATACTCTCTTTTGTCGTCCGCTATTGATTCGCTGTCAACGGTCTGCGCATCTTCTTGCTCCAATATGTCCCAATTCTGTTCCTTAATTTCTCGTCTTGCAATTTTGTCGGCAGTCTTTAATGAATCAGTTATAATGTAACAGTTTACAAACGCTCCCGAAGTCCCTTTGTTGTCTTGTCTGTCCACTGTCGGTTTTACGTGATATGTCAATAAAAACATTGCCAATTAATTATGTTCGAGTCATTGTCCCACGTGGCTATGCTAAAATAGTTGATTACACGTAAATGGCAACACTAAACCCCTGCATGGCATATGTATTTTGTTGCCGGCTGGCCCTTCTTACTTAATCTCAGTCGGTCCCGGTTTTAAATCAGTCTTTAAAACGCCTCTTATTTTTGGAACGAAGTCCTTCAATGTTGCGTAACTGTTGTCCTGAGCGTTTAACACAATTACTGCAATTGTATATTTGGTAAAATTTTGTTGGTATTGCAAGTTTTTGTCAAAGGTCAACAAGGCGTCAAACTTGTTTTCAATTAACAGTCCCAATAATTTACCGTTTGAAATTCCTGTCCAGCCCTTGTCAGATGCTGTGTAAATTTCATGTTCTTCAAGGTCTTGCTTTAATCTTTTGGGAAGATTTTCATCAAGCAGCAGTCTCATAGATTTGCTCGATGTTCTTTGAGGTCAGAATTTTGCTTGCAATTTCAATAACAGCAATTGCCTGCTCCTTTTTTACTGACGGGAAGTCGTCCAGAAACTCGTCAAGTGGTATCCCTTTCTCTAAATGGTCAAAAAGGGTCTGAATAGGAACTCTTGTTCCTCTAAAAACAGGGTTTCCTGATAGTATTTCTTTGTCAATATTTATGTAGTCTTTTACTCGATACATATTCCAAATATACAAATTTCTCAGTAAACTATTTGTCCGAAGGGCTTGCCGGCAACGCCTGGCTATATGCAATTGCCTATACTCCCATTTTATCTGCCAACTAAGGTAATGGTTTTTGAGAATTATTGTCTGGCTGTTTTTTTTTTAAATGAAAGGAGTGGTTGTGGTTGTTAACGTAATGGGCCGGGGGTGCGGATTGGAGGGGGGTTGAACCTTACTTTCCTTTTGTTCGTCTTTGTCGCCTGTCTATTGTTCCCGCTAAGATACAAGCTGTATAGGTCTCGTGAACTACTGCATTGGGGATTTCAATTCCGTGCTTATTCTTGAGGTAGTTGAGGGCTGTCCATGCTCTTGCGAGTCCCATGCGATTGTTCACAATTTTCATCTCTTTTAAGGTCTGCCCTGGATCAACAATGATTTTTAGACTGTCGTTTATCTCAGTCGTGGTAGAATATTTGTGTGCAAATGAATCCAGGTACTTTTTACCGTTTCTAGAAAGTTTCGCAGTCATTGGTTTGAAGTCAAAATATTTCTGTTCCCATTTTTCATTTGAGAATTCTTGTCCATTAATAAATATTTTTCCTTTAACCTCTCCTTGTCCGGGTGATTCAACTATTTGAAATGCTAAAAAGCCTAGAATTAAAAATGGTCTCATGAGTTCTTCATTGGCATCCGTCTTCTGGTAACGGTGGCTCTTTTGACTATCAAATATTTAAAAAACCATCCGAAGCAACATTATAGAAAATAATTCTGATTTGTCCGTCCTGCTCTCGTATCAGTCTGATGGTTTCTCTAGCCGAAAAGTTATCGTATGTGTTTTTATACATAAATGCATAATCCCCCGATGGTTTTGTTCCTTCGACACGCCTTGTCTCCCAGGTCTCGATTTCTACATTCTTCAGTTCTCCTAATTTCTCAGTCGTCATGGCGAATATCCTGAATAACTTTTCCTTGTCAGTCACCTCAAAGAATTTTTTGCTAAACAATTTCGTGGTTGCTTCGTAGTCTTTAGCTTTCAGCAGCTGGTAAAATTCATTCGTCACTTTCTCAGCCTCCTTTTTGTCCTCTTCCCTATTTACATATTGACTATTAAAATGACATGACGACATTATCACTATTAGCAAAACTGCAGGAAGAGTAAATTTTTGAATTTGTTGGCTCATAGCTTTGTAAAAATTACATTGTATACGAAAATCATATTGCTAAGCTAGTGGTTTTTGAGAACTATTGTTTGCCCGGCCTGTTTTTTTAAATGAAAAGGGTGTGGTTTTGGTTGTTAACGCGATAGGCTGGGGGTGTGGGATTGATTTGGATTTTTAAAGGGCAAAGTTGTTTTCTTAGCTACACTACAGCCCATATTTTTTTTTGTGGGCTTACCTACCTTCCATGAGGATACTGTTTTTAGGGTCGTTTAAATCAAACGCGACTACTACAGGTTCGTCACTTCCTTTGCTTATCCTATTTAAAAATCTTTTATTAGCTACCGTCAATCGGATGTTGTCAGTTTGTTGATATAGTTGTCCATTTACGATGTATTTATAGAGTACATCATAGCTGTCTGTATAGATTTCCGTCCCTCTCGATCTTGTTTGGCTCATTACTTCTTTTGGCGTAACGGAAATAACTTTTCCTGTTGTTTGTCCTTTGAATGTTTCTTTGTCTACTTCCCTCAGTCTGCCCCGCATTGTTAAGAAGTAAAACACTACAAAAAAAATGATAGCTAAGGCAAATGATGTTTGGAGGATAGCCTTAAAATCCCAAGAATCAATTTTTTCCCTAATTTTTTGAATCATATGCCGATGAGGTGCAGTCGCTAATTCGTGAGTATTTGCAAATAATTATACTCACACTGTATCTATTCTATTAAGATAATGGTTTTTGAGAATTATTGCCTGCCTGTTTTTTTAACTGAAAAGGGAGTCGCTTTTTTTGGCTTCCTGTCAACGCAGGGCATATTGTTGAGGATCAGTTATCATTTTCGCTGCTTCACAAATTTTAAAAACCCATATTCATCTATCGTTGTATTGGGGAGCCGCTTCTCCAATGCGTGAATGATCTCGTGAGGATTATCAACATAGTCTAGTGAAATTGGCTCGTGAGGGTTACCCTGGTTTGAGAGGATTAACGTAAGTTTCAATCCACTATACCTTTGCATATGCATAAGGATCTTGAATTCATCAACTACCACAAATCGGATTTCTTTGGATTTTCCAGTTAATAAGTTCTTGACGATGATCTTATCATCGGCAATCGTCAACGCCTTGATTTCAGGTAGCTCAATAAAAATACCGAGCAGTCCGATCATGATTGCAACTAGTATGAAATACTGACCAACGCTGTTTATATCCATCCAGCTTGTCCCCCACTCCACGATCAACACGACCAGCAAACCAACCGTTACCAATACCCACAGTTTCGCTATGATTAACTTAAAAATAGTTGGCCTGCTTGGTGTCATGTGGGTATTAAAAGAGTTTCAGAATATTGCTAGTTGATGTTTAAGCTGATGGAAATCCCATACCAAGGTTTATTCTGATAGATCCAAACGCCTTTGTCGCGATCGGTTAAGTAGTCCCATCCTACGCCAAGACCAACGGTGTAGTTGTTAACCCCAGCCATCACAGACAAACCTCTAGTTAAAACGAGGCCGTTGTACTCCTCGGTTATTTGACTATTGGTTGTCCACGGGGTAATGGAGGAAGTGCCCAATCCGCCAAAGGTGCCTACGGTAATGGCGCGATACTTTACTTGTTTGAGTACGCCTTCGGGTGTTTGGTGATTTTTTATCTTATATCGGTCCAACCGATAGCCAACGTAAACATTACCGTTAAAATCAGCCGTGAGTTGGCGTGGAAGGTTGGCCATAGCCGGTCTGTATTTGAAGGGAACGGTTAGCACATCAATATCAAAGCTTGGTTGGATAAACAACTGAGACGTACTTGCCGGTATAATGCCTTTTTTGTTTCCTTGATCATCTATTCGCAACACAGTAAGCGAATCTTCTGAAAGCTGTACGTACACCTTTTGCCATGGCCTATTGCGCTGATAATACTGGTAGTACCCAGAATTCATGGTCGTATCAGACAAGCTCGTGAGGGAACGGCAAGAGAAAAAACCCAGCATGACCAAGCAAATTAAGAAGTATTTCATTGTAAGCTTTGGTATCTTGTTGATTGCTAAAAAGCAGGTCTGTTTATATACTCACCGCCCTAAAATCCTCTTACAAAATTGTGTCCAGCTTTCATTGCCCGGGTGTGAATAAATGACTGGATTTTTGCCGTAGTATACCACATTCTCTACTCCCACCGCATCCGCCC
The DNA here is from genome assembly GCA_964439205.1 of uncultured Ohtaekwangia sp. Classification (GTDB taxonomy): domain Bacteria; phylum Bacteroidota; class Bacteroidia; order Cytophagales; family Cyclobacteriaceae; genus ELB16-189. Next base: position 18,953 of record CAYTNM010000009.1, read on the forward strand.
GTTGCTTTAATTCTCTCGCATGAAACGCATGATGAGAAGCTATTTGAGGTGCCGAATAGGGCGGTACCACCTCTCTGAGGGTATTATCAATCCAGATAGCGGGGTCGTCTGCTGTCAGTAGCGATAGCATATCCACTTCAGCCCGGTATGCATCTGTGGCAGCGGATTCGTATTCCGCGTTTGAAGAAACACCGTAGATCTTTGAAATATTACCTGTTTCATTCGCCAATATTTCTGCCCAGGTAAGATTATAGTCCACAAACACATCATTTACCCATCGGTCTTCGATGTTATAACTTGATTGTGGTTCTCTCCCGACCACTCCTTTTACTCTTGTTGACTCCCGTAAAACAGGGTCACTGCTTTGAGCGTCCGCCAATTCGTTGTTGAATGCGATCCATAAAGAGGTGCCTCCACCAGCGGAATTGCCGGCCAGAATAATTTTAGTTTTATCAATATTAAACTCATTTGCATGATGTCTGATGTATTGCAAAGCTCTCCTGACATCTGACATCGGTTTTTTGATCCCCTCTCTTTCTCCGGTGGTGTTTAAAAGGGTGTAGCGCACCGTTGCGAAAGCAATATTGTTTTGCAGCAAAAACCGGATGTCGGAAGGAAAGTCCCACGCTCCTCCTTGTTGAGCAGCATACACAAAATCCTTATCGCCACTAGAAAATCCACCGCCATGCGTGTAAATCACCAATCCCGTTGGGGTGCTGGACTCCGGCAACCAAATATCAAACTGAGTCCGTTGTTTAGTGTCATAGGCTATATCTTTTGAAAATTTGGCGGACACTCCATTCAACGGGAATGGAGATTCAGAAAAAACCAAATCAGAGGATTTGTCCACCGGGTCTTCTTTGTCACAGGCTGTGTTGATTAGACAAAGCAGAACAAGTAAAGTCAAGTGCATCTTCATCTTGGTCATATCATGAGGCAGTATCTATCCTACTACGTAACTATTTCTGCGGATTCCCAGTTACCTTAAAAATCAGTAAAAAAATTGTCTGGCAACTTTTCAAGCACTTTCACTTTCGCGGGGCCTCCTCCATCTGAGCGATCTGCCGAAAGCAAAATGTTTCCATACTTCTGGTAATTATCCCAGGGGCGTGTGAAGCGGGCCGTATCATCATCGGCTTGCTGATAAAAGGACCACTGCTTGATCAGTTTTTCCCGAATGTCCACAAAAAGATGGTATTTGTTTTGAGGCGTGTTTCCCACTTCGTTAAAGGTGAGTTGAAGAATGTTATAGTATTTACCGTCAGCCAGGGTATCTTCTCCCATGTATTTCAACGTTACACCGCTATCTTTTAACTTAAACGGCATCACTAACCAGTAGGAGTCGTTAATCCAGATGGACTTCGCCCGATCCAATAGTTTTGCCAAGGTGTCCGATTCATTAATTTCTTCTCCTTTGATTTTTACTTTGCCTTCTCCGGTATGAATATTCACGATATACGTAGCACTGTCGCCAGGGCTTTCGATGCGCACCCAACCTGTGTGCTTATCCCAGGTTAAGTCACGTCTGCCAAAAAAATTCCACTGAAGGTATCGTGTGTTGTCCCAGGCGGCCCTCCCTCCCATGGCTTGCATGATGCTATCGGCCAGTTCAATGGCTGCGGGGTCTGAGCCCACACTGTCAAATCCGGGCATGGCCGGGTTTCCGATGACTTCCGTTGAGCGGGATTCCGGATGACAGGACAGGCACAAGGCCATGCCTGTGAGAATGACAAAAATAGAAGCTGATAACTGTTTCATATAATCTGGTGTGGTTATGGTTTGTTACGATTAGAATCATCCACTAAATAACGGCCTTCTGAACTCCGATACATCCATTTGCGAAGATAGTGTTCGATGGGAAAGACCATCAAAGCAATCAATACCTGAATCACAAATTCAATGACGGGGGAGCTTTTGATTTCTACCAATGAATAGACCGTGGTTTGAATAAACTGGATTAAGAGCACGATTGTGATCATGGATAAAAGTCTGCTGATCAATCGGTATTTGGTATTCATGCCGCTGAGCCTCATGGATAGAATCACCAAAGCCGCAAACACGATAAACTCCAACGCATAAAACCACCAACGCTTCCAATAGGGAGGCAGCACTTCAAAGTTCACCACCTGAATCTCTGACTCCCGCGCGAGTAAATCGCGGGATTGTACGTTGAGTTGATATTTCCCCGGAGGGAGGTATGAAAAATTGGCGATGTTGTTGTCGGTTGACCAACTGGTCCATTCCTTTGAAAGTCCCTTCACTAAAAAGCGGTATTCCATGGCCTCCAGACTAACATAGTCCGGCTGAATAAACTCAAACGACACAGCCCCTTCTTCCTGATTAATTTTTACCTGTTGGGTGGGTACCCGTTGGCTTTGCCGGGCTTTCACTTCGCGTAAAAAGAGTGGATAGCGCTCTTGTTGCATACTACTTTCTTCCGCATTCCCGGAAAACTTATATAATTCATTGTTGGCCGTAATCACCCACAGACCCTGATCGGCAGGAGCCAGAAAGCGAAGATTCGGAAAAAGACCTAACCAATCCAGTTTCAGGTTTTGAATTTTTCGATCGATGGTTCGCCACCGATGGCCGTCATTAAACCAGAAGTTACCAGAGGAAGCAAAATACTTGCGAGGTCCCGGTAAAGAGTCATACGTGACAAACGAATTTTTCTGACTGTCATAGCGCTTAAACTCTCCCGAAGCGGCCACGTAAATTTCACTGCCATAGGCCAGTCCAACGGTCTCGTCAATAGACGGATTGTCAATGGCCAGAACGGAAATATCAGATACTTCGCCCTCCACGACTTCCACCTTAAATATTTGATTTCTTCCACATAGCCACAGGTTCTCCAGCTTGTCTTCAAACATGTAGCTGATGTGTTCTTTCAGTGTATCCAGTAAATGGGTATTGGCCCATTGGTTATTGGTCTGAGTAAAAGACAACAATTCATCTGCGTATGTAGATATCACCAATTGATTGAGTGAAGGTGAATGAAAGGCCGTGCGCACAGGTTCTTGCCAGATCGCCTTTGACTGTAGCTTGTTTACTTCAAATACTCCAGCCACACCCGCTGCCAGCAGCTTGCCCTGTGCTGGAAACAAATGACCTACTTTTCCTTCTATTCCGCTCACCGGTCGATACACAAAACGCACTTCCTTTATGGAAAAGACCGGCTCACTTGTTTCGGTTTTAATCAAAGCCGGAGGCTCCTGCTTCTTCTTTTTTCGGAACAATCGGAAAAAAGCATTTTTTGGTTTAGAGGCCGGGGTTACACTTTGTTTGATACTACTCCCGATTCTCTCAACCACTTCCTCACGCTCAAGTCTCCATAATCCCACCGTTGTTCCTACATAGACGGTTCCATCCCACGAAATGGCACAAAGTAAATTTCCCTGTAAGCCCGGATAATGGTTGTACGAACGAAAAGGAAGATGGGGTGCAATTCGTGTAAACCCATAGTCATGCGCGACCCATACCCCCTGATTGCGATCTACAAACAAGGCATATACTTCATTGTCGGGAAGCCCGCTTTGGTAATCGGTGATTTCTTCAATTGTACCTGTGGTGATGTCAACGAAAAAGACACCTCCCCGAAGAGTTCCGATGGCTATCTTTTGTTCCGACAGCCATGTAGCATTGACCATCACGGATGATACCAGGCGTGTTGCATCTGTTAGCAAAAGTCTTTGCAGTTGACCTTTCTTTGCCAGGTACAGCTTGCCTGACTCTGTTCCTATAATTTTTTGCTGAGTGGTTGCCTGATAAGCACTGAATGAAATTGGGTCTGAGGCATTCCATGGGAATGGCGCTGGGGTCAATCCGTTTTTGTCCACTTTCCATAATCCGATTTCGGATTGTATGAATACCTCATTTTCGAGGCGAAACACATGGGTGAAAATTCCCTGCGCTGGTGTGGAGGTAATGGTGGTAGTTTCGCCTGTGGTGACCGCGTGGATAAAGACATGTTGTTCATTTAAAAAATAGATAAAGTCTCCCACCACCAGACTGCCAAAGATGTCTTTGCCTTCTTTTAAAGTATCCGAGAGTTTTTGAAAAACCCGCTGACCCGCTTCGTTGTATTGAAGTTTTCCAAATCCAAAAATGCCCGCAGCAAAAACTTCGTTCTCTAGTGTAGCGATGGTATAAACGGCTCCGGGGGTGTTAACGATGAACCAATGTTTTCCATCAAACTCCAACACTCCGTTTTTATTGGTGAAATACAGCAAGCCAAATTTATCCTGGGCCATACCGTAACTCAGATAATCAATCCGTTCATCGTTAGGTGTGTATTGACTCAAAAAATAGTCACCAGACTGACTACAGACACGGGGCGTTAAAGCAACAATCGACAGAAATATGAGTAAAAATCGCATAGGCGTTAAAACGGGGCTTTAAATATAGTAAGATAATTGGCTTTCGCAGTGTGCGTTATATCAGCCACCCCACTAAAAAAAAGGGCAGTATGTCTGGTTTGGTAATTCTGTACGAATGCCTGAAACTAATCTATGCGTCCGTTTGCTTCAGGAGAAACCACGTGCGTCAGTTGTTTACCAATACGCCCTCTTTAAATTTCAGAATTCCGTCTGTGGCGATCAAGGTGTTATTCTCATAATCGGTACGAAAGGAAGCCAGATTTACGCCAGGCAAAACACGCTCCTGGTAGTATGCCGCCCGATGGTCTTTGGCGTATTCTTCGCGTAGAACTTTAAACGTAGATGGGTCTGCTCCGGTTATTTGTATGCCCTCGTAGTACACGCGGTCTTTATCTTTAAAATGATTGCGACTCAATTCCTGAAAAGTAGAAGGATCAAAATCTTCGATCACTCTTCCATCGGCTACCAATTGGTTATTGACTACTAGTATCCGCTCCGTCAACACCTGTATGGAATCAATTTTCGGGAATGCTAACATCCTAAAATCCGTTTTCCAGTTGGCCAATATAAGTGTATGGCCTACCTGGGCATAGGTTTCGGTAATCGCGTGTACTTCTCCTCCGGGATTGGAGGCCTTTTTGATAAGCTGTTTCCCGGGCACGAGGTCAGAATCGGTTTTGATGATATAAACATTCAGTGAATCAATCGCTAACGAGCTGTTGATGCGTTGAAATGTTTTCCGATCCACATCCACTTTGACTCCGTGTAAATAATACGCCTGATCATCGCGGCACCAGCCTTGATTATACGTGTCTGCCGGAAGCACATACGGTTGATAGGTTTTTGGATCGGCTCCTTCTACCCGGATCAAGGAGTCGCTATAGGGCTTTTCAAAATAGACATGAACATGATCCTTGGGTATCCGGTTTTTGTCTACCTGAAAAGTCGCCAGGTCTACCTGCTGTTTGCGGCCTCGTAAAAAAGCAAATTGATGATCTTTCCCATAGTCACGCGCGATCACCGAGAAGGTGGCAACATCCGCCTCGGTTTCATAATAGCCTAACTCAAACCAGTTTCCCATTGGGGAGTAAATGATTTTCTTTTTCCATCGGTGGTAATAATACGAGTCAGAAAGTTGAGCATTTACCGGGTTCCCTAGCCTCATAAAAGTCCGGATGATCCAAAAAACGAAAGCAATTGCCACCACGGCAAAAAAAATCAGTACATATTTCATCATTTTGTTAATTCCGTTAAGAGGATCGTTCGAAAGATACAGGAATAGAATTAATTATGGACTGATCCATTTCGTTTGTCATGCCAAGGGACGTGAGAGTCGCAGAGCATTTGATTTCTAGCTAATCCTGCTCCAATTCATGGCTGTCTTTCGAAGAGAGTCAATCTGTGTTTTGATCCGCTGGTGTTGCGGTAAGCTTAACTCCGGATCTGATTCCAATATAGCCTGGGCTGACGCTCGGGCCTTTTCGAGAATGGCGGTGTCTTTTCCCAAATCTGCAATCAATAAATCCAGCGCTCCGCTTTGTTGAGTGCCCATCAAATCTCCAGGGCCGCGGAGTTGCAGATCAACCTCCGATATTTCAAAACCATTATTGGTACGCACCATGGTTTCCATCCGTTTGCGCGAATCCGCACTGAGTTTATAATCGGTCATCAAGATACAATACGATTGTTCAGCGCCTCTTCCTACCCGACCGCGAAGTTGGTGTAACTGTGACAACCCGAATCGCTCGGCATTTTCGATGATCATGACCGAGGCGTTGGGCACGTCCACTCCTACTTCAATCACCGTAGTAGCGACCATAATTTTGGTTTGACCTTTGACAAAGCGGGCCATCTCCCAGTCTTTTGCTTCAGGTTTCATCTGGCCATGTACGATGCTGATGGGCACCTCTGGAAACGCACGGCTGATGCTTTCATACCCATCCATCAGGTGTTTGAGATCCAGTTTTTCGGATTCGTCAATCAGAGGATACACGACATACACTTGCCGGCCGGCCTGCAATTGTGTTTTAATAAAACCATTTACTTGCAAGCGTTTGGAATCAAATTGATGGGATGTTTGAATCGGTTTGCGTCCTTTGGGCAATTCATCGATCACCGAGATATCCAGATCGCCATACAACGTCATGGCCAGTGTACGGGGGATAGGCGTAGCCGTCATCACCAACACATGCGGATAAATCTGGGCATTTTTTTGCCATAACCGGGAACGTTGGGCCACTCCAAAGCGATGCTGTTCGTCAATGATGGCTAATCCCAGTTTATGGAATTTTACCTCTTCTTCTAACAAAGCATGGGTGCCCACCAGTATTTTCAATGTGCCTGCTTGCAATTGCTCGTGCAGAGGTTTGCGGTCTTTACGTTTGGTGGAACCGGTCAGCAGCGCGATGGAAATTCCCATGGCGTCCGCATAGCGTTTAAGATTGTAATAATGTTGTTGTGCCAATATTTCGGTGGGGGCCATCAAAGCCGCTTGCGCATCACTGCTAATGACCAATAACAAACAGATAAAGGCAACGATCGTTTTGCCGCTGCCCACATCGCCCTGCAACAATCGGTTCATCTGATGTCCGGTTTTCATATCGGCATAGATTTCGCGAATGACCCGTTTTTGAGCTTCCGTCAGCGGAAAGGGCAGGTGCTCTTTGTAAAAACTGGTGAGCAATGAGGTCTCCGCAAAAACAAAGCCTTTAAACTTGTTTTGCCTAACCAACTTTAGTTTTAGTAACCGCAATTGGATGTAAAAGAGTTCTTCAAACTTGAGGCGTTGCCGGGCCGCTTCCAGTTCGGCCTCATTTCGTGGAAAGTGAATTTGAATCAGCGCCTCTTTTTTGGAAGTCAGTCTGTTTTCCGTGAGCAGTTCCGGAGGTAAGGTCTCGCGCACATGCGGCAGCGCCATTTTCAACAACTCTTGTTGAAGCTTCACGATAAACTTGTTATCCACATGACGCGCCCGGAGTTTCTCGCTCAGCGGGTAGACCGGATACAGATAATTGGTTTTCTCTGTTTCTGTCAGAATGGGTTCAATTTCCGGATGAGGGATGGATATCTTTGATCCAAACCGGTTGGGTTTTCCAAAAACCCGGTATTCTACATTTGTCTTGATTTTGTCCAGCGTCCACTGAATACCCTGAAACCAAATCAACTCCAGGGTGCCGGAGTCATCTGTGAAGTGTCCGATCAACCGCTTTTTATGTGCGATACCCATGATCTCAAACTTGGTAATCTTGCCTTTGATCTGTATCGAAACGAGGGAATCATCCACTTCGCTGATTTTATACACCCGGGTTCGGTCTTCGTGGCGAAAGGGGTAATGTTGAATCAGATCGGCATAGGTAAAGATGCCCAGTTCCTTTTGAAGTAACGCTGCCCGCTGAGGCCCTACGCCTTTTAAAAACTCAACAGATGAATCAAAGAAGGACATGTAGACTATTAGGCTTCATCAGCGCCTAAAATTCTAAAATTTTGGCGACTTAAGTCGCGGATTGCGCCTTAAATTATTAGCGCCAGAGGCATGACGATTATTCTTTAATTCATGAGTGATGGATGAGGCCTCAGAAGTTTCAATAAAAATAGTGCAATCGCATGAACTATCTCTGCCTCCATCAATTCCGTTTAATCATATTCCAGACAAACGAACAACTGACGCTAAAACTTTTTGCCTGCTGGCGAACAAAACTTTTCATCTTTTCCAGATCTTCGCGGCCATACCATCGGTTATGGTAGCATACTGCCTCAATGGCTTTGGTGTTCGCAATATCTTCCAGGGGATTTTTACTTAGTAATATAAAATCAGCTTTTTTGCCAATCTCAATGCTGCCGTACTCCTCTGCTAACCCATAATATTCGACCGCATGGCTAGTGGCCGTTCGCAGGGCTTCAGCATTGCTCAGTCCAGCTTTCACCATCTCACCCAGTTCTTCATGAAGACTTATACCATAATGAACATTTATATCCAGGGCATCTGTACCCGCCAGCAGCTTGACTCCATTCTGCTGAGCGAGTCGTGTGAGTTCCAGCCCACGTTCATAATATTTTTTTAAAACAGGCAAGTCTGTTTCTTCACTATAACCACTGGTATGAACCCACTGGAACAACTTCCATAGGATGAGCTGCACATTTTCGGTATATACATTATTAGGATTATCATTAAAATCAGAGTCAAAAGCCATATACTCTTTTCTGTTGGAGGTGACATGGGTGGGCACGTAATAGACTCCGCTGGCGGCTATGGCACGTAGGACATGCTGCGTCTTCAGGGAATCCTGATGCTCCAATTCATATTGTTTCTGTGCAATGTCACTTTCTTTTTCTACCCATTCGTTGACGCCATGAGGAATCAGCGCCCAGGCATGTTCAATGCTTTTGAACCCGTTATCTACCACCCGATCAATATCAAGGTTAGGTGACAGATGTCCTAACATGGGGATCTGGTGCTTCTTTGCCTGATGTTGTAATTCATAAAAGATATAATCCGGCAATGCTGCTCTTTCCAACTGCACCTTCACAAATGATTCATTCCGGGCCTTTAGTTTTTGCACCAATTCCTCTACCTTGATTTTAAAGTTGATCGTATCCGTATCTTCCAATTCCTCTACATGATAGCTGGTGGATTCTATGATTTTTGGCAACAACAGATTTTCATGTTGCGATTGTCTTTCCCAGATCGTCCGGTCACGCTCGGATGTATCGTCAATGTCCGAAATCCAGGAGTCGCCATCACCCATATCTCTGATGCCGGTGACTCCATGGGCGATCAGCAAAGGAAAATGTAGTTGAGGTGACAGCGAAAGTGTGTGAACGTGCATGTCCCACAGGGAAGGCATCAGGTACTGCCCGTTGGCTTCTACCACCTGGAGATCCCTGGGAAGGTTGGTAATGACACTATCTATTGAGACGATTTTTCCGTTTTGCACGAGGAGTTGCTGATGGGGTATAATCCTGCCATTTTTTACATCCACAATGTTGCACCCGGTGATCAACAGATTCGTGAAGAGCTCCTCTTTTTGAAGATAGGTCTCCTTGGGTAGCAACACCCCGATGCCTAGCGTTAATGCCAGCACAAGAAAACAAGCAAAAGAAACTTTTAGCGTCTTTTTCAAAAACGACTTCATATAATTTTAGATTTTAAGATTGCTGCGTCTACTCTCCCTTCAGATTTTCGGCCGGACTCACAACTACAGCTCTCCAGGTTTGTGAACCAATCATCAACCCACTGAAAACAACCAATGCCATTACCCCAAGCAAGATGGTGAGCGCATCTACCGAAACATGATAGGGCAATCGCTCCAGCCATAGGGTATTGATAAAATACGCGGCCGGCACAGCCACCACTATGGCAATCAGTAAAATGGAAACAAATCCTTTGGACAACAAGTACACCAACGAGCCATTGCTGCCCCCAAGTACTTTTCGTATAGAAACTTCTTTCAAGCGGGTTTCGGTAGCATAGGTAGCCATACCCAGCAAACCCAAACAAGAAATGGTAATGGCGAGGAAGGAAATTACTCCTAGCAGGCCTACCAGATCGCCAAATAGAATGTCGTAGAGTCTGTGAACCTCGCCATAAAAATCTTTGTAATCAACTTTCAAAGAAGGATTGACCTTGGCCCAAGCCGACTCAATACTTTTACCGGCTTCCTCATACGTGCCCGAATACTTTACTTGCAACAGTTGGTATTCTTCAGGGTTATGAATCAATGCCATTGGCCCCATTTTCTCCATGAGCTCCTGGTGATTGTAATTTTTTACTACCCCAATGATTTGCTTACGCGATGAGTCTTTTTGTACGATGATTTCCTGACCAAGGGCTTCTAAGGGAGATTTAAAATGAAAATCCTCTACCGCCTTTTCGTTCAGAACAATGAGATTTTTATTGGATTCTCCGTCTGATTCCTTGAAATATCTTCCCGCTACCAGCGGGATATCTAAATTGCGGAGATAGTCTTCGTCTGTGGCGTAATAACTCAACATGGTCCAGTTTTCATCGCCTAGTTCTCTTTTGTATCCTTCACCCTGGGTGGTGCCGGAAGCCAGCACATGCGATGCCGCTGTTACGCTTTCAATATTGCTGTATTGAAGGAGTTCTGTTTTTAAGACTGTAGATGAAGTATTGCTTAACCCCAACACGATTTTCTTTTCCATGTTAAAGCCATGATCAGCCAGCAAAAACAACTGGAGCTGATTGTAAACCACCAGGGCGGTTAAAATGAAAATCAGCGAGAAAGCAAACTGAGTGACCAATAACGTCTTCCGCAAACGCACACCCGAAAACAGCTTCATATTCGTTAACCCCTTCAGTACTTTTACCGGTTGAAAACCACTCAGTACCGCAGCCGGAAAAATACCTGCCAGGATACCCACCACCACAGCAAAGACCAAAAATAAAGCATACACTGCATAGTTAACTTCCAAATCCCATCGGAGTATTCGAGCCAAATTCAATTGCAACATCATAGGTTTTAATACCACTAACATCACCAGCGCCAGTCCCAGGGCCAATAAGGCTACCATCACTGATTCTGATAAGAACTGAATAAAAATCTGGCTGCGCATGGCACCCGTTACTTTGCGTACACCAATCTCGCGTGCCCGTGTAAGGGAGCGCGCAATGGACAAATTGGTGAAATTGAAACAGGAGGTTAGCATCACCACACCTGCCAATCCCATAAAAAAGTAAACAAAAATCGTGGGAAGAAACGGCCCAATCATATTGCTGATAAAAGGACCGGGAGTGATGTTCATCAAATGCTGAATCTGGTAAGTCACTCGCTGCTGTGTATCCGGGTTGGCGATGGTGGTAAAATATTTTTTTTCAATTTGGGACAATGCCGATTGAAGATGTTCCTGACCTTTGCCCTGTTCAAGCAACACATACACCCAGCCCGCGGTATAATTAAACCAGTTGCTCAGATCTTTGCCTCGTTTTCCTTGCGCCTCCAGGCTTTCGACTGAACTCATGCTGGCCAGTGCTTCAAAGGGAATATGTGACTTGTTTTTAGTCTCTTTTAATACTCCCGTGACTTTGTAGGGGCCTTCTTCGCCTACTTTAAAAACTTCGCCCACGGGGTTCTCCTCCTTGAAGAGTTTTTTAGCCGCTTTGGACGTGAGAACTACAGAGTAAGGTTCTATCAAGGCTGTGCGCGCATCGCCATAGGCTAATTCATATTCAAATACTTCCAGAATCTCCGGGTCGGCATAATATCCCGAAATCGGAACGTTTATATTCTGACCAATGTCTATCCACATATTGCCAAAGCCGCGGACAATCCTCACCGACTTTTCAATGCCGGTATAATTCTCCAGAAGCTCTTGTTTCAGGGGTAGTGTAGTCGTGGCATATTCATTTAAGCTTTCACCGTTGGGTCCTTGAGGAATCGTGTTCAACCGATAGATGCGGTCACGTTTCGTATTGTATCGATCGTATGTCATCTGATCTGCCACCAGCATGATGATGATCATGGACAAGGCCATGGCCACCGCTAAGCCGAAAATATTGATGGCAGAAAAAAAACGATGCCTGAGCAAACTGCGATAAGCAGTTTTGAGATAATTTTTCAACATAAAAGATGATTTAATTTTTGGCGGCCCCTAGCCTGAGGCGAGGCCGGGCTATCCGTTACAAGCTCCCGGGTTCCTGCGCGCTACTTCGGGCACAAACCCGGGAGGCTTTCCACTGCTATCCCTGGCCGAAGCAGGTGCTGCAGGAAGAAAATGCTTTGGCGCTATTTCGTTTCTCGCTTCACTAAAAAATAGTAAAGCAAAAAACCAAACGATACCGATACGGCAAACAATCCATAGGGCATGGGAGAATCCGGACTCACGGTTACATATTCCATGATAATCAGCGATAGCCCTGCAAAAAAGGCTATCAACCCCCACTTCAATGAAGCATACCGGTTATCTGCTTCATACTTTTTAAAAATAGCCTGGGTTTCATCATTGACGAATCCTTTGTCAATCATTTTCTTTTTCAGACTAAAGTCAGTCATCACCTTTGCAAAAGAGTAGACAGACAGCCCCAGGCTTCCCAGAATAGAGATAGGCATCAATACTTCGTTTATGCTCATATTTTGTACGTTTTAATTTCGTGTTTGGGGGGTAAGACAGCCAGGCTCGGGTAAATGTTGCAAACATTTTAAAAAAATCTCATATTCCCTTGTTCGACCTGACCCCTGCCCTTCCTCTGGATCCTTCGAACTGCTAACAATCCTTTCCTGTTTTTAGTATCTTTCTGCAACATCCCTCCTTAAATGTGCGTCTAACCCCTCAATGATGGATGATCAGGCGTTGGTTTCGCAGGTATTAAGTGGCGACCGAAAGGCTTTTGTCCAATTGATCAAACAACATCAGCGACTGGTGGCGCACATGGTTGCCCGATTGGTTAATCGTGCCGAAGATCGGGAAGAACTATGTCAGGATGTGTTTTTGCGGGTGTATGACAAGTTAGGGGAATTCAATTTTCAATCGAAATTGAGCACGTGGATCGCCACTATCGCCTATCGGCATAGTGTTAATCACTTGCGCAAACGGAAGATCATGGCCAGTGATCTTCCGGAGGAGGAAAGCTTTACGGCTCATTTTGTGTCGGATGAAAATCCGGAGGAGGAGTTGGAAGATGCCGATACGAATACGTTAGTTATCCGATTGATCGACCAACTTCCGGTTCACTATCGGGCTGTATTAACCTTGTATCATGTGGATGGGATGAGTTATCAGGAAATTGAAAAAGTGACGGGTATGCCGGAGGGAACGGTCAAAAATTATCTGTTCCGGTCGCGGCAATTATTAAAAGAAAAAGTAAAGAAGTATCTTGGCAAAGAAGAATGGATATGAATCTACCAGACGAAGAATTACAACATCGGATTGAACAGCGCGTGAACCAGACAAGTACCGATGGTCTGGCCTATCAAAAGGTATTTGATGCCCTGGCTACCGAGCCTGAGTTTCGTTTACCAATGACCTTTGCTGATAAAGTGTTGGCTAAATTGGACAAAAAGGAAGCACTGGCTGCCACCAGAGAAATGTACTGGCTGGCGGCTGGCATTTTCCTGTTGGTGATAGCCGCCCTGGTCGGGGCGATGTTGATCGGATTTAAGCCCTCCTTTGGAATCTTCGGTTTTTTGGCCAGCTACCCGGGGCTTTTTGTCTTCGGAATTTTATTTGTGGGCCTTTTGCAATGGCTGGATAAGCGGCTTGTTAAAAAACCTACACTGTAAATTTTTTTCATCAGGTCAAGTAGTTGGATTTATTGCTCTGGGATCAAACTGTTTTCAGTTTCAGGAGTCAGCAATTTCTTTCTCTTTTTTTCCATGGTATTCCCATAAATCAACATGACGGGAGTATACAGAAAATAAGCAAACCCTGATATGATTCCGGCCAGCCAACTGCCACGGAAAATCAGCGCCAGAACAACGGAAAACATAGGAACCAGGCCCATCAACAGGTTCGAAGTGACTTTTGCCCGGGTATCAAAACGTTCGATCTCATTTAGTTCCAGTTCGTCTGCCACAGACAAGGCATACCGGTACATCCACATCAGCACAAAAAAGACGCTGGCCGCCCCCAATCCGTAAACAATCATCAGATCGCCCATGTCTTTATTGGATATCGTACTGGTCAGTTCATCCAATAAAGTCTGATCTTTGGTAATCATGGCCATGGGTATCTCCAGCAATCGGGTCAAAAACTTTAACGGATAGACATAGAAAAGCACAATCATCAGGAAAAGTGTATTCAAGAAGATAATCTTGCTGTTGCGCAGTCCATATCGTAAAAAAAAAGTATTGTGCTCAGCCCAAATCATGATGAGCAGGGTCATGCAAAGGGCAAAGGGTAGCAAGTCATATAAAAATCGCTTGATCTGATTGAAATTTCCAGGAGGAGAAGTAGAGATCAGCAACAAGGTAATGGCCAAAGCAAAAATGGCATCGCTAAAATTCTCCAGCCGTCCGGGTTCTTCGCCACGAAACCGGAATTCTTTATTCATACCTATGTAATGCTTTTTAAGACTTTCGCGCAGCATGTACGTACAATTTTTTAGGTGAGCGTTGGTTCCGGATAGTCTACCCAATTCTTTTTAAAAAACAGTTGCAAAAAGATAAGCACCGGGTGACTGTCATTGGTAATGGCCTTTTGCCGAAAGAAAACTTCCGGACTTTGATATCCGCTGGACTGAATAAACTCCTGATCTGTCAGATTTTTGAAACCCATAGACCAGGATTGAAACAAGCGTTCTTTGGTTTTACCCTCCAATAGAACCGCCACCTTTTTATGTCGCGGATCAGATTCAATGATGCTAAGCAAAGATTTAACCGCTTGTTCGTTGCCTTCCAATACTTGAATAAACTTATCCTGCAAATAGAGCAACATTCCGGTAATCCCTCGTTTGAAATTATTCTTTCTGGATCTATTCAGCAACTCAATCAACTCCGCTTCGTCCATCGGGCGGGTTGCATAGCTGATATAGATCAGATAATAATTCATAGAAGGATGAAACTTAGGAATTTTCTCCTTGCGAGTCAACGGGTTTTTCCGGAGGCTTTATAAAAGGCGAGGCCACCTGATGGATTTTAATGGCTTTGCGTGAGAAATAAATCCCTACCAGTAGTGACACAAAAGCGCCTATCCAGATCCCGGGTACAAAATTGATAAATAGGAAGTAGTCATAAGCGCCATGAAAAAGGGTAGCAATGCCTAAGGCGTGAAAGGCGTAATAATTACCCTTGTGCTCAAACTTGGCTTTGCCCAGATAATACCCCATCAGCACGGCAAAGGTGGCATGAGCGGGCACGGCCGTAAACATGCGCATGATCGCTGTGCCGATTCCTCCGCTATAGACATACAACAGGTTTTCGAAGGTGGCAAATCCCATGCTTACCATCACCGAATAAACGATGCCATCAAAAGGCTCGTTAAAATTTTTATTGCGATACAGAAGTCCCCGGACAAAAATGAATTTGCTGAATTCCTCCACCAGGGCAACAATAAGAAAAGCGTGAACCGCCTGCTGCGACAGACTCTGTTCATCTATTTCGATAAACAACCCAATGATGACGCTGAGTAATAACGTTACAAAGACGCTTAAAATACCAAAGAGAAAACTTCTCAAAAGCAACCCTACCGGTTCTTTTTCATGCGTGTCCTTCCAATAGATGAAGAGAATTATGGATAGACCGGGTGCCAGAGCCAGGGCCAGGAGAAGTAATGCCATCGCTTACTGTAAATAGGATTGAAGAAATAGATACGATGAAAAAAAGGTAATCATCCCTGTGCGGAGCAACGCCATTTTAGCCATCTGTTTGGCTTCTGGTTTGTTTATCAAAACATAAAGATAAAGAATGGAAGAAATCAACAAGGAAGGGGCGCCCACTAACAAAATGTCTCCTTCCCATTGCATCAGCCGAAACAAAATACCGAGACAGGCCACGCTTCCGCAGATATAAATTAGTTTATTCAAAAGCATCAGCTTTGGTTCACGGAACCCCGCTGGAGGAGGCTGAAAAGCTGATAGAAAAAAAATGACAGCCAGTGTTTGTAACCCTATGGTGAGGGGACCCTCAAACTGAGATATTCCAGCAAACCAAAAACCGATCCCCGCCAAAATGACCAGCAAAGCGATCATTTCAACCTTCGGTATAATGGTCAAAAAAAGCAGTTCAACAAAAGAATGCTTGGGTGGCGGATTAGATCCGGAGGCTTCGTTCATAGGAACCAGGGGTTAGGATGTCGACTCATACTTTGCAACAATACCCTGCGCTCCCCACCTCCTTCTCAAGGGTATTTATTACCAATAGCGGCAAGTAAGGTAATAAATTTTCCTTTGGATGCTACTCCTCTATGGATTCTTCCAACTCATCCAACTTGGCCTGGCTGAAAGGGCCTGAGGTGGCATATACAATTTTCCCTTCCGTATCCAGAACAAAAAAGTAAGGCGTATCGCGCTTTTCAAAGTCCAGGGCTTCTTTGTAAGTCTTTAAATCTCCCTTATAAAAAAGAATGTAAGGAAGTAACTGAGGGTCCACATTTTTGATGGCTTTTCTTTTGGCTGTGCCGGTGGCAGCTGCATTAACTCCCGTAAACATGGGAATAAAATAGACATTCACATCGTATCCCATCCCCGCCATTAACCCCTCCGGTTTTTTAACAAACTTGTTAAACACCGGACTAAACCAGGTGTTAAGTTCATCTTCCGCCTTTTTGGAGTAGGCCAATCCCAGCAAGGTATATTTTCCCAGAACGGCTTCCGGAATGGTTACTTTTTTATCTTCCACCGTTTCTGCCTCCATCCAAGGAAACGACTTGCCTGTGACCTGAGCATCAGCGGGTGTATATACCCAACAGGCAAATAAAAAAGGAATCCATTTTTTCATAAGTGGTCGGTATGAGGTGACAAGGTACGATATGAAAGGATCATTCAACAAACCTGTTATCGGCCGCTAACGCGATCGATCGAATTGTTCTTACCTGATACTTGTCACCTATTCCGATAGCCTGACGGAGCCTTGTTTTATCTCCACACGCTTTCCCAGGTATTCCCGTGTTTCCGGCTGGCGAAGAGTCTCCATGTAATACCACTCACTTTTCGCCCGGGTGGGATAGAGGGTGAGTAATAAGTACCCATGATCACGGGCGTTGACATACCTGATATGTGGGTTGACCTTTTGAAGTGCTCTTTCCATCATCTCTACCGTATCGGTACTATGATATTCATTATCATTGGCTGAGGATACGCTGGTGGTTCCCAATTCTATCGCAAATGCACCTGCCGATGTTCGGCTATTATATGTTTTGACTACATCGGTAGCTGCTTCTATGGCCCAGGACGCATGCGTATCTCCGGTCACAAAAATCAAATCTTTAATTTTCTCCTGACGGATAAAGTTCACGAGCCGTTCTTTTTCTTTAGGATAACCATCCCACGAATCCAGATTGCGTGGCATCTTGGGATACACCGGACTGAGTTCCACCTCCGAGAAGATCACCTGATTTCCAATGATTTTCCAAACAGCTTTTGAATTTTTTAGTCCGTTTTCAAACCAGGCTACTTGTTCGCTGCCAAGCATGGTTTGCTCTTCACTTTGAAACAACGGATCATCCATACTTTCCGCTGGCTTGGTGCGCCCTTCCAGACGTTCATCCAGCATGATCAAGTCAGCCAGCGAACCATAGGAAAAGGAACGGTAGTGTTTATCGCTTTCGCGGATGGGAAGCCATTCATAGTACGCCTGTATGGCTGCCGTTTTGCGTTTGGCAAAATCCCCTTCCAGATCGGGCTGGTGATTTTGAGCACCGGTGGTATAGACATTGTTGGCTACTTCATGGTCGTCCCAAATAGCGATCAATGGATGTTGCTGATTCATCCTGCGCAAGCCCTTATCCAGCCGGTAAAGCGAATGACGTACGCGATAGTCCTCCAACGAAACAATTTCACCTGCGGGTAAATTTTTGCGGATCGTGGTATCGCCATACCGGCCCTGGCCATATTCATAGATGTAATCTCCCAGATGGATCACCGCATCCACATCGGTGCGATCGGCCAGTTTATCATAAGCATGGAAATATCCCCACTCCCAGTTGCTGCAACTCACAATTCCCAACTTCAGGCTATCCAGTCCATTCACCGGGGTAGTTTTGGTTTGCCCCACGGGTGAAGTGGCGTTAAGTGCTTTAAACCGATAGTAATACTTTTGCCCGGGTTGAAGACCATCCACATCCACCTTGACGGTATAGTCACGCGCTGGAGAAGTGCTGAGGGTATCCGATTTATAAACAGATGTAAAGTTTTTGTCTTCGGCTACTTCCCACGTCACTTGTATTTTCGAAACCTGAAATTCGGGTGTTACACGCGTCCAAAGGATGACACGGTCCGCCAGCGGATCTCCGGAGGCAACTCCGTGATAAAATGGCTTAAGGGAAGGTTCATATAAGGTGCTCACAGATTCGGTAAGCGGCACCTGTTTTTCTTTCGTAGACTGGCAACCCGTCAGAATCAGGCCTAACATGAATGTGGCAATGGCTACTTTCATAAAACATCAGATTTCCTGCAAGCTAAAAACTAACCGTCAATCCTCCGACAGAAACAGATTATCCACATATTAATTCAATTCAGTAGGGTAAATGCCTTTAAATGCAACCCACTGAGCTGTTTTCGAGTCTATATACCTACGGAGAGTTGTTTTAAACTCGCGGGAACTTTAAAAACCTTGTCGAGACCGTATGGGATGTGTTCTCAAAATACTAATATAAAACTTGTTTTGGTGATGAATCGCTTATTCTTCTTCCTGTTGTTCGCTGGTTACATGACAACTACCGCACAATCCAAAATTGATCAAGCCAAAGGATTGTATGAAGCCAAAAAATATGAGGAGGCTAAAAGATTATTAACCCCGATCGAAGATGACAACAAAGATTATGCGGCTGCCCGATACTGGCTGGGGCGGATTGCCTTTGATCAGGAAAAGTATGATGATGCTTCTGACTACTTTGAAGAGGCAACAGACGCAGAAGAGAAAGTAGCTGATTACTGGAATTGGTTGGGTAATACCTATGGAACGATTGCCCAGGATGCCAACACGTTAAAGCAGGGAATGCTGGCCCCTAAAATGCGAAATGCGTGGGAGAAGGCCATCGCTCTGGATCCCAAAAATATTGATGCCCGCAAGTCGCTGATCCAATACTATACACAAGCTCCTGGATTTATGGGGGGCAGTCGCGAAAAAGCGGTAGAGATGGTCAATCAAATCAAAAAAATAAATCTAGCCCAGGGTCATCTGGCCATGGGAAATATCTGGTATCGGGAAAAGAAATATGCCGAAGCTGAAAAGGAATATCTGGCGATGGTGAAAGCGGACCCCACCTTCCAATCCGGGTTAGCTAATTTTTATACGAATCAGAAGCAATATGATAAAGCTTTCGCCCTATATGAGGAAAGTTTGCGGGCCAAACCCGATGATTTTCTGATGATTTATCAATTGGGCAGACTGAGTGCCGTGAGTGGCCAGCGCCTCGAGCAGGGGGAAACCTACCTGAAAAAATATTTGACCTACACGCCTGCCAAAAATGAACCCAGTCATGCCGGGGCTCATATGCGGCTGGCACAGATTTATGAGAAAAAAGGAAATAAAGGCGAAGCCAAAAAAATGTTTGAAACAGCCTTAAAGATGGATAACTCGCTAAAAGAAGCAAAGGAGGGATTGGAACGGGTGTCTAAATGATGAATCTGAAAAGCTATCGTTATGCCTGGCGCGGAATAGCAACTGCTTTCAAGAGCGAAAGGAATATCCGGATTCAGGTCGTAATGATGAGTCTGGTAATTGCGGGAGGGTTCTTTTTCTCTCTTTCATGGATAGAATGGTCTATTTGTATTCTATGTTTTTCAACTGTGCTGGGAGCGGAGCTGTTAAACACAGCTATTGAAAAAACTATGGATTTTATTCACCCGGAACATCATCCGCACATCGGCATGATCAAAGATATCGCTGCAGGAGCTGTGCTCTTGACAGCCATTGCTTCCGGAGTAATCGCCTCGTTGATTTTTATCCAAAAATTTACAAAGCATTTGTCTGAGTTCAGACAAGAGACTTTGCCAAAGCGAATCTCAATATTCCATTTATACCAAACTCAACATTCCTTTTTCTTTGGATTCCAATTGAGACGTTCCGGTCAGGTATTCATCCATCACGCGTGCCGCTTCTCTTCCTTCGCTGATAGCCCACACCACCAGACTCTGGCCTCTGCGCATATCTCCCGCCACAAAAACACCTTCGACAGATGTCTGATACCTGGTGCCGTGAACGTTTCCCCGATCATCCAGCGATACGCCCAATTGTTCGATCATGCCTTCTTTTTGCGGATGCAGGAAACCCATGGCCAACAGAACCAGTTGGCAAGAAAGTAGCTTTTCCGTTCCGGCAATCTCACTAAACGAAGGCGCTTTTCCCGGCACGTGTTTGACCTCCACTTCGGCTATCTTTAAAGCGGTCAGGTTGCCTTGGGCATCTCCGATAAATTCTTTTGTCACCAGACTCCATTGGCGTTCACACCCTTCTTCATGAGAGGTGGACGTTCTCAAAATCATAGGCCAACTGGGCCACGGCATTGTTTCGGTGCGATCTTTCGGAGGCTTGGATAAAATTTCTATTTGCGTGACCGACCGGGCTCCGTGCCGGTTGGATGTTCCCACACAATCGGATCCGGTATCTCCGCCCCCAATGACAATCACCTCTTTGCCGGTAGCCCAAATCTCCTCGTCTTTTACTTTCCGACCGGCCACCCGGCTGTTTTGCTGTGCTAAAAAGTCCATCGCAAAATGAACGCCTTTCAAATGCCTTCCGGGAATGGATAAATCTCGCGGCATCGTTGATCCTCCACATAAAAGAATAGCATCATGCTCTTCCTGTACTTGCCGCACAGAAATATTCCCTCCTACGTTGGCTTGCGTACGGAAAGTGATCCCTTCGTCTTTCATCACCGCCAGCCTGCGATCTAAAATCTGTTTGTCTAATTTGAAATCTGGAATCCCATATCTCAACAGTCCACCAATTTCGTCTGCCCGCTCAAACACGGTAACTAAATGACCCGCCTGATTCAGTTGTGCGGCCGCGGCCAGCCCGGCCGGACCCGACCCAATGATGGCTACCTTTTTGCCCGTACGTACCACCGGAATTTTAGGCGTTACCCACCCTTCGGCAAAAGCTTTTTCAATGATGGACTTTTCGATGTACTCAATGGCTACAGCCGGTTTGTTAATCCCGAGCACACAGGAGGCCTCGCAGGGAGCCGGACAGATGCGTCCGGTAAACTCAGGAAAGTTATTGGTAGCGATGAGTAGTTCATAGGCCAGTTTCCAATTACCTTGATAAACAGCATCGTTAAATTCAGGAATAATATTTCCGAGCGGGCATCCCTGATGACAAAAAGGAATACCGCAATCCATGCAACGAGCCGATTGTTTTTGCGTCAGCGAAAAGTCAATTTTCGGATCCACTTCATTGTAGTCGCGAATGCGTTCTTGTGGGTCGCGCTTCCTGGGTAATTCCCGAGGCTCTTCTAAAAATCCGGTTGGTTTTCCCATGTTTCGTTAATCGTTATGACTGGTCTGTTAATCGAAGGTCAGGCTTATCTGACATTACGAACTACTCACCATCCATTTTTTCTTTTCCATCACCGCCTTGTAATCAATAGGCATCACTTTAATAAAGTTCTTTAACGTGGTGCTCCAGTAGCTAATGATGTGTGAGGCCACTTCGCTTCCTGTCAGCTGTTGATGTTTTAAGATTTTTTCGCGGAGGTATTGTTCATCCTCCGGTTCCAGCGTGTCCAGCAGCACCATTTCCATGTTGCAGTTCTTGACAAAGGTTTTGTTCACATCCCAGACGTAGGCGATGCCTCCGCTCATCCCTGCCGCAAAGTTTCGTCCGGTGTCTCCCAGCACAATCACTCGTCCGCCTGTCATGTACTCACAGCCATGATCTCCTACGCCTTCCACGACTACCTCCACTCCGGAATTTCGAACTCCAAAACGCTCACCTGCCATCCCGCGTACATAGGCTTCGCCTGATGTGGCGCCAAAAAAAGCCACATTCCCGATGATGCTGTTTTTAGAAGGATTAAAAGTACTGGCAGCAGGAGGATAAACAATCAACCGTCCGCCCGATAATCCTTTTCCAACATAGTCATTGGCATCTCCTTCCAGTTTAAACGTGATTCCTCTGGTAACAAATGCCCCAAAACTTTGTCCGGCTGTGCCCCTGAACTGGAGATGTATGGTATCTTCTGGCAATCCTTCTCCTTTGTACTTTTTAGATACTTCGTTTGAAAGCATTGCCCCGACAGAACGATCCTGATTAGAAATGTTGAATGTCTTCTTCACGGCCATGGCTTGTTCCAATGCCGGAGACGATTCACGAATCAACTGACGATCCAGCACATTGTCGATCCCGTGGTCTTGCTCTTCCTGTTTAAACAAGGCTGTGTCCAGGCTCATCGGTTCTTTGAAAAGCAACGTCTCCAGATTCAGGTGTTCATACTTCCAGTGATCATCCAACTCACGAATGCTCAGGTAATCGCTTTGTCCCACCATCTCATTGACTGTGCGGAAGCCCAGATCCGCCATCGTCTCGCGCAACTCCTCCGCCAGAAATGTGAAAAGATTTACTACATACTCCGGCTTGCCGGTAAAGAGCGCCCGCAATTCTTTGTTTTGAGTTGCCACGCCCACCGGACACGTATTCAAATGACATTTGCGCATCATGATGCAACCGGTGGTGACCAAAGCGGCTGTGGCCACACCCCATTCTTCGGCTCCCAGCAAAGCAGCAATGGCCAGATCTCTGCCAGTACGGATTTGGCCATCGGTTTGCAACACTACTCGCCCTCGAAGTTTGTTTCGCACCAGGGTTTGATGTGCTTCCGCCAAACCCAATTCCCACGGGAGTCCTGCGTGACGAATAGAACTGATAGGTGAAGCACCTGTACCTCCATCGTGACCGGAAATCAAAATGACATCTGCATGAGCTTTCGCCACTCCTGATGCAATAGTGCCCACACCCGCCTCGGATACTAGCTTGACGCTGATGCGTGCCTCGCGGTTGGCATTTTTCAAATCGAAGATCAACTGCGCCAAATCTTCAATCGAGTAGATATCGTGATGAGGAGGAGGAGAAATTAACCCGACTCCCGGGGTTGAATGACGAACGCGGCCAATCCATTCATCAACTTTATGACCCGGCAACTGACCTCCCTCGCCCGGCTTGGCGCCCTGCGCCATTTTTATCTGAAGTTCCTTTGCGTTCGTGAGATAATAGCTGGTGACCCCAAAACGACCGCTGGCCACTTGCTTGATCGCAGAGTTCTCCCAGTCTCCATTGGGTTTCCGTACAAATCGTATTTCATCTTCACCACCTTCTCCACAGTTGCTTTTTCCCCCGATGCGATTCATAGCAATGGCCAGCGTACTATGAGCCTCGTGTGAAATGGATCCAAACGACATGGCTCCGGTAGCAAAGCGTTTAAAAATGCTTTCAACCGGTTCCACTTCGCTCAAGGAAATTGATTTGTGTTTTTTGAACTTTAACAGACTTCGAAGGGTAATGGCCTTTTCACTCTGATCATCAATCAGCTTTGAATATTTTTTGTAAAGTCGGTAGTCATTTGTTTTCGTGCTTTGTTGAAGTAGATGAATGGTTTGTGGATTAAACAAATGCGTTTCACCCCGCAACTTCCATTGATAGATTCCTCCCACCTCTAAGCGTGGGGAGGTGTTCGCGTTGGGAGGAAAAGCCAGACTATGTTTCACCAGCGCCTCCCGGGCAATATCGTCCAGCGTTAATCCGCCAATACGTGAAACCGTTCCTGTAAAATAAGAATCAATTACTTCCTGACTAATCCCCAGCGCCTCAAAAATCTGAGCCCCATGATACGATTGCAAGGTACTGATCCCCATTTTGCTCATGATCTTCAGGAACTCCCCGCACACAGCCTTCTTATAGTGATAGATGGCTTGTTCTTCTGTCAGGCTCTCCGGCAGAAGATTTTTTTTCTTCATGTCATGAATGGTCTGATACACCAAATATGGATTTACTGCGGAGGCGCCATAGCCCACCAGCGTAGCATAGTGATGTGTTTCCCATACATCCCCCGCTTCTACGAGCAATCCTATTTTTCCTCGCAATCCCTTTCTGATCAGGTCATGATGAACAGCCGACACCGCCAGCAAAGATGGTATCTGGGCATGACCGCTGTCAAAACTTCGATCTGATAAAATGATGATGGTAAATCCATCTTCAATGGCATCGGTTACATATTGACAAACCCGATGGAGTCCTTTTTCCAGCGATCCCGACTTTCCGTCTGCACGGAAATACGTGTAAATAGTTTTCGTCTGCAGATGGCGGTGATCGATGTAGCGAATTTTCTCCAATTCATTGTTGGACAACACGGGCGTGGGCAATTCCAGCGTGATGCAATGTTCCGGGGATTCTTCCAGTAAGTTTAGCGAGCCTCCCACGTGGGTGAGCAAGGACATGATCATGCGCTCCCTGATTGGATCAATGGGTGGGTTGGTGACTTGCGCAAAAAGCTGCTTAAAATAACTGGAGAGATGTTGAGCTTGTTTTGACAACACGGCCAATGGAATATCGCTGCCCATGGAACCTAGTGCCTCCTTGCCGGTAACGCACATCTGGGTAAGAATGGTGCGGATATCTTCACTGGTATACCCAAAGGACACCTGACGTTTTAAAAATGTGACCGGATCATATTTGTGAAAACTTCCCCCGGGTTCCGGTAAGTCCTGAAGACGCACTTTATTTTCACGCACCCATTTGCCATAGGGCTGTTGTTTGCAAATATTTTTTTTAAGTTCTTCATCGCTGATGATGCGCCCCTGTTCCAGATCCACCACAAACATTTTTCCGGGTTGCAGCCGACCTTTCGTAATGACCCTGGCCGGATCTATATCCAGTACTCCTACTTCCGATGCCATGATCACCCGGTCATCGTCTGTTATGACAAAACGAGAGGGGCGCAGACCGTTTCGATCCAGCGTGGCCCCTACGATTTTTCCGTCTGTGAACGTGATGGAAGCCGGCCCATCCCAAGGCTCCATCAGGTTCGCATGGTACTCATAAAAAGCTTTTTTCTCTTCACTCATGTGTTCGTTTCCATCCCAGGCTTCCGGGATCAGCATCATCATCACATGGGGAAGGGAACGACCTGCATGAACCAACAACTCAATGGCGTTGTCCAAATTGGAAGAGTCTGATTGTACCGGATTGCAAATCGGTAAGATCATATCCAACTCTTCGCGGGTAAAGTGGCGGGAGGTAAAGAATGATTCTTTTGATTTCAACCAGTTGATGTTTCCCCGTACCGTGTTGATTTCACCATTATGAGCAATAAACCGAAAGGGCTGAGCCAACCGCCAGGATGGAAAGGTATTGGTAGAGAAACGTGAATGGATGACGGCCAGGGCCGACACTACTTCGTCATTTTCCAAATCAGCAAAGTAAGGTCGCAATTGACCGGAGGTTACCATGCCTTTATAGGCGATGGTTTTGTAAGAAAGAGAAGAAAAATAAAACTGCTGATCTACTCCTTTAACCGATTCAGAGATGATTCGCGTGCTGTATTTACGCAGTATAAAAAGTTTTCGTTCAAAATCATCCGGGGAGGCAATGGCATCTGGTCGTTTGATAAAGACTTGCTCCATCACCGGTTCGGCCAGCAAGGCGGAATCACCCAACTGATGATTGGAGGTCGGCAAAGGCCGGTACCCCAGCAAGGTCATCTTCATTTTTTTTATCTGCCGATTCAATACCGTGCGGCATTCTTCGCGCACCCGGGCATCGCGTGGGAAAAAAACAAGACCTACCCCATAGCTTCCAAACGAGGGAAGCTTAAATCCGAGCTTATGACATTCGCTGCTGAAAAATTCATGCGGCACTTGTATGAGAATTCCGGCACCATCACCGGTATTGGGTTCGCAACCACAGGCACCACGGTGTTCCATGCGCTCAAGCATCGTCAACGCATCGGCAATGATCTGATGCGATTTGCTGCCTTTGATATGTGCAATAAAACCAACTCCACATGAATCTTTTTCAAAAGATGGATGGTAGAGTCCCTGATGAGATTGATCGTTCACGCGACTACAAAAGAAAGTGAACGAGAAATTTAAAGAGCCGTGGTTGTAATTACTACTATTACTTCATTAATCTTACTGAAAAGCCACTAACCAAAACTAACGATTGGTAGTGAAAACGATTGAAGTCTTATGTGCTCGTCCGAATTAATTAACAAACGGAGGAGATCTGATCCATTGGGTGGAAATAGAAAACGCTGATGGAATAGAAATTCGTTAGCTCTTGCCTAATGAACGGGCCATACTTGCCAGTGCTGGGAGAATTACATGGCTTGCAACAAGTCAACGAAAATACTACTTCCGACTATAATTCGGAGCTTCTCTGGTAATGGTGACATCATGTGGGTGACTTTCGGCTACGCCCGCTACGGTGATCTTCACAAACCGGGCGCTCTTGAGTTTGGTTATGTTTCGTGCCCCACAATAGCCCATACCGGCCCGCAGTCCGCCCACCAACTGATACAAAACTTCGGCTACCGATCCTTTAAACGGCACGCGTCCGGAAATTCCTTCCGGCACCAGCTTCTTGATGTCATCTTCCACATCCTGAAAATAGCGATCCTTTGATCCGTCATCCATGGCTTCCAAAGAACCCATGCCGCGATAAGATTTAAACTTACGCCCTTCGTAGATGATTACTTCTCCGGGGGCTTCTTCGGTACCGGCCAACAGCGATCCAATCATAATGCTATCGGCACCTGCTGCTACTGCCTTGACGATATCACCTGAAAAACGGATACCCCCGTCAGCAATCACTTTTACCTCGCTGCCCTTTAATGCCTGAGCGGCTTCATAAACAGCACTCAATTGAGGTAAGCCTACACCTGCCACCACACGGGTTGTACAAATACTTCCGGGCCCTACTCCTACTTTAACAGCATCGGCACCTGCTTTGGCCAGCGCTTTGGCGGCATCACCGGTAGCTATGTTTCCGACAATCAAATCCAGATCCGGATATTTTTTTTTCACGCGTTTGGCCGAGTCAATTACTCCTTTACTGTGACCATGGGCGGTATCAATGCTAATCACATCAACACCCGCTACTTTTAAGGCTTCAATCCGATCCAGAATATCCGGAGTAACTCCCACGGCTGCCCCTGCACGCAAACGCCCAAATTTATCCTGACAAGCATTGGGCTTGTTTTTCTTTTTCTGAATGTCCCGGTAGGTTATCAAACCCGTGAGCTTTCCCTTTTTGTTAACGATGGGCAGCTTTTCAATTTTATATTGTTGCAGGATGACTTCTGCTTTTTCCAGTGTAATGCTTTCCGGGGCTGTCACCAGATTGTCTTTGGTCATGATGGCCTCCACGGCCACATCCAGATCTTTTTGAAAACGCAGGTCGCGGTTGGTGATAATCCCTAACAGTTTTCCGTTACCATCCACCACCGGAATACCCCCGATGCGATATTCACGCATGATCTGTTCGGCATCTCTTACCGTAGATCCGATACTCAGCGTTACCGGGTCAAGGATCATTCCACTTTGTGAACGCTTCACTTTACGTACCTGTGCCGCCTGTTGCTCGATGGACATGTTTTTATGGATGAATCCCAGACCCCCTTCGAGGGCCATACCGATGGCCAATTCGGCTTCCGTCACCGTATCCATGGCAGCGGAGATCAATGGAATATTCAGTTGGATATTTTTGGTCAGATGCGTGGAGGTGTTGGTTTCACGGGGAAGCACTTCACTGTACGCAGGAACCAGAAGCACATCATCGTAGGTGAGGGCTTCAAAAAGAAACTTGGAAGAATTGAGGGGCATGGCAAATAAGGAGTTAGGAACCGTTATTTGCCGGGCAAAAGTATAGCTTATTTATGAAAGCGCGAAATAGAATTGAGGAATGCAACCGATTCTGCTATATTTGAATGCGTTTTTTGATCTCTATGAAGAAATTATTTTTTGCATCCTTTGTGATGTGTTTCTGTCTGGCCGCTGTAGCTCAAACCCAAACGGGAAAGGCCTCCTTTTATGCCGACAAATTTGAAGGAAGCCCAACTGCTTCCGGTGAAAAATACCGGCATAGCAAACTTACCGCGGCTCATAAAACGCTACCCTTTGGCACCCGAGTGCGGGTGACGAATCTGAGTAATAATCAAACCGTGGATGTGGTGATCAATGACCGTGGACCATATGTAGACGGTCGCGTCATTGATTTGTCAAAATCAGCCGCTGAAAAACTGGGGTTTATCAATCAGGGTTTAACCGATGTTAAGATTGATGTGCTGGATGCTGGAGACGGCACCGCCAAAAGCGACATCAAACCTATTGATAATGTCGTAGTAGACGAAAAAGAGTTCTATGATTTTGAGGTGGCTCGCCTAAATCCAAAAGGTTTTGGCGTACAGATTGGAACCTATCAGGAACTGGTTAATCTCATGCGATTGTCTGATAATCTAAAGACTTCTTACAAAAAGAAAGTGATTGTTCAGGTAAAAGTGGTAAATGGTATCAAATATTACAGCTTGATTCTGGGGCCCTTTCCTTCCCGTGCCAAGGCAGATATTTTTCTGTCGGAAATCAACAAAAAATTTCCGGGGTCCTTTGTCGCTGCCCTCTGATCAGGCTCCGAATAGTTTCCCTACTTTTTCCAAATCAACATTCCCTCCGGTCAGGATGATAGCCACTCGTTTTCCTTTAAACATGTCAGGTCTCTTTAAAACGGCTGCCAACGGAACCGCACAACTGGGTTCGATGATGATCTTCAAACGTTCCCAAATCAGACGCATAGCCGAAATGATTTCACTTTCAGAAACGGTGATCACATCAGCCACGTACTCGCGGATGATGGGAAAGGTTTTTTCACCCAGGGATGTCAGCAATCCATCCGCTATGCTGGTGGGAGGCAGGGCTGCCTCTATCTTCCCACTTTTCATCGAACGAAAGGTATCATCTGCCAACTCCGGCTCGGCTGCAATAACCATCGTGGCAGGTGAGAAATAGCGGGTGGCCAGTGCTGTACCGCTGAGCAGTCCACCCCCACCTACGGGTGCTACCATTACATCTATGTTCTCAATGTCTTCATATACCTCTCTGGCCGCGGTTGCCTGACCGGCAATAACATCGTAGTTATTAAACGGATGAATTTCATAGGCTCCGGTCTTGGCGACCACATCCGCCAGGGTTGATTCACGCGCGGCCAGCGTTGGTTCACATTCAAATATGTGAGCGCCATATCCACGCACACCTTTCTTTTTGATTTCGGGAGCGGTTCTCGGCATGACCACATAAGCGGGAATGTTTACCATCTTTGCTGCGCGGGCAATGGCCTGAGCATGATTGCCGGAAGAATGGGTAGCTACTCCTTTTTGTTGTTCTTTGGCAGTTAATGACAACACGGCATTCATGGCTCCGCGGGCCTTAAAAGCCCCTACTTTTTGAAAATTTTCACATTTAAAGAAAAGTTGGCAGCCGGCCATTTCGTTTAGCCCTTCGCTGGTAAGAATAGGCGTTCGATGGATAAAATCTTTGATACGATCATGTGCGTGGGCAATGTCTTGTGAGGTGGGGGGTTGTGTCAGGGGCATTTTCTAAAGTTTATTTTTCTGGCAGGGCGAGTCGCAGATTCGTATTTTCGCAGCCTATTTCCTTTTTGAGTTTCGATTATGAGAGATTTTTTTGAAAAGTGGTACCAATATAATGCCTGGGCCAATCGAAAAGTAATTGAATGTTTGGAACGGCAGTTGGTGACGGATGAAAAGATCCTTTCGTTACTTAGTCACATCATCAGTGCGCAGTTTATCTGGTTGGGCCGATTTAAAAATCAACCCATCGATCAATATCCGTTATGGAAGTCCTATCCGCTGACCGAACTCAAGGAGATGGCAAAAACAGCCGCCACGCAGTGGAATACGTTTGTCCTGGAGGGTGATATTGATCGGGTTCTCAAGTATAACAATTATACAGGCCAGTATTTTGAAAATCAGGTCGAGCAGATCATGATCCATTTGGTTAATCATGGAACCTATCACCGGGGTCAGATTGCCTTGCTGCTTCGGCAAAAGGGATGGGAGCCAGTAAATACAGACTACATTACGTACGATAGAGTCGTGAGTGGCCAGCTCAGCGATTCCTACTAGCTGAATTTATCCGACCAGTGTCAGGACAGCAAAAAAGTGAAGGATGCTTCCTCCCAGAACAAACACATGCCACACGCTGTGATTATATTTTACATGCTTACGAATGAAAAAAATGGTGCCCAGGGTGTAGGATAGACCACCGGCCATTAAGAGAATAAAGCCACTGAGCGGGATAGATTGATACAACGGTTTGATGGCCATGAGAATCATCCATCCCATGGCTACATACAAGAGGGTAGATAATCGAACCCGGTTGCCGACAGAAATAGCTTTCACTACGGTGCCGGCAATCGCGCACCCCCAGACTATTCCAAAAACAGACCATCCAATCCATCCGCGTAAGGCTGTCAAACAAAAAGGAGTATAGGTGCCGGCAATTAAGAGATAAATGGAGATGTGATCAATTTTATGAAAAATACCCTTGGCTACTGGATGGGTCAGACTATGGTAAAGAGTGGATGCGAAATATAAAAGTACCAGTGTGCCGCCAAAGATGGAAAAACTAACCACATGCCACACCGTGCCATGCCAGGCCGCATAAACAACCAGGATAACCAAAGCGGCTATTGCGAGTAACGCCCCCAGACCGTGGGTGATGGCATTGGCTATTTCTTCCCTGGATGATTCCTTTTTTTCCACCTCAGACAGCAGTTGGTTGTATTTCTTTCTTCTCGCGGAAAAAGATTAAAAAATAAACAAGGACAGCCACTGCGATATACGCAGGCATCAACCAGATGGGAGTCCAATCGTGTACACCTTCCACGAGGTGTTGATCGGCAGTGACGCCACTAAACCAGGTGCCGATAAACATCCCCAGGCCATACGTGGCAAATGTGAATAGTCCCTGGGCTGCATTTTTTACTTTTTCACCGGCCTTCTTTTCGGTGTACATGTATCCGGTCACAAAAAAGAAATCATAACAGATCCCATGAAGAATGATGCCGGCATATAACATCCACAACTGATCCGAGGCATCTCCAAAGGCAAAAAACACATATCGTAAAATCCATGCACCAATGCCCAGCAAAAGCATGTTTTTCACACCGATGCGATGAAACATGAATGGTATCGCCAGAATAAACAATGCTTCCGACACCTGACCAAGCGTCATTTTGCCGGCTACATTTTTAAGATTCAATTCGTTTAAAAAAATATTGGCAAAGCCATAGTAGAATGAAAGAGGAATGCACACCAGGATAGCCGCGATAAAAAAAATCAGATAGGCTTTATCTTTTAGCATCACCAGGGCTTCTGTACCAAAAGCCCGTGAACTGGTTTTTCCTTTGGGTGGAGTGTTGGGTAAGATAAAACTAAAAATCCCCAGCATGGCCGAAGCTCCCGCAGCCATGAGAAAGGTGGAGGGCGATTTTTCGATGGCCAGCCAACTGATAAGAATACCCGCTACAATCCAACCCAAGGTGCCAAACACCCGAATCCACGGAAACTGTTTGCCCGGATCGGTCATCTGTGAAAAAGCAACGCTGTTGCTCAACGCGATGGTGGGCATATACAAAAGCGAATACGCTACGATGATTCCATAAAACAGGCTATGGGATTCCACTTGCGTAGCCAAAAAAAGAAGTGCCGCACCACACAGATGCAAGGTTCCCATGATCCGCTGGGCTGCAAAAAAACGATCGGCTACCAACCCCACAAAAAAAGGAGAGATCATGGTAGCGATGGCGAGTGCACCATAGGCCGCACCAATCTGTACTCCGCTGGCCTGTAAATATTCCGTCATATAAGCCCCCATCGTTACATACCACGCTCCCCAGATAAAGTATTGGAGAAGCATCATGAGCGAGAGTCGGGTAAATACAGAAGGGGTCATAGGGGTTGGTTAACGATGATTTCAGACTACTTGTTAGACAACTTCAGAATTCTGAGTGCCCCGGTACCAACAATAAAAAATACGATGGTTCCAATGACCAGGTCCGGATACTTTGACTGCGTAAGATAGACTAGTCCTCCGGCTAGGATTACACCCACATTGACAATAACGTCATTGGAAGTAAAAATCATACTGGCTTTCATATGTGCCTCTTGACTCTTACTTTTTTGAAGTAAATACAGACAAAGCGCATTGCCGATCAGGGCAAGAAACGATATCATGATCATGGCTTGAAAATCGGGTACAGGCTCAAGCCCCGTAAAACGCCTGATCACTTCTATAAAACCCAAAAGCGCAAGTGTTACCTGCAAATACCCGGCTGCTGTCGCGATTTTTCTTTTTTGGATCAAGCTGCCCCCGACAAC
This sequence comes from uncultured Ohtaekwangia sp., assembly GCA_964439205.1. Lineage (GTDB taxonomy): Bacteria > Bacteroidota > Bacteroidia > Cytophagales > Cyclobacteriaceae > ELB16-189. The sequence continues at coordinate 51,328 of CAYTNM010000009.1, forward strand.
AACGAGGGCAAGTCCATAAACCAGACTGTCAGCCAGCATATCCAGACTGTCAGCTAAAAGCCCCATCGAATGACTGAAAATCCCCATGAAAAGTTCTACCACAAAAAAGAAAACGTTAATCGCCAGGACTTGTCCAAGCAGTTTTCTTTCCTGACGTGTATTTTCAGGTGGTGATATCTGATTTTCGCTCGCTTCACTATTCAGGAGAGAAGTGTCTAATTGTAAACTATTCAATCGTTGAAATATCTGCTCATGATGGCCTGTGTGAAAAACGGTCAGTTGTCGGTTCCCGATATCGAAATCCAAAGCCTGGATATCCGGAAGGTCATCCAATTTCATCCGGATGATTTGCTCCTCCGATGGACAGTCCATTTTGGATATCTTAAAAGTAGTTTTCAGCATACTTCCGGAATAACAGGATTTAACCACATCCCAGATTTTTTTTCAAATCGCGGGATGGAATACCCCCGAAGTCGAATGATTTGGTTTCTGAAAGAAAACGTTCCTTCTCTTCCGTCTCTTTGATCACATGGACGGTTTTTTTTGAAAGGTTCTCTTTTTTTGCCTTCTTTTTCATTTTCTAAAAATACGTATTTTCCTATCGTGGAAAATTGTTGATTCAATCCCTGAATCAGGCCTTTACTTTTCGTCTTGCACCGCATGTCCTTGCCACCTATCTTCGCCCAGTTTTAAATTAGTCTAAATTATTTAGTGAAAAACCTTTCGCAAATGGCCCCGGGAGAAAGTGGCATCATTGCCGGCTTTACGGATGAGGAATTATCTTTTAAGCTATTGGAAATGGGTTTTTTGCCAGGAACGGCCATTCGCTTTAATTTTTCAGCTCCTTTCGGTGATCCTATTTGTGTGACCGTTTCAGGATATGACTTATCACTTCGCGTGGACGAGGCTGCCACCATTTCAATTTTGAATTGATGGCCACTTCCAATCTTCTGAACATCGCTTTAGCCGGAAAACCAAACTCAGGTAAATCTTCCCTGTTTAATAAACTAACCGGGCTGAATCAGAAAATCGGAAATTTTCCAGGAGTGACGGTTGACAAACGCATGGGCATCTGTCACCTGGATGAACGAACGGACGCTGAAATAATTGATTTACCAGGGATTTATAGCCTGTATCCCCGCACACCGGATGAAAAAATTGTCACCGAGATTTTAATTGATCAGCGAGACAAAAGCCATCCCGACCTCGTGGTAGTGGTGCTGGATGCCACCAACCTAAAAAACGGATTGTTGTTGCTGACCCAACTTATCGATTTAGAGCTACCCATGGTGGTGGCCTTAAACATGATGGATCAGGCAGCGAAAGCCGGTGTGAGCATTGATGTAAAAAAACTAAGTCAGGAACTGGGTTTACCAGTCATTATGCTAAATGCCAGGGAGGGAATCGGACTGGAGAAGTTAAAAGCAGAATTAACCCAACCGGTGCTGGCCTCCCATCGGAAAATTTTTGTTCCTGACAGTGTTATCCTTCCTGTGTTAACGCGTATCAAAAATCGATTCCAGACTACTTCAGATTATGGAGCGTTTCAATTTCTGCAACAACCCCAGAATCTTACTTCGCTAACAGCCGATGACCGTACTTTCTTAAAAGAGATTAGTCAAGAGATTCATTTTTTTCCAGCTAAATATCAGGGTGCGGAGACTGTACTCAGGTATCAGTTTATCCAGAATTTATTAGATCAGGTAATTCTCAAAGCCCCCAATCCTGAATGGCGGAAAGACACCCACCGGATTGACCGTATCTTAACTCATAAAATCTGGGGATATCTGATCTTTCTGGTTATTCTGTTTACGATTTTTCAGGCTATTTTCTCCTGGGCACAGGTGCCGATGGATTTTATTGACTTAACCTTTGCTCAACTGAGTATATGGTTGGACCAGGCGATGCCAGAAGGCCCCTTGTTTGATTTGATTTCACAAGGAATCATTCCGGGTATTGGTGGTATCGTCATCTTTATTCCCCAAATCGCAATTCTGTTTGCATTCATTGCCATCCTGGAGGAAACCGGATACATGGCTCGTGTTGTCTTTCTTATGGATCGGGGTATGCGTAAGTTCGGATTAAATGGTAAAAGTGTTGTGCCGCTCATGTCTGGGTGGGCATGTGCCATTCCAGCCATCATGGCCACCCGAACCATCGACAACTGGAAAGAGCGGTTGATCACCATTTTTGTAACCCCTTTCATGAGTTGCTCTGCCAGGTTGCCGGTGTTTACCATTCTGGTGGCCATGATCATTCCTGAAGATAAATTTTTGGGACTCATCAGCTATCAGGGGATAGCGTTGATGGGGTTATACCTGTTAGGCTTTTTAGCCGCCATTTTTTCAGCACTGGCCATGAAATTCCTGATTCGCGCCAAAGAAAGAAGCTATTTACTCATGGAACTCCCAACGTATCGGATGCCTCAATGGAGAAATGTCGGCTACACCATCTTGGAAAAGACAAAAGCATTTGTGCTGGAAGCCGGCAAAGTGATCCTGGCCATCTCTGTTCTTTTGTGGGTGTTGGCAAGTTATGGCCCGGGCGATGTGATGGAACATGCCGAAACTACGGTTCGTGCACAAGCGCACATGCAACAGGTGTCAGAAGATGAATTAGAGGCGCACATCGCTTCCTATAAACTGGAGCATTCCTATGCCGGTATCATTGGTAAGTCCATTGAACCTCTGATCAAACCGCTGGGATATGATTGGAAAATTGGAATCGCTCTGATTACTTCTTTTGCTGCCCGCGAGGTGTTTGTAGGAACCATCGCAACGATCTATAGTTTAGGAAGTACCGAAGATGCCCAAACGATTAAAAGTCGTCTGGCCAAAGAAGTAAATCCGGATACCGGAGGCCCGCGGTTTACACCGGCTGTAGGATTTTCCTTGCTTCTGTTCTATACGTTTGCCATGCAGTGCATGAGTACGCTGGCGGTAGTGAAGCGCGAAACCAAGGGATGGAAATGGCCGCTCATACAACTGTCTTACATGACCTTACTTGCCTATCTATCGGCACTCATCACCTACCAGCTTCTGAAGTAGCCGAATCCTGTATTTAGAATCTCTAATTATTCATTTTTAATTAATTACCGAAATTCTATCTTTCGAACTTACATACCTGCCATGAACCTGAAAAGAAACTTCCACCTGGGTCTGCTCTATCTTATTCATTTATTAATAGGTGTGGATGGAAGTATCGATGAGCGTGAACAATCTCATCTGAACACGGTCAGACAAAAAGAGAATATTCCGGATCAGGAGTTCCTCGAGTTTGAGCGTGAAATCCGAAACAAGCGGGAAAAGGAAGTCTATCAGTTGGGACTGGATCACATTAACCAATGCCAGGATGAGGATAAACTCAAAGCTTTTGTTTATCTCTATAAAATGACAGAGGTGGATGGTCATGTTCACGTGAAAGAGGTACGTCTTCTGCTGTACTCTACCAAAATGGCTGGAGTGGAATTCGAGGACGTAGTGGCACGCGCCAAATCCGTATAATTCCAAACATGAAGCGGCTGTGGTATCTGTCCGTTATTATATTACCTATCGGGTGGCTCCTGGGGTGTCAGGCTCCCACGAACCGATTTTCTGATCCTCACCTGCTTCGAATTGCTCTCCTGCAAGACAGTCGAAAATCGGATAGCCTTTTGCTTTATTTAAATCATCCGGATTCCAACTATCGGGCAGCAGCAGCATTGGCTTTTGGTTCCGTTCAGGATTCTATGATGGCCTACCAGTTGGGTGACAAACTTTTGGAAGATGAAAGTATCTCCGTCAGAATAAATACGGCTTTTGCTCTTGGTCAAACCGGTTCCTTTCAGGCTGTCAATTCATTATTGCCGGCTCTAAAAGATCCGGAATCTAAAGTCATCCGTGAAGTTTTGGAAGCCTTGGGCAAAACAATCACGGCTGCCGATTTGCCGCAGCTCAGCAGGTTTCAACCAAAGGACAGCCTCCAGCAGGAAGGTCTGGCCTGGGCACTCTATCGATTGGCACTCCGAAATCTGGCAGACAGTACCCATATCACAAAAGCATCTGAATATTTGAATCCTCGCTATTCTTTTCAAACGCGACTGGCTGCCGCGCATTTTTTTGCTCGTTCTCCTTCATCTGCCCCTAAACATCATGATGTTCAAACCTCCATTGTATACTCTATTGGCTACGAAGAGACTGCTGAAATACGCATGGCCATTGTTCAAGGGTTAAAGCATGTATCCGCAGAAAAGGCTCTGCCACTCATCCGTGATATCCTGATTCGCGAGGAAGATGAGCGCGTAAAGATATCAGCCATTCGTGCCTGTCTGGCGTTTGAATTCTCTCAAACACTGGACGCGTTGCGCATGGCCTTAAAGGATACTCATCATGCAGTCCGGATAGCGGCCTCTGAAGTTATTCGAAGTCAGACGCAAAAGAATGAGCAAATAACTCTTTCGCATGAGGTGACAGAAGCCACCGACTGGAGAGTCAAATCAAATCTGATGGCCGCCATGGTCCAGGCACACCAGGAATACACTTTTGCTGCCCTCCTTCAGGAATACGATCAGGCAGACATCTATGGAAGGTCACACCTCCTATCTGCCATCGGGGAGTTAAAAAATGACCGCGAAGCATTTGATTTTCTATCTCATACCCTAACGAGTAAATCTGAACCACCAGTGATTCGCACCGCTACGGCCGAAGCGCTCGTAAAAATGCAGAAGCTATCGGATCAGATAAATCCGGAAGAGTTTTTACAGGTTTGTCGGGCGGCCATGGTTCAAGGAGACGTTGCTGTAATTGGTATTCTGGCCAGCGCCCTATCCGATCCGGCACGTGGTTTTCAAAAGACCATCTCCGATGTTTCCTTTCTGGAAGAGGCAAAAAAATCATTCAAACTTCCGCGTGATATTGAGTCATTGCAACCCGTTATCGAAGCGCTCGCCTTCTTAAAGGGAGAGGACAAGCCCAAGCGTGTGGTGAACTCGTTTAATCATCCGATCGATCAGAAACTCGTGCGTTCCATTCCGGTTCACCAGTGGGTAGTAGTGGAAACAACGAAAGGTAAAATCATTCTTCAGTTGCTGGTGGAGGAAGCGCCTGGCTCGGTAGCTAATTTTGTAGCATTGCTTCGGCAACAGTATTTTGATGGAAAAGTATTTCACAGAGTAGTACCAAACTTTGTGGTTCAGACCGGCTGTTCCCGCGGAGATGGTTATGGCAGCGAGGATTATTCCCTTCGGTCAGAGTTTTCATTAACGCGTTACCGCGAAGGGGCCGTGGGCATGGCTTCGGCAGGGAAAGATACGGAAGGCACGCAGTGGTTTATTTCCCATTCGCCAACCCCACATCTGGATGGACGCTATACCATTTTTGCGCAGGTAGTCGAAGGAATGGAAGTAGTACGAACGATTGGAGTTGGAGACCAAATTTTATCCGTGCGTGAGAATCCCTGATTTTAGATATTCATACTCGTTCGTCAATACGTATTCACCTTCGTAATTTGCAGCCGTGTCATCATTTAGCAATCAAACTAAAATAGGAATAGTAGGCGGGGGTCAACTGGGTCGTATGCTTGTTCAGGCGGGCAGCGATTGGGATTTGCGTTTCGCTTCTCTGGATCCAGACCCTCAGGCGCCATGTTTTCAAATGACTGAGTTTACGAATGGCTCTCTGACTCACTATGACACGGTTTTGAAGTTCGGGCAAAGGTGCGATGTAATCACCATCGAGATTGAAAATATCAACACCCAGGCACTGGCTGAATTGCAACGACAAGGTAAACGGGTATATCCACAACCTGAAATCATTGAACTGATCCAGGATAAGCGAACACAAAAACAATTTTACAAAGCGAACGGTATTCCTACAGCTGACTTTATCTTGGTGAACGACCGGGACGATGTGATCCGTCAGAAAAATTTTTTGCCGGCCGTCAACAAACTTGGGAGAGAAGGTTATGACGGTCGTGGGGTTCAAATCCTTCGCACCGAAAAGGATTTAGAAAAAGCATTTGATGCCCCTGGTTTGCTTGAAAAGTTAATTGATTTTGAGAAAGAAATTGCCGTCATCGCTGCCCGCAATGAACAGGGAGAGGTTGCCCTGTATCCACCCGTAGAAATGGTTTTTCATCCCGAGGCGAATCTGGTTGAGTATCTTTTTTCTCCGGCACAGATTTCCAGTACCGTTCAGCAGGAGGCTCAACGAATTGCACGATTGGTTATTGAAAAATTAAACATGGTTGGTATTCTGGCCGTGGAAATGTTTGTGACCCGAGAGGGCACCGTACTGGTCAATGAAATCGCTCCACGCCCTCATAATAGCGGTCACCAGACCATTGAGGCGAATACAACTTCACAATACGAACAACATTTACGCGCCATTCTAGGTCTTCCGTTGGGGGATACATCCATCGTTATCCCCAGTGCTATGGTTAATCTATTGGGAGAAGCCGGATTTGAGGGAGAAGCTGTTTACGAAGGATGGCAATCCGTGATGGCCCTTTCAGGCGTACATATTCACCTTTATGGCAAGAAAAAGACAAAACCTTTCCGGAAGATGGGGCATGTGACCATCACCGATGCCGATGTGGAAAGTTTAAAAAAGAAAGCCAAATTTGTAAAAACCCATTTGCGGGTGAAAGCATGAATAAACCAATCATAGGCATTATTATGGGGAGCCCATCCGATCTGTCGGTGATGAGCGAAGCAGCTTTGGTTTTGGAAGAATTAAAAATTCCGTTTGAGTTGACGATTGTGTCAGCCCACCGCACTCCGCAGCGCATGGCCACCTATGCCACTACCGCCCGTAAAAGAGGGTTGAAAGTGATCATCGCAGGAGCGGGCGGAGCTGCTCATTTGCCCGGCATGGTTGCTTCGTTTACGTCACTTCCGGTTATCGGGGTGCCGGTTAAGTCTTCCAATTCAATAGATGGGTGGGATTCTGTCTTGTCCATTCTTCAAATGCCTGCAGGGGTGCCGGTGGCTACCGTGGCATTAAATGGCGCACGCAATGCAGGTATTCTGGCGGCTCAGATCATAGGGAGTTCCAATAGCCTGATTGGCCGAAAACTGGATACCTTTAAAAAGTCATTGGAGAAAAAAGTATTGACCGCTGTCAGGCAAATAGAAAAGAGTGGCTGGAAAACGATTCATTAAAACCAGATCGAGTTATGAATCCCGATCAAAAAGGCTGGTTAAAAGAGTATCTGGAGTTTCGGCAGGAACTTCTGAAAGATCTGACAAATGAAAGCCGAGCGGCTTCTCATCCGGAACATTCGCTTTATCGGGTGTTACAACCCACGGGATTAATGTACGGCCAGTCGGCCGGAGCCATGGATCATCCAAACTCTCAGGATTGGGATGAAAAGGATCGCATGAAGATTTTATTGGCCGAAAGCCTGATCAGCAGTTCACTCCTGTTTTATGACAAGCCCATCAAAACCCCGGATGAGCTTTCGCAGGTCATCGTAAAAACGATGGAGAACATTGCCAACTTTTATAACAAGATTTTTCCGGAACTGGCCACCCCGTCCAAAACTCTTTTTGGCCGAAAGAAAAGTTCGCTGGAACTGGCGGAAAAAATTCTGGATAAACGGATTGAACATACAGCCGAATTCAGCAAAAACTTCTGGACGCAGTTTTTTCATAACAGTTTACTCTTTCTCGACATCTTCATCTTTGGGCAATGGATTCACACGAATGCCGATCGGATTGTGTCAGACTTCTTTAGATATGAACGGGAGGAACTGCGATTCTCGGTCGTTAAAATTATTGCAGCCGCAGCTCATGCCAATCAAACCATCGAATTTGAGGAGCGTAAACTATTGGACTATTTTCTTCAGACAGCCGGACTATCCTCTGAAAAGAAAAAGGAAGCGCTAAAGATATTTGAAACCGGAATAGCATTAGAAAATATTAACCTGCCCACCAATAATTCCTGGATTTTAAAAAAATACTTTTTGGAGATGGCCATCCTGACCATTTGGGCAGATAAGCGGGTGGACGAAAATGAAACTGTTTTTTTGAAAGAGTTGACTGACTACTTGGGTTTTAGTGCAGATGATCTGGATAATAGCCTGATGGCCATCGAAGGATTTGTGTTGGAGCATTGGGATCAGCTCAATCATCTCCAAAACAAAAAAGATTACCAGGAAGTCAGCGATCAATTCATTAAGCGAATGGCCCGGATTGCTGATCATAATAAAAACAGGCTGATTCAGGAAGCCCAGGGAAGCCATGCACTGAAACGGTTGATGGAAAAAGCAAAAGTGCAGGAGCTGGATGAAGACGAAAAGAAGGAAATGCAAGAGCAATTAATTCAAATGCTCAAGACCATCCCTACGTTTGTCATCATTTCGCTGCCCCAGCGTTTTCTCACGCTTCCGATGCTGATGAAGATCCTTCCTAAAAATTTCTTTGGTGAAGTTTAGGACTAAAAAAAATATGTCCATAAAAAAAGTCCAGCATTTTGCCGGACTTTTTTTATTCTCACCCAAGGTAAGAAAACTCAAAGTTCTTTTGATTCCTCTTTTTCCTTTTGAGGGATAATGATAGAGAAAACGATTGACAGCGTAAGGGTGGCAATAATAATAGAGAAGGATACCGTGGGCGGAATGTGTACCAGATAGTCTGGCAGGTATCCATCTCCCATTTCCAATAACATTTTTGCCCCGATAAAAAAGAGAATAACCGAAAGCCCTTTTTGTAAAAGATAGAATTTATCAATAATGCCGGAGAGCAGAAAGAACATGGCCCGAAGCCCCATGACGGCAAAAATATTGGACGTATAAATGATAAACTCCCAATCTGTAATGGCAAACGCAGCCGGAATGGAGTCCACCGCAAAAATTAAATCCGTTGTTTCAATCAGGACGATCACCAGAAACAACGAGGTAAACATGATTTTTCCATTCTCCCGTACCACGAACTGATCGCCCATATCGGTTTTGGTAATGGGCAGATATTTTCGGCAGAAGCGAAGGATCGGGTTTTTCTCCGGATCAATTTTCTCATCACTTTCTTCAAAATAGATTTTAATGCCTGAGTAGATTAAAAACACTCCAAAGACGTACAGCAACCAATGGAAGTGATGAATCATATAGGCACCTACAAAAATGAAAATGCCTCTGAAAAACACGGCTCCGATAATTCCCCAGAAAAGAACCTTGTGAAAATACTCCTCCTTCACCTGAAAATATTTCAGAATGAGAAGGATCACAAAGATATTATCGACCGACAAGGCATATTCGGTGAGGTATGCCGTGAAATAATAGATCATCGCATCCTGACCGCTGATGGTTTCAATGATGCCGTCACGCTCACGGGAATAAGGGCCGTCATAGTAGACAAAAACCCCGTAAAGAGTGCTGATCAACACCCAGAAAACGGACTGGTAAAGAGCCGACTTGGTGGTGATTTTATGGGCTTTCTTATTAAAGAACCCAAGGTCTATGATCATGAAGGTCAAAATCACCAAACCGAAAACGAGGTAAAGAATCTCCTGACGGGTTACCTCATGATTGAAAATATTCAATAAAAGCATGTACAGTTTTCGCGGTGATTTAGGGTCAAAAAAGAGGTGATTATCGTCTCAATTGACTGGTAATCACCTCAAATCAATAACAAATCTACAAATATATTTTTATCCTAAAAGGTATACTCAGGGTTTATCCCTGATAACCTCAAAAGGGAACCCCGAAACCATGATTTATTGGCATTTTTCGCAGGTTCCCTGCACTAATAAGTTTATTTCCTTTGCCTGATAGCCCTTGGGAAGTTTAAGCCTGGGAACATCTACTTCATCCAAACAACTGGTTTGGCCGCATTCTGTACACTTAAAATGAACATGGTCATGTTTATGTTTATGGTCATGACACCGGTCGCTGCAAAGGGCATATTTTAAGCTACCTCCATCATCCAGCACCTTATGGATCATCCCCTTATCCAGAAAAGTCTTCAGGGTGCGGTACACCGTTACCCGGTCATAAACAGAGGCGATCTCTTTCTCAATATCAGAATAGGACAAAGCATGGGGATATTTGGTGAATAACCTCAAGATATCTTCCCGGCTTTGGGTGGTACGTAACTTGTTCTCTCGTAGAAGGGATAAGGCACTCATAAATGCTCCAATTGCATGGCCAGCAAGTTACGATAAATACCGTTTTCAAGTGCATTCAGCTCCTGATGCGACCCTGCCTCGGCAATCTGGCCCTCTTTGATCACCAGTATGCGGTCTACTTCTCGTATCGTGCTCAGGCGGTGAGCGATCACCAAAGTAGTACGGTTTTTCATCAGGTTTTCAAGTGCTTCCTGCACCAGCCGTTCGGACCTGGCGTCCAGCGAACTGGTGGCTTCGTCCAGAATTAAAATGGACGGGTTTTTCAAAATGGCCCGCGCAATGGCTACCCGCTGCCGCTGCCCTCCTGAAAGCTTCACTCCCCTATCGCCTACACGCGTATCCAGCTTTTCCGGAAAACTCTCAATGAACTCCCACGCATTGGCCTGGCGGGCGGCCTCCACGATTTCTGTCTCGGTAGCATGGGGTTTTCCATAGGCAATATTCTCCCGGATGCTTCCGCCAAACAGAAGTACCTCTTGCGGGACAATGCCAATGTGCTGGCGATAGTCTGTCAGGGGGTATTGCCGAATATCCTTTCCGTCCACGGAAATGTAGCCTTGATTAGTTGTATAGAACCTCATCAGCAGACTGATGATAGTCGATTTCCCTGACCCGCTCGGTCCCACCAAGGCTATCTTTTCTCCGGGAAATACCTCGAGATTGATTGACTTGAGTACCTCCACATCTTCTCTGGTAGGGTAGTAAAAAGAAACCTGATGAAATTGAATATGTCCTTGAAGTCTGATGGGTGTCTGCGATAAAGATTCTTTTTCATCCGGCTCGTCTAAGATATCCAATGTCCGTTCGGAGGCACCGATGGATCGTTGCAACTGACTATAAATATCACTTAACCCGGCTACCGAACCGCCAATGAATCCGGTGTATAAGACAAATGAAAACAATTCGCCTACCTCTAACTGCTGGCTTTGCACCAACGAAGCACCATACCACCCCACCGCTACGATGCCTCCAAACAAGGCCAGAATTGAAAAAGACACAAACAAAGCGCGATACCGGGCTGTTTTGAGAGCCGTGGTGACCATTTCACTTAGCGACTTACGATACCGGATTACTTCAAAAACTTCATTTGTAAATGACTTAACCACCGCGATGGATTGTAGCGTTTCTTCGACAATTACATTGGCGCTGGCCAGTTGATCCTGCGTTTTTCGGGACATGCCCCTGATAAACTTACCAAAAATCAGCGCAGCAATAATCAATACAGGGAAGGTCAATAGCATAAACAGCGTTAGCTGCGGAGTAATGATCAAAATCACGGCCGTGCCGATGGTTAACACCAGCACTTGTCGGAGTAACTCGGCCAGGGTGATGGTAAATGTGTCTTGCAGGGTACCAACATCCGAAGTGATGCGGCTCATCAACTCGCCAATCCTGCGTTTGTCATAAAAAGATTGGGGTAGCCATATGAGTTTTTCATACAAAGCATGACGCAAATCCGCCAGTGTTTTTTCGCTCACCACCGAAAAGGTAGTGACACGGGTAAAGGAAAAAACGCTTTGCATCAATAATATACCTATCAATACCAGCGCAATCTGATTGATGGAGGTTAGAAAAAAATCTGATTTCCCTTGAGCAACATCCAGCAATTTACCGGCAAAGTAAGGAAAGGATAGCAACGTGCCGCTGGAGAGTGCCAATGAGATCAATCCCATCACAAAAGTCCCCCGGTAAGGCTTGACAAATTTATAGATCCCCAATAACCTTTTCAGTCCGTCCCGGGTGATTTTCTTTTTATCAGATTCCTCCGGTTGTGCAAATCTGCCTCCTCTTTTTGCCATAGCTGGTGATATAGACGAATAATAACGTGTGTTATTGTTTTAGAAAAGCACGCGCCCTTTTACTTCAAACTGAACAGAGTCAGCCAAAATCATTTTTTGTGTGCCTTGTACAGAGTAGTGGCTGATGAGGCTTTTCCCTTCATGATTTTCAAAGAGCAGCTCCATGGTGCGGTGGGTAAAATAAAAGGAATTGTCTTCACTAAAGACCGCTTTAATTTTTTTCAAAGGCCCGGAGGGTGTCAGATAAAAGAACTGAAGAGATTTAACCGAAATGGGGATGTCCGAGGGCTTTGCCTGGTAGGATTTAACAATCAGATTGCTGTGATCATCCGGGCCAGTGGTGACCACATAGGCATTCGTAAACGCAGGCTTTTGAAAAACATCCAGTTGGGTAAAAACATCCAACTCTTTTTTCCACCGGAGACTATCCATTTTTAAAACGGAACTATCATACATATGGTCAACCCGTGCCCGTTTTTCTACCTGTACGTGCAAAGATTGTAAATGCTTAATCTGGTTGACAATCAAACTATCAAAATAGAGTCCAGACGACTCCTTCTGGCGCTCGCAAGAGGTCAACAGTAGGCCAGCGAAAACAAAAAACAGGACGCTACGCATGAAGTAAAACCGTGCCGGTCATTTCAGGGGGAATAGCAATCCCCATTAAGGTAAGAATGGTGGGGGCCAAATCGCCCAATTTTCCATTTTTCAAAGATCCCTTGAATTGATCGTCCACCAAAATACAAGGAACGAGATTTGTGCTATGTGCCGTATTGGGGGTTCCATCCTCATTGATCATGACATCGGCATTGCCATGATCAGCGATGATCATGACGCTATACCCGTTTTTGCGGGCGATTTCTGTGACAGCTTCATTGCAAGCATCCACCGTTTCACACGCTTTTACTGCAGCCTCAAATACACCCGTATGACCTACCATATCGGGGTTTGCAAAATTGAGACAGATAAAGTCAGCCGATTTTTTTTCCAACTCCGGGATAATCTTATCCCGGATATCAGCGGCACTCATTTCCGGCTGCAAATCGTAGGTGGCTACTTTGGGCGAAGGGCACAAAATGCGGGATTCCCCCGTAAATGCTTCTTCCCGCCCTCCCGAGAAGAAAAAGGTCACATGCGGATATTTTTCAGTTTCAGCAATGCGTATCTGTTTTCGACCGGCCTTGGACACCACTTCACCCAGTGTGTTTACCAGATTATCTTTATCAAAAATAACCCGGACCCCTTGAAAAGAATCATCGTAGTTGGTCAGCGTTACATAATGCAATGAAAGTTTTTTCATTTGCTGCGCGGGGAAATCCTGCTGCGTGAGGGCTTCGGTTATCTGACGGCCCCGGTCAGTACGGAAGTTAAAACATAAAACCACGTCACCTTCGTGAAGCGTAGCCACCGGATGGCCATCTTTGGTAGCAGCGATGATCGGTTTGATAAACTCATCCGTAATATTTGCCTGATATGATTTCCGGACAGCCGCCAGGACATCCGTAGTCGCTTCTCCTACACCATGAACCATGGCATCATACGCCAGTTTTACCCGTTCCCATCGTTTGTCGCGATCCATAGCAAAATAGCGACCGGTTACCGTGGCAATCGTACCAGTGGTTTTTGCGAGGTGTTGCTGAAGTTCTGTTAAATAAGCCTCGCCTCCTTTGGGGTCTGTATCGCGGCCATCCGTAAATGCATGGATAAACACTTGCGTTAACCCAAAGTGGTGCGCAATGGTCGTTAGTCCTTTTACGTGATTGATATGCGAGTGAACTCCTCCATCAGAAAGCAGACCGATCAAATGAACCGCCTTATTATTTTTTTGAGCATAGGTAAATGCTTCGACTAAAGTAGGATTGCTGTCCAGTTCTTTATCTTCTATGGCTTTGTTCACGCGGACAAGATCTTGATAGACAACACGGCCTGCTCCGATATTCATGTGACCTACTTCAGAATTTCCCATTTGTCCGGCTGGCAGCCCCACCGCCAGACCCGAGGCCTCGAGCTTGCTGTGCGGATACTTTTTGTAAAGTGATTGGATATAGGGTGTGCGGGCCTGATCTACAGCTGAGATGTTAGGGTTAGTAGCAATCCCCCAACCGTCAAGGATCATTAAAAGAACTTTCTTTTGCATACGAATGGAAATAAAGGACAAATATAAAGGCTGGGGTGCGCTTTGCCCTGCTGCAGAACACCAGAAAGGATACAATCGATCAATTTTAAGCTTTTATTTTTGCGGATGGGTACTATGGCATACTTTTGGTTCTATGTTACTGTTATGAAAAAGTTCGTTTTGACCGGATGGGTGGGTTTTTGTATGCTGATGGCTGTTTTTGTGCACGCGCAATCGGATGTGTTTGCACCGATCAAAGAAGCTATTAAAGCAACCAATGCCGATCAACTGGTCAGGCACTTGAATTCTTCCATTGATGTAACGTTGGATGGTCCTGTAACCACGTATAGCCGGGCTCAATCAAAACTCGTGTTTCAACGGTTTTTTGAGAAAAACCCGATGACGGAGTTTACCATTGTCCATACCGGCTCCTCCAAAGGAGGGCTCCAGTTTGCGCTGGGCCGATATGTCAGTGGAACTGAAAAGTATAATGTGATCATTCGTGCTCGCGAAGTGCAAGGTGCTTTTCTGGTACATGAAATTTCTTTCACCAAAGAAGAGAAGTAAGGACGTGCCTCCGGCATTCATGTCTCTTCTTGGATAGCGATTCGAACCCTTAAAAATTCGCGACCAAAATTCTATTAGTAGTTGTTCGCAACCAAGCTTGTTTTATCTAACAAAGGCTCGCTTCAGGAGGGTACTCCTTTCCCTTCATGGGAGTCTCGGATTCAAAAAGAAGATATAGATTCAAATCTGTTCTATATTTGACCATGAACTTATCTTTTCTAACAGACGAGGCCATTCATCAGTTTATCGAGCAAGCCCTTCGGGAAGATATTGGGGAAGGTGACCACTCTACTTTAGGGGCTGTGCCCAAAGATCTAATCAGCCAGGCGCGGCTATTGGTTAAGGATGATGGCGTGTTGGCAGGCGTAGCACTGGCCGGAAAAATCTTTCAACAATTTGACCCACGGCTAACACTTGACATTTTTTTTCAAGATGGGCAGCCCGTCAAAAAGGGGGATGTGGCCTTTGTCGTCAGCGGTCCGGCACGTTCCATTCTTTCCACCGAGCGTTTAGTATTAAACTGTATGCAACGAATGAGTGGCATTGCCACCTACACCCAACGCCTTACCAAGTTAATTGAAGGAACCGGAGCGCAGGTGATGGATACGCGTAAAACAACACCGAATTTTCGGTTACTGGAAAAATGGGCGGTGGCCATCGGAGGAGGGCGCAACCATCGGTTCGCCCTGTACGACATGGTTATGCTCAAAGACAATCATCACGATCTGGCTGGTGGTATTTCAAAAGCGGTAGCTTCCGTAAAATCTTACCTGACAAAGACAGGAAAGACATTAAAAATCGAAGTTGAAGCCCGCAATCTTGCAGAAGTAGAAGAAGCACTGAAGTCAAATGTTGATGTAATTATGCTTGATAACATGAGTGTGGAAGAAATGAAAGCTGCCGTACAAAAAATTAACAGCCGTTGCAAAACGGAAGCCAGTGGAGGCATCACGGAAAGCACGCTTCGGGCAGTTGCCCAGTGCGGGGTAGATTATATTTCTGTAGGCGCCCTGACGCACTCTGTCAAAAGTTTGGACCTGAGCCTCAAAGTCCTGCGGTAGCTGATATTGTTCGTCATCGGTCATCAACGTTCGATTCCGGAACATCTCAACACAAACAAGTCACATTTCAGGCTGTTTTGAACACTTTTCACTGGCATCGCTTTTGAGTAGGATGATGGGTTAACCCCATTTTACACATGCTCAAAAGCTATCTTCTCATTGCCATTCGCACGCTGCGCAGAAATAAACTCCACGCATCTATCAACATCGTAGGGCTGGCAATTGGCATGGCTTGTTGCATTTTGATTACCCTCTTTGTTCAGTTTGAGTTAAGCTATGATCGGCAAAACAAAGATGCCGATCGCATCTACCGGCTGGCCGTTGACCTGGAGGCAAACAATTGGGCTATTTCAGCTTTCCCGATAGGGCAGGTGTTAAAAGACAACTTTGGTGAAATTGAGAAGTTTACTCGCATTAAGCCCAGTGAAATTTTTGTTCGGCACTCTGACACGAATGTTAAAAATAAGGAAAAAGTATTTTATGCTGATTCATCCGTATTCGATGTGCTGGACATTTCGTTGATCAAAGGCGATGCCTCTACAGCGTTAGCGGAGGTAAACTCGATGGTGCTTACGGAAGAGAAAGCACGCGCTTATTTTGGTGATCAGGACCCTATGGGTAAAACGCTTACCCTACTGAACGACAATAGAGAATACAAAATAACCGGAGTATTTCGTCCGCTTCCTTCTTCTTCGCATGTGCATATGAATATGATGGTGTCTTCGGATAACCTCGAACCTATGCGCCCCGGGTCCCCACAGGGTTGGAGTTATATGACTAATCATTACACCTATCTGGTGCTGCCAAAGGATATTGACCATGAAGTGTTTGCCACGAAGATTTCATCATTTATGGACAAACTGGAGCAACGAACAGAAGACATGCCTCGCAATCAACTGGTGTTGCAGCCATTGACCTCCATCCATTTGCATTCCAGTCGCGGATTGGAAATTGAGGCCAATGGAAGTCTGACGACTGTGTATATCATGTCTGCCGTTGCTTTCTTCATTCTCATCATTGCCTGCATCAACTTCATGAATTTAACCACTGCTCAGTCACTTAAGCGAGCACGAGAAGTGGGTATCCGCAAAGTAGTGGGCAGTAAAAAAGCTCAATTGGTTTTTCAGTTTCTGAGTGAATCGGTTGTTATCAGTTTTGTTTCATTACTGCTGGCTGTGGTTATTTTACTCCTGGTGATTCCTCAATTTAATGACTTGTCGGGGAAGGAGTTAGTCGTTAACCCTCTGGAAAACGGATTCGTGATCCTGCTTTTTGCCGGCATTACCTTTTTTGTAGGGGTACTGGCAGGCACCTACCCCGCCTTCTTTCTATCCAACTTCAAACCTACCCTGGTCTTGAAGGGCAATTTTGTTAGCAACGTGAAGGGGCAGCTTCTCCGAAAGGGATTGGTGATCTTTCAGTTTGCCATCGCATTTGTCATCATGGTGGGCACGTATATCATTTATTCACAGCTAGACTTTATGCTTCATAAAAATATGGGTTTTGATCGCGAGCAGACACTTGTGTTGCGATTGCCACAGGATAGCATTGGAGATCTGACGCTGAAAAATGAAATTTTAAAAGTATCCGGTGTTCAAAATGTTACCCGGTTTTTGGAAGTGCCGGGAAAAATGGTTCGCACCGGAGGTTTCTGGTATGAAGGCGTGAAAGATAACGCGCCTGAAAACTTATATTTTTTTAGTGGGGATGCCGATCTGCTGGCTACCATGGGGATGAAGATGAAAACGGGTAACTACTTTCATGAGGACACGAAGCAGTTTCACCGTGAATTTGTCATCAACGAAACCGCGGTGAAACACTTTGGCTGGAAACTCGAAGAAGCCGTGGGTAAGCTGATCAATATTGGCCCGAGAGGAGATGATCCCGGGAAGGTAATAGGTGTGATTGAAGATTTTCATTTTAAGCATCTGCACGACAAAATTGATCCGCTGGTCATGTTTTTAGAGCCTTATTACGAAGGGACTTTCATGGCTGTAAAAGTCCGCTCTGACAACATGAAAGAAATGGTCGCCCAGATCGAAAGCACCTGGAAAGCGGTGGTACAAGATCACGAATTTGAGTATCAGTTTTTGGACGAATCGTTTGATAAGTTGTTTGATCAGGAGAAAAGACTGGGACAACTATTTGGCGTGTTTTCCGGCCTGGCCATTTTTGTATCATGCCTGGGATTGTTTGGGCTTGCCTCGTTTACCATGGAACAAAACCGGAAATCGGTGGCCGTGAGAAAAGTATTAGGCGCTTCGGTTTCAAGTATTGTGGTGATGATGTCGCGGGATTTTCTTGTGTTGGTTTTGATCGGTTTGGTGATTGCCGCACCCATTGCGTACTATGCGATGGATAAGTGGCTCAATGGATTTGCTTATAACGTAGGCTTTTCCTGGTTGGTGTTTGTCTATGCCGCTGTGGCTGGCGCTCTGGTCGCCTTTGGTACCGTTAGCTACCACTCCCTGCGGGCCGCTACGTCTAATCCGGTAGACTCCTTGAAAGAACAGTAGACTTTAATCTTTTAGCTTTTGTAATTCCTGAGGAGTTTGGGTGACTAATGGTAAAAAAATTCATCATGAAAAAACCATGATGATGCTTGATACCCAACAATCCAATCCTTCTCAAATATGAAAAATGTCAACACGTTTTTGAAATCGAATTACTTCAAGATTATGATGCCCATTGTACTGGTGTGGGGGATCATTACACTTTTCAAGGCTGGCTATGCTGTTGGTCAATGGTTGTTTATCGTAACACATTAGCGTGCCCCTGACGTCTCCCGGAAAAACGAAGAGGCTGCCCTTTGGAGACAGCCTCTTTTTTCTTTTTAGTCACAGATTCGGTTAATCTTCTGCTTCCGCATCTATCTCCACTGCTTTGTCTTTTTTCTTATCGCCATTTCCGAGATCAAATTCTTCCCCGTCTTTATTCAGGAAATGAAATTCGGTGATGCCCAGTGAACTGTCTTTAACCAATGTCAACCATCGCTTATACTTGAAAAACAATTTTACACGCTTGGAAATAATACCCTTAGTGTAATAAGCGAATAAGAATGGATGCAAGGCAAGCACCAGCTCTTTTTCGTTTTGTTTAATAAACAAATGTTCGATGTGCTGTTCAATCTGATCGGTTACCAGAATGGAAGCGCTGATTTTTCCGGTGCCATTACATGCCGGGCAAACTTCCGTGGTCGCAATATTCATCTGCGGACGTACACGCTCACGCGTGATCTGCATCAGCCCAAATTTGGACAGTGGCAGGACGGTGTGTTTGGCGCGATCCTGCTCCATTTCATCGCGCATCGTTTTGTAGATGAGTTTTTTATTGTCAATGCTGCGCATGTCAATAAAATCCACAACAATGATTCCGCCCATATCGCGTAAGCGTAACTGACGCGCTATTTCTTTGGCCGCCTCCATGTTTACCGAGAGGGCGGTGGTTTCCTGATTTTCTTCCCGGGTAGATTTATTACCGCTGTTTACATCGATGACATGTAACGCTTCGGTGTGTTCAATGATCAAATACCCTCCGCCCCGGATGCTCACTGTCTGACCAAAAGCAGACTTGATCTGCTTCTCAACCCCATAATGCTCAAAAATCTTGGCTTTGCCGGTGTAAAGCTTTAAGATCTTCTCTTTGTCGGGAGCTATTTGATGGATATAGGTTTTGAGTTCTTCAAACGCTTTTTTGTCATCTACGTGAATATTGTCAAACGACTCGTTGAGCATATCCCGCAACAACGAAGATGTTTTACTGAGTTCTCCAATAATTTTGTCACGCGTATTTCCATTGACTAGTCGGGCTGCGCCTTCTTGCCAGGTAGTTACCAGATTGCGAAGGTCACGGTCCAATTCGGCCACTTCTTTACCTTCGGCCACCGTGCGGATAATGACCCCAAATCCTTGTGGTTTAATCGATTGAATCAGTCGCTGAAGACGCTTCCGCTCTTCGCTGCTGGAAATTTTTTTAGAGACGCTTACAGCGTCTGAGAATGGCACCAGCACCAGATAGCGCCCGGCCAAAGACAACTCTGACGAAAGTCGTGGACCTTTGGTAGAAATAGGTTCTTTTACTACTTGCACCGGAACCAATTGACCCTTGGTAAGCTGAGAGGCAATTTTGCCATGCTTATCAATGTCTTTTTCCGCATGAAATTTATCCAACCGGCCTCCGGTAATTTTACCGGCTCGCACCAACTTGGTGTATTTCTGCAAGGAGCCAAACTGCGGGCCTAGATCCAGGTAATGAAGAAAGGCATCTTTCTCATATCCAATGTCAATAAAGGCTGCGTTTAATCCGGGCACTACTTTTTTTACCATGCCCAGATAAATATCTCCAACTACAAATTTGTTGCCTTCCTGTTCGTGATGAAACTCAATGAGTTGTTTATCCTTCAGTAAGGCAATCCGACTTCCGTTCTGAGCTGAACTGATAATTAGTTCGTTACTCAAAACTTTAAAATTTAAAATGTTAAAAAATGGAAGTAAAAGGCTCCGCAGGCTTGGCAGAGCCTTCTAAAAGTTACTTCTTCTTATGTCTGTTTTTTCTCAGGCGCTTTTTGCGCTTGTGAGTGGCCATTTTGTGTTTTTTTCTTTTTTTACCGCTTGGCATACACTGTTTGGTTAGCTTACCGGCCGCTTGAAACCGATAAGGGGTTATACAATTAATTTATTTTAAATCCTTCAAATAAGAATCTGCCGTGGCTTGTACGGAAGGATCCTTATCCAATTTCTTTACTTTTTCGAATTGCTGGCGCGCTTTCTCTTTTTGCTCAGCATTGGCATACGCCACTCCCAACAACAACTGACCTTGAATGTGATCGGGGTTTACGGCTGCCAGTTTTTCCAGTCGTTCGATGGCCAATTCATATTGGCCTGATTGAATCGATAACATCCCGAGGTTGTACAAAGCCAACTCATGATTGGGATTCTCGATCAAAATTTCTTTCAATTGGCCGATTGCTTGCATCGGGGGTGATGTTGCCAGCATTGTCATCGCCAGCTTTGTTTTCACATCCAAGTTTTTAGGATCGCCCTCCAGCACTTTATTGTAAAATGCCTGAGCTTTACCAGCCATATCTTTTTGTTTGGCTGGGGCAATAGCAAAAAGGTAGGCTTCATAATAGTTGTCGCCTGCTTCCTGAAAACTTGCCGGGGTGGCAAAGAACGTTGCTGCTTCTCCGGCAAACCATGCTGCGCTGTCAAATTTTCCTGCTTCCTTATACAGGGTTGCCAAAGAGTCCGCAAAGATAGCACTTTTTTCTTTAGACGAACTGCTTAAGTAACGGACTCTCAATTCATTAATAGCCTTTGCCTTTTCCTTGCTGGTGGCCCGGTGTCCGGTGACACTGGCATTTGAATCTTGAGAAGGGGCCACTGCTCCGGTACCTAACTGGCTTTCATCCACGACCACCACCTTGGGCAGCATATAGATCAGGGCAATTGCCAGCAGGCTTATGCCAATGATAAGAATGCGGGTTTTACGCATGAGAGATCAATGATAATCCGCGAAGTAAAAGTGACAAATTACTGCACTTGTTTATCAGCCAGTTGCTTCACTTTATCGCTGTTCTTGATTTTATTCACAAAAATCTTGGCTGGCTTAAAACTGGGGATGTAATGCTCGTCTATAACAATGGCCGTGTTACGGGAAATATTTCGGGCTATCTTCTTTTTTCGTTTTTTGTTGATAAAACTCCCAAATCCGCGCACATAGATATTCTGACCATTGGCCATGTTCGATTTTACAATGTTGAAAAACGCCTCCACGGTAGCCGACACATCAGCTTTGTCGATACCGGTTTTTTCTGCGATTTGGTTGATTACGTCTGCCTTGGTCACGGTGATATAGTATTTAGGTGCGGTGAAAAATCAGGGTGGCAAATTTAAGAGCAATTATTCAAACGCAAAATGAATTTGTTGATTATCATGTAGATGGCCTTTACAGCCTGTGAATGAAGTTTATTTCAGCAGCATTGCTCATTTTTGCAACCGATCCATCCTGACCGATGAGTAAACCTGCTTTTGCCAACGCTCTTATTGACTGGTATTTGAACAACCATCGCGAATTGCCCTGGCGAAATACGACCGATCCCTATAAAATCTGGCTTTCGGAAATCATTCTTCAGCAAACCCGGGTGATGCAAGGGCTTCCATACTATCAGAAGTTTGTGGAAACCTTTCCTACCGTTCAATCTCTGGCTCAGGCAGAAGAAAAAGCCGTGTTAAGGCTGTGGCAAGGATTGGGATACTATTCCCGAGCGCGCAATCTTCACAAATGTGCCCGTACCATCGTGAACGAGCATTATGGTAAATTTCCCTCTACTTTTCAGTCGCTTCAGCAACTTCCGGGGATTGGCCCTTATACGGCCGCTGCCATCGCATCTTTTGCCTTTAACGAAGCCGTTCCGGTCATTGATGGGAATGTATTTCGGGTATTGGCGCGTGTTTTTGGAATAGAAGATGATATTGCCGGTCATGACGCCAGGTCTGTTTTCTTTGCCAAGGCCAGTCAACTGATTGATCCTACGCGTCCTGGAGACTTTAATCAGGCGATCATGGAGTTGGGAGCCACCTGTTGTACACCGGCTAATCCCAGGTGTATGGAGTGCCCGCTCCAAAAGATTTGTGTGGCCCGTAGACATGAGATTCAGCACTTGCTGCCGGTGAAATCAAAGAAAACAACCGTGCGAAAGCGCTATCTCCATTATTTTGTGATCAAACACCGCCAAAAAATTCTGTTGCGACACCGGACCGGGAAAGACATTTGGCAAGACTTGTACGATTTTTACTGCATTGAAACCAAACGCTCGGTGAATCCGGAAAAGATCATCCAATCGGATCCTCGCTTAAAAAACGTATTGGTAAAAAAGATCAGCAAACCTCTCAAACATGTGCTATCTCATCAATGGCTGCTGGCCTGTTTTTATGAAGCAACGGTCAGGCCCGGCCACACGATTCGCCTGGAAAAAGATTACCGCTGGGTTCCTGTCTCGCAACTGGCAGAATGGCCTAAACCAATCCTGATCCATAATTACCTCAAACAGCAGGGACTGGTGACATAACCAACGCGCCATTTCTAACTGGGTAGAGATTTCTTATTTTTGTACTTCTGGTAATGGATGTTGCGCAACATTATCTGACACACCTTAGCAGATTTGTGTAACCTCCGTTGTAAATTTTAAGATCTATTTCATCATTTGTAATATAACTCTACACATATGTCAGGCGTCAACAAAGTAATTCTGGTAGGTCGTTTAGGTAAAGACCCGGAGGTGCGTAATCTTGAAAATGGTGCAACGGTGGCAAATTTTTCGATTGCCACAACCGAAACCTATAAAGATAAAACCACGAACGAGCGAAAAGAAAATACCGAGTGGCATAACATCGTCTTATGGCGCGGGCTGGCTGATATTGCCGCGAAGTATTTACACAAAGGCGATCTTATCTATCTGGAAGGCAAGCTGCGCACGCGCTCCTGGGAAAAGGATGGCGTCACCCGATACACAACCGAGGTGGTGGGAGACAATATGACCATGCTGAGCACGAAACAGTCAGGAAGCGGTGGTCAGGAACGTTCCTCAGCCCCTGCCAACTATTCGGCTCCGGCAGAGGAATTCAAGTCCGTTGGTAATTCGACAGATGATTTACCTTTTTGATGAGGATTTGCCTGTTTGGTTTTTTTGCATTTTTGAGTGTCGCGCTGGCCGGATGCAAAACGGATTACCAACCTAAACCGAAAGGCTATAACCGGTTGGTTTTGCCGCCTGCAGAATACCGTGTCGCACCGGATTCCTTGCCCTATCAATTTGAATATTCCAGACATGCCCGTTTGTTGAAAGATTCTTCCTGGATAGCCGAGAAACATTGGATGCAGGTATACTATCCCGATCTGAAGGCCGCGTTACACATTACTTACAAGCGGCTCAGAAACCAGGAAGATTTGCTGCGCGAGTTGATGGATGATTCCTATCGGCTCACCAGCAAGCATCAGATTCGCGCCAGCGGTATTGATGAGGTGCTTACGCGTACACCGTCCGGTAAAACTGCGGTGATAGCCGAAATCAGTGGTGATGTGCCCAGCCAGTTTCAGTTTACGATGACCGATTCCTCTCTTCATTTTATCCGTGGAGCTGTTTACTTCAACACCGAAGTAAAAAATGACTCGTTAGCACCCGCCATTGAATTTATGAAAAAGGAAACCATGCATCTGATCAATACGCTGGCGTGGAAGAAATGATTACGTTTAACTAAAACCCATCATCTTCCTCCTCCTTCTTTTTGGAAGGTTTCTTCTTTGCCGAGGGATCAGCCCCTAACTCATACGGCACTTCTATCCGCAGATAGTTCTGCCGATATTTATTGATAAAGGACAGCACTTCTTCATCGGTTCCCGGCACAAAAACCAATTCCCCCACTTTTGCCTTGGCCGCATTTGTTTTCTTACTTACCAAATCATTGACTGCCTGATCCGATGAATGGATCATGAGTTGATTGTCTTCGATGCCAAAATAGTACCACGCTTCGGGTGAAGCCTTGAAAAATACATGAAATACCGGGGCTCCATCTTCATTCTTTTTGATTTCCATAAACCCTTCAAAAGCACCATTGATATCATACTTCAGAATATTGCTCAATCCCAATTTGCCTGTGCTGTGAAAAGCTTTATACTCCTGCGACCACTTCAGGTCAATGTTGGAAAAGGTTAATGGCTTCGCCAATGCCGGCAAGGTGCCCAGAGAGATATACCCTTTCACCGAACGATCTTCAAAATCTTTCACAACCCTTTCCCCTACCAAATCAGCAATTTTATAAAGCAGATCTGATGGATCACCCAGGCCTTCTTCTGCTCCTTCATTTTTGATCACCTCCTGAAGTTTGCGAGCCATCAAATCATAGACCCCTGCAGGAACATTCATATCGGCCATCAAAAAGGTATTAAGTTTGATTTCGTTGTTCACCAGGCTTCCCGAGCCTAATGAAGTAGCTGTGATATTAAAAGCCTTGGTGCCCTTGAAGAAGGTGACCGGTCCTTCAAATTTTACTTCCTGTTTGTCTTCATTATAGGCAAACACCTTCCCCTCTTTCTTTTCTCCGGCAGCTTTGGCCCGATCTTCTATTTTAAATTCGCTGGTTTCTTTATCATAGTACAGCGAACCGCTGGGAACAAAAAAATCATCGTCTGCCGGGTCCTTTTTGTCAAAAACAAAAGTGATGTAAAGATTATTGTCCGTTCCAAAATGCAATCCGGCATCTACCTTTTTGCCTTCTTCGGTTAGTGTTTTATCAAAGTCCAGGTAGACTTCTTTTTCATCCCCGCTTTGTTCCAACCGAAGCCAGGTGTCATAATTTTTGATTTTTTTCAAATCGAGTTTGATATGCCCCTTCAATTGCAAGGCCGGACGGGTGGCATACATCTTCATATCTCCTTTGTAAAATATCCGCGGAGCAATACTGATGTTGTCTTGTTCCGTCACTGCACCGGTGGCCACGGTTTGTAACGCTGCCTGGCTCCGGGTTTGTCTCCGTCTGACTGATGTCTCCTCTATCGCCTCCAAATGGAAATCTGTCATTTTGATGGCAAAGGTGTCGTTAACAGCGTTGACATACTGATACGTAGCGTACCCACCAAACTCCTTACGCGACACAATGTCCACCACCCCTGCTGTCAAGCGGTGATATTCATTAATGGTGTCCATGACAATGGTGGTATTCTTCAGTGTTCCGATTCTTGCATTCTCCAGAATCAATACTTCATTGTTTTCGGGAGTTATCTTTGCATCGGCCACAACGATGTAGGGAATTCCGCTCACCTTTAGTTGCTGTGTTTTGATATCATATTCGGCTTTATCGGCATTGAAGTAAAGTGAGTCCAGATCTTTGCGGGTGGTGTAGAAGTAAGAATTCTCCAGTGGCACATCTTTCGCTTTGGTCATCACAATCTTCTGGGTGTTTAAATCCCAGCGGGCCTGAGGGATAGATGTTTTGAACTGAGCATAGGGGAATTCAATCGCGGCCTCTCCTTCAATTTCCGGGCTGATGGTTGCATAATTCTCACCCAGATTAAACTTGAGACGCACGTCATTACCAGCCAGGGCAGGCTTGTCGCTGCCGGTGGTCAATACTGAAAACTTTGCATGACGAGCTCCAAAGTCTTTAGATGTAAAGTTCATTTCTTTGGAAACCAATTCGCTACCGCGTGTACTGAGTTTGCCGTTACCGAACACTCCACTTTTTGAAACGGTTAGCTGTCCATCCAGGGTGGCGGTATTCTGGTAGAGGCTAAACGGGTCTTTCACATTACGAAGATTCATCTTATCCTCCTTGGGCAACCATTTGAGTCTGTATTCGGGCAACTTTAACTGTGGAAAATTGACATTCCCATACTGCTTTTCTCGAATCTCCCCCACATTTCCTTTGGTCGTGACGGAATCCGGATAAAAAATGAAATCGGTTGATTCAAGGGTGGCTGCGAGGTAATCAATTTTACCTCCTACCCGAATGCCTGAATTACTAACCGTGATATTCCCATATACTTTTCCATCACCCCGAAAAAGCTGATAACCGTTTTTGGGTATGATGTGTGTAAACCCCAACGACTTGTCAAACATGGTATGGAGTTTTTCCTTAAACCCGGGAAACATACCACTGGTGATAAACGTACCGTCAAAGTTGATGGAAGAGGGGTCTGCATCACTTAAACTATCTAACTTGAAAGGAGGAACTACAAAGAAAACCGAGCGGTCATAAGCTCCGGCCAATACCTCCGGCCGGTCAAAATAAATCACACCTCCTCCGGTGGCATCCAGCCGCGGATAATTGGGAATTTTTTTGAGACCTGCCTTATTGTTTGGCGCATTGATAAAAAGCGTGCCCGATGATTTCGTGGCATTGGCGGAAAGACCACCAGCTGCCACAGCCGCGGAGTCTGCGCCCATCATGGCATTGTCAACTTTTTTGCGGTTCCCGTTTTTGTCGGTCACAAAAAAGCGGATCGAATCAATTTTATTCAGATTGATAAAGAAACTATCATACTTCAACATGAAGTCCTTTCCGGTGATTTCAAAGTTGCCAGCCGTAATGACTCCATTGAATTTGATATCGCGGTTTTGAAGCAACGTAACCTGCGCACTATCCGGTTTGATAATTACATTCAGTGAATCACTGACATTAAACTCTTCAATTCCCCGGATTTTCATGGTTCGTTTCGCGAGGTTAAGCGTAGCATTGGGTTCTTTATAAGAGTAGGATTGAATTTTCAGATTATCATAGTCAGATTTTCCGCGGTAGGCATCTACCCACAAAAAAGCTTTGTTATAGACTCTGGCCCGTTCGGTCTTCTTATCATAGTGAACCATCCCTGCGCTGGCTAAAAACTCCATGGCCATGCGCGCCTGCTCAGGGTTAATATTTACATCTGCCGCGATCTCATATCGGTTAAATTCACGCACATTATATTTATTGCAGTAGTTGACCACCATCACCAATGGGTGATATGAAAAGCCCACACCCCGGAGGCTGCGGTAATCTTCCGGAGTAAAAAAGTCGTTGGATTCCAGAATCATGGGGGCCACATTGCCACTTCCCGGGATAGAAATATTCAAACTGTCGGATTTCATGTCCCAGGTAATCTGGTCCGCCACAAAATCCATGTCAAAATAAGAAGAGGTAAATGGTGCTTTGCGAAGCGAGCTCTTCTCTTTAGCCGCCACAAAAAATTCTGAACCGATACGGTAATCGAATTGAAGCGAGGGGTGGGTAATGGAATCATATCCCTGATAAATGGCCACGCGCGCCCGCGAAGATGAAATGGTTGAATCTCCAAAGACAAATGCATTGGATTGCGCCATTACCTTACGATCATCTTTCCCCTGTATTTCCAATACGGCAGGCACCCCTGATACGCTCTGACTTCCCATTTGAGCTCCTGTGAGACTAAATCCACCCGTATACTTTACTTTGTCAGATCCTAATCTGGAGAGTTTAATGGTACTTTCATAGGACGTAAAGCGTGGATAAGTAGCATCAGTCGGGCGTTTGTGAGCCACACTTTTATATTCAAATTTACCTGCTACCGGGCTTGACAGTTTTCCGGTATAAGCCAGTCTGCCCTGTCCTGCTGTCAGATGCGGAACTGTTACTTTGAAATGGTATTTCTTAAAATCATAATAAACAGAATCACCCGGAAGTCCAGCCGAAGTCCAGTCGAAGCGGCCTCCTTCCCCTATGAACAATTGATCCTGAAATGAAAACATGCCGCGTGTCCGTTGAAGCACGACCGAGTCTGCCGGTGTTGCGAATATTAACGATAAGGATGAAAACCGAATGACCGGCCCTAACGGGGTTGGCTGAGCTTGCTCTTGCATCCAGGGGGGTTGATAGCTTTGAGTAGTATCTTCCTGTGGCTGGGCATAAGGGTCATAATACGCAGTGCTGGTGTCCGGATAGATGTAATCAAACCGGTAGTCGTCCTCTACTGGTTTTAACCGAAAGGCCCGGGTATAGGTCAATGCATGATGTTCAAAAAAATCGCGGGACTGAGCGAAAAATGAGTTGAGCTGAAGAGCGGTTTGTTGGGCAATGGTTTGAGTGACCACGTTCAGATAGTTGGTCAACCGCGCAGGATCTGCTTTTTCGATCGTTACTGCCGCTATCCACGCTCCGTGGTAGTTAAGTTGTTGTGGCTTTAACGGAATTCGTTTGCGCTTCATCATTTGCACCTGTTGCTTGATGAGTCGTTGCTGTTCCGGCCCCAGGTTGGACCATGCCGTAGTAATTCCCGCGGCAACGGTAACGGCATCTACGGTATTGATCCGTTCAACCGCCATGCGCAGACTATCCTGAAAGGAGAAAGGCTGAGTATGGGCAATTACCCAACCAAATAGCAAAAGCGTAAGAAGGAAAGCCTTTTTCACAGATAAAAACCCTGAAATTCGTAAATAAAAGCGGAATGTACCAATGGTCGCATGAGGTCTTCTGAATCAACGAAAAGTCAGATGGTTTTTGTATTAATAAATCACGATTGATGGCGTCTGTTAGGGAATCTCATTTTAACTGCGGTTGGGCTACTTTCTAAAGTACAGCCCTCTCAGCAACACGGGCGTTTAACCGATAAAATTCCCTTAAGAAGCGGGTTCGTTTTGAACTTGGCGACCATGCAAGTATGCCCTTGTGCTTTTACCTGATCTCGGGCGAACATGAACCGAAGTAAGATTACCCTGGAGAATAAACCTTTCTGGAAAATATCGGATGACCCGTTCTCGTATTAGTTTCTACGTAAAACCAGTGATACCCAACCTTCCCGCTCATAGTATCTGACTTTTTGAAGGCCATACTTCCCTGCGGAGGCCAGCATATCTTCCAGATCGGTCAGATAAAAGCCACTTAAAAGAAGAGTTCCTTTTTCATCCAGATGGGCGGCTAACGCAGCCATATCGGCCAGCAGAATGTTTTTGTTAATGTTAGCTAGTATCACCGCAAAAGGCGATTCATATTTTCGCATTCCGATTTTGCCCAGCCATACCTCCGTATTTTTACATCCGTTAATCGTTACATTCTCACGGGCATTTTCGACACTCCATTCGTCAATGTCAAAAGCATCTACCCACGCGGCTCCCCGCTGGCAGGCCATGACGGATAAAATACCGGTTCCACACCCGGCATCCATGACAGATTTGCCTGCATGATCCACCTCCAGTTGCGCCTGCAACATTAAATGCGTGGTCGGATGATGCCCGGTGCCAAATGACATTTTGGGAGTGATGATAATCTCGTACGGATATTTCTTTTCCATCTGATGAAAGGCGGCCCGAACCAATACTTGTTCCGCCACTACCACCGGCTCCACATTCTTTTCCCACTCTTCATTCCAGTTTTGTTTTTCCATTTGATCAAACCGGAAAACAGGTTGAATGTGGTGATATTTTTCACGGATAGCTTCGAGGCGCTCATTTGAATAATGTTCGGCATATGCCTCAAAGCCTTCGTCCGTTTCCTGAAAGGTATCGAAGCCAGCTTCGGCTATTTCCGCAATGAGAATCTCATTGAAATCCGGGGGGCAAGTAACGGTCAGTCGGGTGTACTCCACAAATGAAAACCGTTCTTATATTCCCTTCACGATTTCCACAAACTCTCTTGATTTGAGGGAGGCTCCGCCCACCAGGCCGCCATCCACATCTGGCTGGGAGAAAAGCTCTTTGGCATTGTCAGCTTTGACACTACCTCCATACAGAATAGAAATGTTATTGGCGATGGCTGCACCATACTTATCCGCCAGGTGTTTGCGGATGATCACATGCATGTCCTGAGCTTGCTGAGAGGTGGCCGTTTTTCCGGTACCAATGGCCCAAACAGGCTCGTAAGCAATTACCACTTTTTGGATGGCGTCAGCTGACAAATGAAACAATGCTTCCTCCACTTGTTGCTTAACCAACGTCTCATGGGTTCCTTTTTCGCGTATTTCCAGAGGTTCTCCACAACAAAAGATAGGGGTTAACTTTTGTGCAAGCGCACGATCGATTTTTTTGACCAACACCGGGCTATTCTCAGCAAAGTATTGTCTTCTTTCGCTATGGCCCAGGATTACATAAGGAATCCCTGCGGAAGCCAACATAGAAGCAGATGTTTCGCCCGTATAGGCGCCCCATTCATGTTCACTACAATTTTGGGCACCTACTTTTATACGTGCCGCTGCGCCTAACTGATTTTTGACGGGTAGAAGGTAAGGAAAAGGAACACAGACCACCACCTCGGCAGACGTTTTAACCTCATCTGACACCATTCCGGTAAGTTCCGCAATCAAGGCATGTGCTTCTTCCAGTGTTTTATTCATCTTCCAATTGCCAGCTACTATTTTCTTTCTCATGGGTATTGTATTTCTGCGTTTTTTATGGTGTTGTCTTATGGATTTTTAACCAATTACTTTCCCTCAAAGGTAAACACATCTTGCGGTTTATCTGCCAACAGGCGCGTACTCTTCACCGGGCTTTTGTATGTTACGTGCACCAGATTGGACTGGTCATCATGAATTTCCATAATTGCATTGTACCAGACATCCAACCGTTTCATTTTTTTTACTCCCGGAAACTCGATGTAACAGATCAACGCTACATCTTCCTTCTCAAAACCCAGATAACTACCCTTCACCACTTTTCCATCCACTTTGAGCACCAAATGCTCGGCCAGATATTCCTTGACGTACTGATCAGTCGTTTGTCCTGGGGGTGGTTCCAGAATATCTAACTCTTCATTTTTCACTTTTTTCCGAATAGCGAGTTCCAAATCATCAATAAACAATCGGGTGGTCAGTTGCAAAGCTTTGTCTTTGTCAGAATAGGTGATTTCCGTCACTGATATGTGAATGGGATGCGACCACCCCATGCATATGAGCCCGATGAATAGTAAAAAGCCTTTGGTCATAACTGATATCAACCGTTAAAATTACCCCGAATTGGCCTATTTCAAAATTACCAGTATACTTGTTCCCTTTGTTTAAGGTGAAAAGATAAGCCATGAGTGATTTTGGGATCTATTTTCAGTACGGAGTAGAACATATTTTAGATATCCAGGACGGTTACGATCATATTCTGTTTGTGATGGCGCTATGTGCAGTTTATGGATGGTCCGATGGGAAACACATATTGATATTAGTAACCGCTTTTACGATCGGACATTCCCTGACGTTGGCCCTGGCTACGCTGGGCTGGATTCAAGTCAATACGCTTTTGATTGAGTTTTTAATACCTGTAACGATTTTCGTAACGGCCCTATCCAACCTCTTGCGGGAAGAAGTTTCGCTGAAGGGAAAAAGAATTCATTTTAATTACTTGCTGGCCATTATTTTTGGTCTGATTCATGGGATGGGGTTTTCCAATTTTTTGCGTGCCATTTTAGGTCAGGAACGGATTGTTTCCCAATTGTTCGCCTTCAACGTGGGGCTGGAACTAGGTCAAATCGCTGTAGTTATTGTATTTTTGATCATCTCCTTCGTTGTTTCAAAGCTAAAAGTGAGCCCGCGAGATTGGAAAATGGTGGTGTCTTCCATGATTGCCGGTATGGCTCTGTTAATGATAAAAGAATCTGAGTTTTTAACCCCATAGCCTGTCATCTTTCTTTTGTAAATATTTCTTTTAAACAATATCTATTCCATTTATGAAAAGACTAGTAATAGCCCTGATAGTTTTGGTCAGTATGCCGGCCCTGGCACAGCAGTGGCAAGGCAAGTTTGAACAACTTGATCAAACTCTCCCCACACCCAATGAGTATCGTTCTGCTTCCGGAGCCCCAGGCCCCAGATATTGGCAACAACAGGCCGACTATGTGATGGATATTGTGCTGAATGACGATAATCAAAGCATCACAGGTAAAGAGACCATTACCTATACCAATCAATCTCCTGATGTACTGCGGTATTTGTGGCTCCAGTTAGATCAAAATCTTTTTGCTAAAGGCAACAATACAGATAAAACAGCCGGAAGTGTGGTGCGTGACTCTGTCAATACCAAGACCATTGCCGGACAACTAAGTCTCTACGACTTTGAAGGAGGATTCAAAATCAAGTCCGTAAAAGATATGAATGGCACGGCCATCCCGTTTGTCATTAATGCCACCATGATGCGGGTGGATATTGCCAGGCCTTTGAAAACCGGAGAGAAAGTTTCTTTTCAAATCGAATGGTCATTCAATATTGTTGATCGCAATTTACTTGGCGGACGCAGCGGGATGGAATATTTTCCCGAGGATAAAAACTATGTCTATACCATTGCCCAGTTTTTTCCCAGAATGTGTGTTTATGATGATGTCGTAGGCTGGCAGAATAAACAGTTTCTGGGAAGAGGTGAGTTTACCTTGCCCTTCGGAAATTATGAAGTAAAAATCACCGTTCCGGCCGATCATATGGTAGGCGCCACCGGAATGATCCAAAACCCGCAGCAAGTATTAAGTCCTACCGAACTTCAGCGCTTTGAACTGGCCAAAAAGACGTTTGATAAACCTGTGATCATCCGCACACAGGCAGAGGCCGTTGAAAAAGAGAAAACCAAGGTGAAGGAAACCAAAACATGGGTATTCAAGGCTGAAAACGTCCGTGATTTTGCTTTTGCCACCTCTCGCAAGTTTATCTGGGATGCCATGGCTGTCAACGTAGGAGACAAAACCCCGTTGGCGATGTCATACTATTCCAAAGAAGGGAACCCGCTATGGGAAAAAGAATCGACCATGGCAGTTAAACATACCCTGGAAGTATATTCCAAATTCACTATTGACTACCCCTATCCGCAAGCCACCTCGGTTCACTCTGCGGCCATCGGTATGGAATATCCTATGATCTGTTTCAATTTTGGTCGTCCCAATGCCAAAGGTGAGTATTCGCCTCAAACACGGCAAGGTATGATCGGAGTGGTCATCCATGAGGTAGGTCATAATTTCTTCCCGATGATTATTAACAATGATGAGCGCCAAACCACCTGGATGGATGAAGGCATCAACAGTTTTGTGCAGACGTTAACGCAGTTGGAACGCTACCCGGACATTGACTGGACGCGCGGCAAACCAGCCGGTTTGGTTCCCTATATGAAAGGCGATAAGAATATGATGCGCCCGTTGATGACCAACTCCGAGCAAGTAATCATGTTTGGGCCCGAACAATATGCCAAAGCGGCTACCGCTTTGTATGCTTTGCGCGAAACGGTGATGGGGCACGAATTATTTGATAAAGCCTTTAAAGAATATGCCCAGCGCTGGGCGTTTAAGCATCCCAAACCTGCTGATTTCTTCCGGACCCTGGAAGACGCGAGTGCCGTAGATCTTGATTGGTTCTGGAGAGGTTGGTTTTACACCACTGATAACTGTGATATCAATCTGGAAAATGTGAAGTGGTATCAGTTAAGAAAAGGGCAAAAAGAGGTTGAAAAGAAGACAAACGCACCGGATCTGCAAGCCGGAAAAGAAAAGGGTTTTGCCGATGGGCCAAACTTCTTCTCGGTGATTCCCACGGATAGCCGGCTCTATCGGGAGTTTCAAAATAAAGTAGATGATGCCGCCATTATCAGTAAGCTGGAGAAGAAGAATTTTTATGAAGTGACCTTGACTAACAATGGTGGATTGGTCATGCCGGTCATTATTCAGTGGAACTATAAAGATGGTACAAAAGAAACCGAACGAATCCCTGCAGAAATCTGGCGTACCAACGAAACCAAAGTAACCAAGGTATTTGCTAAAGATAAAGAAGTAGCCAACGTAGTTATTGATCCATTGAAAGAGACCACAGATATTGATGAGGACAACAATGTATTTCCCCGGGTGGCAAAGCCTAGTAAATTTGATGAGCTAAAGAAGAAAACCAATTAAGCTTCAGCGATTCCTTCAAAACAAAGTTTAAAACGCTGACACCTGTACTATGAAGAAGATAATCCTTTTTGCACTTATCGCCCTTGGCGGTCATTCGGTTGCCCAACAAAAAAACTGGAAAGGCAAATTTGAGCAGCTTGATCAATTGCTGCCCACCCCTAACAGCTACCGGACTTCTTCCGGAGCTCCGGGAGAAAACTATTGGCAAAATCGGGCAGACTATGTCATCAATGTGGAGATCAATGATGAAACCCAGATGGTGACCGGATCGGAAACCATCACGTATTACAACAACTCACCGGAAACATTAACTTATCTCTGGCTTCAATTGGATCAAAATATTCTTGCCAAAAATAGTATCGCCAGCCAGACACAACCCAGCCGGGTAGTGGATTCCATTGCCACACGCTTTTTTGCCGGGGTTGTGGATGGATATGATTATGAGGGTGGATACAAAATCAAAGCCGTGAAAGATGGAGCCGGAAAACTACTGACGTACACGATTAATCAGACCATGATGCGGGTAGAACTTCCCCAACCCCTGAAGACGGGTCAGAAATTCTCCTTTGGTGTCGAGTGGAGCTATCGCGAATATGACCGCATGAAATTTAATGAACGCGGAGGCTATGAATATTTTCCGGAAGATGGCAACTACCTCTACGCCTGTGCGCAATGGTATCCGCGAATGTGTGTGTTTGATGACTATGAAGGATGGCAAAACAAACAATTTCTGGGCA
This sequence comes from uncultured Ohtaekwangia sp., assembly GCA_964439205.1. Lineage (GTDB taxonomy): Bacteria > Bacteroidota > Bacteroidia > Cytophagales > Cyclobacteriaceae > ELB16-189. The sequence goes on from CAYTNM010000009.1 coordinate 86,058, forward strand.
ATGGAGAGTTTACAGTTCCCTTTGGAAGTTTCCGGGTAAAAATCACTGTTCCCAGCGACCATATTGTCGGAGCTACCGGTTGGCTTCAGAATCCCAAACAGGTATTGTCGCGAGACCAACAAGAACGATTTGAACGCGCCCGGAAAACATTCGATAAACAGGTGTTTATTGTGACCGAAGAAGAGGCTCGTAAAAAGGAGAAAGAGCGCTCGAAGAAAAAGAGCACGTGGGAATTTTATGCTGACAGTGTGCGTGACTTCGCGTTTGTGTCATCCCGCAAGTTTATCTGGGATGCCATGGCCGTCAAGGTTGGAAATAAAACCCCCCTGGCGCAATCGCTGTACCCCAAAGAGGGAAATCCACTCTGGGCAAAAGAATCGACCCGGGCTATCAAAAACACCCTGGAGGTTTATTCACAGCGCACTTTTGAATATCCGTATCCTACTGCCTACAGTGTTCATACTGCCGACATCGGAATGGAATACCCCATGATCTGTTTTAATTTTGGACGTCCGAAAAAAGATGGAACGTATTCCCAACGTACCCTTGAGCGGATGGTAGGGGTGATTGTTCACGAGGTAGGTCACAATTTCTTTCCGATGATTGTGAACTCTGACGAACGTCAATGGACCTGGATGGATGAAGGCCTCAATAGTTTTCTGGAAAAAGAAACCATCCGTTTGCGATATCCAGGTTTTGATTATTCAGATAACACCCCTGCTGGCATGACTTCGTTTATGAAAGGGGATAAAAGTATCATGCGCCCCATTATGGCTAGTTCAGATAATCAGGGGCGAAGCTTTGGCCCCAATGGTTATAGCAAACCGGCTGCTGCACTTACCGTGCTGCGCGAAGTGGTTATGGATACCGCTTTGTTTGACCAATCCTTTAAAGAATATGCGGTGCGGTGGGCCTTTAAACACCCCAAGCCTGCCGACTTTTTCAGGACGATGGAGGATGCCAGTGCCGTGGACATGGATTGGTTCTGGAGGGGTTGGTTTTATTCAACCGACCATGTTGACCTGGAGTTGGACGAGATCAAGTGGTATCGGGTAAAAACGGAAGTGGCTACCCCCGAACAAAAGAACCCGAAGGTAAAGTCGGGCGATTTAGCCAAGACACGGGAAAAAAACATGGATTTTAGCCAAGGTCCTCAAGAGTTTACAGTACTGAATTCAGGTACTGAAGCTTCCGGCTCCCGGGCCAGTGAGTTTAGGAGTTTGGTAGATGATCAAGCTATCCGTGGTAAGCTGGCGGGTAAAAATATCTATGAAGTTACACTAAAAAATAAAGGCGGATTAGTTACACCCGTAGTGATCGAATGGACGTATGCCGATGGAAGCAAGGAAATAGAAAAACTGCCTGCTGAAATCTGGCGAACCAATGAGTTGGAGGTAAAAAAGGTATTTATGAAAGAAAAACAAGTGGCAAAAGTGATCATAGACCCTGCTAAAGCCACGGGAGATGTCAATACCCAGGACAACATTTTTCCCAAGGTAACTGAGACTAAGTTTGATCAAATGAAAAAAGGGAATTAATTCTTTTGAAAAGGAAAACACGAGCGGTTGTCCCAAGAGGACAGCCGCTCGTGTTTTTATCCGAAACATCAAAACACTCCATCTGATCTATAGACATTCAATTGCGTCTATCCCGTAGTTTCGCTCCCGAAATGTCACCATTATATTTAGTCGGTTACGTCTGTGCGCTGTTTGTGGGCATTGTGTTAGGATTGTTGGGGGGCGGAGGATCCATCCTTTCCATTCCAATTCTTGTTTATCTGTTTGGCTTGGAGCCTGTCATTGCTTCGGCTTATTCACTATTCATCGTTGGGATTACCAGTTTTGTGGGTGCTATTCCAAAGTACCGTGAACATCTGGTCAACTTAAAAACGGCCATCGTTTTTGGAGTGCCTTCTATTCTGGCCATTTTTGGAACCCGCAAGTGGATTGTCCCGTCTCTTCCGGAAATCATTCTGGATCAACCTTTCTACATAACCAAACGGTTACTTCTGTTGGGAGTGTTTGCCATTCTGATGGTACTCGCATCGATTGCCATGATTCGCAAGCGTCAGGACTCTGTTGAAGAACCTACCCGCTACCGAACTTTTTTAGTCATGGTGGAAGGTCTCTTAATTGGAGCATTAACTGGTTTTGTCGGTGCCGGTGGCGGATTTCTGATTATTCCTGCCCTGGTGCTATTAACTGGCTTGCCCTTCAAAACAGCGGTCGGCACTTCTCTTTTTATCATTGCGGCCAATTCCCTTTTAGGCTTTGCCGGTGATGTTCTCAATTATCCGATTGACTGGTCGTTTTTGCTTTCTATCACAGCGGTGGCTGTCGTGGGTATTTTCATCGGATCAGCGTTAAACCGAAAGGTCAATAGCACGCTTCTGCGTAAGTTCTTTGGCTGGTTTACCTTAGCCATGGGCATTTTTATCCTTTTCCGCGAGTTGTCATAACAGCTAAAAAAGTCCCCTTTTTATCATATTCAGGCGGTTTTTTAATCTTTGGCAAGAAAAAAGCGGTCTTTTCTGAAACTTTTTATACGCCAACTACGATATATAATAGTATTACTATCACAAAAAGGTAAAATACTAACTAAATGGCTAATCTTACTTTTAAACTAAATCAGGGACTGTACTTGCGCGACCCGCAGCATACTGAATTAGGTCAAAAGATTATCAGAAAAAGCGTTGAATTAATTGATGACCTGGGTTTTGAACAGTTCACGTTCAAGAAACTGGCGGAAGAAATCGAATCGACCGAAGCTTCTATTTATCGGTATTTTGAAAACAAACATCGTCTCCTCCTTTACCTGGTTTCGTGGTATTGGAGTTGGATGGAGTATCGGATTGACCTTTTTACGAGTTCCTCATCGGATGCAAAAGCTAACCTGCGTGCGTGCATTCGAGTGCTGTGTGAGAAGAAAAAATATGATCCTTCCTTTGAATTTATCAATGAAGAAGCCCTTCATCGCATTGTTGTATCTGAATTAGACAAAACCTATCTCACCAAATCTGTAGATCAGGATAATCAGGATGGTTTTTTCAGCGGATTTAAATCGCTGTGTAAGAAAATTGCCGTCTGGGTGTCCGAACTAAATCCCGATTATCCCTTCCCTAATGCATTGGTCAGCATGATTCTTTTGTCAGCGAAGCAACAGTTGTTCTTTTCTCATCATTTGCCTTCTCTTACAAACCTGCCCCTGGCTGGAGATCCACATATACCGCTCACTAGCTTTTTAGAAGAAGTGCTTTTCCGAACCATTCAAAAAAACTGATCCCATGCTTTCCAATCAACATATTCTTCAATCTCTTCGTGAACTAGCCGTGCTGGTTAAACACGACTTTAATGTCGATGATTTACGTCATCTCGAAATTACCCGCTACTATCAAAACAACGAACTGGAGGAGTTCAAGCGTGATCTGGTGGAAGCAGGGAATAAAATACGAATCCTGCTCCTGGAAAATAAGTTGCCCATCAAAGATTTTATCCAGTTTTTTAAAGATCAGGAAGCTACGGTGTTGTTGGTTAATCAAACACAGACTGATTCGTTTCCACGCATTCTTCATTTTGATCGTAAACACAAAGCTCAGGCTTTTGACATTCATGGCGATCATATCCTGACCCTCACAGACTCGATTGACGATGTTATCTCTCAACACACCGATTCAAATGGGGAAATTACCTTCTATGCCATTTTTGCCTATGATAACCCATTGAGCAATGCTGAAGAAGGTCAAACGGCCAGCCCGGTGCGAAGGCTGTTTCGTTTGTTGAACACCGAACGGAAGGAGATCTATTACATTCTGTTTTATGCGATCATCGTTGGTTTGGTCGGCTTGGCACTTCCGCTCGGGATTCAAAATACCGTTCAACTGATTTCCGGAGGAGTGGTTTTTAGTTCGATCTATTTGTTAATCGGTATTGTCATTGTAGGTGTTCTCCTCACCGGAGCTTTACAGATCGTACAAATCAGTCTGGTGGAATTTTTACAGCGAAGAATTTTTACCAAGGCATCGCTGGAATTTGCCTTTCGAATTCCACGGCTGAAATTGGAGTCCATCACTAAAAACTATGCTCCGGAGTTAATCAACCGATTCTTTGATGTGATTAACATTCAAAAGGGGCTGCCCAAGTTATTGATTGATCTTTCCTCCAGTGTGGTACAAATCCTTTTCGGACTTCTATTGATATCGCTCTATCACCCGTTTTTTGTATTCTTCGGCATCATTCTTCTCGTCACGCTGGTCATCATATTCTATTTCACCGGTAAGCGCGGACTGGATTCTTCCATTATGGAATCCAAGTATAAATACAAGGTTGTGCAATGGTTGGAAGAATTAGGCCGGGCACTTCACTCTTTTAAAATTGCGGGGAGTACAGATTTACCAATCAGAAAGACGGACTATAACGTGAACAACTATCTGAAACACCGGAAGATTCATTTTAATACGCTGGTGACTCAATACTCCTTTATTATTGTTTTTAAGGCCGCTATCACGGGAGGATTGTTGATTATGGGTACCTCTCTGGTCATCAATCGGGAGATTACGTTAGGTCAGTTTGTCGCGTCCGAAATTGTGATTATCCTGATTCTGAATGCCGTTGAAAAAATCATCATGTACATGGATGTGGTTTACGACTTGTTAACGGCTGTGGACAAGGTGGGCACCGTGACCGACCTCCCCATTGAGCGGGTAGGTGGTTTGGATTTTCCAAAAGTAGACGTCAAAGGATTTAGTGTCCGCACGAAAAATCTTACTTATCGTTACCAGGGTTCCGATAAAGCTATTATTAACAACGTAGATCTGGATATCAAACCTGGTGAAACGATCTGTCTGGCTGGTCCGGGAAGTTCGGGCAAACGAACACTGACCAATATTCTCACGGGCATGTACACCAGTTATGAAGGGGTAGTCACCATCAATCATTTGTCGTTACGTGATCTGGATTTAACCCATATGCGCGATCAGGTAGCCAAAAATATATCTCAGGAAGGATTATTTGATGGAACCATTCTTGAAAACATCACCCTTGGCAAGACAGCCGTATCTGTTAATGATGCGCTCATCGCCCTCGAACAGGTCGGGTTAAGTGATACCATTAACAGCCTGAAGGAAGGACTGAATACGCCTATCATCAGTGGCGGCAAAGGGTTATCTACTTCCATGGCGCAGCGCATTATTCTGGCCCGTTGCCTGGCCAAAAAGCCTAAGCTCATTGTCCTGAATGATTATTTCAATAATCTGTCTAAAACCGATAAGCTGGAATTGATTGCTTTACTGATCAAACCTAACCATCCCTGGACGATGATTGCTGTCTCCAACGATCCGGTGGTCATGGGGGCGTGCGATCGGATTATCATCATGAAAGAAGGATCCATCCTTTCGCAGGGTACTTTTCAGGAATTACTGAAACAAGAATTGTTAAACGACTTTATCCAATAACGCATATGCTCAAGCTATCGAAGAAATCTGTAGGTAAATTGATGCCGCAGGAGAAGATGTACTCCTTGCGTTCGCTCGAAGCGCCTAAAGCCGGAAAGTTACTGGCACGCTGGATCATGGGCATCGGACTAATCGTTTTTGTTATTCTCTTTTTTCCCTGGCAGCAAAATATCCGAGGAAAAGGTAAAATCACTGCCTTGTCTCCCGGTAACCGGCCTCAAACAGTAGAAACAGTGATTGCCGGACGAATACAGGAATGGAAAATACGGGAAGGGCAGTTTGTGAGCAAAGGAGATACCATTGCCGTCATCAGCGAAGTAAAAGAAAAGTTTTTTGATCCTAAGCTGCTCATGCGTTTACGTGAACAGATCCATGCCAAAGAAGGAAGTCTGACTTCGAAAGAGATGAAGGCCGGGTCGTTGAAAAGACAGATCAAAGCATTGCAAGCAGGCTTTCGTACCAAAACAGATCAGGCAAAAGCCAAACTGGAAGCCGAGCGTGTGCGCTATACCAATTTGAAAAGCCAATTTGAGCGAAACAAAACACTATTTGAAGCGGGCAACATTCCTCTGACCAAGTATCAGGACATCGAATATAAATATCAGGCCGCCACTGCCGATTTTACAAATGCGGAGATCGAAATTGCTCAGGTAGAAGCGGACTATTTGGATAAGATCAACAAAGCCGAATCTGATTTGAATAATACCCTGGCAGATCTCTTTGATACGCAGGCGACTCTTGCCAAGTTGTACAATGAGTACAGCAATATGGAAATACGCAGTAACCAATATTTTATTCTGGCCCCGCAGAGCGGAGTAGTCGTAAAAGCAACACAGGCAGGGATTGGCGAAACGATTACAGAAGGTGGCGCAGTCTGTACCATCATGCCTCAGTCAAATGATGTGGCGGTAGAGATGTATGTTCGTGCCATGGATGTACCTCTGATCAGCAAAGGAAGAAAAGTCAGGATTGAGTTTGATGGATTCCCTGCTTTGCAGTTTAGTGGATGGCCAAGTGTTTCCGTAGGTACTTTTGGCGGACAAGTCGAAGTAATTGACCTGGTGAATACCAGTCCGGGGCAGTTCAGAATACTGGTGATCCCCGATCCATCCGATGAAAAATGGCCTCCCCAGCTACGGGTAGGCTCTGGCACACAGGGCTGGGTCATGCTGGACAATGTACCCGTATGGTACGAACTCTGGCGACAGTTGAATGGCTTCCCTCCAAGCTTATATGAAGAGCCTTTACCCGAGGTAAACAACACCATTAAAGATGAGAAACCCAAGAAAGATGAAACGGAATAGGGTCATGACACGAGGCTTTCTTTTGGCATGGGCTTTCTTCATGGGTGTATTCCTATCACCGGCCTATGGTCAGTCCGCTTTTGATTCATTGTTCATCCTTCCGGACACCGTGAAAGCTTTTAGTCTTGAAAATTTTTATGCCTCTATCCTGGAATTTCATCCGATTGTCAAACAAACCCGGTTATTGAACGAAACGGCCCGGCAGGAAATTCGCATGGCCCGCGGAGCTTTTGATCCGAAAATTGAAACACAATTAAATAATAAGGATTTTGACGGGAAGAATTACTACAACAAACTTTACGGATCCTTTACCATTCCCACCTGGTTTCCGGTGGATCCAAAAATAGGAATCGAGCGGAATACAGGTTCGTTTTTAGGGAATGAATCTATTCTACCAGCAGAAGACAACCATCGTCAGTTGTTTGCCGGCATCTCATTACCCATCGGCCGTGGATTATTCACAGACGAGCGGAGAGCAGCCTTGCAGCAGGCCAAATTGTTTACGCAAATGGCAGAAGCGGAACAAATTAAACTGATCAACAAGATATTGCTGGAAGCTGCCAAAGATTACTGGCAATGGTACTATGCTTACTATAATTATCGACTTCTGAGTAACAATGCCACCATTGCCCGGCAAGTATTTCAGTTGGTAAAACTGGATGCTCAATTGGGTGAAGCTTCTGTTATGGATACTATCCAGGCTAAAATAACCCTGCAGCAACGATTGGTGGAACAACAAGAGGCGTTCATTGATTTTTTAAACACCGGTATTCGTATTTCCAACTATCTGTGGGATGCCGATGGACTCCCGGTAGATCTTCGGGCCCAGGTGGCACCTGTATTGGTGGCAGATGATGGCGCCTTGTTGGGAACTCAAACCCTTGAAAGCCTGACCGAGTTGGCCCGAAAGAATCATCCTGATCTGATGAAGTTAAATGTCAAATTAGATCAATTGGAAATTGACCGAAAGTTGGCGGTAGAATATTTGAAACCCCGGTTAAATCTGAACTACAATTTTTTGAATCAGCCCCTTAACCCTGCCGGTGATTTTCAATCATTTCAATTTTTAGAAAACTATAAATTCGGGCTGGATTTTTCCATCCCTATCTTCTTACGGAAAGAGCGGGCGAAATTGGCTCAGACAAAAATCAAAATTCAGGGAACTACATTTGAACGTACCCAGGCCGAACGGGATATCCTCAATCAGATCAACGCTACTTTTAATCAGATTATCAACACCAGCCAAATTGTGCAGCAGCAAGAGCAGGTAGCCGTTAACTATGATCGTTTGTTAAAAGCAGAGCTGCTGAATCTTGAAAACGGAGAAAGCGATTTGTTTAAAATCAATATCCAGCAGGAAAAACTGATTCAATCACAATCCAAACTGCTCAAGTTGAAAGCCGAATATGAAAAGATGAAGGCCACCATCTATTGGGCTTCCGGGGTTCGGAATTTGAACTTTACACGGTAGTGTATAAGAGCCCGAAGGTGATTCGCTATCTTTAAGATCCAGGATTAAGAATGGATTCAATCAATTCGGCAGATGCCCGTTCAGCGGATAGAAGAGCTCCATTGATGGTTCCGGCATTTCCCGAAACATCCGTGGCTTCTCCCGCAAAAAACACTTTGCCCGCAATCGGAGCGCCTAAATCTGCCCGACTTTGTAAGCTCCCATTAACCAAAGGATAAGAAAATCCTCCTTTTACATATTCATCTTTGGTCCAATCAAAGAAAAATGATACGATCTTATTATCTTTTAAATCTCTTCTGACAAACTCGGTTGCCTGATTATTGTATATCGCATCAAGTTCTGCCAATAACAATGGAATGGCATTTTCCTCGCCTAACAAAGAGATGGCCTCTGCTTTAGGACCTGTCACGGTGCCTGTTAACGTCCGGAAGAACTTACTTCTTCCCACGCCTGAATTAAAATACTGGGGCATCAGGTCACCACCTAGAATTAATCCGGTAGAATCTCCCCAGAAATTCTTTTTAAAATCTAATACTACCCGCACGCATGCGTCCATTCCGATTTGGCTAAAGGCGCCCGTGTTGGTTCCTGGTAATGATGGAGAAAAAGAAATGCCCCCTGCCTTTAAAACAGCCAGGGGAACAGTTACTACTACTTTTTCAAATTCCGTTTGAGTTCCGCTTTTATCGGTCAGTACCACCCGATTACCTGAATAATTAATGGACGTAATGGGCGTGTTTAGTATCACTTTGTCTTTCACATCGCTGAAGCGGGACACCAGAACATCCTGCATGGGATTGGTGCTGATGATGACGCGTTGGTTGTTATGGGTGATGGCCGCCAGACTTTCGGCCATTCCCTTCGCCCCCACTCTGGAAGAAGTAGATCCGAAGGAATTAGCTGCCCATGCATTCAGCAGATTAGCCGCCCGGGGACTGACACCGGCCGCCTGTTCGATCGAAACCGCGCCCCCATTATACGTTGGCAATCCGTCTACAAAATTTTTCACAGCTGCAAAATCGGCATCGGTGCCCCAGTCGGTTGCACTCTTTACTTCGTCTCCCAGAACATATACATCTGAATTTGTATTAAGCACCAATTCAGGGACATTGAGATTTTTCACGATCTCATTCCAGACCGAATCTGTTCCATAAATAAACTCTGCCCCTGTCTCTACCGGGAAATCTGCATTGGATTCAATAGGTTTTCCATCACTATCTAATTTTTGAGGCGGCTGGTTGGTCAGCGATCGAATGCGTCCACCCAACTGATTAGATGCCTCAAAGATAACAACATTGATTCCTTTTGATCGGAGGATATCCGCGGTATACAAACCGGCCGCTCCGGCACCAATGATAGCTACAGTACCATCAAACGGCACTTCCGGGCCCGGATCATCTTTGGTGCATGAAAACATCACCGAGGGTAATGCTAACCCTGCCGTAAGACCAAAACCCAACTGTTTAAGAAGTTCCCTTCGCTTCATATCCCGGAAAGATAATTGATCCTATGGATTTGAAGAAACAGAGTAGGGTAACCAAGGTATATATCGGTTGTAAAAAGGCTATTTTTAGAAAATTTTGATCTATGATGTCTTCTGAACGGGTGCAGTCGACCCTTAAAACAGTTTGCGTAACTGGCCCTGAATGTACCGGCAAATCGGATTTATCCGCATTCCTCGCATCTCACTACAAGACCGCCTGGGTAGCCGAATATGCCCGGGCTTATTTGAATAAGCTTAACCGACCGTATGAGCAGCATGACCTGGTCAAAATAGCGCATGGCCAAACCAGGCTTCAACAAGAATGGGAAATAGATGCCCATCGTGTCCTTATCTGCGATACCAATTTATTGACGATTAAAATCTGGAGTGAATTTAAATACGGGACCTGCGACAAAGAAATAGTACATTCCATGGCGCAAACCAAAGTTGATTTGTACCTGCTTTGTTTCATTGATCTTCCCTGGGAAAACGATCCTCAACGCGAGCACCCGGATAAACGTCAGCACTTCTGGCAAATTTATCGTAACGAAGTTCAAAAAACCGGAGTGCCTTTTGTAGAAATCAGCGGATCGCGAGAGGAGAGAAGAAAGATATCCATCGAAGCAATTGATTCGTTGTTAAAAAATCCTTCCTGACAACTTAGAAATATGGAAGATGCTTACGCAGCGTTACGTCTGCGAGAATTTCGATTATTTCTTAGTGCCCGTGTGTGCATAACGGTTGCCATTCAAATGCAATCCGTCATTGTCGGGTGGCAGGTGTATGAAATCACGCATGATGAGTTGGCCCTCGGGCTGATTGGTCTGGCGGAAGCCATTCCTTACATCATTGTTTCCTTATATGCGGGTCATGTGGCAGACGTGGTGGAACGAAAAAAAATCATGGTGACCACCATGGCCCTGCTGGCTTTGTGCTCGGCAGCACTATTCTCTTTCACCCTCGTTCCAGAGTTCTTTCTCTCCTGGAAAGCGCTGCCGATTTATGGCATCATCTTTATTACCGGCATTGCCCGTGGATTTTTATCTCCTGCCATTTTTGCTTTTATGCCACAGATTGTGCCTGCCGGGCAGTTCAAAAATGCAATTACCTGGAACAGCACTTTTTGGGAAGCATCAGCTATCCTTGGTCCCGCATTGGGCGGATTGATCTACACCTTTTTTGATGCTACCATTGCCTACGGTGTGAATACCACACTGCTTCTGACGGGCATTACATTAGCTTTTTTCATCAAAGGTCGCCCTGTGCCTCCGGCCACTGAAGAGCTAGGGATTGTTGAAAAAATCCGGGCCGGTTTAACATTTGTTTTTTCAAACAAATTGATCTTAAGCGCCATTACACTGGATTTGTTTGCTGTTCTCTTTGGTGGAGCCGTTGCGCTTTTACCTTTTTTTGCTGACCAGGTTTTGCATGTTGACGCCTGGGGATTGGGGCTGTTGCGCTGTGCGCCTTCGGTAGGGGCCGTGCTCATGGCTGTGTACATCGCCCACCATCCCATCCGGCAAAACATGGGAAAAACCTTGCTTTGGGCTGTTGCTGGTTTTGGGGTATCCATGATCGTATTTGCGTTATCTCAAAATTTCTGGCTCTCCATTTCCATCCTGATCATCAGTGGGGGATTTGATTGCGTAAGCGTGATCATCCGCAGTACGCTCTTGCAAACGCTCACACCAGAAAATATGAAGGGGCGCGTATCGGCCGTGAACAATATTTTTATTGGTTCTTCCAATGAGATTGGTATGTTTGAATCAGGAGTAGCCGCTAAACTCATGGGGGTGGTCCCTTCCGTTATTTTTGGAGGCTGTATGACCTTGGGTGTTGTGTCTGCTACGGCCTGGGTATCAAAATCGCTCCGGAAACTTCAGCATCTAGGGCACTGATCCATTTGTTTTTGCATCATATCAACTAATAACGCTCACACATGAAATCTTTTTGCCTGATCCTTTTGCTCTTTGTGGGGTTAAATCCCATCCTGGCTCAACACGTACTAAAAATCGATGGCTTGCACGAGGCGGTGGAGGTAATTCGCGATCGCTACGGCATTAATCATATCTATGCCAAAAATGAACATGACTTATTTTTCGCCCAGGGATATTGTGCTGCCAAAGACCGGTTATTTCAATTTGAAGTTTGGCGCAGACAAGCCACCGGCACCGTTGCTGAAATCCTTGGTCCTCGCGAAGTAACCCGTGACATCGGTGCCCGTTTGTTTTCATTCAGAGGCAATCTAACGCAGGAACTCAATCATTATCATCCACACGGAGCTGCGATCGTGAGCGCTTTTACCAATGGTATTAATGCTTACATCCATGAAGTTCTCCAAAATCCAAAAGAACTTCCGTTGGAATTTACTCTGCTAAATATTCGACCCGGCTTCTGGACTCCAGAGGTAGTGATCTCCAGACACCAGGGTCTGCTTGGAAACATTGGTGAAGAAATCAGCAATGCCCGACTCGTAGCAACCATCGGGGCTGCCAAATTAAAAGAACTGGATACATTTGAACCGGGTGATCCCCGACTTGAACTGGATTCTGTCATCCGAAAAGAACGTCTGTTCGATCCGGTGTTGGAACTATATGATGCCTTTCGGAAACCAATCACTTTCACCCCCGATGATCTGGTTGCCTCTGCTTATAAAAATACCCTGAATTACGCTTCCCTTGTGCAAGCCGATGAAATCCATCACAAAGAATTGCTTTCCATAGATCGGCAGGTGATTGGCAGTAACAACTGGATTGTAAGCGGAACACATACCCAAAGTGGATTTCCCATCCTGGCGAATGATCCTCATCGGGCGCTGTCTGCCCCTTCTCTGCGATACATGGTTCATTTACATGCGCCCGGCTGGAATGTTGTGGGTGGTGGTGAACCTACCATCCCCGGAGTTTCCATCGGGCATAACGAGTATGGAGCCTGGGGTCTGACTATTTTTTCAATTGATGCAGAAGACCTTTATGTATATGAATTGAATCCTGCCCAACGTTTGCAATATAAATACCATGGCCAATGGGAGTCCATGCGTATCATAGCCGATACCATTCATGTGAAAGGTGCTCCTGATGTAATCGTCCAGCATAAGTATACACGCCATGGTCCGGTAACTTTTATGGATCCCAGGAATAACATCGCCTATGCCCTGCGTTGCGGATGGATGGAAGTTGGCGGAGCTCCCTATCTGGCCAGCCTGAGAATAGATCAGGCTAAATCATGGGGAGAATTCAGAGACGCGTGTCGGTATAGCCATATTCCAGGAGAAAATATGATTTGGGCTGACAAACAAGGAAACATTGGTTGGCAAGCCGTTGGTATTGCCCCCATCCGAACTAACTGGGATGGATTGGTGCCTGTGCCGGGTGATGGCAGATACGAGTGGGGCGGATATCTTCCCGTTTTATCCCTACCCCATGTTTTAAATCCAGAAAAAGGATTTTGGGCCACAGCCAATGAAAACCTCATTCCTCCACACTATGAACACCGTCATGCCGTGGGCTGGAGCTGGGCTGATTCCTTTCGCGCTGATCGGGTAAACGAAGTTTTGGCAACAGGTACGAAACATTCATTGGCAGATATGATGCGTCTTCAGCATGATTATCTCTCCATTCCTGCCCGAACCATCATTCCTCTTTTAAATGACCTCAACAGCACAGACTCCAGAACGGAGACAGCAAGGCAACTACTGACCCACTGGAATTTTATTCTTGATAAAAACTCCATAGAAGCCACCTTGTATGTAGCGTGGGAAAAACAATTGAATAAAAATATGACGCGTCTCCTGGTGCCCGAGGAAGCTTTGAAATATCTGAATTCCATACCTACCTCTAAAATGATTGATGGATTAATCACCATCCGCCCGGAATTTGGAACTGATGGTGTGGCGGGCCGAAATCAATTTCTTCTTACCTCCTTGCAACAAGCGGTAGCTGAACTTACTCAAAAGTGGGGGTCTGATATGAAAAAGTGGACCTATGGTCGCACCCACTATGCCTTGATCAAACACCCGCTTAGTAATGTGGTGAATGAATCCACCCGGAAAAAACTGGAAGTTGGCCCGCTTCCGCGCGGAGGTTATAGTTTTACTCCGGGCATGACTACCCACAATGAAAATCAAAATGCCGGAGCTACTTTTCGGCTGGTCGTTGATTTAAAAGATTGGGACCATTGCATGTTTACAAATGCCCCCGGACAGAGTGGAGACGTAAAAAGTCCCTTCTATCGGAATTTATTTCCCCTCTGGGCCGGTGATCAACATTTTCCTGTGTATTTCACCCGCGAAAAAATCGAGGAAATGCCATTTGAAAAAATCACCCTCAGCCCCGTAAAATAACTATTGCATCATGGGTGATTTTGATCCACGCTCGCCTATGGCAATTCTGCCAGCGATACCCTCGTTGAATCTTTTTTGTAACGCCTGCCCGGAATGTTCGTTTACCAAAAGAGTATGAAGCGCATCATCTATTCCTGTCTTTCAGTATGGCTGCTGCAAAGTTGCGGGCCTTACATTCCCATACAAGAGCCTGCGTACAGTGCTAATCGGGCATCTGCGGTAGAAACGCCTGAGGTGTTATTATCCGTACAACATTTGCATAATCAATTCAATCACTTTGTTTTTGATATGGAAATCACCAATCAGGGCTCTTTGAATGTTCCCATCCAGCCGCATCATAACGTCAGCTACTATGCTTCTTCCCGACCTTTTCCCAAACATGATCGCCAACACGACATTCATGCACAATCGATGAGCCATTCTCTGATTCCGGGCAAACGGCTGTATGCCCGCGCCCCGGATTTTGTGGTTCAAATGGTAGATCAAAAGCTTAAAAATCGTGCCACCGCACAAGCAGTATTTGCCCTGGTGGGAGTAGGTCTGGTGGTATACGATGCCGTTAAAGATTCAGAAGACAATCGAAAAGAAACCTGGACCTATGCTGACTCCAGAAAGGCCGCTTCGCGCGAGGCTGCCATTGCCGGGGCGTTTATTGCTTCCGATGTGGCCGGTGCATCGGCCGATCAGGCAGCAGAAGATGCCCATTTCTTACCTCACGAGGTTTTTCCAGACATTACACTGACTCCGGGAGCACAGCAACGCGGCAAAATTTTTCTACCCATTGAAAACAACTACCGGTTTTTAAGACTGGTGGTCTCACTGCCACAGGGTGATTATGTCTTTGATTTCAAACGTCAGGGCACTCAAAAGTAAATTACCGTATGTTTGCAGAGTGAAAGCCTCTGCCTTATTTCATACCCTGCTCACGAATGAAGTCCAGTCCTTTGGCATCGTCAAAAAGATAGAAGCCGGTAGCACGCTCGTCAACGAAAACAGTTACATTCAATACATTCCCATTGTGCTGGCGGGGGTCATCCGGGTGACACGCACGGAGGAAGATGGGCGAGAACTGCTGCTATATTATATTCAACCTGGTGAAAGTTGTATCATGTCGTTTTTAGGCGGCATTCATCAGGATACCAGTAAAGTTAATGCCGTAGCTGAAGAAGATTCTGAGATTCTTCTGATACCCGTGCAGCAGGCGGGAGAGTGGATCAAACGGTTTCCAGAATGGACAGATTTCATTTTTAAGCTATATCACAAGCGTTTTGAAGAGTTGCTCTCGGTGGTCAATGCTGTGGCTTTTCAACAATTAGATGATCGTATTTTGCATTTGCTTCGCCAAAAGTCATCTCTCTTTCAAAGTAAGGAAATCAAAATCACGCATCAGCAACTGGCGGATGAAGTAGGGTCCATCCGCGAAGTTGTTTCCCGGATTCTCAAAGATTTTGAACTCAAGGGTATTCTTAAACTTTCCCGAAATAAAATTATCCTTCTGTGACACAGGTCACCTTTCGGGGTTAGTGGGCCTGCTATCTTTGATCTATTAAAACCAATAAGACTATGACAAAAAATATGGGTTCTGCCGATCGGATCATCCGGGTGTTGATTGCGATCGCTTTTGTGACACTTTACCTGACCGGTGTGATCAGCGGCATCTGGGGAATCGTACTGATCGTATTATCGATTGTTTTTGTCGGCACCAGCCTGATCAGTTTTTGCCCGCTTTATCTGCCTTTTGGATTGAGTACGCTTCGTAAAAATCTGACCAGCAAAAAATAAACGTATGATCGACCTGATTAAAAAACTTTTTCACTCCGATCCTCCGGTAAATTATTCTCAGTTGGTCAAAGAAGGAGCGTTGATTGTTGACGTCCGATCCAAGGGTGAATATGCCGGAGGTCATATCCGGGGATCCGTAAACATTCCTGTAGATCAGTTATCTCAGCAGTTGAATCGGCTGCCTAAAGATAAGGTCATTATTACCTGTTGTGCTTCCGGCATGCGGAGTGCCACCGCCCGGGGCATTCTGCAATCCAAAGGTTATCCGAAAGTCCATAATGGAGGAGGTTGGGGTAGCTTACAAAGCAAATTGTAGTAGAGCCTGATGAACTTACGGAACGTTAAACAGGTTATAGGCATGGATAGTAGAATCTGACTCATGGCAAAAGCTTCATTCGCAGACTTAATTCAACCTGAGAAACCAACGCTGGTTGATTTTTCAGCGGAGTGGTGTGGCCCCTGCAAAATGATGGCCCCGATTTTACAGGATTTGAAAGGAAAGATTGGTGATCGGGCATCGATCATTAAGATTGATATCGATCGCAATCCGGCTCTGGCTACCTCCTACCAGGTAAATAGTGTACCTACATTAATTCTTTTTAAAAATGGCCAGTCAGTCTGGCGTCAATCCGGTGTGGTTCCTACGGAACGCCTGAAGCAGGTGATTGAGCAACATAGCTGATCCCAGGGATTTATTCATCCTTCAAAACATCTACCGGGTTTGTCATGGAAGCCTTAATAGAATGGTAGGAAGTTATCATTAATGCAATGAGAAGTACCACCAGTCCGGTCAAGACAAAAAGCAGAGGAGACAGTTCTACGCGATAGGCAAAATCCTGAAGCCAGTTCTGCATAGCGAAATAAGCCAACGGGGCGCTGATGATAAATGAAATGATGATCAATCGGGTATAGCCGGTGGAAATCAATACCCAGATATTCCACACCGAAGCCCCGGCAACTTTACGGATACCAATTTCTTTGGTGCGTTGTTCCAACATATAAATGATCATGCCTAACAATCCTAAGGAAGCAATTAGGATAGCCAACGAAGCCATGATGGCCAATGCTGTGCCAAATTGCTGTTGCGACTGGAAGGTCTGTGCAAACGACTGATCGACAAATGAGTATTCTAGCGGGGAATCTACCGCTTGTGCCTTCCAGAGCGCCCCTAACGAAGCGATTGATTTTTCCCATTCATTTCCATCTTGAGAAGTCATTTTTAGGACAATAAATTGCTTTTGACCGGCACCTGGAAGACTTTCATTTTTAATATGAAAGATGGCCATGGGTTCAATCGGATTGGACAGCGACCAGTAGTTAAAGTCCTTCACCACACCAACAATTTCAAAACTCAGGCTCCTGTCAGGCGTCAATATTTTTTTCCCGGTCACGGTTTCATCAGGGTTCCAGCCAAGTTTTCGAATCATCGCCTCGTTTACAATCACCCGGTTTTTGTCCTCCGGGAAAGAAGTGGAGAAATTGCGTCCGGCCAACAATTGAATATTGAGCGTTGGGAGATACTGTTCATCAGCAGAGGTATAATTTAGTGAAAAGGTTTCTTCGATCCCTTCGGCCGTGAATTTATCTCCTCCCCATAAATTAGGAGGCAAAGAAGTACACCAGGAAGCACTGACTACGCCAGATACATTGGCCGAAGCATGGGTTAACTGTTCAGCCCCTTTCGCGAATTCCACATGTTCCAACACCAACAGATTATCCTTGGTAAATCCCAGATCTTTGGTTGACACAAATTGTAGTTGTTGATAAACAACCACCGTGCATACCAGCAAAATGATGGACACGCTGAATTGAAAAACAACCAGAGATTTTCGAAACAGCTGGCCTTCACGACCGGCTTTTAGCTTTCCTTTCATGGCTTCTACTGGATGAAAAGCGCTTAAAAATAGGGCGGGGTACACGGATGAAATACCTGCCATCAATAGCACCAGTCCTGCCATGACAAGGGCGCGTGATGGATGTTCAATGAATTGCAAGGCCAGTTGTTTACCGGTGAGCAAATTAAACGCAGGCATAAAAATCTGCGCCAAGGCTAACCCAAGTCCAAGCGCCAAAAGACAGAATAGAAGTGCCTCCAGAAAATAATTGAATCCCAAATCTCGCTTCCCTAAACCCAGAATTTTTCGGATGCTGGCTTCCTTTATTCTGCGGGTGAATTGGGCTGTACTCAGGTTCATAAAATTCACACAGGAAAGTAAAATGATAAACACGCCCGCAGTGGCCAGAGAATAAATCACTTTTCGATTGCCTGAGTCATTCAGGCGATTGTACACCACTGACTCCGGTAGGTGGATAGAGGTCATGGGCTGCAGAAAAATCTCCCATTTCTTTCCCGATTGAATATACGCTTCATACGAGGTATTCATGGTCCGCTGCAGTGTTTCTTCGGCATACTTACGCGGGATAATCTCCAGTTTTTGGCGGGTATTCTCAAGGTCTGTATGCTCGCGTAGCCTGACAAATGTTTCGAGTTGCGTCCATATCCAACTCCAATGCAATCGTTCCACAGCCGGCACGCTGGTCATCGACATCAACACATCATAGGTTATGTAAGAGTTATCGGGTGGGTCGGCCGTGACTCCCGTTACCTCAAAGGTTTGTTGGTGATCTGCCCGACCTACGCGCATGAGTTTTCCCAGAGGATTATCGTCCCCAAAATACTTTCTGGCCGTGCTAGCTGTCAGGACAAGCGAGTTGGCTTGCCGTAAGGCACGACTGGCTTCTCCTCTGATCAGAGGAAAGTTGAACATCTGAAAAAAGTTGGTGTCCGCGGCCAGCGTTTTCTCTTCTTCAAAAGAAATGACCTCACCGGACGGATGCGAATACGAAAGCACCTGGCTACCCGGAGTGTGAATGCTGGTCAATAGTTCTACTTCTGGTAATTCCGCCCGTACAGCGGTGGCTACTCCCGGGCCTGTGGAGGCAAATTGATTTTGGTCATTTTCGCCCCAGATAAAAGTTTGATTTACGCGGTAGATTCGATCTGCTGCCGGATGAAAGCGGTCATAGCTCAACTCATGTTCAATATACAAGTAGATTAACAAAGCGCTGGATATGCTAACCGTGAGTCCAAGAAGGTTCACCATGGAAAAGAATCTCTGACGTCTGAGATTACGAATGAAGAGCAGCAGATAATTCTTCCACATAAGCAGGTAATTTTTGCAACATATGTCCAAAGATGTACCAACCCTCAAAACCGTATATGGAGGCTTAAAAACATCTTTCGGTAGTACGGGCTGTCCGGTAATAGATGGGCTACCGTCCGCTGGCGGTCAGACGAGTCGTTTGATAAACGGACAGGAGCATGTTTAATCCAGGCCACGTTATATTTTTCATTTCGTACCTTACTCCCATGAATAAGCGTACCTTCCTGAAAAGCTCTCTGGCATGGGCGGCCACGGGGCTGATGCCCTTTGATGCCCTGGCGCATTGGGTTCAAAAATATGAGCATGACTCTGCACAAACACTTGCTTCCAACGAAGAATTCTGGGAAGGTGTGCGTCAGGAATACCGTCTCAAACCTGATTACATTAATCTGGAAAACGGGTATTACAATTTTATTCCACAAAAAACGCTGGAACGATACGTTGAGCATGTGCGTGAAGTCAACTATCAGGGGTCGTATTATATGCGCACGGTGCAAACAGAAAACAAACGGAAAATAGCTGCACAACTGGCTGCCTTGGCAGGTTGCTTACCCGAAGAACTGATCATCACCCGAAACACGACTGAATCGCTGGACACGATCATCAGCGGTTTCGACTGGAAAGCTGGTGATGAAGCGGTGATGGCGCAACAGGATTATGGAGCCATGCTGGATATGTTTAAACAGGTGGCCAAAAGACATGGAGTTGTAAACAGAGTGATTTCCCTACCGAACCTGCCAGACAGTGATGACGAAATAGTAAACCTCTACGCACAAGCGATTACCTCGAAAACGCGGCTGTTGATGGTTTGTCACATGGTCAACATCACCGGACAAATTTTGCCAGTACGAAAAATCTGCGACATGGCCCACCGCAAAGGAGTGCAAGTGCTGGTGGATGGGGCTCATGCCTTTGCTCACATTCAATATAAAATTGCCGAATTGAACTGTGACTATTATGGAACCAGTCTCCACAAGTGGTTAAGCGTTCCCTTAGGGGCAGGCTTTTTATATGTTCGAAAGGAGCACGTTAATCGTATCTGGCCGTTATTGGCCGATCAGGAAAATGAAACGACCCTCGCGCGATTGAATCACACCGGAACGCACCCGGTTCATACCGATCTGACCATTGCCGATGCCATCGATTTTTATCAAACATTGGGCCCGGCTCGTAAAGAAGAACGACTTCGCTATCTTCAAACCTATTGGAGCAGCCGGGTGCGTTCATTGCCACGCATTCGACTAAACACCCCGGCCGAAACTACCCGTGCCTGTGGCATTGCCAATGTGGGAGTTGAAGGAATAAAACCCTCCGTACTGGCGGAAACATTATTGAAGCAGCATAAAATTTTTACCGTAGCCATTGACGGAGCTGGTGTGCACGGTTGTCGCATTACGCCCAATGTGTATACCTCCACCCAAGAGCTAGACGTGTTTGTTTCTGCGCTAAAAGAAATCAGCAGCCACTAAGAGACATCTTACCTGAAACAAAATACCGTATCTTTTGAAAAAATACGTTGTTGAAGCAAACATGACTACTGAAATCTTACTTCGCTATCTACACTTTGTTTTTGTTTTCATCATTGTAGGCACCTTGGTGGCTGAAAATATTTTGGTCACTAAAGAAATGAAACGGCATGAACTTGATCGGTTATCAAAAATTGACGGCCTCTATGGATTAGCGGCTCTGGGCCTTCTGGCGGTGGGCCTTACCCTATGGCTTAACAGCATTGGCAAGCCGGCCATGTTCTATAGTAAAAACTGGATTTTCCACGTTAAGCTATCCTTGTTTGTGGCATTAGGTTTATTGTCTATTTATCCAACCATTTATTTTTTGAAAAAGCGAAGGGGCGAACCGCAAGAGGTTGTCACGACACCGGCTGTTATTTTCTGGTTACTCCGTCTGGAATTGGTACTATTACTGATCATTCCATTTCTGGCAGGACTGATGGCGAAAGGCATTGGCTATTCCGGATAAACCTACCGGACTGATTTAATCATTTCAGCCGCTTTTTCTGCAATCATGATGACCGGGGCATTGGTGTTGCCGCTGGAGATTTGCGGCATGATAGAAGCATCTGCTACCCGTAAGTTATAAAAACCTTTCACCAGTAATTCAGGCGTCACCACAGCCGCTTCATCCACCCCCATCTTACAAGTGCCTACCGGATGATATACACACTCAGCTGTTTGAGCAATATGATGTAACCAGTCATCATCGCTTTGGTGTTGTTTTGGCAGATGCGTTTGTATTCGAAGTGGAGCAAAAGCATCTGTTTGCATGATCTCCCAGGCTTTTCGCCCTCCGGCTATGATTATTTTCTTATCCTCATCTTCCGTCAGATACCGGGGATCAATACCAGGTGCATCTCCCGGGTTGTTTGATTTCAACGTAACCAAGCCCCGGCTTTGGGGTCTTACCTGCGTTGGCAAAATCGTAAATCCATCCTCCTTGGGAAAGGTGGTCATATCATACATGTCCACCACCCGATCCCCTCCACCATTGGTGGGTGTAAATTGGAGTTGAATATCCGGTTGCGTGAGTGCGGGATCAGACCTTAAAAAAGCAACTGCTTCCAATGGTCCGATGGATAGTGGCCCTGATCTGGTAAAAAGATACCGAAACAACTCCATCGCTTGCCGATGCAAAGGCAGGTAGTAATTATTGGATCGAACAGTCGCCAGGCTGCTCACCGGATAAAACAAATGATCCTGCAGATTCAGCCCCACTCCCGGCAAATCATTCTTGAGGGCGATGCCATATTTGGCCAAGGTATCTTTTGGACCCACACCCGACAACATCAGCAGTTTCGGTGACTCAAATGCTCCCGCGGTTAAAATAATTTCTTTTTTGACCCTCGCTACCAGCGTGCTGCTTTGGCCGGTGGCAAACTCTATTCCGGTAGCCCGTTCACCTTGAAATAAAATTTGCTTAACCACAGCTCCCGTAATGACCCTCAGGTTGGGTCGCTTCCTGGCGGGTGCCAGAAATGCGCGCGCAGTACTCCATCGAATACCTTTTTTCATGGTGTATTGAAACCAGCCAGCCCCTTCTTGTTGTTCGCCATTCACATCGGGGTTGTGAGGGATACCTGCTTGCTCGCAAGCGTGAATAAAGGCTTCACCTAACGGTGTATGGTACCAATAGGCTTGTGTGACATTCAGCGGGCCCCCCTGGCCATGGTAATCGTTTACAAACTGCTCATTATGTTCCGACTTTTTAAAAAATGGCAACACATCTTCATAACTCCATCCATGATTCCCCAAAGCTTGCCAATGGTCATAGTCATTTCGATGACCCCGGATATAGGCCATCGCATTGGTCGAACTACTCCCGCCCAATACTTTTCCACGAGGTTGATAAATTTTACGATTTGCCAAAGCCGGTTGGGGTTCTGTGTAGTAACAATTCCAATCGACTTTGCTATGATGTAAGTGAAGATACGCCTGAGGGATGTGAATCTTCGGATCACTATCCTTTCCTCCGGCTTCCACCAGCAGAACCGTTTTGCCCGCATCCTCGCTCAATCGGTTGGCGAGTACACATCCTGCCGAGCCGGCCCCAATGATGATATAGTCATAGTTCATTCCGGCAATTTAAGAGGATTCTACACACGCGTCAGGTAGTAAACCAGCGTACCAATTTACCTAACCAGGTCTTCGGTGCTGGTCGGGTTTCTGTGTAGGTGGAAGTTTTATCAGACTCCTTCATCGAATAACGTGACGGTTTATTGGGTTGTTTGCTCCTTACCTTGCTTTGGTAACGCAGTGCCCGCAGTTCCTTTCGTTCTTCTGCTTCCTTTCTTCTTCGTTCGATTTCTGCCTTTGCATCCAGATCACGCTGCTCGGCTACCGTCAACTTGCGCTCGGTTCGGCTGAACCTTTGTTCTTTGGGTTGGGGTCTTCCCTCCTTTTTTCTTGGTCTTACTTCCCGTTTTTCGGTTGATTCAGCTGTTTCTTTTTCGGTTGCCGGTTTCTCCTTTTTCTTGGGTTCCGGCAATTCAATTTTACCTAACACTTTCAAGCCTTGTAATTCTATTTTAGGAGCTTTTATAACCTCTGGTTTTTCTTCTTGAGAGGATACCAATCCTTCTTTTGACTCTTCCACCGGAGGTTGAAATACTTCTGTTATTGACTCTGTTATTTCAACTGGTTTTGACTCTTCTTTTTCAGGTTCGTCTTCCAAAATCTCTACTCCGGCAAATAAGGCATCCGCCTTAAAATGGGCCAGTACGGCCCGCACCTGAGACTCCTCCAAACGGGTATGATTTCCGGGTTGTACGATCTTAAACTCTGCTTCAACGAAGGTTATGATTTGGGCGGGTTTTACAGAAAGCTTACGCGCCAATGGGCCAATTCTCATAGATATTTTACTCGTTGCTACAAATATACAAGAGACCAGCGGAAAAAAGCATGACTGTCATCCTGGTCTGGTTTTAGCTCGGAAGTACTACCTTCGTTTTTCATAACGCCTATTTGAATGAAGCATTTATTCACGTTGCTATTACTTTGCTGTAGCACCCTGATAGCCTGTTCACAGGATTCCTTGCCTTATCGCCACGTGCCCGAGGCGCCTGACAAATTTAGCGCAGGAGCGGTGGCAGCACGGATTATTGATGGGTTAGGCTTCCGATTTTATTGGGCTACTGAAGGCCTTCGGGAAAGTGACCTGAGCTATAAACCATCCAAAGATGCCCGTACCAGTGAGGAAACGATTGCCCACATCTATGAGATGTCAATCATAATCGCAAACTCAGCTACCGGAATCGCTAATAAACGTGGTCAGGATAAGAAACTGCCATTTGTAGAGATGCGAAAACAGGTGTTAGAGAACCTAAAAAAAGCCAGTGATCAACTTCGGATAGCTTCCGATCACGACATGGAAAACAAAAAGATCATTTTTGAACGTAACAACAAGGTAACGGAGTTCCCGTTTTGGAATCAATTAAATGGCCCTATGGCCGACTGTCTTTGGCACACCGGACAACTTGTATCATTTCGAAGAGCCTCTGGAAATGCCATGCGCAGCGATATAAATTTCTTTTCGGGCACTGCTCCTGAATAATTTATTCCGGTCGTTGTCGCCATTTTTTCTTCTCCCCCGCTCGCTTTTTGTTTTCCAGTCGTTTGAGGCGAACGGTTTTGGATGGCTGGGTAGCTTTTCGCACTTTTTTCTTCTCCAGAGCTTTTTTAAGAAGATGATCCAGCTTTACCAAAACGGCCTCTTTGTTTTGAAGTTGAGTCCGATGATCCTGACTGGTTACAACCAGCTCGCCTTGTTTGGTAAGCTTGGTTTTCCACTTTTCCTGAAGAAGTAATTTTTGTGAGTCGGTCAGCACTACCGAATGAAGGACATTAAAATGCACAACCACTTTGGTATTGGTCTTGTTTACATGTTGTCCTCCCGGCCCGCTGCTGCGAGCCGTGGAAAACTTAAGCTCTGACAAAAGATCCTGAGCCGTTACCATCACTTATAAAATTCCTTCCACCATAATCATCCGGGTAATGGAAGCTGCCTGGCGGATAGCCTTTGCGGGAGCATAGATTTCTGAATTCCACCACGCTTTCGCCTGAGCGATCGATGGAAATTCCACCACCACCACGCGACCTGGCTGCCAATCTCCTTCCAATGTTTCCGCGTGACCTCCTCTGACTATAAATTTTCCACCAAAGGGTTGTAACGAAGCCGGAGTCAGCTTTTTATAATCTTCATATCGTTGAGCATCCGTGACATGTACCTCTACAATAATGTAAGCAGCCATAATTTTTCTTTGATGGATGATTAACTAAACCATCCAGGAAAAGTCCAAACCATCCAACCGTAAAGCGCAAATCGTACCACCCGGCTAATACAAATTAACAGAAAGGTTTTGAAGTCGAGATGCGCTGATCCGGCCAGCATACAGGTGGCTGAAAAAGGAATGGGCGTAACCGCCCCTACAAAAACCAGATACCCTCCATATTTTTTCAGTTGCTTTTCATATTGCTTCAGGTACTTTTCGCGGATGCGGGTTTGATAAAAGTTCGTTTTTGAAAACGTTCGCCCAATGTAATATCCCAATATCCCCGCGCCATAGGAAATCAAAGTTAGTATCGAAAGATTAATAATAAAGCCGGAGACATCAATGTCATCCAGAATCCAGATCATCATAAACAACTCCGGAGGCAAAATGCCAAAGACGATCTCTGATACCGTATACGTACCATATAAGATCCCGGGGTTCGCCCGGATATCATCAATATGCGATTTGAAATTCTCCTGAATATATCCTTCCAAAACAATGAATAGCGTGATGATGACGGCAAACCATATCAGCCCACGCACCAGGTTCTTAATGAGAAAACTTGATTTGGTTTCTTCGGGTTCTTGCATAGGTTAATTGATTATGGGCATCCGCTTAAATGGTTTGGATGGATCAAATAGTTTTCGGTAGGTAGCGTGTCTTTTGACCACTACTGCATTAATTTGCTCGACCACACGTATCATTTTTGGATTAAAATCACCAATCCAGTTCATTTCATATTCTACGTATGGAAATGAACTTGATCCCTGGGCCAGTTGACGGAAACTTTCGATGATGGCACCATCCACTCCTTTCCCCTGATGACCCGGTACGATACCAAACAAGATACCAAAAGCCTTTTTATTGGTCTGCCTCCATGTGTGCCACACAAATTTTAGTTTCCCCAACCAATTCATGTTTCCATTCACATGTTTAAACACCTGATTGACTTCCGGCAACGAAAGAAAAAAGGCAACCGGTTCCTGATCGTAATATCCAAACCATAAGAGCCGGTCGTCCATGATGGGCTTCATCTGTTTGACCAGATGTTTGGCTTGCGCCAGGGTCAATTCAGGAATCTCTCCCCGCTTGGCCCATGCCCGGTTGTATACATATTGAATTTTCTCCGGAAGTTCATTCCATTTTGCTTTGGGCAAATAAGAAAAAGAATACCTCGGATTCTGAGCCACCAGATTGGCCTTTTCATACAAACGATCATCCAATGGGCCTGCGATCGGCCGGCCAAAGGTGAACTGATAGAAATATACCTGAAACCCAAAGGATTCAAAAAATTTCTGATAATAAGGAAAATTATAATTGCACTGATAATTGGGTTCACGTTCAAATCCTTCCAGCAGCAATCCCCACCAGCGGTCGCGGTTCCCAAAATTAATCGGTCCATCCATAGCCTCCATGCCCTGTTGTTGCAGCCAGGTTTGGCAGGCTTCCATCAACATGAATGCTACCTGTTGGTCATCCACACAATCAAAAAAACCCATCCCTCCGGTAGGTTGATCATTCCCTTTATGAGTGGTTTTGTCATAAACAAAAGCGGCCACGCGTCCAACGGTTTCGCCTGTGGTATTTTGAACGATCCAGCGAATACATCTACCATGCTGAAAGGCTTTGTTCTTTTTCGGATCAAATACGGCTTCAATATCTGCATCTAAAGGTCGGATCCAGCGGGGCTCGTTTTTGAACAGCCGGATCGGCAATTCCAAAAAGGCACGGATATCCGCCTGGGTTTTAACTTCTTTTAGCAACATAGACCCATAAAATTAAAAGAAGTTAGGGGGATTGTATGCGGTTGGGCAAGGTTATTCTGAAGGTGGTCCCCTTATTCATTTCGCTTTCTACCTGCATGTGCCCCCCCAGTTTGTCAATAGCATTTTTAACGATGTACAGGCCAATCCCACTGCCTTCTGACTGGCCGCTGGCGCGGTAAAACATTTCAAAAATCCGGGTCAGGCTCTTTGGGTCAATTCCGATGCCGTTATCACTGAACTCCATAAACGCCTCGCGATGATCCACGGAAATGTGAATGCGGATTTTGGGATTTGAGATGGTAAATCTGCGGTATTTGATGGCGTTAGAAATAAGATTGCGCATGATTTCCGCAACCCGCCAGGGATCATTGTAAAAAGCATGATCATCAATCGAGAGGGTTGTTTCGATCTCCTGAGCTCCCTTGAGATAATTCAAATCAACAAATATCTGCTCAATCATTTTTCGGAAGTCTATTCTTTCGTTGGTCACTTCCATCTTCAGATTTTTGCTATGGCTCAGAATATCACTGATAAAATGATCCAGTTGATCAACTTTCTGACCAATTAGTTTTAGATATTCTTCCGGGCTATCTGTATTCCCCGGCATGGCTGCCAGGTTGGTCAGTCCGCGGATCGAAGACAGGGGAGCTCGTAAGTCATGCGAAACTTTATAGACAAAATTATCGAGTTCGGTATTCCTGATTTTCAATTCTTCCTCCACCCGTTTGCGTTCGGTAATGTCTACATAGGTCCCGAAAATTCCAATGGCTTCATTTTCCATTTGAACCGGAACGCCATAAATAATGACGTTTACCCGAGTTTTGTTTTTATGTAATCGGAAGGTTTCAAACCGGACGACATTTTTACTGGAGATCAAGGTGTCCAGGTCATTGCCTTCATTTGTCAGGTGTTCCGGCACGATAAAGTCGTTTAAACTTCGATTGAGTAACTCTTCGCGGGTAAATCCAAACAGGTTTTCAAAGGCATCGTTCACTTTCACCACATTCCCTCGATTATCCAGCATAATGATGGCCATCGGTGAGCCGGCAAAAAGCTGCGTGAAGAATATTTCCTGAAGCCGTATTTCCCGTTCGGCTCGTTTTTCTTCTGATCTGTCCCGGACAACGATCTGTATGGCTGCTTGCCCCTCATAGATAACCGGTAGCGCATGCACTTCCACCACCGCAATTGTCCCGTCCAGGCGAATCAACTTTTCTTCTGCTGGTGCTACCTGCTCTCCGGCTGCTACTTTTTTGATTCGCTCCATTACCCTGGAATGGTAGTCAGGATGAACCAGGTCAAGAATTTCTCTTCCTTCCAGTTGAGATTTATTCATGGCCCCCATGATTTGACACGCATGTGGATTGACAAACAAAAGTTTCCCTTCCCGATGAACGGCCACTCCCAAGGGCATTTGATCCAATAAGGCTTTATAGCGCTGGTCACTTTCCGATTGTGTCTGTTCGGCTCTTTTTCGATCGGTAACATCAAGCATCAACCCATGCCATACTTGTTTAGTCTCCTCCGTTGAGGAAAGACTGGCGGCCACCTGCAACCAAATGATATTGTTTCCAGCCCACACACGCCCTTCCCAATGAAACTCTTTTCCTGCCTCCAGGCTTTGCTGATATGTTTTTTGAAAAGAGGGAACATCTTCGGGAAGAATAAATGATTCAATAGGGTCTTCATCCATCAGCAGTTTATCACGACTAATCCCAAGGATTTCATCCGCCCGGGGACTCACGTAGGTAAAAACTCCTCTACCGGTGTGTGGAAGGTGATATTCAAACAGCACACCGGGCATTCGATCCAGAATCGATAATGACGAAGTTAAATTTTTATCCTTTGGCATGCTCATACAAACATAACCGCTAAAAGTAATGGATTCACGATTGTTGAATAGGTCTGGCGTAAGATGAATGTAGGGTTTTGATTGTTTAACGCGCAGTACGGTGGTTTTTAACCTGTGTAAGGTCCCAATCGATGACCAGTCCCTGACCAATTTTGACTGCCGCTGAGCGGCCATAAAGCAGCTCTACAAGGTAAAGCGCGGCATCGTAGGATTTTGCGCCCCCAGCCGAGGTAATCACTTTCCGGTCATGAACAAAACTGACATTTTCATATACTTTCAAGGTGGGGAACTGTTGCCTGAATCGATCGATATCGGCTGGAAACGTAGTACAGTCGACTCCATTAAGCACGCCTGCCTGAGCCAGCACAAATGCACCATCGCATAGCGACATCACATAAAGGGCAGATTGCGATTGCTTTTTCACAAATGAAATCATTTGTTCGTTTTTCAAGTCATCGCCCATGCTGTTTCGGGCGCTCGGGACGATCAACACATCGATGGGAGGTATCGTATCAGTCAACGAATAATTGGGAATGATCTGAAGTCCTTCAAAAGAAGTAATGGTATCACGGTTGGGGCCGATCACAGAAACGTCCATTCCATGCTCTGTGTGAAAGGGGGTATGTTGAAACACGTCCATGGGGGCAATCAATTCAGTGTTGTAAACACCATCAACCACTAAAAAGCCAGCGTGAAGCTTTCGCGTTGGCATGACCGGTGGGCCCACCGCTCCGGTATAGATGTCTTTATCCGGCCCGCAGGAGACGGCCCACCCTAAAAAAATTGTAAAGAGAAACTTCATAGATGAGAAAGAAAAGAAATAATTCGAAAGGAAACAAAATGGTTGGCTCTCTGACCTTGACAAGGATTGCCCTTCTCATACCTACAACTGTAAAAACACAAAAGACCAACTTCCGCAAAGAAGTTGGTCTTTATTCATGATTTGAAGAATGGCACTAGGCCGACTTAAGAGCTTCGGCACCGGCCACAATCTCAAGAATTTCCTTGGTAATGGCCGCCTGACGAGTCCGGTTGTAGGTCAGTTTTAATTCTTTCAATAACTCTCCGGCATTCTCGGTGGCCTTATCCATCGCAGTCATCCGGGCCCCATTTTCAGAGGCATTACTGTCCAGTACCGCCTTATACAATTGTACTTTGAGCGATTTAGGGATCAATCCGGTCAATATCTCTTCCTGACCGGGCTGATACAGATAATCTACATTGGTTTTGGTTTCCTGTTTACCTGGCAGAATCGGCAAAAACTGTTCGATACGCAAAATCTGAGTCGCTACATTTTTAAATTCGTTGTATACGATCTCGATCTTATCATATTCCTGTGCCTGAAATCCTTCCATCAAAAAATCCGCAATGACGGAGGTTCGGGCAAATGTCAGTTCTGAAAAAAGATTCCAATGGTCACCAACCATTTTTCCCTTTCGTTTTCCAAAAAATTCAAATGCTTTCTTACCAATCGGAAGGATGGTGACATTCCCTTTCTTTTGCTGATCGGCATATTTTTCCAATAGCAGCCGTGTCGTAGCCTTTAAGATGCTGCTATTAAAGGAGCCGCACAGTCCCCGATCAGAACTGACCACCACAATTAATATCTTTTTCTCTTCCCGCACCTGACTATACCATGCCTGACCATCCGTTTCGGCACCCGAAAGATTCGCCAAAAGATCTGATAGTTTTTGTGAAAACGGACGCATCTGTGTAATGCGCTCCTGCGATCTGCGCAACTTCGCTGCCGCTACCATTTTCATGGCTTTGGTAATCTGTTGCGTAGAAATTACTGACGTGATCCGGCTCTTTACTTCTTTTAAACTTGCCATACGCTGCTGGTAAAACCAAGTCGATCATGATCGACTTGTTGTCACATTAAACTTTAGTATTTCGCTGCCAATTCCAATGCCACCTGTTTTACGATGGCCGTGTCTGCATCTTCAAACTTGCCTGCCCGGAAATTATCCAGAACAGCCTTGTGTTGCAGGCGCAAGAAACTCAGGAACTCCTTTTCAAACTCCTTTACTTTACTCACGGGCACATTGTCAATGTATCCTTTGGTAGACGCTAAAATAATCGCCACTTGCTCTTCTACGGACACCGGAGCATACTGAGGTTGCTTTAAGATTTCTGTATTTCTGCGACCACGTTCAATGGTCAATTTGGTAGCGGCATCCAGATCTGAACCAAACTTGGAGAAGGCCTCCAGTTCGCGGAACTGAGCCTGATCCAACTTTAATGTTCCCGCTACTTTCTTCATCGATTTGATCTGAGCGGCACCCCCTACGCGGGAAACCGAAATACCCACGTTGATCGCAGGACGAATACCTGAGTTAAAGAGGTTGGTTTCCAAAAATATCTGACCATCCGTAATGGAAATTACATTGGTCGGGATGTAGGCAGAAACGTCATTGGCCTGGGTTTCAATAATGGGCAAGGCCGTTAATGAACCTCCCCCTTTCACCAAATGCTTGATGGAGGGTGGAAGATCATTCATATTTCGCGCGATGGAATCATTATTGATGACCTTGGCTGCACGCTCCAACAGGCGTGAGTGAAGATAGAATACATCTCCAGGGTATGCCTCACGTCCCGGAGGTCTGCGCAGTAACAATGACACCTCCCGATAGGCAACCGCTTGCTTGGACAAATCATCATAGATTACCAAGGCAGGTCTTCCGGTATCGCGGAAAAATTCACCGATAGCCGCACCGGTAAACGGAGCAAAAAACTGCATGGGGGCAGGATCTGAGGCCGAGGCTGATACAATCACGGTATATGGAAGGGCACCCGCCTTTTCCAGTGTAGCGGCTACGGAAGCTACAGTAGAGGCTTTCTGACCGATGGCTACATAGATACAATACACCGGTTCTCCCTTTTCGTAAAATTCTTTTTGGTTGATAATCGTGTCTATCGCCACAGCCGTCTTTCCTGTTTGGCGATCGCCAATAATCAATTCGCGTTGACCCCGACCGATCGGAATCATGGCGTCAATGGCTTTAATACCTGTTTGCAAGGGCTCATTTACCGGCTGACGAAAAATAACCCCGGGGGCTTTCCGCTCCAATGGCATTTCATACAGATCACCGGTTAAAGGTCCTTTACCATCAATTGGAACCGCCAACGTGTTTACCACACGCCCCAGCACTCCATCGCCCACTTTTACGGAGGCAATTTGCCCGGTACGTTTTACCGTGGCTCCTTCTTTGATGTCTTTGGCATCTCCCAACAATACGGCCCCTACGTTATCCTCTTCTAGGTTTAGTACCAATGCGCGCAGTCCGTTTTCAAACTGGATTAATTCACCGGCTTGCGCCTGCGTGAGTCCATAAATGCGGGCCACCCCATCTCCAATGGTGAGTACGGTTCCCACTTCTTCGAGTTCGGCCTTGGTGCGTGACTGTGATAATTGTTCGCGGAGGATTGCTGATATCTCTTCGGGTCTGATTTCTGCCATAAAATATTAGTTCAAAAATTTCTGGTTATAACTATTAAAACTCCTTTACATAGGGATTTTCCTTAAACTTCAGGCGCATGGCTGCCAATTGGCTTGCAATAGACGCATCAATTTGTTTGTCATTGACCTGAAGAAGAAATCCACCGATTAAATCTTTATCTACTTTTTCTTTCAGCTCCACCTCTTTGCGGGTACTGATTTTTTTCACGAGGGCTTCTATTTCAGCCCGAAGCTTAGCATCCAACGGAACGGGGGTGGTGATGGTGGCTTTGCCGATACCTTTAAATTCGTTGTAGGCGTTATGAAACTCATTGGCAATAGCCGGCAGCAAAGGCTCCCGGTTTTTACGGGTGAGAATATCCATAATGGCCATGGTGAGCGGATGAACCTTACCTTTAAATACTTTTTCGAGGATATCTCGCTTTTTGTCATGTTTAATCACCGGGCTTCGCAACATGATCAAAAATTCACGATTAGTATCACAGGCTTTGTCGATTAACAACATATCCTGATGCACTTGATCCAGGGCATTCTGGCTTTCGGCCAATCCCAAAAGGGAACGTACATAACGCGAAGCTACACGAATATCGGCCATGTTAATTCAGCTTGGATTCCTTGATATAGGTTTGCACCAACTCCTTTTGAGCCTGATCGTCTGACAGGTTTTTGCGCACCAGTTTTTCCGCTATCTGCAACGAGAATAAAGCCACTTGCTCTTTCACATCACGGATCGCTGCTGCTTTTTCTGTGTTGATGACGGCCTTGGCATCTTCAATCATTTTGTCAGCTGCTTTTTTAGCATCGGTCTGTGCCTGATCCTGGAGGCGGCTGGCGGCTTCGCGGGCGGAGCGTAAAATTTTGTCGCGTTCTTCACGGGCTTCTTTCAAAAGCTTTTCGTTATCAGCCTTCAGGGAAGCCATCTCGATCTTTGCTTTCTCCGCAGAATCCAATGCGCTTTGAATGGATTGCTCGCGTTCTTTCAGCGAAGCTATAATCGGTTTCCAGGCCAGTCGCGAAAGCAACAAAACCAACAGAATAAAGATAATGGCCTGCCAAATGATGAGACCTGTACCGGGGGTAAGAAGTTCCATATTATTTTTCGGTTCTTTCGAATTTCACGAATTAAATAAGTAAAAGAATGGCCCCGGCCAAATGCCGGGGCGTATTCTCTTTTGGGTTTAGCCTTTGAACGATATCAACAGGCAAATAACAAGCGCAAACAGCGCAGCTACTTCGATAAGGGCTGCGATAATCAACATGGCTCCCTGAATTTTGCCAGAAGCCTCTGGTTGACGCGCCATCCCTTCCATAGCCGAGCCACCAATGCGGCCGATACCGATACCAGCGCCAATTGCAGCCAGACCTGCACCAATGCCAGCGCCCATGATCGCATAGCTGATGTCCAATAAAAGTGCTAACATAAATGTAAGTAGTTAAGTGAAACAAAACCCCGGCCTGACCAAGATCAGTACGGGGGTATCTTTAATGGTGGTCGTGTTCTTCTGTGGCCATGCCGATATACAGCGCGGTAAACAGCGTAAACACATAGGCCTGAATACCGGCCACCAACAATTCAATCAAATTAATAAACAAGACAATCAAGCTCGAAACCGCTCCTACCGCAATACTCTGGAAAATGAATGCTAAACTTATCAGGCTCAACAAGACAATGTGTCCGGCTGTGATGGCCACAAATAAACGAACCGTGAGCGAAATGGGCTTTGTAAATATCCCTACCACTTCTACCAATAAAATGATCGGGCGTAACAACACGGGAACACCGGGTGTCCAGAAAATATGTCCCCAATAACTCGCATTACCACTAAAATTAGTAATCAAAAAAGTGAATATGGCTAGAACAGCCGTCACCGCTATGTTGCCCGTTAAGTTCCCGGCTCCGGGTAACAGGCCTAAAAGGTTTCCAAAAAGGATAAAGAAAAACAGGGTGAGTAAATAGGGTAAATACTTTTCATAATGATGCCCGATATTTGGTTTCACCACTTCGTCTCTCACAAAAACGATAATAGGTTCAAAAAATGACTGCATGCCCGAGGGAGCCTTTCCAGTGTTTTTCTTGTATGCGCGCGCCACGGAGATTAAAACTATCAGGAGCAACCCGGCATTGATGAACAACATCGCAACATTCTTCGTGATCGAGAGATCGAACACAGACTTTCCTGAATCCGCCAGATAAATGTGGTTGTGCTCGAGCTTATACCCATCATACTCGACTACATTATGGTGTTCATCATAGAAGCGGTGGGAAGAGAAAATATCCAGGCCGCGTTCGGAAGAGTAAACGATGACCGGCAAATAAAGAGTGCCATAGTGTCCATCCCAAAAGTGCCAAACGTAATCGTCCAGTACGTGATGAATGATTACCTTATTTGCATCAAACCCCTCTTCCGTTTTTGTGCTATCACTTTTGCTCGCAAAAGCTGCCGGCATGCCGCTGAAAAAAGCTATCACCAGAAGGGTAAAAATCGCGGTTTTTGCGGTCAAAAAGGGCTTTTTCATCTGGGCTCGGCAGGGGTCTTATAAATCGACTGCAAAAGTATTGATTCTTGGTTGCCAAAAAAATGTTTTGGGAAAAAAAGCCCTACTTTGGGATTGACAAAAGGTCAGCGCGCGTTCCTGCGAACTGCAACTAACTTTCTCCGGAGCGGCTACGCAATAATATTATTACCTCCACGGCTGTGGCAAGTGCATAGGTGGTTAAAAACACCACCGCGTACATGACCGCTTTTTCGGGATTGTTCATGAGTACGACAATTAACAGCCCAAGCGATACCATCAATTTCACAGCAATCGCCCCCAGATAGAAATGAACAAACAGGTCAGGGTTAGACTTCCGCACTTTTCGCAGCAGCCTCACCAGAATACCGGTGAGTACCGTGAGCGATAAAACAATAATCAGCGGCTCTTTCAGGCTCATTCCTCTTTGGTCAGAGTACGGTATAACTGAAACATGGAACCACCCAGTCCTAAAAAAGTTAACACAAGTAAAAAAATGGGGAATTTCAACTCCAATTGGCGATCTATCCAATGACCCAGCCAGGTACATAAACCAATCGTCACCAACAATTGGAGGCCCAGCCCGCTATATTTGATATACTGATTAGATGGCTTTGGCTCCTTCGGTCCGGTAGGCGCTGCCATTTTCTCCGAGTTTAATATCTTTGATAGCAGCCCCCATTTTGCACGTCCCGTTGAAAACGGCTCCCGGCTCCACAACCAACTTTCCGGTCATGATATCTCCATGAATAACAGCCGTAGATTTTAAGACCAACAGTTCACTGATTTCCAAGCGGCCGCGCACCTGCCCTTCAATATCCGCATTTTGCGCCATGATGTTGCCTTCAATATGAGAGCTGTTTCCCAAGGCAATCTTTGACTTGGATTTGATATTCCCGATGATTTTTCCTTCGATCCGGATATTGCCGTACGTTTCGATATTCCCTTCCAGCACGGTGCCTTTTCCGATCACGTTACTGGAACTGCTGATCTCTTCGGCTGCGCGCTTTTGTTCTTTCGTTGTTAGCATGAGTGTTTGGTTTAAAACGTTACAAATTCTTCAGGATTGAGCGAACTGCCGTTGTACCACAATTCAAAGTGAAGGTGTGGACCATTGGTCATCTCGCCACTGTTGCCAACTATAGCGAGGATATCTCCAGCGTTGACAAAACTACCAACTTTTTTCAGAAGTTCGGCATTGTGCTTATAGACGGAAATCAGATTGCCACGGTGCTGGACGGCTATGACATGGCCTGAGTCTTGCGTCCACGAAGCCATGATCACCGTGCCATCCGCAATGCTCTTCACCGGTTCATTTGTTTTCGCTACGATGTCCACACCGTAGTGACCTTTTTTAACATCATACTTGTCTGACACTAATCCGACCAGGGGAGGAAAGAAAACCATCTCCTGCAATTCCCGGAATTTACCACTGGTGAAGTTAACCATGGCTGCGCCTCCGGACCGTTCGAATTCCTGACGGAACAACGAGTCATTCGCTCCTACTTTCAGACTTCCGATTTGCCGAACCCCTCGATCATTCACCAGAACAGAGGCCGGGTCTTGAAATTGCGAAGACGTATCGCCACTTAAAATGCGCTGAACATTCCGGATGTATAACTCCTTTCGCTGCACCTCTCCGGCCAGAGAGTCAACCCGTAAGGCAAGCTCAAACAATTTCCGATCCTGCTCCATCTGGGCATGTTTGGGATCAAACCATTTGGCAAGCAAGGTCTTGGACAGAAAGAGGCTAAAGCCAAACAAGACTACAAAAACAGCCACTGACACCACCAGCAGTTTCGCATAGGTAAAACCCACCGTTGTTTTCTCCGCCAGATTCTCTTCATTGCGAATGACTAACTGGTAACGCGTGGTTAAACGATCGGAAAGTGTCTTTTTTGGTCTCAATTTTTTGGGTAAAGAGGGGTAAAATTAGATATTTAGCCGGACTATAATATTGAATTTCTGATTTTTACGTTTTTACACGTGATTAAACGTCTTCTGTTGCCCCGGTATTGTTACACTTTTTTGCCCGTAGGAATTGTCTTAGGGGCTGTTTTGCTGCTGACACAAGGTTGTTCATCTGAGCAAAATACCGTGGCAGGCAGTGTGTATCACAACATGGCGGCTCATTACAACGGCTATTTTTATGCCCGAGAAAAAAACAGAGAAGTTAATAGTCTGATCTGGAAAAACTGGGACGATGACCCAAGTATCATTCTTCGTTTGTTTCCCAAGCTGGATACTGTGAGCGCCAAAGCCTATGCCAAAGATACGGAGGAGGTTATCAAGATGGCATCGATCTCCATCCAGCGCCACCCCAACAGTCATTGGGTGGACGATAACTATGTACAAGTGGGCATCGCACGGTTGCATGCCTGTGATTATCCCAATGCCATTCAAACATTCAAGTTTGTCAATACGAAGGGAACCACTCCTTCCATCCGGCATGAGGCTTTGATTTACCTCTTGCGCACATTTACCGAGCAGGGCGATTTCGCAAAAGCAGAAGAGACCTTCCGGTTTTTGGAAAAAGAGAGTCTAAGTAAAGATCATCAGAAGCGACTGTTTATTGAAAAGGCTTATTACTATCAATTGCAGACCGACTATGATAACATGGTCCGGAATTTATCAGCAGCCGACTCACTTCTCACCCGGCATGATCGAAAAGCCAGGATCTACTTCATCATCGGTCAGGTATATCAGCAACTGGGCTTTCAGGCGGAAGCTTACAATTTTTATAAAAAATGCCTGAGCGCCCGTCCCGATTACGAAATTGATTTTTATGCGCGTCTCAACCTGGCGCAGGTAACCAGCCTGACAGACAAAAAGGACGTACGAACGGCCCGCAAACAGTTTGACAAACTTTTGAATGATTCCAAAAACACAGAATTCAGGGATAAAATTTTCTATGAGCTGGGGGAATTTGAACGTAAACAAGGAAACCTGCCACAGGCGATCACAGACTATCAGCTAGCCGCTCACGCGGGAACAAACAAACGGGTTCAGGGATTTTCCTATTTGCGTCTTGGTCAAATTTATTTTGACTCTCTCAAAAAATACAGCCTGGCCAAATTGTACTACGACAGTACGGTGGGCGTACTGCCCAAAGAAACAGAGGGCTATGCCTTTATTAAAAAACGACAAGAGATTCTCGGTGACTTCGCCAAATACACCGAGACGATTACGATGAATGACAGTTTGCTTTTTCTCTCTCAGTTTGATTCGCTCACCATTCGAAATCGCCTGGATTCTGCAATCGCCAAAGCCACCCCTCCCAAAGTTAAAACCAAACGGAAACGAACATTTACGCCAGCCACTTCCTCCGGATCGGGCATAAACAGCAACCCCTTCGCCACCAGCAATCAAACAGAGTCAACAGTCGAGTGGTACTTCGGAAATGCAGCTGCTGTTTCTTTAGGACAGTCAGAGTTTCAGCGTATCTGGGGTACACGGGTGCTGACGGATGACTGGAGGCGCTCCAACAGAGCTTTACCAACCGGCAATCAGGAACAGACTGAAAAACCGGCCGAGGTTGTAGTAGCGAATGAAAAGAAAGACAATCCCTCCGTTGATAAAGTAGGTCAGATAATTTTAAAGGTGCCGCGAAGTGAGGCTCAACGGGCAGAACTGCTCCAGGCTATTGAAGAAGCCTATTTTAAGTTGGGTGATCTTCATTACTTTCAATTGACCGAAAAAGAAAATGCCGCCCTTTATTACAAAAAGATATTAGAGCGTTTTCCAACATCGTCCCTTGAACCCGAAGTACTCTACAAACTTTATTTGATTTACAAGGACACGGATGAAGATATGGCCAAACAATATGCCAGCCGGTTAGCGGAGGCACATCCTTCCTCTACGTATGCCCGCATATTGGCCAATCCTGATTACCTGAAAGAAGCCAGCGAGGCAGCCGAAAAACAAAAGATCATTTACAAATATGCCTATGCTGCCTATCAGGCCAATAATCTCCGCATAGCCCAGGATAAGTTGGCGCTTGCGTATCAAATAGGAGAAACCGCGTTTACCCCTCAACTGGATTTGCTCAAAGTTTTGATGGTTGGAAGAACCGAGGATGCCACCCGCTACCAATTTGAGTTGGGCGAGTTTGTTAAAAAGTATCCGGATCACGAACTACGAGGCTATGCGGATAAACTCCTGGCTTCTTCACGCGATTTATTGCAGCGGATGG
This sequence comes from uncultured Ohtaekwangia sp., assembly GCA_964439205.1. Lineage (GTDB taxonomy): Bacteria > Bacteroidota > Bacteroidia > Cytophagales > Cyclobacteriaceae > ELB16-189. The sequence continues at coordinate 124,619 of CAYTNM010000009.1, forward strand.
ATAAAGCCAGGGGTATTCAGTTTGTCAAATCATTTGACGAGCCTCATTATTTTGTGACCGTGTATGACTCCAAAGAAAAACTGACCAACGATGTGGTGAATGTGTTGGAACGGTACAATGCCCGACAGTTCACCGCCCTGAAGCTGACCACCAGCAATCTGGTGGTCAATGAGGAAAAGACCCTGACCATGGTTCTGGAATTCAAGAATCGGGAAGCCGCCCTGGATTATTTCGATAAGTTTGTTGCCCTGAGCGCCCAGTGGAAGCCCTTTAGCAGCTATAAATTCTATAACTTTGTCATTACAAAAGATAATTTCCAGATCTTCTACCGAAACCGGGCGCTAGATGAGTACCTCTCCTTCTTTGATCGAAACTATCAAAAACAAAGTCAATAGGTTTTTGAGTATCCGTAAGGCCTGGATACCTAAAGCAATCAAGTATGTATGGATTGCTTTTCTTTGCTTACTGCTGGGCTTCCCTTTTTATATTTTCACAGTCAGTATCAATTTGTTTGGCGCTTATGGCGAAATGCCCAGCCTTGCTGAGGTGGAAAATCCGGAAAACGATTTGTCGTCTGAAATTATTTCGGCTGATGGGGCTACGTTGGGTCGCTACTATCGCAATAGCATAAGCCAGATACATTATGAAGATCTTTCGGAAGATCTTATCAACACCTTGATCATTTCGGAAGATCATCGGTTTTATAACCACTCAGGCTTGGATTTTCCTGCTTACATCCGCGTATTCTATGGGTTGATGACATTCAACCCGCAAGGCGGGGGCAGTACTATTACCCAACAGTTGGCCAAAAATCTCTACACGATGAATCCGGATCGGAGTCTCGATGGCTGGCTTAGTAATCTGGGTAAAGTCCCAAGACGCGTCATTCAAAAAACCAAAGAATGGATCATCTCGATCAACCTGGAACGAAATTTTACCAAAGAAGAAATCATAGCCATGTATTTAAACACGGCAACATTTAGCAGTAATACCTTTGGAATTAAAGTAGCCGCTGAAACTTATTTTAATAAACAACCCGATAGTCTTAACCTGCAGGAATCTGCCGTACTGGTAGGCATGTTGCAAGCTGCTACCTATTTTGATCCCGAGCGCAATCCTGAAAACTCATTGCGCAAACGCAATGAAGTTTTGGCAAAACTCTATCGCCACGGATACAAATTGGCATCACGCGAGCAGTTTGATTCCATCAAGTCCCTGCCAATCGAGCTGGATTATAATGTGCAAAACCAAAACCAGGGATTGGCCCCTTACTTCCGCACAGTGATGGGCAATTACCTACGTAACTTTTGTAATAACAGGGGCATTGATCTGTATAACTCCGGATTAAAAATCTACACCACTATTGATAGTCGTATGCAGGTATATGCGGAACAGGCGATGAATGAGCATATGCGAAATCTCCAAAAACAATTTTTTGAAGAGTGGAAAAAACGTGGTCGTAATCCGTGGTCGGATGATAACGGTGCGGAGATGAAGGATTTCCTTCGTAAACGTATCCGGCAAACCGATGCCTATAAGTTCTATGCTGAGCGATATGGTGAAAATTCAGATTCCCTTAACATTATGTTGAATCTGAAAAAACCCATGACCGTATTTACGTGGGAAGGTGAACGCGACACTTTGTTTAGCTCGATGGATTCATTGGCGTATTACAAAAAGTTTTTGCAAGCAGGTTTTATGGCCATGGATCCGCTGACCGGTCATATCAAAGCATGGGTGGGAGGCACCGATCACAAATATTTTAAGTTTGATCACGTGCGACAAGCTAAGCGTCAACCGGGTTCTACTTTTAAACCATTTGTGTACGGATTGGCCATTGAAGAAGGCTATTCCCCTTGTCAGCAGTTCAGAGACATCTCACCACAATTTGATATTCCAAACCAGCCTCCCTGGTATCCTTTGAATTCGGAGGGAAATCGTGGAACCGGAAAAACGATGACCATCCGGCAGGCAATGGCGCAATCTGTTAACTCGATTACTGCTCAAGTGATGCAGCAGTTGGGGGCCGAAAACGTAGCCGAGTTTGCCTATCGCATGGGCATTCAAAGCAAAATTGACCCGGTGCCTTCGCTTTGCCTGGGCACCAGTGAAATGAATCTCTTTGAGATGGTGGGAGCCTATAGCACCTATGTTAATAACGGTATCTTTACAGAGCCCATTTTTATCACTCGCATTGAAGATAAAAACGGCAATGTGATTGAAAACTTTATACCCAAAACCAAACAAGCCATCAACGAGCAAACAGCTTACAAGATGATTTATATGCTCCGGGGCGGCACAGAGGAAGAGCGAGGATCCGCGTTGGGTTTGCCTCGCGAAGTACGGGTAGATAATGAGGTGGGTGGAAAAACAGGCACCACCAATGATGCCTCCGATGGTTGGTTCATTGGTGTTACGCACAACCTGGTGGGGGGCGCGTGGGTCGGAGGTGATGAACGTGCCGTTCGGTTTCCTTCATGGCCCTTTGGACAAGGGAGCCGATCCGCTTTGCCCATCTTTGGAAAATTTCTGGCCAAGGTGTATGCCGATCCGAAAATTGGCGTGACCAAGGGTCAGTTTCGCAGACCTAGTTCCGGAGTCGATATCTCGTTTGACTGCGGCCGGGTGGAGAACCTTCCAGACTCTGTTGACCTGCAAAACGAAGATTCGTGGGAGATTGATCATTGATCCTCACAAGCGAGTGTTTTCCGAAAAATAATTCAGCTCATTACAATCGAAGAAATACACTTTTCTTTCCTGTATTTTTGAGGCGTGACTCATACCCTCAAAGATCAGGTGTCTGCTTTGCCCGATGAACCGGGTGTCTACCGGTTTTACAATAGTGAAGACACGCTCATCTATGTAGGCAAAGCCAAAAGCCTCCGAAAGCGGGTGGGCAGTTATTTCAATAAACAAAGCCAATACAGCCGAAAAACAGAAAAACTGGTTTCGGAAATTGTGCGTCTGGAATTTACCATCACCAACTCTGAGTTTGACTCGCTGCTGCTGGAAAACAATCTGATCAAACAAAATCAACCCAAGTACAACATTCTCCTAAAAGACGATAAGACGTTTCCTTATCTCTGCATTTTAAAAGAACGTTTTCCGCGCATCATCTCCACCCGCAAATACATCCCCAAACAGGGAGAATATTTTGGTCCCTACTCCAACGTGGTGTCTATGAAAAGCGTGCTGGAACTGGTGCGTCAATTGTACTCCATCCGTACGTGCTCTTTGGTCCTGTCAGAAGAAAATGTAACGCAAAAAAAATTTAAGGTGTGCCTGGAGTATCACATTGGCAATTGCAAAGGGCCGTGCGAAGAGTTACAGTCAGAGATTGCTTATCTGGAAGATATTGCGCAGGCCCGAAATATCCTGAAGGGAGATCTAAGTGTGGTGGAAGAAGTTTTTTTAAGTCGGATGAATGCTGCCTCCGAAGCCCTGGAGTTTGAAAAAGCTGCCCACTTCAAGCATAAGCTCGAATTGCTGGAAAAATTCCAAAGCAAATCACTGGTGGTGAACCGCAAGCTTACCGACATTGATGTGATTACCATTACCAGCACCGATCAGCATGCGTACCTGAACTACCTGATGATCAAGGAAGGCTCCATCATTTTTTCTAAAAATGTGGAACTCAAAAAGAAATTGGAAGAAACGGATGAAGAGTTGGCCAGTCTGGTCCTGGTGCGTCTTCGCAGTGACTACCACAGCTCCAACCCCATTATCTTTAGTAACGTGACGTTGCTGCTGGAAACGGACTCGCTCGAAGTGGTCGTTCCCCAAATTGGTGACAAACGGAAATTGGTGGCGTTGTCTTTGAAAAACGCTCTTTTCGCCAAACAAAAAAGCGAAGTTGACAAGGCTGAAAAAGAATCTAAAAAAAACGAAGTGTTGCACATCCTTCAAAAGGATTTGCGTCTGACTACCTATCCCAAAATCATCGAATGTTTTGATAACTCGAATTTTCAGGGAACATCGCCTGTCGCTTCGATGGTTCGTTTTGTGGATGGACAACCCCACAAGGCAGGGTACCGGCATTTTAACATTAAAACGGTGGAAGGCCCCAATGACTTTGCGTCCATGAAAGAGATTGTCAACCGCAGATACAAACGCATTCTCGAGGAGCAAAGTGAGTTTCCCTGTCTGATTATTGTGGACGGAGGGAAAGGTCAGTTGAGCAGTGCCTGTGAGGCTCTTCAGGAATTAGGTATCTATGGTAAGATCCCCATCATTGGTATCGCCAAGAGACTGGAGGAGATTTACTATCCAAATGACCCCCTGCCCCTTCATATCAACAAAAAATCGCCTGGCCTTTTATTGATTCAACGGATTCGCGATGAGGCGCATCGTTTTGCGATTACCTTCCACCGCTTAAAGCGCAGCAATGATACTTTTATCACCTCTGTGGAGGACATTCCGGGTGTCGGTAGGAAAACAGCGGATAAGTTGTTATCCCATTTTAAATCGGTCAAGAAGATAAAAGAGGCTTCGCTGGAAGAGCTGAGTCAATTGGTGGGCCCTTCGGTAGCCTCAAAAATTAAAGGCAAAGAAGGCGATCGTTAGCCCACCTGCCCAGGCTTTTGCCTGTGGCCGTACAACTCACTACACCCGTTTTACAATTCGTGTCAAAATCGTTGATGGGCTGGCATCCTGCGGGCATCTTTGCCGTGTATGTTCTTAAACTGAGACTTATGAAAGCACTTCTGACACTCATTCTTATGACCCTCGTGGGGTTGGCTCACGGCCAAATCAGCAAATCCTACTCCTCCTCCAGAAACGGAAAAGACAACTATGTCTATAAAACCTCCAACGGCATATCCAGTTTCAATATCGAAACCCGGGGTAAATTTGAGCTTACCGAGGACGATCAGGACATCAAGAGCATGAGTAATGATGGTTACCTGGAAATCACGAAGGTGGTTTTTGGGAGCCGCAGATCGATTATCATTAGCCCGGAAGGAAACGGTCTCAAGCGCGAATACTATGAAGGCCGTTCAAAAATATCTTTTGAACCGGATGGCCGGAGATGGCTTTCGGAAGTGCTGCCAGAGGTTGTGCGCTCTACCACGGTTGGCGCAGAAAGCCGAGTCAATCGGTTTTATAGAAAAGGAGGAACCACGGCTGTCTTGACCGAAATCAACCAGATTGAAAATGATCATGTCAAGGCGCATTATGCCAACCTGCTCATGGGACTTCCGGTAAGCTCAAAGGAGTATGCTTCGGTGATCACTCAGATGGCTGGCACGTTGGATTCGGATCACTACCTGACCGAATTCCTTCAGAAAAATATTGAAAAATTTCTGAGTGACAAGGAAGCCACCACCGCTGTCTTTTATGCTACCCGGAAAATGGATTCCGATCATTACAAAACCGAAGTGATCAAAGAAGCATTAAAGAGCAGTCCTGCCACGCTTGAAAATGTCCGGATCATTATGCGCGCCACCAGCGATATGGATTCCGATCACTATAAGACCGAAGTAATCACCAATCTCCTGCGACAGAATAACCTGACGGATGGGATCATTGCCGAAATGATCGATGCCAGCAAGTCGGTAGAATCTGATCATTACCGCACCGTGATCTTAACCAAAGCGCTCAATAAACCAGGTCTCTCTGCCGTTTCCTATCAACGGGCCATGGAATCCGTTCGCGATATTGATTCCGATCATTACAAGACCGAAGTATTAAAAAGTCTTATCCGTAACCCCATGGGCGAAGAAGCTCAACTGAATCTGATGTCCATGATTACCAGCATTGATTCCGATCATTACATGAATGTGATTGCCAGTGAAATTGTGGAGCGTCAAAATCTGAGCGATGCTTCGTTTCAAAAACTGCTGGAGGCCATGGGTAGTAACGGAAGTGATCATTACATGGCGGTATTTTTACAAAACGCGATGGAGCGGCCCAACCTCACCAAGCAAAATGTTCAGGCCATCCTTCAGGCGGTGGGTCGGATCGACTCCGATCATTACAAAACAGAAGTACTAACCGATGTTGCCTCGCATATCAAGGCATTAAATGAGGCTTCTTTGAAAGAGGCCTATCGGGCAGCCGCGAAGGGGATTGATTCTGAAACATACTATGGCCGCGCCATGCGTGCCATTGATTGAACCCGACAGCTGTATGAATCCATTGTTTCTGAGTTCTGCCCACGCTATCTTGGCAAGGTAACCAACCGATGCGCTTACCTCCTTCCTCCCGAAAGTACCTGTGGCTAACTGTCAGCACGGTAATGTTAGGTGCGTTGTATTTTCTGTTTGTGATTTACAGCGAAACCGGGCAACTCCCATCGTTCTCGGCCTGGCTTCTGCGAGGCAGTTGGTTACTTCTATTGACATTCACCTTGGGCGGGATAGTTTTTGGATTGGATCGTTTACTGGATCGTTTGATCCCCTGGCACCGGGTGTTTGTCTGGCGATTGCTGGCCGGATTTATCCTTCACAGTACGCTCGGGCTGGCGTTGATCACCATCGTTCGTAATCACATTTTTTCTGACCCGGTGGCAGAATCTTTAAAGCTGGGGGTTTTATTCGTGCTGTCGCTCTTTGTGTATCAGATTTTTTACGGACTTTTTTATTCGTACCGTTATTACTCGGTCACCCAAACCGAGCAACTCCGAACGGAGCGCTGGCAACTGGAACTTCAGTTTGAATCTCTTAAAAGTCAAATCAGTCCCCATTATCTTTTTAATTGCCTGAACACCGTATCATCGTTACTATATAAAGATAGCTCTCTGGCGGAAGAATTTATCCGCAGGATGGCTGACACGTTGCGCTATGTGTTAGGCCACCACAAGCAAAAATTGGTAACCCTTCGGGAAGAACTGGAATTTGTAAAATCGTATTACTTTCTGCTGCAAGTACGGTATGAATATCATTTGCAAATGGAAATCAATGTGCCCCCGGCTTTACTGGATACACCCATCCCCCCCATGACGTTACAGCTGCTGGTGGAAAATGCCGTGAAACACAATACCATCAGTAAAACACAGCCGTTAAAAGTAACGATTGTGGCGGAAGATAGTTTGTTAAGAATTTCCAATTCAAAAACGACTGGCACTATCAAGACCGAAAGCTTTCAACTAGGGCTGAAAAATATCCATCAGCGCTATCGGTTTTTTACCTCTCGTCCGGTGATCGTTCGAGATGAAGAAACGTTTAGTGTAGGACTCCCACTGCTAACCAAAGCCCAGGCCGCATGAAACGTCTTTTCATTCATCACGTTCTTTTCAGGCTGTTTGCGCCCGTTGTTTTTGGTGTCCTGAACTACCTGGTGATTTTACTCGTCAACAACAATGCCCAACAGATCGTCAGCCTGTTTAGCAATGAAGAAGTCTATGTGACCATTTTACTGAGCGTGGTTTCTTTGGAGTCCATGCGTGCCCTGCTGGTGTTTGTCACCTTTCGTTCATTATCCCAGCAGCGAAAAGTTGTTTTACAGTTTTTGGTAACCACGATCATCAGCGTCTTGCTGGTTTTGGTTTCCATCGCCTCCTATTACAAAGGCGTTATCGGTTTTGATATCAGCGTGCGCGAGTTGATCACGTTTGGTGTGATCTATTTCCTGACCGCCCTTTTGTACAATGCCTTATACATTGGCAACCAATACCTGAATATGGAAAACACTCTTCGGCTGGAGCAGGAGCATAAAATGCGGGAAAATCTGGAAGCCGAGTTTGCGGCCTTTCGCCAGGAAATCAATCCAGACTTATTATACGAGAGCCTGGAGCAACTCATCCTGACGCTCCATCAGGAGAAAGATACAGCCGAGGAGTTGATCGATAGTATGGCGGCTTTGTACCGGTATCAACTGATTCACCGGCAGCGCGAATTTGTGTCGCTGACAGAAGAACTTCAGGCCGTTCGTCATCTGTTGCGGCTGGCCAATCAAAAACATGATAACAGCATTCGATGGAATCCCGAATGCAAGGACCCCGATGAGGTGTTGGTCATTCCCGGAGCACTCATCATAGCCATCGATGCCATCCTTCGAAATACCCTGATTTCTGCCCGGTCACCGCTGGTGCTTTCGCTCCAAAAAGAAGATGAATATCTGGTTTTGCATCATAATCTGAATGACAAACTGCAGCTTCACGCGGAAAGTATTCACAGTTTTCAGCGTTTGCAGCGATCGTATTCCGTCTATAGCGAACTCCCCTTTGTTCAGGTTAAAACCGCTCAGGAAAATTATATTAAATTTCCGTTGATCGTAATGGAATCCGTAACCGAGCCTGCATGAGTGTACCCTTAACCGTTTTGATAGTAGAAGACGAAACACCTGCAGCTGAGAAGTTGGAACGGTATCTGCTCAAGCATCATCCGCAAAACAAGGTTGCCGGTATCTGTGACTCCGTGGAGAACGCAGTGACCTGGTTGGAGAAAAACCAGGATTCAGTTGACCTGATCTTTATGGACATCCAGCTAAAAGATGGGGTGAGTTTTGCCATTTTTAAAGAGGTGAAAATCAACAAGCCCGTGATCTTCATCACGGCCTATAATGAGTATGCGCTGGATGCCTTTAAGGTAAATGGCATTGACTACCTCCTGAAGCCTGTCACCTTTGCTGACCTCACCGCCAGTCTTCAGAAACTGGAGACGCTTCGCGGCCAATTGACTCTTACCGACCAGCGTGTTCTTCAGATAAAAGAGCTGGGGGCTCCTACTCAACCCTATAAAGAGCGCTTCATGGTCAAAGTAGGAGATCATATCCGGTCCATCACGAGCGATCAGATCGTTTTGTTTTTTGCTGACGGCCGCGATGTCTACTTGGTGACCCAGCAACTGCGCAAGTTTATCATAGACTTCACGCTGGAATCACTGGAAGAGGTACTAAACCGTCAACATTTTTTTCGGATTAATCGCACATATATCATTCATATATCCTTTATTCAGGAAGTGATCGTGTATTCCAACAGTCGGTTAAAAATCAACACACACCCTGCCTGGGAAAAAGAGATGATTGTAAGCCGGGAGAAAGTAAACGAGTTTAAGGACTGGTTTGATGGGAGCTTATAAAATTATCTCCTGTGAACAAGCTGCGCAATTAAACATAAATTTTAAATTAAGATCAAACTCATACAAGAGCACCTACATCTCCTAGCTGTAGGGGTCTTCTCCACACTTCATTCGTATCCTTGTCCTTCAGCACCCGTTAATTAGTCCAATTTTTTTAGTTAGTCATGTGTGTGGCATTTATTATTGACGTCATTCTCCACCTACACAGAACTGAGCCCACCAACTGATTCGTTTTGGATGTGGGGTGAATGTGTGACCAGGCAAAGTTTTTGCGGGCATTTTAAGTCAAATGATAATTTCAATTGTTTAAGTGCTTAAAAGTCTCAAATGGCGCACTACTATTTACCCATTTTTCAATATGCTATCAGCAAGTTGGGGGGAAATTCTTTGAATAACTCGCAAAAGTTTCGTCTTGCCTATATTGCTTTCTAACTTACTGTTTTTAAAATTTTTCAAAAATTCGTCTACAAGTTGTTTGGGTGAAATTTTTCCCTTTCCACGCCCTTGCGTCATAGCGGTGTCAACCAAAGGCGGAATAATTTCAAAAACTTTTACGGTTGTGTTTTCTAGTTGATAGCGTAGCGCTTTCGTACCGTTGCGAATGGCCGATTTTGTTGCACAATAAACAGGCGCTGACTTCTTAGGGGCGAAAGCAAGTGCTGACGATATATTGACAATGGCTGAATCTTGCTTCACTGTCAACAGGGGAAGTAGTCCATAAATTATTTGCATAGGGCTTATAAAATTCACGCGAATTTCGGTCTCAATCTTATTGTAACCGTCTGCTTCCTCCTTCCAGGCATAATTATACTGAATGCCCGCGTTGTTAATGACCACATTGATGTCATGATGTTCAAACAAACACTTATCAATAAGATTGCGAACGGCAAGAGGATTACTTAAATCACACACTGTCGTTTTTATTTTGGGAAACTGATTTTCCAATTGCACTAATCTATCGTGATTACTTGAAGTAACAATTATCTTGTTCTCAAGCTCATAAAATTGCCTAACTAATTCATATCCAATACCGGATGTTCCGCCTGTTATAAGAATAACATTATTTCGGGTATACATTTATTTTTTGATTGCTGATAAATAAGTCCATATTATAAAAACGATTTGCAATGGAACTCTAAACCACAAATAACGCAAACCATTTCCGTCAAATGTTGCTTTCTGGTAGTCAATATGCTTCATGGCTGAATAAATATTTGCTGGAAGCAAGAACAGAAAAAAGAAGATTAAAAACCATCCGGAATAATTACTTAACCTGGGAATTAACAAGCCTATTCCAAGTACAATTTCTGCTAAGCCAGTAAGATATATTACTTCTGTTTTAAATGGAACAATGGGAGGTATCATCATGGCCATACCTTTGGTGAATACAAAATATCCTAGTGCGGTAAAAAACAGCATAGCACACATTCCAATTCTTGCAGCTAAGGAGAAGTTGTATTTTTGAGTTATCGCTTTTATGATGAAAATGGAAATCAAGAACACGCTCAACACCACTACTAAGGGTTTCATGGTTTTTTATTTAGGTTAAGGGTTATGGTTACATCCTTTTGGCCCACTTCAAATGCCGACTCCTCAAAGGTTGGAGGTAGCGTTGCCAGATGATTTGGTTATTGCTTTAAGTTTAACATACACCAGAGCAATTATTATAGCAATTTCCCCGATAAAGTACATCAGCACCAATCGGGTTAATTGAGTATAGTGATAAAGTATTAATCCTGAAGTTAAAAGGCAGTAAACAACATTGGCAATGGCTATCACAGTAAGAAAAAATTTCCACTTTTGATTAACAATCAAAAAGCAACTAAGCGAGTAGGCTCCAAAAAAAAATAGCAATAAATGATAGTAGGTGTAATACCGCTTTCGGCATTCCAAAAATAATTTCCGATTCGGCAAGTACAAAAAACAATAATCCGGCAGTGGTCAGTGCGCCAAGTCCGTCCATCAAGAAAAGCCGTTTGGGGCTCCTGTTAATACGTATTGATTTATCTACACTCATTCTAGTTCATATTTTGTGTTTAAATTGTTTCTCAAGCTTCCCATGCTCTTACCTAACAAGCTGTCTGGTGTTTCCCTTGATAAAATACTAGGTTCCATATTAATAATATTTACTCTATGGAGAATCTCTAACAAAGTTAAAATTCTATCTTGTAACTAAGATTAGGAATAACAACCGAAGCCAAGTCCTGATCAATCGTATTATCCCTGAAATTGTATTTGTATCCGTAAAAGTCTGGTCGGCCTGTCAGGTTTAAAATCTTCAAGGAAATCTCGTGCGATAATTTCTTCTTATTTATTTTATAGCTCGCGGTGAAATGCACATTTAAACCTGGTGCAGCCTGGTTGGCAAACGCTTGCGTGTTATCAAACACCACATCCCTTGCTTGCACCGAGGCAGCCACATCTACCGGTGAATAACGGTTGCCGCCCTGATACGTGAAGCGGGTATTTAAACTCAAAACATGTTGACGGGCACTGCTAAGGTACCATTCCTTGCCGAAAAGCGCATTGATCACATAATTGCGATTAAATCTTGAACTGCGCCAAATCCCATCGCCCCCCATATAACGGGAGTTGAAGATGGAAGCGGTGAGTAAATAATAGTAGCCCTGTGACATGAATTTTTCCAGCGTGAAATCAAAGCCATAGTTTCTTGCCCTTCCTGTATTTTGAAGTTTTTGGTTGAAGAACCAATCGGCCTCCAGGTTAACAAATGAAAGCGAACTGTTAGCCACTACCGGCACATTGAATAATTGCTGATAATAGGGTTCAGCTTTGAAGTGGACCAAATCGCTGATCTGCCAATCATAGCTCAGTACAAAGTGATGTGCCCTGGTGAAATCCAGGTTTTTGTTCACTGCTTTTTCTCCCGTATCAAATGAATCGTTGAAATAGTAATTCAGGTTCTCTAATCGACTGTGCAGACCGTAAGCAAAACCCATCGAGTGCTTTTCATTTATCTGATGACGAAGCCCTGCCCGGGGTTCAATGGTGTAGTTATTGTTTAGCATAAACCACTGGGCATTGATACCGGTGTTCAGGGTTAATTGATCCGTAATGCTCACCAGCGAATTGCTGTAAGCCGAAATCAGCGTGCTGAACCCATTAGCATTTACAATCTGTGTTGGTGTGCTGTTCGGACTGATGGTGTTTTCCAACAGAAGGTTATACTTCATGCCGGTTACTAAAACACCCGTGTTGTTAACATGCCTACTGTTAATTTTTTTATTGATTATGGATTTGAATATAAAATTCTGATTGACGTTCTTTATGTTACTGTATGGCATTAAATCCAACGCATCATTCAGGCGCTGGGTGTTCCAGTTGGTGATGCCTGAAGTTGTAGCTAAGGTGGTTTTTATATAGGTGCTGTTATTTAAAAAATACTGATGACTGATGCCCGCTGCATTTACGTATTGTTGGATTCGATCATCCTGTCTGTCATTCTTGTAAACCCAAAGTAAGGGGTCTGTCTTTGGTTTTGCCACCGCATCATCCATCAGGCCCAATCCCCATACGGTAAACGTGCCTGCTCTTTTAGTGGGGAAGTTTAGCTTAAAAGACAGATCCTGATATTTTAAGGTGTTGGCATTTTCGGGCAGCAAGGGCTGTAACAGTGCCAGTGTGGAATACCGATAGTTAAACAGGTAAGATGATTTACCTCCACGTTTAAAGGGCCCTTCTGATGCTGCATCAATTCCAATAATTCCCAGTTGAAAAGTGCTTTCCCTCTTTTGATTATTTCCTTGTCGCATATTGATATCGAACACTCCAGATAAGGCATTGTTGTACTCGGCAGGAAAGGCACCGGTAAAGAAATCAGAGTTGGCCAACATCTGACTACTCAGGGCTGTCAGTGCCCCACCTCCAATCACTCTAAGGTCGCCAAAGTGGTTCGGATTAGGGATTTCAATTCCCTCCATTTTCCATTGCACATACTTGGGTGCATTGCCGCGCACAATAATTCCGTTCACATCCGTATTTCCGGTTACTCCCGCAAAGGCGGAAGCCAGTCTCGCAGGGTCATCAAAACCTCCTGCGTAGCGCTTCGCTTCTTCCACACTCAACATCCGGGCACTTACCATCGCCATCGGGTTAAGGGGTTGTTCTTTAACAATCTGTGGAGTGATCACTACCTCCGATAGTTCGGTGATACTTTCCTTTAGTCTGATCGTTAATACCGTCTGCTTAGACGATGTTAAAACGACCTCGCGAATGATGACCGGTGTGTAATTTACATGACTGACCTGTATATCGTAACGGCCAACCGTGATTTCAGAGATGATAAAATAGCCGAGCGAATCAGATGTAGCTCCAATATTTGAATCGGTGTTTAACAGGAGGATAGAAGCGGATGAAATGGGCGAACCCGAAGCTTCATCCAGCACCAGCCCCCTGATACTTTGTTTTGGCTGCTGTGCGAACAGGAGTGGATAGGTGGCAATGAAAAGAAAGAAGACAAAAGGAATCCGCATCATAAGTATTGTGAATGAGTTAATGAGGCACAAAAGTCCTCGTCACTCACTCCTCCGGCAATACTGATAATTCAGTAATCTTCTATTCCAAAAGACCGTATTTAGAAGCGAACATAACGGCTTCCATCGAGTTAGCTGCCCCCATCTTTTCAAGAAATCGCTGCCGGTGCGTATTAACGGTGTGCACACTGATGGACAGCCTATCAGAAATCTCCTTGCTCAAATAACCTTCTTTCACCAGTTTCAATATTTCAATTTCTCTTTTTGTCAGCTCGAACTCCGGCCTGGCTTCAATTTCTATGGGCACAATATGGCCCGTTCTGAAATTTAGCAGTTGGCTCCTGATACCGTCCATTTGTTCCTGGTTGGGTGAGATGTCCACAATGCTGAGCATTAGCCAGATTTGTCCGGTTTTATCTAATTCCAACATTTGATGTTGTTCAATCAGGCGGACATATTGATTCTTCGCATTCAAAATCCGGTACTCATTAATCAGCTTATGATTTAGTTTTTCGTCAGGGGTGAAGGCATTAAATAGCTTAATCAGCGATACGCCATGCAGGCTGAGTTTCAGCGCATCTTGTTGCTGAATCTTTTCAGCAAAAAAATGCTGACCCTTGTCTTTATAATCCTCCGGTCTGTACCCGAGATACTGCCCGTAATTGGAAGAGTAGAATACCATGTTGCGTTTGCTGAAGTCAAAAAGGCTGATCCCTGAGTTGGTGGTACTCGCCAGAATGGTTAATGCTTTTATGTGATTGTTTAAAAGCCCATAGTCCAGATTTTCATCTTTATACTTTAATTGAAGAAGGTGCCGGAAGAAAATTTCCTGAATGCCATTTGATTCGCCCATAGGGTAAGCAAGATGCAAAAATTTGTAGTAAAAATTTTATGCAATTTAAGCGTGGCGCGCCTAAAAACTATCAATCAGCACTGAACTTGAATAGATGAAATCTAGTATAATGTCTACCGAATGGCGTCCCGAAGATGCCGGCAGCAAATTCTGCCCAAGGACGGAGAATACCAAAAAAAACAACACGAGCTATTACTCTGAATTTAGTTGTTTTTACCTTTCTCAAAATAAATTCAAAATCGGCTCGTCTCTTTAGTCATTCCCCGCCTTTGCTCCGGGAAGTCGACTCTTAATCCATTTAATCTGTCCGTTATGATTTGATTCATGTTCACAAACATGAAACCATTTACAATAGTTGTTTGTCGGCATACTTTGAAAACCGGATGGATCAATTTTCAATAACCAATCATCATCTCTTTTTTTAAACTCGTTTATTGTCGCGAAACGAGTCTCGTTTAAAATGTTCAGGTAGTACATGTCAGCGCGCGTTATTTCAGCTCAATCCCATTTCCCACTACCAGGTCAGTTAGATTTACTTTCCTGAAATAAAATACTTTGTCCTCGGACTTAAAGGATCTATCATTATCCGAGTCTCGTTGAATTTTTATCAATAAAAAGCCTTGTTTTTCATAATTGTAAAATGATACAACACTTTCTGTTCCGTCAGTCACTTGCTTCACAATCTGTCCGTCTACTGAAACCGCAAATAAAACAGACGGATCTCGCTCGTCAATTCGTCCACTGCTATTTGTGTCCTTAGGTTTGACCAGAAGAAAAATCCATTTCTTGGTTAGGTTCTTTATCTGATCTGCCGTTCGTGTCCCGTAGCTGTCATTGATACTCCTTACTGATTCGATAAAGGTATCCTTGTCAAATACTTTTTTATACGTGTCCGTTTGAAAATTGTAAGCAACCATGTTTGCATAATAGTCACCCCAGAAAGCGATCTTATTGAATGATAAAAACTCTTCGTTATACCTTGTCGGTATCAACAGTGTTGAAAGTGAGTCCGTCAGTATCGGTTCTCCAAAGTACCGCGCTGGTCCTTTTTGACAAATTCCGTCATGGATCAAAATTGTCAGTCCTACTAAAAGTGTGTTTACTAATTTCTTCATAGTCTCGTCATTAAAATAATTGGCGCCAAGGAAGGTATTTGCGTTCGAGCGGAGCTTTCGAAGCCGCATTCTGTCCTCCCGCGCTTCGCGGAAACCAAACGCTGGACGAAGATAAAAAATTATACCAACTAGCAACGTTAATTGCTTATGCTTGAAGGGAGTAGGACTGTTCAATCAAAGGTTATTGGTTTAAGGAAATTATTATCGGCTTGATTAAAACGTTCTTGTTATTTGTTCAATACGCCTATGTACTCGTGTAAGTCCCTAAGTATTAGATCAAAGTCATTTGTTATTTTAATGTTTTTATCACGAATTACACTTTCGGTAGTAAAAAATTGATTTATCAAATTTCCATAAATAGGCTGTTGAACCTCATCCGCAAACTCTTTTAAATCAATGGCCAATGTTGATACGTTTTTTTGATACAGGTATGCTTTCGAATGTATCATTATTTCATTTCTAAAGTATTCAGCTGTTTTATTTTGCTGATCATACAAATGTTGAAGGTCAGGTAGTTTGCTCTCATAAACATTGTAAATTTTAATCTGAATAGAATCAGGTAGTTTGGTTAATAAGCCACTGCTTATTCCTGACAAATAAGCTGGAGACTTTGAGTCAAACAACCCGAATTCCTTGCCCGCCAGCAAGTTGTAGAACCAAAAAAGTTCTGATTCACCAATTTTTCCAAGATCACGTTGTATACGAAGAGAATCTAGATTTTGAAGCCAAGTATTTGTTCCCTTCAAGTCAGATTCAAGGTGAGCTTTTCCAATTTTCGCATCTCGTATAAGGGATTCTGCCAGACCGATGAGTTCTTGTTTTTGTCGGTTGTCTTCTCTCCATTGTTCAAATAAAAAGGAAATAGTAATACCAATAAAAATAATAATAATTTCAACTAAGTAAACCAGTAACCGTTGATAAATGCTTTTGAAATTTTGTCTATTGAATAGTGTCATAAATAATCTATGGCGATTCCTCATGCGTCAAAATGTTAATTGATGAGAGTCATGTTGGTGTTTCCCAGTGGTCGGCTTTTGAAACCTTTTGTCCAAAATGAACAAACATTTAACGAAGATAATACTTTGAATTTACACGTCATCCCACCGCGCTATTGCAGAAGCATTTTTGTTATGGGCTGTGCTCTTGTCAACGACCCTCCATAAACTCCTTTAGTTTCTGTAACTCTTCGCCCAAGAGTTTCATACCCATTTCAAATGCTTCATTGGGCATCGGTTCGGGTTTGGTAAAGGTTATCATAAAATGTGAACCCTCGCTCCCGGAAACAACTCGACTAGGAACAATCCAATGTCCTTCTCTTGGGTCAATAAACTCGTGATCTAAGATTCCAAGTGTCTTATTACTGTGCATCTTTACTTTTGAAGTCCCTCTTGGTCCATCCATAAGCCACCAATCACTGTCGCCTTTACGTGAATTAAAAACATTGTGAATTGCCCAATTTTTCCACTGCGAAAGGTCACTTACAAAATCCCAAACTTTGTCGGGGCTTGCTTTGATGTTTACTGTCTTTGTTACTGTCATTGTCATACTGTTTTGTGCTTTAATATCGAACATTCCAAAAAGTAATGCTAATACAATGATTGCGAATTTCATTTTTTTATACAAAGGTATCCAATATGAATACCTTGTCATTGGAAAAATGCGACAAAGTTCAGAAGACAAATTTTTCTGGAGTAGTTCCCGTTACCGATTTAAAATCGTTGATGAAGTGTGGCAGGTCATAAAAACCCGAAAGAAGTGCAATCTCCTGTAAGTCGGTGCTTGCATTCAGTCGTTTGAGTGAGTGCTGAAACCGAACATTGTCAATGAAGCTTTTAGGGCTTATGCCAGTTACGGCTTTGAATTTTCGCTCAAAGTTTCGTTTGCTACTGTACACTTCATGAGCCAGTTTATCAACCCGTATTCTTCCTTCTGAATTTTCTATCAAGTCAATGGCGTTCAAAATTGAAAGGTCTATTTTTTTGTAATTGAACTGTTGTAACAAAAATGATTGTGTAACACTGATTTTATCCGTTTCACTGTGCAATTTGTCCAACGTTTGGCAAAATAAGTCCTGCGAAATCAAACATAAAAGGTCTGTATTTTGATTGGTCAGGTTTTCAATTCCATTAAAGAAAAGTCCTGCTGCCCACGGTTTGAATTTTACTATAATTGTCTGGCTGTTTGGCGTGCTCAGATATTCCTTTTTCGATGTCAGTTGTCCGCAAACACCAGAAGTGGTCATTTCCAGTTTTTTGTCGCCAAGTTTTTCGTAAACCTTTTCTCCAAGCTGAATACCAAGAATGAGCGAATTGTCAGGGAAAACTGTTGTCAGAAGCTCACTGTCAGTGTCGTTGCTCACAATGTCGATAAAGTCAACGTAATTTTCTATGGTTTTAAAGGCAGTCATTTATTGTTCGGGTGTCGTCTGAGCATTGCCCATAACGTTGGTGTTTGTGCAGTGGCGGGAATAGGAGGGCTTAAAAATGGAGCGAAGCGAAATGTTAAGCCCGACCAGTTGCGCCCTGTCCCACGTGACAAATGTAAATAATGAAACCCGAACTTAATGAGAATACTGAACCCCGCCATTGCACAAATATTTTGTTGGCGGTAGTTGCATTAGTTTGCCTTGAATTGATAAGTCGTCTTGCCTGACTCATAGAAGGATGAATTGTAGGAAAGTTTTAGATCACCTATGGTGATGACTGACCCGGTTTTTAGATTGGTCAAATCTATATTTCTCTTGAGACCATTTCGTCCTACAAGCATATATGGTTTCAGTCCGTTCTGTGGTACGCTTACTGTTATTACATTCCTGATGATGTTACATTCGCCTGGATACTCAATATCTTCCGTTACTTTTTCGAATACAGAAATGTAAAAAGTATATTTACTTGAATGAGATCCTGATGTAAAATTAATGGTGAAAGATCTACCATCACTACTTTTTTTGAAACGAAAAGATTGATCAAAAACCGCTTGACTCCAACCGCAACCACCACCCTCACAGTCTTTTTTCACCACGTCACCGTAATAACAATTCTTACAATTGTCTAAGTAGTGGTCACTTGAATTGTATGGATAAGACAATTCGTAATTGCCGTGACACCATTTTCCAAGACTAGCGTTACATACCTCGCAACCACAATCTTCTGAACGCACTTCATGCATATCCCATGTCGTCTTTGAAACCCAAAAATCTGTCTTTTTTCTTACATCTTTTGTTGTTCTTTTTGAATAGTAACAAGAAACCTCAACTTTCTTATTTTCTTCTGGAGCTTCAAATTTTGAAGAAATATTGTCGTAGAGATTCCCGTTAACATAGGCTTCAATTTCTACTTCATTGTTGTTTCTAAGTATCTCAAAATCTTTAAAGTCATTTTTGTCGATTGGGATTTCCTTCGTTTTCGAATTGTCAAGAAATAAACCAACTCTAGCCTCTAACTTAACTTTTGCGGTACCATAGGCAAAGTCGTTTCCTATGTACCTACAACGAATTACCACCGAGGTTTTTGTATCTTTAATTTTATATAAAACAATAGTGGCAAGATTATCCTTAGACTGTGAGGCAAAGCAATCCTTAATGCACAGATCAAATGAATCATAAGATCGTTCACTGCTAATTATCTTTACTTGTTCGTATGAGTTAGCTTTATCGGATACAAAATTCATTAATTTAAAATAAGCTCTCCTTTTGTCGCTGAATTCCTGGTAGTTTCCGTCCATAGCAAAGTTTGGTAGTAATAGTGTCATATCTGCTGAACGCCTTAACTGATTAAAATTTTTTTCGTCAATTATATCTAACTGATATAACCTCGCTTGATTTGAACTCCTTGTTGAAATAACATCTTTCAATAGAGCGGTTTTACAGATTTCACAGTCCTCAGTACTTCTTTGTCCATGTACTGATTGGATTGTCAGAAGGGTTAAAATTGAGATTCCAATCAACTTCATAGGTTATAAGTTATTTAGGGTTTCCGCAATTACCGCCAACGTCTGTGTATGTGCCGTTGCCGGACTAGGAGCCAAAATGAATGACCGTAGGGAATGATTTTGGCGACCTGCTCCGACATTGTCCACCGTGACAGAACGTGCTTGCGAAGATAGCCATTTGTTTGAACCCGAACCCGGCAATGGTCACATACATATTGTTGGCGGTAGTTTATTTGTTTTCCCGCTCTTCCTTAACTCTCCTAAGTCCCTCGAATAAGTTTCTGAAGGGGATGTACTTCAATTCTCCGTTGTCTACATTTTTTAGCACACAATAGACCTTAACAATTTGCTCTCCCCTTCTTTTACCAACTGGTGTTTTGAGAAATGATTCAACAATGCATTTCTCCGGGTCATGCTCCTCAGACGTAAATGCTATACGAAGCCCAATCAGTCCATTGTTCAGAGTAGAGAATTCACCGAACTGACTCTCTCGCATACTAGAATGAATATAGTTAACCATTTCATCCTGCTGATCGTCAAAATCAGCTACGGCAAAAGGGAACTCGTAAACTGATAGATACGCAATATATTCTGTACTCAGCCTGATGAATTTATCGGCATACTCTTCGTTTGACAACGTCCCTTTCTCCAGCTCTAGATTAAGTTCTTCCTTGATATTCTTAAATCCTTCGTCAAGCCTGTCTTTAAATATCTTGTCATGATGTCTTTCGCAAAATAGATCAATTAAAATTGACAAATCTTCTCTTACTATTTCAGTCTTGGTATTTACCAAATCTAAATTTAAGCTGAGTTTAGTTTCAAGTCTGTTTCCTGATATAACTTCCTGTCGATATTGAAGGTCTAAATCTGGTCCAACGTAGTCTTGGCTCAACACAATAACGGCACAAACTAGGTTAAACAACTCGATGTAACAATAAAGAGCTTTTTTACTTCTATCATTTTTTAGTGCAACAAGATGAGATATTTCATTGTCGTCAAATATTCTTATCTCTTGATTAAAATTGGAGAACAGTACATTGTCCAACGAAAAATCCAACTTGTCAACTCTTTTCAGTAGATCTTTTACGACTGAGGTGTCAAGATTGTTATGGGCGTAGAATTCAAGAGCTATTTTATTCAGAACAAGTTTAAGTCTGCTGTCAATTTCGAGTTTAATCTCCATACTTAATGGAGGTTTGCTTAAGTTGTCCCTTTTGATCTCTAACTTGATTGGCTTCGTGCCTGGTGGTTGAAATATTTTTTGTTGCTTCTCCAACAACTTCATCGCATTTTTTTCATCACCTGAAATAGTGACATACACTAATCCGTCCTTCTTTTGGACGTTTAGTTCCGGTTTGGTAGGTTTTACTTTGTAGTTTTTGTCCTGTGTGTAAACTTTACCTCCGGGATCTTCTACATAAACTGGTCTTGCGTTCTTTAAACCCAGAAGATGAATAAATTGAGAAAAGGTCTGTGTAACAATTTTATCAACCTTTATTCCGAATTTAGAATTGCATGACGAGCAAATTATTTGCTTTGAATGAAGTCTGCCGTTAATAGAATGAGGAATAATGTGTTCGTCCGAACCGTCAAGGTCTTTGTCGCAGAAAATGCAGTTCGTTCGCTTTGTCATTTAATCAAGCTGTCTAGCAAATAAATTACCGCCAACCTTTAGATTTGAAACATCAATTTATTTAATCATTATAGTAGTAACTT
>CAYTNM010000010.1:0-136536 GCA_964439205.1 uncultured Ohtaekwangia sp.
CATTTGGAAGGAGAAGTACTATATCGAACAAGGATACTTTTCCAACAAGGCTCCAGCCAAAGTCGATACGGTCATTGATCTTGGTGGTCAATATGTAGTACCTCCGTTTGGGGAGGCGCACACACATATGTTAAGTAGCAATTTTGAAGCTACTCAAACGGTTAAAAAGTATCTTTACGAAGGTATTTTTTATGTCCAGGTGCTTGGGAACAACACGCAAGAGGGACAAAAACTTAGCGCTCAATTTAATAAAACCAATACGGTGGATGTAGCTTATGCGCATGGTGGCTTGACTTCTACTCACGGTCATCCCTTTATGATTTTTGAACCGTTGGCTATGGGGTTATTTACCCGCGAAGACATTTTGGAAAACAGACAAGCTATTTCCAAGAGTAGACGTATGGAGAAAAAGTCCTACTGGTTTTCTGATACACTATCAGATGTGGAAACCAAATGGCCTGAATACATCCAAACAAATCCAGATGTTGTCAAAATTTTCTTGCTCAACTCGGAGCGCTACGATGAACTCAAACATGATGATAAAATGGGAAACAAGGGTCTTCATCCTGTTATTGCGAATGAAATTGTTAAGCGCGCGCATGCTGTCGGGAAAAAGGTCTATGCCCACATTGAATCCATCCATGATTTCAGATTAGCATTACAAATAGGTGTTGACGGCTTGGCACATATACCCAACTATTCATTTGAATGCCGGACTGACACCTGTCAACTTCAGCTACAAGATTTAAAAAGGGAATAAAAAATCTATTGCCATTACCCCTACCCTAGCTGCTAGCACGCATTTTGTTGATAGCACCGAAATTAATGCCTTGGAAGTAGAACAACGAAGGATACTACAAATGCTCCATGTAAGTAACAATAAACTCCTGGTTGGCTCCGATATTTACGGCCAAACAGCGCTCACCGAAATTCAATATTGGCACAAATTAAAGGCGTTAAGCAACGCCACACTCTTAAAGCTTTGGTGCGAAACGGGGAAAGGCATCTTCCAAAATCGTAAAATAGGAAGTCTAAATTCTGGTGACGAAGGTAGTCTGCTGGTCCTGGCGCACAACCCTATCTTAGATTTTCAAGCAGTAACAAAAATCTCACTTCGGATAAAACAAGGTGAAATTATTGAAATCCGGCCGGTGTCAATAAAAAAATAGTTGTCAGATGGCTTTAATTAATACGATAACTCTATCACTTAACCTGTGAATGCAATCGAACTTGTTCATCCAAAAGTATAATGTTAACTTTCTTTCCAAGGTGTATAGAACTCAAAACTCCTATCAATGTAAGGTAATAGCATTTGCGAACGCCTCAGAATATCTCCAAAATAGACGTGCTAATCTTAGTCATTCTAGTTTTAATTAACTCTATTAACTTCAGACTGACCTGTCGACCTGATTTTGAATTTACTCTGCTTCAATTGCCCAAAATTCCACGTGGCAATGAACCTGAGGTATTGATTGTTAAAAGTTCTGTCATAGTAGATATTGGTTCTACCTACACCATAGTCTCCCCAAGCATTAGTTCGTTGAAAAATATCATTGGCCAGAAGCCTAAGCTTTAGTTTATTCTTCAAGATGCTTTTTTCAATGCCAATCATGACCAGATATCTGCTGAAATCGTCATAGATGCCATACTGCCTGCGGCCTGAATACCAAGCCAGTAGTTGTATCTTAAATAGATTCTTAATATCAAATGTATTGCTCGAGTATAGATACAACTGTGGGGCAGGCTCTACAAGGTCAAAATCATATTTTCTATCGACTAGATTATCATAGCTGACGCTTACGGTGTTAATGGAAGTCCACCATTTGAGGTTAATTGTTCTAGACATAGATGCGAAATAAGAGTGGCCTTCGTCCAAGTTTATAGCTTTTAACACGTAACTATTGGGAGTTGATCCTCTCAATGCGGCTCGATCTATTGGGTCTATGGTGTAGTTGTATCCCACTCGAAAATCATAGTCTTTATAATTCATTCCAATTTCGAACGCATGAACCTTGTCGGGTATCAGATTGGGATTACCTTCTATTGTAGTAAATGGGTCTTGATAAATAACAAATGGATTCAGTGCTGCATATCTTGGCCTCGCTATTCTTGAAGTATAAGAAGCCCTGAGTTTCAAGGTTGGTGAAATGGTTGTATTGAGCTGCAGGTTAGGGAACAAATTAAAGTATTGGTCTGTGAGCAATTGGCCATCGCCAACGCTTGTATTTAACTCATAATTCGTCATCTCCCCTCTAGCACCTATGCCAAAACCCACTTTTTTTACCATGCCACTAAAAGATAAATACGCTGCTGGTACCGTTTCGGTATAGCTGAACTTGTTTGACAGCTGATTGTCAAACACAAATTCGCCATCATTTTCGCTGACGAAAAAATTGGTAGCAGCTTCGGTGCGCACAACGCTGATTTTAGCTCCAGCTTCTAACTTTGTATTGTTTCTCATCACTTTTACGTAATCACTTTGCGTGCTGGAAACAAAAATATCTTGATCGACTGTGTTCTCCAGGTAACGGATACCATCTGTGGCATTAACAATTCTATTCTCAGTGATAAAGTCATCAACTTTGGCGTTATAATGCGAATACTGGGTACCGATAAACAAGGAGGATCCCTTCGAGTCTAGTTTTTTATCATAGTTTACGGTCACGGAATTGTTTGTCCTCACTTCGTATTTATCAATATTGCTCTCGAAAAAACTATTGCCTGTATTGTCCAATAGATTGTTTTTGTTCCCAAACGTTCCTCCCAATTTACTTGTGAACCCGCTATAAAGAATGCTGATGCTATTTTTAGCATTGATATCATACTGCACACCTAAACCATAATTCGAATTGAGGTTCTTACTTCTCCAATCGGTTGTAAGTTCAGATTTTAAAAACTCATCCACCGCTGGTCGCGTTCGGGTACTGTACAAAAACTCTCTATTATCGCCCGCGAGCAATGAATAGTTTCCCTTTAAAGAGAGTCTGCTTTTTACATAACTCATATCAAGAAAAGTTTGCGCATTTGCTCCTGCAAAGTTCGAGTAGGTAACTTGCTGAGTCGCGGTGGCTAGCATGCCTTCCTCGCCCTTCGTTTTAGTGATAATATCAATCACGGCTCTGCCCTCTGCATCATACTTGGCGGACGGATTGGAGATTACCTCAATTTTTACAATCTGTGAAACAGGTATGGAGGCCAGGCGTTCGTTGGTAATTTGCCGACCATTGAGAAAAATAATTGCTTCACCTTTCCCCAATACTGAAAGCTGCCCATTGGTTTCTATCACATTTGGAGTTCTGGAAAGTATTTCAGAGACCGAGCTACTGGCAGATAAAACAGTATTAGCAACATTTACTTCCACGGAACCATTCTCGGAATATTTTACAAGTGGCAATTCCGCTTGAACTGTTACCGCTGCCAGTTCAGTCACTTTTTCCCTGACGTATATAATACCTAAATCAATATCAGGTTGCCCACGATAGACGACTTTGATAAGGGTGTCGGTAATAGACAATGAAGTAATCTTTAACAAAACCTCGGCACGATTGATATCGTTCAGTACAAACGTTGTATCTAAGAAGCTGACACCTCGTATGAAAGAGGAGTCCTGAGTGGACAAAGCAATGACGTTACCGACAAATGTATCATTATTGCTGAGTAACACCCTTCCGGAAATAGATCTAATACTCTGACCAAATGTCTGGAAAGTTGCCAGACAAATAATCGTGATGAAAATTATTACTATGCGTTTCCTTTCTGCCATTGGTATAACTTAAAAGCCGTCAGAATGGTAATAGGCCAGCATATTTTGTTTTTTGACAACGTAAAACTGGTACATGTGCTGTTGCCTGGATGGACATCATGCTGACAAATTCAGCCATTAACTGATCGTTAACAATTGTACTGTTTCCCATCTATAAAAAAGAAATGGTGGTGCTAATAATGCACTTGAATCGCTACCTGGTTGAATTCTTAATCCTGATAACCTTTCCATTGGCTTCATCCGTGAGCAGATACAATTTACCTTGTGGGCTTTGCGCCACTTTACGAAGCCTCACACGGTCATTCGTAAATAGTTCTTCCACACGCAAAACAGTTTCTCCCCGTACTACAAGTCTCCAAAGACTACCCCCAGATAATCCCGCCACCAATAAGTTGTTCTTCCAACTCGGAAACTCATCGCCTGTATAAAAAGTCAAACCAGTGGGTGCCACCGTCTGTAGCCAATACCAAATTGGATCAGTATAGGTGTTACCATTCAGCACAGGGGGAGCATATTCCGCAAAGCGATATTTACCGGTTGTTTTTACAGGCCATCCATAATTGGCACCGCCTTTTAAAACATTTATTTCATCGCCTTGCATCGTTCCGTGTTCACTAAACCAGATAGCATGGGTGACCGGATGTTTGGTTATTCCTTGTGCGGCTCGTATTCCGATGGCGTATAGACCGGGAATGGCTTTAGGACCAAAATCAGGATTATCATTTGGAATCGTACCATCTGAATTGATCCGATAAATTTTCCCGCGTTTATCTTCTACGTTTTGGGCGATGGGTAGTGCCGGTTCATCCTTTTCATTGAACAATCTTTCGCCCATGGTTAGATAAAGTTTGCCATCATTGCCAAATACCATCCCTCCGCCATAGTGATATCGTTCTTCCGTATAAGGCGATGCTACAAAAATGGTTTGAATGTTTCGTAACGCATCATTTTCCAGTACGGCTCTAATAACTTTAGTGGCTTTCTCCTTTCCTTTTTTAGCAGCGTAAGCCACATAGATGAATTTGTTTTGATTAAACTGAGGGTCCGCAACAACATCAAATATTCCCGTGTTGTCACCCCGGTATCCGGCCTTAGCAGTATCTGCAGGAAAGCCCTTGATGGTCAATTTCGTTTTTAGAGTCAGGTTTATTTTTACCAATGTTCCTTCTTTCTCGGTTACCAATGCCTCTTCCTCCGAAAGGAAAGCAATGCTCCAAGGTCGATTTAAATCTGTAATCAAAGTTTCCTTGGTGGGCTCCGAAAGGTCTGGTGCCGTCAAATGAGGAATCCGGGTCGCTATCTTATCAACGATAAACCACTGTTGGTCTATTTTCATCAGGTTGAAATAGTCCGTAAAGGTGTCTCGATCCGTAACAATCTCGGTCTTTGCTGCACCCACTCCACTGGTAATGTCCATTGAAACGATCCTTGTAACAAGGCCTGCCGGTCGTTGTCGCAAGCGGAAGCCGCTCAGGTATTGTGTCCGGTTCAAATCAATAAACTTACCATCTCTAAAATTCTTGAGGTGGCAAGAATGGTGCATGGCTCGTCCAACCTTGGTCGAATCGCCAGTTCCCCAGCCATCAAAATACGTTTGAATGACGGCTTCCGCGAGTTGACGGTCGGACGGACTTTGAGCTGTCACAGAGACAGCAAAAACTGATAGGTTCAGCACTAGGATAAGCAATCTTTTCATGGCCATGGTTTTGGTATAGGAGACGTGACCATGACAGAAAAGTTTACCCATCATGTGGCCAAAAAGCCTGTTTTTCGTCCGGATTTATAAATCTGGACTCGAATATCTACAGGAATCAGGCAGAGGGTGTCCTACGTGAGGGAATGAGTAGCGTGTTTCTGTTGAAACATAGCAGGTGTAGTACCCTTCAATTTTTTAAACGCAGAGAAAAAAGTAGAACGGGAATTAAATCCCACCTCAAAGCCGATGGCTTCAATTTTTGAATAGCCATCGGACATTAGCCTTTTACAGGCTTCATTAATCCTGTACTCATTCACAAAAGCTGTAAAGTTCTTTTCAAAATAATCGTTCAAAAGCTGTGATAACTGGTGTGTGGATATCTCTATTTCGTTGGCAAGATCACTTACCTTTAAGTCAGGCTTCCTGTATAGTTCCTTTTCAGTCATTACGCTTTTTAATTTATCAATAATCATTTGAGTATCAGCTATATTCATTCTCTTATCCACATACTTCTGCGTGGAAAGGGAAGACAGATCGTTCGCTTTCTTTCTGTAAAGTAATACGAAGAATATGAGGTAGATGATGATTGAAAAATATATTGCCGCGTTGATATAACTGCCTTTGGTAATGTTTAAAATAGCCCACACATACGAAATGAACAGAATCACTACGGCCCCGCAAATAGTCATTATCCACTTTTCAAAGGGTTTTAAATTTTCCCTCGCAACCACCTTTTTAAAGATTGGCATTAACAGGGTAATTGAAAAGGCTATATAAATACCCCACTGGAAGTAAATAAAAGGAATGAAATAATTCCTCCATAAAAAAGGAAATTCTTCATAAGTAAAAATGGCTCCCACCGTAGCAATAACCACACCCCAAAATACCGATTGTATAATCCACGATTTAGGTACCTTCCTTAATTGAAACACCTCAGACTTTATATAGAAATAAAGGAATGGGCCTATAAAAAAACACGCAGTCAAACCCAATTGGAGATACACTTTAGGCAAGCCATAATCAAAGAAATAAGCAACCGATTTTCCTATCCGAATACTTAAGACAAGCAATAAAGCGCCAAGTAAATAATCAGACAAATACCTTTTTGATCGAAAGAAGAAGAAATAAATACTTAACATCACTCCATTGAAGGCTCCCAAAGCACTAAAAAAGAACAATACCTTTGTCCCGAGATTCATAATCTTATAATACTTTAAACTACCAGCAAAAATACAGTTCTTTTACAAACATATTTCACCAACGGTTTTGGGCTTGGCGAAGGTGGGGTGTAGAAAGTACTAAAGTTCAAATTTAGTACAAAAGCTATTAGAAAGTGCAAACGTTCAGCCTAGTACTAAAGCCCCACTTTTGCCAAACCCATGTTGGTGGCTGTTTTATTTCAACATTGTCTTTACTTGTTCATTAAATGTTTGTTCATTAAGTCCAATTAGTTCATCAGTTTTTTTCAAGTAACTTTCTATTCCTTTGTCAATTTCTACCATATTCTTTACACCGACAATTCCTAACTTTGTTTCTATTTTTTCCAAAATTAGAGCTGAAATTGTTGAACGAACTGAAACCTCTGTTGCAATTTCATTGAATATCTTTTTATCGTCTCTGAAAAGTGAATAAGCACTTTCATCAGGATTTTGTATCAAATACTTTTTTAATTCTTGTAAGAGCCTATTGAATGTGATAATTTCATTGTTATTATCAAGATAATAAGCATTTCCCCACAAATAAGCTAATCCTTCTTCAGTTATCCAATTTCTTTTCTTATGTATTTTACTTGAATAGTAGTGAAGTATATCGTGAGAAAAATCCTCAAAACTCTGTATTGCAAAAATTTTATTTTCCAAAACTCCAAAACCATCCCTAATTGTTGAGTTAGTAGATTTTTCATAGTCATAACCCAACAACTTATTTACTTCTTGATAGTTTGCTGTAACATAGAAACTCATATTTTCTGGGGATAAAGCAAATTTTTTCGCAATAGTTTTATTTTTTGCGTTAAAGTCTATTGCAATTTTTTTATCTATCTGTTTTGAGTGAAAATAATTTATCTGACCAATTTTTGTTTGTTTCCAATTGGCTGTATAATGATTTAATGTTGTTTCAAAAATGAAAGATTGATTTTCTTCATTCATAATGACAGAATACATACATATTAATTCGTTGCTTTTAGGGTCAGAAAATGTAAATGTTAATTTATATTTTCTGTTTTCAATTTGGTATAAATTAACAAGTGTAGTTCTTAAAGTGTCATAACTTTTTAATCCAACGAAAATTTCTCTATCAAAATTAGTTTTCACTCTATTATTAGTGAAGGTCTCTCTCTTTATTTGGTCAAATAAACTGTCTATACTTGCATTAAATTGAGATAATTTGCTCTTATCAAAATTCAAAGCTTTATCAATGATAAAATTTTTCTGTCCAAATGCACTAATTGAGGTTAGTAGAAGTAGTATAATTATTATTCGTATCATATCGTTACGATTTTGTTTAAATTGCTACCAACACCAGTATTTTAGAAGATGCGGCCTGAATAGTGGCAGTTCTTAACTACCCGTTAACAAACTTTATTAAACTCCTTCAGTAGAATAATTAAATACTTGACAGTATTTGGCTAGTGTATTTTGGTTAGTTTCATTTCCCAGTTCCACTCCCACGTCTTGCCACGATCGACAGAGAACGCCTGTGACCAAATAGGTTGGTTGGGGTTGGTGGCATCCCACTGATAAATCACTAAAATGTCCTTTCCGCCAAACTTGTCATTGGCATAAAACTTGCCTATGCTGTTTTCGAAAGAGCCTGTAACTGGATGCTGATCCATCAACATACCATTGGTGTCCATCCAGTAAATAGTCCAAAGTCGGGTATGAGGATTGAATAATCGCACGGCCAAACCTTCAAAGGGCGTTCCATCAAATGATGCATAGTAATTCTCAACATTACCCAGGCCATTCAACGCTTTTCGCATGTGTAATTCGGATTCAAATTCCTCCCAGTTGCTGCTGTTGTTTAGCCTCACTTTCAGTTTACGATTTGCTACTTTCCATTTTCCTTGCAGAAAATCAAAGTCGTTTGGAGAGGAAGTTGGAGAAGGTGTTGTTGGAAATTCCATAAGTTGTGTGGGTTGAAGTGTTGTATTGTTTAAGTTTTGTCCCGGTAACCAAAATGGCACAATCATCACCAGAACAGTCAATACAGTCGTAGTTGAGCGTCTCATTTGGTATTGGCTTTGGTGACTTCTTTTAACTGGTTCTCAAATTGTTCAACAGCCACCATCGCATTTTTATCTTCTTTAAATCTTATCTTTAAGGGACTGAATATTTCAAGTCCCCTGGGGTCGCCCAGAATAGCTATCAACATAACATTGTTAAAAATATCATTGATATCCTCTTCTTCCATTGACTTTTTAAAGCGTTCTAGCACAATCCCAAAGCCTTCATTACCTTTTCCGAAAGCTGCCAGAGTTTCCGCAGCCACCACTCGATAATCCCAACTGTTATTGGCCAATGTCCATCGAGGCTTGGGTGGGTTATCGCGCAAGGCCTCCAGTGCTACCTCCACTGTACGTGGGTCACCCACGATCTTCATAGCATTCATGGCCGTTATTAAGCTTTGATTTTTCCAGGATGGCTTGTCCTTTAATCTCAATAACACTTCAAAGACACCTGGAGCTTTCGACTTGGCTAACGCCAGGGCAGCTGATCCGATCACCCGGTCGCTTTTATCAGAAAGAGCTTTGATATAAATAGGTGAATGGTTGGGGTCACTTGTTGTACCCAGAAAAAACAAAGCTGTTGATTTTAGCCATGAACTTTCCTTTTCAATGATGGATTTCAACAAGGCCAGTGTTTTTGCCTCGTACGGTTGATGGAGGATACCATGTAACTGAACTAATGCATTGCTTCTAAATCTCCAATAGGAATTCCCAGAAATAACCTGATGGAATGCATCAACGATCTTCTGTCTTACATCAACCGATGTTAACTCTGTTTTAGCAATAGCTACCAGTTGTACCATGGCAGAGTTTCTGCCTGTTACATCCATGTCATTTTCAAATTGGTACAATAATTCATCTAATGATTTTTCAAACTTCATTTCTTTAACCCATGCACTTCCCACATCCACATTTGTCAATTTTGGCTCAGTGAGAAGCGTAAAGCTAAAGATGTTCTCTTGCTTTGGCTCTACCCACACACGTTCTATTCTTTCGTTCAAAGCAATGTCCATCCAGCCTTTGAAATATTCTGCTTGCCTGTAGATAGTTGTGGAGTCTTTTGTTTGAGTTTGTCTTAAGGTTAATAGAAGTTTCTTTCTCGCAGGATCGTATTCTTTCGTCACTTCAAAAATCGGGTGACCAATTCCATATATCCATTGGTCAAAAAACCATTGCATGTCCTGTCCGGTAGCTTTCTTAATGGATGTTAAAAAATCTTCAGTCGTTACGGATTTATAGGAGTATGATTTAACATAGTGAGCAATACTCTTCCACCACTGCTCTTCTCCTAACTGCTTTCGAAGCATGTGTAAAACTTCGGCTCCATGAATGACCGAATAATTATCACTTACCATGGTACGTGAGTCCAGTTGGTCGGTGACAATCGGGTGACGATTTCCGCTATACCAGTCACCGAGATATGTACTCTGATTAAAAGCACGAATCCACAATTGAAATTCGTCCCTTCCATTTCTATGCTCACTATACAGGCCGGAGAAATAAGTGGCAAAGGACTTATTTAACCAGGCATGTTCCCAGCTTTTCGGAGTCAGTAAATTGCCAAACCACTGAGCAGCCAGGTCATTTCCTTCTACCCCATCCCACAGATATAGAAAGTCGGCATGGGTGCCCTCGTCATCGATCATGTTGTCAGAGAGTGTTGAACTATTCATGTTGTGTCCCCCACCCCAGGGAAACTCCTGAACGAAAACCTGATTGTAATTTGGATAAGGATACTTCGTCCCAATTTTCTCTGAGAAGAATTTTATCATGTCGGTTAATCTTACCGTACTCGCCTTTACTGCCTCGACCTCATCAGGGTAGCTAAAGTTGTGGATTTCAATGCCGTTGAAATTTTCACGTAAATCTACATACTCACCAATTACAAACGAGGTTTGATGATTGGCATAAGGTTGCTCCATTTTCCAGTGAAAGGTATTCGTTCCATCACTATTCTGCTTAGTACTCACCAGTATACCATTGGAAACAACTGTAAGACCTTTATCTACCGTGGCCGTAAATTCTGTTGTTCGAAAATCGTCTGGGCTGTCATAACAAGGAAACCAATAACGATTTGATTCCGGAATACCTACTGACCATATTTGTTTTCGTTTGCGTGGATCCGTGAACGTTGGACCGAAAAACCGAAGTCCTTTTCCATAACTACCCCAAAGGTTATTAGGGTCGGTTTCATTGATATGGTTGGTATGATAATTAATAACAATAGTAATCTCTTGAGAAGGTTCGTAGGAACGGTCGAGTTGAATATGTAAATTATCATTTCTATCACTGCCATCATATTCAAATTTTAATGCTGGACCGTTTTTAAGAACTATGGAGGTTATCCCGAGCATCGCTGCATCCAGTTTAATTGTATTAGATCTTTTAAGCGTTGAAAGAGTAACTAAAGCCGTGCCGTACGCTTGTTTCTTTCTCCAATTGAATCGTAAATCAAGCGCTAAGTGCTTGACATCGATATGGCGAACGCGTTTAGATCGAATGGAAGGCTCTTCTTCTTCAACTGCCTGCTGAGCCAGGACTATCGTTGAGCTCGTAAAAGTATTTAACAGAATTGCGATTGCAAGTAGGAAGAATAGTTTTGCGCGATCGATTTTACAGCTATTTTTCATTGTTGTAGATACATTTGTTTTGGATTCATTCTGCATTCCGTTTGTATTTTCCTAAGCTGCTTTATATTATTCCGTCAAAAAAACCCTTTCCTTTATTTAGCTACTTCTGTATCACTATTTCACTTCTCCAATCTCCTATACTCCATGTAATCTGCCGTTCTTTTAGCAATTGCACTTCCCAGCAAGCGTTCAACGATATAAAATGACAGATCTATTCCCGCTGAGATTCCTCCTGATGTATATAGTCGCTCGTCAGTTTGAACATATCTTTTATCCCTTTGAGGAATACCCAAGGGAGCCATGACTTTCATATGGTCATACACTTCATGGTGAGTGCAAAAGGGCTTATGGTCCAGCAAGCCGATTTTTCCCAATAACCTTGCACCAGAACAAATAGAAAGAGTCACTTGGCATGTACTATAGATTTTCTTTAGCCATTGGAGCAATTTATCGTCACTCAGTAATTGATTGGTTCCTTGCCCACCCGAGATGACAAGAATATCAATAGGCGGATGCTTTTCAATAGCAAAATCCGGGATGACTTTTAGCCCATTCACTGCCAGTATCTGGTCCATTCTCTGAGAAATGGTAAAAACCTGAAATGATTCAAAATCATTTAATTGGGATGTCACCGAAAACACCTCAAACGGTCCTGCAAAATCAAGCACTTCGACATCATTAAAGATCAGTATTCCAACAGTTCGTATCATTTGATTTAATTTTATTAGCAATGACAGCAATAATATCTGGTATTAAAGTAACACTCATTGAAATTACAGTACGAGATCTTAAAGAAGTGTTTTAAGTTAATCTTCCCTAAAAGGAGTTAAGTAGCCGTATCACATGTCGTTCGCTGCTAAGGCCACATTCTTTGGCCATTTGCTTTCTGTTCATCTCAGGGTTTTTCATAAACTCCCGAAGCATCTCCTTCCGAATTAAATTTGTATACTCGTTAACGGTAATACCTGTCTCTCTCTTAAATATCCTGGTAAGATTTCTGGGACTCATGCAAGCCTTGTCTGCCAATTGTTCTAATGTCACTCGTCTACGGATATTTTCGTGTACATAATCCTGTGCCTTATGGATACCAGAGTGAATGTGGTTACGATACTGCATAAAAATGCTCTGCTGTGAACCCGCGCCTGATCGTCTCAGGTATACCACCAACTCTCTCGCCACCTGATACGATAATTTTTCGTTTGTTAATTTGGTCAAAATATGGAGTGCCAAATCTACACCCGCAGTAACACCGGCACTGGTGAATATTTTTTGATCCTCAGTAAACAGAATATCCTCCAATACATGAATCGAAGGAAATCGTCTTTGCAGCTCCGCTGTTCGCTTCCAATGAGTGGTACATTTCCGGCCATTCAAGATTCCTGTCAATGCCAGAAAAAAAGCACCTGAGCAAATCGAACAAACATAGGCTCCTATCTCGTGAATATGCTGAACCCACAGAATTAACTCTCTTTGAGATGTCATTTTTTTAGACACCAGAAAATCTACCTCCGACCCCGGAACAAAGAGGAAATCATCTGGCCCTAGCTCCATTTGACGGAAGTGCTTTAGTTTTCCCATAGGCAAATCCGCGGATGAAATTATCTCATCTCCTATCGAGCAATACTCCAACTCGATGGGCGCTCCCAGATCTTTAGCTTCCAAGAACACCTGAATAGCCCCCGACAAATCCAGTAGATGAACCCGAGGCAGTACTAAAAAAACAATTTTTGTGCGAATCATATCAGTATGTAATGACAAACCTAACCTAAAAATACATAAGCATGCAGACAGATAAATGACATTTTAGGCCAATGATAATTCGGCCGCTTTCGACCGCGATTGTCAAATTGGAGTAAAGTCACTACATTCAAACAATAATTTTATATATGCAATTTGGACGTGTCGAATCTCCTTTAGATCTGTCAACCATTGATTTTACATTACCACCGGATCATGTTTCTACAACCGCTATTTTGAAAAATTCGACCGCTAAAACCGCAGAAGTATACGTAGGCTGTGCTAAATGGGGTCGTCCTGATTGGGTAGGCAAAATTTACCCTCCTAAAACCAAGGCTGGCGACTTTCTGGAACATTATGCAAGACAATTTAATTGTATTGAATTGAATGCAACATTTTATCGGATGCCCACCAAAACGCAAATTAAGGGATGGAGGTCAAAAGTCGGAAAAGACTTTAAATTCTGTCCCAAATTTGTCGATCAGATCACTCACATCAAGAGGTTAAAAGATACTCAGGAGCTTGTGGATCGGTTTCTGGAAGCCGTTTATGAATTTGAAGGAAACCTGGGACCACTATTCCTTATGCCCCATCCGCAAATGGGGCCAAAGCATCTGGAGACGATCGAAAGATTTATTTCATCATTACC
The DNA here is from genome assembly GCA_964439205.1 of uncultured Ohtaekwangia sp. Classification (GTDB taxonomy): domain Bacteria; phylum Bacteroidota; class Bacteroidia; order Cytophagales; family Cyclobacteriaceae; genus ELB16-189. The sequence continues at coordinate 13,702 of CAYTNM010000010.1, forward strand.
AAAAGATATTGAACTATTTGTTGAATATCGACACAAAGATTTCTTTTTAGGTACCCTAGCCTTTGACCAGGCCTTTTCAATGATGGAGCAGCATCATGCCGGAGCCGTGATCACTGATGCCAGCGGCAGACGGGATTGCGTACACATGCGACTGACCACTCCAGATGTTTTCATTCGCTTTATTGGCAATGGACTACATCCTACTGATTATACGCGTATCGATGACTGGATCAAACGGATGGCTTCGTGGCAAAAACAAGGAATTCAACGCATGTGGTTTTTTATGCACCAGCATGAAGAACTTCATTCGCCTGAACTTTGTCAGTATCTGATTCCAAAACTAAACAAGGCATTGAGATGCAACGTTCCGGTACCCGTTTTTGCTCAAACATCTGAATTATTTCCAACGACAAATAAAAAGGCTGCCCGAAAGTCAAAATAATAGCTCTTTTTTGAACCTTTTTTGAAGTGCCCTGTTGTACAAGTATTATATTATGAAAGTAGCTGTCTCCCGTAAAGAACACTTCAATGCAGCCCACCGGTTATTTAATCCTTCGTGGTCGGATGAGAAAAATCTTCAGGTCTTTGATAAATGTAGTTATCCTCATTTTCATGGCCATAATTACGAATTGATTGTGACCGTAACCGGAAATCCTGATCCGGATACCGGATACGTAATCGATATGAAGATCTTAAGCGAACTCATTAAGAAACATGTTCTCGAACCTTTTGATCATAAAAACCTTAACTTAGATGTGGTCTATTTTAAAAGTCTGAATCCCACGGCTGAGAATATTGCCATGGTTATTTGGAAAATTTTAAGACCTGTTATTAATGACACCTTGGATCTGAAAATCAAATTATATGAGACCGAAAGAAATTTCGTTGAATATCCGGCCCATTAGACCGCTGGATGATGAAGAGTTAGACCACCCGCTGGGGAGCTACGATACACCGTTGCGGGAAGATGCTTTTGATCTTTCAGATGAAGAAAAGATCGATAAAATCGAAGGTCATTTCCGTGAAATTATGATCACGTTGGGACTGGATTTGACAGACGATAGTCTGCAAGGCACTCCCAGGCGCGTGGCTAAAATGTTTGTAAAAGAAGCCTTTAGTGGATTAAATCCAGCCAACAGGCCTACCTCCCGCCTCTTTGAGAATAAATACAATTATGATCAAATGTTGGTGGAAAAAGATATTACTTTTTACTCTCATTGCGAACATCACTTTGTTCCTATCTATGGTAAGGCTCACGTGGCCTATTTTTCTGCCGGCAAGGTAATCGGATTATCTAAAATCAACCGCTTTGTTCAATATTTCGCCAAACGCCCGCAAGTACAGGAGCGATTAACCGTACAAATCGGAAAAGAGTTGGAACGGGTATTGGGCACACCTGATGTGGCCGTGGTAATGGATGCTAACCATATGTGTGTGGCCTCCAGAGGTGTGAGCGACACCAATAGCAAAACAGGTACTGCGTATTTTTCAGGCAAGTTTAAAGATGAAAACGTTAAGCGTGAATTTCTGAATTACATCAATTCTAAGTAAGCCACGTCAAACAGAAAGGAACTGAGTGTGATCAGTCCTTTTTTATTGCTAATCGGTAAAGCATCCAGGCCATGCATACAAAAAATGCCACTCCTATTAGCTGATACCCATGATGGCCTATGGCTCGGCTAAGCACGCCTTCGAGGCTGATTTTCTGCAGCGTTTCAAAGACACGATCATTAACAGATAAAACAGCTACGATAACACCTGCTACGGCACCTCCGGCAATCAGGCCGGTGGCGAACAACGAGCCACGACCCAAGTCATCCTCTTCCTTCGCTTCTTTTCTACGGACTGCTCTCCAATCGACAAAGCCTTTGATCCCCCCACCGATGGCAATTGGTAACGTGGTTGAAAGTGGCAAATACAAACCAATCGCAAATGCCAGCGCTTTGATACCGCATAGTTCAATCATCACAGCAATAAAAACACCCACCATCACAAATTGCCAATCAAGATTATAGGATAAAATACCCTTGGCCAGAGTAGCCATGAGCGTAGCTTGTGGGGCAGCATAACGCTCGCTACCAATAGCATGCTGAATACCCTGATCCACCATGTCTTTGGTTGGAGTATCTAATATGGCCACTACCCAGCCGATAGCGATAGAAGATACGATCGCTCCGATAAAAAGTGCCAATTGCTGATACCTCGGTGTTGCCCCTACCAGGTACCCTGTTTTTAAATCCTGAGAAGTTGCTCCGGCATTGGCAGCAGCAATGCAAATCATGCCACCGACAACTAATGCCAAGGGTTCATATACTTTACCGCTCCATCCGACCGCTGTAAAAATTAAACAGGTACCCATTAATGTGGCGATGGTCATTCCAGAAATAGGACTATTGCTAGAACCTACTAACCCTACGATACGACTAGCCACCGTCACAAAAAAGAATCCAAAGATGATTATCAGAATACCAATGAATAATTTTTGAAGAATATTTTCACCTGGCATAATCTGTCCCGGTAGTAAAGCTATCATACCTACTAAAATCAGACTGCCGATAATGACTACCTTGAATGATAAATCCCGTTCTGTGCGAAGCACGGCTACTTCACTTTTCTCTTTTAATGACGACAGGCTTTCCCGAAATGAATTAACAATCGTAGGAAGCGTTTTTATCAAAGTGATAAATCCACCTGCGGCCACTGCTCCAGCTCCGATCTGCCGGATGTAAGCGAAATAAATAGCAGGTGCGGGATTAGCAAATGATTTACTGACAGGATCCCATCCCCCTCGACCACCGGCTGTAGCTAAATCAGCGAGGTAACCCAATTTAACTAATTGCAAGGCAATGACCTCCGGTCTGACCAATGTTGTCAGCAATGGAATAAATGCCCACCAGGCTAACACAGAGCCGGCTACTAATACTCCACCGATCCGAGGACCAATGATATAACCCACTCCCAGATACTCGGGAGTGATTTCGGCATTAACGGTGGCGGATGGCCAAAATTTGTTCAGTTTGTCTGTCACATAAGCGGGTGTTTCAGCAATCAAATGAAAGACCTTTTGAAGAATAGCATAAACCAAGGCTACTCCCATACCAATAAATGCCGTCTTGGCAAAGACTCCACCTTTTTCACCCGCCTGAAGTACAGAAGCGCAAGCAGTACCTTCCGGATAGGGAAGTACGCCATGCTCTTTCACAATCAGCGACCTTCGCAACGGTATCATCATTAACGTACCAAGTAGGCCACCAAAGGCTGCCAAAATCAAAATAGTGAGATAATTAAAATATCCTTCTCCCACGCTTACACCATCAAAGCCTGGTGAAAGAAACAGAAATCCCGGAAGGGTAAATACAACCCCTGCCGCAATCGATTCACCTGCAGAGCCTGCTGTCTGAATGATGTTATTTTCAAGAATAGTCGTTTTTAAGATATATCTACCCAACGTAATAGCAATTACTGCAATGGGAATGGAGGCAGAGACAGTAAGACCCGCTTTTAATGCCAGATACACGGTTGAACAGCCAAAAATGATCCCAAAGATGGCACCAAATAAAACTGACTTGATGGTGAACTCTGCTATATTCTTCTCAGGTGCAACGTAGGGTTTGAATTCTTTGGGCGATTCCATACTAGTTAGGTTTAGCAATTATTCGATTATAAATAAGCAACGCAGCGGCTGTGAGCAATCCAATGCCTGAGAGAATATACCACATCATCGCTGGATTAGTCTCCAGATATGAATTCCGGAGCCAGTCAGCAATAATACCTGCGGTAAATGATCCAATGGCAATCGGTAAAAATGCAAAACCCATAAATGTCCCAACCTGACCTTTCGGAGCTAACGAACTAACGTATTCATAAAACCGGGGAGCTTGCATAGCCTCACCCAGTGCGAAAAAAGCAACACCAATAATGGAAAAGGTTATGGATGCCCCGGCACCGATGATAATCCATGAAAGACTGGCGATGGTAATTCCAGCAATCATCGCAATGATAGGCTTCCACTTTTTTACCAAGGCTGCGACCGGAATGGTTAGCAAAATAATTGTCCATGCATCTACTGTTTCTAAAAACTCAAATGCTTCATAGTGTAACACATCTTTGACGTAAAAAGGAAACGAATAGAATATTTGCCAAAACATCATCCAAAAGCCGGAGAAGATGATCAAAAAGGTCATAAATTTTCCATTTCCAAAAACCAGAAACATATCCTCCAGTACTTTGGCAAAAGTCTTCTTCTCCAATGGCTCAGCCGGGATAGGTTCTTTGAAAAAGAACCAGGCGCCAAAAAATAACAATAGGGAAGTCAACGAAGACATCATTAATACAAACTCAATTCCAATATCCGTGCGGATATAATAGGCCAGAATCGGACCGATGGCACCTCCAAAATTAACGAGTGTATAATAAATAGAGAATCCTAATGTACGAGCATCAGGTTTGGAAGTAATGGCCACTGTTCCAACGATACAGGGCTTAATCAAAGAACCCCCAATGGCGGTAAAAACCAACGCCAGAATCAGATATAATTTTTTGTCAATATAGTTTTCAATTCCCCATCCCATTCCAGCGGCACCGATGGCAAAATACCCCAAGGCGAAAATGGCGAAGCATGCCATTAGCGTTCGCTTAAATCCATATTTATCGACAAAAACCCCTGCAATAATGGGAAGTGAATATAAAAACGTGTTAAAAAGGCCCGCCAGAAAACCTGCCTCTGACTCCAGCCCTACTTTCTCAGCGATAAACACAGCCAATACTGCTTTGGCTCCATAATAAGCCAAGCGTTCAAAAAGCTCCAGTGTATTGGCAATCCAGAAAGTTGGATGAAAACCTGTGCGGATTTCCTGTATGCGTGCTCGTAACTCCATATCTTTAACTTAAACGAAAGACCAAAACAGAATTCAAAAAAAAAGGAGCCTTAATGCTCCTTCTCTCCATCCAATGATAACACGTAGCGCGCCATTTTTTCCGCATCTGCATCTGATAAATCCGGATGGGCATTCATAGGGGTTTCACCCCAGACACCCGCACCTCCGGTCTTTATTTTTCCTGCCAGGTACGTAACGTTGGCGGCAGTAAAATCATATTTCTTGGCCACATCCGTATGCGAAGGTCCGATAATCTTGTTGGTGGCATGATGACAGGTCTTACAATCACTTGCCTTTACCAAGGCCTCTCCCTGGGCGATGATATCCGGGCCAGAGATGGTGTTGGCCGACTCCTGCTCAGGAGTTCCGTAGTCTTCACCCGTAGATTGAGTTTCAGTTTTTGAACCGCAGGCGAACACCAGAGCGCTGAGTCCGATCGCTGCAAACAATGATTTATTTCTCATGGACAAGTATAGTTTAAAAGTTGAAAGAATTACAGGCCTAATATTTTTCTGTTAAGTTTAGGATTCGTTCCGGCAGAAGCAAAATCATCAAAAGCCTTCTCTGTCACACGGATCAAATGGTTCTTAATGAAAGGCGCTCCTTCAGCGGCTCCTTGTTCCGGATGTTTGATACAACACTCCCACTCCAGCACCGCCCATCCTTGATAATCATATTGAGCCAGTTTGGAAAAAATTGATTTAAAATCTACCTGCCCATCTCCCAGTGAACGGAATCGACCCGGGCGATTAATCCAATCCTGATACCCTCCATAAACACCGCTTTTGCCGCTCGGGTTGAACTCCGCATCCTTCACATGAAACATTTTGATAAACGAATGATAGAAATCAATGTATTGTAAATAATTCAGCTGCTGCAACACAAAGTGGCTGGGGTCGTATAAAATGTTACAACGGGTATGTTTGCCAGTAGCTTCCCAAAACCGCTCAAACGTAATCCCGTCATGCAAATCTTCTCCTGGATGAATTTCATAACAAACATCTACTCCGGCTTTGTCAAATGCATTTAGTATCGGTAACCAACGCTTAGCCAGTTCTTTGAATCCGTCATGAACCAACCCGGCTGGTCGCTGTGGCCAGGGATAAATGGTTGGCCACATAAGGGCCCCAGAAAAAGTAGCATGAGCATTTAGTCCTAAATTCCGACTGGCTTTGGCAGCTAGTTTTAGCTGATCAACTGCCCAGACGGTGCGCTCTTTTGGTTTTCCATGCACCGACTTTGGAGCAAAGGCATCAAACATTTCGTGGTAGGCCGGATGCACGGCTACCAACTGACCTTGCAAGTGGGTGGACAATTCCGTGATCTGAAGTCCGCAGGATTCAACTGTCTCTTTTAACTCATCGCAATAATCTTTGCTTTCAGCCGCTAGCTTTAACTGAATACATCGGGCATCCCAACTGGGAAGTTGAACACCCACATATCCCAGGGAAGCTGCCCACTGACAAATACTCTTTAAATTATCAAAGGGGGGCTCATCACCCATGAACTGTGCTAAAAATATGGCTGGGCCTTTTATTGTTGTCATGTAGTTGCGAAATAGTCGAGTTACTAAACCTCAAAAGGTGTCCACTTTTCTTTGCTTTGTCCGCTCTTCACCACGGTATCAATAAAGGCCATGCCACGTATACCATCGTTGACGGATGGATAATCGACATGATCCGGAATTTTACTTCCTTCCATGCGAGCAAACAGGTGCCAGGCAAAATTTCTATAAAGGTTAGCAAATGCTTCCAGGTATCCTTCCGGATGACCAGCCGGAGTGCGTGTATTAACGGATGCCTCTGGTGAAATAAATCCATTTGAACCCGCCCGCAGAATCTGCGTAGGTTGATCCAACCACTTCATCAAAAGTGTATTAGGTTCTTGTTGAGCCCACTCTAAGCCACCTTTCTCCCCGTATATTCGGATCTTCAGTGCATTTTCTTCTCCTGCCGCTACCTGCGAAGCCATTAAAACACCGGCTGCTCCGTTATCAAATCTCAATAACACGTTCCCATCATCATCCAGCGCGCGACCGGGAACCATAATATTTAGATCCGCACACAGGTGTGTGATCTTCAAGCCAGAGATAAACTCCGCCAGGTGAGCAGCATGTGTGCCGATATCACCCATCGCACCAGCCTTTCCCGATTTTTTGGGATCCGTTCTCCAGGCCGCTTGTGCATTGCCTTCACGCTCGCTCAATTTACTTAACCATCCTTGTGGATATTCTACATGGATTTTTCTGATCTTACCTAAAACACCTTGACGAATCATCGCGCGGGCCTGACGCACCATGGGATACCCAGCGTAGGTATGTGTCAACAATAGCAAGAGTCCGGTTTCGTCCACTTTCTTTTTCAACTGTCTGGCTTCATCCAGGGTGAGTGTGATTGGTTTTTCAATCACCACGTGAAACCCTTTTTCCAAGGCAAGCATGGCCGGTGCAAAGTGAGCAAAGTTAGGGGTAACGATGGTCACAAAGTCAATTCGCTTCTCTTTCGGAAGTTTGCTTTCCTTTTCGATCATTTCTTCAAATGTGAGATACGTACGATCTTCGGGAAGAAAAATCATCCGTCCACTTTCCCTGGCTATTTCCGGGTTGATGCTTAACGCTCCGGCTACTATTTCAATCAATCCATCCATATTGGCCGCTAACCGATGAATGGCACCAATGAAGGCATCTTTTCCTCCACCCACCATACCCATGCGAAGTTTTCGTCTTTCCATAGTTATTTTAAATCGTTTGAAAAATAGTAAAAATCAGATAAGAAAGTAAAAGAGTATTGCATGAACGGACATCCCGTTAAATAAATTTTGCGATCAGATTTTCAATATACTCCTGTTTACCGCTGATTTGCTCAGGCTCACCACCTCGTAACGCCAGTGTGCGCAAGTCTTGCAGTGACAGCTTCCCCTTTTCAAAGAGTCGGCCTTTCCCGGACTGAAAAGAGGCATATCGCTGTTCGATCAATTGTTTGTATTCACCCGATTCCAAGATGGCATGAGCCGCCAGCAAGGCTCTGGCAAAACAGTCCATTCCTCCGATGTGCGCATAAAAAATATCTTCCAGGTCTGTTGAGTTGCGTCTGGTCTTAGCATCAAAGTTAATGCCCCCTGACTTAAAACCACCCGATGATAAAATAACCAGCATGGCTTCGGTAAGTTCATAAACGTTGTTGGGAAACTGATCTGTATCCCATCCGTTTTGATAATCACCCCGGTTGGCATCGATGCTTCCCAAAACACCGGCATCAGCCGCTACCTGAAGTTCGTGTTGAAAGGTATGGTGCGCCAACGTTGCGTGATTGACCTCTATGTTTAACTTAAAGTCATCCATCAAATCAAACTGTCGTAAGAAAGCCAGGCAGGTAGCTGCATCAAAATCGTATTGATGTTTGCTTGGCTCCATCGGTTTCGGTTCAATGTAAAAGACCCCTTTGAATCCTTGTTGGCGTCCGTAATCACGAGCCATGTGTAAAAAACGGGCCAGATGTTCCTGTTCCCTTTTCATCTGGGTGTTTAGCAACGACAGATACCCTTCCCTACCGCCCCAAAAAGTATATCCTGCCCCCTCCAAGGCGATGGTGGCGTCCAGGGCATGTTTTACCTGAGCAGCCGCAAAAGTTACCACGCGAAAATCCGGGTTAGTGGCAGCACCATTCATGTACCGGGGATGCGAGAAAAGATTAGCAGTACCCCATAACAATTTGACGCCTGAGTCTTTTTGCTTTTGAGCTGCATAATCCACCAGTAAGCGCAGCCTTTTCTCCGACTCTTTTAGCGTGGGGGCTTCATCTATGAGGTCATAATCATGAAAGCAATAAAATCCGGCACCAATCTTCTCCATGAATTCAAATGCAGCATCCATTTTATCATGTGCTCGTGTTATCGGATCTTGACTTTGAAGCCACGGAAAGTTTTTGGTGGGCACCCCAAATGGGTCGCCACCTGTTCCCCCAAATGTATGCCAGTACGCAATTGCAAAGCGCAAGTGCTCGGCCATGGTTTTCTTCCCCACGCGTTGCTTGGGATTATAATACCGGAATGCGAACGGATTATCCGACTCCTTTCCTTCAAAGCGAACTTTAGAAATATGTTTGAAAAATTTCATAATCAAATGCAGATGGGTAAATGTAATTTTTTACCCGGCATTCGCCAAGAAATCACGCCCAAGATTCAAGTAGCAGATACGCGATCTACCGGATGTCTAGCCTTTGACAGCTGCCTTCTTACGGGCAAAACGGCCTTTTCTCTCTGGTGCGTTCTCTGCGAGGGTGAGGCATTCCTCCAGTGTAAGATCTTTCGGTTCTTTTCCTTTGGGGATTTTTACATTCTTCTTCCCGGCTTTTATATAAGGACCAAAACGTCCATTTAAAATCTGTATCTCCGGATTTTCATCGAACACCTTAATGGTCTTATTTGCATCAGAAATCCGTTTGTTTTGAATCAATTCAATAGCCCGTTCCGGTGAAATGGTGTAGGGGTCTTCTTCCTTCGGAATGGATACAAATTTTTTATCATGCAGCACGTAAGGTCCGAAGCGGCCAATGTTTACAACCACTGGTTTTTCTTCAAAGAAGCCCATATCGCGCGGCATCTTCATCAACTCCAGTGCATCTGCCAACGTAATGTTCTCGATAAACTGACCATTTCGAAGACTGGCAAACTTTGGTTTTTCACCACCGTTATCATCCGGGTTTTCTCCGATTTGAATATAAGCTCCAAATTTCCCCAGCTTCACATACACATTTTTACCGCTTTTGGGATCCACTCCTAACTCCCGAACTTTATTTTGAACAGAAGATCGTTCTACCTTTTCAGTTTGCGTAACTACCTTATGGAATGGTTTGTAAAACCGGTCAATCATTTTTTTCCATTCTAGCTTCCCATTGGCAATCTCATCAAACTCTTGCTCAATTTCAGCTGTAAACGAATAGTTCGTGATTTCAGGAAAATGTTCTACCAAGAAGTCATTAACAATCATGGCTGTGTTGGTGGGAAAAAGCTTATTCTTCTCCGCTCCTGTCACTTCTTTCTCGGTGGTGCTAACAATCTTGTCGTTCTTCAATATATGAACGGCATACTTTCGATCCACCCCTTCCCTGCTTTCTTTCACCACATATCCCCGTTTTTGCACGGTGGTAATCGTGGGAGCATACGTAGAGGGTCTTCCAATTCCCAATTCTTCCAGTTTCTTAACCAAACTTGCTTCGGCATATCTGGGAGGGTGACGGCTAAAAGTCTGCGTGGCGGTTAATTCCTGGAGATCCAGCTTCTGACCTACTTTTAATGGTGGCAGCACTTTACTACTTTCTTCATCTTCTTCTGCATCCTCATCATCTTTTGACTCCATATATACCTTGAGGAATCCTTCAAATTTGATTACTTCACCGTTGGCGGTTAACTCCCGGTCATTACCGGAAATAGCCACTTTGGCTGTCGTTCGTTCCAGCTCTGCGTCAGCCATCTGTGAGGCAATGGCTCGCTTCCATATCAAATCATACAAACGTTGAGCTCCCCGATCCATGCCCGGATCCATCAAGGAAAAATCGGTCGGGCGGATAGCTTCGTGAGCTTCCTGAGCACCCGAGGATTTGGTTTTAAATTTTCTTGGAAAAACAAACTCTTTACCATAAGTCGCGGTAATCTGTGCGGTGGCTCCTTTCACTGCATCATCCGACAGATTGACGGAATCTGTACGCATGTAGGAGATTTTACCTGCCTCATACAGTTTCTGTGCAATCGTCATCGTTTGAATGACGGAAAAGCCAAGTTTCCGACCGGCCTCTTGTTGCATGGTTGATGTGGTGAAGGGAGGCGCAGGAGATTTTTTTGCTGGTTTCTTTTCAAGATTGCTTATGCTAAACTCCGAGCCTTTGCACGATTCCAAAAAAGCCAGCGCCTCTTTCTCAGAGGTTAACTTCTCCGAAAGTTCGGCCATGAGTTGCTTACCTTTTCCTAAATCAAAAATAGCCGCAACTTTAAAAGATGACTTTGCCTCAAATTTTTCTATCTCGCGTTCCCGCTCGACAATCAGGCGAACAGCCACTGATTGCACACGTCCGGCCGAAAGGCCTGTTTTAATTTTTTTCCAAAGTATGGGCGACAATTCAAAACCAACCAAACGATCCAACACACGTCTGGCTTGTTGAGCGTTTACCAGATCAATATCAATGCCGCGGGGAGACTTGATGGCATTTTGGATAGCGCTCTTGGTAATTTCAGTAAAGACTATTCTTCGGGTTTTTTTATCTTTTAGATTCAATACTTCCTTTAAATGCCAGCTAATGGCCTCGCCTTCACGATCATCATCGCTTGCCAGATAGACCATCTCTGCTTCGGCAGCCATTTTTTTTAGTTTGCTGATCACTTCTTTCTTATCAGCCGAAACTTCATACGTGGGTTCGTAGCCATTTTCGATGTCAATAGCTCCTTTGCCCTTGGGCAAATCCCGGATGTGTCCCATACTGGAGGATACCTTATAATCTTTGCCCAGATATCCTTCAATGGTTTTGGCTTTAGCAGGAGATTCTACAATCACTAAATTCTTACTCATGGGCGATTTTATTCACATCAAATGGCTCAAATATCCGTAAAATTTTAAAATCTTAATTTTACCGATCCGTAATCGCCAACAAATGAACCCTCAAATCGGTGAAATCAGATGAGCACAAACAAACGACAAATCATTTTTCTCCGACATGCCCAAAGTGCTGAGAAACAGGCAGGTCAGACGGATAAACAGCGTGCATTAACTGATCATGGAATCGAACAATCGCTTCGTGTTGGAAATTTTTTACAAAAAGAGAAGTTTAACATCGATTTAATCCTTGCGAGCAGTGCCATTCGAACAAAAACTACGGCCCAATTAATTGCCAATACACTAAACAACATACCCCCTGTCCAATTGATGGATGAAATGTATCAGGCCACGGTCGCCCAACTGGCCGAGCTTATTCAAGACCAAGAGTTCCATACCGCTCTCATGGTTGGGCACAATCCAGCCATCAGTATGATCATCACTCATTTTACTGCTCATGAAGTTTACCTCACGCCTGCCCAGGGATGTTTGATCGAGTTTTCTGCCGGAATCACTCGTCTGGATATACGCACGGGCCAATGGATCCGGTACATTCCCGAAGCATAGCGTGAGATGTTTGCGGTTTATGAAATCAGATCATCAACTTTCCATCAAAGTGTTTCATGTTCCCTTCAGAATAGGACGTATCAGGTCATTCACTCGTTTGGCATAACATCTCTTATTAACTACTTTTAACGCTTTAATAATCAAACCTTGTGGGCGTGAGTGAATTCATCAACAGCTTAGCTTCCGGTATCTGGACACCTATTTTGTTTCTTTTGATTCTGGGGGGTGTTTACTTTTTTTTCTATTCCAGGCTCCTTCATTACCGATATATATTTCACGCCTTTGCTATCCTGAAAGGAAAATTTCATAACCCCAACGACCCCGGACAAATCAGTCCGTATGAGGCACTGTCAACAGCGCTGGCCTCTACAGTCGGCATGGGAAATATTGCCGGAGTAGCAGCCGCCATCAGTCTGGGAGGGCCGGGTGCACTATTCTGGATGTGGGTAACGGCTTTTGTAGGGATGTCATCTAACTTTTTCACCAGTACGCTATCGGTGATGTATCGGGGTAAAGATTCAGAAGGTGTCGTGCAAGGCGGGCCCATGTATGTTATCCGCGAAGGGTTGGGAAAGGCATGGCGCCCTTTGGCCGTATTGTTTTGTTTATGCACCATGATTGGGTGTTTACCAATCTTTCAGGCGAATCAATTAACTCAGGTAATCATTGATATTGGTATCGAATCGCCAGAAGTGAAAGCCATGTCTTTTTCAGTAGCTGGATTTAATGTGAATATCCTGAAGTTGGGTATTGGTTTCGTTCTCACGATCATCTCTGCCATTGTTATTATTGGCGGTATTCAACGGATAGGCGTTTGGGCCGGAAAAATGGTGCCCCTGATGATTATCATTTATTTTGGTTCCGTGGTCAGTATCTTAGTCATTTATTCTTCCGAGGTACCTCATTATTTAGCGTTGATCATTTCAGATGCTTTTCAGGCATCCTATTACAATACATGCAACAATCCATTATTTGGAGGCGTGTTGGGCGGGCTGATTATGCTGGGGGTACGAAGAGCATCGTTTTCCAATGAAGCTGGTATAGGCACTGCACCGATGGCGCTGGGCGCCTCTCAAAGTTCAGAACCTGTTCGGGAGGGTTTGGTCTCTATGATGAGCCCGGCTATTGATACCTTATTGGTCTGTACACTTACAGGTCTGGCTATTTTGGTAACAGGTGTATGGCAATCGCCTATTGTTGATTGCCAGCCGCAAGGAGCCTCTTTGACAGCCAACGCTTTTAATCAAGCAATGCCAGGCGTAGGTAAGTATCTATTGCTAACGTGTGCCTTCTTTTTTGCCATCACCTCGTTATTTTCATATAGCTACTATGGAAACAAAGCGCTTTCTTTTTTAATCGGAGTGAAGCCCGCACGTTATTACAATTACTTTTATCTCGCCACGATCATTCTCGGAGCTATTGTCTCCATGAATACGGTTATGAACATCATTGACATTGCCTATGCTTTGATGGCCATCCCTACCATGGTTTCCGGTTTTATTCTGGCACCAAAAGTGATGAAAGAGGCGAAGTCTTATTTTTCGAGAATGAAAACGGAAGGGAAGCTATAATTCAAATAGTCTTACACTGCGGGTATCTCTTTTTGCAGCGGATAATCAAAGAGGTTTTGCTCAATAATGGCATCCCGTACTTTGGTAGGAACAAATTTTTCCCATCCCATCTCGCCCTTTTTGATCATGGCCAGCACATGATCCGATATAATGTGAAGGTTATTAATGTTAGCATCCGTAATGTCCTTTAACTTATTGTTATCCAACAAATACCGAAACAAGTGCTTGAGATTTTCGGGGAGTTGAGCCTCAAAATCTTTCAGCGTAAACAATTGACCACCTTCCTTTTTCCAGGCCGGATAGATGTACAGAATCACGTTTGTCCCAAACAATGAGGCAAAGCTTTCAAGGATTCCGCCCCGAATATTGTCATAGGTCTTCTCTTCAAAAATTTTCTGAAGGGCGTAAATACCCAAAACCAAACCTATCTTTTTACCCCGGGAAATTTTAGAGAGATAATCAACCAACCGGTAGTATTCAAAATAATTGGAGATCAACACCGTCTGCCCCAGCGAACAGATGATATCTGCCCGGTGCAAAAAGTCGCGTTCATCAATTTTTCCATCCGGACTAAGATCATTCAAGGTGAGCTCGGTTAATACAACGATCTTGCTCTTATCTACATCAGCTTCTTTTTTAAATTGTCTTCGGGATGTTAAAAGCATGTCTACGTTGACATGAGTTACCGGTCGGAAACGGCCTCGAAGAACCAAAACATTCTTTTTGTAAAGAACTTCTGAAGGTTGCATGACCGTACCGTCCGGACCAAACATAGCTGCTTTGGTCAATCCATTCTTAACCAGCTTCAATGCCATTAACCGGTTATCCACGTGAGCATAATCCGGACCACTGACCCGGAACATATCAATCTCTATTCTGCGTGTCGTTAATCCATCCAGCAGCGACATCATAATTTCCTCCGGATCGCTGATGAAGTGGCAGCCGTAAATCATGTTCACGCCTACCGTACCCAGAGCAATTTGTTGTTGCAAAGGATCGTTGTCGTGCAATTTTACATGAATAACGCACTCATTAGGCTCGCTTTGAGGGCGTAACTGAAACCGAAGCCCGATCCATCCCTGGCCTTGATTCGTCCGCTCATAGTTTAAGGCCTCTACCGTATCGGCAAATGCAAAAAACCTGGTATCGTGAATCCGGTGAGCCAGCCGCTCCGGCAATAGGCCATACTCATGATCCAGCATTTGGATAAGTCGGTCTTCACAGACGTATCGTTCGCATTGGCCATAGATGGCATCACTGAATTTCATATCGTAGGCCGACATCGTTTTAGCTACCGAGCCCGAAGCGCCTCCGACCTTAAAAAAATTTGCGGCTACTTCCTGTCCTGCGCCAATCTCCGCAAAAGAACCATAGATAGCTCGGGAGAGGTTGATTTGAAGTGCTTTTTCCTGGGTTGATAGCTTCTTTCGATCCATAGTTCAACTTAAAAAGAGATGCATTCAATATCGGGAAATTATTTCACTTTTCCAGCAAAAACCATTCCTCATCATGCCCAATTTACATTAAGTAATTCGACATACTTAACTAACGAATTTTTGATTGTTTTGGTTTAAAGTCTATTTTTCGGTCTTTAACTAAGATCAAATGGCAAGCAGAGGTAATTTTTCGGGAAGGATTGGGTTTATTCTGGCGGCAGCAGGTTCCGCTGTAGGGCTGGGTAACATCTGGCGATTTCCATACCTCGCTGGCGAGAATGGTGGGGCCATTTTTTTGCTGGTGTATTTATGTTGCATTTTTCTACTCTGTTATCCGGTGATGGTGGGTGAAATTGCCATTGGACGTTCCGCCAACAGTGATGCTTTCGGATCTTATTCCAAACTAGGTGGCCAAAAGTGGGGATACCTTGGTCTGTTTGGAATCATTGCCGGTGTATTGATTTTGTCGTTCTACAATGTGGTAGCCGGGTGGGCGTTTGGCTACTTTCTTCATATTTCTTTCGGTGACTTATTAAGTCAGCAGGATTTTGGAGGTTTTTTTGGTTCGTATGTGAATGATATTCTGGATGTCAGTAGCCTGACCGGCCTTTCAAATTCCAATCTGATTTTCTCCTTGGTTTTCATGATGCTTACGGCCATCATCGTTTCGCAGGGTATTCAAAAAGGCATCGAAGCTTCCAACAAGATCATGATGCCTTCACTCTATGTTATTCTTTTGGGCATCATCATTTACAGTCTTACACTACCCAATGCCTTTTCGGGAGTTAAGTTTTACCTGGTTCCCGATTTTAGCGAGCTGAAAGTACAAACCGTAGTCGATGGTTTGAAACAAGCATTCTTTTCACTTTCCCTGGGTATGGGAGCCCTGATTACTTATGGCTCCTACCTGAGTAAAAAAGAGAATATCACCTCTTCCGCTGCTGTGATTTCATTAGCCGATACATCAGTCGCTTTCTTTTCAGGGTTGATGGTATTCCCTCTGGTACACTTTCTAGCTTATAAACTCAACATCAACCCTCAGGAAATAGGTACGTCCGGTCCTCCCTTGATTTTTGTGGTGCTTCCTCAGATATTCCAGGAAATGGGACCAATTTTAGGTAGAATCATTGGAGGTTCATTCTTTCTGCTTGTGTGCTTTGCCGCCCTTACCTCCACCATTTCTCTTTTGGAAGTTCCGGTAGCCTATCTGGTAGATCAAAAGAAAATAAACAGGAAAGCGGTGGTGTGGCTGATGGCGGCCATTATCTTTATCTGCGGCTTGCCCAGCATGATGAGCATGGGAATGATCCCGTGGTTAAATAAACTTACTTTTTATAAAGGTCAGGATTTTCTGACATTTATTGCCGACATGAGCGATATCTGCCTGACCGTGGGGGGATGTATCATGTGTATTTTTATTGGCAGACGTTGGGGGCTTGCCAACATGGATGCCGAGTTAAAACAGGGCAATGATACCTACATGACTTCCCGTGTGCGAAATTATTTGCACCTCACAATCAAATGGATCGCTCCGATTTTGCTGGGAGTTTTGTCAGTGGTGATTATTCTGGAGAAATTCTTTGGAATCGAAAATCTGTTCTAGAGGGATCAACCGTTGTACTATTGTCCGGTTCGTTTGTAAATCTTCTAATTGGTCTGTTCGTGTTCATGATGACGAATCAGCAGCATCTTGACTTCCCGCCAAATCCAGCTAAAAGGGATGGCTACCGGTTAGTTTTTGATGAGAATTTTACATCTCCGGAGATAAATACGAGCCGTTGGTTTCCATACTATCTCCCCCACTGGAGTTCAAAGGAGAAGTCAAAACCTTCATACAAAATTGCAGAGGGCCAATTGACGTTAACCATTACCCCAGAGCAAGCGCCCTGGTGTCCGGAGTTTAACGGTGAGGTTAAATGCTCATCCATTCAAACAGGTGTCTACAGTGGTCCGTTGGGTTCACCAAACGGTCAGCATCGGTTTAATAGTGCCTGCCGGGTTCGGGAAGAGCAAAAGATGTTAAAGCTCTATACACCTCAGTATGGGTATTTTGAGATACGAGCAAAAGCCAAAATTGGAAGCAATCATGTAGCCGCTTTCTGGCTGATTGGTTTCGAAGATGTTCCTGAAAAATCCGGAGAAATATGCATCATGGAGCTAAAGGGGAAAAATGTTTCCAACAATAGCTGCATCAATGGATACGGAATACATCCATTTGGCGATGATGATTTAACAGATCAATTCTTTGAAGACCGGTTTGAAATAGCAGCGGATCACTTTAATATTTACGCAGTTGAATGGAAACCTGAAGAGGTCCGGTTTTTTCTTAACAATCAATTGGTTCGGTCCATTTCCCAATCTCCTGCCTATGACATGCAGCTGATGTTAAATATCTACGAGCTACACCCCTCTCCCACCGATTCTAAACAATCGCCACCAGAACTGGTAGTGGATTACATCAGGGGCTATCAGGAGCGAGCTTCCGAATAGCTGATTCGTTTTAATCCACCCACTCTGCCACAAAGAGGTTGGTGTCCCGCGAACCGTTATTATTTCTGTTGCTGGAAAAAATGATCTTTTTTCCATCCGGTGAAAACATGGGAAATGAGTCAAAAACTTTATCGTAGGTGATTTGCTCCAGCCCGGTTCCATCTTCATTAATCATAAAAAGATTAAACTGAAACCCCCGGGCACTCTTGTGATTGGAGCTAAAAATTATTTTTTTTCCGGAAGGATGATAAAAGGGTGCCCAATTGGCTTTTCCTAACTGAGTCAATTGCTTTAAATCACTTCCATCTACATTACACGTAAACAATTCCATTTCGGTAGGTGCCACCAAACCCTGTTTCAGGTAATCCAGATATTCTTTTTTGGCTTCTTCCGTTTTGGGGCGTGAAGCACGAAACACAAGTTTCTTTCCATCAGGCGAGAAAAATGCACCTCCGTCATATCCTAGCTCGAACGTTATACGCTTAACATTTTTACCATTGATGTCGCAGGTATACAATTCTAAATCACCATCCCGCATGGAAGTAAACACAATTTTATCACCTTTGGGAGATACGGTCGCCTCAGCATCGTAGCCAGCCGTTTTGGTTAATTGCTTCTTGATCTTGCCCTTTAAATCAGCTACAAAAATATCATAGCTGTCATAGATGGGCCAGAGATACTTCCCGCCTGGAGCGCGTCCCGGGTCTTTCGGACAATCCTTTCCTCCCAGGTGAGTCGACCCATACAAAATATGCTTGTTGTCTGGCATAAAAAAAGAACAAGTCGTGCGACCGAGCCCTGTGCTGATGAGCGGAGGTTTAGTCCCTTTCGGACGAAGATCCATCCCCTCAACCGGCATGTAAAAGATCTGATCACAGACGAGACCCCATTGCAGGTAGTTCGATTGAAAGCTGACCATCTTGCTGTCAAAACTCCAATACGCTTCTGCGTTATCTCCCCCAAAGGTCAACTGTCGTAAATTTCTGAAGTGCTTTTCCTCCGGATAGAGCAAAGAATCATAGGGTTCTTCCAGGGCCTCCTGGGAAAAAAATGGCTGATACGATGATAAACTAATCCAAAGAAGAAGCAGGAAAAGCGGGGCTATTTTTCGCAACATGTCGTTTACTTTCGTGCGAAGATAGCAAGCTCCGGAAGAAACTTTCATAGGACCGGATTGTTCTTTCGATGGAAAAAGTATCGGAAGCAGTAATAAAACCGCCCTTCATTACGTGTTCCCGCAGTTTTTGATCTGTTAGTAGCCTATCCATCTGGATGGCAAGACCTGGCAAATCATTGTTTTCAAAAAGCAATCCATTTTGACCAGATTGAATTAAATCAATGTTCCCGGCAGCACGTGTGGCAATCACTGGCACACGGGCATACATGGCCTCTAACAGAGATTGAGATAACCCCTCGCTGGTGGAACATAAAACAAATAAATCAAATATCTGGAGATACTTAAGCGCCTCTGCGCCTGTAACACCTTCTACAAAAATTACCTGATGGGGCCATTGATGCGATTGAATGATCGATCGATACGACTCATCCTCCGATAGCCCAACTAAAACTACACTGACAGGTCTTTTAAGCAGATCCAGAGATCTAAGCAATTGATCCTGATGCTTTCGCCTCGCAATACAACCGATCACCGGGAGGGATTCACGAATGCCAAGCTGGGATTTAAGAGCAGTTTTATCAATAGCCGGACTGATAAATTTTTCACTGGGCAATCCGTTGTAAAGGACTTCCACATGATTGGAAGGAATCCCCTTTTTTAAAAGAGCATCTTTAATCCCTTGACTCACGGCAATAATCCGATCGGTTCCCTGCACATACACCAGATTTTGGAAAAATCCACCCACGCTCATCGGCAGTTGTCTGCGGGTATGGAAAATCAATACCTCTAGCCTAAAAAACCAACGCGCCAAAACAGTTATGTACCTATCTTTTGTGGATTGAGCATTGATTACCTGGATATCGTATTGAAGCACGATGTCGCGTAGGTATTTCATGGCATCAATATCAAATCGCGAACGAATCGTAAACGGAATAAAATTAACGCGTGGATGATCTTTGACCAGACCGTGTAAAAACGAATCCTCCTGCGCCAACAAGTAAACCTGATGCCCGCGATCAGCCAGTCCTCTTGTCAGATAAGAAACCGAATAACTTGACCCCGCCAGATAATCCTCCTGAGTAATGAAAAGCAGATTCATTGGTACAAAGAACAAAACCACAGATGGCTCCGTGGTTTCGTTAGTACTAATGAATGGTTATTTGTTTGTTAAAAACACAACAATTTGGTAAAGACCGTCAGGCAGCTTTTGCTGACTCCTGCTCTTTAAGCGCTCTGCGCAGAATTTTACCCACGTTGGTTTTTGGTAACTCATCCCTGAATTCAAAATACCTGGGAACTTTATAATTAGTCATATTTTCGTGGGCGAATCTCTTTAGTTCGTCTTCCGTCAGCGATGGGTCCTTCTTTACAATAAATGCCTTGATCACTTCACCGGATTTGGCATCAGCAATTCCAATGGCCGCTACCTCCAATACTTTTGGATGACCCGCCAATACATTTTCGATCTCATTTGGATAGACATTGAAACCCGAAACCTTGATCATGTCTTTTTTACGGTCAACAATCCTGAAAAAACCTTCGGTGTCCATGTAACCAATATCACCCGTGCGGAACCAGTCTGTTCCAAAAAACACACCTTCATTATTCTTTTGCCAATATCCCCTCATCACCTGAGCCCCGCGAGCGCAAATCTCGCCCGTCTCGCCCTGAGGCAACTGATTTCCATCATCATCAAAAATTGCAACTTCCGTTCCGGGCATGGGTACACCAATCGTTCCTCTGCGATGACCTCCATCTAACGGATTGCAACAAAGCACCGGGGAGGTTTCGCTTAATCCATAGCCTTCCACTAATGGCTTGCCTGTTACTTTTTCCCATTCGCTGGCCACCGCATCCTGAACGGCCATGCCCCCACCAATGGAACCTTTCAAATAAGAAAAATCACAGGTTCTGAATTCCGGATTATTCATTAAGCCGTTAAATAATGTGTTTACTCCGGTGATGATCGAAAACTTATGCTTTTTTAATTCCTTTACAAAACCTGGTATGTCGCGGGGGTTGGTAATAAAAATACTTTTTACTCCCTGGGAGTACATGAGCACACCGTTCACGGTCAATGCGAATATGTGGTAGAGCGGCAAAGCCGTAATGATGATATCCTGCTGATCCGTACTCATGATCGGTCTGAACCATTCCGTAATCATCATGTTGTGAGCAATGATGTTGCGATGAGACAGTTGAGCTCCTTTCGAGATTCCTGTTGTGCCCCCTGTATACTGTAGAACCGCAATATCTTCGATCGCTACCGATGGTTTTTGGAGCGAAAGGTTTGCTCCTTTGGCCAATGCCGATTTAAACGAAATGGCCGTGGGTAAATGGAAATCCGGAACCATTTTCTTGATTCGCCTGACCACAAAATTGACCAAAGCACCTTTGAGGGTACCTAACATATCACCCATGTGAGTAACAATGATATGCTTAGCTGGAATTTTGGAAACGATTTGTTCCAGATTATGCGCAAAGTTGGCCACAATTACCACTGCGCTGATACCGGCATCATTAAACTGATGTTCCATTTCGCGGGGCGTGTAGAGCGGGTTCGTGTTAACTACGATTAACCCGGCCTTCAGTGATCCGATGAATGCAATTGGAAATTGCAGAAGGTTAGGCATCTGAATAGCAATCCTGTCTCCCTTCTTTAGCTTCAACTCGTTTTGTAAATACGCAGCAAAGTGATTGGAAAGCCGATCAACCTCGGCAAACGTCATAGATTTTCCAAAGTTTTCGAAAGCCACCCGATCAGCAAATTTGCGGGACGAAGCTTCAAACAACTCAATCAACGATTGGTACTCGTACGCGCCAATCGTTTCCGGAGTTCCTTTAGGATAATGTTTAAACCAGGGAAAAGAAGCCATATGTCAAGGAGTTTAATTGATCAAACAACGAAAAAAAAAGAGGCTTTAGCAATCGTTTGATCTAAATTTATGATCAACATGTGTACCCATAGCAGAATAAAAAAGCCCTGGCTCATGAGCATGAACCAAGGCCATTTAGCTGTAGGGGAAGGCTTCGAACCTCCACGAGGAAGTTAGCTACAGGACAAAAAGAAAACTCTTTTTTAGTGGTCAACCCATTATCCTGCGTTTATCCTTGATTCCTCACCCCCGAGACAGGAGGGCATGTCTGCCAATTTCAACACCCTACAGTATTTTTCGCTGCCCACTCGTTTGCGGAATCAGATGCGATTTGATGTAACAAATGTCTATTAGTATTGATTAATCTACAATATTTTTTTAAATTATTTGCATTATTTATAATAAAAACTCATTTATGCTGAATAATTAAAAATTTATGAGTCAAAAAGCGCCTTCCTCTTATAAAATTGACAATACCGATCTCAAAATTCTTGAAATCTTAATCCAGGATGCGAAAAAACCCTTTACAGAAGTTGCCAAACGAGTTCATGTTTCACAAGGAACTGTTCACGTACGGATGAGTAAAATGGAAGAAGCAGGAATTGTGGAGAAAACCACCTTGCGGATTAACTATGCCAAACTTGGATATGACATTACGGCTTTCATAGGTATATATCTGGAAAAGAGCGCTTTATACGAAAAAGTATTGGCAAAACTAAAAGAGATAAAGGAAATTACCAGTATTCACTATACCACCGGCAACTACTCGATGTTCTTAAAAATCCATTGCAGGGATACCAATCACCTGAAAGAAGTCCTTCACGACAAAATGCAACAAGTAGAGGGTATTGAACGAACAGAGACCATGATATCGCTTGAGGAGAGTCTTGACAGAAGCCTCCTGTTTTAAAATATCTGACTTTTATTTTAAAGCATTTTGAACCTTGAAACGCTCTTTTTGTTATACTTTTGTCTGTTTATTTATACCAAGTCTAAATAGGCTACTATGAGCAAAGGCAATCAGGTTCTGGAAGAGATCACTTCAAAAGAGTACGAGCACGGCTGGAATGTCAAACTGGATGTCGATGAAGCCCCCAAGGGTTTAAACGAAGATATCGTTCGTTTTATATCGGCTCGGAAACAAGAACCCGCCTGGCTACTGGAGTGGCGACTGGAAGCTTTTCGTCAATGGAAAAAAATGGCTGAACCTAGTTGGCCCAACGTACACTACCCCCCGATCAACTATCAGGATATCATTTATTACTCCGCTCCTAAAAAGAAGGCCCAACTCAATGGGTTGGATGAGGTTGACCCTGAACTGATCAAGACTTTTGAAAAGCTGGGGATTTCGTTAACTGAACAGAAACGATTAACCGGAGTGGCGATCGATGCCGTTATTGATAGCGTTTCGGTTGCTACAACCTTCAAAGAAAAACTGGGTGAATTGGGAATCATCTTCTGTTCGTTTAGCGAAGCAGTAAAAGAGCACCCCGATTTAATCAAGAGATACCTTGGAAGCGTGGTCCCTGTCAATGATAATTATTTTGCTGCCCTGAATAGCGCAGTATTTTCAGATGGATCTTTTTGCTACATCCCCAAAGGGGTCCGATGCCCCATGGAATTGTCAACGTATTTCCGGATCAATGCAGCCAACACAGGGCAGTTTGAACGGACTCTGATCATTGCCGATGAGGGTTCGTATGTCAGCTACCTCGAAGGTTGTACGGCTCCGATGCGTGACGAAAACCAATTGCATGCTGCCGTAGTTGAGTTGTATACGATGAAAGGTGCCGAGATTAAGTATTCAACCGTACAAAACTGGTATCCCGGGGATAAAGAAGGTAAGGGAGGAATTTACAACTTCGTCACCAAACGGGGTTTATGTGCGGGCGACCGATCTAAAATATCCTGGACGCAGGTAGAAACAGGATCGGCCATTACCTGGAAGTATCCTTCCTGCGTATTAAAAGGAGATGAATCGGTTGGAGAATTCTATTCCGTAGCGGTAACGAATAATTATCAGCAAGCAGATACCGGCACAAAAATGATCCATATTGGCAAAAATACCCGCTCGCGCATTGTCAGCAAAGGTATCTCGGCCGGTAAATCTCAAAATAGCTACCGTGGCCAGGTACAAGTAATGAAACGCGCGGTCAATGCCAGAAACCACTCACAATGTGACTCCTTGTTATTGGGAGATCAGTGTGGTGCGCATACATTTCCGTACATCGATATTGAAAATCCCAGTGCTCGTGTCGAACATGAAGCCACCACGTCCAAGATTGGTGAAGATCAGATTTTCTATTGCCAGCAAAGAGGAATTGATGAAGAGTCTGCCGTAGCTCTTATTGTGAACGGCTACGCTAAAGAGGTTCTGAATCAATTGCCCATGGAGTTTGCCGTGGAGGCACAAAAGTTATTAGCTCTGACCCTGGAAGGGAGTGTTGGGTAAGTATTCAAACCTCACAGCCACTGGCCTTACATCAGATCATGAATGAGAAAATTTATCAGCGTTAGAAAGTAGGATCATTACATAACCCGAAATATTACAAGTGAAATGTTAAATATCAGGAATCTACAAGCAAAAATTGGGGAGAAGCAAATCCTGAATGGAATTGACTTAAACGTAAAAGCCGGTGAAGTCCATGCCATTATGGGACCCAATGGCTCTGGTAAAAGTACCCTTGCCTCCGTGCTGTCGGGGCGGGAAGAGTATGAAGTAACTGCCGGGGAAATTGATTTTCTCGGAAGAAATCTATTAGACTGGAGCCCTGAAGAACGTGCCCGGGAAGGGATTTTTCTGGCCTTTCAATATCCAGTGGAAATTCCCGGAGTGAGTACAATCAATTTTATGAAAACAGCTTTGAACCAGATCCGTGAACACCGCGGACAGGCGCCTTTGGATGCTGTAGCATTTCTGGGATTGATGAAAGAGAAAATGAAGCTGGTGGAGATCGATCAATCGTTACTCAGCCGTTCACTCAACGAAGGATTTTCCGGTGGAGAAAAAAAGCGAAATGAAATTTTCCAAATGGCTATGCTGGAACCGAAGTTGGCTATTTTAGATGAAACCGATTCAGGTCTGGACATTGACGCACTTCGCATCGTGGCCAATGGTGTTAACAAACTGCGAAATAAGAATAATGCCACCATTGTAGTGACACACTATCAGCGGCTGCTCGAATACATTGTGCCTGACTTTGTACATGTACTCTACAAAGGAAAAATTGTGAAGTCTGGTACTAAAGAACTGGCGTTGGAACTGGAAGCTAAAGGGTACGATTGGATTAAAAGTGAGACTGCCGTTGTATGACCATTGATCAAAAACAGGGGAATCTCCAGGAGGCATTAGTGGCTGCCGCAACGCACTCGTTGTTTGGAAATTCAAAAAACGAAACGCTGAATGATTTCTCTTTGCCTTCATCCAAAAATGAAAACTATCGCTTTTTGCCCATCAGCCGGCAACTTGAGAAAAATTTTACTTCGGAGCAATTAATTTCTGCAGCTCCCTCGTCTATTCATCCGACCATAACCTCCTGGTTAGGTCACGAAGCCGTTGTTGTTTCTTTTCAAAACGGAAGACTAGCTCAAATTTCAAATCAGCCTCCACAAGAAGAGATACTGATCGTGTCCTTGCAGGAAGCGTTAGAAAAACACCCTGAAAAAGTAAATCCTATTCTCGGAAAATTGGCTTTATCCGACCCCTTTACTGCTCTCAACGATGCCGCTTCCCGAGAAGGATTATTTATTTGGGTTTCTCACGGCAACGTGATTCAACACCCCATTCATATTATTCATTCGCAGGAAGCCATCGCCACCGGATCATCTCACACACGGCTGGTCGTCTCCCTCAGTCAACAATCTGAGATAACCTTGCTGGAAGAATTCCAATCCACTGGTTCGTCTCCGTTCTTTCAAACCCAGGTAACAGAGATGGAGTGCCAGTCGGAGAGTAAACTGAATTATGTCCGGATTCAAAACGACTCCGGGCGCGCTTATCAAGTGGCCAACACCGTTATCCGGCAGCATGACAAAAGTATCGTGAATGCCTGTACCATTACGATGGACGGTGAAGTGATCCGAAATAATTTCTCCATCATGGTGGATGGAGAATTTTGCGAATCGAATTTTAACGGACTCTATCTGTTAAATAAAAAAACGATCGCTGATAACCATACGATTGTGGATCATCAAAAGCCTAACTCACAGAGCAATGAGTTGTATAAAGGTATTATGAACGATCAATCCCGGGGAATCTTTAATGGAAAGATTTTTGTGAGGCCCCATGCCCAGAAAACAAATGCTTTTCAATCCAACCGAAACATTCTGTTGACAGATACGGCCACCATTAATACCAAGCCTCAGCTGGAAATCTGGGCCGATGATGTCAAATGTTCTCATGGCTGCACCTCTGGTCAACTGGATGAGGAAGCTCTCTTTTATCTGCAAAGCCGGGGGATTTCCAAAAAAGCTGCCCAAGGTATGCTTCTCTATGCATTTGCCTCAGAGGTAATCAAAGGAGTATCTCATGCCGGAATTCAAACGCATCTGGATCAATTGATTCAAGGGCGTTTATCACACACCCTATGAATATTGTAAATAGCCCTGTATTAGATATTCAGAAGATTCGGGAGGAATTTCCCGTATTGCATCAGCACGTTCATGGAAAGCCTTTAGTCTACTTTGATAATGCGGCCACCAGTCAAAAACCAAAACAGGTTATTCAGGCGTTGGTAGCGTATTACGAAAAATTTAATGCCAATATCCACCGGGGAATTCATTCGCTGGCCGAAAAAGCAACGCGTGAGTTTGAAGAAACACGCGATGTTCTTCAACAATTTATCCATGCCCGTGATCGGGAGGAAGTCATTTTTGTCAGAGGCGTGACCGAAGCGATCAATCTGGTAGCCACTTCGTACGGAAATGCCTTTCTCCGTCAGGGTGATGAAATCATCGTTTCAGGGTTAGAACACCACAGTAATATCGTTCCCTGGCAAATGCTTTGTGAACGTACCGGTGCCTTGTTGAAAGTTATTCCGGTAACTGAGGTTGGTGACTTAGATCTGGAGACTTTCCATAAACTCCTGTCTTCCAAAACAAAACTGGTAGCCGTCAATCATGTTTCTAATAGCCTGGGAACCATCAACCCGATCAAGACAATGATCGCAGCTGCCCATCAAGCCGGTGCTGTGATTCTTATTGACGGGGCTCAGGCCGCTGCCCACGAACCGATTAATGTTCAGGAGTTGGATTGTGATTTTTATTGCCTGTCAGCCCACAAGATGTATGGCCCCACGGGAGTAGGCATCCTGTATGGAAAAAAACAGCTTTTGGAGCAAATGCCTCCGTATATGGGTGGTGGCGAAATGATCAAAGACGTATCTTTTTCCAAAACAACCTATAACGATCTGCCTTACAAATTTGAAGCCGGTACCCCTAACATCGGGGATGTGGTGGCCTTTAAAGAGGCCGTTCATTTTATCAACCGCTTTTCAAAGGCGGCCATTGCCGCTCACGAACTTCAATTGCTTTCATACACCATCAAAGGATTGAAGACGCTCAAAGATGTCCGGCTCATCGGTACTTCTTCTACCAAAGTGGGTGTACAGTCGTTTGTGATCAATGGCATTCATCACTTTGATGTGGGGCAGATGTTGGATGCCAGAGGCGTAGCCGTCCGCACCGGACACCACTGTACACAACCATTGATGGAGCAGTTTGGTTTGGAGGGCACGGTACGAGCTTCTTTTGCAATTTACAACACGACTGCCGAAGTAGATCAGATGCTGGAAGGCATTGAACGCATTATTAATTTTATGAAATGACCCCGGAAGCGCTCCAGAATGAAATTGTTGATGAATTCTCGCTGCTGGATGGCGATATGGAAATGACTGTGTTCTACATCATGGAGTTAGGACAGAAACTCCCACCTTTTCCCGAGGCGCTACGAACCGAAGATCATGTTGTGAAAGGGTGTCAATCAAAAGTGTGGTTAACTACACGATCAGATAAAGGACGTTTGTTTTTTATGGCGGATAGCAATACCGCCATTACCAAAGGACTGGTGAGTTTGTTGATTCGGATATTTTCTGGCCAAACTCCGGAAGAAATACTAAAGACAGATTTGTTTTTTATGCATAAGATTGGAATGGAACGCTTTATTGGCACCCAACGTTCCAATGGATTTGCGGCCATGATCAAACAAATCAAACTCTATGCGCTGGCCTTTCAAACGCAAGTACAAATAAAATCATGAGCGAAGAAAATACGATAGAAGAAAAACGAGTATCGGACGTGATCATTCCCGACCTGAAGGAGAAAATTGTGGCCGCCATCAAAACGGTATACGATCCTGAAATTCCCGTAGATGTGTATGAGCTGGGATTGATCTATGAGATTAATGTGTTTCCGGTAAATAACGTTCATGTGCTGATGACCCTGACATCCCCTTCGTGCCCATCGGCAGAAGTGATTCCGGTGGAAGTGGAACAAAAAATAAAAGGACTGGAAGGCGTGAATGATGTGAAGGTAGAGCTCACGTTTGATCCCCCCTACTCACAGGATATGATGAGCGAGGTGGCCAAATTGGAACTCGGATTCATGTAGGCCTGGAAACCCTAAATGAGCGGAACCAAAATTTTATGGAATAGGTTGTATCTTTGTAAGTGAACTAGCCATTGGCTTTAAATGCAAAATCGAATCTTAAACACTTGACCAAATATGTATCCCGAACAACTTGTAGCGCCTATGCGCCAGGATTTAACTTCTGTTGGATTTAAAGAACTAAAGTCCGCTGAGGAAGTTGATAAAACTCTTCATAGCCAAAAAGGAACTAACTTATTGGTAATCAACTCCGTATGCGGTTGTGCGGCTGGAGCTGCCCGTCCTGGAATCAAATGGGCTTTACAGAATTCTGCCAAAAAGCCTTCTGAATTAACAACGGTATTTGCCGGAGTGGATAAAGAAGCTGTAGCCAAAGCAAGAGAGTATACACTACCCTACCCTCCATCATCGCCAGCCATTGCTCTTTTTAAAGACGGTGAACTGGTTCACTTTGTGGAGCGTCATCACATTGAAGGCAGAAATGCACAGATGATCGGCCAGCATTTAGTCGAAGTCTTTGAAGAATTTTGCTAAGGCATTTTAAAAAACCTCAAACTGAAAAACCTTCCCGGTCGCGGGAAGGTTTTTTTATTCTCCTTTTTCCAGAATCAATCGGGTTTCCTCCAAATCCAGTTCGTATTCCAGTCGCCTGACAACTTCTTCACTGATCTGTCCCTTTCTTCGCATTTGTAGCAAAGAAGTACGTTCAATTCGGATAAGTTCATGTTGAATTCTATGTAATTCATTGATCTGATCATTATTAAGTTTTTGCTCAATTTGATCTTTTC
This sequence comes from uncultured Ohtaekwangia sp., assembly GCA_964439205.1. GTDB lineage: Bacteria > Bacteroidota > Bacteroidia > Cytophagales > Cyclobacteriaceae > ELB16-189. The sequence continues at coordinate 42,610 of CAYTNM010000010.1, forward strand.
GGATTCGCTGTATCCGGATTTCGTATTTGGTCTTGATTTGATTTAAGACAGAGTCTTCCAGCAACGCATAATTTTCTTCGATATGCTCAATCACTGCCGATGTTAATTGTAACCGGGCTTCTTGCTCTTCTTTGTGCTCGGCATTGCCGGATTGTACGTTTAACCAACGGACGAGGACCGGGAGTGTTAATCCCTGCAATACCAGCGTAGAAAAGATTACACAAAACGTCAGAAAGATGATCAGGTCGCGGTTGGGAAATGCCGCACCGCTGGCCAGCACTTCGGGTAAAGCCAAAGCAGCTGCCAACGATACGATCCCCCTCATCCCTGACCAGGCCACAATGCTGGCATACCGGATATTGGCTGGATCGTCTCTTCTGATTCGTTTAACTAACCAGCGGGGCAAATAGGTAGCCGGATAAACCCAAACAATCCGAAGAACAATAGTGGCCACGCTGATGACGAGACCATAGCCTATCAAGGTAGTGATAGAATAATTTTGAATATGATTCAAAATCATCGGTAACTGAAGTCCGATCAGGATAAAAATGATACCGTTTAATAGAAAAATGAGCGTATCCCAAACAGAATTGGCCTGCAGGCGCACCTGATGGGAGAAAATTTCTCCGGAGTTCCACGATAAATAAAGACCGCTGGTAACCACGGCCAACACCCCTGATGTATGAATTTCTTCTGCCCCCAGATAGGCGATGTAGGGAGTAATCAGGGTGAGAGCTGTATCGGTCGTGGGATTATTAGGAGTGATTTTGTGAACCCACTTAATCACCAGGCCAATCACCAGGCCAATCAAGATCCCGACTATGGCAACATACAAAAAATTAAAACTGGCCAACCAAAAGATAAACGTGCCGGTGGCAGCAGCCCCGATAGCATATCGATAGGCAATCAGACCAGTAGCATCATTGACCAGGCTTTCACCTTCCAAAATGGTGATGATTCTTCTGGGCATCCCCAGCCCTTTGGTAGCCGAGGTGGCTGCTACCGCATCGGGTGGGGAAATAATAGCTCCTAAAATAAACGATTCTGCCCATCCAAACCCAGGAATAAAATAGTGAGCTACCACTGCTACCATGGTCGTGGTAAACAATACACAACCTACCGCCAGCAGACCTATAGGGCGACTGTTTGCTTTAAAGTCTGGCCAGGAGGTTGTCCAGGCCGCAGCATAAAGTACCGGGGGTAAAAAAACCAAAAATACGAGGTCAGGATCGATATAAATGGAGGGAAGCCCCGGAAGAAATCCAATACCAATACCTACGATTACCAACAAAATAGGATAGGGAATTTTGATCTTATCCGTTACCTGCGCCAAAGCAGTCACAACGGCCAGCAGGATAATGACAATTTCAATGCCTTTCATATGGGAGTAAACTCATAAATTTCGAATATAATGGCTAAAGAAGTAACAACAAGCGGAGGAAGTTAATAAGTTCGCAAAATGAGTGATTGGCCTGCATCATTGTGGACGCCCTTTCGTTCCTCCGTCATAGAGGACCCTTACCCCATGTACCGCTCACTTCGAGCGTACCCCGGCTTGTATCCAGCCCCTAGTGGCGATTGGATTGTGACCCGCTATTCAGATATTCGAGCTGTACTAAAAGATACCTCATTCTTAAATGGTAACCGGCTGCGCTGGTTGGAACGCGGAGCCAGTGAATTTCCTGAACGGTATGATGTCTTTCAGTCAATTCTGAAAGCCGTTTCACCCTTTTTGGTTTTTCAAAATGGCCACTACCACCAGGCGCTGAGAAAATTTATCAGTGCTGAGTGGAACACATTATCGATCGGTACCGTCATCGAAGAAAACATCATACATCTGTGGCCATCCGATTCCTTGTTTGATCTGGCCCCCATTGCCATGCAGTTGCCGGCTAAGGTCATGTGCGATGTCATGGGCATTCCCGAAGCAGATTTCAAGAAGTTGGAGCAGTTATCCCATAAAATGATTATGGCTTTTGATTTATACTTGAGTTTTCGAAATCTGTCAGTCGTGAAAGAAACCGCGAATGCTTTTCTTGCCTACTTCCAACAACTGATAGAAGCTAAAGAACAAGCTCCAGATGATAGCCTTATCAGCAAGTTGATCAGGCATCCGCTGCCTGATGGCGTTTCACGCTATGACCTTTTATCCAACTTGTTTTTCTTATTTATCTCTGGTGTAGAGACTACCGCCAGTTTAATTTGTCATGGCGTGTGGCATCTTTCCACTCGTGACTTTTTGCCGAAACTGGCTGCCGATCCCACGCGCATTTCTTCTGCTGTAGAAGAGTGTCTTCGTTTCGATCCGCCTGCGCAATTGGTGGCTCGCTATGCTACCCGGGATACAACTATTGCTGGAACAGAAATCGCCAAGGGTGATTCACTGACGATTTGCCTGGCTTCCGCCAACCGAGATGAGTCGGTCTATGAAGAAGCCGATCGGTTTTCCCTTGATCGGGATTTCTCTAAACATTTGGCGTTTAGTCATGGCGCACACTATTGTCTGGGCGATTGGCTGGCACGTCTGGAGTTTTCAGCTGTGCTCTCGCATGTAGTAAAGAAAAAATCATTTCGCGTGATGTCGGCTCCGGTGTGGCGGCCCAACTTAAGTGTCCGAAGTATTCAATCGTTAATGGTAACACAAACATGAGCAAAGAAAACGTAGAAGCCCTGATGCGGGAGTTAGTGGCAGAGCTAGTAAGTGACCGAACGGAAAACATTCCTGTTGATGTTAACTTTGGTCATCTTGGGCTTGATTCGATGCACGCCATTCACTTGGTGGATGAACTCGAAAAGCGTCTGAAAATCGAAGTCAACCCACTCCTTTTTTGGGAGTATCCCACTATTGCACAACTGGCTGGAAGGTTGGCGAAGGAGGTTGGTGCCTGAAATATCGGACCCGAATATGCGCCCCACTACCTGTATTGCCCAAATACACAAAATTCAGCCTCGGCCAGATAGCTTCCTTTTTTTGTTGTTGTAAATCCATATCGCCCACCAATAAGAACAATCCTTTCACATGTGTAGGCGACTGGGTCTCCAGTATGCAGCAGGCATGGTCCAAAAGTTCTGTGCCATGGCCCCTTCTGCGGTAATCCGGCAACACGAGTAGTTCGATTTTCCAAAGCTCGCATCGCACTTGACGAACGTAAACGACTTGTGCGCCCACCGAACCCACTATTCTGTCGTCCAGTACTTTTACAAACAAGGGATTGGGTACCAGTTGCACGTTTGGTATCTGTTGGTTACTCGATATCTGGTATGGAATAATCATGTTGAGATCAAATGCTTGCGCCATCAAAATACAATACGCGAATCGGATAACCCTTTGAAGTATAGCCGATCAGATAAAATGGAGCGAGACGTAATATAGGCGTGGCCGAAGGCGATTGCATCAACTTTTCATTTTGAAGTTGCGCCAGCACACCTATAGGCTTGTGCGGATCAGTTTGAGCCGATTGTTCAAGAATGGAAACCGACTCCTGTATCAATTTGGCATCCAACCCGGGCTGCCGTGCATGGGGGGCGATGAAAATTCGAAATTCATACAACCAGTTGTGGTTGAGTAAGCCAACCTGTCGTGCGTAGGCTGTAGAAAGCCCTACCACCCTGCCAGCGGCCACCAATATCATCACGGCAGAGTCAATGCGCTTGTCCACAGACCCGATCTCCCGTGCTTCACGGTGCGTGTCCCACAACTGTCGGATGTCAGCTTCCCACGCTTTTCCCCGCCCGGGCCACACGTCCACAAATGCTATCTGGTCTTTGGGAATTATTTGAGTAGCAGACATCGGATAGCTCGGTTTATTTTTGTAAATTTAATCTGTTAAAATACCAAGTATGGTGAGTTACCACCCTTCTTCGTTTCCGGCATCTGCGCGGCTGCACCATGTGCTGGTAGTATCGCTCAAGCGCAAGTTGGCAAAAGGAAATTCAAGGCGCCAGCGCAAACGCCTTTTTAGACGTTTTGCGGAGACCGTGCAGCGGATGGGTAGTATGAGTAGTGCGTGGCGAAAAGCTGTTATTGCCGCGGGATTTGCAGTTTTTCTCGGCTTCACTCACGTACATGCCCAGACAACACTTGGGCCCTTTGAAAAACAGCGCAGGGCTTTTAATCCTTTGCCGGAGCCAATTGATCAATATATATTTCCGGTTCCGCACGTGGTGGACTTTGATGGCGATAATGATTTTGATTTGCTAGTCGGTAGCGCGGGGGGCGATGTAGAGTTATTTATTAACGAAGGCGGGCGATCCACTCCACGTTTCTCCCCGGCCCGCGAATTGGGCAGCGATCCCTTTGCCAGCATTTTTGTCGGCCTCAACTCATCGCCTGCCATGTTTGATTTCGATGGTGATAGCGATTTGGATTTATTTGTCGGCAGCAACGGAAGTAAAGTTCGTTATTATCGAAACGATGGGGGTGTTTTTACAGAGCAAACGGGAGCATGGAATGCAACCACCAAAGCCGGCAATCCTCTTGATGATTTTAACAACCTACAGGGTGCACGCATCAGTTTTGTGGATTTTGACAACAACTCAGGAACAGGCATACAGGTGTTTATTGGCGGAAGTGCTTTTACACCCTTTCCACAATTTCGCCATTACCGCGATGTGGCCTCTTCATTAGTACAGGAGCCTTTCTCATTGCCAGGCACGGTCAATGCCGAGGTTCAGCCTGCATTTACCTTTGGTGATTTGGATGGTGATGGTGATAAAGATGCTGTGGTCGGTGGCGCAGGTGGGGGCACTTTGCGATACCTAAGAAACTCGGGCGACAATGTGACATTTATCGAAGTAACGGACTCGACTAATCCGTTTGAAAATTTCTTTTTTGAATCATATGCTACTCCGCAGGTAGTGGATTGGGATAATGATGGTGATTTGGACGCCATTGTGGGGGAAACTATTTCTGATGATCCCAAGACAGCCGAAGATGAAACATCAGGCCAGATTTATTACCTCGAAAACACCGGCTCGGCTACTGCCCCTAATTTTATTCCACGCATAGGGCTCGCCAACCCTCTTTCAGGTATCTTCACACAATCTAACGGACGCGTGGCCGTAGGTAATTTTCTGAACAACGGAACACGAGTGTTGATGACATCGGGCGTGTATTATGACGGATTTGAAGAAGCCTATGTGTCAATAAACCGTTTTTACTCGTTGAGCGGAGGAAACGTTCAACCAATTACCAATCCATTTTCTTCATTGCTTGGCTCAGGCGAATTAGCCTATCCCATCGACTTTGACAAAGATGGGGATATCGATTTGTTTAGTCTCACGGATGGTTTTTCTTACTACCACGTCTACGATCAGGCTTCCGGCACGTACAGTTCTCCCCCGGGTCACCCACTCACCACTCTTCCCGATCTGCCACCCCTAGAGTATCCCTTGTCATTTACAGATCTGGACAATGACAACGATTGGGACATAGCTTATAATGATGGTAGTGGCGGTTTTCGATATCTAAAAAATACGGGCACCTCGGCTTCGGCTTCGTTTATTTTGGCCAGCGGAGCAGAGAATTTGTTACAAGGGTTACCCGCTCCCAATGGATCGGGCATCCAGTTTGTTGATGTAGATGGTGATGGTGATCTCGATGTGTTCACAGATTCGAGTGACCCTGATCAAGTATTTTTTCATGAAAATACGGGCACCAGTTCAAGCCCGATCTTTGGCGCTGCGATTGACTTGTTTCCAACCCTTCGTGAAACGCAAGCGCAGTGTACTTTTACAGACTATGATAACGATGGAGACCTGGATGTACTGGCCGGAACAGCAGGTGGTGTATTCAAGTATTTGATAAACACCAATCCGCCTCCTACCGTGAATGGTGGCACCGGAGAAACGCAAGTCCAAGGCGGCTCAGCAAGTTTTGTATCTATCAGCCCAGCATTGGTATTGGCGGATGGTGATAGCGATCAAATAGTCAGCGCTACGGTTCAGGTAATCCCCTATGAATCGGGGAAAGATGTGTTTGCCTTTACAGCACCGGTCGGCAGTGGTATTTCTGGATCTTTTGATGGAAGTACTGGCCGATTTACACTGACAGGCAAGGCATCTGTCGCAGTTTATCAACAAGCCTTGCGAGCTATTCAATATCGGTACACCGGAACCAGCGCGGGAGGACGAGGTGCGCAGGGTCGCTCCAAAAATCTGAACCGAACTTTTGTCTTCTCCGTACGTGATATTGACCGCACGAACGCCATCGATGCTACTCAAGTCGCAACGATTGTATTTGCCACCAATCAGGCTCCCTCGATCACCGCGGATATCACTTCGGTGCTCTCGCAACAATCGGCCGTGGTATCCGTCACTTTTAATGATCCTGACGGCAACTTAGACCCGAGTACATTTCGGGTAGTGACACCCCCAGGCAGCGGGGCGCAAGTTTCGTTTAGTAACGGTAATCTGGTGATCGACTACACGGGTATCGCATTTGTCGGTACTGAAAGTTTCGTGATCGAGATTTGTGACTTGCTGGGCGCGTGTACGCAGGCCACCCTCACCGTGACGGTACAGGGCGAAATCGTGGTCTACAATGCCATCTCTGCAGATGGCAACACGTTGAACGAATTCCTGCGCATCCCTAATATCGAAGTCATGGAGCCCCAAAACCGGGTTACCGTTTTTTCGCGATGGGGTGATAAAGTATTTGAAGTTGAAAATTATGACAATTCCACTCGCAGATTTGAGGGAATCAATGACCATGGAAAAAAATTGCCCGCGGGTACATACTTTTATAGAGTCGTATTCACCAGCGGACGTGAACCGTTAACCGGATATTTGCTTTTGAAGAACTAGATCTCAGCCACCCAAACAATATCCCCTATTTCAGGGATGCCCGCTTTTTACAAATTGTGTATCTTTATACCAAAGAAGAGTCAGAGCCCATGAATAAATCGTTACCTGTTTTTCTCATCGTCTGGCTGGCGGCTTGTCTGAAGCTGGCAGCCCAGCAAGATCCCCTCTACTCTCAGTATCTGAACAATCCCATGGTGCTTAACCCGGCTTATGCAGGGATCAACGATAATCTAAACCTCTCGGTAGCCTATCGCCATCAATGGGCCGGATTTGACGGCAATCCCACCACTTTCAATTTCAATGGACACCTCTCCCTACTGGAAAACCGATTGGGTGCAGGCCTGCTTGTGGTGCGTGATCAAATCGGCAGCGTGGCCAACACAGAGATCCAGGCAGCTTTTGCGTACAAGCTAAAATTGGATGGCAAAAGCCTCAGCTTTGGCATGCAGGCCGGCATGGTCAACTTTCGATCCAACGTAGACAAGATCAATCCCTTTGATCAAAATGATCCCGTATTCTTGGCCAACGAAAATGTGACCAAACCCAATGTAGGTGCCGGTGTCATTTTGCGCTCAGATCGTTATTTACTGGGGCTTTCTGTTCCCCGGTTATTAGGTACTACCATTGATGTCACCGATAGCAATGGATCGCAGGAGCTTGAACTCTATCAACAGCATTTTTACTTTTTCGGAAGCTATGTCATCTTTCTGAATGAAAACATCCGGCTAAAACCAGCCACGCTTTTACGGGCAGTGGGTGGCTCACCCCTGTCGGTAGATTTGAATTTTAACTTCGTCTTAAACGAACGTCACTCCGCGGGATTGTTCACACGTAACTTTAATTCGTATGGAGTTATCCTTCAAACCAATTTCAGCGACAAATATCGGCTGGGCTATACCTTTGAGTTGCCGACCAACCGATCCGTTGGTACACAGTTCAATACACACGAACTGTTTCTGGGCATGAAGCTTTCCGTTTTTGATTTTCATGACCGCTCTTCTGTGAACGCCTTCTAACAACCGGTACTGGAACATCCCCTACTTTTTAGTAGCTTCGCCCGATTATTCATTGCATGAAGCTGTACGAAAAGTATCCGATCACTGTCACGAATTCGCTTAGCGGAAAAAAAGAAAAGTTTGAAACCATTACTCCTGGGTTTGTGGGCATGTATGTCTGCGGTCCCACGGTTTACAATTATGTTCATCTGGGCAACAGCCGCACCTTTTTAACGTTTGACACGATCTCCCGCTACCTTCGCTTCCTTGGATACACGGTCCGATATGTACGCAACATCACCGATGTGGGTCATTTAGAAAGTGACGCAGATGAAGGTGAAGATAAGATCGCCAAAAAAGCACGTCTGGAAAAGCTTGAACCAATGGAAATTGTCAAGCACTACACCGAAGATTTTCATACCGTGCTGCGCCAGTTTAACATGCGCCCGCCCAGCATTGAGCCCACGGCCACCGGCCACATTGTCGAGCAGATCAGCATCACCGAAGAATTGATCAAAAATGGACTGGCCTATGTTGCCAATGGCTCCGTTTACTTTGATGTCAAAAAATATAATGAACTAAACCACAATTCGTATGGAACGCTGTCCGGGCGTAACATTGAAGAACTGATGGAAAGCGGTCGCGCCCTGGACAGCCAGGAAGAAAAAAGAGACAAGCGCGACTTTGCCTTATGGAAGAAAGCCTCCCCTGAACATATCATGCGATGGCCTTCGCCCTGGGGCGAAGGTTTTCCAGGCTGGCATATTGAATGCACCGTCATGAGCACCAAATATCTGGGCGAAACCTTCGACATCCATGGAGGCGGGATGGATCTGAAATTCCCCCACCATGAATGCGAGATCGCCCAGGCTCAGGGTGCCAATGGAAAACCCCCGGTCCGATATTGGATTCACTCCAATATGTTGACGGTGAATGGCCAAAAGATGAGCAAGTCACTTGGAAACTCTTTCTTGCCTTCGGAGCTTTTTGCCGGCACACACAAGCTATTGGAAAAAGGGTACAGCCCCATGACCGTGCGCTTTTTTATGTTGCAATCGCACTACAGCAGCACGCTTGATTTTAGTAACGAGGCGTTGAATGCGGCTGAAAAAGGCTACAAAAAAATAAGCGCTGCATTGGCCGTGCTAAAAACCCTTGAACAAACGGTTCCATCCAAAACACCGGATGAAACCTTAACAAAAACTTTGCATGACTTGTGTGAAGAATGTTATCGTCATATGAGCGATGACTTTAATACTGCCAAAACACTGGCCGTCCTTTTTGAAATGGCTTCGCGAATCAACGATTTTAAGTCTGGCAACCTATCGCTTGAAACCATTGCCAAAGAAACGTTTGACGTTTTTAAACAGACGTATATCTCATTCATGGAGGAAGTCCTGGGATTGTTAAACGAATCTTCCGGTAATAATCAACTGCTGGAGGGAACCATTCGGGTACTCATTGAGTTACGGAAGAAAGCCAGGATCGATAAAAACTTTGCTTTGTCGGATAAAATTCGGGATGATCTTAAATCCGTTGGCGTTCAATTGAAAGATGGAAAGGACGGAGAGATGACCTATTCGATCGAGTAGTCGTATTCACCAGCACGAAGGTACTCATGCTCAAACGTCTGTTCATCCTGCCGATCCGCATTTATCAGCTAACCCTTTCTCCATTACTGGGATCGCATTGTCGTCATTCACCCTCCTGCTCGCGATACACGATTGAAGCCATTGAAGAATGGGGCGTGGTGAAAGGCATAGCCTTAGGCATGAAACGAATCAGTCGCTGTCATCCGTGGGGCACACAGGGGTATGATCCCGTGCCCAAAAAATCAGGCCGCCACCAGGGGCGCTGAGTGTGAAAACGCCAGGTCTATGCTATACGGTCGATTGAGTTTGATATACCCTGTTTTCGGGTCAATCGGGTAAGCCGATACCACCCACTGGCCGTCTTTCTGCCAGAGGTTACTGGCTATTTTCACTTTCTTTAAATCTACGGTTTTCCAATCATCACCCGTCAGTTGATGAATGGTGCTGCCGATCAACTTCGGCCCGTTAAAAAAATTGATAATCCCTCTGTCCAGATCCAATACTGCACTAAACTTCATAAGCTTAAAAAATACGTTACAAAGATAACGTAAACCAGGCCCGGGAAGTTGAAATAAACGCATCGAAAGATCATTAAACAGATTCTTTGGTCAGAATAACCTTTTGCCAAATTGTTTACTTGACGCAACCGATTTCTCTTTCATTTTTCTCAGGCATCCCTTACATTTAAAAGAATCTTTTTAGAACAAATGCCAGATTTTCAAATAAAAAAAAATCCGAAATCGTATGATGTCTGCATCATCGGTTCGGGTGCCGGGGGTGGCATGGCCGCATATATGCTGGCCAAAGCCGGGGTAAAGGTGGTTCTGCTGGAAGCAGGCCCCATGTACGATCCCAAAAAGAACATTACTCAACTCAAGTATCCCTGGGAATCGCCACGAAGGGGTGCCAGCACGACCTTTAGGCCGTTTGGCGATTTTGATGCTGCTTACGGAGGCTGGGAAATTGAAGGGGAACCTTACACTCAAAAAAATGGCACACAGTTCGACTGGTTTCGCTCACGGATGTTGGGAGGCCGAACCAATCACTGGGGTCGCATTTCGTTGCGATTTGGTCCGCATGATTTCAAACGCAAGGACATCGATGGATTAGGAGACAACTGGCCAATCGGCTACGAAGACGTCAAGCCTTACTACGATCGCGTGGATCGGTTGATTGGCGTGTTCGGAAGCGAGGAAGGAATCTACAACGAACCGGATGGTATCTTTCTCCCACCTCCCAAACCCCGGCTGCACGAACTTTTTATCAAAGATGCCGGCACAGCCATTGGCATTCCAGTCATTCCTTCCAGGCTTTCTATTCTGACCAAACCCCTACCCGACAATAAGGACAGGGGCGCTTGCTTTTACTGCGCTCAATGCAACAGAGGATGCATGGTGTATGGCGATTTCTCTTCTTCCTCGGTGTTAGTTAAGCCTGCTCTTGAAACGGGAAATGTGGATGTGATCGCTCATGCCATGGCGCGTGAAATACTCACCGATGCCAACGGGCTTGCCACCAGTGTTTCGTACATCAGCAAAGACGATCTTCAGGAATACGTGGTGGAAGCCAAAACCATTGTGCTGGCGGCCAGTGCGTGTGAGTCCGCCCGGTTGATGTTAAACTCCAAATCTCCGGCTCATCCCAATGGATTGGGTAACTCCAGTAACGTTATCGGTAAATATCTACATGATTCCACCGGTGTGGCGATGGGTGGCATTCTACCCAAACTGATGGGACGTAAGCGATACAATGAAGATGGCGTAGGCGGCATGCATGTATATTCCCCCTGGTGGCTGGATAACAAAAAACTGGATTTCCCGAGGGGTTATCATATTGAGTACTGGGGTGGCATGGGCATGCCTTCGTATGGATTTGGCTTTGGCATCCAACATGTGAATGGTAAATATCCTATGCGCCATGGAGAAGAAAAAACGGCCGGTGGTTACGGTGCTTCGCTCAAAGATGATTATCGTTATTACTATGGGTCTACTTTTGGTTTGGCCGGACGCGGAGAAGCTATTGCGCGGGAAGACAACTACTGTGAAATAGATCCCACCACAGTAGACAAGTATGGAATTCCTGTCTTGCGATTCCACTATCAGTGGAGCGACCACGAAATCAAACAGGCGAAACACATGCAAGCCACCTTTGAAGAAATGATTGATAAAATGGGTGGAATCATTACCTGGGGCCGGAAGGGACCGGAAGAGAACTATGGTCTGTTAACTCCTGGCAGGATTATTCACGAAGTCGGCACTGTGCGGATGGGTGATGATCCTAAAAAGTCAGCGATCAACAAATTCAATCAGGCCCATGATTGTAAAAATGTATTTGTAGTGGATGGCGGACCGTTTGTATCGCAGGCGGATAAAAACCCAACCTGGACAATTCTGGCACTCGCAATGCGCGCCAGTGAATATATAATTGATGAGATGAAGAAACAGAATATTTGACCTGGAGAACAATTAGATATAAGATGTTAGACGCTAGACATTAGACATTAGACATTAGACATAAGATATAAGATATAAGATGTGAGACATTAGATAGTAGACATTGAGATGCAAGATGTATCTCTAAAATCTAAAATCTCATCTTATGTCTAACATCTTATATCTTATATCCCACGTCTCACATCCCTTATCTCTAAATAAACAAGACTTATGGACAGACGAAAATACCTCAAAACCCTTGCACTCGGCACCCTGGCTACGCCTGTGTTGCTGCAGTCGTGCAGCCCGGAAGAAAAAAAAGAAGTGGTTGATCTGGTAAAAACCGAGGGCGGTTTTGTGCGGCAACCCAATGAAGTGGCACACTACCAGAAGTTGATGGCCGAAACCTTTTTTGACCCGCATGAAATGAAAACGATTGGCGTGCTGGCAGACATCATCATTCCCAAAGATGATGTTTCGGGAAGCGCCACCGAAGCCGGAGTCCCGGCTTTTATCGAATTTATGGCCAAAGAAAAACCCGAACTGCAACTAACGCTGCGCGGGGGATTGAAATGGCTGGATCTGCAAAGTCTGAAAAGTTTTACGGTTGATTTTGCTTCAGCCGAAGTAGCGCAACAAATTTCGCTGGTGGATAAAATCGCTTTCCCGGAGCAAGCCACTCCCGACATGCAATACGGGGTTGAGTTCTTTAACTTGATGCGTGACCTGACGGCCACCGGATTTTTTACCAGCGAAATTGGTATTAAAGATCTTGGCTATGAAGGGAACAAACCGAACCAGTGGGATGGTGTGCCCGCAGAAGTATTGGAACAATACGGTGTGAAGTACGACCAACGAACGCTGGACATCTCAGTGAAATACGAAGCCTAACCTAACACCTAGTGCCTAAGACCTAACACCTAACACCTAACACCCAACACCTAATGCCTAACACCTAAGACCTAACACCTAATGCCCAATACCTACATTCTCATCCACAATAAAATTCTTTAAATTATGTCATCACGTAGAGCTTTTCTTAAAACCCTCGGGCTAACCACGGCAGCCTTTACCATTTTGCCGCGACATGTATTAGGTGGCCATGGATTTATCGCGCCCAGCGACACACTGTACATTGCCGGAATTGGCGTGGGCGGAAAAGGGACCAGCGATCTCACAGGATTTGCGGGCTCACCTGATGGGAAAACCGTGGGAAGTCCGCATGCCAAAATAGTTTTTCTATGCGATGTGGACGACAAGATGGCTACCGACTCGATCAAGAATTTTCCGAAGGCCAAATATTACAAAGACTTCCGGGTGATGCTGGACAAAGAAGCCAAAGGTATTGATGCAGTATCCGTCTCTACGCCTGATCATACTCATGCCGTAGCGGCCATGGCTGCCATGCAGCGTGGCAAACATGTATACGTACAAAAGCCCCTCACCTACTCCATCTATGAATCGCGCATGTTAGCTGAAGCGGCACAGAAGTATAAGGTGGTTACACAAATGGGAAATCAGCATGCGTCCGATGAACCGGTCCGTCAAATTCAGGAATGGATCAATGCTGGTCTGATCGGTGATGTGACCAAAGTAACGGCCTGGACCAACCGGCCGGTATGGCCTCAGGGCATCGCTACGCCTACGGGTGCGCATGAAGTGCCCAAAGAACTGGATTGGGACTTATGGTTAGGGCCTGCAGCCAACATTCCATATAATCCTGCCTACCATCCGTTCAACTGGCGTGGATGGTGGCCTTACGGCACAGGGGCTTTGGGCGACATGGCTTGTCATATTCTTGACCCCGTGTTCCGTTCCTTGCCGATTGATTTTCCTACAGAGGTGGAATGCAGCACAACTACAGAGTATGAAGGGTTCTTTGATGAAGCTGAATACTTTGACAGTTGCCCGGCTTCCAGCATCATCCATTTAAAGTTCCCTCGCAAAGATGGGAAGGGTGATCTGAAACTTACCTGGATGGATGGCGGTCTGTTGCCTCAGCGACCGGATGAAATGTTGCCGGATGAACCGATGGGCAACTGGGGAAGTGGTTTCATCTTTGAAGGCACCAAGGGAAAGCTGACGGGTAACTATGACAAGGCTCCCATCCTGTTACCTTCCAGCCGGATGAAAGAGGTAACACTTCCGGCCAAGACGATGGCGCGTGTGCCGGAAGGACATTATGTACAGTGGGTCAATGCGTGTATGAAGGGTTTTGGTAAGGGCGTGGTGAGTTCACCTTTTGAATATGCGGGGCCTTTCACAGAAGCGGTGCTGATGGGCAATCTTGCGCTGCGTAGCTATCAGATGCGCAAACCCAATGCTGACGGAAGAGGATATACCTATCCTGGCCGGAAAAAACTTTTATGGGATGCGAAGAATATGAAGATCACCAATTTTGATGAAGCCAATGCTTTTGTAAAAAGAGAATATCGGAGCGGGTGGAGTTTGTAGTCTAAATTCTACTATTCGTACAAGTATGCGGATGAGGGCGGCTAAAAACAACAAGCGCCTTCGAGGGCCTCAGGCTGACAGAAAGGATGTGTGATGAAGTGTACGCCACCCGAAAGATTTATTCAGGCTTTGTCAGAGTTTGTTACGTTTAGAAAAGCGTGGGCTCGTTGCGCAGACTCCGCTGCAAAAATGAAGATCACTACTGGCGTGAAATAAAGAAGGCTGGTCTCCTGACCAGCCTTCCTTATAAAGACTCTGCCAAATTCTTATGCCTGAAATGCGGGAGTCTTTATCAAAACACTTTTTAACTATATAATCTCTGCGTATCTCATACTAATTGGCCAGGGCAGCAATCTGTGCAGCGGTGAGAACGCTACTATACACTTTCACTTCGTCAATGGCGCCTACAAATCCTTGAGAACCATTATACCTGGCTCCGATCACAAATTTTATGGGTGTAGTATATAAAGGAATAGCCGTTGCTGCTGCCGAAGTAGAAAGTGTTCCATTGATATACAATTTTAACTCGGTATTACTCCGGGTAACAGCTAGATGGATCCAGGTATTTGCTGCAGGAAGTACGCCAGTATTAACGGATGTCACAGTCACCGGACTGGTATTCGTATAAGAACCGGATCCAAAACCGGTACTTGTAGAGATACCAAAATACTGATTTGATAACACAATCGTTTGATCACCTGCTGCATTTCCGATCGATAAGGCCGTATAAAGTCCTGCCGGATCACCTGAGGAACCCTGCGGTGGTAACTGTGTTACTTTTACCCACATCGCAAATGAAAAATTCGGATTTCCGATTCCCGTGGTATTGGTCACTTCAATGGAATTTTGGCCATTAAACTGATAGGCCGCATTCTGATTGTTATTGCGATCCGCTGTTAAGACAGCTCCTTTCACGGTCGTTGCGCGGTTGTTACCACTTTCATCGTTGGCGTTACCGGTAAATGAAAAAGAGGCCAAAGGAGTTGGAAGTGTCTCTACTGTAAAAGGTGTGGCGCTTGTGGCGGTTACATCGTTAACCGTCACGCTGATATTACCTGTGCTGGCACCTGCGGGTACCGATGTGGTAATGGATGTTGCCGTAGAGGCTGTAACGGTTGCCAGTACGGTACCAAACTTTACGATGTTTTGAGCCGGAGTGGTACTAAAATTTGTTCCTGTAATGACCACTGCCGCCCCTGACAGTCCGGAGGTGGGTGTAAAACTGGTGATGGTAGGTGCCGGAGCGGGCGTTGGTGTTGGAGTGGCAGATTCATCATCCCCGCCACAGGAGATAAGAATAGCGGTTAACAGGGTAAATACAATGGTACTTTTGAGTAAGGATAGAAACCTCATGGATATTTTTTTTAGTTTGTTTTCTGTAAAACTATCCGTGCGGAAGGTTTCTTCTGCAGATACTTTGTGAATGACTTGATATTCTTTGTAGGTGACGATTGCCTGGCGAGCTGAAGTTGGTTGTCAGTCGATCGGTTCACGCAAAGATGCTCGAGGCGCTCAGGCTGACAGAAAGGATGCGGGATGAAGGGTATCACTACCCGGAAGAGTTATCCACGCATTATTAGGTTTCGGTAAGCTTCCGTCAGGTTTTGCGGTGGCTCTAGTATACTTGGTCTCGCTGTCACAAACATTACCATCCCTTTCTCAGCAGGTTGTGCGCAGCAACCCCGCCATTTCCGTCAACTTGAAAACCGTTTCCTCTTCTTTAAATTGCCAGGATCGAAAAAAGAATAGATTGCGCATTGGCCGTAGCCATTTACGGGTAGGGCAACGAAATTTGAAAATGGGCACCCGCTTGATTGGATTCTACCAAACAAACTGTTCCGCCTATTTTTTCCAGAGAGATTTGGGAGATATACAAACCAAGTCCAACGCTGGTTGATTTTTCACTCCCTCTTTTAAACATAGTGAATAAATCCTTTTTTACTTCTGCCAGAATCCCAATTCCGTTATCTTCAATCAAAAGGTTAAATGCCTCTGTCGTTGTAAAGCCGCTGATTCTAATTCTCAGGCAGCTATCACCCTCATTGTATTGAATCGAATTTTTTATCAATTCGCTCAAAGAAATTTTAAGTAGGTCAGCATCTGTGTTAATGATAAAATCTTCTGGCAAATTGATTTCCACCTTTTCTTTGCTGGCGAGAAATGTAGCTTCTAACGATGATTGAATGACTTTCTTGAGGCAAACTTTTCCGAGGTTTGGTGAGGCGGTTTTGATATGATGCACCAACTGAATCGCTTTCACCATTCGCTCCAGTCTCATGGTAGTATCACGAATCAATAGAAGATACTCTTGAGTCAACGGTTCTTTCGTTTCCTGGATAGCTAACGATTCTAATCCTTTTAGCGTGGCGATAGGACCTTGTACATCATGGGATGAATGGTATAGAAAATTGGCCAACTCTTTGTTGGTCGTCTCAAGTTCAAAAGTCCGTTCCCGTACCCGCTGATCAAGTTCCCTATTTTGTTTTTCGATAAAATCCCTCTGGGCCTCGATTTCTTCTTTCTGATTTAACAGTAAGACCTGATCCTTTGCTTGCTTATCTAACGTATTTGAGAGATAACCAAACATCAAAAGGCTAAAAGGTAAAACAATGACTAAGGATAGGATCGTGTTCTGTATCAACTCGCTTCTTGCTTTAGTAATAAACATCTCAAATTTTTCATCTGCCTGAAGCAAGGCAACCACCTCCCCTTTGCTGTTTTTTATCGGGGCAAAGGCAGACATCCATTTTCCGTTTTCATCATGATAGCTGTCCAGTATTCCACCCACGTGATAGTTCTCTAACAAGTCTTTAGGAAAGTTCTTGTACGAATGTCTGTAGTAGGGTTCGTCAGATGAGGTTCCGATGAAATGGAAGACGTTGTCTGGCGCGTAATAAACGATGGTATATAATGGCGATTCGAGGTGATTGGTGTGGTGGACAGTTTTTAAAATAGTATGGAGCTTGCTGTAAATTTTGTTTTGTTGATTACTCACAATTGCGTCTATGGACGTTAGTGAACGGGCCAGTGAGTCGTGATCATCTCCATTGATCAGCCAGGCAGAAGTAAACACAATCGCCTTGAGCCGTTCCAATACCTGCGCTTTTGATTTCGCCAGCGAATTGTAATAGGAATGTGCCACAAAATAGGCAATCAAAATCACCATAGCGGTGAACACAATAGCAATCAACTTTGCATGAGTTGCCTTTAGCTGGCGGATAGATTTTCTGGCGGTAGCTAACATCTATTACATTCTATGAATCAAACGCTTGTTCATGGGCAACTGTTATTTATACACGATAAGCAAAATATACATTGTCTGTTACGCGACATTATTAAAGCCCGCCTGAAATCTCTCTAGATACTATTTAATAACTGGACTTACGTGTCAGGCTCGCTTTTGAAGGCGTCTGACACCTCTCAGGTGTCTTAACGACTGACCGGTCCGTAGACCTTACCAGGTAAATAAGAGCCTTCGAGGACCTCAGGCTGACAGAAAGGATGTGATGAAGTATATCGCTACCCGGAAGAGTTATTCAAGCTTTATCAGGTTTCGGTAAGCTTCCGTCAGGTTTAGATCAAAATAAACTCATTATATAGCATTTCTTGCAATAAATTCAGTAACTCCGTTTAGCATTTGCTCAACCTGAGTCTGACTATACTCTAAATAATTTCCATGTGCTGCTTTATTTCTTAAATCTAGCCAGGCTGTCACGCTTTTCTGATCAAGCACATTGTAAACCCCCTGATTAGTTAAATCTGAATTTAGTAATTGTGTCTTCTTTAACTTTCCAGATTTGGAATCACTCACAGCTATTGAGTTTTTAATACAAAGTTGTCGTAGATGCTCTTCCAATACACTGCCAATCATAACAGCCGCTGGATCTTTGTATTTTTCTTTTAATAAATGATCGGCCATTTCCAAAAAATTAGAGAATATCTCAGCCGAAACAATCCCTTTCAATGAATTAAGCCAACCGTTATCAATCTCATCCTTGATTGATTTTAAAATACCACGCCCTTTTTCAGTATCCGATGGATCAAGACTAACTACATTGTTGATAAAATCTTTATAAAAAGGATGCTCTTCCCCATATAGATTTGATATAAAGGATAATGAAGATGTTCTAAATTGAAAAAATAATTCCTCATTTACTCTAGAGATACTTAGGCTTTTAGACCGTGATTCTTTTGTTGTAAGTATCTGACCAGATAAAATGATTAAATGAATTACCCTTTCATTAAATTGCTTTATTTTCATAGTCATACTTCCTTAACTTCAGTTACATGCTCATATATTCTTACAATACGAATATAGGATTTTTTCTTTAACGCTCATGCCATAAATCCTTCCCTGTACGACCCCGCGTTTCATAACACTATGCCCGATTTCATTTTCCGCTGATAACCCGCCTGGAAAAAGTCAAAGCCAATTACACTCACCAATAGAACCAGATTTTCCACCAGAAAGGCGGGCCATCCGATTTTCCAATATTCAACCGATTGCGAATGATGTCAGTGAACATTCTCATCCACGTTAGTATCGGGTTAACCTCTCCTACCGACACCATTATCCTTCGGGAATCGAGTTCTTCGGGGGATTTTCCCGTTTCGGCCTAAAAATTTCTGTACTTTTCGACCAGCGGCAGGCAACCCTTTCTTGTTTTTCTGCGTACTGAATAAAATTTTTTTTAACCTAAATCTCATTTCTAACTCTTATGCACCTGCTGATCCAGGGCTGCAAGCAGAATGATCGCGATAGTCAGCGTTTGCTCTATCAGCATTATTATTCCTATGCCTTGTCGATCTGCCTGCGTTATTCGCGCAGCACGGCCGAAGCGAAAGAAGTAGTAAATGATGGGTTCTTAAAAGTTTTTGATAAGATAGATCAATATCATGTTGAACTCCCTTTTAAAGCATGGTTGCGCAAGATTATGATTCATGCCTCCATTGATCAGTATCGGAAGGAAAGTAAGTATGCTCATCAGGCATCGGTAGAACATGCGCTCCAGATGTACAGCCAGCCGATGGCGGTCAGTAATCTGTCGCATGAAGAGCTGATGATCCTGGTCCAGAATTTAACTCCCGCTTACCGGGCGGTATTTAATCTATATGTGATTGATGGATATACGCATCGCGAAATCGGGAAGTTGCTGAATATCTCCGAAGGCACGTCTAAATCGAATTTGTTGAAGGCGCGCGAAAATCTGAGAAGTATGTTGGATGGAATGAACGAGATCGCCTATGGGAAAGCTAACTGACGAGGAACTGGATTCGGTTTTTAAGAACGCTGCCGAAGGGTACGAACCTCCGTTTGATCCGGCTGCATGGGATGGTATGGCTCAAAAACTCGATGCGCCAAGGCCAGCCCGGGTGTGGAGAAAATGGGTTCCCCTTTTATTCCTGGGTACCACTCTTTTTTTGGCGGGTGTTTGGCTAGGTAAAACCCGTTCTGAAAGTGGCTCCGTTGAATTGATGGAAACCAAAATCCCAATGGAGAAAGATATGCCTGAGGGCGATGCAGAAGTAGTCAGTAAAAATGAATCGAATGATGTGAGTGTCTTGCCGAAGGCCAAAAATGATTCTCCTAAAAAATCCATCGCACAGAAAAACTCAGGCTTTGAATCGCGTAGTCCAAATTTGTATCCGCAGGAAAAGCAAAATGAACCCAATCTGTTGGGCGAAGCACAGCCAGAAGAGCTTTTGCAAGTACCTGCATGGATGGAAACGGGTGGAGAAGCAGTGCAGCCGGATTCGCTCACTAAAAAAGAACCGGTGGCCGATTCCGTTGCAGTGGTCGAAACTACCGTTGATTCCCTTGATCATAGCTGGGAGCCAGCGGAAAAGCGAAGTGGGCGCAACTACGGATTGTACATCCGACTCCTGGCTTCTCCTGATTTATCTTCCATTGACTTCGGGCCGTCAGAATTGGGGAGTAACTTTGGATTGGTCGGTGAGTTTGCCTTTTCGGAAAGGCTTTCGGTTTCAACGGGTGTTATCCTTTCAAAAAAGAATTACGAATTGTTTGAGACGGGAGTTTATGGACCCGGTTCCATTCATCTGGTGGGTGCGTGTAACATTCTGGATGTGCCGCTTAACGTAACCTATTACTTTCCTTCCGAAAAGAGAATTTCTTTTTACATCACGGCAGGCGCTTCTTCTTATCTCATGCTGCGCGAAGACTATACCTACACCGTAAAATCCGGTTACGGTGATACGGTCTATCCCTACCAGGCTATTCGCAAGAACAACGAATGGTTTAAGGTTTTAAATGTGGCGGTTGGGGTGCAATACAAAGTAGCCCCGCGCTGGCACATACAAATTGAACCTTTTATTAAAGCACCTCTGGCTGACCTGGGCGAGCGCAATGTGCGCTTATCCAGTATGGGTGTGTTTGGCGGGTTACGTTATCAACTAAAATCTAAACTATAAACCAACACCTGATGAATCTTCTAAAACCCATGAGTAAACTGGCGAGTGTGGCATTGCTTGCCATTGTATTGACCTATGCCGCGTGTTCCAGCAATGATGATCCTAAGCCGGCTGATTGTAGTACCTCTGACCTGGCGATTTCGCTAGCATCGAAGAATAACCCGGCAAGCTGCAGTACCAGCAATGGTACGATTGTCGTTTCAGCCACCGGTGGCGCTGCTCCGTACCAGTTTAAAATTAACACTGGCACCTTTGGCTCAGCCTCTACTTTTAATAACCTCGGGGGTGGTTCTTTCGATATCACCGTCAGAGATGCCAACAATTGCGAGAAGGTACTTTCATCGGTTACCCTCAATGCCCCTTCGGCACCGGTGGCGGGTGCCTCTACGATTGTACCACATACCGACTGTCTGAGTCCCAATGGCTCCATCACGGTAAACATCAGTGGCGGCAATCCTCCTTACCAATACAAACTAGGAACAGGGTCGTTTGGTTCTTCTAATAGCTTTTCGCAACTGAAAGCGGGAAATTATACCATCACGGTACAGGATAATTCGAATTGTTCAATCACCGTTAATGGAGTCGTGGCGAATAATACAACCATCAGTTTTCAAACCCAGATCAATACCATTTTGGCTGCTAATTGCGCTACATCGGGTTGTCATAATGGAGATAACGGTGCCAACAGAAACTGGACTGTTTTTTCAAATGTGCAGACGAACGCAGCAAATATTAAATCCAGGACGGGAGCGCGTACGATGCCTCCGGCAGGCTCTCCGCAGTTGACACAAACTCAAATTGACCTTATTGCCTGCTGGGTGGATGCTGGGGCACAAAACAATTAAATACGTTTCCTCCTTCTACTATTTTTACTTTTCTCTTCCACGCGGGGTCTGGCTACAGACCCCGCGTTTTGTTTTACTTCAGAGGAGATTGGTCGTTGCCGGTCTTTCAGGTTTTATCATGCTTTCAGCCTTATCTGCCTGAAGTAGTAGACTTTTAATAAACTAAAATTAAGCCTATCTAATGGCTGCTATTTCGTGTTAGAAAGAAGTAGATTTGCTTACCAGTACTCGTTGAAAAGGAAGTATCTTTGAAATTGATATTTAAAATTAATGTAAGTACCCATGAAAAAACTAAATGAAAACATTTTGAAAATTGATGCTACAAACGGTCCGACCTCGGAAACAAGGGAACAAATCATTTTATATCGCCAATCGGGCATTAGTGAAATTGCTGTTGTTTTAACCAATACGAAAAAGATTGATGATCAGGATCTAGTAGACCTGGTTGAGGCTGAAACCCGTGACTTGTTGTCATCTCATGGCTATGACGGAGAAAACACTACAATAACCCGCGAGTAACAACCTTTTGAGGAAGTTACATTTTTGACCGTAAACATTATCCTTGTTCTAACAATCCAGACAATAGTCAGAGTAGATAAAAGTGCGTGTAATTGAGCCTATTCAATAACTTCTTACAGGGTTCAAAAGCCACCTAATCAAATTTATTTTACTCCGATAATCCTACCATATTGCGGTATGGAAAACACTCTTTTTGACCTCCGGGGCAAGACGGCCCTGATCACCGGTGCCAGCAAGGGTATTGGTGAGGCCATGGCTCATCTTTTTGCTGCCTATGGGGCACAGGTGGTCATTAACTCGCGCAAGCTTGAAGACCTGGATCTGGTGGTGCAATCCATCGTGGAAAAAGGTGGCTCGTGTACCGGCATAGCGGCTAACGTGGGCGATCCTGCCGCTTGTGTCGCGCTGGTAGAAAAAACCATCAGCATCTATGGTACAATTGATATTCTGGTAAATAACGCTGCCACCAACCCTGTATACGGGCCGGTGGTGGCCACGGAAGGCTGGGCTTTTGACAAGATCATGAACGTGAACGTAAAAACGCCTTTTGAGCTGGCCAAGCTGGTGTATCCGCATATGAAAAAGCAGGGAGGTGGCTCGATCATCAACGTGAGTTCGGTGGCGGGAGAAACACCCGACCCGGGTCTGGGCATCTATTCCGTCTCGAAAGCCGCGTTAAACATGCTCACCAAAGTGATGGCGAAGGAATGGGGTGCAGATGGTATTCGGATCAATACCATTGCTCCCGGACTGATCAAAACCAAGTTTTCGGAAGCGCTCTGGCAAAATGAAAAATTACTTCACAGTTTTATTAAGCATATGGCGCTGCCTCGCATGGGCACGGTGGAAGAAATAGCAGCGTTGGCATTGTTTCTGGCAAGCCCCGCCTCGGGGTATTGCACCGGGGCCACGTTTACAGCTGATGGGGGCTTAACGGTGTAACACAGATGGAAACTCTTTTTGCGACCGAACGACTTTCTTCCCTCCTTGTGCACGTGAGGAGTTTTGTTGAAAAGGAATTGCTTCCCCTGGAAGAAGGTCATCACCAACGATCCTGGCAGGAAACATTTCAATTGCTCGATCAAAAACGCGAACGGGTGA
The DNA here is from genome assembly GCA_964439205.1 of uncultured Ohtaekwangia sp. GTDB lineage: Bacteria > Bacteroidota > Bacteroidia > Cytophagales > Cyclobacteriaceae > ELB16-189. Next base: position 65,784 of record CAYTNM010000010.1, read on the forward strand.
AGCAAGCGGGGTTGTGGGGCCTTCATCTGCCCGCGAGCGAAGGTGGAAAGGGACTGACTCTCTGTGAATTTGGGCAGATCAGCGAAGCACTTGCCCGCGCTCCCTTTTACGGTCATTATACCTTTAATTGTCAGGCGCCAGATATTGGCAACATGGAGTTGATGGCGCGGTTTGCTTCGCCTGAGTTGCACACTCGTTTTTTACTTCCGCTGGTGAAAGGAAAGATCAGGAGTTGCTTTGCTATGACGGAGCCGGAGTTTGCCGGCAGCAATCCCACACGGATGGCTACGGTGGCTACGCGTGTGGGTGATACGTATGTTATCAATGGTCATAAATGGTTTACCACAGGAGCGGACGGAGCTGCCTTTTGTATTGTGATGGCAATCACCAACCCGGAAGCACTGCCGCATGAACGGGCCAGTATGATGGTCGTGCCTACGGATACTCCGGGATTTAATCTGGTGCGCAATATTCCTGTCTTTGGTGAGAAAGGTGGTGGGTGGGCCAGTCATTCTGAAATCAAATTTGAAAACTGTCAGATACCCGTAGCGAATCGCATTGGAAAAGAAGGAGAAGGCTTTCGGCTGGCACAAGAGCGTTTGGGACCCGGAAGAGTACATCATTGCATGCGGTGGGTTGGCATTGCTGAAAAGGCGTTGGATCTGTTGTGTCAGCGGGCCGCCACGCGTACGTTAACGCACGAAAGTTATCTTGGCGAAAAACAACTGATCCAACAGTTTATTGCGCAAAGCCGGATTGAAATTGATGCGTCCCGTCTGCTGGTATTAAACACGGCCCGTAAGATTGATGAGCAGGGTGCGGCTGCCGTTCGGGATGATATCTCGGGGATCAAACTGTATGTTGCCAACATGGTGTTGGCGGTGCTGGACCGGGCGATACAGACCTATGGAGCTGCGGGGTTATCGGATCAGACGTTGCTGGCCACGCTGTATCAACATGAACGTGGAGCGCGTATCTGGGATGGCGCGGATGAAGTCCACATTCAAAACCTGGCGCTCAGCATCCTCAAGAAGTATGGGCTGGATGTTAAAAAGAAAAGCAAATCATGAGTTTGTTCACCCCTGACCAGGCAGGCACCATCCGATCGGGTGAAGAAATAGATCTTCAGGTATTGCAGCGATATATCGATCAGGAAGCATCTTCTTTGGGAAGGATCATGGATGTCAAGCAATTCCCCAGCGGATTTTCGAATCTTACCTACGCCCTTACGACTGATACCGGTGAGTATGTGTTGCGCAAGCCACCTGCCGGAGTTTTAGGTAAGTCAGCGCATGATATGGGGCGCGAATACAAAGTTCTTCAAAAGTTGTATCCCATCTTCTCTAAGGTTCCCCAACCCATTTCTCTTTGTGACGATGTTTCCGTTCTGGGAGTTCCCTTTTACCTGATGACCCGTCTTACCGGAGTGATTTTACGGGCGCATCATGCCAAACAAAACCTATCACCCACCCTGCTGCAGCATCTCAGCGAAGCGCTGGTCGACCATTTGGTTTTGATTCATCAATTAAATATTCATGAAACCGGTTTGATTGACCTGGGGAAACCAGAAGGATATGTGCATCGGCAGGTAGAAGGATGGACACAGCGGTACGCTCAATCAGAGACTGAAAAAATTAAAGCGATGACGGAAGTGTCGGAATGGATCAAACACCATCAACCGGTATCCTCTCATGTGACTTTTCTTCATAATGACTTTAAGTACGACAATGTGGTCGTGGACGTGAATGAACCCACCCGGATTGTGGGTATTCTGGATTGGGAGATGGCCACCGTGGGCGATCCTTTAATGGATGTCGGAGCTACGTTAGCGTACTGGTGCGAATCTACCGATGATCCGTTAGCCCGGATGTTTAACTTATCATGGTTGCCGGGAAATCTCAGCCGACAGCAGTTTATTGAACGCTATGCTGCCCAAACGGGATTTAACATGGCCTCGCTCCCATTTTATTATGTCTTTGGGTTATTCAAAAATGCCGTGGTGGCCCAGCAGATTTATGCCCGCTGGAAAAAAGGATATAGCCAGGACCCCCGGTTTGGTCAACTGATTGAGGTGGTCAAAAGCCTGGCTGCCCGCGCACAAAAAGCGATCGAGACACAACACATTTAAATAGAATGTTGAAACTAACACAAAAACTTCCCGGCAAACGCGCCTTTATTACTGGTGCGGCTTCCGGTCTCGGGCGTGCCTTTGCGTTGACGCTGGCCGCAGATGGTTGGACGCTCGGCATCAGTGATATTAACGAGGCAGGTCTTTCCACTACCGCTCATGAAATCACGCAGGCTGGAGGAAACCCTCTCGTATTTTTGTTGGATGTCTCGGATAAAATCCAATATGAATCCGTAGCCCGGTCTTTTCTCGATCAGGTCCATGGGATCGACCTATTGATCAACAATGCTGGTGTAGGTGATGGAAGTCTTTTTGAAGAATACTCTCTTGAAAATTACGAGTGGATGGTGGCGGTGAATCAAATGAGTGTGGTCTATGGTTGTTACTTTTTTCTTCCTCACTTTAAAAAACAACGATCCGGACATATCATCACCATTGCCAGTCTGGCCGCGATAAGTTGTGCCCCTACCATGGGAGCTTACAACATGACCAAAGCAGCCGTGGTGGCCATCAGCGAAACGATTTATTGTGAACTACTGGAATTTAATGTGGGCGTTTCCTGTGTAAAGCCCTCCTACTTTAAAACAAATATCAATCAGTTTGCCAGAGGGGGAGATTCTATCAAGAGAGCGACTCAAAAGATGATGGAACTGAGCGGTCTTCAACCTGCGGAAGTAGCTCATGAAATTTTGACGCGCGCAGGAAACGGAGAGCTATACATTGTGCTTCCCAAAGCTGCGCGTAAACTATGGCGATTGAAGCGTCTGGCGCCTACGTGGTTTCGGAAGAAAGTAAATGAGTCATTTATGCGCGCCTTGAAAAGACTTCAGAATGGCTGACCGATTCTCCCACCCTATTCAGGTTCTGCCATCTGATATTGATGATATGGGGCATGTCAACAACGTGATCTACCTGCGTTGGGTGCAGGAAGTGGCCGTTGCTCATTGGCTAGCTTCAGCACCTGCGGAAATAATTAGTTCGCTGTCGTGGGTTGTGTTACGTCATGAGGTAGATTACAAAGCGCCTGTCTACCTGACTGATCAGATCACCGGATACACGTGGGTAGGCCAGGCCGATGGCGCCCGGTTTGAACGATTTGTTCAATTGCGCAAAGGCGATACTGTCGTGGCCGAAGCCAAAACGATTTGGTGTATGTTGGATAGCCAGACCGGAAAGCCTAAAAGAATCACCCCGGAGATAATTCAAACACTTTCGAAGAGCTAACTTTTATGAGAAGTCATCTCAGAAATTCAAAGGCATTTATGGCTTTCAAATCGGCTTCGATCTCGATTTGATCAAGATCAGTCTGACAGAGAGCAGCTTTTTTAGGTGGCCTCTAATCTTTCAGGATCGTAAATTCTACTCTCCTATTGAGACGTCTTGATTCTTCACTGTCTCCACTGGCAATGGGTTTGGTTCCGCCCAGTCCTTTCCCGCGAATGCGATTCCCGGCTATGCCCTTGGATGTCAGATATTTTTTCACGGTCTCCACACGTGCTTTGGAGAGTTTTACATTCATTTTGGGGTCACCCTTATTATCGGTGTGGCCGAGCAACTCGATTTCAATAGCAGGATTGGCTTTCAGAAATTCGACCACTACATCCAACTCGGGATATGACTCCGGCAGGAGGCTTGTACTGCTAATTTTGAACAACACACTTTTCAAGTTTACCGTGGCTCCAACGGCAATGGGCTGCAACCGAAAATTAAGCTCGAGTGTTTGCATTTCGTACGTATGAATATCCAACTGTTCCAGCGTGTTGATATGACCTTTGGAACTTACCTGAATGCCGTAAGCGTCTGTTGAGGGCAGCGTCACCTCATATTGTCCGTCTTTATTGGTTGTGAGGTTATAAATCTTTTTTCCTTTGAAAACGATCCTGGCTGTCAGCGGCTCGGAAGTAACGGTACTTTGTACCCGACCAAATAGTTTTACCTCTTTTGTCAGGTTTCCAGGGTCCCGTTTGATTTCCATGATCCTGACAGAACTGTCGGGTGCTGTTGTTGGCGCATTGGCATCTGCCAAACTTCGCATATCTCCATAGCCATCGCTGTTTCGGGTAGACGTGTAGAGTGTTACGCCAATGGTTGGAAACTCCCGGTAGTATAATTCGCGGGCTTCACTATTAATTCCCGGGCCCATATTCGTTGGTGCCGACCAGCGGGTCCAGCTATCATCCAGTCGCTCGGCTGCATACACATCAAAGCTTCCCAATCCCTTTCTTCCATTGGTGGAGAAATATAAAATCCGGGAGTCTTTACTTAATGACGGGGTTAATTCCTGAAAAGGACTGTTAATCACAGGGCCCAGGCTTTTGGGTTCAGTCCATTTTCCGTCCTGATAAAAAGTAACATACAGATCTTCTGCCCCCAGTGAAGAATAGGATTCAGCGGAAAAAACAAAAACTGTTTGAGTTTGATCAAAGGTTCCGCTTAAGACAGCTTCGCGATTTAAAAAATAAGGAATGTTTATATTCTGAGGTTTGCTCCATCCACTGGCATTGCGAGTGGCGATAGAAATACCCTGTGTGAATACTGGATTGGTACCAGCTGAATAATGACTTAACAAAAGCAATTTTTCACCATCTGAACTGATGTCTGCTACCGCATTATAATTTCGATCATTAATGAATGATCCTCCATGAACCGGAGCGGACCACGCATTATCCATGCGCACACTAAACCAGATATCACCCGGATCTTTTTTTCCTCCGATGTTCAGAGGATGATTGGCTACCGTGAAGTACAGTACTTTTCCGTCCGGAGAAAAGACGGGGGCTTGTTCGTCATAGACCGTGTTAATCGGTTTAAAAAAATCGGAGGTTTGTGCGTTCACCCCAAACAGACTACTGAACGTCAAGGTCCAGCTAAGCAAAAATTTCATCGCTCAAAACTACGGATTAGGCCTTCAACTTTCAAAGAGCATCATTTATGTGTGGCGATTGCCTCGATCATTTGCTGATCCATCCGTTATCTTTCGCCATAAAACGCCAGGGCAACAGCGCATCTTCCCCGGCATAGTCAATGCCTATTCTGGGTTTAGCTTCGATGTCGCCTGACCACGATCCATCCTCCAACCACAATTGGGCGCTTCGCAATGACATGGCATTCGCTGCCAACGTAATCCCCAAAGCCCGCGTTAGTTTACCGGGACCGGAAGTGAGTCGCTTAATGGTTTGTGTTTGCATCCGTTTCATCATGTGCTTTTCTCCTTCCAGGGGTTGAAGTGCACGGATCAAAACCGCGTCCGCCCGGTGTTTGCCGTTGGTTACAATGTTAAAGAGATGATGGATGCCATAACACAAATAGACATAGCTGATCCCACCGGGCTCAAACATGGGTGCATTCCGGGGTGTCATTCCTTTGTAGGCATGACAGCCCTTTTCGACAAAAGAATAGGCTTCCGTCTCCACCACGATACCGCTTGTTAACTGTTTGTTAAAGTGCGTTACCAATCGCTTACCGATCAAATCTTTGGCTATTTTAGTCACGTTTTCACCCCGATAGTAGGTCAATGGAAGTTTCACTAGTCTATTAATCTAATAGTTTTAAAAGAGCCAAAGTATTATAATTTTGCAACCTCTTGAATAACGTTTAAACCCAAAAAACAAACATATGATTAAAAAGATGATGGCAGTACTGGTCCTGGCTGTTTCTATGACCGCGCAAGCACAGGTTCAAACTCCACAACCCAGCCCGGCAGCTTCGGTTTCTACCGTAGTTGGTTTAACTGATGTAAAAGTAGATTATTTCCGTCCGCGAGTAAAAGGCAGAAAAATTTTTGGCGAGAAGGATGTTCTCCATCCCTACGGTCAAATCTGGAGAACAGGTGCCAATAACGGTACCCGGATTTCTTTTTCTGATGAAGTAACGGTAGAAGGTACGAAAGTAGCAAAAGGCGAGTATTTGATTTTTACCTGGCCAGGCGCTACGGAGTGGACGGTTTCCCTCTACAAAGACCTTTCCATCGGTGGTAATACCGATGCTTACAAAGCAGAAAATGAAGTTGCCAAGTTTAAAGTGAAGGCTAGCAAATTGACTGAAAAAGTTGAAATGCTGACCATTAACATTGCGGATGTTTCAGACGACAACAAAACAGCCAAAATTGAATTGGCCTGGGAAAACACATCTATTAAATTTGGTATTGCTGTCGATTTCGACTCGAAAGTCATGAAATCCATTGAAGCCAGCACACGTGTAAATCCATCTAATTATGCCAATGCCGCTATTTACTATGCTGAAAACGGAAAAGATCTGAATCAGGCATTGACGTGGATTGGTGAAGCGATCAAAGCAAACCCTAAGGCATTCTGGTACATTCACCAAAAAGCTAAAATTCAAGCTAAAATGGGTGACATGAAAGGTGCGAAGGAAACAGCCGCTGAATCTATCCGTTTGGCTAAAGAAAATGGAAATGACTTTGGTTATGTCAAACTAAATGAGGACTTCCTGAAGACGTTGAAATAGTTTCTTCTCAAGACTTTACGAAACCCCGGCACGAGTGTCGGGGTTTTTTGTTGGGCTGACTAATTGAATCAGAATGGATATTCCCATCACTACTCCGCATCCGATGATGTTGTATAGCAGAAAGCCCAGGTCGGTGTAACCATAACAATAAAATACTACTGCCTCTGCTACGAGAGCAGCGATAAACACTGCCGTTCCCCTCACCCATTTGACATAAAAGGCCGTGAGAAAAATACCTAAAATGGTTCCATAAAATAGAGAGCCAACAATATTAACAAACTGGATAAGGTTTTCAGCGAAAGACGCGAGCATAGCAAAAACCATGGCCAGCAGTGCCCACCCGATGGTAAAAAGACGAGACGCTGTCAGGTAATGTTTGGCCGATGCCAGTGGATGGATCAATCGTTTATAAATATCCACAGCCGTAGTGGACGACAAGGCGCTTAACTCACCTGCCATGGATGACATGGCAGCCAGAAACATGACGGCCAGAAGCAAACCCACGACACCGTGCGGCAGGTAGTTTAACACAAAATTCAAAAAGATATAGTCGCGATCCTGGGTTTTGGCTGATGGTATCGCTTCTTTAATAGTGCTTCGTACATCGGTTCGCAGTTGGTTTTCTTCCTTCTGAATAGATTTTATCCGGGAGGCATGTTCGGACTTTTTTATTTCATCTCCTGCATGTATCGCATCCACCAAGGCATGCACCTCCGTTTGTTTCCGCTGGTAGGCGTTTTCGTAAGCTTTCTCAAGCCGTTGTAGCGTATCACGCTTATCGGTTTGCCATGCTTGTTCTTTCAGTACCGGATTATAAAAAACCGGAGGCTGATTAAAGAGATAAAAAACAAATACCAACACACCAATAAACAAAATGACAAATTGCATCGGGATTTTTAGCAAGCCATTAAACATCAATCCCAGCCGACTTTCGGTAAGTGACTTGCCGCCCAGGTAACGAGCTACCTGCGATTGATCGGTGCCAAAGTAGGATAAAAATAAAAATACACTTGCAATCAGTCCACTCCAGATGTTAAACCGGTCATTTAGCACCCGATTGATTTTTTGCCAGATGGAAAGATCTGCCATCTCAGCCGGGTCGCCCGGAACCACGTTGATGATGTTAAATTTGCCCAAGGCACCGGCTACCTGAATGGTATCTCCGAATGAAAGTGAATCCGGCAACTTGACAAATGCCAATATTCCCGCCAATATCATTCCTCCCATGACAACCGTCAATTGCTGTCGCTGGGTTAAACTAACGGCACTGTTACCTCCACTCACTGTATAAACAATTACCAGCACACCTATTAAAAAGGTCGTGATGCCGACAGACCACCCTAGTACGGTAGACAATACCAAAGCCGGAGCAAATAGAGTAATGCCTGCCGACAATCCCCGAAGGATAAGAAAGAGAACAGCAGTGAGCACACGTGTCTTTAAATCAAAACGTGTTTCCAGATACTCGTATGCCGTGTAGACTTTCAACTTATAATAAATAGGAACGATGGACACTGAGATAATGATCATGGCAATGGGAAGACCCAGGTAAAACTGCAAAAATCTCATCCCATCTTCGATTGCTTGTCCCGGGGTAGACAGAAACGTGATAGCACTGGCCTGAGTGGCCATAATGGATACACCAATCATCCACCACTTCATTTGACTATCGCCTTTGATATAAGACTCCATGGAACGTTGATGCCGGGTGCGCCAGGTGCCATAGATCACAATCGCGGCAACAGTTCCAAAGAGAACGATCCAATCAAGACTATTCATCAAAAATACCAGGTAAGAAAAACAAAAAATGCCAGTTGAAGGATCAATACAATGAGTAATAGACCGTACCAGCCACGCCAGCTTTTAAACACCGGTACTTTTTCCTCGCCCGAAGAAAGTTGATTACTCATTTGCCAGAGGGTGAAGATGAGGTTGAACCTGTGGTGCGGGGCAACATGGAAACAAGGTTCGCAAATAGCCGGTAAGCACCCGTCACCCCTTCCGGGAGTTCACGGAAAAATGACAGACCTGTATAAACATAGTTTCCCTGACCGTAGGGTGCTATGAGCAAACTTCCGTTGCGAGCCGGTTCTTTCGTGTCGTTCATGGAAAGCGGTGCTGCATACCGCGAATCCCACTTGGAGGGAAAGTATAACCCACGCTCCTGCACCCAATTAGAAAAATCGACAGCTGTGATTTTGTTGGGATAATTTAACACAGGATGTTCCGGCATCAGGAAACGTACCTCACTTGTCTCTTCGGTCACGCGATCACGTGAAAGCGTGAGAGGAAACGGTGCGAACTTGTCTAACTCTATCTCCAAATCAAAATTGGTATTGTATTGAATGATCAGGTTTCCACCCTCTTCCACATATTTCAAGAGTGTGGGCATCGTGAACCGGATACGATCATTGGTATTCAAGGCACGCACACCCAGTACCACCGCCTGAACCGACTTCAGGTTTTCAGGTGTTATCTCCTCGTTTTTCATCTCCCACACTTCATACCCCATATTGCGTAATGCCAGAGGCACATCATCACCCGCTCCTTTGATGTATGCCACGGTTTTGCCTACCGTCTGCAGATTAATTCTGTTCGCTTTTGAAACGGCTTTGGGCAAGAGTGTTTGCGTGGGTATGTGATCGTAGGCAATGATTTGAATCGACTGGTCATACATTTTTTCATTGGTATGCGCCACCGCTCCGATGGTAAAGTTTCCCTCTGCTGCGCCTGGGATGACACTAAAAGATACCGCATGCTCTTCGTACTTACGGGTTAGTTCAAATCTGATTTTTTCAGGAACGCTCTTCCACCCTTCCGGCAAAGACAACTGAACCTCTCCCGCCATCGTATTGGCAACAGCTGACTTTATCTTGACCTGTACCTTCTTCGGATTGTGATCTTTAAATATATAAACGGGTTGATCCAGCGAAACCAACAGATCCGGGACCACCGCTAATGGTCGGGTAATTTCCCCTTTGACCGGGTCCGTTGTTTTATACACGACCGGTACGTGCATCGTGTATGTTTCATTTTGTAAGTGAAAGGTGAATGCCACCGACACAGGCGGTTTGTTTTCTGCTTGTCCGATAAAAGAATGATCAGGTAATGTAAACTGTCCCAGTGAATGATGGTTGGCTAACCAAAATGGATCGGAATACTTGATATCTCTAGCCAAATTCTTACGGCTGGTAAAAGTATTCAGTTTATTCGATCCGGTATTCAAAACAAAAGCAGAATCCCATGCCAGCGAAGCAGATTCAATCTTCTTCAACTCCAAGGGTATTGCCGAGCGGTTAATCACTTCTACACTAAGCTTCATCGACTGACCCGGCACCACCTGATAATCTTCGGAAACTACATCTACATAAAGACCTAAGCAGTCTTTGATCAGATCATTCACATCTGCCAATTTCCGGTCACGCCAAATTGATGAAGGAAGCAATGAAATTTGTTTACGGATTTGCAACAAAGCAGGCACCGAAGCGGCCGGTGCAGAAGGTTGGTACAAGGCAATCGCTTTAGAAATGCTTTTCTCTATGACTGCACCGCCTGGTAGCCGCTTCCAGGTGAGGTCGATCATATCAAATAATTCTTTTTGAGCCTTTGTACCTTTGACATGCTCAAAAAACTCCAACGCATCTCCCCTACGCCCTGAAGAACCAAATCCCTGGCTTTTATGCTGAGTACGACTCTCGGCAGCTAATTCAGAATAGGATTTGCCGAGAAGTGAATTGTAGGTACCAACATTCACTGAAACAACTCCGGGAGTGTTTTCATTCACCGTTTGATTCCACCAACGACCTGTGTTGGTAAACATCCGTTTCACTTGCCAGGGTTTGACATGCGCCAGTTGTTCTGGAAAGGCATTGGGATCAGCCGCCAGATCGAAAGCCTCTTGTGCCAACATCGCAGATGCGGTATGATGACCATGGCCAGCCCGTTCGTCTGGCGGAAAACGGGTAATCATAATGTCTGGTTGAAACTGACGAATGATATAGACCACGTCTGAAAGTATTTGATCTTTGCCCCAGATATCAAAAGATTCACTGGCGGATTTAGAAAAACCGAAGTCATTGGCACGGGTAAAAAATTGAAGGCCGCCATCTAATCTGCGGGCGGCTAGCAGTTCCTGGGTACGTATCAGTCCGAGTTGATCTCTGATTTCAGAACCGATCAGATTCTGCCCGCCATCACCACGGGTCAATGACAAATAAGCGGTGGATACCAGCCGATCGTTGGCCAGAAAGGCAATGGCTCTCGTGTTTTCATCGTCCGGATGGGCGGCCACATATAAGACGGAGCCCAGAACGTTCAATTTTTTCAAACGCAATAAAATAGTTGAACTGGACGGTTGTGTAGACACTTGCCCCCATGCGGTCAGCGGAAAAATGAGCAGCCATGCACCCCAGAAACGAATCTTCATACAGAAAGTATTTTAGCGTACGCAAATAAGGGATAAATCAGGTAAGTCTGCAGTGTATTTACATGATTGGGAAATTATTAACGATTCAGGTCACGTTACCCTAAAATACTCCAATCTTCATTGAGTAAGGGGATGGCCTGGTGGGCGGTCAGATCAAATTGGCAAGGAACTACGGACACGTAATTATTAGCGATGGCCCACTCGTCATTATCTTCACCTTTATCAAAGTTGACAAAACTACCCGTCATCCAGAAATAAGGCTTGCGATTGGGGTCCATTCGCTTATCAAACTCTTCCACCCACTTGGCATTGGCCTGGCGACATACCCGAATACCACGGATCGGTTCACTCTTGATCGCGGGAAAATTGACGTTCAAGGCCACACCTTTCGGAAGAGATTTTTCCAATACTTGCTTCGTGATCTTGTGGATAAAATCCGTGGTATGACTAAAATCCGCCTCATGCCGGTAATCACACAAAGAGAAACCAATGGCCGGAGTCCCTTCAATGGCGCCTTCAATGGCAGCGGACATGGTCCCTGAATACAATACACTGATGCTGGTGTTGCTTCCGTGATTCACGCCACTGACTACCACATCCGGCTGACGCTGATCACGCAAGAGGTAATGTCGGGCCATCTTCACACAATCCGCGGGGGTCCCTGAGCATTGATAAGATTTTACTCCCTCGAAAGTATGCGTTTCTTCCAGACGCAATACATTTCCCACGGTAATTGCATGCCCCATTCCAGACTGTGGACTATCGGGTGCCACCACTAGTACCTCTCCCAGATGTTTCATCACATTGACCAAATGACGGATGCCAGGCGAGGTGATCCCATCGTCATTGGATACAAGAATTAAAGGCTTCATTATTTTTTTTGAAAAAAGGAATTATAAAAATCGACTATTTGGGTGATCTCATATTTGTCTTCGAATGACAAACGGTTTTGTCGGGCAAATTTATTAACCTCTTCCCCCTTGCTTCCCATTTGATCTATCCAATCGCTTTTCTTCCCGCGGAACTCTTCAATGGAGCCATTCTCTTTTAACAGGAAGTAGCGTTGTACCAATACCAGGCGGGTGTACGAACCAAAACCATAGCCGTAGGTAAACGTCCGGTACTCTACATACTCCCGTGTCAGAAGAGTCAATTTTCCTTCGCTTAACAACTCAAAGAAAACAGGAGCTTTATATTCACCGGTCAACGCGTAAGGCAAGGCGTAAAACTGACGATAACGTTTTACGGTCGCATCGAATATTTCGCAAAACAATACCTTACGTGCTGTATACGATTCCAGGCGCTTATTTACCTGAAGTTGTAAAAGGTCTGTTTGCATGTTGTAGTTTACCAATCCTTTCAAGGTATCGCCTGATTCGGTTACGATTTTTCCTTCATGCCATAGCTCGAATGGAAATTGCTGTGCCTGAACAACAGGGTTTAAAATAATAATCAGCAGTATCGTTAAAAAAAACCTCATTACTTCTTTAAAATCGTATGTCCCAGTTTGTCGCGTTTTGTTTCCAGATACCGTTCGTTGTGCGGATTGGGCATAATTTCAATCGGTACATTTTCAACAATTTCGAGGCCATATCCCATTAAACCAACCCGTTTTTTTGGATTGTTGGTCATCAACCGTATTTTAGATATTCCCAAATCATGCAAAATCTGAGCCCCGGTTCCGTAATCGCGACTGTCCATATCAAATCCTAACTGAAGGTTAGCTTCCACGGTATCTAGTCCTTGTTCCTGAAGTTTATAGGCTTTTAGCTTGTTGAGTAACCCGATGCCTCTTCCCTCCTGTTTCATATACAAGACAACCCCTTTCCCTTCGGCTTCCACCTGTCTCATGGCATTGTGAAGTTGGGAGCCGCAATCGCACCGGCAAGAGCCGAATATATCTCCTGTTACGCAGGAGGAGTGTACGCGAACCAGGACGGGTTCATCTTTCGCCCACGTACCTTTGGTCAGTGCCAAATGAACTTCTCCGGTATTAACCTGCTCATAGGCCGTGAGGTGAAAATCTCCGAAGCTGGTAGGCATGTTTACGTCTACGTGTTTGCGAACCTGAGACTCTTTCTTCATCCGGTAAGCAATCAAATCTTTGATGGTCACAATCTTTAGTTGAAACCGGTCGGCCACCTTACGCAAGTCGGGTAACCGCGCCATGGAACCATCTTCATTCATGATCTCTACTAATACTCCTGCCGGGCGAAATCCCGCCAGCCTGGCAAAGTCAATAGCCGCCTCTGTATGGCCGGCTCTTCGTAGTACGCCTTCTTTTTTAGCTTTGAGTGGAAAGATATGCCCCGGCTTACCCAACTCCTCGGGTCTGATTTCCGGATCAACCAATGCCTTAATGGTTTTGAACCGGTCGTGAGCTGAAATACCTGTGGAACATCCGTGACCAATTAAATCAACCGAAACGGTAAATGGCGTTTCAAAGGCTGCTGTGTTTGTTCCCACCATCAACTCCAGTCCTAGCTCCTCGCATCGCTCTTCGCTGAGGGGAGCGCAGATCAGTCCCCGACCGTGGGTAGCCATGAAGTTAACGATGGCCGGTGTAATCGTTTCGGCTGCGCAGATAAAATCCCCCTCATTTTCACGGTCTTCGTCATCGACCACAATAATGACCTTGCCATTTTTGATTTCGTCTATTGCTTCTCCTATTGTATCCAGTTTGATCTTCTCCATAGGTTGGACTGTTTCTTCCCGAAACAAGTGCTTACTTTAATGTCAAAAATTGTTCTATTTCCTTAAACTTAAATGTTCTAACGCGCTACCACTATCCCAAGTTCCTTTGCCAATTCCTGTTCTGCCTGTTTTAATCCCGATTGAGTAGTCAACGCCTGATCTAAAATATCCCAATTTCCAGACGCTTCAGCCTTTTTTACTTCATCCAGATTGTCTTCCATCATCTTTTGCACGATTCTGAATTTCAACCGTAAGACATTGGTGAGCGCCATTTGATTCAGCAGTTGATTTTCTTTAGGGATAAAGATTTTATACTTGTCTTCCCAATGCTGGCTCGTATCGTATCGGGAGGTCACTAAATCCGTCACAGTTCTTTTGACTGCCTCGCTTCCGTTTCTTAAAAAATAATCGGGGGCGGGAAGTTCACCTTTTGCCAGCCCTTCTTTATAAATCTCATGTATCTCCCGGAAAGTATCGTTGCTGAATTCAACATCATCCAATTCATGCATCAGGAATTCCACCAGATTCTGGTCATCTACTTTTTGGGCGGCATAATTCAACAGCAATCGAACAGTTTCACGCTCCTGATACTGAATCAGACTTTGGGCATCAATTTTTGCAGGAATAGACACATCGGTCACCGGATCAACCGTTACCGTAGTTTCATCTTCTTTTAACCGTTCTTTGTCTTTCCTTTTCCGCTCCTGAATCAGAATCTTGTTAAGCTCTGTCAGCAGAACAGACTCCGCTATTTTTAACAGATTGCTTGTCTCCTGGATATACACTGACCGTTTGACCGGATCCGGTATAAGTGATATACTTCCGACAATCTCCTTGATTGATTCGGCCTTTCGGATAGGGTCACCGGCTGCCTCTTTTGCATAAAGGCCAGCCTTGAATGAAACAAAATCCTGGCGTGCCTCCTTCAGATAATTTTGGAAGGCGCTGGTTCCTACTTTGCGTGAATAACTATCCGGATCTTCCCCATCGGGGAACAACACTACCCGCACGTTGAGTCCACCTTTTAAGATTAAATCGATCCCCCTGATGGCCGCTTTAATACCGGCTGCATCGCCATCAAACAATACAGTCACATTTTCAGTGAACCTGCGGATAAGTTTGATTTGCTCTTCTGTCAAAGCCGTACCCGAGGAAGCCACCACATTTTCCACATCGGCCTGATGCATGGAAATTACATCGGTATAGCCTTCTACCAAAAAGCAATTATCCTGTTGCCGAATGGCATTTTTTCCCTGATACAGACCATAAAGAACATCGCTTTTATGATAGATATCTGTCTCCGGAGAGTTAATGTACTTGGGTTGATTTTTATCCTTACCCAGCATCCGGGCGCCAAAGGCGATGGTCTTCCCTGAAAGATTGTGAACTGGAAAAATAACCCGACCCCGGAAACGATCATAACTGCTTCCGTCCTCCTTCTTCACTACCAGACCAGTCTTCTCCAGCAGTTCTTCATTATATCCTTTGATCAAGGCCTCCTTTCGCAGGTTATCCCATCCTTCTAACGCATAGCCCAGTTCAAATTTCTGTAGGGTATGATCTGTGAAACCTCTTTCCCGGAAGTAACTCAAACCAATGCTCTGACCTTCATCTGTCTCCAGCAATTTACCCTTGTAAAATTCTTTGGCGAAATTCATGAGGATGTAGAGTCCTTCACGTTCAGACTGGGCAGCCTGCTGTTCATCCGTTTGCTTGTCTTCCTTGATTTCAACCCCGTATTTTTTAGCCAAATACCGAATGGCCTCCAGATAGCTAAGTTTTTCATGCTCCATCACAAAGGTGAAGGCATCGCCTCCTTTGCCACTGCTGAAATCCTTAAAAATGCCCTTCCCCGGCACTACAAAAAAAGAGGGGGTCTTCTCATTAGCAAATGGACTGAGCGCCTTATAGTTAGCCCCACTCTTCTTGAGCGAAATGAAGTCGCTGATGACATCCACAATGTCAACCCGGTTTTTTACTTCTTCAATGGTGTCGCGCGAAATCAACGGAGTGTTAGAATAGCCGGTAAAGATACGAAATAGCCCCGCATCATCCGGTTGTCATCTTGCCTGAATCAGCAAGACGGCCCGTGAGCAGAAATTAAATTTCCATCAAACCAAACCAGAGGTTAATTTGCAGTGTTTAGAAACCATGACCTTTACAAAAGAAGACATTATCAAAGCCCTGAGCAGCGTTCAGGATCCAGATCTCAAAAAGGATTTAGTGACGCTCAATATGATTCGCGATGTAGACATTACGCCTGGTAGCGTAACCTTTACCGTGGTTCTCACCACCCCCGCTTGTCCTCTCAAAGAAATGATCCGGCAGGATTGTTTAAAAGCAGTTCAACTGGTAGTGGGTGAAAATGTTGATATTCAAATAATTATGACTTCTTCCGTAACTTCTACCCGAAGTCATACTCCTCTCCTTTGCGGTGTCAAAAACATCATAGCCATTGCCTCCGGAAAAGGTGGTGTTGGCAAATCAACCGTTACCTCCAACCTGGCGGTAGCTTTAGCACAAACCGGTGCATCGGTAGGGTTAATTGATGCCGACATTTTTGGTCCTTCTGTTCCGGTCATGTTCAATTGCGAGGCTGAACAACCTGAGGTAAAACAGATCAATGGAAAAAATGTCATTATTCCTCTTGAACAGTATGGGGTAAAACTCATGTCTATCGGATTTCTCGCCCCTGCCGACAGTGCTGTGGTATGGCGCGGCCCCATGGCAAGTGCCGCGCTGAAGCAGTTTATCAGTGATGCCGACTGGGGGGATTTGGACTATCTGCTAATCGATATGCCGCCCGGCACCAGCGATATACACCTAACGCTAGTTCAAACGGTGCCTGTCACCGGGGCCATCATTGTGACTACGCCCCAAAAAGTTGCTCTGGCAGACGCTACCAAAGGGCTTGCGATGTTCCGACAACCACAAATCAATGTACCGGTGCTAGGTGTCATCGAAAACATGGCCTACTTTACTCCAGAAGAGCTACCCGATAATAAGTATTACATCTTTGGAAAAGATGGAGGTAAAAATCTGGCACAGAAGTTTAATGTCCCCTTGTTGGGGCAGATACCTATCGTTCAAAGTATTCGCGAAAGTGGAGACAGTGGCCACCCTGTCGTGTTGAAAGAGGGCGTATTAGGAAGTATTTTTCTCCGCCTGGCTGAATCAGTGGCCCGTGAGATTGCCATCAGAAATGCTACCTTTGAACAAACAAAAAAGGTAGAGCTAACGGTTTGATCTATGGTTAAGGAGAAAAAAGAAGAACTGCATCAGCGTATCGAAGCCTCTTTGGATTCAATTCGACCTTATCTGGAGGCAGATGGTGGTAACGTGCGGGTCATCGAAATTACCAAGGATAAGATCTTGCGGCTTGAATTTGTCGGTAACTGTGGAAGTTGTCCGATGAGTACGATGACGTTCAAAGCCGGTGTGGAAGAAGCATTGAAAAAAGCCGTTCCGGAGTTAAAGTCGATTGAAGTCGTGAATATGACCAGCCTTGCCGTAGAGAGTTAAGGGATATCCTTCAGTAAAGAGTCAGGATGTTCCAATTTCATAATTCGCCATCGGACTTACATTCAAATCTGTAAACAGCCCTTTTTCGAATTTGTAATGAGCTGCCATAGCAATCATGGCTGCGTTATCGGTACAATACTCGAAAGCAGGAATAAACGTCTGCCAGTGATATTTGGTCGCATATTCCAGCAAGGATGCTCTTAATCCACTGTTAGCGGCCACCCCTCCCGCTATCGCCAGCGTAGAAATATTCCAATGCAGTGCTGCTTTTCGTAGTCGTGTCAGAAGCATTTTGACTATTTGATGCTGGTAGCTGGCACAAATATCAGCCATGTTCTTTTGAATAAAATCAGGATCAGCAGCCACGTGATCCCGAACAAAATACAAAAGTGCTGTCTTGATTCCGCTAAACGAAAAATCAAAACCCGGTACGGTGGTGTCGGGAAACGAAAAGGCTCCAGGGTTACCTCCTTTGGCATACGCATCAATCAAAGGACCGCCCGGATAGGGCAATCCTAAAATTTTAGCACCCTTATCAAAGGCTTCACCTGCGGCATCGTCACGGGTTTCCCCAATAACCTTCATGGTTAGAAAATCTGTGACCAACACAATCTGTGTATGTCCTCCACTTACCGTCAGGCACAAAAAAGGAAAAGATGGTTTAGGATCATCAATAAAATGAGCCAACACGTGTGCCTCCATGTGGTTAACTTCAATCATGGGTTTATTCAACGCTAAGGCCATTCCTTTCGCAAAGGAAACACCTACGAGTAATGATCCCAATAGGCCGGGGCCACGGGTAAAAGCAATCGCATCTATTTCGGCCAGTTTTATATCAGCTTTGCACAAAGCTTCGTTAACTGTATGGACAATGTTTTGTTGATGAGCCCGGGAAGCCAGCTCCGGTACCACTCCGCCATATTTTTGATGCACGTTTTGCGAGGCAACCACATTATTAAGTACCTTGCCCTTACAAATAATCGCAGCAGAAGTTTCATCGCAAGACGACTCAATGGCCAGGATCAGGGAACTCATAAACAGGTGTGAATGAAACTGCAAGTTATCAAAAATCGATTCTTTACCTGGCTTAAACGCACGTTTCTTTATGGTTCATTTTTCCTGTTAGTCAGTTTTCTGATTGGGTTGGGTCTTCTGCAAATACCGGCTGTTCAAAAATCGTTAGCCAGCCGGATAACAGACCGTTTTGGTACCGTTTCAGGATTCAGAATTACCTATAACCGCCTACACTTTGTCTGGTACGACCGGCTCTCGCTGGATGGCTTGCACATTTGGGATCCTCAGCAAAACCTTATGATCGAAGCCGAACGCCTGCAGATCAATTTTAGCTTAAGTTCGTTATTCAATCATCATGAGGTAAATCTAGATGGAGCCCGTTTGCAAAACGTTCAGGTAAATCTGATCAAACTTCAACTGGATAGTATTCGTGATTTGAACTTTAATTTTTTTATTTCAGAAATCAACCGGGCCACTGCCAGTGGTAAAGGTGGCTCCAGCCCGAAGGTAAACATCGGAGAAATTGTATTAGACCAATCAGCTTTCTCCTATCATGACCCATTCAAAGATTCCCTCGTCACGGGCTTTGACTATCAACATTTCCGATTGGGTATTCCGACTGCGGAAGTGGCCAATTTCAAAGTGATTGGAGATACCATTCAAATGCAGGTTCGCACCCTGGTGGCCAAAGATGAAAAAACAAAGTTGGCTGTTCATGAACTCCGTACTTTTTTCAGGATTTCACAAAAGGGTCTTGAATTTTACAATACCCTTCTGCTGGCCGGCAATAGCAAAATTTCTGACACCGTGGCTTTCTTCTATGAGCGTCAGTCCGATTTAAGCAGTTTCAATTCACGAGTTTCGATTGTGGCAAACTTAACTAACACCAAGATCGATCCTCAGGATTTAGAGTTATTTGCCCCCGGAGTCAAACTGATTGGTCAGCCAGTTACCATGGATGGTCGCTTCCGTGGAAAAGTAAATCGTTTTTCATTTGATGACATGAACATCACTCTTGGCAAGTCTTTGCTGGCCGGTTCGATTGAAATGGATGGATTGCCGCACATCCGGGAAACGTTCATGCAAGTCAATCTGAAAAACAGTCTGGTTCATTTGAATGATCTCCGTTTTATTCTGGGCCCTGCCGTGACGCAGCGCCTGACGCCCATGGGAAATCTCAAACTAAATGGAAGTTTTACAGGATTTGTCAATGATTTTGTTGCGCAAGGCAGCTTTGATAGTCAACTCGGAAAGATTATATCAGACATCAACTTGAAAATAAACCCTGAAAATCCGAACCTAAGTTTATATCAAGGAAATTTACAATTGGATCAGTTTGATCTCGGAAAATTAATCAACGACACGGTTAATTTTCAGAAAGTGACGATGAATGGTCAAATTAAAGGTCGGGGGCTCAGCGTAGCGACAACGGACTTTGTACTCAAAGGCAAAGTGAAGACCATCGGTATCCGTGGATATGACTACACCAATATTTCTACCAATGCCGAATTTGCCAAAAGATTGTTTAATGGGGAACTGATTATAGACGACCCTCATCTGAAATTTAATGCGCTTGGCTCCATTGACTTGCGTGATAACAGAAATGAAATAAAAGTAACGGCCCAATTAGACACCGCCTTTCTTCACAAACTGGGAATCGTTAAAGACCCGCTATTCATTAGCAGTCGCCTCACCATCGATACGTATGGACTATCGTTGGATAGTCTGATGGGAGATGCGCTATTTACTAAAACCACTATCCAATACAATGGTAATGAAATTCAGTTAGACTCCATTCAAATCAACTCTTCCCGTCAAGATCAAAATAAACTATTATCCTTAAACAGTTCTATTGCGAACATTGAATTAAATGGGAACTATCGTTATTCATCATTGTTCAGTGACATGCAACGGCTTTTGAAGGAATTTAAGCTAAATCTCGTGAATGAACCGCAAGCCATAAAAGAATATTACGCCTCTAAGTCACAGACAAATGAAATCTACCATGCTGACTTCAACATACTTTTAAAAACTTTGCAACCCGTTAGTCATCTCATTAATACCGACCTTCACATATCGTCAGGAACTAAACTGACGGGTACCTTTTCCAATGGCTACACCAGCCAACTTCGGTTTTACAGTCAGGCAGATACAATTGTTTACCATGGAAAAGAATTCCTTTCTACTTCCGTTGACTTTAATGGTTCCAAAATCAGGGATAGCGTAGATGTGTTGGCAATGCTAACGATCGAGTCTGAGGAGCAGCATTTTTCCGAAGCTTTCAAAACCAAAAACTTGTTAATTGAAAACATTTGGAATGGTGATCATATAGATTTTTCCTTAGATGTAAACCAACAAAATTATGATCATACACTTCGATTACGATCACAGGTAGATTTTAAAAAGGATAGTACGTACATCCGGTTCCTGCCTTCGGTGATTCAATTGTTAGGCAAACAATGGAAAATTGACGAGACTAATAACATCCGTTTAAAGGGGCGAGAGTGGAACATCCAGCGGTTAAAATTTACAAACGAAAACCAATCCATTCTCCTCCAAGGCCAGCTTTCAAATGATGCTGACAAAAAGTTAAATCTGGTAGTCAGTAATTTTTCATTAGATATCCTAAAAAGTATCACAGGCCTTGATTTAACCGGGACGGTCAATGGAGAATTGATCGGTGGCGATTTTTATCATCAATTGTATGTTCAGAATGACGTCACCATCTCAGAGTTTAAAATCGATCAGTTCTTAATTGGAGATATGAAAGGCACGAATATCTGGAACCAGGACAAAAAACGATTTGATATCAACATGGCCATAGATCGCATGGGGGATCAAACCCTGAGCCTGGGTGGATACTATCACCCTGCGGAAGACGAAGGGTTGCATCTGGTTGCTCATCTCAACAAGACTAACTTAAAAATTGCTGAGCCCTTTCTTCGAGGTTTGTTTTCACACATGGGCGGTACACTTACCGGCCAATATAACATAGATGGTACTTTTCAGAAACCCCGAATATCGGGTGAAGGCACACTGGAAAACGGTCAATTCCAAATTGACTACCTAAAGACAAATTATGTAGCTAACGGCACACTCGGTTTGTCTCCTGATCGCATAATTTTTAGAGATGTACTGGTAACAGATACCTACGGAAGCAAAGGAACGGTGAATGGATTTCTATCGCATCAGCATTTTAAGAATTTAGGAATAAATCTGGACGGTCAGTTTCAAAACTTTCAGGTATTAAACACGACCTCCAAAGACAATAGCCTTTTTTATGGCCAGGCATATGCCACTGGGCTTTTAAAGCTGGCGGGGCCTGTAAATAACATGAAGATTACCGCCACCGCGCGCACGGAAAAGAAGACGCGCATTTTTATACCCATCAGCGGAACACAAACAGTAGAACGAAAAGATTTCATCACGTTCGCACCCTTCAGCGACTCCACGCTGCTAAGTAAAACAATCACCAAAAAGAGGAAGGTTCAACGCAGTGGTATTACCATGGATTTGAATCTGGATATCACACCAGATGCCTACGCAGAAATCATTTTTGATATCAAATCAGGAGATATCATCCGGGGTTATGGCAAAGGTGAAATCAAACTTCAATTAGACACCAAGGGTGAGTTTAACATGTTTGGTCTCTATGAATTTGAAAGAGGCTTTTACAATTTTACTTTGTACGATATTATTAACAAGGAATTTACCATTAACAAAGGAAGTCGGATTTCCTGGTTTGGAGACCCCTACACGGGAACGCTTAACCTCACTGCCAGTTACCGGCAATTAGCCTCGCTGGCACCTATCCTGACGGATCAAACCCTCGCCTCTTCTGTTTCTGTGCGAAGAAAATATCCGGTAGAAGTATTGTTAAAATTAGATGGCGCGATGCTGAGCCCTCAAATTGTTTTTGACATCACCGCCAAGGAATTACCCGATAATCTAGTGGCAGAAGATGGACGCCCCTTACGGCTTCAATTTGAATTTGATGCTTTTAAAGCTCGGCTGGATGAACAAGAATTAAATAAACAGGTATTCAGCCTCATTATTCTCAGGAGGTTTTCTCCGCCAGATGCGTTTAGCACCAATGGTTCTTTATATAATAGCGTAAGCGAGTTATTGTCTAATCAGTTGAGTTATTGGCTCACACAAGTTGATTCCAATCTCGAGATAGATCTGGACCTGGGCACGCTGGATCAGGAATCCTTTAATACATTCCAGTTGCGACTATCGTACTCGTTTTTCAACGGAAGATTACGGGTTACCCGCGATGGGAGTTTCAGTAATCAAACGAATCGTTCCGATGTGGCCTCTTTGGCAGGTGACTGGACGGTCGATTACTTACTCACACCCGATGGAAAATTCCGAGTAAAAATGTATAGCCGATCAAACATAAATCCGCTACTAACCTCGGTTGGTAATCAAAATGCTGTGACCACGGGCGTCAGTTTATCGCATGTACAAAACTTCAATCGAATCAGTGATCTGTGGCGATCGGCCCGTAAGCGGAGAGAAAACCAGGCAGATCTAACCGATGAGTCAGATGAGAACAACTAGTTGGATGATTCTTTGGTTGTTACCGATGGGGCTGGCATATGGTCAGGATAGCCTTGATTATAAAAAAAGACAGCGCATGGTAATCATCGGAAGTGCCACTACCTATGGTGCAAGTATGGTAGGATTGCACGCCCTTTGGTATAGTCAGTTTGATCGCCAATCATTTCGGTTTTTTGATGATGCTGCTGAATGGAAGCAGATGGACAAAATTGGGCATTTCTATTCTGCCTATCAGGTAACTGCCATAAGTGCCTCCACCTGGCGGTGGGCAGGCTTGGAAGAACGAAAAGCCGCCCGCCTCTCCAGTCTCATTAGTTTTGGCATTCTCTCTTCCATCGAAGTTTTGGACGGATTTTCATCTGGCTACGGAGCATCAGCCAGTGATTGGGTAGCTAACGCCACGGGAGCCGGGCTCTATTGGGGACAGAGTGCGCTTTGGAATGAACAACGCATCTATCCTAAAATGTCCTTTCATCGGACATCCCTGGCGCCACAACGACCTTCTCTTTTAGGTAATGGATGGATCGAAGAATTTGTGAAGGATTATAATGGTCAAACCCAATGGCTGTCTATTGATATGGATAAATTTGTTCCGGGATGGCCGAAATGGATTAATATTTCTCCCGGTTACGGTGCCCACAATATGTTGTATGCAGAGGATCAAAGTAATCTTGAGAACGGGCTAAAACCCTATCGTCAATTTTACCTCGGCATCGATTTTGACCTGACTTCGTTGAAAGGCAGGAATAAATTCGTTAATACCCTGATCTTTATTGGAAATATGGTGCGCCTGCCTGCGCCTACCCTTGAATTTTCGCAAGGTAAAGCAAGAGGTCACTGGATTTACTTTTAGCCAAGTTCGGTAGCTTGAATCAAGCACATCCATTGTCTTCTGAATGGGGCGTGTCAGTACCGGAGTAGATCCGCTAAGCGAGCTGCTACTTTCTCAGCATTGGGAAGCATTTGCTTTTCCAAATCAGAGTTTAGCGGAATAGCCGGTAAGTTGGCAGCCCCGATAGTCATCACGGGAGCATCCAACCACTCAAAGTGATATTGAGAAATACGACCGGCCAGTGATTCAGCAAAAGAATTAAGAATGGGCTCTTCTGTGACGATTAATACTCTTCCATGAATCCGAACAGAGGCAGATATGAGTTCCCAGTCAATGGGGTTGAGCGTACGCAAATCCAGGATTTCGATCCTTCCCGGAAAATTACGTGCTGCTTCCTTAGACCAATAAATACCCATACCATACGATATGATCAATGCCGACTGGTGAGTTTCAATGGCGGATACATCTGCTTTAACAAGAATATTCGCTTTGCCCAGGGGTATGATGTAGTTTTCGTCCGGTTCTACGGTTTTCGCTTCTAATGTGCCCGGAACTTTACTCCAATACAAACCTTTATGTTCGAGCATAACTACCGGATTAGGATCATAAAACGCTGCTTTCATCAAACCCTTGATATCTGCTGCGTTTGAAGGGTACACTACCTTTATCCCACGAATAGTCAAAAGGGTACTCTCAATACTTCCGCTATGATAAGGTCCCCCGCTGCCATACGCTCCAATGGGCACCCGAATCAAAGATTGCACCGGAAACTTACCTTTCGAAAGATAACAGCTTTTGGAAAGCTCTTCCACCAATTGGTTAATGCCTGGCCAGATATAGTCAGCAAACTGAATCTCCACAATGGGCCTGGCTCCTACGGCACTCATGCCTGCTGTGGAGCCGATGATATAGGCTTCTTGTATAGGAGTATTAAAGACACGATCATCCCCATATTTTTGAGCCAATGTGGCTGCCTCCCGAAAAACGCCACCTAATCTACCACCTACGTCCTGTCCGTAAAACAAGGCTTCCGGATGTTTCTGAAGAATCTCCTGAATGGCATGCAATGCCGCGTCTACCATCACCACCTTTTCGCCATTGGTCGGAGTTCGCTCACCTTGCTCATGTGTGATAGTGGTCGGAGCAAATTCATGAGAATCAAAATCATGAACATCCGGATCAGGAGAGGCTAATGCTTTTTCAAAAGCTTGTTGAACTTCGAAGGATGCATTCGTGCTCCACAACTCCAGTTCCGAAAGAAGAACTCCTTGGTCCAAGAGATACTTTTTAAGAAGCGGAATCGGATCGCGCTCCTGATGTTTTTCAAGGTCATCACTTCGGTACCATTCTTTACGGACACCTGATGTGTGATGGCCTAACAAGGGGCAAGTGGCATGCACCAATACCGGGCCATTCGATGAGCGCACATCAGCCATGGCCTTGGATAAGCAGTGATAACTCTTAATAAAATCGGAGCCATCGACCTGAACACGTTTCATCCCTTTAAATCCGGCCGCATACTCAAATGCGTTCATGGATCGCATTTCCTGACCTGTTGCTGAAATACCCCATTCATTGTCCTGGATCAGGTAGAGGATCGGTAACTTTTTCAACACCGCCATCTGAAAAGCTTCCGCTACTTCTCCCTCGGTTACGGAACCATCACCCAGCGAGCAAAGTACTATTGGATGCTGACCAACCAATAGCTGTTGAGAAGTCAGATAAGCGAGCCCGTGTGCCATCCCGGTAGCCGGAATCGCTTGCATGCCGGTGGCCGAACTTTGATGAGGTATCGTTGGAAAATCTGTACGTTTGACTGAGGGATGACCATAATATGTTCGACCGCCCGAAAAAGGGTCATTCCCTTTTGCCATTAACTGTAACATCAACTCATACGGAGAAAAGCCCATACCCAGCAACATGCTTTCATCCCGGTAGTATGGGCTCGCAAAATCAATTGGCAACAATTGCATACCGGCCGCCAGTTGGATAGCTTCATGACCACGGGAAGTGCTATGTACGTACTTACCAGTAATCTCTTTTCGCGACTCAAAAAGTTCAGCCATCGCCTGACTGGTCAACATCAATTTATAAGCCTGTTGTGCCACCTCTAATGCTATCTCTGATTTGACTGAAACACTGGCAGACATACTCTTGCAGTTTATTTTGTCCAAAATTAAGCAAATAAACGAGGTGAACAGGTCAGTCGAAAAGCAGAGAAAGCGAAAAAGATGGATAAAAAGTATCGGTTTACAAGCATCTTTAAGTATACTTGGGAAATGATTAAACGATGACTTTCTGGTATACCCTTAGCCAGACCGGAATCAATCCCGATGCGCAGTGGCAGAGGAACCGTCAGGTCATCCTATGTAACACCGCCAGCCTGATTGTTTCAGGATTTGTTATGATCATCAGCATCCTGTCTGTTATCAATTTTGGATGGATCGTAGCCGTTAAATTATCGTGGGCATCTTCTTTGATATTCCTGCTTCCGATTGTTTTCAACAAATACGGATGGGCCAATGCCTCGCGTTTGTTTCTTATTGGAAGCATTAATCTAGGCGCGCTTTTCATTTCCATTGCCGACAAATTTGACGCTCCGCTATACATGGAAGAATTTCAGTACTTTCATTTGCGGGCCATCTTGTTAGGATGCACGCTACTACCCTTTGTATTGTTTGATTTAGAAGAAAAGAAGTATTGGATACCAGCCGTACTCGTTAACTTATTATGTCTGCTCCTGTTCGATCCTGCACATGCCCTGTTTGGTGTGGGTTATTATCAGGTGGGCTTTACCTCGCCCAACTACTATTTTCTGAATTATATATGCATTGCTTCGGCCTTAATATTGGTGGCCTGTAGTTATTTTTTAAAATTCAGTTACGAAAGCATTGAACGAAAAAAGGAAAAGCTCATCACCAGTTTAAATGAAGCCAATGAAATAATTCAAAAACAGCGAGAGCTACTGGCCCACGAAAACAATGAACTAAATCTAAATCTGATTGCAAAGAATAACCAGTTGATTCAAACCAACGAAGAACTTATCCAACATAACAATGATCTTCAGCAATTTTCCTACACGGTATCTCATAACTTGCGGGGGCCGGTGGCGAGTATGATCGGGTTAATCGATCTCCTCAAACCCGATGATTGGGAAGGCGACCGTGCGGCCATTGTTCAATACATCCGAAAATCGGTGATTTCACTGGATAGTACGATCACAGATTTGAATACGATCATTGACATTCGAAACAGAGTCACCCGCATTCGTCAGGCGGTTGATTTAAATGAAGAAATTGATCACGTGATCGGGCTGCTGCAAAAAGATTTACATGATCACCAAGTTCAGATCGAACGAGAGATGATCAATGTATCGATCATCTATTCCATAAAACCCATGATCGGAAGTATTCTTTATAATCTAGTCAGCAATGCCATTAAGTACCGTTCGCCCGATCGAAATCCACTCATTCAGATCCGGGCGCGTCAAAAGGAAGATATGGTGACCATCGAAGTACGTGACAATGGCCTGGGATTGGATGTCCATCGGTTTAAAGACAAAATCTTTGGTCTTTATAAGAGGTTTCACACACACACCGATGGCAAAGGGATAGGATTGTTTCTGGTCAAACTACAGGCAGAAACGCTCGGGGGTGGCGTGGAAATATTCAGCACGCCAGAACGGGGAACCACTTTTGTTGTATCCCTTCGCTCTGTCGCTCCGGAGCAAGATGAAAAGAAAATTCAACCATGGCCAGACGCATCAAATGGATTCACGCAAAGCAAAGGTGCTGTTTAACTTTCGGACAAGCTCTCTTGATTGTTGAAAATCCAAGGTCTGCTGACCATCACTAAAGGCCTCCTCCGGATTTTGATGCGTTTCATACATAACACCATCAGCACCTGCCATAACGGCTGCCAAAGCCACGGGTTCCACAAACTCACGTATGCCTATTCCATGAGAAGGGTCTGCTATCACCGGTAAATGCGTCTTATCTTTGATGAGGGGGATAGCATTAATGTCTAATGTATTCCGGCTGGCCCGCTCATACGTGCGAATACCACGCTCACATAGCATTATTTTTTCATTACCAGCCGAAAAAACGTACTCGGCAGAATACATTAACTCTTCCAGGGTGCCGCTGATGCCACGTTTAATCATGACAGGCTTATCAACCTTTCCCAACTCATCCAATAAATTAAAATTTTGGGTGTTTCGGGCACCCACCTGAAAGACGTCCACATAAGGATACATCTCTTGGATTTGACTCACTTGCATCACTTCGGTGATAATCTTTATACCCGATTGCCGGGCTCGTGCATGCCACATTTTCAATCCCTCCACACCCAGCCCCCGAAAAGCGTACGGAGAACTGCGTGGTTTAAAAACTCCGCCCCGCATGATCCGTACCCCATGCGATGTTAAATGATCGATCGTTGCCTGCACTTGTGCTTCACTCTCGATGGAACACGGGCCGGCCATGATGCTGAAACTCCCCTCGCCTATCGTTACACCATCGCCCAGGTCAATCACCGTCCGGTGGACTTTCCACTTGAGGGAAACCAATTGATAGTCGTCCGATACCTGATGAATATCTGAAATACCTGCCAAATGTCCCAGCTGGCGAAGATCAATATCTTTTTTACCGATGACCACCAGGTAATTTCCATGCTGGGTTAATACCTCTGATGATTTGAATTGCAAGGATTCTACTTTCCGAAGGATGTTCTGTCTTTCATCGTTCGTAATAGACTGTTTAAATTGTATAATCATAAAAATTATCCTTTCATGGACTGAACAAATGATGCAACGGATTCCTGCGTGGCTCCTGCATTTTCCAGATGATTGATAAACGAGCTGCCAACAATGGCACCCGAACTGTACTGACAGACTTCCTTAAAACTTTCCTGCGAGGAAATACCAAACCCTATCAAAAATGGGTTTACCAAATTCATGTGCTGTAGTTTTTGAAAATACTGAAGTTGTTGTTCACTCAGACCGGTTCGTGCTCCGGTGGTGCTGCTGGATGATACCGCGTAAATAAATCCATGCGTGATGGAGTCCATTGCCCGAATCCGTTGCTCTGAAGTGGTTGGCGAAATCAGAAAGGTATTCAGGAGATTGTATCTTTCGAACAATGAAAGATAATGCGTTTGGTATTCCAGCATGGGCATATCCGGTAAGATAAGCCCATCGACTCCAGCCTGCGAGGCTTCTTCGCAAAATTTCTCCATTCCATACTGCAAGACCGGATTCAGGTACCCCATTAAAAGAATAGGAAGTGTGGCCTGCATCCGGATTTCTCTCACCTGACTTAGTAATAGACCTACATTCATTCCATTATCAAGTGCTTGTTTGTTGCTCTGCTGGATGACTGGTCCGTCAGCGATCGGGTCTGAAAAAGGAATTCCTATCTCAATCATATCGGCACCTGCCTTTTCCAACGCCAGCGCAATGGAACTGGTATCGTTTAACTTAGGGAACCCCGCTGTATAAAAAACCGAAAGAACACCTGATCTTTTACGGTTAAACAATTCATTGATTCTATTGGTCATATTTTCATTCGCCATCTAAACTTTAATAACTTCTAATATTTGCCCCAACGGATGTAGGTTTCCAGGTCTTTATCCCCCCTTCCCGAAAGATTGATGACCACAATTTCATCTTTCTCAAAAACAAACTTGTTTAAGGCCGCCAGCGCGTGAGCAGTTTCAATAGCCGGGATGATTCCTTCGGTTCGACTTAACTCTATTCCAGCAGTCATCGCTTCATCATCCGTTGCACTCACCACTTGTACCCGTCCCACATCAAACAAGTGCGCATGCATCGGGCCAATACCCGGATAATCCAATCCGGCCGAAATGGAATAAGGTTCTACTACCTGCCCATCGGTGGTTTGCATCAAAATGGTTTTACTGCCATGGAGTACTCCGGGTTTGCCCAAGGCAAGAGTTGCCGCTGACTCTCCAGACTCCACCCCTTTCCCTGCTGCCTCTACTCCTACCAATTGCACATGTTCATCGTCCAGAAAATGATAGAAAGCGCCTGCGGCATTGCTTCCACCTCCCACGCAGGCAAACACATAGTCCGGATAGGGATTCCCTTCCGTCTGGTTCAGTTGTTTTTTGATTTCTTCACTGATAACCGATTGAAACCTGGCCACCATATCAGGATATGGATGAGGACCTACCACCGAACCGATAATGTAATGGGTATCCGTTGGATGATTGATCCAGTGACGCATCGCCTCGTTCGTTGCATCTTTCAAGGTCATGTTCCCACTGGTAGCTGGAATTACCTTCGTTCCTAAAATTCGCATCCGTTCCACATTCGGGCGCTGACGCTCCATGTCCAATTGCCCCATGTATACCATACATTCCATCCCCATGAGGGCACAGACTGTGGCCGTGGCCACACCATGTTGGCCCGCACCGGTTTCGGCTATAATCTTGTGTTTACCCAGTCGCCTGGCCATGAGTATCTGGCCAATGGTATTATTAATCTTATGCGCTCCGGTATGACATAAATCTTCCCGTTTCAGATAAATTTTTGCCTGATACCTTTCTGACAGACGTCTGGCATAATAGAGCGGGGTTGGGCGTCCAACGTAGTCAGATAGTAACTGCTTAAACTCTATCTGGAAATCGGGCTCGGACATGATGGCCAGATACTTTGTCCGGAGTTCTTCCACATTGGGATATAACATTTCAGGGATATATGCCCCCCCAAATTGTCCGTAGTACCCATGAATGTTTACATCATACTTACTCATTTCTTTGCTTATTAATCGTTTGAATGATTCTTTTTATCTTCTCCAGGTCTTTGATTCCGGGGGAAATCTCCACCCCACTGTTTAAATCAACACCTGCTAAGCGGGGGTGTTTAAATTCCAGCGCCTGTTTTATGTTTTGTTCACTCAGTCCCCCACTTAACAAAAAAGGTAGCGATCCGATGTAGTGGTGTAGTAATGACCAATCAAACGTTTGACCAGTTCCACCCGGCACTTTTCCCTTTGTATCAAACAGGAAATAGTCAACCGCTGTCTCGTACCGGACAAGCCGCGCGAAATCAAAGTCCTGATCGATCCGAAAGGCTTTGATCACGATCAAACCTCTCTGCTTCATCTGCGCAGCCATCTCCTCCGATTCATGTCCATGAAATTGAACCCCATCTAGTCTATGCTTGTCAATTAAATGATTCATCTCCTCCCAGGACTGATCCACAAAAACTCCCACTTTTTTTATGCTGGCTGGAAGGATGGGTAATGATTCATCTGTTTTCACATACCTGGGCGAGTGCGGATAGAATATGAATCCCATAAAATCCGGATGATAGCGAGATACGCGCTGAATATTTTCCGTATACCTCATACCACATATTTTGATGAGCATATGGTTCATCGGTTAATCGTGGTTTTTGTTGCCTGAAAGCAGGCGATTCCACTCTTTGATAAATTGACTTGCCGCTCGTTCCGGTTGAGCCGACTCCATAAATGTCTGACCGATTAAAAATCCCTGGTACCCCAGCTTCCGGAGTTTCATCAATGTCTGGGGAGAATCCAGACCGCTTTCAGAAACCGCTATAAATTCCTTAGGAATCAAAGGTGCTAGTTCTTCGCTAACGCTAACCCCTACCTCAAATGTTTGTAAGTTCCGGTTGTTCACCCCGATCAAATCAGCGGTTGATTCCAGGTTGGAGAGTAACTCCTCCCGATCGTGCACCTCGAGTAGTACCTCTAGTCCAAGGGAATGAGCCATGGAGGCAAATTCTTTGATTTTCGCAGGAGACAAAACAGCAGCAATCAATAAAATGGCATCGGCCCCGATCGACTTGGCTTCCAGTATTTGATATTCATGAATGATAAAGTCTTTTCGGAGGATCGGACAAAAGTTATACTTCCGGGCCATCGTCAGATCTTCGTTGCTACCACCAAAAAATAGTTTATCAGTCAAAACAGAAAGTGCTGAAGCGCCTGCCTGCATGTAGCCAATAGAGACTTTTTCTACCGAAACATACGCGTTAATGATGCCCCGGGAGGGTGATTGGCGTTTGATCTCTGCAATGATACCTGACTTATCCGTCCTGGCTACATACTTCCGAAGAGACACCGTTGGGCTTTGGAAGTAGATACTCCGTTCGAGCAAAGGCACCGGATAGAGACTCTGACGCTCGGCTACTTCCTTTCGCTTATTCTCAACAATCTGATCCAGAAGATTTATTTGATTATCCATGCTGAATTTCCATTAACTTTTTAAACACGTGAAAGGCTTTTTTTGAAAGCAAAATTTCTCTTGCCATCGCCACACAATCAATCAGGTTTTGCCCTGGATTGGCGGTGTGAAGAGCCAATCCGGCATTGGCTGCCACCACTGAATTTTGAGCGTCTGATCCATTTCCTTCAAGTATGTGCATAAACGTATCAGCCGACTCTTTCACGGAAGCGCCACCCGTAATCTGTTCCGGAGAAACCATTTTTAATCCTAAATCGGATGGACGGAGAATCCACTCACCGCTATTCTTAAAAACTTTGAAATCTCCGGTGAGAGAAATTTCATCATAACCAGACAGATCGTGTAAAACACTGAATTGTTTATCTGTTTGTTGATACAGATAACCATACTGACGAGCCAATTCCAAACTAAACACTCCCACCAGCTGATACGTGGGAAATGCAGGATTCACCATCGGGCCCAACATATTAAAAAAGGTCTTTACCCCGAGCTCCTGGCGGATGGGCGCCACATGTTTCATGGCCGGATGAAAAAGCGGAGCATGCATAAACAGAATGTTGGTCTGATCAAGACTTCGTTCAAGATCTTCCATCCGATTGGAAAATTGGTAACCAAAGTACTCCAGGACATTGGATGAACCACTGACGGATGACACTCCGTAATTGCCATGTTTGGCTACCGCCTGACCGGCCGCAGCCACGACAAATGAAGACAGTGTCGATATATTAAACGTATTTTTTCCGTCACCCCCGGTACCACAAACGTCCATCACCGGCCGGTCTACTTTAACCGGTATACACAACTCCAGCATGGCCTCCCGAAATCCTTGTAACTCATTTAGCGTGATGGCCCGCATCATGTAAACGGTCATGAAAGCGCTCACTTGGCTCGCGTTGTACTTGCCCGAAGCTACATCCATAAGTACTTGCCGGGCCGTTTCTTTGCTTAACGACTGGTGATCGATCAAATCTGTTAATATCTCTTTCATATCCGGTAGGTTAGCCAGTTCGTCATCAACTGTTTGCCATGTTCGGTCATCACCGACTCCGGATGAAACTGCACTCCCCGGACATCATAGGTCTTATGTCGCAAGGCCATGACGATACCCGTTTCGTTGCGAGCCATCACCTCCAGGTCTGGAGGAATAGTCTTTTCATCCACTGCCCAGGAGTGATAATGACAAATAGTGAAGGAAGAAGGAATGTTTCTAAATAGGTAATCCTCACGTACTACCTGATTAAGGCTGGTTACTCCATGCAATACCTGAGGAAGATTGTACAGGGAAGCACCATACACCTCTGCTATTCCCTGCAAGCCGAGGCAAATCCCCAGAATACTTTTAGAGGGCCCATAGGTATGAACAACGTCCTTGAGGATGCCGGCTTCCTGTGGTATTCCGGGACCCGGAGAAATCAGGATTTTATCATATCTGCCAACTTCTTCCACCCGTATTTTATCGTTGCGGATGACATCCGGGGCACCTCCCAACTCGCGTAAGATGTGCACCAGATTGTAGGTAAACGAATCATAGTTATCCAGCACTAAAATCTTCATAAGCTTACATTTGAGAGGCCATCACCACTGCCTTGCGCAAAGCCTCCAGTTTATTGTTAACTTCCTGTAATTCCTTTTCAGGATCTGATTTCGCCACCACGCCAGCGCCCGCCTGACAAATCAGCTGATTGCCTCTGCTTAAAAATGTCCGGATCATGATGGCGTGATTAAATTCATCTTGAAAACCCATAAAGCCGATGGCTCCTCCATAAAAACTGCGGCTTACCGGCTCGTAGGCTTCAATGAGGGACATGGCCTGATGTTTGGGTGCGCCTGAAAGCGTTCCGGCAGGAAAAGTATCTGCCACCAATTGAAGAGCATCTGATTGCTCCAACTGCCCGGTTACTTTTGACACCAGGTGAATCACGTGAGAGTAATACTGAATTTCCTTAAACACTTCCACCGTTACGTTTCTGGCCGCGCGGCTCAGATCATTTCGGGCCAGATCTACCAGCATGATATGCTCCGCATTTTCTTTTTCATCGGTGGCTAATTGTTCGGCCAGGGCCGCATCCTCCTGGTCGTTACCTGTTCTCCGAAAAGTACCTGCAATCGGATAGATACTGGCTTCACCTTTGCTGATTTGAATCTGGGCCTCCGGTGAAGATCCGAAAAGTTTAAAGCTCCCGTAGTCAAAGTAAAACAAGTAAGGCGAAGGATTGATGGACCGAAGTGCCCGGTAAACATTAAATTCATCTCCTTTAAACCCGCTGGTAAATCTGCGGGACAGAACAATCTGAAAAACATCACCTCGCTGGCAGTGTTTGATGCCCTGCGATACCAAATCCCGATATTCCTGATCGGTCATGGATGACTGTTGTTCCTGGGTAGACACAAATGAAAAGGTAGAGAACCGGTTACTAAAAATGATTTTCTCAAGTCGCTCCAACCCGGAAGGTTTTGTTTCTCCTTCCACCTGATTTTCGAAGAGCATGAGTTGATTGGAGAAATGATCAATGAGGATGACAAACCGGTAAACCTTGTAAAGGATATCCGGGATGATCGCGTCCGGGTCGATGGAAATGTCTTCGTAAAACCGAACAGAATCGTACGTCATATAGCCAAACAAACCGGAAGAAATATATTTAGGATGTGGGTTAAGCTGATGAAAAGACTGTCGG
Source organism: uncultured Ohtaekwangia sp. (assembly GCA_964439205.1). Lineage (GTDB taxonomy): Bacteria > Bacteroidota > Bacteroidia > Cytophagales > Cyclobacteriaceae > ELB16-189. The sequence continues at coordinate 100,337 of CAYTNM010000010.1, forward strand.
AATCGCTCTAAATGCAAAAGAACATCCTGCCGGTTGATGATGGGTAGTTGGATGGCTTCGGACTGAGGCAACTGCATGGAGATCCCATGATGGTCAACCTGAAAAGAAGCGATGGGATCGCAACAAATGAACGAGAGGCTATTCTCATGACCATGATAATCGGAACTTTCCAACAGTATGCTGCTGGCATAAATATCCCTGATTTTCAGGTAGATATTGACGGGTGTCAAGGTATCTGCCAACAACTGCCTGTGCGAAACCCGTATGTTAACTTTCTCCATAGTTTTACAAAAAAAAGAAGCCCGATGGTGAACATCGGGCTTCTGAAATTTTAAGATCAGATCAAAGCACGGTTATTCACCTATCGGAACCCGACAGATGCCACCACCATGCATTTGAAAAAAGTGTTTTCATTATTTATTCGGCTGCTTCTTTCTTGCGAGGCGCTCTTTTTACTTTGGGCTTATCTGCTTCCACTGCCACAGAAGGCTTTTTAGAAGCCTTGCGCTTCAAACGGGCTTTAATGGTCGATCGCTTGCGGCTATTTCCAAATGAACCGATGGTCCGTTTACCTTTTTTTGATTTTTTGTCTCCTCTTCCCATGAATGAATACGATAATTATGGAGCAATAATAGAAAGGAGTTTTGATTTTACAAAATTCCAGGGCTGAGCGATTTTGTACGTCTGGTCAGACTCCTTACCTTTTCACGTCATTAAACTACCTTGATTATGGGATTTACCAACGCCATCTCGCAGACACGCACACCTTTTAAAAGCAATCGCTGGCTACAGGCATTTGGAGCTATCTTTCTGACGGTCTGGGTCTCCACGGCCATAGGCACAAGCGATGTCATCAACTGGCTGTTGGAAAATTTCCTGGTGATCCTCTTTTTAGGTTTCCTGATTGCCACTTTTCGAAAGTATCAGTTCAGTGACCTCACCTATCTGCTCATCTGCGTGTATTTATGTTTGCACGTATACGGATCCAAATATACCTATGCCGAAAATCCGTTCGGGTACTGGCTTCAGGAGGTGATGGGTTGGGAGCGTAACCATTACGATCGCATCGTTCACTTTAGTTTTGGTTTTCTATTGGCTTATCCCATGCGCGAAATGTTCCTGCGCTGGTTTGCCTATCCCTCGTGGGTGGCCTGGCTCTTGCCGATCGAAATCACCCTTTCGATCAGTGCTTTTTACGAGCTGATTGAGTGGGCAGTGGCCGATGTTTTCTTTCCGGCACAAGGGATGGCCTATCTGGGTACACAGGGCGATGTGTGGGATGCTCAAAAGGACATTTTTCTGGCAACGCTGGGGGCGATACTGGCTACGACTATTGTGTCGTCTATCAAAAGAGGGTTTGGTATCCGTTAGTAGACTCTTCTTCGAGAAGTTGAATTTATCACGGCTTAGCGCAACGTGCTGAGACGGTCAATCTGTGAATAAGGAGAAATACTTAGTTCACTCTTGGCTTTTTATGAGATTCGATAATCGTTTGAATATCCTCTCCATGCGTACCCATATAGTAACGTTTACCTAGAATTTCTATAATCCTGGTACTTCGGGAAAGAAATCTACGACCTATTACTTTTACATCTTCCAAAGATACTTCTTGATTAAAGAGTACATTTCCATATCTCAAAACCTGGCTCTTTGTATCTATTGACGCGTAGATGCTTTTAAAACATTAGTATAAAATAAATAAAATGAATAGGGAGAAAATACTAAAACTACTATCATCAAAGGCTTTCCATTTGACTTAGTTAAGTCAACTTCTGTTCCTAAATAGGCCAAAAATATAACAGAGCCTAAAGCTATTACTGCTCCTAGAAAGTAAAGAAATTTTGATCCAATTTGAATGTATCTCATAACTACTACATCCTATACAAGGAGTTTTTAACAATAAATACATCAAGACTTGCCGTCTAGCTGTTTGCTAAATGTAACGTTTCTAACTGAAAGAAATAAGGTATTGATCTTAGCCGTAATTCTCATGGGGGTGTTTTCACCGCTTTTTTTAATATCGAGGTAGATATACGTGGATGTGATGGGCGAGCCTTTTATGAATACTGGTATAAAAGGAAATCCGCGTTCATTAAAATCTCCTGTACTTAGAAGTCCTACAAAACTGGTATGTAACAATTCAAATCCTAATTCACGTAGTCGTGGAACCATAATCTTTCTTTTGGCTTTAGCAACTATAATCTTATAAAGACCGATATTTAATACTACCGTAAATAAAATACCAATAGGTAAAATGAAGTCTGTCCACATATATATTTTTTTACTTTGAAAAACCTAGTTTAAAATCACCCAAAATTCCAAAACCAAAAGAGCCTTTAAATGATGCATTTATTCCCCAAAACCAATTTTGTATGCCATTTTCATTCCAAGTAACATCTGCACCTAAAATACCTAACGCTCCCACTGAAAAATTTTTATTTTTTATTCCTTCAAAAGTTTGTTCTTAATAATAAAAGCCTGCATAGTAAGCTCCACCAAATCCTGAATTTATCTTTTCCTTATAATCATATTTTCCACCAACTGGATCAGCTTTAGCTAAAAAGTTATTGCCCGTAGCATTCTCCCGCGTCCACGAGTTAGCAGTCTGCATCCCAAAGGGGTAATATTCCCCCCTTCGCTGACGCTTTGGGGGGTAAACATTGTATTGTATATCATTACTTTTGGTATGCGTCATGGTGATGTCATCCCCGCCTGAGGCTGGACAAGCGAAATTACACATCAGCTAAGATAGCATTTTCATTGCTTACTTACACAAGGTGAGATTGGGAAAATACAAAAGACGGGTAAATGCCCGTCCTTGTTTATACAATCCCTTTCTTTTCATCTCCGCATCATCTCTGGTTTTCAACCGCTTATAGCGCCATCATACTTTTGAGTACACTACCGACTCTATTTCTAATGCCTACTCTCTTTGGAATTTTCAAATTCATTGCGCCTATTCACATAGGCTAAATTGATCAGATAATCTATCGAATCATTCGGGTATTTAAAAAACCATTTCCATTCGTTCAATGAAATAAGCGAATCTGTAATTGGAACATGCTTAAATGTAACTCCGCTCTCCTTATATGCAATTTCAAATCCAAAATCCTTAATTATATACTGAGCAATCATCGTATCTCTCCCTAGTAGCTTTACTTTTAATTGCTGATCATCTTTACTCAACCAATACTCTCCTACATAAAACTCATTTACATCTGTAAAAAATGCTACTTTATCGGAAGTAAAATAAGATTCACAGTAACTACCATCTGTTGACAGGTAATAAGATAATCCATTGGGCTGGATAACATCGTCAAGATTATCTTCCTTTTCCGTTTTGCAGGAAGAAAAAATAATCAATATTGATAAACCAATTAGTTTGGTTTTAAAAGGTTTTACCATGACATCTAAGCTTCATATTCGCTAAATCGAACCGAAAAAACTCTATTACTTATCGATGAACGCATACGAAAATAATTGATAGCTGTCGTTTAGGCAACAAGCTCGCTTGATATGTCAACACACACAGCGTAAAACAAAACTGAAGTTTTCAGAAAACAGACTCCCACAATAGGCCCTTTCAAAGGCCAACCCATTCATCAGTAGACTGTCATGGTGAGGTACTCGAACCATGACTTTTCATAACATTCTTCCGATGGTCTGAAGAACTAAAATGCTACCGCAACTGAAACAAATCCTCCACTCCGGGGAATCTGCGCACGGTAAACCCTTCGCCATATTCTGCACCAATGGAGTAGCCCAGATCGCGACCGCGGGCCTCCACTAACTGCAAAAATCCTGGTTTGGAAATAAATGTCTCCGGCTCTTTACTGGCCGGATCAAAAAACTGGGTACGATATGCCCGTATCGATTCCATTTTGGCTGGCCAATGTCCGGAAACATCCACCACAAAATCAGGAACCGTGAGATAACTTTGAATAAAATGATAAACTGCCTTCGGGCGCCAGGCTTTCTGGAGTTGCCCGTTCAAGTGTGTTTCAATTTTTGATAGCCCCGAAAGAAAACAGGCATCGGCTACCAGCGAAGCTCCTTTGCCATGATCCGGATGGCGGTCATTCATTGCATTGGTCAATACCATTTCAGGTTGATAGGTTCGGATCGCCTGAATCACTACGCGTTGCTGCTCGGGTGTGTTGGAGAAAAAGCCATCGGCCAGTTCCAGATTTTCACGCACCGACACACCAAGAATGGATGCTGCTGCCTGGGCTTCGGCCTGTCGGGTTTCCATCGTACCCCGCGTGCCCAATTCTCCCTGGGTCAGGTCAATGATGCCTACCCGGTAGCCCTTGGATACATGTTTGGCAATGGTAGCTCCACAACCTAGCTCGGCATCATCGGGATGGGCTGAAAGGACAAGTATGTCAAGCTTCATATTTTGGCTGGCAAGGGTTAGGTTAAGCAGACATTATACAAACTCAAAAAAAAATAAAAGACTCTCAGCCCTCAATCACGTATCAAGCGTGCGACATCTCTGCTTCTTTGGCTGCCAGGAATTTTTCCGCATCCAACGCTCCCATACAGCCACTGCCGGCTGCGGTGATGGCCTGGCGATAAACTTTATCGGCCACATCGCCTACCGCGAACACACCCTCAACATTGGTATGCGTGCTACCGGGTTTTACTTTGATATAGCCTGCTTCGTCCATGGTGATGATGTCTTTGAAAATATCGGTGTTGGGTTTATGGCCAATCGCCAAAAAGAAACCTTTCACTGGAATGGTGACCTTCTCCCCTGTCTTGTTGTTTTTTAACCGCACGGCATTCACTCCGTGGTCATCACCCAGAATTTCGTCCGTTTCGGTATTCCAATGTATGGTGATGTTGGGGGTGTTTAACACGCGCTGTTGCATGATTTTGGACGCCCGCATTTCTTCCCTGCGCACGATCAGATGAACCTGGGTACAAAGCTTCGCCAGATAGGTGGCCTCTTCGGCTGCAGAATCTCCGGCCCCTACCACCGCCACATCCATGCCCCGATAAAAATAACCATCGCACACCGCACAGGCCGACACTCCATGGTTGGCATACTTTTGTTCGGAGGGAAGACCCAGGTATTTGGCAGTAGCACCTGTGGCAATGATCACTGATTCAGCTTCAATCACCTGTTTTTCGTCTACCGTCACTTTGTGAGGATAGCCGGAAAAATCGACTGACGTCACTAGTCCATAGTTCACTTTAGTGCCAAACCGTTCGGCTTGTTTCTGAAGATCTATCATCATCTGGGGACCATTGATACCCTCCGGATAGCCCGGGAAATTCTCGACATCATTGGTGGTGGTGAGTTGACCTCCGGGCTGACCTCCGGTATATAAAACAGGAGTAAAACCGGCCCGTGCGGCATAAATAGCAGCCGTGTATCCGGCAGGTCCTGAACCAATAATCAATACTTTAACTTTTTCTGTGCTCATATATTTCTAAACAAACGAACTTACAAAAAAGGTCTCGCGGTGGAGACCTTTTATTTTACCTATAAATTTCAAGCAATGTTAACCCAGGTAAGGCTTGAGAGCTTTACTTCTGGAGGTGTGGCGTAATCTTCTGATGGCCTTCTCTTTAATCTGACGAACACGTTCTCTTGTCAGGTTGAATTTCTCCCCGATTTCTTCGAGTGTCATGGCATGCTCACCGTTCAGTCCGAAGTACAGGCTGATGACATCCGACTCGCGCTGGGTAAGTGTTGATAAAGCCCGTTGCACTTCTCTGCGCAAAGAGTCTGTCATCAATCCCTGATCGGGGGTTTCTTCACTGTCGTTTTCCAACACATCCAGAAGACTGTTTTCTTCCCCTTGCACAAAGGGTGCATCCATGGATACATGGCGTCCGGAAATTTTCATGGTATCTACCACTTCCGCGGTAGTTACTTCCAGCACTTCCGCTAATTCTTCCGGAGAAGGTTCGCGCTCATATTTTTGTTCCAGTTCTGAAAATGTCTTTGATATCTTGTTGAGAGAGCCCACCCGGTTCAACGGCAGACGCACAATCCGGGATTGCTCAGCCAGCGCCTGAAGAATGGATTGACGAATCCACCAAACAGCATACGAAATAAACTTAAACCCACGGGTCTCATCAAAACGCTGAGCCGCTTTAATCAACCCCAGATTTCCTTCGTTGATCAGATCTCCCAGGGAAAGACCTTGGTTCTGATACTGTTTGGCAACCGATACCACAAAACGCAAATTGGCTTTGGTCAATTTTTCAAGGGCAATCTGATCGCCCTCTTTGATACGCTTTGCCAATTCTACTTCCTCGTCCGGGGTAAGCAGGTCAACCTTACCGATTTCCTGCAAGTACTTATCCAGCGACTGGCTCTCGCGATTGGTAATCTGTTTGCTGATCTTAAGCTGTCTCATGCTCGCTTCGTTTTCTCTCTCTTATCTGATTAGTTCAACACGTAAAATCGAAAATTTAGTTCCAAAATTCTGTTTCTCCAACGCTTAGGAGACCGGAGCCTCTTCTTTGCGTGGTGGACGGGGGATCAGCACTTTGCGGGAAAGCCGGAATTTGCCGGTTTTCTTATCCACTTCGATGAGTTTCACTTTTACTTCTTCCCCAACTTCCAGCACACCTTCCATGTTTTCCAGACGTTCCCATTTGATTTCCGAGATATGGAGAAGACCGTCTTTTCCGGGCATAAACTCGACAAACGCTCCAAACGGCATAATGGATTTTACCACCCCGTCATACACTTCGCCTACTTCCGGAAGCGCCACGATGGCCTTGACTCTTCTGACGGCCGCATCCATCACCTGCTGGTTGGTGGCAAAGATGTTTACCACACCTTTGTTGTTGGTTTCTTCTATCACGATGGTGGCTCCGGTCGTCTTTTGAATTTCCTGTACCACTTTACCGCCTGGCCCGATGACGGCACCAATCTGCTCTTTCTCAATGATGATGGTCACCGCACGAGGTGTGTGTGGCTTCAGATCCGGCTTCGGCTGGCTGATCGTTTTGCTCATCTCCCGAAGGATGTGCAAACGACCTTCCTTCGCCTGATCCAGGGCCTGCTTCAATACATCATAGGTAAGACCATCCACTTTTAAGTCCATCTGACAAGCGGTAATACCTTTTTCAGTACCGGTCACCTTAAAGTCCATGTCTCCCAAATGATCCTCATCTCCCAGAATATCGGAAAGAATCGCATACTTTCCTGTTTTGCTATCGGAGATCATGCCCATGGCAATACCGGAAACAGGGCCGGAGATATGAATACCGGCATCCATCAGCGCAAGCGAACCCGCACATACGGTAGCCATAGAAGAAGATCCATTAGACTCCAGAATATCGGAAACGATGCGAATGGTGTACGGACTGTTTTCCTGAGATGGAAGAACTTGCTTGAGCGCGCGATAGGCCAGATTTCCATGACCTACTTCTCTTCTTCCTGGCCCGCGGTTAGGTTTTACTTCACCGGTTGAAAATCCGGGGAAATTGTAATGCAGCATAAACTTGTTGGTGCCGGAGAACATGGCTCCATCAATCAATTGTTCATCCAGCTTCGTGCCCAACGTTACCGTGCTGAGTGATTGTGTTTCACCTCTGGTGAAAACAGATGACCCATGTGCCGATGGCAGATAATCAATTTCGGTCCATATCTGGCGAATCTCGGTGGTCTTCCGTCCGTCCAGACGTACGGCTTCGTTTAACACCAAATCACGACAGGCCTTCTTTTGTATTTCTTTATAATATTTCTTCACCAGTGCTTTATCCACCGTGGTGTCTTCCGGCAGCGCTTCCAGATAGTCGGTCAAAACCTTTCCAAAATTTTCGGAGCGGATTTTTTTATTCGCTACCTGCTGACGGGCCACCGCATATAACTTGTCATAGAAAAGTTTGTACAATTCTTCGCGCAAAGCCTCGTCTTTGTTTTCATGGTTGTACTCACGCTTCACGGTCTTTCCGGCTGCCTGAGATAATTCCATTTGCAATTGACATTGCACCTTAATGGCTTCATGAGCTTTCTTCAATGCTTCCAGCATATCTGCCTCACTCACCTCTTTTGACTCCCCTTCCACCATCAGAATGTTTTCGATGGACGCAGCTACAATCAAATCCAGATCAGCCTTTTCTTTTTGAGCCAACGTAGGGTTGATGATGAACTGACCTTCCACCCGGGCTACGCGCACTTCGGAGATCGGCATCGGAAAAGGGATATCGGAAACCGCCAAAGCAGCCGAAGCGGCAAAAGCCGCCAAGGCATCCGGCAAGGCCTGATCGTCACCAGATATTAATTGAATATTTACTTGAGTTTCCGCATGATAATCATCTGGAAACATGGGTCTTATGGCTCTGTCTACTAACCGACTAATTAAGATTTCATAGTCAGACAACCGACCTTCGCGCTTTAAAAAACCACCGGGTATTTTGCCGGTGGAAGCAAATTTTTCCTGATAGTCAACTGACAAGGGTAAGAAATCGGTTCCTTCTTTATGTTCATGTGCGGCCACAGCCGTTGCCAGCAGCATGGTATTACCCATGCGAAGAACGACTGAACCATCCGCCTGACGCGCGAGCTTTCCGGTTTCGATGGTGATTGTTCTTCCATCCGGAAGAGTGCAGGACTTGGTGATGATATTGAGATTACTCATAAAAAATTATAATTGGCAACACGCGTGTGTGCCTGTTTTGGATAAAAGCGAAAAGGGAACCTCACGGGTTCCCTTGGTGTGTATGTCTGTTTATTACTTTCTGATTTCCAACTCGGTGATAATCGAACGATAGCGATTAATGTCGGTCTTCTGAAGGTAGTTCAAAAGCTTCTTTCTCTTACCTACCAGGCGCAATAAGCCTTGTTGGGTAGAAAAGTCCTTTCGGTTAGTTTTCAAATGGCTGGTCAGGTGGTTGATACGGAAGGTAAACAACGCCACTTGAGATTCGGGGGAACCTGTGTCTGTCTTTTTCTTTGCAGAGCCGTGTTTGCTAAACAATTCCTGTTTTTTGGCTAAATCAAGATACATCGCTAAAAAATTTTGCTTTTCTATTTTAATAATCTGCAAAAGTAGCCCTAACAAGAGAAATTACCAAGAGCCTGGCTAAAACTCATTTAAAAATCATGATTATGTGTTTTTGGCAGGAGTGGTGCCTTCAGAAGGCTTTTGAAAGCGGTTTTTGAGCCGATCCCAGATAACACTATAGAAATCAGCATCAAACAAACGCGCATCTACCCTTGCCTGGCGAAGAAACACCATTCCAAGAGCAAACAACACCACGTTACCACCCCACACTCCGGCAATGACCGGAACAATATCATTTTTGGCCCATTTATCGCCCATGATGCCCATCACATAGAACAGGATGAAGAAGAAAATGGAAATCAGCACCGGCACCCCCAGCCCTCCCTTTTTGATAATTGCTCCCAGGGGTGCGCCAATCAGAAACATCGCCAGGCAGGCAAATGAATTCGCCAATATCTTGTGCCATTGAACCCGGAACTCGCGCGTTCCGGCCTCCTCCATCTGGATATTGGTATTAAATGTGAGCAATTGTGCTTTTACTGATCTGGCATGGCTTAAAGCTGCGGTGACATCCGCAGGCCGGAGGGGGATGCTAAACAAGCTATCGGATTTTCGTTGATGAAACGCACTGGAAGAATCCGGAAGGTTGCGGATAAAAGAAGAGACAGACACCGATGGAATATAGTTGGGTGAACTGGTAGGATTGTATCCACCGTAGGAACCGGAACTTCCGGAAGCTGCCGCTCTTGCTCTGGCAATGGAATCCTTTCGCTGCTGGGCGGCCACCAGATCTGGCGGTAAGCCGATGCTGTCGCGTTTCAGATGGTAGCTAAAAAGCTGCTCTTTGGTTTTAAAAATGCCCAACAGGTTAATCTTCCGATCTTCCTCAATAGAATCCATATCGGTCTGAAGTTCGCCCATATTACGCATGATGCGATTTCCCTGAAAAAGTTGTTTTTCGGTACGCTTCAGATCAAACGAAGACAAGTCAAACACAAACTCAGATCTTCCAAATGCAGTTTTACTGAACCCTTCCCCACGGGAGGGCTGTGAGACTCCTGAAAGATCCGCTCCGTTACTCCCCTCGCTATAATTATACCCCCGGAACAGTTCCATTTTCAAATATTGATCATTCATAAATGAGAACATCTTTCCGGAGTCGGCAATGATCACTTCTTTATTGCCTGACCGGTTCCGGTGGTCATAAATAATCACATCTTTCAGGGTGATTCCATCCGGGTATTTTTTATTGACTTTAATGCTGATTTCGGGTATTCCGTTGAAAAACGTTCCTTCGCGCAGATCGAGCGCTGGTTTTTTCTGTTTGATATCATACAACAGGCTATACGCTTCCAGGGCCGCCCGGGGCACGAGATAATTGTTGATAAAAAATGCGGCTATGGTGAGAAAAAGGACAAAAATAAAAATCGGACGAAGGCTTCTCACCAAAGAAATACCCAGGCTCTTGATGGCGGTCAGTTCAAAATGCTCGCCCAGATTGCCATAGGCGATAAGAGAAGCTAACAAAACTGCCAATGGAAGCGCTCCGGGCGTCAGCACCACCGTGAGGTAAAAAACAAAAGTTCCCAGCACATCCCATCCCAGATCTTTGCCGATCAGATCGTCAAAATATTGTAACATTTTAACCGTCAGCAAAATGAAGTTAACCACTGCGTACGTCAGGACAAACGGACCCAGAAAAGAACTCAGGACAAGCTTATCGATTTTCTTCACCCAAACAGCAACGTATGTTTCGTTTGCAAAGCAACAAAAATAAGGCCATGAAATTACTATGGTAGCGATTACACATCCACACCCTGTCTTCCGATACTTATGCTATCCGTGGCGGGTGCCAGTTTAGTTTCAGCGGTGAAACATAAAAAAAGGCAGCTCATATAAGCTGCCCGGATGTAGCGAGGAGCAGATTTGAACTGCCGACCTTCGGGTTATGAATCCGATGCTCTAACCAACTGAGCTACCTCGCCATGCTATTTGAAAGCGGGCGCAAACTTACAAACTTTTCTCTTTTGGTACTAACCAGATCCATTTAAAACAGGTAGGGATGGTGGCTTCATTACTTGATCTCCTTCCCGGAAAAGAAAGAATCATACTTCCGGCAACGTCTGTTCCCTGTTTTGCGTAGGAATAAATATGAAATCTTATCAAAATTTGATCTTCATCTATAATTGAGTACATTCAACTCGAAGAACAAGGAGCCTATGGCCACGGCCACGAAAAAGCTATTCACCACCGACTATGAAATGCATGCATCCATCAAGATGCTGTATCCCTACATAGAATCTGCCAGTGGTCTTTCGGAGTGGTTTGCAGACAATGTAACCATCAGTCCTGAAAAGATTTATACGTTTGTCTGGGATCATGAAAAACACCAGGCTACTTTAAAAGGTCACCGGATCAATCACTTTGCTAAATTTGAATTTTTGCCTGAAACCAAGGCCGACCAAGAAGATCCCTCCTATTTTGAATTGCGGCTGGAGATGAACGAGATGACACAAACTACTTTTCTGAAGGTAAGTGACTATTCTGATTTTGACGATCTGGAAGAACTAAAGGACCTGTGGGACGGTCTCATTGAAAATCTTAAAAAAGTAGTGGGCGGTTAGTTCTGTTCAGGTGATGACTCTGAAATCAGGTAATCGGATGTGAGACCCGGTATCTGATCTAAAGGTATGATCATTTCATAGGCCTGTTAAACACTGCCAGGAATCATTCAGCGCTATTTGTTTGGCTTTGACTGAAACATGTATTTTTAGGTTTTAATCAAACCTATGCTACCCCGCGTTAATCCTTCTGAAACCATTGCCTGGCAAAAGCTGACGTCTCATTTTTTGGAAATGCAAGCCACCCACATGCGTGAGCTTTTTGCCGAAGATCCGGATCGGTTCCAGAAATTCCACCAGTCATTTGAATCTCTTTTGGTGGACTACTCCAAAAATATCATAACCGAAGAAACCCTCCAACTTCTGATAGAATTGGCTAACGAATGTCAATTGTCGGAAGCCATCGAGGCCCAATTCAGAGGTGATAAAATTAACGAGACCGAACATCGGTCTGTGCTTCACACAGCGTTGCGCCACCGTTCCCAAACCGAACGAAACGTGGATGGCCGGAATGTGATGCCGGAAGTAGCGAACGTGTTGGCACAGATGAAATCTTTTAGCGATCGATTGCTCTCAGGCGCCTGGAAAGGTTACACCGGAAAACCGATAACAGATATTGTCAACATTGGCATTGGGGGCTCTGATCTGGGTCCTTTGATGGTTATCGAAGCTTTAAAACCTTATCATCAAAACATTCGTCCCCATTTCGTTTCCAATGTAGATGGTACGCACCTGGCCGAAACAGTGAAAGGATTACATCCGGAGACGACTCTTTTCATCGTTGCTTCCAAAACATTTACCACCCAGGAGACCATGACTAACGCAGAAAGCGCCAAGCGATGGTTTCTCCAACACTCGAATAACAAGGGAGAAGTATCTAAACACTTTGTTGCTGTTTCTACCAATACACAGGCGGTCACTTCTTTTGGGATTGCCCCCGAGAATATGTTTGTCTTCTGGGACTGGGTAGGCGGTCGTTATTCTCTGTGGTCATCGATTGGCCTTTCCATTGCCTGCACCATCGGGTTTGATGCCTTTGAGAAGCTGCTAACCGGGGCTAATCAAATGGATACGCATTTTCGCGAAGCTCCTTTTGACAAAAACATACCGGTAGTACTGGCATTAATAGGCATCTGGTATGGTAATTTCTTTGACGCTCACTCCGAAGCCATTCTACCCTATGATCAATACCTTCATCGGTTTGCGGCTTATTTTCAGCAAGGAAACATGGAGAGTAATGGCAAATCAACGGATCGAAACGGGGAGTTGGTTCATTACCAGACTGGCCCGATTATCTGGGGTGAACCTGGCACCAATGGTCAACATGCGTTTTATCAACTCATCCACCAGGGCACTAAGCTGATCCCCTGTGATTTCATCGCACCGGTGCGATCCCATAACCCTATCGGAGACCATCATCTGAAACTGCTGTCCAATTTCTTTGCGCAAACAGAAGCATTGATGGTAGGCAAAACGGAGGCAGAAGTACGAAAAGAGTTACAGCAAGCGGGCATGGATTCAGAAGCCATCGATTTTCATTTGCCGTACCGGGTTTTTTCCGGCAACCGTCCTTCCAACTCCATTCTGGTAGATCAGATTACCCCTGCTTCGTTGGGAATGCTCATAGCCATGTATGAGCATAAGATTTTTGTTCAGGGCGTCATCTGGAATATTTTTAGTTTTGATCAATGGGGAGTAGAACTCGGTAAAGTATTAGCTAAAAAAATTCTTCCCGAGTTAGCCACCGATCAGGAAGTCAGCACACACGACTCATCCACCAACGGCCTGATTAACCATTTCAAACGTTTGAATCGTGCATAAATGCAACTTCTTGAAAAATAGGGTTTAAGGCGTATTTTTGACGTTTCTGAACCAATCAATGGATAAATCTATTTCGAAAATTGGGGTGTTTACCTCCGGTGGTGATGCTCCCGGCATGAACGCAGCTATCCGGGCTGTGGTGCGGGCGTCCATCTATTACCAAAAGGAAGTATATGGAATCATGCGTGGGTACGAAGGCATGATTGACAATGAAATTGTGAAGCTTGGTGCACGCTCCGTGGGGAATATCCTGCAAAGGGGTGGCACTATTTTAAAGACCGCCCGCAGTGAAGCTTTTCGTACACCCGAGGGGCGCGCCAAGGCATTTTCAAATCTGCAGAAGAATGGAATTGAAGCGTTGATCGCTATTGGAGGAGACGGAACTTTTGCAGGATTAAATAAATTTTACGAAGAATATAAAGTGCCCTCTATCTGTCTACCCGGCACCATCGACAATGATTTGGCAGGTACTGATTATACCATCGGGTATGACACTGCCACCAACACGGTATTAGATGCCATTGATAAAATCAGGGATACTGCGCTCAGCCACAACCGGCTTTTTTTTATTGAAGTGATGGGGCGCCATTCCGGCTATATCGCCATCAATAGCGGGATTGCCGGAGGGGCGGTCTCCACGATCATTCCGGAAGAGAATACATCTATTGAGCAGTTGTTTGACAAACTGGATGAGGGAGGAAAAACCAATCGCAAATCCAGTTTGGTCGTAGTGGCCGAGGGAAGTAAATTAGGGGGTGCCATGGAACTGGCGCGATTGTTTTCTGAACGCAATAACTATTTTGATATCAAAGTGACTATTCTTGGTCATTTGCAAAGGGGTGGTTCTCCAACCTATTTTGACAGAGTCTTGGCTAGCAAAATGGGTGTGGCTGCCGTAGAAGGACTTCTGAAAGGTAAGACCGGAGTTATGGTGGGTATTCGAAATCATGAGATTGTTTACAATTCATTTGAATCGATTCTCAACAAGAAACATGAAATTGAACCCGAGCTGATACGCATCGCCAAAATTCTATCCATTTAATATTTTCTGAAATGAAGGAAGTAACCATTGGGATTGACATCGGTGGAACCAACACCAAATACGGAGTCGTGGATAGAGAAGGGTTGGTACATCATCAGGGCAACATCCCCACCACAAAATTTGAAACCTTTCAGGAATACTTTGATGCCATGGCGGACGCTTTGCGCGAATGTATTCAACTGTTGCCGTCCACGTATAAAATTGTGGGTATTGGTGTGGGAGCTGCCAATGGGAACTATTACACTGGCAATATTGAAAGAGCCACCAATCTTCGTTGGAAAGGAGTTCTTCCTTTAGCTAAGATGTTTCGGGAGGAGTTTGCCGTACCGTGCATCCTGACAAACGATGCCAATGCTGCGGCAGTCGGAGAAATGATTTACGGGAATGCCAAGAAGATGAAAGACTTTGTCGTGATCACGTTGGGTACCGGACTGGGAAGCGGGTTTGTCTGCGGAGGTATCTTGTTAAACGGACATCACGGTATTGCCGGTGAAGTCGGACATACTTCCGTCAATCCGGCCGGCCGGTTCTGTAACTGTGGAAAACGAGGATGTCTGGAAACATACGTAAGTGCCACCGGAATTAAACGAACCGTTTACAAACTATTGGCTGATCACTTAGAGCCAAGTGAATTACGAGGAATTAGTTTTGATAATCTCAATACAAAAATGATTACCGAGGCGGCTCATCGGGGCGATGTTGTGGCTCGGGAAGCCTTTGAATACACGGGAAGGATCTTAGGAATGAAATTGGCAGAAACTGTCGTACATACCGATCCGGAAGCGATCTTTTTGTTTGGAGGTTTATCGATGGCCGGTGACCTGATCTTTAAACCCACGCAACGACATATGGAGGAGAATTTGATGCCCTTGTTCCGGGGAAAGATCAAGATTCTTCCATCAGCCTTACAAAATCAGGCAGCACCCATTTTAGGAGCCAGCAGTCTGGTGTGGGACTATCTGGACAAAAAGGAAAAATCGGTTATTGAAAATTGACAATCCTGATCCCAGAAAATTCTGAGATCTGTTGGCCTAATCGCATCTGACAGACTCCCAAAAAAATAGCCCGAGACGTACGTCCCGGGCTATTTTTAAAAAGCTCTAATAATCAATCAACTTCCAGACCCAGGCTTTTCATTTTCGCAGTCAACTTCTTCTCTTTGGCTTCGTAGGCCTCATCGTAGGCTGCCAATTCACCATAGACAGACAGTAAACCATACAATACAGATTCTTCCGAAGGTTTTAATTGCTCACACTTTTCCCAATAAGGTAGGGCATCCAACAACTTAGTCTTGATGAGTTGAAAAAGTTCCTGACGCTTTTTGGTTTCTGCATCGGTGCGTCCGGCAATGTCGTTACGGGCATCACGCACTTTCCGAACTTCCTTATATTTCATATCGGCCACCTGAGCATAGGAATCAAAATCATCCTTATCTAGCTTAATGGCTTCCATAAATGCTTTCTCAGCAGCGGCCAGATCATTTAACTTGATGCAGATAACTCCCAAGTTGTAGTAAGTACCACGCTCTGCTTTACCCGAGGCTACTTTTGCTTCCAGACTGGTTCGTGCTTCCGGTAGACGGCCCATATCATACAACAAAGCTATTTCGGATTGGGCAAAGTCAGCATCATTTGGAAATTTGGCGGAAGCTTCCCGTACAGCTTTCAAGGCCTCTTCATTTTTTTTCTGAGAAGCATAAACGGCAATCAATTGGCGGTGTGCATCAATCTGTTTTCCACCGGCTGTCAGATATTTTTTGATATAGTCAACAGATTTATCAAAATCTTTAGCGGCAGGCGCAAAGAATACTCCGGCATTGAACAGAATAGAAGTATCAGACGGTAAAAAATACACCGTCTTTTCAATGGCGGATAAGGCTTTCTCATAATCCTTATCTTTTTCATAAATGCCAGCCGCTAAGATGTAGTAGTAATTGGCAAAATTGGTGTTCACTTCCTGAAACGTAAAATCGCGGGGCAATCCAATGGCCGGGTCATTCATTTGCACCAATGATTTAGATTTACCTCCATCTACTTCCATGGCTTTCGCAAATGACTCCTGCGCTATTTTAAAAGGAGTAGCCTCCAGGCTTTTAAATTTGGTTTCTTTTGTGGTATCCAAAGCGGTATAAATCATTCCTTTGATATACCATGCTTTCGCAGCATCTTTTGATGGGCCGCCTTTTTTACTTTCCATCACTTCCGGAGCCACCACCGTGGCATCAATGATGGCTTTGGCCTCATCGAGTTTGCCAGCTTTCAATTCCTTTTCGGCTTTTGAGATGCTGGGCTTGATTGGCTTTTGAGCCCATCCTGTGAGGCTCATAACCATCGCAAGTACAAAAACTAACTTTTTCATTTTCAAGGTTTAAAATTAAGGTTCAACATTAGGTTTATTTTCAGAACTCACCTCCGGGCCAGCCTCTTCCATTTTCTGGATTTTCTCTACCGAAGATATCGAATCATCATCGTTCAGTTTAATGAGCCTCACCCCTTGGGTAGCCCGACCCATGACACGTAGCTCTCCTACTTCTATCCGGATACTAATGCCTGAACGATTAATAATCATGAGTTCGTCATTGTCACCTACTTCCTTAATGGCAACAAGCTTGCCAGTTTTTTCGGTAACATTAATGGTCTTTACCCCTTTCCCACCTCTGCGGGTGATCCGATAGTCATCCAGCGAAGAGCGCTTGCCATATCCTTTTTCGGAAACCACCAGCAGGTTAGCCTCTTTGCGGCTGATACAAACCATCCCAATCACAATATCCTGCGCATCTTCGAGGGTAACTCCGCGAACACCGGCTGCCGTCCGTCCCATCGGACGAACATCGCTTTCATTAAAATGCACTGCTTTGCCACTGCTCTTGGCGATGATAATCTGATTGGAGCCATTGGTCAATGCCGCGGTGAGCAAACGATCTCCTTCATGGACCGTGATGGCGGTAATCCCATTTGCCCGCGGTCTGGAATAAGCTTCCAGTGATGTTTTTTTGATGATCCCGCGTTCGGTACAGAGAATAACAAAGTTGTTATTCATGTAATCTGCGTCTTCCAGATTTTTCAGGTTGATAACTGCCCGCACCGTATCTCCCGTCTCGATATTCAGCAAATTCTGAATGGCCCGGCCTTTGGACACCTTATTTCCCTCCGGAATTTCATACACCCTTTTCCAATATACTTTCCCAAACTCCGTAAAAATGAGTAAATAGTTATGTGCCTGAGCGATGAACAAATGTTCGGTAAAATCGTCTTCCTTGGTGGCGACTGCCTTTGACCCGATACCTCCCCTGCCCTGCGTACGGTATTCACTCAACGAAGTTCGCTTGATATATCCCTGATTAGAAATGGTAATGACCATTTCTTCGTTGGGAATCATATCTTCCATGGTGATGTCATCTTCGCTGGCCACCACTTCTGTTCTTCGCTCGTCACCATACCGGTCTTTCATCTCCATCAATTCCGACTTGATGATTTCCATGCGCTTGGCTTCGCTACCCAGTATTTCTTTCAGAGAGGCAATCAATGCCATCACTTCCTTGTATTCGTTTTGAATTTTCTCGCGCTCCAGTCCGGTTAACCGCTGCAAACGCATTTCCAGAATCGCTTTGGATTGAATTTCCGATAAACCAAAACGCTCCATCAAGCCAGCCTTGGCTACTTCCGGATCTTTTGAATTGCGAATCAGGGCAATGACCTCATCCAGATGGTCAAGGGCAATCAGGTAACCTTCCAGAATATGAGCCCGCTTTTCCGCTTCGTTTAATTCAAACTGCGTGCGTCTGATCACGACTTCATGGCGGTGTTCCACAAAATAGACGATCAGTTCTTTCAAATTAAGTGTTTTCGGACGCCCCTTTACAAGGGCAACATTATTCACACCAAAGGATGTCTGAAGCTGGGTGTATTTGAAAAGATTATTTAAAACTATATTCGGAATAGCATCTTTGCGCAAATCATACACTACCCGGTACCCATCCCGGTCCGATTCATCGCGAATAGCAGTAATGCCTTCAATTTTCTTTTCGTTTACCAACGCAGCGGTTTTTTCAATCATCATGGCTTTATTCACCATGTAGGGGATTTCCGTGACGATGATTTGATCCTTCCCGGAAGGAGTCGTCACGATTTCGGCTTTTGCCCGGGTGACGATGCGACCGCGACCGGTCAGATAGGCTTCCTGCACCCCGCTGGTGCCATAAATGATTCCACCCGTTGGAAAATCGGGGGCGGTGATGTGCTTCATCAACTCCGGAATCGTAATATCCCGATGATCAATATAAGCGATGACACCGTTGACAACTTCACTCAGGTTGTGTGGAGCCATGTTGGTGGCCATACCTACTGCAATACCCGAAGAGCCATTGATCAGCAAGTTGGGAACTTTGGCAGGCAAAACGGTGGGTTCCCGTTCTGTATCGTCATAGTTGGGTTGAAAATCAACGGTATCTTTATTGATATCGGCTAAGAGTTCTTCTGCAATTCGTTTTAATCTGGCTTCGGTATATCGCATGGCGGCCGGAGAGTCACCATCAATTGAGCCGTAGTTTCCCTGTCCGTCCACCAACGTGTAACGGAGCGACCAGTCCTGAGCCATCCGCACCATAGTATCATACACCGATGCATCTCCATGAGGATGGTACTTTCCTAACACTTCTCCGACAATTTTAGCTGATTTCTTGTAGGGCTTATTGTAGTTAACCCCAATCTCCAACATCCCGTACAGCACTCTGCGATGCACGGGTTTCAATCCATCCCTGACATCGGGTAAAGCCCGCGAAATGATGACCGACATCGAATAGTCGATATAGGCGCCACGCATTTCATCTTCAATATTGATCGGGATAATGTTCTGACCTTCGGTTGGGGGAGTAATGTCTTCTGCCACGTTTTTCGGGAATTAAAATAGGCCATTTTTCAGGCCACGCAAGATAGGCATTTCTATCGAATGAAACGCTAAAAAATCCTCAAAAACGATGTGTTTTTCAAGGTTTTCGGGGCTTTACACTATGTCCGGTTATTCGGCCTTGAAATCCCTCTGAAAACACTCAATAGGGATTCAATTTCCGCCTGTTCTTTTTCTTGTATTTTAAAAGTGTCGGGTAATTCTCGCCATATCCCGGATCCTGTTTTTTCCAGATGGGATGCATGCGACTGCGATATTCTTTGTTGCCATGCGCGTGATTGACCTGTGCCGAACACGATTTGAACACGCATCTGCGGAGTTCCGGTACGCGGTAAATAAATCCGAACGTAAGATAGGCGGCATTCATCCGGTGCTTAAGGCTGCTGGAAACTTCCGGCAAACCCAGGGAATAGCTTTTGAACTCATAAGCGGGACGAACATATAGCCGGAAATATTCTGACATTTCTCGTTCGATTGTGACACCCAGATTAACCACGACACTTTTCCTTACGACACCATTAAAATTACCACCGGGTTTAAATCCACCGATGTGAGCATCACCGGTAAACAGATATTTATCATATCGGTAGAATGAGGCCCCTAGCAAGAGGTAATATTTTTGCATCAATCCGCCTGCCGGGCCAGGATTGAAAGTACCTATCTGATTCTCAAAAGAGATCGGATTGAACTCCCCCAAATTCATGTATTCAAAAGAATACCCCGCTCCTATCCGGTAGCGCTGCTTGAATTCGTAATGAACGGATAGCTTCAAGGGAACATTCCAGGCTTTTCCTTTAAATCCAAGAGAAGCGGTATCAGAGTTTACTAAAAAAGCAGTGCCATCAAAAGCCGAATTGTCAGTAGCAGTCTGATTGACCCAATTGGTGTAACGAACCGATGGAGGAACTGTTCCTTGAAATATCTGAGGCTGTGAACCCAAAGGATTATAAACTAAAAAGCCATCAAGATCATGCTTGAAATAAGAGGTTCCATAGCCCAGCCCTACACTCCAGTGTAACTTAGTCAGGATACGTCTGAATAGCCCGATCTTATCCCGATCTACATAATACCGGTCCAGCGGAATATCCGGTGTTTTATCACGGTCTTGTGCCCGGGTTTCTGCTCCCATCAAAAGAGCCGATACAAGAAGATAGATAAAGATAAATCGCTTCAGAACCGTGATTTTAATTCGCTAAAGATAATAACGATGGCCGGAAAGCCATAATCTGGATTAATAACGCGGGTAGGTCGACTCCAGAGATGTAAACGTGTGAAATAAAAGCTGTCCGGGTTTCACCGTGTATGCAAATGTGTGATCATCAGTCTGGCCGTTAGGTTCGGACAGCTTTAAGGTTACCTCATTTTTACCTTCCGTCAACGGAATTCGAACATAGTGAATGCTGTGAGGTAATGTTTGCCAGTTTCGGGTATCCGCTTTCTCCGTGGCTGCATTAATCATTCCCAGGACCGAGCCTAACGCCCTGTTTTCTTTCTTCAATTGATGCTCCGATACCTTTTTAAACGCCACGCGAATAAGGGCCTTGCTAAATTCCAAATCCATCCGTTGTTGAAGACTCTTAAACGCGATTTTGTTGACATCTTCCAGCAGTTGAAGTTCTCGCGAATTTCCATTCCATTCCACGGAGGCTGAACGATAATACGGTGGACGTTCCAGATACCTGGGAAACGCTACCCGGAAAAATTCCAGATTAGTTAAACTGTTTTTGTCTTCCTCGTCATAATCGCTTAAACTAAACGGGAAACTAAAATTCATACCCTGGCTGGTAAAATAAACCATGTCGTCTTGTCGGTTGATCATAAAATTTAATCCCCACTCCGCTTTGACAGGACTCAGTCCGTTATGCCAGAGGAGAACCAATTCTCCACCACCCGTAGGTTGGTATTGATAATCAGGAAGCTCAAATTCTGCTTTGAAATGTTCGACTTCCTCTTCCAAACCACTCAAGTGGGCTGTCCGGAGAATATCATTTTTCAATTGATCAGGTGCCCCTAGATCAAACAACTGGCGATAATCGGTCTGATAGATATCGTACGCATTGCGATAAGCAATAAAGGCATTGTTGTAATCCCGATCGGTTTCATAAATCAACCCCATCAACAGGTGGATAAAGGCATCCCGCTGAAATTTGTTTTCATGGCTGTACCGATCGGATAGCTGCTGTAATCGGATATTGAGTCTGCGGCATTCTACTAATGCCTGTTCCGTTTTATTAAGTTTAATAAAATTCAGGGCTTTGTAGTACAGCAAAAGCAAATGTTCATGATCCTCGCCTTTGTAGGGAGTAATGGTGGGATTGGTGAGAAATGAAGCCGCTTCCAGTGTGATATTTCTACGATAATCTTCTCCATACAGGTAAGCTCGTTCAAAAAAATCATTACTTTCTTCATACTTTCCCATCATTGACATAACCAATCCTTTATTCACAAAATAAAGAAAGGCTTGTTTGCCACGCGCTTCGCCCGGATCTGATTTAAGCGTGCTCAGTGCCTGATCTAACTGACCCGATTCAAATTGCTGATTAAATGCCTGATTGCTTTGGTAGTAAGTGGCACAGGATTGTAACACCCCCATCAACGCCAACACAAGCACAAATCGATGCATTTCGGTGGATTATTTGCGCACTACTTTTTTGATTTCCTTTTGTCCATACCACACGCGTTTATTGGTTTCCATATCGGTCAGGAACAGTGTGGTGATGTAGTTCACTATGCGTTGATTTCGGTTGGTATCGGTTTCGGAAGTCATTTCACCAAAGAGCATCAGGTCTGCTCCAATTTCTTTTCCCCAGGCGGCCATGCGGGTTGGGTCAGAGAATTCCTGCTGTTGCACACGTTCTAATCTCAGCTTATCACGAAACTCTGCATTTTCGACTACCTCCGCCAAGGCTGAATTAAAAATGGCTAACTCAATTTTCTTGATATAATTGGCTGCGTCAATATGTTCACTCGTTTTGTTGCGCACCAATCCCACCATGATGGCCGGCTTGCGTCCCTTTTCTTTAACATATTCCTGAAAACGGGGGCTTCCCAGTAATTCCTGAATCATTTGATCGGCCACCAGGCGACTATCGGAATCATTCCATCGGCCACTCAAATCTATTGACTGGGAGGGATCGACACGCGTGACGGATGGAGCGCATGAAATCAAAAGAGCGATTGAAAATACCCAAAGTCGTTTGATCATCCTGAAAAATAATCAATTTTTAAGCCAATTATTGATTCTTTAAACGGCTGATCACTTCCCCGGGATTCGGAGAAGAAAAAACAAAATTGCCCGCCACTAAAACATCGGCTCCGGCCGTCATGAGCTGGGGGGCATTTTCACTATTCACACCACCATCTATTTCGATTTTGGCTTTTGAACCAACTTGTTGAATCATCTGCTTCAGAACCTTCACTTTTGAAAAAGTACGTTCAATAAATTTCTGTCCGCCAAAACCCGGATTGACCGACATCAGGCAGACAAGGTCAATGTCGCCAATAATGTCATACAAAGAGTTGATAGGTGTATGCGGATTAAGGGCCACCCCAGCCTGGGCTCCGGTGGCATGAATTTGCTGAATAGTTCGATGTAAGTGGGTACAAGCCTCTATATGGACGGTAATAACATCAGCACCTATTTTTCGAAATGTTTCGATGTAACGTTCTGGCTGCACAATCATCAAATGTACATCCAGGGGCTTGGTCGCATGCCTTTTAATGGCCTCGATGACTGGCATTCCGAAGGAAATATTGGGTACAAAAACACCGTCCATTACATCCACGTGAATCCAGTCAGCCTCACTGGAATTAATCATTTTTACGTCTCGCTCCAGATTGGCGAAGTCAGCTGCCAGAATAGAAGGGGCTACCAGTATGCTCATGCCCGCAAAGGTATTTAAAATTGAAATGCCAGAAAGCTCTTCTTTGAGTTTAGAAAGTCAGGCCGATCACCGATCTTTTGAATACATCAAAGCCTGACGAGACGAATGATCTTTTCAACCCGGGATGTTTTAACTTTCACCAGATAGGTACCTGCAGCCAATTTTGATAAGTCGTACTCGAGGGGATTGTTGCGCCACGAAATGACCACCGACTCATCGATGAGCAATTGCCCTTGCTGGGAATAGACGGAAATCTGAATTTGTTCTTCAGCAGGATCAGCCAGTCTGATATAGACAGAGCTTTGTGACACCGGGTTCGGATATAAGACTATTTCATCTCCGGCCGGTTCTTGCGCTTCCAGGATTTTAATACGATTAAAATTTGGGATGCCAAAACCATTTTGATCATCAGGGTTGGTTGCCTGGGACCCGGATAACAAAATCAGCTGATATACTTCTCTTGCAGATAAGTCCGGAAAGGCTTGTAAGACCCCCGCTGCCAGGCCGGCAATAAGGGGACTTGCCACGGATGTTCCGCTGGCTGTTCCAGCAGAACCGGAAGCTTTAATGACAGCCGTACCTGATCCCATGGCCATTACATCTGGCTTGATCCGACCATCAGCCGTAGGCCCAATAGAACTGAACGATGACCTGAATCCCAGGGCATTCACGGCCCCTACCGCGATCAAACCATCCACATCGGATGGCGGTGTTATTTTTCGCCAACTGGTAAAGTTTCCTTCATTCCCCGCACTGGCAACGACCACCATTCCTTTGGCAATGGCTTTGCCTGCGGCTATGGATACCACTGCCTTCTCTCCGGTTAAATCGCTCAAAGCATAATTCATGGATTCATCATCAAACTCATTGTATCCCAACGAAGAGTTAATCACGTCCACACCCGCACTATCGGCACGTTCTGCGGCAAATGTCCAATTGAATTCCTCAATGCGATACTCGGTATCATCATCTTCCGTTAAATACAAATGATACTGGGCATTTGGCGTAACCCCGGAAAAAGATGAGGATTGGGCTGCCAAGACAGAAAAGACTTCCGTTCCATGATCATCCAACTCATAGACGTTGGAGGTATTCGTTACAAAATTGAATGTATAGGTAATCCTCTGGTTATCATAAAGATGTTTAAATGGAGAACCTGGGTTGCTGGAATTTACTCCAATAAAACCGCTATCAAACACTCCGATCAGGATACCTTCTCCAGTAAATCCTTGTGCATGCATGGCATCAATTCCCAGTTGTTGAAGTTGGACATCGGTTGCTTGCGGGGCGCTCACGCGATTTCTTTCCCGGATACGCTTCGTCCTGCCAGAGGATAGTTTTTTTCCGGGTGCCACCAATTCGACTTTAGAAACAAAACCAAGCGCGGAAACTGTGGGTATTTGAGAGGCCTCCGCTTCAATTAAAATACCATTCCACCACTTCGAAGCATAAAATGTAGCAACACCAGTTGCCCGTATGGCCTGGATGTAGGAAGGATTTACTGGCAAATCTTCAGAAGTGATTGTGATGCCCTGCGAAATTCTGCGTTGCAAGGAACGTTGAGAAAGAAACGATGCCGGTTGATCAACAGAAAAGGGCGTCCCCTGTTTGTCTTTAAAAAAAACAAAATAGCGATTCACCTGCGCCCAGGCAGGCCCTATGCAGACCAAACCAAAAAAGAGTATCAGACTGCTAAAGCGCCCCATACTCTTTTAACTTCTGTGTGCGAATGACTCCTGTTTCAATTTGCTGCTGACCCAAACAGGCAGGAGTTGTACAATATACGACCTGATTCACTTCTCGCGTAACGAGCCCTACCCCTCGCGCATAGACTTCTTTGCGGATATCATTCCCGACAATAACATCTTCTTCGTTGGATTGAATCACGGTAATGGTTTGATCAAAAGACAAATCGTTTAAGCCTAATGGTTCATTAAATCCTGTCACTTCAAATACATCGCAGTCAATCGAAGAATTTCCGCACTTTTCTTCTCCGCCTAGAGAATTAAACTGATTGCCATCCCACATTAACCCATTGGCTAAGGGATACATCAGTCGGACAACTGGAATATTCCCCTCATATATCAATAATTTCTGCCCGTCCTGCTCACCGGAAATAAGAACGTTTTCTACCCACGGATCAGTTGTTGAGCTACGGGTAAATGTGCGGATCGTAAACAAACGGGAGGAAGGAGTTGATGCTGTTGGTTGGATCTCCCATTTCCATTCAAACGAAGAAACAGTTGGCTGACTATTGGAATACACGGTTTCGTCAACCGAATATACCAGAAACGAGGCCTCTGTTACCGGGAAAAAGTCCAAGCCAAGTGTATCAACTGGATTCTGATCATCGCCACAGCCTGTCGCCAGCATGAACACTGCCATCCACCCCCCCCAACCTTCGTGCTATTGCTTTTTGCATCTTTCGAAATCGATTCCAAAGTTATTTTTTCTTTTTGATATTTGAGCCATGGCATTAAAAACGAAAGTATTGGTCGGTAACATCACAAATTTGTCAGATGCGCGGTATTGTGCGGGTATGGAAGTAGATTTTCTGGGGTTTTCGGCTTCCAGAGTAGATTCAAAGCAACTTTCGGAAATTCAGGAATGGGTGGTGGGTCCTTCCTTTTTTGTGGAATTCGAAAACATCAACGATTATCAGGCATGGGGACAACAGGTGGGAGTCATTTTGCCGGTTAGAAATGTCAATCGCCCGGAAATCTTGCCTCAAGAGTGGATAGCGAAGTATTCATTTGTAAATAACTCACCCGATGAGTTAACATCTTTTAGCCCAACCTACGTGATTTGTATCGACTATCATCCAACTCATCAGACTGATCTGGAAGCACTGGCGCAAAAACATGCGGTACTTCTACATATTGATAAAGCCGATGCCCTTGATTCGCTCAAAGATCTTCCCATCGCTGGATATTATCTGGAAGGCGGTGAAGAACTCAGACCCGGCTTGCGGGACTTTACATCCTTATCTGAAATTTTGGAGCTATTGGAAGTGGCCGAATCTTAAGCCGAGGGCGGTGTAAACCGATACTTGCCCTCATCTACTCGTGTAATCCATTGCTTGCCGATTTTACGGGCGATGTTTTCGATGTAGCTATCGATGGAGGTATTCATAGAATATACATCGGATCCCCAAATGTTCCCCAGAAGTCCTTCGGTAGTAATGGTTTTGCGGGGATTTTGTGCGAAAAAAAATAATAATTCAAGTTCCGGTTTCGAAAGATTAATAGCTTCTCCACGGCTAATGGTAATGGACGATGCTCTTCTATTAATTACCCAATTCCCGATCGATAGTTTGGCTGCACTCTTGCGAATAACCAAATTTCGCTTCAACACGGTGATGACTTTCTGCGTAAGCATTCGCAACCCCATAATCTTTTCAATGAAGTCGTCACCACCGGTATCCAAAGCTGCTTCCTGATAATAATGTTCCGATTTTGCGGTCAGAAAAAAGATGTAGGTATCTTTAAATTCAGGTAAGGCCCGTAATCTCCGGCACACTTCGATACCCGTTATGTTAGGCATCATGATGTCAAGAATGATCAGATCGGGGTGAAATCGTTGGGAGGTCTCCACTGCCCGTGATCCATCTTCCTCCACCTCCACTTTGAATCCTTCTTTCTCTAAATTGTACTGCAACAATTCCAGAATATCAGGATCATCATCTACCGCTAAAATCCGAAACGTTTTACCCATGCCTTTGAGGGGAAAGGTAAACGTTCTGTATTAACTCAGATTTAATCGTGCATTATCAAATGTCAGCCACACACGCAAGCGTGTGCCTGGGCTAGCCTTTGTATTTCTCCATGAGTCGCGCCACCGCTTCAGGTGCTACGTCCCCAAAATCAACATTTAACCGCTTCCCTTCTTCCAGCCATTTCTCAATCTTTTTCAGGGACCTTTTTTTTACTTTTTTTAAGACCTGAACACCCATTTTTTTCAAAGCAGCTGCATTGCAGTGTTGTTCATACTGACTTTTCATGGGAACCACCAAAAGCTTTTTGTTCAGGTACATGACCTCGGCTGGAGTTTCAAACCCCGCTCCGCAAAGTACACCGGCACTTCGCACTACACTTTCTACAAAATCCTGGCCACTCACCGGATACACCGATATCCTACCCACATGATACGGAGTCTGTGTATGTTTAGAGAATATATGCCACCGGACGTTGGGCAGCTTTAAAAATAGTTTTACCAGTTTCTGATCGTCATACGCTGGAAGATAGACGGTATAGTGACCATCATTTTGCGGCCGGGTGGCCCGAATGGCCTGACGGATGACGGGCGTAAAAATATTCTTGTCGTACTCTTCAAAATGAAAGCCCACATATTTCTTTACCGGTGCATAATTTCGGAGCAACCACTCACCAAACGGATCAATCAACTTAGGTCGGGGAGCCTTTTTAGATAACAGCGCAGATTGATGACTCAGACCGATGATCGGTATTTCTTTTTTTCGTGCTGCCCAGGCGCTGATGGGTTCGAAATCATTAACAACCAGATCATATTTTTCTACGGGAAAATCATTGATTTCCTGAATGACCTCACGAGAACTATTCCGCTGAAAGGTTTTGTAGAAGTTAATTCCTCCGCTTTTACCAAAATAAAAACTCAATCCTTTGCTCTTATATTTAACCGGGTATGGCAGCATCACCTCAGCCTGTGCTCCGCTCACAAACAGATCAAGGTTACCGTACTTCTTCAATTCAGGAATGATATCCACGGCCCGGCTTAAATGGCCGTTGCCCGTGCCTTGAATGGCATAGAGTATGTTCATCGTTTCACAGACAGAAATTCATTGACAAGGTCTTTAAATATCTCGTCATTGTCCAGATTATTTTTGAAACGTTTGGAAATTTTAATGGATTGAGCGTAAGCATCATCGGTGTAGCGGTAAATCCGCCAGACCCCCTGCTGGTACTCCAGCGAGGTCAGATTTTCGACCCAATCACCTGAATTCAGGTAAGTTACCTCTCCTTTTTCAGTCGTAATTTTTCGGATTTCGGGATGATGAATATGTCCGCAGATCACATAATCAAATCCGTTGGCGATCGCTATTTCGGCAGCTGTTTTTTCAAAGTCGTTGATAAACTTGACGGCCTGTTTCACGCTGTCTTTCACCCGCTTTGAAAGCGAAATTTTACCTCGCCCAAATGTTTTCAAGATAAAATTAACGATGGCGTTAATCAGGATAAGAAAGTCATAACCGATGGCACCCAGTTTCGCAATCCATTTAGAGTATTGCATCGTTACGTCAAAAACATCTCCATGGAAAATCCAGGCCGACTTTCCATTAAGCATCATTCGTTTTTTGTTGTCGATCTGAAACTGACCCAGCTTAAAGCCCGCAAACTTGCGAAGCATTTCGTCATGGTTGCCGGTTAAATAGGTAATCTTGGTGCCTTTGGCCAATAAACCCGTGATATGTTTGACGATCTGCATGTGGCTTTTGGGCCAGTAGCGTTTACTAAACTGCCACATATCGATGATGTCACCATTCAGAATTAAACGCTTGGGTTTGATGCTTTTGAGATAGCGAAGCAACTCTTCAGCATGACAACCGTAGGTACCCAGATGGACATCAGAAATAATTACTAACTCGACTTCTCGTCTGCGTTTTTTGCCCATCTACCATTTCGGTTTATCAAAGGTACCTGTGTTATGTTATCCCCAGATGACAGTCAGTTTACCAAAGTGTTACTTAGGCATCGCGAAAGCGAAACCTCAGGTACTTGATTTTTTCCCCTTTCGCAGTAAATATGCCTTCAAATCGCGTTTGAATATCGAAACACTCAGTCCTCCATTCTGATTGATAAAGATCATGAGTCACGACCAAGTCACGAACATCCTCCCGTTGTCCTAATTCTTCCAGGGTATATTCGAATAATGCCGTATTATCTGTTTTGAATCTGAAATAACCATCGGGCTGTAGGATATGTTTGTACATACTTAAAAAACGAGCATGGGTAAGTCTGCGTTTTTCGTCCCGTTTTCGGGGGCGCGGATCGGGAAAAGTTAACCAGATCTCATCGACTTCGTTCTCTCCAAAAAAGGTTTCGATGGTAAGGATTTGGGCACGCAAAAAAGCCACATT
The DNA here is from genome assembly GCA_964439205.1 of uncultured Ohtaekwangia sp. Taxonomy (GTDB): domain Bacteria; phylum Bacteroidota; class Bacteroidia; order Cytophagales; family Cyclobacteriaceae; genus ELB16-189. The sequence continues at coordinate 129,697 of CAYTNM010000010.1, forward strand.
GGTGATCGCTTGCTCCACCGCCCAGGTACTGCCCTTCCACAATCGGTCGCCCTTTACATCTACGCCTACATAATTGCGATCCGGGAACATTTTAGCCAGATGTACTGCGTACTCTCCCCTACCACACGCCAGTTCCACTGTGAGCGGGTGTGTGTTTTTAAAGTAATGTTCGTTCCAGCGATTTCTGATTTCGAAATAGTCAGCCTTTCCGGGCTCCAACACATTGGCGCGCTGTGAGATAATCTCAAAGCGCTTCATTTTGTTTTTCACGCAACAAGTTTACTACAATTCATCAATCTCTGCCACAACAAAAGTACTTCCTCCCACAAAAATCAAATCATTTTCGGTAGCCATTTCTCTGGCCTTTGCTAAGGCCTTATTTACATGGGGAATCACTTCGCCTTTCAATCCAAAAGTCGAAGCTTGTTGAGCCAATTCACCGGCAGGTAATGCCCGCGGAATGGATGCCTGACAGAAAAAATAAACAGCACGAGTTGGTAATTGAGATAAAACAGATGACAAATCCTTGTCCCTGACCATTCCTATGATCATATATAGTTGGTCATGCTTCGTCTGTTGCAACTGGTCCACCACCTGGCGTATTCCATCTTCATTGTGCCCTGTATCACAAATAACGAGAGGGCGTGTTTGAAGAGTCTGCCACCTACCCTTTAAACCCGTGAGTCGGGTGGTGCTTTCAATGCCCAACCGAATTTGTTGATCACTGATTTTCCATCCTTGCCTGCGAAGTACATCCAGGGTAAAAAGTACACCCGCCAGATTTTTCTGTTGGTAATTTCCATGCAGATCGGGTTTCAGATCGGTCAGCCATAAGCTTCCGTCTCGAAATACGGAGTACCCATTCTCCGATTTTCCTATCGAAAACGTATCTTCTGCAAAAAAAATAGCACTCTCTGTTTCCTGTGCTCGTCTCGTAAACACCATTTCTACCTCCTTCTGACGCTGGCTTACAACCACCGGAATTTTTGTTTTGATAATTCCCGCTTTTTCAAAGGCAATTTGAGGAAGAGTGTCGCCTAGCAAATCTTTATGATCGTAACTTATGTTCGTAATGACCGAAACCAACGGGGTAATGATGTTGGTAGAATCTAATCGACCACCCAGGCCTACCTCAATGATGGCAACATCTACCTGCTGTTGGGCGAAATAGGCAAAGGCCATGGCCACAGTTACTTCAAAAAAAGATGGCTGAATTGTTTCCATGGATGGTCTGAGCCGTTCCACGAAGTCAATGACAAATTTCTGTGATACCTCTTCCCCATTGATTTTTATTCGCTCAGTAAACTCTTTCAGATGAGGAGAAGTGTAAAGTCCCGTTTTATAACCAGCTGATTGCAACACCGCTGCCAGCATGTGCGAGGTGCTTCCTTTTCCGTTGGTCCCTGCCACATGTATGGATGGAAATCGGTGTTGCGGATGACCTAAAGCCTCACATAATTTCAATGTATTGGTCAGGTCTTTTTTGTATGCCACCGCCCCCACCCGCTGAAACATCGGGAGAGATTGATACAAAAAATGAAGCGTTTCCGGGTAGTTCATAAAATAAAGAAGCCATCACACGTGATGGCTTCTGGTTTAAAAGTCAGAAAAGTTTACTCGCCACCAAATAAGCGGTAACCAACAAAAATCTGAAACGAATTGTTCTTAATAGAAAGATCTAAATTAAGTCCATCAATTTCTCCTATATCACTTATGTTGGACAATCCTGCTACATATCTTAGTCCGCCATTAAATTTACCGAAATCAACTCCCAAACCAACAGCAGCTCCGAAATCGATTCCCTTGTATTCATCTTTAATATCTTCTGAATCTCCGTCAACTTCTCCTTTTGCCGAAAGCAAAAAGCCCAATTGTGGTCCTGCGTGGATATTGATATTCTCAGTAATATTATATCGGAGAAGAACAGGTAATGACAAATAATTAAGTTTTGTAATAAACTCTTCCCCACCTGAGGTCTCTTTGCTACCCATGGATGAGAAAGTGAGTTCCGGTTGAATTGCAAACTTATCAGTAACATTAGCAGTCAGATACAATCCTCCCAACAGACCTAGTTTCGAATCAGGAGTTACGGATAGGCCCAATGCTTCCAGTTTTTGATTGGCCAGATTGACTCCCAAACGAATACCTCCTGAAACCTGACCGAAGGCCATCGGAGCAAAGGCGAATACCGCCAATACAACAAGTAGTGTTTGTTTTTTCATGTGTTAAATAATTGGTTAAGTTAGTTGAGTAATAAACCTGATACGAAAGTATCAGCAATTTGGTTACTTGCCAAATTTGATCAGTTTGAAACCAACCGAAAGTTGGAAAACCTGATTTTTGGCAGTCTGAGAGCCCTCAAAATCGCTGATATCTGACAGTCCCAGGTTATAACGAGCATCCAGCGTCAATCCAAAAGGTAAATCCCAGCCAAGTCCTAACGCTGCACTTAAATCCATTCCTTTTAATTGATCTTTAATGTCTTCAGTAGTTACTGCGCCTGATTGAAAGTCTAAGACATCCTGTTCGGCATTTGTGACAAATCCGAATTGAGGACCTGCTTGTAAATTCAGACCTCCTATGAGATATAATTTAAGAATAACGGGGATGTTCACATAAGAATAGTTTGCATCAAAATCCTGCGAGTTAATCTTCACCGTTGATCCCTGTTGAGAAAATAAAATTTCAGGCTGAATACCAATTTTGGTTAGCTTAATCAAGGCAAACGCACCTCCATGAAAACCAGTTCGGTTTTTATAGTTTTCGCCCACATCTGCTTTCGTGTCAATATTAGCAAAATTAGGACCTGCCTTCACACCCAAGGCAAACTGTACCTGCGATACAGCCAGGGTGGAGAATCCCAACAGGCATACAAACATAACAATCATTGATTTCTTCATAGTTTAAATATTTAAGTTAAAAATAGTAAGTCTAACCTCGATTTCAGGACAAAAATAAGACCAAACTCATTCACTGATGCCCAGGTGAGGGTTTTTTCCTTTGATCTTTCGATAAAACGACAATAACGAAGCCATATCTTTCTCCATATCATCGGTTGGGTACATTGGTTGTCCGATAACGACCTCTCGTTTCTCAAAATCAAATCCGCAGGGGATAATGGGAACGCCAGCTTTTTTGGAAATATAGTAAAATCCTGTCTTTAGCCGATCTACCTTTTTGCGAGTACCTTCCGGGGCTATGGCCAGAATAAACGGGTCATATTCGTTAAAAAACTGAACTACCTGATCCACCATATCTGCTTTTTTAGTGCGATCTACCGGAAGCCCTCCCAGGCAGCGGAAGAACCAACCATAGGGAGCTTTGAACAATTGACTCTTTCCTAAAAAACGGGAACGTTGCATCCGAAGGATGCTGCGGGCGGCCAGTCCCACCACAAAATCCCAATTACTGGTGTGAGGCGCCACGGCAGCAATATACCTGGTCAAGTGCTCTGGAAACTGTCCACGAATTCTCCAGCCAGTAAGTTTAAATAACAGAAGATAAAACGGACGAAGCATACTTATTTCTTATGGAGCACAGCTTCAAAACTAGCTTCGGAAAAATTGGTTTTGGTGTACTGATATGCGATTTCAAATATTTCCATCGCTTTGCCAATTTCAAAGCTGCCATATTTTCCCAGGTTACGTGGTTCAATCATGACATCGCATAATCCTTTGCTCGTTAACGTATTTGCATTAATGGCCATCAACAAACTTCGTTCAATCACCATTTTCATGTTCTTAGGATCAAAATCGGAAGGGATATGATTGCAATGAGAACCAATCATAAAATCACACTTTTGACGGATCGATCGAACCGGTAGGTTATCAAATACTCCTCCATCCACATACAATCCATCCCGGTAAGGCATGGGACTAAATACCGCGGGTATGCTACAAGAAGCCATAATAGCCTGCACCAATTCACCTTCGGAGAAATAATGAATTTCCCCCTTCCTGATTTCGGTTGCTGCAATCGTCAACGGGATTTTTAGCTTTGCAAAATCATTTTCAGGGAGGTATTTCATCAATAAGTCTTTCATCCCATCCATCCGAAGCAGGCCGGCCCAGGTCCACGCAGGTCGCACTGATTTAAAAATGGTAATCTGTTGAATGATTTCGAGAATGCGGACTGGTGAATATCCATACGCATACATGGCTCCAATAATAGACCCCGCGCTGGTTCCTGCGAGATAGTCAAACTTGATTCCAAATTCTTCGAGTGCCTGAAGTACTCCTATATGCGCCACCCCGCGCGCACCTCCTCCGGAAAGAGCCAAACCTACTTTCATGAGTTACTTATATTTTAAGATCCAATTGTTTCACCCCTTTTTAAATTGATAAATACTATAAAAAATCACATCTGGCGTAGAGTATCTTGCTGACCATTTCGTAAAATCCTTCCATCGTTTATCAGACGAAATAAAGGCTTCAAAAGAAAGATTACAATTCGCTTAGTGAAAATGTGCGATCCAGCCGGACTCCCTTTTCAGTCCGTTTAACGGTACAGCATTCGTGAACCGGATCATGTTCCAGAAAAAGTACCCATTGATTATCAGCAGCCTGATTTAGAAAATGTTCTTTCTCCAGCAGGGTTAGCAACGGCCGCGTGTCATAGCCCATCACATACGGTAAGGGAAGATGACCCACGGAAGGTAATAGATCTGCCATAAAACAAACGGTATGACCTTTGTAAGAAATCTGCGGAATCATCATGCGTTCGGTATGCCCTGAAGCATAGAAAATAGTGAAAGGTAAAGACAAGGATGTCTGCTCCTTAATGAATTGAAGTTGACCACTCTCTTTCATGGGCAGTATGTTTTCTCTCAGAAAACTCGCTTTCTCACGGGCATTGGGCTGGGTGGCCCATTGCCAATGTTCTTCATTGCTCCAGTAGTTGGCGCGGGGGAAAGTCAATTGAAACGAATCGGCTTTCTTTTGAACGCCTCCACCGCAATGATCAAAATGAAGATGGGTCAGAAACATATCGGTCACATCATCATTTTGAACTCCAATTTTTTGAAGTGATGAATCAAGTGAATCCGATCCATGCAAATGATAATGACTTAAAAACTTTTCGTCTTGCTTGGTACCGATTCCGTTATCGATCAGCACTAATTGACCCGCCTCTTCGACTAACAAACATCGCATGGCCCAGGTACAAAGATTGTTATCATCCGCAGGATTGGTTCGTTGCCAAAGAGTTTTCGGAACAACGCCAAACATGGCACCTCCGTCTAGCTTAAAAAATCCGGTGTTGATAACATGTAAATTCAAAACAGGAAATGAAATTATTCTTTCACGACACCCATAGCCGAAAACTTATCAATCCGCTGATTTATTCGCTCATCAGGTGTTAAGGCAAGCAATTCATTTGTCAGGGTGACAATAACGCGTTTGAGTTCTTCAGCCATTCCCTTCACATCTGTATGCGCTCCTCCCAGAGGTTCTTTGACTATACCATCAATCAGTTTCAATTCTTTCATGTCCTTGGCCGTTAACTTAAGAACCTCCGCTGCCTGCTCTTTGTAGTCCCAGCTACGCCAAAGAATAGAAGAGCAAGATTCCGGAGAGATAACGGAATACCAGGTATTTTCCAGCATCAATACCCGGTCACCAATGGCTATCCCGAGCGCTCCACCAGATGCTCCCTCGCCAATGACGATGCAAATGACTGGCACCTGAAGCATAAACATTTCTTTCAGGTTACGGGCAATCGCCTCCCCCTGGCCTCGCTCTTCTGCTTCTAAACCAGGAAAGGCGCCAGGTGTATCAATAAACGTGATAATAGGCTTATTGAATTTTTCGGCCATCTTCATCAGGCGAAGTGCTTTCCGATATCCTTCCGGATTGGCCATACCAAAATTTCGCATTTGTCGCTGTTTGGTATTACGTCCCTTCTGTTGGCCAATAAGCATAAAGGATTGACCTTCAATCATTCCAAAGCCTCCCACCATCGCGTTATCATCGGCAACATTCCGATCACCATGCAACTCAATAAAATCGGTGGTTATTTCATAGATATAATCCAAAGTGTAAGGTCGGTCCGGATGACGGGAAAGCTGAACTCGCTGCCAGCCCGTCAGATTTTCAAAGGTCTCCTTTTTCAGATCATTGATCTTGCGCTCCAGCGCATCGATCGCAAGGGTGACAGAGTCATCACTGCTGTCGGCCAATTGCTTCATATCCAATAACTTACTTTCCAGTTCAGCAATGGGCTTTTCAAAATCGAGTAACGTCATTTGTCAGAGTTGAAGGCGACAAAATTAACAGAAATTTGATATTGGGATGAATGAATGTTGGAATCACCCGGATGCTAAAGGCGCAGATTTCCGGGGTTTGATATATCTCGTGATCTCAATCTTACCCCTGCTTGAAGAATGTAAGGATCATAAATCAAAAAAGCCTCAAATGAGGCTTTTTTGCGGACCGGACGGGACTCGAACCCGTCTCGCCTCGGGCGAGATGACAGGCAGATCATTAAAACTTGTTCGTGGAAGCATTAGCCATTTAACAAATTTGTCGGCTGGCCAATCAACCACCTCAGATAATCTGAATTCACACGCTTTAACTTCTTCTCTCTCATGATCGCAGATTTTTTGGTTGGGTGAATTTCAACATAAACCAATTTCCAAGGACGTTTATTGGAAGTATATCTGCTTAGGCCTGCATTATGCTGAAGGAGTCTTTCAGCATAATCCTCCGAGAAACCCTTGTAATAGGTCAGGTCTTTTTCGCTTTGAAGGATGTAAACGTAAAAGCTCATAAATCAAAAAAGCCTCAGACGAGGCTTTTTTGCGGACCGGACGGGACTCGAACCCGTCTCGCCTCGGGCGAGATG
>CAYTNM010000010.1:136636-137599 GCA_964439205.1 uncultured Ohtaekwangia sp.
TTTTTCGCTTTGAAGGATGTAAACGTAAAAGCTCATAAATCAAAAAAGCCTCAGATGAGGCTTTTTTGCGGACCGGACGGGACTTTCGTCTTATCTGTATATCAAAGCCTTATGGATGATTCGAAAACGGTTTAAACCTTTTCTAAGTTACTGCCGTGGCAATTTTTGAAAGTCTTTTTACTTCCACAGCTACACGGATGGTTCATATTCTTGCCTAAGGCAAAATGCCGATTAATCACAGCTGTGTGATTATTCATCTTTTCAACAAAATCAACCTTATGTTGTGACGGAACTCTGAATGACATCCATGTTTGTCCTTCAAAATTTGTTATCGAAAAGTCTCCAAGATTGATGATATCCATTCCAATCAAGCAGTCTATTCCATTTTCAGACAAAATAACCCCTTGTGTAACCTGCACGGGACCAACAATTAGATCAGGTTTTAACTTTATATCAATCAGGTAGGTACCCGCCATTATCCCCTTTTCGCTAGCAGTATTCACTTGTGCGAAACCTGTATTGGTAATTCCAAGCCGTTCAACCACCTCCTTTGTAATAACCGAGTTAGTTGCGCCTGTGTCCCAAATCGCTCTTGTTTTGGTAGATTTTGATTGATTGCCCACAACGCCAATTTCAATATCAGTTAAAATTACTGATACCAGCGTCTTGCCTTTAACAGTTAAGGCATGAGAAACAACTTTTGATTTATACTGCTTCAAGCAAAACGAACTCTGGAGTAAAATGACTGAGAATAGTCGGCCTTGCCTGGAGAGCATTTTTGAACGATAAAATTACCCATCCCCAACTTACTCATACCGGCATCGTAGGCCTTCTGGATAGTATCATACACGCCAACCAATTTCTGTTCGGATATGACCAGGATTTTACCATTGTACTTCTTAACAAAATCACTCTGATGATCCAGGTAGAATTGGAAATCTTTTTCTGAGATTGACATATTAA
>CAYTNM010000011.1:0-135985 GCA_964439205.1 uncultured Ohtaekwangia sp.
AGACTGTAAATCTGTTGACTTATGTCTTCACAGGTTCGAATCCTGTTCTCCCCACAGAGTCTTCCCTGATCTATTATCAAGGAAGATTTTAGTTAAGTCAACACAAAAAAATCCTTCTCGTCACAGGTGTGACAGAAAAAAGGATATATGCGGGAGTAGCTCAGTTGGTAGAGCGATAGCCTTCCAAGCTATAGGTCGCGGGTTCGAGCCTCGTCTCCCGCTCGTTCGGTTGCTGGTTGTATGGAATAGTTTTGGGGTTTCCCTAAACTGTTTACAACCAGCAACTTTAATTGAAAGCTGTTGTAGCTCAGGGGTAGAGCATGGCGCGTGGCGCGCCAAGGTGGAGGGTTCAATTCCCTTCAGCAACTTTGAAAAAATGTGCTGCTGTTGTAGCTCAGGGGTAGAGCACTTCCTTGGTAAGGAAGAGGTCGAGGGTTCAATTCCCTTCAACAGCTCGAAGGAGATGTTGACAGCGAGTCAGAAAAACTTACGGATAACGATCCGTCAGGTCAGATGAATTGAAATTTTGTATGAATTGTTTTTTGAAAGGCTGATGCGTAGCGACCATCATGAAAGCATTTAAAAAAACCATTCGAAACCTTATCCGAGAGGCTTATTATGTTTAGGGTGTTGTGCTTTCCATGGGGAAGGCGTTAGAAAAGTAATTTTTTTTAATTTTTTATACACGTTAAACTTAACTAGGAATCTAATATGGCAAAGGAAACATTTGACCGCTCCAAACCTCACGTAAACGTGGGAACCATTGGTCACGTTGACCACGGTAAGACAACACTTACCGCTGCAATCACCAAAGTACTTGCTTCTAAAGGCTTGGCCGCTGAAAGAGACTTCTCTTCCATCGACAATGCTCCTGAAGAAAAGGAAAGAGGTATTACCATCAATACTTCACACGTAGAATATCAAACAGCCAACCGTCATTACGCGCACGTAGACTGCCCAGGTCACGCTGACTATGTGAAAAACATGGTTACCGGTGCTGCCCAGATGGACGGTGCTATCTTAGTGGTAGCTGCTACGGACGGTCCGATGCCTCAAACCCGCGAGCATATTCTTTTAGCTCGTCAGGTAGGTGTGCCTGCGCTGGTCGTATTCATGAACAAAGTTGACTTGGTTGACGATGCTGAATTGCTTGACCTGGTTGAAATGGAAGTTCGTGAATTGCTTTCTTACTATAAGTTCCCCGGTGAAACCACTCCGATCATCCGCGGTTCTGCCTTGGGTGGTTTGAATGGCGATGCCAAGTGGGTAGCTAAAATCGAAGAACTGATGAAGGCGGTAGATGAGTTTATCCCGCTTCCCGTTCGTTTGATCGACAAGGACTTCCTGATGCCCGTAGAAGACGTATTCTCCATTACCGGTCGCGGTACTGTGGCTACAGGTCGTATTGAGCGCGGTGTTATCAACTCAGGCGACAAAGTTCAGATCCTGGGTATGGGAGCTGAAAACCTTGAATCGACCATTACCGGTGTGGAAATGTTCCGTAAAATCCTTGACAGGGGAGAAGCCGGTGACAACGTAGGTTTGTTGTTACGTGGTATCGAAAAAGAGCAAATCGCCCGTGGAATGGTAATCTGCAAGCCCGGCTCAGTTACACCTCATGCTAAATTCAAGGCTGAAGTTTATGTATTGAGCAAGGAAGAAGGTGGTCGTCACACCCCATTCTTTAACAAATACCGTCCTCAGTTTTACTTCCGCACCACGGATGTAACGGGTGAGATTAAGTTGGCCCAAGGCGTAGAAATGGTGATGCCTGGTGACAACGTAACGATTGAAGTACAATTGATCAATAAGATCGCTATGGAAAAAGGTCTGCGTTTCGCTATTCGCGAAGGTGGCCGTACCGTAGGTTCTGGTCAGGTTACTGAAATCCTCGACTAAGAGTTCGGAATCAGGGTATAACCCCTTGATTTTCAATAACAAGACGTTTCCAAGTTTTTTCTTGGAAACGTTTTTGTTTTGTACCCTTTTGTTCTACCTTTGCAGTCCTTTTGAATTTAGGGTACACGGGTATAATTCAAACAGGGAACTCCTGAGGAAACAAGCCTAAAAACCTTGTCAATCCTAAGAAAAACGGGTGTAGCTCAATTGGTAGAGTAGCGGTCTCCAAAACCGTTGGCTGGGAGTTCGAGTCTCTCCACCCGTGCGAGAACGTAGAACTTGACTGATTCAGGTCGCACGGCTTGGAATCGGAGTTGACGGTAGTTAAAAAGTAGTTGGCTGGTCTCGCCTGAGGCGAGATCCACCCGTGCGAGAACGTAGAACTTGACTGATTCAGGTCGCATGGTCTGGAATCGGAGCTGACGATAGTGAAAAAGAAGTTGGCTGGTCTCGGTTAAAACGAGATTTGTCCGGGCAAAAGAAAAGATGATGGAAAAGGTAAAAACATACATTCTGGATTCCATTGAGGAAATACGCACCAAAGTGTCGTGGCCTAAATTCAATGAACTTCAAAGCAGCGCTATTTTAGTTTTAGTGGCTTCTTTGATTTTTGCCATCATCATTATGCTGGTAGATATCAGTTTTATGAATGGCCTTTCTTGGTTATACAACGAGGCAGCCAAATAAAGGATATGACCATGAGCGAGTTAAAGTGGTATGTACTCCGGGTCATCAGCGGACAGGAAAAGAAGATAAAGTCTTACCTGGAAAATGAGATCGAGCGATCAAAGTTGAAGGATTTTATCCCTCAGATTATGATCCCCTCGGAGAAGGTATATGAAATGCGTAACGGTAAAAAACGTGTGCGGGAGAGAAATTTTTTCCCTGGATATGTTTTGGTATCGGCTGACTTAAGTAATGGGGAAGCCTATCATACGGTGAATAATATCCCCGGTGTCATTGGATTCCTGGGATCGAATGGCTCCAGCGCCACCAACAAGGAGCCGGTTGCTCTCCGCCAGTCGGAAGTGAATCGGATCTTAGGAAAAGTGGATGAAGTAGAGCAACTGGATGAGAAACTGGAAACTCCTTTTATCAAGGGAGAATCGGTGAAAGTGATGGATGGTCCTTTCAGTGGTTTTACCGGGTCAGTGGAAGAAATTTTTGAAGACAAGAAGAAGCTAAACGTAATGGTGAAAATCTTTGGACGAAACACCCCCGTGGAGCTCAGTTATATGCAAGTTGAAAAGTTAGACTAAGAGAATACAACCATGGCAAAGGAAGTAACAGGATATTTGAAGCTGCAAGTAAAAGGTGGCGCTGCCAATCCGGCACCGCCCATCGGTCCGGCTTTGGGTTCCAAAGGTTTGAACATTATGGATTTTTGCAAGCAGTTCAATGCCCGCACCCAGGACAAACCGGGTCAGGTATTGCCTGTGCTCATTACCATCTATAATGACAAGTCATTTGATTTTGTGATCAAAACCCCTCCTGCGGCTGTTTTAATCATGGAGTCCATCAAAATTCAAAAAGGTTCTAAAGAGCCCAACCGATTAAAGGTAGGTTCTATTTCATGGGATCAGATCAAAAAAATTGCTGAACTGAAAATGCCTGACCTCAATGCGTTTAAGATTGAGTCGGCTATGAAAATGGTGGCAGGTACAGCACGCAGCATGGGTGTCACCGTTAGTGGTAAAGCCCCTTGGGAAAATTAATTAAAGCCATTCCAGACATTTATAACTATGGCACGAATCAGCAAAAACAGAAAAGCAGTAGAAGCGAAATACAATGCAGACAAAGAATATTCTTTGGATGATGCTTCTGCCCTTCTAAAAGACATTACGTTTACCAAGTTTGACTCATCGGTAGACCTAGACATCCGCTTGGGGGTAGACCCTAAGAAATCCGATCAGATGGTTCGCGGTGTAGTAGCGTTACCTCATGGTTTGGGTAAAGTTGTTCGGACACTCGTGCTTTGCACACCTGACAAAGTACAGGAGGCCAAAGACAACGGTGCCGAATATGTGGGATTAGATGAATACATCACCAAAATCGAAGGCGGATGGACAGACATCGATGTGATCATCTGTACCCCTACCGTGATGGCGAAAGTAGGTAAATTAGGTAAGGTGTTAGGCCCCCGCGGGTTAATGCCTAACCCGAAGTCAGGAACTGTTACGCTCGAAGTAGGCAAAGCTGTTCGGGAAGTAAAAGCGGGTAAAGTAGACTTCAAAATCGACAAACAAGGAATTATCCATGCGAGTATTGGTAAGGCTTCCTTCAGCGCAGACAAGATCAAAGACAATGCGACTGAACTTATCAATATGGTAGCAAAGCTGAAGCCGGCATCGGCCAAGGGGACATATATACAAAGTGTTACGCTTTCCTCAACGATGAGCCCCGGCATTCGGATCGATAAGAGTAGTATAGGAGTATAAGGTCTGTAACATTAACCATCATGACCAAAGAGGAAAAAGGACTAATTATTGATGAGTTGGCGGAGAAATTCTCTCAGAACTCACACTTCTATATTACCGATGCTTCAGGCCTGACGGTAGAGCAAATCAATGCTTTCCGGAAGCTTTGTTTCAAAGCGGGTGTGGAATACCGGGTGTATAAAAATACACTCATCCGCAAAGCGCTTGAGAAGCAAAACGGTAATTACGAAGAGATTTACAAAGCGTTACACGGATTTTCCGGGGTGATTTTCTCGAAGGAAGCAGGCAATGCTCCCGCGAAGGTTATCCAGGAATATCGTAAAAAGCTAAAGGACAGACCTGCTCTGAAAGCGGCATCGATTGACTCAGCCGTTTTTGTAGGAGAGGAACACCTCAGCACCCTGGCCGAGTTAAAGAGCAAAAATGAGCTCATTGGCGAAGTCATTTCCTTGTTGCAATCACCGGCCAAGAATGTATTGTCTGCTCTGTTGAGTGGAAAGAGTACGGTGGCAGGACTGGTGAAGGCACTGGAAGAAAGAAAACAATAACTATTAAACTGAACATCTTAAATTTTTATCAATCATGGCGGACATCAAATCACTTGGCGATCAACTGGTAGAACTTACTGTGAAGGAAGTAAGCGAATTAGCTTCTTACCTGAAGGAAACATATGGCATTGAACCTGCAGCCGCAGCGGTTGTGGCGGGCCCTGCCGCAGGAGCTTCTGGCGGTGGCGCAGCAGCTGCTGAAAAGACCAACTTCGATGTAATTTTGAAGGCAGCAGGTCCTAACAAATTACAGATCGTGAAATTGGTGAAAGAATTAACAGGTCTGGGCTTGAAAGAAGCAAAAGACGTAGTTGATGGCGCACCTAAAACAATCAAAGAAGGCTTACCAAAAGATGAAGCTGAAAGCTTAAAGAAGCAACTCGTAGAGGCTGGTGCCGAAATCGAGTTGAAGTAATTCTTCTTGAAGACGAAGGGCACCGTCTGAACAGTAAATTCAGACCCCATGCCTTCCGGCACACGTCCGGATGGCATTGGGGTTTGACTGTTTGTGCCCATAGTAGTTAATGGTAGTCCGGGAACCTTAAAATTCTGAAGACCTTGGCAAAAAAAAATAGTAATAACAGGATCGACTTCTCATCCATTGAAAAGATAATCGACTATCCTGATTTTCTGGACGTTCAGCTCCAGTCGTTTAAAGATTTTTTGCAGATCGAAACTCCTGCAGAAAAACGTCAGAATGAAGGACTCTTCAAAGTATTTGCAGAGAACTTCCCCATCACCGACTCCCGCGAAAATTTCGTGCTGGAGTTTGTGGATTATACCATCGATCCACCTAAGTATTCGGTGGACGAGTGTATTGACCGCGGCCTGACGTATTCTGTTCCATTGAAGGCAAAACTTCGCCTCACCTGTAACGATGAGGACAACGAAGATTTCCAAACCATCGAACAGGAAGTCTTTTTGGGGAATATTCCTTACATGACCGAAAAAGGCTCCTTTGTGATCAACGGAGCTGAGCGTGTGATTGTATCTCAGTTGCACCGGTCACCCGGTGTGTTCTTCGCCATGAGCAAACACACCAATGGAACCAAACTATACTCCGCGCGGATCATCCCTTTCAAAGGTTCATGGATTGAATTTGCCACGGACGTCAACGCGGTCATGTATGCCTACATCGACCGTAAAAAGAAATTCCCGGTGACCACCCTTCTACGGGCCATTGGCTACGGAACGGATAAAGACATTCTAGATTTGTTTGGCTTGTCAGAAGAAGTAGAAGCCAACAAAAACACACTTAAGAAAACCGTTGATCGCAAATTAGCCGCCCGTGTGTTGAAAACATGGACGGAAGACTTTGTGGATGAAGATACCGGTGAGGTGGTTTCCATTGATCGTAATGAGGTGCTGCTGGAGCGTGATCACGTGATCACAGCCGAAGATGTAGATGTGATTCTGGAGTCTGGTGTCAAGTCCATCATCCTCCACAGAGATGATGTGAACGTGGCTGACTATCAGATCATCTTCAATACACTAGCAAAAGACAATTCCAACTCTGAAAAAGAAGCGGTCGAGCAAATCTATCGTCAACTCAGAAATACCGAAGCGCCTGATGAGCAAACCGCCCGGGATATTATCCAGAGTTTGTTCTTCAGTGAAAAGCGGTATGACCTGGGTGAAGTAGGACGCTACCGCATTAATAAAAAATTAGGCCTGGAGCTAAGCGCAGACCAACGCGTATTGACCACTCAGGATATTATTCTGATTGTGAAATACCTGATTGGCTTGATTAACTCCAAGGCGTTGATCGATGATATTGACCACTTGAGCAACAGACGAGTGCGCACCGTGGGTGAGCAATTGTACTCGCAGTTTGGGGTAGGTCTTGCCCGGATGGCCCGAACCATCAAAGAGCGGATGAATGTTCGCGATAATGAAGACTTTAAGCCGGTTGATCTGATCAATGCGCGCACGCTGTCGTCCGTTATTAACTCCTTCTTCGGTACCAACCAGTTGAGCCAGTTCATGGATCAAACCAATCCATTGGCTGAGATTACTCACAAAAGAAGAATGTCGGCACTCGGGCCAGGCGGTCTTTCACGTGAGCGTGCCGGTTTTGAAGTACGGGATGTTCACTATACCCACTATGGTCGGTTGTGTACCATTGAAACTCCGGAAGGGCCGAACATCGGTTTGATATCGTCTCTCTGTGTTCATGCAAAAGTGAACAAGATGGGCTTTATTGAAACACCTTACCGCAGGGTGGAGAATGGAAAAGTAAAATCAAAAGAATTAATCTTCCTCACGGCTGAGGAAGAAGATACACATAACATCGCGCAGGCCAATGTGAAGCTAAAAGCCAGTGGCGAGTTTGAAGCCGAGAAAGTAAAAGCACGTTTTGAGGGAGACTTCCCGGTGGTTGAACCATCGGAGATCAAGTACATGGACATTGCGCCCAATCAAATCGTTTCTATTGCTGCCTCGCTGATTCCTTTCCTCGAGCATGATGATGCTAACCGTGCCCTGATGGGTTCAAACATGCAACGTCAGGCGGTTCCGTTGATCCGTCCGGAAGCTCCGATTGTCGGAACCGGATTGGAAGCGCGTATCGCCATGGATTCACGGGCGCTTGTGCTGGCTGAAGCCAACGGAGTGGTGGATTATGTGGATGCCAAGAAAATTGTGATCAAGTACGAAGTATCGGAAGAGCAGCAAATGATTCGCTTTGAAGATGAGTACAAGACGTATAGCCTTATCAAGTTCCGCAGAACCAATCAGGATACTTGTGTCAACCTGACTCCTTTGGTTAAGAAAGGTGAGAAAGTTGCGAAAGGTCAGCCTTTGTGCCAGGGATATGGTACGGCCAATGGAGAACTTGCTTTAGGAAGAAACCTACTGGTAGCGTACATGCCATGGCAGGGATACAATTTTGAAGATGCGATCGTTATTTCAGAACGCGTGGTGCGTGACGATGTATACACCTCTATTCACATTGAAGAATTTGAGTTGGAAGTTCGTGACACCAAGCGCGGGGAAGAAGAGTTAACATCGGAAATACCTAACGTAAGCGAAGAAGCGGTGAAGCATTTGGATGAGAATGGTATCATTCGCATCGGTGCTGAAGTGAAGGAGGGTGATATTCTGATCGGTAAGATTACTCCAAAGGGAGAAACCGACCCGACACCGGAAGAAAAACTGTTACGCGCCATCTTTGGTGACAAAGCTGGTGACGTGAAAGACGCTTCGATGAAGGCGCCTCCCTCATTAAAAGGAGTTGTGATTGATACGAAGCTCTTCTCACGCCCCAAGCGTGACAAAGACCTTCGCACCAAGAATAAAAAAGAACTGGATGCGCTCAAGTCACGCTATAGCAAATCGTTGACAGATCTGCGCAACGACATGATCAAAAAACTGACCAGCCTCCTGACGGGCAAAACCAGCCAGGGTGTGCGTCATAAGTTTGGTGACGAGTTGATCAGCAAGGGAGTGAAATTCACCTCGAAGGTGATTGAAAGCAATCTCTTCCCGGACAAAAATATTTATCGCGATGAGAGCAACTATGCCGTGCCAGAGGAAGTAAACCTGATCTCTGACATTAGCCTGGATGCATGGACTACTGACGAACCAACCAATGATCTGGTGGCTGAGTTGGTGAAGAATTACATCAATCGCAGAAATGTTATTTCCGGTGAATTTAAGCGTGAACGATTTACATTGGAAGTGGGCGATGAACTGCCCGCTGGCATCGTTCAGTTAGCAAAAGTTTATATCGCTAAAAAGCGCAAGCTGAAGGTTGGAGATAAGATGGCCGGTCGTCACGGAAACAAAGGCGTGGTAGCCCGTATTGTTCGGGAGGAAGATATGCCATTCCTGGAAGACGGAACTCCGGTGGACATCTGTTTGAACCCCCTGGGTGTGCCTTCTCGTATGAATCTGGGTCAGATTTATGAAACGGTGTTGGCATGGGCCGGTAAGAAATTAGGACGCAGGTATGCTACTCCTATTTTTGACGGAGCTTCCATGGAGCAGGTGGCGGCCGAATTAGCGGAAGCCCAGCTTCCTGAATATGGCAGAACCTATCTGTATGACGGTTTGACCGGAGAGAAATTTGATCAGCCTGTCACGGTAGGAATGGCCTACATGTTGAAACTGGGTCACCTGGTAGACGATAAAATGCATGCACGTTCCATCGGGCCGTACTCACTCATTACGCAACAGCCGTTGGGTGGTAAGGCACAGTTTGGTGGTCAGCGTTTTGGAGAAATGGAAGTGTGGGCGATTGAGGCCTTTGGTGCATCTCATATTCTTCAGGAAATCCTGACGGTGAAATCAGATGATGTTATCGGTCGTGCCAAAGCTTATGAATCGATTGTTAAAGGGGAGAACATGCGCAAGCCAAATATCCCTGAATCGTTCAATGTATTGGTACATGAATTGAGAGGCTTGGCCCTTGAGATTACGATGGATTAAATGGGGATCAGGCATTAGGCACGAGGGAAGACCCCCATGCCTGGTGCCCAATGCCTACTAGTAAAATGAATTTAGTTAACTGAAAACTTGAATTATGTCTTTCAGAAAAAATAAAAAGATCAACAACGATTTCTCCAAGATCACCATTAGTCTGGCCTCTCCCGAATCAATTCTGGAAAGTTCACACGGTGAAGTGACGCAGCCTGAAACCATCAACTACCGTACCTACAAGCCGGAGATGGGTGGTTTGTTTTGCGAACGCATTTTTGGGCCGGTGAAGGATTGGGAGTGTCATTGTGGTAAGTACAAACGCATCCGGTACAAGGGGATCATCTGCGACCGTTGCGGGGTGGAGGTAACAGAGAAAAAAGTCAGACGTGAACGGATGGGGCACATCGAATTGGTGACACCCGTAGCGCACATCTGGTATTTCCGTTCGCTTCCCAATAAGATCGGTTACCTGTTAGGGTTACCTACCAAAAAACTGGATCAGATTATTTACTACGAACGCTATGTGGTTATTCAGCCAGGAACAAAAGAAGAGGACGGTATCAATCGCCTGGACTTCCTGACCGAAGAAGAATACCTGGATATTGTAGACAAGCTTCCGCGCGAGAATCAGATGTTGGATGACAATGATCCAAAGAAGTTCATTGCCAAAATGGGAGCCGATGCGTTGGAGATGTTATTGTCCCGGTTGAAACTGGACGAACTTTCGTATGAATTGCGCCACCAGGCAGCAACCGACACCTCCCAGCAGCGGAAGGCCGAAGCGTTGAAGCGTCTGAAAGTGGTGGAAGCTTTCCGCGATGCAAATACACGCGTGGAAAACCGACCTGAGTGGATGGTCATTAAAATGGTTCCGGTGATCCCACCTGAACTGCGTCCCTTGGTTCCGTTGGATGGTGGACGTTTTGCTACCTCCGATTTAAATGATTTATACAGACGCGTAATTATCCGCAATAACCGTCTGAAGCGTTTGATTGATATTAAAGCTCCGGAAGTAATTCTCCGGAATGAGAAGCGTATGCTTCAGGAAGCCGTTGACTCACTGTTCGACAACTCCCGTAAGGTAAATGCCGTTCGCTCTGATGGAAACCGCGCGTTGAAATCGTTGAGCGATATGCTCAAGGGTAAGCAAGGACGTTTCCGTCAGAATTTGTTGGGTAAGCGTGTAGATTACTCGGGTCGTTCGGTTATTGTGGTGGGCCCTGAACTGAAACTGCATGAGTGCGGATTGCCCAAAGATATGGCGGCTGAATTGTTTAAGCCATTCATTATCCGCAAGCTGATTGAAAGAGGAATTGTCAAGACCGTTAAGTCGGCCAAGAAAATTGTAGATCGCAAAGATCCGGTGGTATGGGATATTCTGGAAAACGTTTTGAAAGGACACCCTGTTCTTTTGAACCGCGCCCCAACACTTCACCGCTTGGGTATTCAGGCATTCCAGCCTAAACTGATTGAAGGAAAAGCGATACAGCTTCACCCGTTAGTATGTACAGCCTTTAACGCTGACTTTGATGGTGACCAGATGGCCGTACACGTACCTCTTGGTCAGGAAGCGATTCTGGAGGCTTCTATGCTGATGCTTTCATCACATAATATCTTGAACCCTTCCAACGGAGCACCGATCACCGTTCCTTCGCAGGACATGGTGTTGGGCTTGTATTATTTGACCAAAGGAAGAAAAGGTCAGTTGGGTGAAGGCAAAACCTTTTATTCACCCGAGGAAGTAATCATCGCCTACAATGAAGGTAAGCTGGCGAAGCACGCCATCGTGAAAGTGCGCGTGAATGTCAAAGACAAGAAAACAGGTGAACTATCGCGCAAACTGGTAGAAACAGTGGCCGGAAGAGTAATCTTTAATCAGGTGGTGCCGGAAGAAGTTGGCTTTGTGGATGAACTGCTGACCAAGAAAAAACTTCAGACCATTATTGCAGACGTATATAAATCTGCCGGCCAGGCAAAAACTGCCAGGTTCCTGGATGACATCAAGGATTTAGGTTTCCAGATGGCATACAAGGGAGGTTTGAGCATGGGCTTAAATGATGTAAAAGTACCGGCTGAAAAGAAAAAGTTGGTAGAGGATGCTCAGAAAGAAGTTGATTCCGTCTGGAACAACTACATGATGGGTTTGATCACCGACAACGAACGTTACAACCAGGTAATTGATATCTGGACCCGCACCAATACGTTGTTGACCAACACGCTGATGAAGCAATTGGAAGAAGATCAGCAAGGATTCAATTCCATCTATATGATGATGCACTCAGGAGCCCGTGGTTCCCGTGAACAGGTGCGTCAGTTGGGTGGAATGCGCGGATTGATGGCCAAGCCTCAGAAGAATCTGGCCGGTTCGGTAGGTTCTATCATTGAAAACCCGATCCTGTCCAACTTCAAAGAAGGATTGGATGTATTAGAGTATTTCATTTCGACACACGGTGCCCGTAAGGGTTTGGCCGATACAGCCTTGAAAACAGCCGATGCGGGTTACCTGACCAGACGTCTGGTGGACGTAGCACAAGACCTGGTGATTACCGAAGAAGATTGCGGTACATTGCGCGGTCTGATCGTGACAGCCTTAAAAGACAACGAGGATATCGTAGAACCATTGTCGGAACGCATCCTCGGACGCGTGACCGTGCATGATATCTATGATCCGATCACCGATGAATTGATCTGTAAGGCTAACGAAGAAATCACCGATGAGGTAGCCAAGCGTATTGAAGAAACCAGCATCGAAGAGGTAGAAATCCGCTCACTGTTAACTTGTGAGACGAAGATTGGTGGATGTGCGAAATGCTATGGTCGCAACCTGGCTACCGGTAAGATGGTACAGGCCGGAGAAGCAGTAGGTGTTATCGCGGCCCAGTCGATTGGAGAACCGGGTACTCAGTTAACGCTCCGTACGTTCCACGTGGGTGGTACGGCTTCCAACATTGCCACCGAAGCCAACATCAAAGCGAAGTTCACGGGTGTGGTAGAATTTGAATCTGTTCGTACCGTTGACACTGCGGACAAAGACAACAACCAGGTGAAAGTGGTGATGGGTCGTACCGGTGAAATCCGGATTGTAGATAAAGAGAAAGGTCGTGTGATGATTACCAACAACGTTCCGTATGGTTCATTCCTGTTGGTGAAGGACGGTCAGAAAGTTGAAAAGGGAGATGAGTTGTGTAACTGGGATCCTTACAACGCGGTTATCCTTTCCGAATTTGATGGAGAGATCGAGTACGAAGCAATCATTGAGGGTATTACCTATAAAGAAGAGTCCGATGAGCAGACGGGTCACCGTGAAAAAGTGATCACCGAGACACGTGATAAGACCAAGAACCCGGCTATCATCGTGAAAGGAAAGTCTGACCAGAAAGGTTATAACATTCCGGTAGGCGCTCACTTGGCAGTAGATGCCGGTGACAAAATCAAGGCAGGTCAGGTACTGGCGAAAATTCCTCGTACCATGGGCAAGAGCCGGGATATTACCGGAGGTCTTCCACGTGTAACGGAATTATTCGAAGCACGTAATCCATCGAACCCGGCTGTAGTAAGCGAGATTGATGGTGTGGTGACGTATGGTGGTATCAAGCGTGGTAACCGCGAAATCTTTATTGAGTCACGCGATGGTGTTCAGAAGCGTTATCTGGTGCCGTTGAGCAAGCACATTCTGGTGCAGGACAATGACTTTGTGAAAGCGGGTCAGCCGTTATCCGATGGTTCCATTACCCCTTCTGATATTCTGGCCATCAAAGGCCCGACAGCGGTACAAGAATACTTAGTGAATGAAATTCAGGAAGTATACCGCCTGCAAGGGGTGAAGATCAATGATAAACACATTGAGGCAATCGTTAGCCAGATGATGCAGAAGGTAGAGATCATTGACTCAGGTGATACAACATTCTTGCCGGGTGAATACATCGACAAGTTTGAGTTCCGTGAAGTGAATGATACTATTCTGGATAAAAAGGTAGTGTTGGATGCCGGAGATTCGCAGCGGTTCAAGGTGGGACAAATCGTTACCCCTCGTGAATTCCGTGATGAAAACTCAGCTCTGAAACGCAA
Source organism: uncultured Ohtaekwangia sp. (assembly GCA_964439205.1). Classification (GTDB taxonomy): domain Bacteria; phylum Bacteroidota; class Bacteroidia; order Cytophagales; family Cyclobacteriaceae; genus ELB16-189. The sequence continues at coordinate 13,373 of CAYTNM010000011.1, forward strand.
AGACCAGAAATTGGTGGAAGTTCGTGATGCACTTTCAGCGGTATCTCGTCCTACGTTGCAAGGGATCACCCAGGCTTCCCTGAAAACAGAAAGCTGGCTGTCTGCCGCTTCATTCCAGGAAACAACCAAGGTATTGAGTGAGGCTGCTATCCGTGGAAAGGCGGATCAGCTGATCGGACTGAAGGAAAATGTGATCGTAGGTCACCTGATTCCTGCCGGTACCGGTCAACGCAGATACAATGACATCATCGTGGGTTCGGAAGAAGAGTATGACAAGATGATGGAGGTGACTACGGCTCCTCGCAAAGAGCGCGAGTTTCAGAATTAAAAACACTTGAAAAGTGATACTTGAAAATGTGCTGATGATTAGATTCGTCAGCACATTTTTTTCCATCCCAAACCACTCAACTTCATAAACAGTAGAATCATGGCTGCCGAAAAAGAAAATCTTCCCCCGCAAAATCAGATAAACATCGAGCTTTCAGAAGAGATAGCCGAAGGGATTTACTCTAACCTGGCGATGATCGCCCACTCCAACAGCGAGTTTGTGATTGATTTTATTCGCCTGATGCCGGGCGTACCCAAGGCGCGGGTGAAGTCACGCATCATCATTACACCGGAACATGCCAAACGTTTACTGGCAGCCCTCAAGGATAACATCAGCAAGTATGAGGCTACCTTTGGCTCCATCAAACAGACCAACGAAGCGCCTCAGTTTCCCATGAATTTTGGGGGTACGATGGGAGAGGCCTAGTTGTGCAAATTGGAAGTTGAACTTCCAATTTGTAAATTGCACTGATGATCAAATGAATGGAATAAGTTGGCTTCTTCTCAACTTCAGTCCTCGATCATCTGATACCGTTTGTGTTATCTATTTTAAATCGTTTTTTACTTCCCCTTCAATCGTCTCACAAAAAAATCGGCTGTTGCCTGATAAACCAGCAACGCGTTTTTATGGGCCATCCAATGATGCGTGTCGTCCACAATCACCAGCGTTTCCATAGGCACGCCTTTTTTCTCCAGTCGTTTTACCAGATCCGTGCTTTGGTTAAAACGGACATTGCGGTCGTCATCGCCATGAATAACCAATACCGGAGAAGTCCAGCTACCCACACTGGACACGGGCGATGATTCCCATCCTACCTGCATGGCTTTTTCCAAATCAGGCACCTTCTCTACCGCCCGCTCAGCATTTACAAAACCCCGAAAGCGTTCGGTGGTGAAATCATGTACCCCATGAATATCCACGCCTGCAGCAAATAATTTTGAATCGCGCCCCAGCGCCAGTGCCGTCAGGAAGCCACCATACGAACCTCCGTATACTCCTATCTTCGTGGCCTCTACATTCGGTTGTTGTGCCAGCCATTCTCCGGCCGCTTTGATATCCCGATATTCGGAAGCACCCCGCATACCTGCATCAGCCGGTTGATGGAAGTCGTACCCATATCCAATCCCTAACCGATAATTGACGGATAACACGACAAAGCCCAAACTGGCGAGGTATTGATTGGAAGCATAGGCATTTGAGTAATAATCGGAATAGTGCCAACCGAGTAGCATTTGGCGGGGCGGACCGCCATGGATGTACACAATAGCCGGTTTCTTTCCGGAGTTATTCAACGGCTCAAACAGATCTGCGTGTACCGTCACTCCATCCGGTGATAGAAAGGTTACTTTTTTTGGAGTCACCAGACTCTTCTCCGGAAAAACGGTGGGGATCAGTTCCTTTCCAATCAGCGCGAGTTTCTGATTCGCGCTGAAACTCATCACGGCTGGTAGTGGGGAACGTTGAGCAGTGGCGCTGATGCATACCATATTTTTTCCATCGCCTGTTACCACTGGCATCCATTCCAATCCGGTGCCGGGGGTCATCACTTCCATCGCGGGTTTATCCACGGGCACACGGGCAGCATGTCTGCGATCCAAATCATTTTTATCCGGGCCGGTGTTAGCGCTGAAGGTCAGCCATTTTTTATCGGCACTGAGGCTGACATGCTCCACCATAAACGAACCGGGCGTTAACAACACCGGAGTGCCTCCTGAGGAAGGCACGGAATACAGATGAGGCCAGCCATTCTGATAGGAAAGAAATGTGATGCGATCTCCGGCTGCCCAATGCAGATTGGTTTCTCCATGCGTAGTGGGGTAGGAGCCTCTGAGTGTGGCCGGAGCTTTCCATAGCTGTGACGCTTTGCCGGAAGTCACATCGGCCGTCCAGATGGACCAGGGTTGATGTCTGCGTTGTAATACAGAATCAGGTTTACCACCGGTGCCGGGGGTGCGCACAAAAGCAATTTTAGTTCCATCGGGTGACCACCGGGGCGAACCATCGTGATGAAAGGAAGGCGCGATCCACTGAAGGGGTTGGTTGGCCTGTGTAAATATGCCGATGAAAGAGTGATCGGTACGATGCGAAACAAACGATAACCGTGAGCCATCTGGCGACCAGTTTAATGAACTGACATTGCCGCGGGTGGTGAATAGATTTTTAGCTGCCGCGGATCCATCGATGGGAACCGTCCAGACCTGATGGCCTTTGATAAAAGTGACCACATCACTTTTGGGTGAAAGCACGGGAAGATCACCTTCGCTCAACGCTTTGATATCCCCTCCGGCAAAAGGCACACTGAATAGTTGTGTTTTGGCAGGGTTAGGAGCAAAGGCCGGGTTCACGACCAATTCATCATCCCAGTTCGATCCATGATCGCCCCCGCGCACATACACGACCCATTGGCCGTTGGCCGAGATGGAAAGGCTGGTGATTTCCTGTCCGTCATCCTGATCGTAGGCTGTCAGTTTTCGGGGTTTAAACTCCGGTCCTTCCGCTACGTAGACATTGCGTTTGCCCTGCTCGTCCATGGCCCAGGCGATGCGTGAGCCCGTGGCAGCAGCGGTTAACTCCGTGGGGAAAGGATAACTTTTGATGGCCTCCAACGTGACGGTCTGGGCGACTGCCGTGATGGAAAAGAAGAGCAGCAGGATGGGGGTAATTGGTTTCATCGTGGTTTTGGTTATGACAACGGATGTTCAGAGTTAGCAAACATTTGGGATAAATCAAACCAGCTTTTGATGAGGGATGGGGCGGGTGGAGGAGGGCTCCCGGGGCGGGGAGCACTGTGAGGAAAGGGCCCCTGCAACAGGTGATGGGTGTGACTTCCGCTACGTTCTGGACGCACGAGAAATAAAATTACGCTCTGTGTGTTTGGGGATTATTCAAAAACACCCTCTCCATTGGATACTTTATAAATGCGTGTTATCTTTAAAATAAGTAATACAGTGTTTTGCACATCTACTGCCCACAGGAGGCGTATATGCGAAGGTTTGTACAGGGTATATTGAAGTTATAGGGCATTTTAATGGACAACCCAACCGACAAAAACAATCGTTGATAAAATGAATAAATTAAAATTCTCAAGGGACGAAGGTTCTGACTTCTACAAAGAACTGAACAAAAGAATCGAACAGTACTTTTCTGAAAAAGGAATTCGTAAGACGGGTAACAAGATAATGATTTTCAAAATTATACTTTATTTCAGTCTTGACATCTTGTTTTACGGACTGATGATTACAAGCACTACGACATTAGGTTTTTTTACCTTTTATTTGCTAATGGGGCTTTCTGTTTTATTGACAGCTTTTAACATTTCTCACGATGCGGCACACGGAGTTGCTGTTAAAAGTAAGTTTTGGAACAAATTACTTTTCTCAATAAGTTTTAATCTTCAAGGAAACAACGCCTACGTTTGGGGAAAGAATCATAACGAATCGCATCATTTGTACACTAATATCGAAGGTAGTGACATAGATGTATTGAATAATCCATTATTTCGCATGACGGAAAGTCAAGAATTAAAATGGTTTCATAAATATCAATTTATTTATGCACCATTTCTGTATTTATTGTATTCTATAAATTGGTTTTTCTTGCGTGAAACGTTAATGCTTATTAATTATTCAAGCAGAACCATCAAAATCGAAATCCCTAAGAATGAAATAGTGAAATTAGTTATATATAAGCTTTTATATATCGGATACATGATTTTACTACCCATTTACTTGTTGCCTTTTGGTTGGCAAACGATTTTGTTGGCATTTTTATTAAATCACTTTATGGTTTCAATACTATTTGTGGGTGTGTTAGGAGTTTCTCATTTATCTGATTTTGTTGAACATCCTGTGCCTGACCAAAACAACAAATTGGACATGAGTTGGCCAAAATTACAAATGTGTACTTCGGTGGACTATAACGCAGATAGCAAATTTTTCAATTGGACATTGGGCGGTTTCAATGCTCACGCTTTACATCATTTATTGCCCAACATTTGCCACGTACATTACTTAGAAATTCTACCAATATTCAGAGAATTAGCACAAAAGCACGGACTGAACTATATGGAAATGCCGTACAGAAAATCATTAGCATCTCATTTCCGATTTTTGAAAGGAATGGGTAGATATCAAACTTTTAGACCTGTACCCTTTGCGAGATAAACATATTCATATCGCCCAAGATAGTGAATTGCTAAAAACTATTTACAGACGAGTAGATGAACAGCTAATTATCGACAAGGAAGTATTTCTGTTAAAGATTTGGACTAAGTTCATTTTCTACTTTTCGTTTTCGGTCTTTGCATACTCCTTACTATATTTAGTAGTAAATCCAATTTACTTTGTGCTAAGCTTTGTGTTATATGGTTTCGTGTCGCTACTATTTGCTTTCAATTTTTCGCACGACTTTGCACACAACACGATTTTTAAGAGTAAAAAACTTAATAACTTTTGTTTTATATTTATTTACACTAGTGTTGGCGCACACGCAGAAGCTTGGAAACAAAGACATATCAACTCGCATCATTATGCGCCAAATGTGGAAGATTATGATTCAGATTTGAAAATAACAAAGCTGATCAGGGTAATTCCAAACAGTAAACATTTTTGGTATCATAAGTTTCAACACCTTTATGCACCTTTGGCATACACTACATATTCCCTTTTTTGGGTTTTTATTAAGGACTTTAAAATCCTATTTTCAAAAGACGAATACACAGAAAAGAAAGGATTCAAATATCATATTTCGTTCTGGGTACAGAAAATATTTTACCTGACTTTTATACTTGTTTTGCCGCTTTTGTTCTCTGGTCAAACTTGGTATATTGTTTTGACAGGCTTTTTATTAATGCATTTGACTCAGTCTTTGTTTTTACTTTTCACTTTCTTTATGACGCATCACGTTGAAGAAACTGAATATCCAACAACAGACGATCATGGTTATATCAGGACATCTTGGTTAATGAACCAAATTAGAAGTTCAAATGATATGCACCCGTTTAGCGAAACTGCAAACTTCATCCTTGGCGGTTTCAATAATCACATCGCACATCATTTGTTTCCGCATTTTCATCACATCCATTACCCAAAACTCAACAGAATCTTGTATGATATTTTAAATGAGAATAATATAAAGCCAAATCAGACAACTTATTGGGGTGGACTTGTATCGCACCTGAAATTGTTAAAACGAATGAGCTATGCGGACAAGAAAGACACCCTATAACAACACCTACCCAAAGGTGGCGATTCAGTGGTTAAATCAAGCTTTGTGCTTCTATCAAAGTTCCTGTTTGGCTGACAGTGAAGTGCTTCGAAATCACTAACTTGGGGTAGCTACCAGCCACTTTAATCTATGGCAAGACAAACTTTACATATAGTCACCGCATTATTTTTAGCGCTAACAAGTTGTCAAAACAACCATTCAACCTCTGACAAAAAAAATGCAGACCCCGATAGACAAAGTAAAACGGGACCAATTAGTTAAGAAGTATGACTTGCTTAAATTCCCCGATATAAAACAACCGGTTCTGCTGACAATTGACGAATTCTTTGACGGGAATAATGATGAAGCTTCAATAGCGCCTAATTTGGAGACTAAGAGACCCATGACTGAGTACTACAAGATACTTAAAGAACTTGCCGACAATCCAAAGACTGTTGATGCGTTTGCAGAATTGAAGGATGTGATGATTTACGACAACGGACAACTTAACGATAATGAATGGTTTTATACGGACATAATATATTTTGTAGGGGACTTAACCAAAGAGGAAATAAAAGAAGCAACCAAAACATTACAGCCAGACGAAGTAGAGTATGATATTGAAAATAGAATAAATGGGCTTAACGAAAAATACAAAGACAAGAATGTTGTATATGTGTGGTGGAACTAAAGTAATTGGTATGATGCCGTTTGTAACCCAAACGTGAATCAAAAGGTAAAATAGATGGTAGAGCGTTGCAAACGCGCTCCAACAAGGGTTAACTCCGTGAGGAAAGGATAACTTTTGATGGCCTCCAACGTGACGGTCTGGGCGACTGCCGTGATGGAAAAGAAGAGCAGCAGGATGGGGGTAATTGGTTTCATCGTGGTTTTGGTTATGACAACGGATGTTCAGAGTTAGCAAACATTTGGGATAAATCAAACCGACTTTTGATGAGGGATGGGGCGGGTGGTGGAGGGCTCCCGGGGCGAGTGGCACTGCTAGGAAAGCTTCTACACGGGACGAAGTCTGTTTCAAAGCTGGCACCTACTTCAGCTTCTTGGGAAAGATTTTGGGTTAGTGCGCAGAATATTAAAAAGCCCGTTTGATGACGGGCGAGATAAAACGGTTATTTTTAAAGGAGGCAAGAAATCATCCTTAGCCAGCCATCTTGGGTAGCTAGGGATGAAAAAGTCATCCTTATAAACGAGTTAGCAACAATACCAAAGTGAAGATAGAAGTGGAAATAGAGAATTTGAAAGTACAAGCTGATCTCTTGAATGAAGCTATTCATGCAATTTCAGCATCTACTATAGGCTTTTCTGAGCTTACTTCAGTAATTGGCCCCATTCTAGTTTTAAACGAAACTACATTAAAGAGCATATTATTACTTGCCGATAATAATCATCACAGAGATTTGATTATTCTTTCAAGACCATTCTTAGAATCTGTTATTAATGTAGGATTCATATGTTCCGAAGGAGATAAGGCTGTGATGGCTTCGAAAAGATATGCATATCAAAAAGGGTATCGAGATTTGTTCCGGGGTTTAGACATAAACGATTTTAAAATCAAAAGCAAATTTTCTGAATTCATTTCTGAATTTGAAAAGGCAGCCCCAAAAGAAATGAAAGAAGCATTATCAGAGTTCACGACTAAAAAAGGCAAGGAAGTAATGGAGTGGACTTCAGAAAATACCAAAACCAAATTAGAAATTATTGGCAGAACCTATGGGACTTACGTTAATGGTCTTTTATCATTTGCGTTTTTCTCAATTTACAGAGATGTCTCTGAGATAATCCATAATAGTTATTACGGAGCAAGAATTTATTTAGGTATGCAGCAAAAAGATTTGAGTTCATTTAAAAACTCTACTGAAGCTGCAGAATATTTCGGGGAACATCAAAAAAAGCTTGCAACATTTATTCTACAACAAATTAATATATCAGTGAACGCACTACTTAATATTTTAAACCAGAAATTTAAACTTGATACTACAAACCAAATCTTTGAGAAATCAAACAGTAAGCTTGTTGAATATGCGAATTCCTTCAAGTAGGTACTGTTGCTAACACGGGTGACTGTTGCACAACTAGTATTTTGACTTTTTGTTGAAAAATGAACTGCGAAATTCCAATGAACTTAAGGGTTAAGGGATGAAAAATGTGTTGGATTTGTAGTTGTGCAACAAGCACAACAGGTATGCGCTACGGCTTTAGAAAAATAGTATAACTTTATAAGATAGTAAAGCCACAGCGCATATGCAGACCGTTATTATTAATTTTAAAACGACACCATGAAACTATTCGGGTTCTTTAAAAATAAAGAAAATGACACCTTTAGGATAACCGAGCCTGACAGACTTTGGGTGGAAGATAACTTTAGATGGTTAATCAATGTTTTTGGTTACCCATATCGAGAAAGTGAACAGATTCTGCTTTCGGAAAACTATTTTCCAAAGACCTTGAAGAGCGACAGCGTTATAATTGAAAATATCGTTAAAGACTTATGCTCACTCCTTCAAATGGAAGAAGAGAAGATAACTTTTGAAGTCGTGACCGACATTAGAGATACTTATGATATGCCCTACGAAATCGGAGGAAAACCATTTGAAACTGAATTGGAAATAAAAGAAGGTAAATATATAATTCACATAGCGAACAGTCTTCATAAACACCCCAAAAGACTAATTCATGGTTTGGTATATGAATTTATCAGAATTAAACTTACAGATAATAAACTTCAATTCGACACAGGTGATGATGCAGACTTATTTATATACTTGGCAGGCATATATTTTGGTTTTGGAGTTTTACTTTCTCAAAACCTGGAAGACACAGGTAGAGTTGTGGATGGATTTTGGGATACCAAATGGTATTACATTTCAGAAATACCAAATGAAGTTATGGCGTTTGCCCTTGCAACATATTCAATGTTAATTGAACAAGATTCACCAAAGTGGAAAGATGATTTGCCAAGTGATTTGAAAAGCCAATTTGTAAAAGCTCTAAAATACTTAAACGAGAACCCAAGCGTGCTTTATAATAAACAAGAATTACAAGCGAATGAACTCTTTAAAATGGCAGACGACCAATATTTAAAGAATGATTTTGAAAATGCAATTGTCAACTTACAAAAGATACTTTTCCTGACGAATGATGAAGTAATGAAGGCAAATGTTTATAACAACTTGGGGTATTACAATATCAGACTTAAAAATTTTGAACAAGCGGTAACTTACTTGCAAAGTTCCATAAATATCATACCGGACTATGGATACACGAACGACAATTTAGGATACGCATTAATTCAGCTCGGTAAGTTAGAAGAAGGAAAAGAGTTTTTGGAAAAAGCATTGACAACAGGAAACAATGACATAGCTTATACTAATAGAAATTTTGCACTTTATTATCAAGCAAAAGGAGAAATGAATAAGGCGAATGAATATTTCAAAAAGTCATTTGACTCCGTAACAGACTCGGTTGACCTTTTGGATTATCATTATGCAGACTTTTTAATTCATAAAGGAGAGATCGAAAGTGGGCTTGAATTTTTAAAGAAAGCTGTTGAAAAAGGAGAACCCGAAGCAATTGAAAGAATGAATGAAATTAAGAAGAACTAACCATAACGGGCGTTTGACTCAATGGCGGGTGACGCTGTTAATCGAACATTCTACCTCGCACCAACGTTTGTGGTGTAATGACAGTATTGCGCTCCGAAATCTCCCGCTACGCTAAGAGCCAAACCGTTGTATGCTATGCTAAAAACGATCATACATTCATTTAACGATCTTGACAAGTGGTTGTCCGATAACTTCTATTTTGAAGACGGACACATTTTGACAATCAAGGAAAATCCGCTTGAAATTATTGTTGGTTTTAACGTAAAAGAAACCTATAAGGCAAATTCAGAAAGACACATTTTGCCTTTTAAAATCATTCCTACTAGAATTTATGAATGGACATTTGATAAAGACCTTATTAATGTTGGTGACAACGACTATATTGAATGGATTGAAGCCAGTGAAGTTGAAAATGGAATTTGCCTGGAATTCTCAACTCCTGCGACTTTTCGACTTGTCGCGGACAGTCTTGAAATTGAAGAACAAGAATTAATTAGAACGACTTTTAAGCCTTGGGCAAGCGAGACAAAAATGTATTTGACAACTGACCTTGCTGAAATACCAAGACCTGAGTTTTGGAAGGAGAAATTAAGCAGCTATGGACACAAAATATTGTTTCGTTATTTCTCAGGTGACGCAAGACAACAAGAACAAGTTCCGTACCCAGACTATCAAGGTTATTACATACAACTTGCTGATAGAATTAGCTCAACTCAAGAAGGGATTTTTCTAAAGCATCTAAAAGTAGAAAACGGAAAATTGAGGTTAAGCTTTGAAAACAAGGATGAAAAATTGAAAAATGTTTGGGACGATTTAACGAAAGTGCTTGCGGACTTTCCAAATGCTAAAATCAGTAGTGGAAATTGTGAATTTACTGGGACTAAATGGAAACAATATTTAATTGACAAAACATTGCCGACCACAGAATGACAAGAAGAACAGCATATATCAGTCCCTACCCAAAAGGCTAGGTTCTGTGCTCCAAAGGCAGTTTTGTGGTTAATGGAAGTTTAGTTCTTCAAATCAAGTATTATAGTGAAAGTCCCGCCCTTCGGGTAGCTGCCAAACGTTGCATGCTAGGCGCCCAAGTCCCGCGGAGAGTGACGCCTTGACAGAAATCGATGACTAAGTTACAGTTGACGCACCCAAGCGTGCAACAATGGTATTTGTTACAGAAGTGGCAGAGTGCGGTTGGAAAGTTTGTGGCCTTTCACTAGGTTTATTAAGCGGTAAGGGTAGTATTTCAAATACCCGCTCTCCACAATATGGAGCGTTGTTGGAAATAGTTATGGCGCTAAAAATTATTTATAAGATAAAAATGAGAAATCTTTTACTCGTGCTGGTACTTTTTTGCATCATAGGATGTCAGAATAAGACCGTTGAAAAGGATGGTGGTTTGGTAATAGACTTAAGATTTTCCAATGAATCGTTATCTGATCAAAAAAGGAAAATGGCTGTGGAAATAGTGAAGGAAAGAGCTATTAATCTATCCAAATCAACTCCAATTGCTACATTTTCAGACAGTTTGATAAGATTGGAATTGCCCGAAGAATATGACTCAATTCTCTATATGAAAATGCTTCCCTTAAATGGCTCATTCGAAATAAATAGAGCCTATGTTTTGCCTGATCTTATTGAATACCTAACAAAGATTAATGATGAGATATATTTGAAGGACACAACCAATCTGTTTTCAGTTTTATCTCTCAATGTAAATGATGATCAAGTTCCAGCCAATGAACCGATTCTAGGTTTTGCATTAACTTCAGATACTTCATCAGTCATTAACTTGCTATCAAGTCAAAAAGCCAAAGCGCTTTTACCTGAGAATATAAATTTTAGATGGGATTTACTAGAATCGTTTCAAAGTTTTGCTTTATATGCCGTTGCAGCAAGCCCAGTTGTAACTAGGAACATGCTGATTATACCTGAGAGTAGGAAAAATCCAATAGTTAAGCTGAAAAAAGAATATTTTGAAAGTTGGAGAATATTTACTTCTAACAATGTAGGCAGTTACGCAGCAATCTCTATAGATAATCAAGTATTTAGTTGGCCAGTAATTGATGTAGAAGTTGGAGATGGATTAATATATCAGCCACATGGATCTTTTATCAATGACAAAATTTGGTCGTATGTTTTGCCAATATTAATGACTGACCTTTTGAAGGCAGAACTTGAGATTCAGAAGATAAAATACATTCAACCAAAGGACTCCCAACATTAATCAATAATCGCACACGGCTCTTAGTAGCAATTTGTAAGTGTTGTGCAAAACCGATAGATTTTAGATATAAAAAGAAATCCAAAGAGACATGCCATATTTTGGGCATCTTGTGCTAGGCCCTAAAATAGACATCAAAGACCCGGGCGACAATGTTGTTTTACGCATAAATCTCTGATCACTTTGTAAACTCCCCATTATTTTTTAACAGTTTAAAGCTAGATCTTTTGCCTAATTCAAAACTGTCCTATTTTCGGGAAACTTACAGACATAACTTACAGAAGTAAATGGACCTGCTCTAATCAATTCTAATGTCCGATAGGTAATCTACCACATTAAACTCAGCGGGTAAAGAAACTTCGGTTATTAACTTCTGCTGACTAAATTTAGGCCATGAGGTGGTGGAATCTCTGTTGGGTAGTAGCGATATGGGCAGGATTTACTGCCTGCACACCCTCGCGGCCCTTGGTGCCCTCAGAGAATGAGCGGCTCTACCCTCTGAACGATCTGGAGCATTTTATTGACACCACCAACCGGCTTACCATTCAGGAACTCAGCGCGCCTGCATCCGCACAACTATTCAAACGCACCAATTCCTATCAGAATGCCGATTACCTGCCCGGAGCTTCCTACTGGATCCGGTTTTCACTGCCACGGCCGCTGGCCATGGATGAGTTTCGGCTGATCGAATTCTATGATCAGACCATCGACTCGCTGGAAGTACATCGCGTGCTGAAGGATGGATCGGTGGAGTCCTTTCGCATGGGGGATCACCATCCGTTTGTGCAACGGACCTACCGGCATAAAAACTTTGAAATGATGGTGAACCCTCAAACCGATGAGGGAACGTACTATTTTAAAGTGCGCTCACATGCTTTTGCAGACATCCGCATGGCCTACCGCACGGTGGATCGTTTCGTCTACTATGCGCTGAATGAGTATTTCCTCTACGGCACCTTTTACGGCATGATCCTGATCATTGCACTGTATAACTTTCTGGCCTACCTCGCCATCCGCGAAATCAAAAACATTTTTTACATCTTTTACATCCTTAGTGTGGCCCTGTATGCCATGAGTCTGGATGGTATCGGGTTTCAGTATTTGTGGCCGGAATTTCCGCAATGGAACGATCGTGCCACCGGGGTGGCCTTGTATCTGGTGATCATGTGGGCCATTATTTTTACGAGGCGTTTCCTGAGTACCCAGACACAAGTACCTCGCCTGGATCGGGTGTTGGTTTATCTGATGGTGGTGCGAACGCTGATGATGGTAGTGGCGTGGTTTTTCATGCCCCAGCTTTTTGCTTTTCAGAATTTAGACATCATTCCGCTTTCGCTGATTTTCTATACGGGCATCCATGTCTGGCGCAATGGCTACCGGCCCGCCCGTTATTTTGTGGTGGCCTATGGTCTGCTATTTCTGGGTTTTTTTATCAAGACCCTGGTGTATTTTGATGTGCTGCCCTTTACCATCCTGTCGCATTACAGTTTGCACCTGAGCTTTGTATTGGAGATGCTGTTTTTGACAGCCGCCCTGGGCGACCGTATCCGCATCTTAAAAGACAATCGCGACCGTGCCCTTCGCAGGATCATCCATCAGCACGAGGTGAACATGCAACTTCAAACCAAAGTCAATCGCGAGCTGGAGCAAAAAGTAAAGGAACGCACGCTGGAGCTGGATGAGAAAAATGTGGCGCTGGAGGAGAGCAACCAAAAGCTGGTGAAGCAAGCCAAAGAGATCAACCAGATCAATTCGCTGCTGGATCTGGACAACTGGAAGCTCAAAAACAAAGTAAAGGAAGTATTGGAGGAGCGCCTGCATGAAAAGACCATGACGTATGAGGAGTTCCGGACGCTTTATCCGGACACCCTTTCCTGCTATCGCTTTTTAGAAGAGCTGAAATGGAAGACGGGCTTTCAGTGCCGGAAGTGCAGCAACACTAAATATTTTGAAGGAGCGAGCAAATTTGCCCGCAGGTGTACGCGTTGCGGATATCATGAATCCATTACCGCTTACACCATTTTCCAGGGTATAAAAATACCGTTGGAAAAAGCGTTTTTTATCGCGTACCTGGCAGTGGCGGGGAAGAAGGGCGTCACGCTGGATAGTATCAGCCAGCAACTGGACCTTCGCTTAAATACGGTCTGGTCTTTTAAGAAGCGGGTGTTGGAGCGGGTGGAAGAGTTTTCCGAGCGGGGCGACCGCTTGCACGCGTCACGGTGGGAGGAAATCATATTGATTGCCGAGGAAAATGCCTCCCGAAGGCCGAAGGAAAAATCATCGGCCACGATGAAGATTCAGGACGAATAGAAGTTCATTGTTATCCAACCGCAAAAATGGCCTTTGGTTTTCTTTCAAAATGGCCAGTAATCGTTTGAAATCAATGTTTTTTTAACGGTAAAACCCTGGCAGGTTTAAGAGTGCAATCGATTCCTGTTTGTGCTGATTTTTGAAAAAAAATTTAGAGAAACTGTTGTTTGGTTGAAACTTGAACTGCGCTCGAGATATAAAAAGCGCAGCCTATGACCCATAAACTACTATCTATTTGTTTGTTTGTCAGCCTCTTAGCCTCAAGTGCCTGGGCGCAATCGCGACAGGTAAGCGGGAAAGTTACTTCTAAGGATGACGGCCTGGGTATGCCCGGGGTAAATGTGTTGATTCAAGGGACTGCTAAAGGGACGACCACCGATCTGGAAGGTAACTTTAACATCCAACTGGATCCGGGCGAAAACAACCTTGTTTTCACATTTGTCGGTTATAAATCGTTGGTGGTGGAGGTAGGAGCCCAGACACAATTGAATGTATCGCTGGAAACGGACATCACTGCCCTGGAGGAAGTGGTAGTGGTGGGGTATGGAACGCAAAGGAAGGTTGATATTACAGGTTCCATTACACAATTGGAGGGACAAGAGATATCGAAGCAGTCTTCTATAAATCCGATCAGCTCGCTTCAAGGTAAAGTAGCTGGTGTTCAAATTACGAATTCAGGCGCGCCTGGTTCGGCTCCACAAATCCGAATACGGGGAACTGGATCTGTTTATGGTTCACCAGATCCGCTTTATGTGGTAGACGGAGTATGGGTGTCCGATGCTACATTTATTAATCCTGCGGATATTGAAAACATCAGTATCTTAAAAGACCCTTCATCGCAATCCATTTATGGTGTCAGGGCCGCCAATGGGGTTGTTTTAATCACCACCAAAAAAGGAATTCAAGGGCGGAAGCCATCCATTACCTATGATGGCTTTGTGGGCAATCAAATAGCAACCAATCTGGTCGATATGGCCAGTGGCCCCGAATATGCACAAATGATTAACGAATTGGATGCGATCAATGGAGTAACAACTCTTCGTTTCCAGAATCCGGCCAGCTACGGAACAACCGATTGGTATCGTCAGATTCTTCGCAGTGCTTATATCTCAAATCATAACCTTAGCATTACCGGAGGTAGCGAAAATTCAAATTACAATTTCTCATTGGGATATCTTAAGCAGCAAGGCACGGTGAAATCTAATGACTTTGAACGATTTACCCTGCGATTACAAAATGACATACGCCCACTTTCATTTGTCAAACTGGGTTATTCATTTAATGGCTCCATCAATACCAGCAATGATGTGAACAACGGTATCTTCAATCAGATGTATACAGCAGCACCATTGGTGCCGGTTTACTATGCCGATGGTACCTATGGTGATCCCAGCGATTTTGGAGTAGGAAACTCGAATTTATTCAACCCTCAGGTAACGATTGATTTTAACGATCAGGTGAGTCGGAATTACCGGTTGGTGGCAAATGCCTATGCAGAAATTGACTTTGCCAAACATTTTAAGTTCAGAAGCAGCCTCGGAACAAATTTTGGACAGAATGAGATAGAATCATTTACTCCAGTTTATGCGGCCACGTTGAGCCAGCGTGCTACTATTTCTTCTCTCTCCAGAACCCGGTCAGAGGTACGGGATTGGTTATTGGAAAATACCGTCACCTATCAAAATAATTTTAAGGAACATTCCCTTAATGTATTAGTAGGTCAAGGATCGCAATATTATAGAACTTATGGATACAGATTCGGGATTCAGAATGTGCCTACAAACAATAATGGGGAGCGATATTATTCCTTGGGCGATCCTGGAACGCTGACATTTGATGATACATCGGATGATCGTAGTTCCTTAACTACTGTTGTTTCTTATTTCGGTAGAATCGGATATGGATTTAAAGATCGATACTTATTGAACGTCACATACCGAATGGATGGTCTTTCAAAATTTAAGGATGTGGATAAGTGGGGATATTTCCCCTCCGTTGGTGCCGGTTGGATTGTTTCGAGAGAATCATTCATGCAAAACCAATCAATATTTGATCATTTAAAATTGCGAGGAAGTTGGGGGATTGTTGGAAACAGCAGTGTTCCGGCAAACTTGGCTGAGCAACAAGTCAGCCGCAGAAATGAATATGCGTACGTTGACCCGAATGGTAACATCTTTCCAGGATCTAACATAGACACGCAAATTCCTCCGTCAACTACTTGGGAACAAACCATTGGAACCAACATTGGATTTGAGGCGGCTTTTTTGAAGAACAAGTTAACAGCCGAGGTTGATTATTACCAGCGCAAGACAGTTGATGCGATTTTTGCGATCCCCATTCTTGGATCGTTGGGAACTCAAAGCGGAACGATCATTGGTAATCAGGCCGACTTTTTAAACAAGGGGTGGGAATTTTTAGTCTCCTGGAATGATCAACTAAATGAGAATTTTTCTTATTCTGTTAGTGCAAACGTAAGCTTCAATCAAAATGAAGTTACGAAAGTATTGACCGGATCGAACCCTATTGATGTAGGTGTTGGAACTACCGGTGGTGCTACAAATACCCGAACCATATTAGGTCAACCTATAGGTATATTTTATGGATTAAATGTGGCCGGAATATTTCAATCACAAAGCGATATTGACAGCTATGTTTCCAATACAGGAGCAATCATCCAGCCAACCGCCAAGCCGGGTGATTTTAAATATACAGACATGAATAATGATGGAGTTATTGATGGGAAAGACCGGGTAGTTCTGGGAAATCCTAACCCTCGTGTTCTGTATGGTATTAACACTAATTTCGCTTACAAACGATTTGACTTTACCTTGGATTTACAGGGCATTGGCGGGGTAGAAATTTACAACGCGGCTTTAGGTTTTAGATTTGGAACAGAGAATTTTACCAAGGATTTTTTTGATAACCGTTGGAACGGAGAGGGAACTTCCACCACATATCCTTCTGCGAATGTGGGGGGTGGAAATAACTACGTCTCAAACTCCTTTTTTGTAGAAAACGGAAGTTATCTGCGAATCAGAAATATTCAGGTAGGGTATACCTTACCAACTCTGAATAAATGGAAGATCAGTAAAGCGAGGGTGTATCTGAATGCCCAAAACGCATTAAATCTTTTTGGGTATCGCGGCTTTAATCCGGAGGTGGGGGGAGGCCCCACACGTGCCGGGGTTGACTCCAACTTATACCCTTTGTATGCTACCTATAATTTAGGCTTAAATGTTACATTTTAATTAATACAACTATGGAAAAGTGTAGAAATATTCAAGCGATGAAGTTGTTGATTTTGACATTCCTGTTAACAATTGCCACAGCCTGCAGTGATTCTTTTCTGGATGTACCCCCGCAAGGAAAAGTGAAGGCTGAGGATTTTTTCTTAACCGAAGCGGATGCCACTGAAGCTGTTAATTCGATTTATGGTAACTTAAGAGGCTGGACAAATGTTGCCTTTGCACCGATGGCGCTTGAGAGCCTAGGATCTGATGATGCAGAAAAGGGCAGTGATCCCTCGGATGCTTCTTTCCTGAATGCGTTCGATAATTTTACCGTAACGGCTACCGAAGGTCAGATCTATGATTTTTGGAGTGGCAGATATCTTGACATTAACCTTTGCAACCAATTAATCGACAACATACAGAACATTCCGATGAATGAAGGCTTAAAGGCCCGGTATGTTGCCGAAGCAAAATTTGCACGCGCATATGCTTACTTTCGGTTGGTAAGGGCTTTTGGAGATATTCCCCTTCGCTTGACCGTGCCCAAAGGTGCCTCTGAGTTTAATATTCCCCGAACTCCTAAAGCAGAAGTGTACGCGGCTATTGAACGCGATTTAACCGAAGCGGCTAGTGTTTTGCCAGTATCCTACACAGGGAGTGATATAGGCAAGTTTACCCGGGGAGCGGCCTTATCACTGAATGCCAAAGTGGCGATGTATCAAAATAAGTGGACCGAAGTAAGAGACTTGACCAATCAGGTAATTGCGCTCGGGTACACCCTTTTTCCCAACTACTATCAATTGTTTAGGGTGGCCAATGAAAATTCCAGTGAATCAATTTTTGAAATTCAGGCTACTCTTGTGCCGGGCAATGGCGCAGTTTCAAACTCCCAATATTCACAGATCCAAGGTGTGCGTGGCACGGACGCAGGATGGGGATTTAATGTTCCGACTCAGGATTTGGCTGATTTTTATGAGGCCGGAGATCCCCGGAGAGATGCAACTATCATCTTTAGCGGAGAAATAACACCTGATGGTGATGCAATACCTTCCAATACACCCAATCCCAGATACAATCAAAAGTCTTATGTTCCATTTAGTCAACTTGATTTGCAACTGACCCCCGGTTGTCAACAAAATGTACGGGTTATTCGATTTGCAGATGTACTTTTAATGAATGCTGAAGCAAACAATGAATTAGGAAATGCATCGGCTGCCCTGGCATCATTAGAACTCGTCAGAGCGAGGGCACGTAACGGTAACAATGCCATCTTGCCACAAGTCACCACGACAGATCAAGCACAATTGCGTCAAGCTATCTGGAGAGAAAGACGGGCCGAACTAGCTATGGAATTTGATAGGTACTTTGACGTAATCCGACAAGGTCGGGGATTGCAAGTATTCGGGCCCAAGGGCTGGAAGGCTAATAAAAATGAGGTTTGGCCAATACCTCAGCGGGAAATTGATTTAAGCTCCGGTGTATTGGTACAAAACCCAGGTTATTAATTTTAACTATAAAAGCATATGAAAAGAAAAATTGCAATCTATATTCTATCTGTCATCTCATTGTTGACAGTGATCAGTTGTTTTGATGAGTTTGACCCTAATAGCTACAAGCCTGTGTTTACTATTAATGGTTTTTCTGCTACAGATGAAATCAAGATTTCATCATTGGTAGCGTATTGGCCATTTGACGGCTCTTTAAAGGAAGAGAAATCAGGTGTTTCTGGCGAAAATAGCGGAACAACCTTTGTCAATGGATTTAAAGGACAGGCACTTAATTTAAACGTTGCAAACAAATCGTATATCACCTTTGACCCTGGTTCTGCCATCACGGGTTTGCAAAGTTTTACTATTTCGTTTTGGGTTAATCCTGTTTTCGTAGATCAAAATTCAGATAATGGCATTGATGGAATTCTGGGTTTGGTAAACTTGTCCAACCCTGCTGGTTTTTGGGGTAACATTGACTGGTTTGTGGAGAATGGCAGCAACCCAAATGCAGCAAAAATTGTTGCACACGTGGTTAGTGGATCAAGCGAAACGTGGATGAATGTCTCTAACTATAAGGGCCTTTTTAATGCATGGTCGAATCATACACTGACCTACGATGCAACGACTTCCAAGTTTACATATTATATAAACGGTTCGGTCGGCACCACCGCAAACGCAGGTTGGTCGGGGCCTATTCAATTTGTTGGTAGTGGTCCCATGGTTTTTGGAGCAGTTCAGTTTCAAACAACTCCAAGCATTGGTTGCTGTGGGAACCAACCTTGGGCAAGTTATCTGACTGGGCAGTTAGATGAAGTCCGAATTTATAATACCGCTTTGAGCAGCGATGAAGTAAGAGCCCTTGTGGTACTACAAGGAAAAGGAAAGTAGTTTTACTGGTTTGCTTGTTGTTTGAAAGTCTCCCCCTTCAAAAGGGGAGGCTTTTTTTCGCCTTCATTTCTTAAAACAACACCATTGAATAGATTCTGTTTTTTTGGCATAGCCATTAGTATTAGTTCATTTTTTGCTGGATGCACAGAAGAGCAATCAGAGTCAGATTTAACCGTCCTGAATGTCAGTATTGGTCAGGTAGTTCTTGATATAACCCAAGAAGAAAATCCGGGGGTGCCCATCAATGCTCCTATCCTGATTGAGTTTAATCGCCCTGTGAACGCGGCTTCCATCAAAACAGCACTAGTCTTGTTAAAAGCATCAGTAGAGCCAATTTCCTTTTCCCTGGTTTTATTGAATGAGAATAGGCTTGTTTCTATTACCCCGACTAACCTACTCGAGAACAATACGATTTATGAAATTAACATTTCATCCAGCCTGACCAGCCAAACTGGTGAGAATTTTGTTCCAGTTGCCTTTAAATTTAAAACACAGCCAGGTGAGCTCTCATTAACTCTGATAAAATTTGGTGATGAAACTGTGGGCTCGGATCGCGTAAGTAATGTGCCTTTAAATGTCATGGCATCCTTACAGTTTAATCGCGCCCTGAATCCAACCTCCATAAACCCTGCTAACATCATGGTTCAGGCAAAGGCCCAATTTTTTCCCATAGCAGCAACACTGACAAACAACAACACAACGTTATTGATTACGACCGAACAAAATCTTCTGAACTTTGGAAAATTCGAGTTGGTTCTTTCTAAAAACGTGGTGGGGGCGTCAGGCGAAACCTTCCCGGGTTACGCACAAACGTTTTACACCACGTCAGACTCACCTCCCAAGTTTCCGGTGATTTCGGATGAGGAACTCTTAACAAAAGTTCAACAGCAAACTTTTCGCTATTTCTATGACTTCGCCCACCCGGCCAGCGGGATGGCGCGTGAACGAAACACCTCGGGTGATCTGGTCACCTCCGGAGGCTCTGGTTTTGGCATCATGTCGCTTATTGTGGGAATGGAGCGGGGGTTTATTACTCGTGCGCAAGGCCTCACCCGGCTCGATAAAATCCTTGATTTCCTGGAAACCTGCGACCGGTTTCAGGGTGCCTGGCCTCATTGGATCAACGGCAACACGGGTAAAACCATCCCCTTCAGTGCCAATGATAATGGAGCTGACCTGGTCGAAACTTCCTTTCTGGTGCAAGGGCTGCTCACCATGCGGCAGTATCTCAATACAGCTCTTGCCGAAGAACAGCAACTCGTTCACCGGATCAATACCCTTTGGCAGACAGTGGAATGGGATTGGTTCACGCGTGGCGGTCAAAACGTTTTATACTGGCATTGGTCTCCCGACAAGGCGTGGGCGATGAATATGACCATCAGTGGGTATAATGAATCGCTGATTACATACGTTCTGGCGGCAGCCTCACCAACACATACGATTAGTCAGACTGTCTATACCAACGGATGGGCCAGAAACGGAGCGATTGTTAACAACAAGTTATTCTATAACATTAAACTACCGCTCGGATATGATCTCGGAGGACCACTCTTTTTTAGTCACTACTCTTTTCTTGGGTTAGATCCCTCAAATCTGTCAGATACGTATGCGAATTATTGGGAACAAAATGTTCATCACTCACGCATCAACCGAGCGTATTGTATAGCTAACCCTAAAAACTTTGTGGGATACAGTGGACAAAACTGGGGCTTAACGGCCAGCGATAATCACCTCGGCTATTCGGCTCACTCACCTACCAATGATCTGGGGGTGATCTCACCCACGGCAGCGTTGTCATCGATGCCGTACACACCTGCCGAAAGCCTGGATGCGTTACGATTTTTTTATTACACGATGGGTGATCGGCTGTGGGGGGAGTATGGATTTTATGATGCCTTTAACGTTACAGAGGGATGGATAGCCAGTTCCTATCTTGCCATTGATCAGGGACCTATTATTGTCATGATTGAAAATCATCGAACCGGTTTATTGTGGAATCTGTTTATGTCTGCTCCCGAAGTTCAAACCGGCCTTACCAGGTTGGGTTTTACCTATTGATGTGATTGTTTATGACGCGCAATGAATTTTTGAAAATCAGTACCAGTGCCGGAGTGGCTTATCTGGTAAGCACGCTGCCCTCGGTGGGTGCCACGCCTGCTGAAAAAATCAGAGTGGGGATCATTGGGTGTGGCAGTGTTTCCGGACAGTACTTACCTCACTTAAGCAAATCCGCTCATGTAACGTTGGTGAGCGCTTGCGATATCATCGTAGATCGGGCATACCAGCAAGCCCGGCAGTTTGCCATTCCACATGTGTATCCAAATATTGATCTCATGCTTTCCGGGGCGCCATTTGATCTTTTGGTAAACCTGACTGATATGCAGGAACACGAACGATTGAATAAGCAAGCACTCCTGGCAGGAAAACATGTGTGGAGCGAAAAGCCGATGGCTAATACCTATCGTGCTGGCAAAGAGCTTCTGGAATTGGCACGTGAAAAAAAGCTACGCATCTGGGGCGCACCGGCCGTGGTCAACAGTCCGCAGTTTGCTTTTATGTCACGCACCATTCAGGCTGGCACACTGGGTAAAGTGGCGGCAGCCCATGCCCACTATGGACACCTGGGGCCTACATGGTCATCTTTTTTTTATGAAACGGGCGGTGGGAGTTTACCTGATCTGGGGGTTTACAACCTTGCTACCCTTACTGGGTTGTTAGGTCCTGCCCGATCGGTGACTGCGATGACAAGCATTGTTACCAAAGAACGAATCATTGATGGCAAAGGAAAGATAACGGTGCAGGCGGAAGACAATGCCATGGTCATCATGGATCATAGAGGAGGAACGCTTTCTCATGTACAATGTGGCTTTAACTATTTTGATCCTTATGGACATGGTGGGAAAGGTCAGGACCGGCACACCATTTCCATCTGGGGGACTAAAGGAAACATGGGGCTGGTGGGTTATGATTGGGCTCCTTTTGGAGTAGATGTGGCCACCACCGATCATGAACAGACCCAGCGTTTTGTTTCTGACACGAGCGGATATGTCTGGCAAGAGGGCGCCACGGTTGTTGCTTCTTCGTTGCTTCAGAAAACAGAACCATTGATAGCAGCCGAGCACGCCTTGCACGTTTTAGAGATTATTGAAGCAGCCCGCGAATCGGGGAGTAGCGGAAAAAAAATTTCGTTACAATCAAGCTTTCCATGGCCCCTGGTACAATGAAAAAGGCAGGAACTATTCCAGGACTGACCGGATGCAGTGTATCCATCATTACGCTGATGTTTCTTTCATGCATGGAGAAACCTGTAGAATACTTGACGGTTCCGGATACCTATTGCAACCCCATGAATCTGGACTATGCTTATGTGCCTTCTACCCATACGTATTACGCCCAGGACGAATCGCATCGCAGTACAGCCGATCCTGCTATCGTAAACTTCCGGGATACCTTATTCTTGTTTTCCACCAACCAAAACGGATATTGGTGGAGTGCGGACATGCGCCAATGGAATTTTGTCAAGCAGGATTTCAAAAGCAATGGTAAGGCTGCGGACAATGTATGCGCTCCCGGAGCCTGGGCCTGGGGCGATACCTTATTGTTCATTCCTTCGTTTGCGGCACCTGATCCAATGCCTTTGTATTTCAGCACGGACCCAACGCATGGACGCTGGCAAACACTGACCGATTCATTTGCCGTAGCTACCTGGGATCCTTCTTTTTTTAAAGACGATAATGGTAAGGCCTATGTTTATTGGGGCAGCAGCAATACCCTTCCTTTGTATGGTATGGAACTGAACCCTCAGAATAAGTACCAACCCCAGGGCGAAAGAAAAGAGCTTTCAAAACTTTTTCCGGAAGAACATGGATGGGAACGCTTTGGTCAGGATCATCAGGACACCACCATAGCGTCCTACACCGAAGGTGCCTGGATGACGAAACACGGTGGAAAATACTATTATCAATATGCAGCACCCGGTACCGAATGGAACGTTTATGCAGATGGTGTTTTGGTAGGGGATCATCCCCTCGGTCCGTTTGTATATCAGAGCTACAATCCCTTTTCCTTTAAGCCCGGTGGTTTTATCACCGGGGCAGGTCATGGGAGCACCTTTCAGGATAGGTATGGTAACTATTGGCATACAGCCACCATGCTCAACTGGATCAAATATAAATTTGAGCGAAGGTTAGGAATCTTTCCGGCAGGATTTGATGCCGATGGTCAGTTGTATTGCATCACTGCTTTTGGCGATTATCCTCACTATCACGCATCAAAAGCCAGAGACCATACCCAGTCAACGTTTACCGGCTGGATGATGCTTTCCTATAACAAAAAATCATGGGCTTCCTCCTCCTTATCGGGTCATGATCCTTCCCTCGCCTTCAATGAAAATATCCGCGATTATTGGAGTGCAGCTACCGCTGATCCCGGAGAATACCTGGCAGTAGATTTAGGAGCGAGTCATCCCATCTATGCATTGCAAATCAACTATGCAGATCAGGATGCCCAACGGAAAGACAAGCAATACACCATTTACCATCAGTATATAATTTATCATAGCGAAGATGGCCATGACTGGAAGCCCCTGATTGACAAAAGCAAAAATCAAACAGATGTGCCGCACGACTATGTGCAACTGAAAAAGCCGTTTCGGGCAAGGTATCTCAAACTGGAAAATGTTCACATGGCGGATGGAAAATTTGCCATTGCCGGATTTCGTGTTTTTGGTAAAGCAGAGGGAACGGTGCCCCCTCCGGTTGAAAATTTTTCAGTTACCAGACATACCGATACTCGCGAGGCCACTTTTCAGTGGAACCCGACTCCCACGGCTTACGGATACAATATTTATTATGGCATTCACCCTGATAAGTTGTATAACTGTCTGATGGTGCATGACAGCGCCTGGTACTATTTTCGGGGACTCAATAAAGGGGTTTCATACTATGCACGCATCGAGGCCTTGGGCGAGACAGGCGTTTCAGAAAAGTCATCTGTGATCAATTTTTAATCCATGTTGAAGAATATCCACTCTTTGTATATGAAAAATTACTTTCTCATCGGACTTGTCGTATTGGTCTTTTTTTCCTGTCGTTCCTCCAAAGAAGACCGACCGGAAGCAACGATCTCAGACGATTCATTGTTCACCCTGGTGCAGTACAGGACGTTTCAATATTTCTGGGACGGAGCCGAACCTGTTTCAGGGGCGGCACCAGAACGTATTCATTTAGATCATGACTATCCTGACCATGATAAAAGTGTCGTTACTTCGGGAGGAACCGGTTTTGGCATCATGGCTATTCTGGTAGGTATCGAAAGAGGTTTTATCACCCGGAGCGAGGGAGAACAACGATTAACCAAACTGGTCGATTGGTTATCAAAGGCCGATCGTTTTCATGGCGCCTGGCCACACTGGATGTATGGCGAAACCGGAAAAGTAAAGCCATTCAGCAAAAACGATAATGGTGGAGACTTGGTAGAGACGGCATTTCTGGTTCAAGGGCTTTTATGTGCGCGTCAGTATTTCAAAGACGGCAACGCCCAGGAACAAGCGTTGGCTCAGAAGATGGATACCCTGTGGCGTGAAGTAGAATGGGACTGGTATCGCAACGATCAGAAAAATGTACTCTATTGGCATTGGTCGCCCGACAAAGCCTGGACGATGAATTTTCCGTTGGAAGGATACAATGAATGCCTGATCACGTATGTGCTGGCTGCAGCTTCGCCTACCCATACGATTCCGCCCGAAGTATATCATGAGGGATGGGCCAGAAATGGAGCCATCCGAAACGACAGCGCCCATCAGCAATATGGGTTACATCTCGACTTGAAACATAACGGTGCCGCGCAATACGGGGGGCCTCTCTTCTGGTCACATTATTCTTACCTGGGCCTGGATCCGCGCAAACTCAAGGACGCGTATGCCGATTATTGGCAGCACAACGTCAATCATACCCTCATCAACTATCAATACTGTGTAGAAAATCCATTAGATTATAAAGGGTATGGCCCTCATTGCTGGGGACTGACAGCCGGCTATTCGGTTAACTTTTATGCGGCTCATAGCCCCAATGAGGATAAAGGAGTCATCACGCCATCGGCAGCTCTTTCTTCATTTCCGTATACCCCCCGGCAAAGCCAGGCAGCCATGCGTTATTTCTACGATAGTTTGGCTCCCGGTATCCTGGGAGACTATGGTTTTTATGATGGCTTTAGTGAACATGTAAACTGGCAGAGGCCATGGTACCTGGCCATTGACCAGGGGCCTATTGTGGTGATGATGGAAAATCATCGGAGTGGGTTACTCTGGAATTTATTTATGTCTTGCCCGGAAGTAAAACAGGGTCTGACCAAACTTGGATTTACCTATTAGATTATGAAAAAACTCTTGTGCATTGGGTGTTGGGCTGTTGTGGTTTCCTGTTCCCAACCCTCTACTCCGGCTTCGGTAATGGATGCAAAAATTGATTCGCTGCTGTCCGTGATGACGCTGGAGGAAAAAATAGGACAACTCAACCTTCCATCTGCCGGGCAATTCACCACCGGACAAGCGCAAAATTCTGACATCGCCAAAAAAATAGAGCAAGGTCAGGTAGGAGGTTTATTCAACATTAAATCGGTGGCTGCCATCAAAGAAATGCAACAAATAGCTGTAGAAAAAAGCCGCCTGAAAATTCCGTTGCTGTTTGGGATGGATGTTATTCATGGATATGAATCCGTTTTTCCTATTCCCCTGGGGCTTAGTTGCACCTGGGACATGCAAGCCGTTGAACAGAGTGCACGCATCGCTGCTCAGGAAGCCAGTGCCGATGGCATCAACTGGACTTTTTCGCCCATGGTAGACCTTGCCCGGGATGCCCGCTGGGGCCGCATCTCAGAAGGTAATGGTGAAGATCCTTATCTGGCCAGTGAAATCGCCCGTGCCATGATCAAAGGTTATCAGGGTGATGACTTAAGCGCTCCGAACACCATTCTATCCTGTACCAAGCACTATGCTCTCTATGGCGCAGCCGAAGCAGGCCGGGATTATAATACCGTAGACATGAGTCGTCAGCGGATGTACAACGATTATTTCCCACCGTACAAGGCAGCCGTAGAAGCCGGGTGCGGCAGCATGATGGCATCTTTTAATGAGATCGATGGCGTACCGGCCACTGCCAACAAATGGCTTCTCACGGAAGTGTTGCGCTCCCAATGGGGATTCAACGGTTTTGTGGTTTCAGACTATACCGGTGTGAGTGAAATGGTAGATCATGGCATTGGTAATTTGAAGGAGGTATCGGCCCGCGCCCTGGATGCCGGATTGGATATGGACATGGTAAGCGAAGGGTTATTGAATACGCTGGAACAATCCGTAAAAGATGGTTCCGTCCGCGAGGCTCAGATCGAAGAGGCCTGCAGACGGATATTGATAGCCAAGTATAAACTCGGTTTATTTGACGATCCCTACCGGTATTGCGATGAAGAGCGAGCCAAAAATGAAATTTACACGGCCGAAAACCGCGCCATCGCGCGTCAGATTGCTACGCAGAGTTTTGTGTTGCTTCGAAACGAGGGCGATGTATTGCCTTTAAAAAAGAAAGGCACGATTGCGTTGATTGGACCATTGGCAAACTCATCGGTAAATATGGCTGGCACCTGGAGTGTGGCGGCCCGGCATGCCGAATCGGTTTCCCTTTTACAGGGATTGCAGAACGCGGTGGGTAATCAGGCAAAAGTTATTTATGCCAAAGGATCCAACCTGGACGAAGACGCAACGCTGGAAGCTCATGCTACCATGTTTGGTAAGTCGCTGAACCGCGATAGCCGTTCGGCCCAGGCGTTGCAGGAAGAAGCACTTCGCCTGGCCAGGAGCGCAGATGTGATTGTTGCTGCGTTGGGAGAATCAGCCGAGATGAGTGGAGAATCTTCCAGCCGGGTAAACCTTGAAATTCCCGGCACACAACGGGAGTTACTCAAAGCACTCATCAACACAGGCAAGCCCGTAGTTTTGGTCTTGTTTACCGGCCGGCCGTTAACCCTTCCATGGGAGAGCGAGCATGTGCCCGCCATCATGAACGTGTGGTTTGGTGGGAGCGAGGCAGGCGATGCGATTGCCGATGTTTTGTTTGGCGATGTGAATCCTTCCGGTAAACTCACGACCACCTTTCCTCAGCATGTAGGTCAGCTACCCATGTACTACGCATACAAAAATACGGGCCGTCCACTGACGGAGGGTAAATGGTTTTCTAAGTTTCGCTCCAACTACCTTGATGTATCCAATGAACCGGTCTATCCTTTTGGATATGGACTTAGTTACACCACCTTTTCGTATGGTGAAGTCACGCTGGATAAAACAGAAACAACCTTGCAGGATGCTGTAACCGCCTCTATCGAAATCACAAACACCGGAAAAAGGGATGGAGCGGAAGTGGTTCAGCTTTACCTTCGGGATTTGGTTGGGTCGGTGACCCGACCGGTCAAAGAGCTGAAAGGATTTCAAAAGATTTTTCTGAAGGCAGGAGAGCGTAAAAAAGTGTCTTTCACGATTACCTCCAACGAGCTCTCTTTTTACAATGCCGATTTGAAATGGGTAGCCGAACCGGGCGCCTTTGAAGTTCAGATCGGAGGCAACTCACGTGACGTGAAAAAAGCCGGCTTTGTTTTGAAGTAAGGGTTATGCTTATAAAAAGTACTCTGGCAAATAAGCGAGTAATCTCGCTATCTAGGGTGGTTACTTTTTCCAACTATTCCTTTTCCTTCTAATAAATACTGCATCTCTCAAAGTTTCATTCTTTGCATTATAGGGAACAAGTAATCTTCCCGCAACTTGCCATTTCGTTGGTAATTGTAGAGAATTCACAGTTTTATAACTCAAAATGAAGATTTCAAATGTTTGGCTGTATTGACTTTCAACCACTGTGTTATACCTATTTCCCAAGTATTCAATTTTAATTTCTGAAACGGGAACGTTCACAACTACTTCTCCATCAATATTAGACATCAACGATTTGGATTCCCCATTAACATAAACATGAGCCCCGAAAACTGCGCCAAGAGTATCAGCTATTCTAATCACGCCACTACTAAGAGAGCTTCCATAAGCTTTTAAGAGTATGCTTGGAGGTTCGGTCTGATCTATCAAAAAGTTTAAAGTATCCTGCTTGAGAATCCATTTACCGCTTTGTTGTGTGGTCCCCAGAACATCGGAATAATGTTGACATACGAAAATCCCAGAGGCTTCAATCTTCAAAGAAACGTAATCTGGACCAAAGCTATGCTTGAGATCATAATTCCCCACAAATTTTTGGGCATGAATTGTGCAACTCTGCAAAAACAATAAAAGTATTACCGTGTTTTTATTCACTTTTATCATAGTTACCATTCCTAGCAGAGTTACTCAGTCCGGGAACTCTTCGCTTTAAAGTTCAATCTACTCCTTTAAATCAACATCTTCAAGTGTCAGGGTAGGTTGTAATCTGGGCTCGCCATTAGTATGAAATTACGCTGAAGTGTTAATCACCGTACTAACAAAATTTGAAACTCCCCTGGAAGGGTCTGCGTGGACGTGAGCCAACTTGCGGAGAAAAAGCCTGACGGCAAGAATAGCTTCTTACTTAACTTATGTTACGCAAATTCACTTAAGTGCGTCAGGTTGATCTCGATCAAATCGAGATCAACCTGACATTAGTTTGCAAACTTTGCGTAACATCAGTTACTTAAACCGCAGCTTAAAATACAGCAACGATGAAGCCAGTACCAGCGTCAGCATATTCGCTACGATTACCGGAACATCACCAATGATGATACCGTAAATCAACCACAGCAAAACACCAAAGCAGAAGAATGAGAACATGCCCAATGATAAATCTTTGGCCGAGCCACTCTTCCAGGTTTTAATCACTTGTGGCAAAAAAGCGATGGTGGTGCATGATCCGGCAGCTAATCCAAGCAGTTGTGTAATATTCATAAACTCTAGTAATTTCTGTAGCAAAGATACGGGTATGCAACCTGCAGGTTGTGCTTGTGTAAGGTTATCT
Source organism: uncultured Ohtaekwangia sp. (assembly GCA_964439205.1). Classification (GTDB taxonomy): domain Bacteria; phylum Bacteroidota; class Bacteroidia; order Cytophagales; family Cyclobacteriaceae; genus ELB16-189. Next base: position 42,684 of record CAYTNM010000011.1, read on the forward strand.
GCATTCTGGTAAGTTCAATCGTTTGCAGCTTTTTTTCAGATTCTTTTCTTCTTAACGGATGTAAAGATGATCCCAACTATCATGTCATATCTTTCTATCACTTTTTTCATTTCTTCTTTTTCTTGAACAAAGCGATTAAGACTAGAACTAGGGCAATTGAAATTGCTATTGTATTTAATCCAAAAAAAATATCAGGAAAAAAAATGTCTGGCAGAACTACTGAAACCCCAATGTAAACTGAATTGAATAAGCAAATACATGGTGAACAGGCGTTGGCAGGGGGAAACTTTCCTACGTTTCCAATATGATGTAAAACGAAAACACTCCGGTACCAGAATCGCACATCATTTCAGATTCAGAAAAATCTAATATCTGGCGATGGTGTTCGTAGTATTCATACCCAGGTACCATTATTTCAAATTTGTTATCTGAAACACTTAAGTAGTATATTTTAGGATCCCCATCAATTTTACCAAGAAAAATTGAAAATTTATCTGAAAGTCCTGCTGTTTCCGCAACGAGTATCTTTCGCCCCTCAACTTTATCTAACTTAAAATGATCAATGAATTCTCTTCTCCCATGGGTGGACGGGCCATTGATAAACTTTATTGACTGATCACTCAGCCATGAGACATGGCAAGCGCTTGCCAGCGAAATTGCTTTGTTCCGCCATTGTGTATCCAAATCACTTTTGTCTTGTACCGCACATCCCTGGAAAGTAAAAATGCTGATCATAACTAGAATGAGCTTTCGATTTAAGTTCATTAAGTATGTTTTTAATTCTTTGTTTTTGGTAATCCGCTATGTTGATGTGTTTACAATGCGCGCCTTTTTGCTCCACCTAATTTTGACATAGACATGTACGAAAATAGCCAATAGCTGGTGTTTGGCAAGAAGTCTTATGGACTTGCTCCGGATACCGGTTTAACTTTACATTAAATGGGTGGTAGGTTTTGTGACCACTGACACGATGCACCCGGTATTTGATCCATGGATACTGCCTCCGGACTGGCGATGGTTCGGATTGGAAACCGTTGGCGGTTGTGCGGGGCCTGCCATTCACCATTCTTTTTGGGTAAATTTGGCCACTTTTTGATGCGATAGCCTCCAGGAACTGTAAAATCTTTGCATCTGCGTATTGCTTCCTGCCTTACTTATGATACCTTTGCAGTCCTAATTTTTGAAAGGTATAAAAAGATAAATATAAATGCCTACCATTCAGCAACTTGTAAGGAAAGGCCGGACTAAATTGAACTTCAAATCGAAGTCACCCGCCCTGGATTCCAACCCTCAAAAGCGTGGGGTTTGTACTCGCGTGTACACCACAACGCCTAAAAAACCTAATTCTGCCATGCGCAAAGTGGCCAGGGTTCGGTTGGTTAGCGGAAAAGAGGTAAACGCCTACATCATGGGCGAAGGCCATAACCTACAAGAGCACTCCATCGTGTTGGTGCGCGGGGGTAGGGTAAAAGATCTTCCCGGGGTGCGTTACCACATCATCCGTGGCGCCCTGGATACAGCCGGTGTAAACGGCCGGAAGCAAGGTCGCTCGAAATATGGCGCCAAGCGTCCCAAGGCAGGAGCCGCAGCTCCGGCAGCAAAAGGTGCACCAGCAAAAGGAAAGAAATAAGTCATTAGCTCATGAGAAAGACAAAACCCAAAAAGAGATATCTTCTCCCGGACCCTAAGTTCAACGATCCGATGGTCACCAAGTTTGTGAACTATCTGATGGAACAAGGCAAAAAAAGCGTGGCCTACAACATTTTCTATGACGCCATCAGCATCATCGAAAAGAAAAATGCTGCCGAGCCTGGTCTGGAAGTGTGGAAACGTGCGTTAAGCAACCTGATGCCTGCCGTGGAAGTAAAAAGCCGCAGGGTAGGGGGTGCCACTTTTCAGGTGCCGGTCGAAATTCGTCCCGAGCGCAAAATTAACCTGAGCATCAAATGGTTGATCGACTTCGCCCGTCAGCGTGGTGAAAAAACCATGATGGACAAACTAGCGGCTGAGATTTTGGCTGCCAGCAAAGGAGAAGGTGCTGCGATCAAGAAAAAAGATGATACGCATCGCATGGCCGAGGCCAACAAAGCTTTCTCTCATTTCAGATTTTAATCGCACATATTACTATTCATGGCAAGGGATCTTACATACACCAGAAACATCGGTATTGCAGCTCATATTGATGCTGGTAAAACAACTACGACCGAGCGTATTCTTTATTATGCTGGTGTGAACCACAAGATTGGAGAAGTACACGAGGGAGCAGCTACCATGGACTGGATGGCGCAGGAACAAGAGCGTGGAATCACGATCACTTCTGCCGCGACCACCGTACATTGGAAGTATCGCGAGAAAGAATATCACGTAAATATTATTGATACCCCCGGCCACGTGGATTTTACCGTGGAGGTAAACCGTTCCCTACGGGTATTGGATGGTCTGGTGTTTTTGTTTAGTTCAGTGGATGGTGTGGAACCTCAGTCTGAAACCAACTGGCGCCTGGCCGATAATTATAAAGTAGCCCGGATCGGTTTTGTAAATAAAATGGACCGGAGTGGTGCTGATTTCCTGGGTGTTTGTAAGCAGGTAAAAGAGAAATTAGGTAGCAAAGCCGTGGCTCTTCAGTTGCCGATTGGCGCTGAAGAAAACTTTAAAGGCGTGGTTGATTTGGTGAACAACCGTGGCGTGATCTGGAACGAACATGATAAGGGAATGACTTTTCAGGAAGTTCCTATTCCGGATGACATGGTGGAGGAAGCACGCGAGTACCGCGAGAAGCTTCTGGAAGCGGTAGCCGAATACGATGAAACCCTGATTGAGAAGTTTTTTGAAGATCCGAACTCTATTTCGGAGAAAGAAATATTAACAGCACTTCGCAAGGCAACCATCGACATGAAGATTGTGCCGATGGTGTGTGGTTCATCCTTTAAAAACAAAGGCGTACAAACCATGCTTGACTATGTGATGGAGTTACTTCCTTCACCGATGGACAAGGATGTTATTGTCGGAACCAACCCTGATACCGATGAGCCAGTGGAGATTCGCCCTAGCGAAAAGGAACCTTTTGTTGGATTGGCTTTTAAAATTGCCACCGATCCTTTCGTAGGTCGCTTGTGTTTTGTTCGTGCCTATTCCGGGGTGTTGGAATCCGGTTCGTATATTAAAAATACACGCTCAGGTCAGAAAGAACGCATTTCCCGTGTGTTCCAGATGCACGCCAACAAGCAAAATCAAATTGAACGATTGCCAGCCGGTGATATCGGGGCGATTGTTGGATTTAAGGATATCAAAACAGGTGACACACTGTGTGACGAAAAACGTCCGGTCATTCTGGAATCAATGGTTTTCCCGGAGCCTGTGATTGGCTATGCGATTGAACCGAAAAAGCAAGCCGATGCAGATAAACTGGGTATGGCCATCGGTAAGTTGGTAGAAGAAGATCCAACGCTGCGCGTGAACACCGATCAGGAAACCGGTCAGGTCATTCTCCGCGGAATGGGTGAATTGCATTTGGAAATCATCATCGACCGACTGAGAAGAGAATTTAAAGTAGAGATCAATCAGGGGGCACCTCAGGTGGCCTATAAGGAAGCCTTGACGAAGTCAGTTGAGCATAAAGAGGTTTACAAGAAGCAGACGGGTGGTCGCGGTAAGTTTGCCGACATCGTGTTTGAGTTGAGTCCTCGCGAACTGGGTCCGGAAGATAAGCCAGGATTGGAGTTTGTGAATGACATCGTAGGCGGTGTGATTCCCCGCGAATTTATTCCGGCCGTTCAAAAAGGTTTTGAACAAAGCATGGTAAACGGTCCGTTGGCCGGTTATCCGATTGACTCCATGAAGGTTCGGTTGTTTCATGGTTCATTCCATGATGTTGACTCGGATTCATTGTCATTTGAATTAGCCGCTCGCATTGGCTTTAAAGAAGCGGCAGCCAAATGTTCTCCTATTCTTTTAGAGCCCATCATGGCAGTGGAAGTAATTTCACCAGATGAATATACTGGTTCCGTCACCGGAGATTTGAACCGTAGACGCGGAATTATGAAAGGCATGGACACCCGTGGGGGAGCTCAGGTGATCAAAGCAGATGTACCTTTAAAGGAATTGTTTGGTTATATCACTGACCTGAGAACAATCACCTCCGGAAGAGCCTCGGCTACCTTAACGTTTGCGCATTATTCACCGGTACCTAAGAACCTGGCTGAGAAAGTAATTGAAGAAGTAAAAGGCGCTCTTGCCACCAAATAAATATCTAAAAGACGTTTAGATCATGAATCAGAAAATCAGAATCAAGCTTAAGTCTTATGACCATAATCTGGTTGATAAGTCCTCTGAGAAAATCGTACGCGCTGTTAAAGCTACGGGTGCTGTGGTAAGCGGCCCTATTCCTTTGCCAACCGAAAAAGAGAAATTTACAGTATTGCGTTCACCCCACGTGAATAAGAAGTCACGTGAACAGTTTCAGTTGTGTACCTATAAGCGCCTGGTAGATATCTATTCCAACAGTGCGAAGACGGTAGATGCCTTGATGAAGCTGGAATTACCCAGTGGTGTGGACGTAGAGATCAAAGTGTAGTTCTTACTTCAGACTGAAGTTAATGGAGGCTGCCTTAAAAAGGCAGCCTCTTCTTTTTTCCAGTTTTTAATTCAGATAAAAGGCTGATTTTTCAAAAAATGACGGAGTCTCCGGTTTCATCGGGATATCTGTATTTGGCTAGTTCATGAAAACGCTTACTTTTGTAGTCTACTAAATCTATAGAATTTATATAATTTATATATGAACAAACTATTTCAATGGGTTTTCACAGTTCTGTCAACAACTTCATTCGTCTACAGTCAGAGCACGGTTACGGGGATCATTAAAGATAGCGAAGGCGTACCCTTAGAGGCCGCAACGGTGGTTATCCGAGGAACCAATATCTATGCGGTCACCGATATAAATGGACAGTTCACGTTACAAACTACGCAACAGGTACCCTTTATTATCAGAATAAGTTCCGTGGGCTTTAAGCCGCAGGAATTTCAAATCATTGAACTAACTGGAAAATTTTTAGAAATAGCCCTTATCAATGATGGCGAGTTAGAAGAAGTAGTAGTAACTGCCCGCAGACGCACAGAGACCTTGCAAGAGGTGCCTATCGCGATTTCGGTCGTGGATGGCCTCTTGATAGAAGATGCCGGAGCTTTTAACGTTAACCGGCTTAAAGAATTTGTGCCCTCGGTTCAACTTTACTCTTCTAATCCTCGAAACACAGGCATCAACATTCGCGGATTGGGTTCACCGTTCGGTCTAACCAATGATGGTCTTGATCCGGGTGTAGGCTTTTATGTAGATGGTGTATACTATGCAAGACCAGCCGCGGCTACACTGGATTTTATTGACATTGAGCAAATAGAAGTTTTGCGCGGGCCTCAAGGAACTTTGTTTGGAAAGAATACAACTTCCGGTGCGTTTAATATCACATCTCGCAAAGCGAGTTTCACACCGGGTGCAGACCTTGAAGTGAGTTATGGAAATTACGGCTATGTGCAGGCTAAAAGTTCGATTACGGGTCCTTTAAGTAAAAAATGGGCGGGGCGGTTATCCTTCTCCGGAACCCAGCGCGATGGTGTAATCGAAAATGTTAGAACGGGTAAATCCACAAACGATATTAATAACCTGGGTATCCGGGGTCAGGTATTGTACATGCCTTCCAACAACACTTCCATTACCTTGGCAGCAGATGTATCGCAGCAGCGACCCGATGGATATGCGCAAGTCGTGGCCGGAGTAGTAGAAACCAGGCGCGCACCTTATCGGCAGTTTGATGCCATCATCGGGGATTTAAACTATACACTGCCCAGCAGGAATGCATTTGATCGGAAAATTGATCATGACACCCCGTGGAATTCGGGTAATGACCTGGGCGGAGTTTCCCTCAACATTGATTCTAAAATCGGGAGAGGCACTTTAACCTCTACCTCTGCATGGCGCTATTGGGATTGGGATCCATCCAATGATCGGGATTTTACCGGTTTGCAGGCACTATCCAAATCTCAGAATCCAGCCAAGCATAGAAACTGGTCACAGGAAATTCGTTACGCAGGTGAAGTATCGCCTCGCTTAAGCGGAGTGGTGGGAGTATTCTTCATCGACCAGGAGGTGAAGATAGACGGAACAGAAGAGTCGGGTTCTGATCAATGGCGATTTTCCAAAAGTTCCACGAGTGTGTTGTGGGAAACACCCGGGCTTTTCGAAGGGTATGGCATCCGTACAAAAGCTTCCATTAAATCGCAGAGCGCAGCCGCTTTTGCCAACGTAGATTGGGAAATAGCGGAACGACTACATGTTTTACCCGGCATTCGGTTTAACTATGATCAAAAGGATGTGGTCTATGATAGAATTACCTATGGTGGGTTGGATACTGCTACCTATAATGGCACCAAGGCCGAAAAGACGGCACTTCAAAATCTCAAAAATGGAGTTTACAGTGGTCAGTCGTACGTGGCGGATGCGACAGAAAACAACTTCACGTATCAACTTACAGTTGCTTATAAATTGAATAAGCGCTTTCATGTTTTTGGTACCTACTCGACCAGTTTTAAACCAGTGGGTGTGAATGTGGCCGGGCTCCCCACCATCAATGGCCAGCCAGCCACAGATCTAGCTGTGATAAAGCCTGAAGATGTAACGCATATTGAATTCGGGATCAAAACTTCGCCTACATCTCAGTCAACGTTGAACCTTACCTTTCATACTACTGATATAGATGATTATCAAACGAATGTGCAATCTCCCGAGCTAGGGGTCAACCGCGGCTATATCGCCAATGCAGAAAAGGTGAATGTGCGAGGCGTGGAGGTAGATGGGAATATTAAAGTGAATAAGTCTTTTTTATTTTATGGAGCACTAGCATACACCCACGGTAAATATGTAAGGTTTACGAATGCCCCTCTGCCCCTGGAGCTAACCGGGCAAGTAATTGATGGTGTTCAGGTGGCATTTCAGGATATCTCAGGTGGTGAAATCCCAGGACTCTCCAGGTGGGCAGGCTCTTTCGGTGGTGAATTTAGTACATCGATGAATGCTTTGGGCAACGGAAGTAAATGGTTTATTGCTTTCGATACCTATTATCGGTCAGAATTTTCTTCCAGTCCATCACCTTCGGCTTTTTTAAATATTGATGGATATGCACTCTGCAACACCCGGATTGGTGTGAGAGTATTGAATGGTATCTCGGCTTCCCTCTGGGTCCGCAATCTGTTTAACAAGGACTACTATGAACAATTATTGCCTGCCGGAGGTAATGCGGGTCATTTTGCCGGTGTATTGGGAGATCCGCGAACGTATGGCCTGACATTAAGGTATTCCTATTAAGTTTGTAGGAAGGAATCGGTATGTCGAAAATTTCAACCTGGTTATTGGTGTTAAGTTTGAGTTCGTCTCTGTTCGCTCAGGACAAGCAGAAGGAATTTCGTCAACAAACCTGGACAGCCTACTTTAATCAAACCCGGTTGACTGAGAAGTGGGGCCTTTGGGCCGATGTTCATTTCCGCTTGACAGACAATTTTACGGACCGGCTTGGCCTCAGCATCTTCCGGATTGCGCCCATCTATTATGTTACTGATCAAACCCGGATTTCTTCGGGCTACGCGTACGTTACGGCTCATAATGAGAGCCCCGTGCCCGATTTACCCGAACATAGACTTTGGCAACAAATCCAATGGTTTGAGAAGAAAGAGCGATTTACCATGATGCAATACATCCGGGTGGAAGAACGTTTCCGCAGAACATTATCAAACGGAGAGGTAAGCAATGATTACGCCTTTAATTGGCGATTCCGGTATAACATCGCACTGACGATTCCACTAAACGGAAAGTCTGTTCAGGCGAAGACCTCTTTTCTTTTTCTAAACAACGAATTGCACATCAATGCAGGTAAGGAAATTTCGAATAATTACTTTGATCAGAACCGGCTGTTTGCCGGTGTAGGGTATCAGTTTACGAACCAACTCAATGCCCAGATCGGTTACCTGTTTGTTTATCAACAATTGCCTGCCGCTACTTCGTTTGTTCATACCGATGCCATTCGGTTTTTTGTATTTCATAATCTCGACTTCCGAACCAAAGAATAGATGACTCCGGAAAACATCGAAGATGAAAAGTTAATCTATGACGAAAAGCCGGAGCCCCAGGAGCCTCGAAGCAAACCTCGCCATATCTGGATTTTGCTGGGTGTACTTGTTTCTATGCTGCTAATCGTGGTTATATTTTTTGGTTCTGAAACGCTTTCTAGGTATGATTGGCGATCGGTAGTCGGTCCCGGATTTTTATGGTTTGTCTTGGGCGGCTTCATTGCTCAGATGATTGATGGTTCCTTGGGAATGGCGTATGGCGTCAGCGCGTCTACCTTCTTGCTTTCAGTTGGAATTAGTCCTGCAGCCTCCAGCGCCAGTGTTCATACGGCAGAGATTTTCACCAGTGGGGTATCCGGTCTTACGCATTTAAGGTTTCAAAATGTAAACAAGAAACTTTTTAAAAGCTTGTTGATCCCCGGCATGCTGGGTGCCGTGGCAGGGGCATATCTGCTGTATTCATTGGAGGCATACAACTACATCCTTCGACCGATGGTGGCCACCTACACACTGCTATTAGGGGTGGCCATTGTTCGCAAAGCACTGCTCATGCAAATGAAGAAAAGGCGCAAAACCAAAAACGTTCCGGCACTCGCTTCCTTTGGAGGTTTTATGGACTCTATTGGTGGCGGTGGCTGGGGCCCGATCGTCAGCACAACACTGATTGCACGAGGCCGCCATCCCCGGTATACCATAGGCTCCGTCAATCTGGCCGAATTTTTTGTTTCCCTGGCCAGTTCACTCACGTTCTTTGCTACGATTGGTCTGGAGCATCTTCAGATCATCATGGGTCTCATTCTGGGCGGTGTGATTGCCGCCCCCATGGCCGCTCATATGACACGGAAGCTTCCCGTCAAACGAATGATGATCCTGGTCGGAATCGTGGTGATCCTGGTCAGCATCCGGTTATTGGTTAAATCCCTTCTGACAATTTAGGATGGAATGATCTTCTATTGTAAAACCTTTTGCATCTTGCGCACTTTTTGTGCCTATGCCGTTTCTTGAAAAATATCTGATGGTTAAACGCTCTAAACTACCAGGAGCAGGTAAGGGATTGTTTACCAAAGTGCCGATCGCCAAAGGTATGCGCATTGTAGAGTATACAGGAGAGATACTCACCTGGAAGGAGGTAGAGAAAATGACGGAAGAGCGCAATGGATATGTGTTCTATGTCAACAGCAAACATGTCATTGATGCATGGAATGCAAAAAAAGCGCTGGCGCGCTATGCAAATGACGCCAAAGGTATCGCCCGGGTGGAGGGAATCCGGAACAATGCGGAATATGTGGTAGAAAAAAAGCGATGTTACATTGATGCGGCAAAAAACATAGAAGCCGGGGCTGAAATTTTAGTCGGCTACGGTGCCGAGTATTGGCAAGTGATCCGCTATAACATTCGGCTGGAAGAGAAAAAGAAAAAAACGGGCAAGACCAAAGCAATTTTGCCTCACCATCAACTAGCCAAAAGGAGCACTCGTAAGAAATACTAGTTTTGCTTAGCCGCTTTTGCTTTGGCTATGGACTCCAGCATCTGATTTTTGACTTTGGTAATGCGCTCCATTTCGCTTTCGTAGTAGGCGCGAGCTTGTTCTGAATCAACACTATCGGGCAGTTCATCCAATGGGGTAAGGGCGTGCATCCAATCCATCATAGCGGAGCCGGCTGAATCCAGGTTGGAGATAATGGCTTCCAGTTGTTGCCGCTTCTCAACCACCATGTCAGGGGTATTGGTGATTTGCTCTTTAAACTCACGCTTAAGTTTTTCAATTTCATCCATTTGGGGCATCACCTCATCGTGAACATCCAGAACCTGATTATATAAGACAGCATTGGGATTATCACTCTCAGCCATCCCATGGTCATGATGGTCGTGTTCCGATTTTTGGCTACAACTTCCGATTAAAAGAGTTGACGCTACGAATAGCGAACAGAAGGTTTTCATGTGTATTCTTTTTTGATCAATAAATGTTCATACCGTTTAGACTGCTAAGCTAGGTCTTTACCCGGCAAAGAACAACGCTGACGAGGCACGATTCTAACGAACAACGGTTAGTCTTTTCAAATATTTTCTTTTTTTGCCTGAAAGAGTTGCACAGGAGCTCATTTTACCTTTTCTTGTGACCATAATTCAGCCATGCGCAACAAGCGATTTTACTTTTACTTCTTTTTTTATCAAACCCAAACGGGGCTTTGATGAGGAAGTACGTTGCTGAATAGAAAAAACAGAAACTTAAAACTCAAGATAAAGTCCCGGAAAGCCGGGACTTTTTTTTTGATAAACGATGAATGAACAGGAATGACCATATGAAATGCCCATCAGCAAAGCGGACCCAACGGTATGATCATGTGCAGGGCATTCCATGTGACCATTAAAAAATAGTTAAGAACACATGAAAAGTAGGAAACCAAAATTGCGAGTAGCGATACAAGGGATTGCCACCAGTTTTCACGAGGTGGCAGCGCATACATACTTTAAGGAGAAGCCGGTCACCATGGAATGCCTCTCGTTTCATCAACTATGCGAAACGCTTCAACGGGAGGAAGCGGATTTTGCCGTGATGGCCATTGAAAATTCCATAGCCGGAAGCATTTTACCTAACTACTTTTTGCTGCAACAGTATCACTTTTCCATTGTTGGTGAATTATACCTGCCCATTCACATGCACTTACTGGCCTTGCCAGGGGTATCCCTTCGCCAGATAAAAGTGGTCGAATCACATCCCATGGCCATTCGTCAGTGCAGCGATTATCTGCAACGGATGACCGGAGTAGAAATTCGTGAAAGTGAGGATACAGCTCTTTCTGCCAAGCGGGTGAGAGAACTAAAGTTAACTCACACAGCCGCCATTGCAAATGAATATGCCGCTAAAAAATATGGTTTGAAAATTCTGGAGAAACGAATCGAAACTCATAAAAAGAACTTTACTCGATTTTTGATTTTAACCAAAACCAAAAATGAAAATCAGGCGGCCAACAAAGCTTCCATGAGTTTTGAAGTTGCCAACGAGGTTGGAAGCCTGGCCGATGCCTTGCAAACCCTCAAAGCACATAAAATTAATCTTTCCAAAATACAATCGATACCGGTGATCGGAAAGCCAAGTGAGTACTCCATTCATGTGGACGTGGAGTGGCAAGCCAGAAAAAACTATGACCTCGCCCTACGCAATCTTCTGCGTCAGGTCAGGAATCTGAATATTTTAGGAGAGTATAAGAAAGCTACTATGAAATTTTAATCATGATTCCAACAGCGCAACGTATTCAACAAGTAGAAGAGTATTACTTCAGTAAAAAACTGGCCGAAGTTCGTTCACTGGATCGTCCGGATTCAAAAGTAATTAATCTGGGCATTGGCAGCCCGGATCTGGCACCGTCTGCATCCACCATTGAAGCCTTGAATAACACTGCGAGATTGCCTGGAAGCCATGGTTATCAAAGTTATAAAGGCATTCCAGCGCTACGCCAGGCGATTGCTTCTTTTTACGCAACTACGTATCGTGTTACCCTTGATCCGGAAAAGCACTTGTTGCCGCTGATGGGCTCGAAGGAAGGGATCATGCACATCTCGCTGGCCTTTTTGAATGAAGGAGAAGAAGTGCTGGTTCCCAATCCGGGCTATCCGACTTACACATCCGTGACGACACTCTGTGGAGGCAAAATCCGGTATTATCCTTTGAAGGAAGAAAACGGCTGGCGGTTAGACCTGGATGACTTAAAGCAACAGGATCTATCAAAGGTAAAGATCATGTGGATCAATTACCCCCACATGCCTACCGGAACCGTTGCTACCCAGGGTGAGTTGGAAGCGTTAGTCGCATTGGCAAGAAAACATCAGTTTTTGATTGTTAACGATAACCCTTATAGCCTTATCTTGAATGACTACCCCCTGAGTATACTCTCTATTCCGGGCGCAACCGAGGTGGCTCTGGAGTTAAACTCGTTAAGTAAATCGCATAACATGGCCGGTTGGCGTATCGGCTGGCTGGCGGGAGATCAGGAATTGATTGATGCTGTTTTAAAAGTTAAAAGTAATATGGACTCCGGCATGTTTTTAGGTTTGCAACAGGCAGCTGTTGAGGCCTTAAAAAGTGATAGAGATTGGTTTAAACAACAGAACGAAATTTATTCCACACGAAAAGAACGAGCAGTGGCCATTTTGAATTTATTGGGTTGCGAAATCACGACCAGGCAGTCAGGTTTATTCGTGTGGGCACGGGCTCCGCAGCACGTGGTAAGTGTCGAAAAATGGATTGATGAAATACTTTATGGCGCGCGGGTGTTCATCACTCCTGGATTTATCTTCGGAGCAGAAGGCAAAAATTATGTGCGCATTTCATTGTGTGCAGATGAAAGGATTTTTCAGGAAGCATTTGATCGCATTGCACGCTGGAAACAACTAACTACAAATACTCAAACGGTAGCGATATGAAGGGTGTGATCATAGGTGTGGGGTTGATCGGTGGCTGCATGGCGCTTGATTTACGCAAAGCGAAAATTTTGCAATCCATGGCGGGTATTGATTTGAATGAAACGCATGCACAACAAGCGCTGGAGTTGGGTCTGGTGGATTCAATTGATCGACATAATCAGCAATTATTGGAAGCCGATGTAGTACTGTTGGCTATTCCGGTGAATGCCATCATAGCCATGCTTCCCATGATTTTGGAGGCAATCCCTCCACATGCAGTGGTAATTGATACCGGATCAACCAAGGCAGGTATCTGCCGGGCGGTGGCGCAGCACCCCAGACGACAACAGTTTGTAGCTGCGCACCCCATTGCTGGTACCGAAAATTCCGGTCCTTCATCTGCGTTTCATGGTCTCTTTCAGGGTAAAACCAATATTATTTGTGAACGCGAAAAGTCGTCCACCCAAGCCATAGAGACCGCCTTGCATATCTTCCAGGGCTTAGGATTACAAACGGTATACATGGAACCGGAGGAGCATGACAAACACGTAGCTTATGTTTCTCATTTGTCGCATGTCAGCTCTTTTTTATTAGGGCAAACCGTACTGGACATCGAACGGGATGAGAAAAACATTTTTAATCTGGCCGGAAGTGGATTTTCTTCCACGGTTCGGTTGGCCAAAAGTTCACCGGAAATGTGGGCTCCCATCTTTGAGCAAAATGCAGAGTATCTTAGTCAGGCTCTGTTGGAATACATTATGCACCTCCAACGGTTTCAATACCACCTGATGAAACGTGACACACCTGAGATGTTGGCGATGATGAAAAAGAGTAATCAGATCAGGCGAGTGCTGGAAGGAATAGAATTGAAAACACAACAAACAAAAACGACTCAATAACCATTAATTTTAGATCAATTATGAAAAAGGATTTTCAGATACAGCCCCTTTCGGCCTGGTTAAAGGTAGATCGCCCGATATTGATTAGTGGGCCGTGCAGTGCCGAGAACGAAGCCCAGACCGTAACTACGTGTAAACAAATACGCGCCCTCAACAAAGTGCATGTCCTCCGGGCAGGCATCTGGAAACCTCGTACCCGTCCGGGTCAATATGAAGGTGCAGGCCTTCCCGGATTAGATTGGCTCATCAAAGCCAAACAGGAAACAGGTTTACCGGTGACGACTGAAGTAGCCACTGCAGCTCACGTAGAAGCTGCATTGAGGGCGGGGGTAGATATTCTTTGGATAGGTGCCCGCACCACTGTTAATCCATTCTCCGTTCAGGAAGTGGCCGATGCCCTGCACGGTGTAGACATACCCGTGATGGTAAAGAATCCGGTTAATCCTGACATTGAATTGTGGATGGGAGCGCTGGAGAGACTTCAGCGGGCAGGGATCAAAACCATGGCGGCCATTCATCGTGGATTTTCGTCTTTTGAAAAAGGGCCATTTCGAAATGCTCCCATGTGGGAACTGGCCATTGAAATGAAAACCCGGCTGCCTGAATTGGAGATGATTTGTGATCCCAGTCACATCTGCGGTAACCGCGAGTTACTCTCCTTTGTGGCTCAAAAAGGTTTGGATCTGGACATGAGCGGTTTGATGATTGAAAGTCACATCAACCCCGATGTGGCCTTGAGTGATGCCAAACAACAGGTCACTCCGGCTAACCTCGGTAAACTGCTGGAGGGGCTGATTGTCCGGAAAGCCTCGGTGAACGACAAGAATTTTAAAGACACGCTTTCCATTTTACGCGAACAGATTGACCAGATTGATGACGACCTGATGAATAAACTGGCTGCCCGTATGAAAATATCGGAGCAGATTGGTACGTATAAAAAGGAGAACGGTGTAACAATCCTTCAGGTTAACCGCTGGGAAGAAATCATTCATACACGATTGGCTCAGGGGCGCGCCATGGGGTTGACCGATGAATTTGTCAGTGATATGTTGAAACTTCTGCACAACGAATCGATTCAGGTACAACAAAAGGTCATGAATAAAACAGCTGAACGGGTTTAGGGCCTATTGTTTGCATGTATGATAGGGCTATAATGAACAAATGAACACCATACCATTTATTATTTCATTTATCTGTTGCTCTTGTCTGGCATCTGCGCAGTCGGAGAAAGACTACCTTCTGGGTAAGTTTGAGCCTTCCTCACATGATTCTTTTGTCAAGCTGGAGAAACGCTGGTCAGCCGGAAGTGCCGTAAATGGGTATTTGCGAAAAGAGTCCTATGAAGCATTTGTCAAAATGGCTACTGCGGCACGCCTGCAAAATGTGAAATTGGTGATTATTTCAGCTACCCGGAATTTTGACCGGCAGAAAACCATTTGGGAGAACAAATGGAATGGGAAAGTAACAGTAGGAGGTGTGAATTTAACTACGCTGACCGATCCGACTCATCGCGCCCGTCAGATACTGTTGTATTCATCCATGCCGGGTACCTCCCGACACCACTGGGGAACAGATATAGACCTAAACGCTTTGGAAGAATCATATTTTCAATCAAGCGAAGGAAAAAAGGTATACCAATGGTTGCAAAAGAACGCAGCAACGTATGGATTTTGTCAACCCTATACTTCTAAAGATCAAGGACGAACAGGGTATGAAGAAGAGAAGTGGCATTGGTCTTACCTGCCATTGTCAGCTGATTTATTAAAAAGATACAATGCCATGATTCACCCGGATGACATTCAGGGATTTTTGGGAAGCGAAACTGCGGGAAAGGTAGAGGTTATTAAAAATTATGTGAACGGAGTCGCGTGTAAGTGAACGACTTACCGGAACCTACCTTCTCACCCTGACAAAGTACCATCAGCCGGAGGCACTCTGCTTTGATGACATCAGCCTGATGTTGGGTGGTTTTTGAGATTCTAAAAAAGTTGAGTTTCTATTTTTTTCGAATCGTACACCCGACTGCCCGCTGATTTTCAAATGGACCCTTTTCACCTTTGAGCAAACGATCTATGGCATCTTTCAGATAATTGGCGCGGACGTCTTTACTCACTTGTGGGTTGTCATCAATTGATCCGCTGTACACCAGACTAAGTTTTCGATTTTCATTGCGGATCAGGAAAACTTCAGGGCTTTTGCGAGCGCCCAGGCATTCCAATGCTGTTTGTTCTTTGTCCGCCAGATAGGGTGCCGGTAGGTTTCGTTGACTGTGAATGATGGCCATTTTGTCGATGGCCTCTACCGGTTCGATAAACGAATTGACCAACAGGAACTGGATTTTCCCTTGGTACATCTCCATCAGCGCACGCAGCCGATCCGTATATGACCGGTCAAAGGCACATTCATTGCTGGTAAACACCACCGCTAACGCGATGCATTCCGGATATCCATCCAGGGAAACCATTTTGCCATCGGCCACATTCATCAGCGTGAAATTTCCAACGACTGGTTGCGCAACACTCCCATAGGTGAGCGCAACTAAAATAATAGATAACATAATTTTTTTCATTCGGACACAAGTTGAGTATAAACTAAAACGTAGTCGGTTTGTATTAAATAACCAAGGGATACCTGGAGAGTGGTATCTGCTAAAATTTGTCCCGATAGCTGACCGGCAGGTTCCAGATCAAAGGGTTGGATCAACAAGTGTGACGAAAAATGCAAACCTCGTCTACCAAATATTTTATACATAGCCTCCTTGGCACACCAATAGACGCAGTGTTTGATGACATCTGTTCCGGCATTTATTAGCTCGTCCTGCGATAACACCCGATGAGCGATCGTCAAGAGTTTTTCTTTGGGTTGCTCCACATCAATTCCAACTGACTGATTCCGGTCCATTTGAGCAGCGACATAGGGGTACGAATGAGAAAGGGAGATATGATGTGGCAGTTGCTTCAGATAGGGTTTCCCAAACTCATTTTTGTGAACCCCGGAATAGGTCAATCCGGCATGTTCTACCAGCGAGCGGATTAACACACGACTCGCGAGCCATTCCAATCGCTTTTGAGGATTAACCACTTCCTCCGGACACGTTTCCATCGCTTCAAAGCTTAAACTTTCTTCCGACTCACTGATGTACCAAAGCCCCCAGGAGCTTTGTTTACTCGTTTTGGTAATTTTTAGTCGGGGCATTTGGTTTATGATAGCTTTGCGATACAATTTTGTAAAAAATCCCCGCATTCAAGCATTGCCTATGCAGGTTTCAAAGGTTCATGTGCTGGCTGGTCATCGCGACTGTGTGTATACACTGGAAGCAAGTGAGCAGCCTCATACCTTTTTTTCAGCAGCGGGGGATGGAATGGTTGTCCGGTGGGATCTGCGCCAGCCGGAAGAGGGGCAGTTGATAGCCCGGTTGCCTACTTCGGTGTATGCCGTACATTATGTACCCGGCACAAAATTGTTAATAGCAGGTCAAAATTATGAAGGCATTCACGTGCTGGACTATGAAACTCCTCGTGAGCAGGCCTCTCTGAAGTTAACCGGAGCAGCCATCTTTGATATAAAGTCCCGAAAGAATCATATTTGGATAGCGTGTGGAGATGGTAGTGTTGTGATCGTGGATTGGGTACACTGGAACATTCTTCATCGCATTCAGGTGAGTGATAAAAGCGCACGCTGCCTGGCCATCCATCCACACACCGGTGAAGTGGCCGTGGGATACAGTGATTGTTACATCCGTATTTTTGATGGCGATAGTTTTGAGTTAAAACACGAATGGATCGCCCATCAAAACTCTGTTTTTTCGGTGAGCTTTGATCCTGCCGGGAAAAGACTGCTCAGTACCTCTCGTGATGCCCGAATCAAATCCTGGCCGTGGCCACAGGTGGAACCTCCGGTAGAAGTAGTCGCTCATCTTTTTGCTGTCAATCACCTGGCATGGAGCGATGATCAGATCCATTTTGCCACCGGCAGTATGGATAAGTCTGTTAAGATTTGGCGGGCAGATGAAATGAAGCTCGTAAAAGTGATTGACAAGGCCCGGCATGCAGGTCATGGCACATCTGTGAATAAGCTTCTGTGGACTTCGTTTAACCACTGGCTGGTGGCGGCCAGCGATGACCGGACAATTTCTGTTTGGCAAATTGAGTCCGATAAGTAGCTGTCAATCTCCCCGGAAGAGCAGAACGAAGAACCTTAAAAAGCGCACTTTCCGATAGGTGAGGTCTCTAGTGAGACTATGTTGAACGACTTCCCTCAGAGTTTGCTTATTGCCTGAAAATGAGTACTTTTGACGTGCTGTTTTCATTTTTTGCAGCGTTATCTATTTTTTAACTTTAACGATTTAAGACATGAAAGTCACACCGTTAGAAATCCGTCAGAAATCTTTTGAAAGAACCCTTCGTGGATACGATAAAGATGAAGTGAATGCATTTCTTCTCTCACTTTCTCAGGAATGGGAACGGATACTGGATGATATGAAAGAACTGCGGATGAAATCCGAGGTGGCCGAACGTGAAGTGGCGAAACTTCGCGAGGTGGAGACATCGTTATTTAAAACATTAAAAACAGCGGAAGACACAGGAGCTCATGTGGTGGAGCAAGCCAATAAATCAGCGGAGTTGCACATGCGCGAAACGCAGTTGAAAGTGGAGGCCATGATTCAGGAAGCCAAAAACAAAGCCAAAAATATGTTGGAAGAAGCGGAGGCCACTTCCCGCCAGTTGGTGGATGACATGGAAGATCGGCTAAAAGCGTTGACACAAGAGTATAAAATGCTGGAACTGCATCGCGAAAATCTATTATCAGATTTAAAGCGCCTGGCCAATGAAACGATTGATCGCGTAGATCGCGCCAAGCAACTGGCGAATGCATTCAATCCTGATCAGCATGTAAATCAGGCACGCAGAGAAGTAAAAAAGATAGTTGTTTCAACTTCGGAACCCCAGAAAAATACGGTCATGGCACCGATGGATCCTCCGCCACCCAAATCGGAAGAAACCAAACCGGTCATGGTAGAAGATTTGTTTCAGAAGTCCTTCTTTGATGATATACATTAGTTCATACACGCATGCGTGGTAAGATTATCCTGGAAGGTCTGGAGTTCCATGCCTATCACGGAGTGTACGCGTACGAGCGTTCTTCTGGCAATAAATTCGAAGTAGACTTATCAGTAGAAACCGAAATACAAGCCACAGCTTTTGAAGATGACCTGACCGGCACACTTAATTACGAAGAGTTATATGCCTTGGTCAAAAGTGAAATGGACAAACCTTCCAAACTGTTGGAGCGTGTGGCACATGCCATAGCAGAACAGGTATTGAGTTCGTTTCCAGCAGCGGTAATGGCCGAAGTAAAAATTTCAAAATTTAATCCACCGATCGGGGGTGTCTGTAAAAAGGCCACCGTGTTGGTGACGTTAAAAAGATAAGTATTTCAGGTACACGTAGGGCCTACCTGAAATCGGCTACGGTTTAATGACTTTCGGTAAATAAAAAACCCCGGGCATCCACGCCCTCGTAAAAGTCTACCTGCTTTCCAATCAGATACATCGTATGCCTCTTATCCACCAACAGCGGAATGGAATCAATCATGTAGGACAGATCGGTTTCTTTCTTTTTATCAAACCCGATCATTAATGTTACGCCACTGCAACCACCTCCGCGCACGCCTACTCTCAGACTGTAGCCCTCAGGCACCTTCTTGGCTTCCATGATTTTTCTCACTTCTTCAGCCGCCTTGGGTGTAAGCCCCACAGGTTTCACATCTTCAAACATGGGATGAGGTTGATCCGATCAAAATTATCTAAATTTCAACACTTTTATACCTCATTTGATTCCATGGATGCATTTATTGATCTGCTGAAAATTGTGATTCCCGCTTCTATTGTGCTGTATGCCGCTTATTTGCTGGTGCGGGCTCAGATTTACAAAGAAATTGAGTTAAAAAGGCTCGAGGTTCGTGGCAGAAGTATTGAAACAATTCTGCCGGCCCGCCTGCAGGCATATGAGCGAATGATGCTTTTTCTGGAGCGGACATCCCCGCAGAATTTATTAATGCGTCTATCCAATCCGGGTCTTACCGCACGGGATTTTCAAAAGTTATTGCTGGACGAGATTCGCAACGAATATAATCACAATGCTTCGCAACAAGTATATATGAGCGAGGAGGTTTGGAATCAGATCAAAAGCGCCAAGGAAGACCTGATCATGACTATTAATGAAGCGATTACGCACCTACCGGCTGAGGCCACATCGCTGGATTTGTCGCGTAAGATTTTTGAAATGATCATGGAAAAAAAGGTGGACCCGATCCTGCTGGCAACGACCAGCCTGAAAAACGAAATTCAACAGACTTTCTAACTTTAAAGAAAAGGAACTTTTGGCTTGTAAACATTGTCAGGATGAAAGTAAACAATCAATCGCCTGATGATTGCTGATGCCATTTTAGACAAGGCTTTGAGTTACGAAGAATATCGAAAACTCTTGCATGAGCTGATCCAGCAGAATAAAACCACCGGATCTAATCAAACAGAGCAATTGTTGGCGTATGCCCGTCTCAACATTCAGCGTATGAATCGGTTGGATAAACAGGTGGTGGTAACAGAAGAGTTCAGACAAGCTGTCATGCGGATTCAAAAGCCAATAGTCTGGCTGGTGTTAACAGAAGGATGGTGTGGGGATGCAGCTCAAAATTTACCGGTTCTTGCCAAAGCCGCCCAACTAAATGAACGCATTCGGTTAAAGTTGATTTTACGGGATGAACATCTGGATATCATGAATCAATATCTGTTTAACGGTACCCGATCTATTCCCCGGCTGATCATGATCGATACCCTCAGCGGTAAAGATCTGGCCGTGTGGGGTCCACGTCCGGCCGAAGCACAACAACTGGTTTCTGCATCCAGACAAGCCGGACTTTCCCATGAGCAATGGGCCGAGAAATTGCATGGTTGGTATGCGGTAGACAAATCACAAAAGATTCAGGAGGAATTTGTTAATGTATTACAAAGCATAGTATGAACTATACAGCGGTGGTAGCAGGAGCTACGGGTCTTATTGGTAAACAAATCATTGAACTTGTGCTTTCGGATGAGCGATATACACACGTACTGGCACTTGTTCGGCAACCGCTGGCCATGCATCATGACAAACTGGAGCAACGAGTGGTCGATTGGAAGAAGTTAGATCAACAAATCATTTCAGCTGACCATGTGTTTTGCTGTTTGGGCACGACAATCAAAAAAGTAAAGACCAAGGAAGCTTTTCGGGAGGTAGATTTTACCTTTCCGGTGGCGCTGGCGAAAGCGACAAAAGCCGGGGGAGCCAACACGTTTGTACTTATCTCTGCCCTCGGGGCCGATCCAAAATCATCCGTTTTTTATAATCGAGTGAAGGGTGAGGCAGAGGAGGCCATCCGGAATATTGGATTTGCGGCCTTGCACATATTGCAGCCCTCCCTCTTGTTGGGACCTCGCACGGAGCAGCGTTCTGGTGAGGAGGCAGCCAAGTGGTTTTTTGGGGTTTTTGGTTTTCTAATCCCTCGAAAATTTAAGGCGATTGACTCATCCAAAGTGGCCCGCGCTGCGTTATTATATGCAAACGAATCTGATCATGGAGTATTCACTCATTCGTCTGCTAGCATGCAACATTTCTAAAATTTCCCTTCTTTTGATTTTGAGTGCGTTCAATATGACGAATGCACAAAACAGTGTGTCAGGTAGGGTAACCGATGCGCAAACCGGTGAGCCTATTCCGTTTGTTAATGTTTTCTTTGCCAATACATCGTTTGGCGCCAGCACAGGGATGGACGGGCAGTATAGTTTTTCGGGGTTCCCCTCCGGCAAATACGATTTGACGTTCACCTATATTGGATATGTCACCGTTCAACAGTCGTTGGAATTTGATGGGGCCACTAAATATGAATACCCGCAGAAGCTGGAACAAGAGTCCAAAGTTCTTCCGGAAGTTCTGATAAAACCAGATACGGCTGGATGGAAGCAGAACTATGCAGATTTTAGATATCATTTTCTGGGAACTTCTCCATATGCCACCAAATGCGAAATCAAAAACCCTAAAAACATTTTTTTGTATTTTGATAAAAGAGATGGAGTGTTGGTGGCACATGCCCGGGATGCCATTGTTGTTGAAAACAATGCTACGGGTTATCGGATTAAATACTACCTCAATCATTTTGAGTTTCAAAGCCGGACAGGGTTGTTTACCATTTATGGACTTCCTCAATTTGAAGAGATGACACCGAAGAATAAACGTGTGCACAAACGTTGGTTAAAAGAACGTCAGGAAATTTACCAGGGCTCGTTAATGCACTTTATCCGATCGTGGCATAGCTATCAATGGAAAGAGAATGACTTTAAAGTGTCGCGTTTGTATCGTGTTCCGAATAAAGAGCGCCCGACTGATGAATTCCTGAATCAGAAAATTAAACGCCTTCGGGAAAAGGCGTTGGCCTCCGGGGGTTCTTCCACATTACGACTTTCCGTGAAAAACGGGACGATTGATGCGGGTTCTGATGACAGTCTGGCCTATTATTTCAGACTCCGGAACTTGCCAAAAGAAGTGGACAGCCTCATTAGCGAAACACTTACCGGAAAGGAATTTATTTCGGACAGTGACCCTCACCGGATGTCCTATAAGGGTTTGTTGCTTGTTCAATACAAGGAACTGGAAGATCCCCTCTACGCTCAAATGGTCGGCCGCGCAGAACAAAGAACCCGTCAACGCTCGGTACTTCATCTTTTGGGTGACTTGAAATTATATGATAACGGATACTATGAAGATGTCCGTCATGTCTTTTTGGAAAATTATTGGTCGTGGTCAGAGAAGATTGCCACACTACTTCCGTTGGACTATCAACCACCCTTGGAAGATTGACAGTCTGTTGATCGATAAAGAAATGGTATCTTGTCTCGCTGAAAGATAACCTATGATCATTGTTATTCAGCGCGTCACACAGGCTTCCGTGACTATTCAAAGTAGTATCTATAGCTCGATCCATCAGGGATTGTTAGTACTGATTGGCATAGAAGAAGCAGACATGGCAGAAGATGTCGAATGGCTGGCCGGAAAATTATGTAACCTGCGGGTTTTTAATGATGAAGCCGGTGTCATGAATAAAAGTGTGATGGAAGCAGGAGGGGATTTGCTTATCGTCAGTCAGTTTACCTTGCATGCCAGTACTAAAAAGGGAAATCGTCCGTCTTATATCAAAGCCGCTAAACCTGCTACGGCTATACCTTTATATGAGCAGTTCATTGAAACGACCGAGAGGATACTTGGGAAAAAAGTAAAAACAGGTCAGTTTGGTGCAGATATGAAAATTGCCCTGGTGAATGATGGCCCGGTGACCATCCTTATTGACTCTAAAAACAGAATGTAACTACCGGCTACATATTTCTTCGATATTGTCCACCCACCTCAAACAGTGCCTTGGTAATTTGCCCAAGGGAACAAACTTTGCACGCTTCCATTAGTTCGGCAAAGATATTTTTATTCTGGATGGCGGCTTGCTGAACAACCTCTAAAGCGGCTGCAGCTTTTTGACCTTGAAACTGGTGCAAGTGACGGAGCATTTTAATCTGATATTCTTTTTCTTCTGAGGTAGCGCGAATTACTTCCTGCGGAATGATGGTGGGCGATCCCTTGGAGCTGAGAAACGTATTGACACCAATAATCGGATATTCCCCCGTGTGTTTGAGTGTTTCATAATACAGACTCTCTTCCTGAATCTTTCCGCGTTGATACATGGTCTCCATGGCACCCAGGACACCTCCCCGTTCGGTGATGCGGTCGAATTCCAGCAGAACGGCTTCTTCCACCAAATCAGTTAACTCTTCGATGATAAAAGAGCCTTGTAACGGATTTTCATTTTTTGCCAGCCCCAGCTCTTTATTAATAATTAGTTGAATGGCCATCGCTCTGCGAACACTTTCTTCCGTAGGCGTAGTGATGGCTTCATCATACGCATTGGTGTGCAGAGAATTACAGTTGTCATAAATGGCATACAAGGCTTGCAAAGTCGTACGAATATCATTGAAATCAATTTCTTGAGCATGAAGCGAACGGCCAGAGGTTTGAATATGATATTTCAACATTTGACTACGCGCATTGGCGCCATACTTTTCTTTCATGGCCTTGGCCCATATTCTTCGGGCCACACGACCGATGACGGCATATTCCGGATCAATACCGTTACTAAAAAAGAATGATAAGTTGGGAGCAAAGTCGTTGATATCCATGCCCCGGCTTAAATAATATTCTACGTATGTAAATCCGTTTGAGAGGGTGAAAGCCAATTGAGTAATGGGATTCGCACCGGCCTCGGCAATGTGATATCCGGAGATCGACACCGAATAAAAATTACGGACGTTGTGATCGATAAAATATTGTTGCACATCGCCCATCAATCGCAAAGCAAATTCAGTTGAAAAAATACAGGTGTTCTGAGCCTGATCTTCTTTCAGGATATCTGCCTGTACCGTTCCGCGAACTTGTGAGAGGGTATCGGCTTTGATTTTTTCATAAACCTCTTGAGGCAATACCTGATCCCCAGTAACCCCCAAAAGCATCAGGCCCAGGCCATCATTTCCCGAAGGTAATTCGCCCTGATACATGGGTGCTTCGGCAGCATGGGTGTATAGCGACTTAATTTTTTCTCTGACTTCTTTCTCGAGTCCGTTTTTTCGAATGTATAGTTCGCATTGCTGGTCAATGGCGGCATTCATGAAGTACCCTAGCAACATCGGTGCCGGGCCATTGATGGTCATTGATACTGAAGTTTTGGGGTCTGTCAGATTAAAGCCACTGTACAACTTTTTAGCATCATCTAAACAACAGATACTGACTCCGGAATTCCCAATTTTACCATAAATATCCGGACGGTAGTCAGGATCATTTCCGTAAAGAGTAACGGAATCAAAAGCAGTGGATAACCGCTTGGCTGGCATCGCCAGGCTTACGTAATGAAAACGTCTGTTGGTTCGTTCGGGTCCGCCTTCTCCGGCAAACATTCGTGTAGGATCTTCGCCTTCCCGCTTAAAGGGATAAATACCTGCCGTATACGGAAACTCTCCGGGAACATTTTCTTCCAGGCTCCATCGCAGAATATCACCCCACCCGGAATACCGGGGAAGTGAGATTTTTGGAATCTGTAGATGGGATAGCGATTCCGAATGGGTCTGAATTCCGATTTCCTTATCGCGGACGCGGAACGTGAAAACCGGTGCCTGATACCGTTTTACTTTTTCCTGAAAGTCTTCAATCAGTTTCCAGTTGCGCGGATCCAGATCCAGTTTCACCCGATCAAACTCAGTCTGTAATACTTTCTGAATCGAAACATCGCTGATCGTACGGATCGTAACCTGAATGGCATACAGTTTTTCCGCTACTCCGGATTGTTGCATGACCCAACTATCGTACTTCCGGTTATTCTCAGAAATTTCGCTCAGATACCGGGTACGATGGGGCGGGATCACATATACCTTTTCCGACATTTCGCGGGTAATCTCAAACGTTGAGGTGAGGGCAGCTCCTGTTTTGACGACAATCGTATCAATGATTTGTTTGTAGAGTTGGTTAGTACCCGGATCATTGAATTGAGAGGCAATGGTTCCAAACACGGGCATGTCGTCTGGCTTTTGATCCCAGAGTTGATGATTTCGTTGGTATTGCTTTTTTACGTCACGTAACGCATCCAATGCCCCGCGCTTGTCAAATTTGTTGAGAGCGATGACATCTGCAAAATCCAGCATATCAATTTTTTCAAGCTGGGTAGCTGCGCCATACTCTGGCGTCATCACATACAAGGAGACATCGCTATGGTCAAGAATCTCGGTGTCACTTTGACCAATGCCCGAGGTTTCCAGAATGATGAGATCGTACCGGGCAGCTTTTAATACCTGAATGGCTTCTTTCACATAGGCAGATAGTGCCAGATTGCTCTGACGGGTGGCCAGAGAACGCATAAACACTCGGGGATGATTAATGGCATTCATTCGGATCCGATCGCCCAACAAAGCGCCACCGGTTTTGCGTTTTGATGGATCCACGGAAATCAATCCAATGGTTTTGTCTTTAAAGTCAATCAGAAAGCGCCTCACAATTTCATCCACCATCGAAGACTTACCTGCTCCTCCGGTGCCGGTGATCCCCAACACGGGTGCGTTGGACTGATTTGCCAACGTTTTGATCTGGTCAAATACCTGATGATGCTTTTCACGATAATTCTCAGCAGCGGTAATCAGTCGGGCCAGTGCCAGGGGATTCTGAGCTGTCAAAAGATCAACCTCATTAGTAAGAGTTTCTCCCAGGGCTATATCACTTTTTTGAATCAAATCATTGATCATTCCCTGCAAACCCAACGCCCGCCCATCATCCGGAGAATAAATACGCGTGATGCCATAGTCCATCAGATCACGAATTTCGTCTGGTAAAATGACCCCACCACCACCGCCAAAGATGCGAATATGACCGGCACCCTTCTGTTGGAGCAGATCATACATATATTTAAAATACTCATTATGCCCCCCCTGATAACTGGTCATGGCAATCGCTTGCGCATCTTCTTGAATGGCCGTATTGACGACTTCTTCTACGCTCCGGTCATGCCCCAGATGGATGACTTCTACACCTGTGGCCTGAATGATCCTCCGCATAATGTTGATGGCCGCATCGTGACCATCAAATAAGCTGGCAGCCGTGACAATCCTGACTTTATTTTTGGGCTTGTAAGGTTCGGGAGAAACATATGCCTGAAAGGAAGGCTTTTTATCTTTGGTTGGGACTGTGGCAGTGCTCATGAAAACTACATTTCGTGACCCTAAAATTACTTTAAACTCAACGATTTAGCTAACGAGCGGTAGGCTGATAATTTTGCATATTTTTATCATCATGATTTACCATATCACAGAAGCCACTACCTGGCTGGCGCAACAGCAATCCTCAGACTTCGTAGTGTCCAGTCTGACAGAGGAAGGTTTTATTCATTGTTCGACTGCCGCGCAGGTTGGCGGTGTTCTTCAGCGATACTATTCAGATCAAAAAAATCTGGTGATGCTACACATGGATGAATCTAAATTGACGGCTGAACTGAAGTTTGAGGCTTCCACCCAGGGTGAGTACTTTCCGCATCTGTATGGCCCTATCAACAAAGAAGCCATCCTTCGGGTAGAGCAACTACCGGATCAACGTTGACGTTTGATTTTTCGGATAAGCTTCCAGTAATCACTCCCGTAAGCGACCAGTATTTCCTCTCCTTTTTTAATTTCACGGATAGACTCCAGGTAACAGCGGAAACCATCGGACACATATTCGGCATTGTTTCGGATAAATTTATTCTTAGAGATTCCTTTGGCATCGTTGGCATATCGGCCAAATGTTTGAAGTGTTTTTAGCGCATTGATTGCCCATGAGCGATGAACGCGTAACAAATATCCATTAAAGCCATCCTGATCTTTTACAGCTGACCATCTTTGTAAACGACCTTTGTATTCCGTGATCCGGTTGCCTTTGGGGATATTTACGGTGGTAAATAACCCGTTTCCGGCTTTTGGGAGTTTAGATTTTTTGACGATCAGATAACGATCAAACAGTGCCATGGCCGGGATAACTTCATGAATTGTTGATACTTCCGCCTGCAAAGTACTCTTTAAAATTCACCATCTTGCAACGGTGAAGAGAGTCCTTAAAATAGCGGGTAAAGTAACCCTGGTAATGGTAGGGATGGTGTTGTTTATTCTGATCATGACGGTGGCACCCATTAATCGGACCCCCGTACAAGATAGCGATATCTATCCGGCTATGCTTGCCGCGATTGATAGGATCCAATCATCCCACGAAACAGAGGATTCTCTTTTAGTAGGTTTTGCCAAAGCCAATATTACTCCCAATCGAGCCGTAGCTACGGCAGGGTATGTGAAGCGGCACGGAGCCCCCTTCACGGCTGTTCATGATTCCATTTTTGTTCGGACAATGGTCTTTCGACAGGGACACACAAAAGCGGCATTGGTTAGCCTGGATATGTTGATTGTGCCGCCCCGGATCTATCAACGACTCAAGGAATCACTTCCTTCCATTGGTTATTCCATCCATCAGGTTTATCTGTCAGCAACACATACACATAACAGTATTGGTCAGTGGGAAAATCATTTCGTTGGAGAAATGTATGCCGGCCCTTATGAAGAAATGGTGATAGAACGAGTCTCGCAAGCCATCGCAACATCTATTCAACAGGCGGAGGCAACGCTGCAACCGGCAACACTCTCTTCCAAAGCTATTCCTCTCTCCAGTGGTGTCTCCAATCGACTGGTGAGCGGAGGTCAGGTAGATTCATTACTCCATGTAGCAGAGTTTAGGTATATAGATGGGAGAAAAATGGCCATCAGCAGCTACACAGCTCATGCCACCTGTCTTTCCTCCAAAGAATTAAACATCTCTCGTGATTATCCCGGTGTTCTGGTAGATGAACTGGAAAAACAAGGCTATGCATTTGCGTTGTTTATGGCGGGTGCGGTGGGTAGTCATGCACCTGCACCTATGGCGGATGGATGGGATCGGGTATCGTTTATGGGGAATCTTTTGGCAGATACGATTGTGCGTTCCAGCAAAGAACTGATCCCCAGACGTACAGACAGGCTGGCGGTAGGTCGCTTGCCACTATTGCTGGGCAAACAACAGATAAAAATTTTACCGGACTGGCGCGTCCGTGCCTGGGCATCAGATTTTTTGTTAGGTACTGGTGAGCCAACATTGTCCTATCTGCACATAGGCGATTTAATTTTAATTGGAGCTCCATGTGATTTTTCCGGGATGCTCACCCCTCCCATTTATCAGGTGACAAACAACGCTCATGTACTAATCACCAGTTTTAACGGAGGGTATATCGGATATGTAACTCCGGATCAACTCTATGATTATGATGGTTATGAAACGCAAACCATGAACTGGTATGGGGTAGGCAACGGAGATTACCTCCAAACCAGTATGATTCGTATGATCAATCGATTAGATCCCTGATGTATCCTGTTTTGGAAGTACTTGCCGAACTTCAAACGGCATTGGAAAATCATCCGATTGTTATTTTGCAGGCTCCTCCCGGAGCAGGCAAGTCCACAGTTTTACCCGTTCATCTGTATGGGCAGCCATGGTTGAAAGGCCAGAAAATAATCATGTTGGAACCACGGAGGCTGGCCGCACGTTCGGTGGCTTCCCGCCTGGCGCATCAGTTAAAAGAACCGGTTGGAAAAACGGTTGGCTACCGGGTTCGCTTTGATTCAGTTGTTTCAAAGGAAACGTCCATCGAAGTGGTAACGGAGGGAATACTCACCCGTCAACTTCAAAACGATAATGCGTTGGAAGGCGTGGGTCTTGTGGTTTTTGATGAGTTTCATGAACGAAGCCTTCATGCGGATTTATCCCTGGCGTTGTGTCTGCAGCTACAACAGGTTCTTCGTCCGGATCTGAGGATATTGATTATGTCGGCTACGTTAGATGCTGATGTACTTGCCCCTCGTTTAAACAGACCTCCCGTGATCACTTCGCTGGGAAAAATGTATCCCGTTGAGATTATTTATGAAGAGCCTGACAAGGATCTGAATCTGATCGCCAATGTGACGCGAACCGTCCAAAAAGTAATGCGTTCTCAGTCCGGAGATATTCTGGTGTTTCTTCCCGGAGTGAATGAAATTCATCGCACACAAGA
Organism: uncultured Ohtaekwangia sp.; assembly: GCA_964439205.1. Taxonomy (GTDB): domain Bacteria; phylum Bacteroidota; class Bacteroidia; order Cytophagales; family Cyclobacteriaceae; genus ELB16-189. Next base: position 71,816 of record CAYTNM010000011.1, read on the forward strand.
GGCGCTGAAATCGACCGGAGTGATAGTTGCCCCGCTTTACGGAGACATGCCGTTGCAGCAGCAGCAAGATGTATTGCAACCCCGTGCCGATGGTGAGCGAAGGGTAGTGCTGGCCACTTCCATCGCTGAAACATCATTGACCTTGGAAGGTATCCGGGTGGTGATTGATAGTGGGTACAGTCGCGTACCTCGCTTTGATCCTCGCAGCGGGTTGACGCGACTGGAAACAGTTCGGGTAACACAAGATGCTGCCGATCAGCGCGCAGGTCGCGCAGGTCGTATGATGGAAGGGGTGTGCTATCGCCTTTGGCCCACATACCTATCTCTGGTACCACAGCGAAAACCTGAAATTCTGGAAGCAGACCTCGCACCACTTATGTTGGAATTGGCGCAGTGGGGCGTGCGTGAGATCCATGAACTTACGTGGATCACGCCTCCACCCACCGGAGCCGCGAATCAAGCGATAAATTTACTCCATCAACTGAATGCCCTGCATGATGGAAAGATAACTGCACAAGGGAAGGCAATGTTGCAGTTTCCCACACATCCAAGGATCGCACATTTATTAACGGTTGCAAAAGATATGAATCTCAGTTCACTCGCCTGCGACCTGGCAGCTGTGTTAGAAGAACGCGATCCATTGCCCCGCGGGAGCGGAGCGGATGTTATGTTGCGCATAGAGACGCTGCGCAAATGGCGATCGGGTGTAAAAGTTAATGCCGAGCGGCAAATATTGGAACGCGTGGAAAGACTTGCAGCCCATTGGCGAAAGCAACTCAGAGCTAGTATAGATAATGAAATGCCTTTAACAGGACAGGCTGGCCAATTATTGATTCAGGCATATCCGGAGCGACTGGCGAAACAACTTCAGAAACGAGGCGAGCGTTTTAAACTGATCAATGGCCGAATTGCTCTGCTGCCCTCCGGTGATGAATTAATGATGGCTGATTGGATATGCGCGGCACAATTGGACGCAGGTACAAATGAAGGGAAAATATTTTTGGCGGCTGCAGTCAGCGAAGAAGACTTGATTCAGGAAGCTTCGGAGGTAAATATGGTTCGTTGGGACGAAGATCGTGAAGCGGTGGTTGCCATAACCGAAAAACGTATAGGCACTCTTGTTTTATCTTCAAAACCATCGGGCAAGCTTGACGATCGTCAGAAAAATGAGATACTGGTAGCACAAATTCGCCAGCAAGGATTAGCCTGGGCTGGTTGGACGGAAGAAGAACAGAAATGGCAGGCTCGAGTGATGAGTATGCGAAAGTGGCGCCCCGATCAAGCCTGGCCGGAGGTGTCAGATAGCGCACTTCTGACCACCATCGATACGTGGTTAACTCCTTTTTTGACAGGGGTGACCAAACGAAGTGATTTACGAAAACTCGATTGGAACAGCATAGCCAAATCACTCATGACATATCAGCAACAGAGAGATTTGGATGCATTGGCACCGATGCGTTTACAGGTCCCCAGTGGATCCCTTATTCTGATCCACTACTTTTCCGATGGACAAACACCAGTGATGCAGGTTCGGCTACAAGAGCTGTTCGGATGGTTAGAAACCCCTGCTATCAATGAAGGGCGTATCCGATTGATGCTGCATTTGCTTTCTCCGGGTTATAAGCCTGTTCAGGTAACACAAGATCTGCGAAGTTTTTGGAAAACCACCTATCATGAAGTTCGTAAAGAATTGCGAATGCGCTATCCTCGGCATTCCTGGCCGGACGACCCCTTTACTGCTGAGGCTGTCCGAGGAGCCAAAAAACGGACATAGTCAACCTTAACAAACTTCCTCGGATAACAATTTCAGATAAAGATCAATGTATGTGTGGATACTTTTGCGTTTGTATTGCATGATAAATCGCGGATGAGGTAGAGAGATAATTTCTTCAAACCACTGATGCTTCTTATTTAGAGCAGAAAAGAAGGCAAAATTTTTCCCTTCACCAATACAATATACGTTATGTTTTCGGATACCTATCTCCATCATTTGCGAGACTGATTGGATAATAAACGGAGTCGCAATTTTTTGTAGTCTGCCATCATCATAGTAATTTATATTTTTTCCATCTTTTAAGAATCCCAAAGGAGAAAGGGCAGATATAAGAAAATGTTGATAGAAGAGTGTAGGGCCTCCAAAAGCTTCTATCACCTTGTAAACAAAATCAGCCGAAAGTTCGGCTCTTTTATCAAACCGATTCGGAATATGGCAGATCGTTTCCAGTTTGACCGGGTCCGTAAAGGAAATACCGGTCACTCCGGATCCAAACCGACCCGGGTTAATACCCAACAGTAATTTGCGGGGCTGATGGTCTGAATAGTATTGTGTGTAAAATTGCTGGCAAAGTCCGAAGGTGTACTCATCCTGATACGGATTCATGACCGCAAAGCCCTTTGGGAGCCGGCTTTCAAAATGAAGCAATTGTAAAAACGAAAGTATTCTTTCGGCAACCATCGGTTATTGAATTTCAAAAGCACTTTTATAAAACCCTTCGGTTTGGGTGTAGTCCAAAAGAGCCATGTAAAAGGGATGGCTTCCCAGCGTAGCGCTGTCTCCAACCATGAGCAGTTTTTTCTTTGCACGTGTCATCGCCACATTTGTTCTGCGAATGTCGCCTAAAAATCCCACTTCACTTTTTTCATTACTTCGAACAAAGCTAATGGCAATAACATCCCGCTCTTGTCCCTGAAACGCGTCTACCGTGTGAATGCTGATATACGCATGTAAAGTCTTCCATACAGGCGAAGCTTCCGTCAGTTTGGTCAGATAGTCGACTTGCGCCCGGTACGGTGTAATAATTCCCAGCGTAATCTTTTCTTCTAACCAGACCTCTATTCCGATTTCATGGATTAAAGCTTCTACGATTCGAATCAAGAGATGCCCTTCTTCTTCATTATAACGGCTCAGTGTTTCCGGGTCTTGTTTTTCAGCAAACCCACAACCAGCGGTATCGATAAATTCCACAGGCAATTCATGAGGTTTCAAAAGCCATCGCTTGACCGACTCATGGGCAATCAATTGATTTTGATAAAACTGGGTAGAGGGGAACTGCATGATCTTTTCATGCATTCGGTATTGTACCTTCAACATTGCTGAAGGTGACGATTGATGGTCGATTCCTTTTTCGAAAAGAGTTCTGGCTAGACCTAAGCGTGCCGCTTCATTGGATTTAATGGTGGGAGGAAGCTGCTGATGATCGCCTGCAAAGATCACCCGCTCGCATCGAAGGATAGGTATCCAACAGGCTGGTTCCAGTGCTTGAGCAGCTTCATCGATAAACACCGTTTTGTATCTTCTGCTTCGTAACATTGGATGGGAGGCACCCACCAGTGTACAGCAGATCGCTTGAGCTGAATTAAGCAGTTCGGTTACAATGTGAAATTCCAAAAGGTCGGCATCTGCTTTTAGGAGTTTTATTTCTTCGTACATCAACCTTCGCTCTTGCCGCTCATGGTGGCCATACTTACGTTTGAATTTACCAGCGGTTCCCTTGAGTTGCTCCATTCGCTTTCGCAATGACTTTAACTCCGGATAGTGTACATGAGTGGCGATTTTAGCATCCATGGTTTTACTCAAAGATTGCTCGGTTACACGAGCCGGATGTCCGATCCTTAAAACAGTCAATCCTAAGTGGTCAAGTTTTTCAACCAATACATCTACGGCTGCATTGGACGGAGCACAAACCAATACCTGTCCCTCCGCTTTTGAAACCAGTCGGATGGCCTCCGACAAAGTGGTTGTTTTACCGGTGCCGGGAGGACCATGAATAAAAGCTACGTCTGGTGCTCTCAGTACTTTTTCCAGAGCACTCACCTGACTCGGGTTTAACACGCTGGAGGTAACAACATCTTTCTTTATTTCGGTTGTGCCTTCAATGCTTTGCGATTTCTCGGATAAACCAGAGGGGATATGTGATCCTAACAAAATTTCACGAAGGTCAGCTACCCGCGTATCTTCGGCTTTGATCACCTTGTTTAACGCAAGTTCCATTTCGCGGTAGGTCATCTCATCAAACATCACGTCTACGCCCAACTGACCATCCTCGATCCATTCCGGAAGTTCTTCACTGTTGAGGGTGATTACCATCGAGTGATCACGCACATAATTAATGACACCCGTGACATGCTCTTTTTCAGGTTTGCCGGAAGCATTGCAAAAAAGGTTAACCGATTTGCCACTGCTAAAAGCATGCGGCCCTTCCCGTTGTGCGATGCGCTCAATATCTATCGTTAGCCTTTCGCCCGTACCGATATAACCTTGTTTGAATCGAACGGGATACCAGGTGGTTCCTTCTTCTACCCGCTGACGAAGCGAGCGAAGCAAGACTTTTTGACGATAATACTCCAGATCGGCCTGTCGTTCAAGTTTGATTAGTTCCAACGTATGCTGGAGTTGTTGCCGGGTGGTCATGAATGGCCACAAAGATAATAACCCTCAGATGATGAGATCAAAAGAAGTTGGAAGAGATGCGAGAGAGTGTCAGGCTGACGGGTATCTTGTGTTTTGGAGATGGTTTCTCATCACCAGTGATAGATTTTATGGAAATATAGCCCGGCTAATAACCCTTGAACCGTACCCCAGGCTACATCCAGCAAAGCAATCCATACAGGATACTTTTTAACAAATGACAGATTGGTGAAATCATAAACAGCATAAAGCGAAAAGCCGATAAAAGCTCCTGTCAGCACAGCCACGCTTAACCGATGATCTATTTGTTGAGAGAGACCGATCACAAAGCTCAGACAGAGCGAGAGCACGATTTGTGCTACTAATCCCATGGGGATGTTAAAGATTATTTTTCCATGAGTGTCCAATTCAGCCAAATGCCCCAGTGTTTGCCGATACCACTTACTCGCCACTACCGCCAGCCACACATAATCCAATAGGATGAAGATAACCACTGAAAAGGCAACTGCTCTCAGAAATTTTGTTGTGAATAGGAATTCCATAGATAAAATTTATGATGAATGGACGTCAAATGGCAGATGCTTCAACGGAGCTGTCTGATTTTTCAGAATACGCTACGGTGGTGTTACCTGGATGAGTTTTTTCAGCTTTTCTAACTGTTTGAGATTTGACTCAGAGCCGATCATGCTTACAATTCCCTGCTTTTCACGGGTAGTCAATCGCCAGCTTAAAGAAGCACGTGTACTATTCTGTCGAATACTATCCATATCTTGCAAGATAGGCACATAGCTTTCAGCCTGATATTGCAAATCTACCCGATCAATGGGTTGATCAAACCAGGAAGAAGCTTGACCAATTAGCAAATCGCTCGTGATGTCCTGAAAATTCTCAAAATTGTTGTACACGCTGCTGATGGGTTGGGTTAGGTCATCTATAATGGTCTGACCTTTTTTGGGGGCAATGGTACCAAGTTTGGGAGAATCTCTGATTGAAACAAAGACGACACCGGATGTATTCTCCTGAATCCATTCTTTAAACGCATACATAAATCGAACAGCATCACTTAGTCCAAAGTTGTCCGAAATACCCGCATCCATAATCTGAATGGGCGGATCACTGGGTAAGGTTGTGTTAGGTGTAATGTAAGGAAAAGTGGCGCTCATGCGCAACGCAGAGAGAAACCTCAGTTGAGAGGCCCCCTGATGTTTAAACAAACGAATAAAATCTACCCCGGCATATTTCGCAGATGAGTAATCATGAAGATTAGGAATCTCCGAGTTCATAAAGGAAACCGGTCGGGATGCAATGTAGAGTTTACGGCCGTCATTAATGACGGTGGGAGTTAAAATAACGCTTGGAACAATTCCGGCCAACTCTGGTTCACGATAGGCTGTGATGGGTTTGTCCATCAATCGTTCAGTAATCTCATTCAACTGATCTTCAAAAGTATAAGCCCGATCTCGTTGATAAGCAAGATTAGCATAATCGAAGGTGGTAAACCCAACAAAGAGATCGTTGGCCATCAGGCTAAAGATGAGCGGATTCAAATTGTCGGTAGCAATTTTTTGACGATGGCGCTCTGCGTAAGGTTCTACTTGTTCTCCCTGTAGCTCTCTGAGTTTAAGTTCACGAAAGTAACTGGCCCCAATCAACCCGCCCGAGGCTCCGGTAATCAAGATGCTGGATTTGGTTAGTTGACCACCGGTCAGGCTGTCAGCCGTTTGAAGTGCCGTCAGCGTCCACAAAGCCGCGCGCTTACCTCCTCCGCTCACGCATAGAAAAACCATTTTTGGTTTTTGTTCACCAAACTTGGCCCGCCAATTTTCCAGGGAAGTCAACGTCATTTGGCGGTCTTCCTGAATACAGGTGCTATCATTCAATTGCTGAAGTGCCTCCACTGAATAGTTGGCTTTTGTGGTATGATAGTCTAATCCAAAAGCTTCGTAACGCTTGGTGAAAAAGTCTTCTCCGACCAGGTGATTAACCCCCAAAAAAATGATGAGACCTACCGTGGCAGACCAGCCTCCGAACCAATATTTAAAGGCGCCTGAAAGCATCACAAAAATGGTCAGGAAGATCATAAAACTACTGGCTGCCGGTAATTGAAAAGCCGGAAAGTCTTTAAAAACACCCAACACCAAGACAGCCGCAAAAATGAAAAGTTCAATAATCACCAGATTAAAATGATTTTGATCAAACACCTGCAAAATGGAGGCACGATCATAAAAGGAAGTATCCTCTACTTTTTTGATTTTCCAATTATCCAGATAATAGTCCACTCGTACTTGCTTTTTCTTCGCGATGTCCAGCTTTTTCATCGCACTGGCACGTGTAACTTTGACTTTGGATTTAATCTTTTCATCTATCCGGCAGACGACATATTTGAAAATATCTTTGTTGGTGAATCGGAAGTAAATGTAAAAGAGACTGGTCATGACCAGATATCCACCCATTAAACCCACGATATCCCACAGCAAACGGGTGGAGTCAGAGTACTCATTGTTCACTTGAAAACGGATGATTTCAAATAAATAGACGGCCAGGAACAGTGCCGGAATCAGACTGTTATTAATCGCAAACTTGGTAAACGGCTTCGGAAGGGTGCCCACAAATGAAAACCGGTGTCCATCGTTGATATAACTGGTAATATGGAAAGCCGTGGTAAATCCGGCTGTTACAACACCCATGATGAAGAAACTGGTAAAGTTCACCCGGTTTAAATACTCCGGATCCAGGAATAGATATGGAATGCCCAGATATTTACCAAAGTTGCCGGTGATCATGGCAAACAAAATGATCCAGCAAAGAATAAGAATCTGATTGCGTCTGAAATTGTTGAGCAGCAATTGTACCGGGAAGGAGTAGGCAATCTTAGGCCCCAGAAAATAAAGCGTGCGAAACATACGTATTAGACCCTCCAATGTAGAGAATTTACATGAGATTTTATTTTTTCTGATTGTTGACGGGAGGATACAGAAGAGCAGGAATCATTGTATTTTTACTTGCGGTGCGATGCAGCTATTGCCGGCAGCCGAAACAAGTAAAGTTCATGAGTTTTACGATCTACCGATCATCAGCCGGCTCTGGCAAAACACGTACACTGGCCAAGGAGTATATTCGGCTGGCGTTGGGAGGTACACCAGAATCCTTCCGCCATATTCTGGCGGTGACGTTTGCCAATAAGGCCACCCAGGAAATGAAGGAACGCATCGTAGAATACCTGGCCGACTTCAGCTATGGACGCACCAATAACCTGACAATTGAACTTCAGACAGAGTTAGGACTAAGCGAGCAACAGTTGCAAAAGCGCAGTCGCGAAGTACTGTCGCTCATTCTTCACCGATATTCGCAATTTTCCATTTCTACCATTGACTCTTTTTTCCAGCGGGTCATACGATCCTTTACCCGCGAGGCAGGGTTGCTGGGAAATTTTCGGTTAGAGGTCGACAACGATCTTGTACTAGACGAGGTCATAGCCGCTTTGCTGGATGAACTGGGGCAAGAGAATAAAGAGCTGACACAATGGGTCGTCCAATTTTCACGGGAAAGCCTGGATGAAGGAGATTCCTGGAACATTACAGAAAAGCTAAAAGGATTCGCCCGTCAGGTATTTAATGATGAGTTTAAGGAGATTGAAAGCGAAATTGTCGGTTCCACAAACGAGGACTATCAGCGAGTGCTTCGCCTGTTGCGTCAGGAAATAGCCCGGTTCGAGAATTTTATGAAAGGGAAGGCCCGCGAGGCACTTACCCACCTGGAAGAGGAGGGAATCACCGCTGACGATTTTAACAACAAAGATCGGGGCACTCCCCTTAAATATTTCCGGGAGTTTTCCCATGGAAGATATTGTTCCTATGAGGGAGCCTTTATGCAAGCGGCTTTGGCCCATGCGGCCAATTGGCCTGGTAAGAAAAGCCTGAATCGGGAAAAATTACAAACGCTTGCCGAGCAAAAGCTTCTACCCATTTTAAAGGAGATGGTCAGGTATGATGAAAAGAATTTACGCACGTACCGGACTTCAGAAGTTATTTACAAAAACTTTTATGCCTTTGGATTGGTAGCAGATATCACCCGAAAACTGCAAGCGTACAAAAGAGACCATAACGTAATGTTACTTTCAGATGCTCCACAATTTTTAAATGGAGTGATTAATAATAGTGATACACCGTTTATTTATGAAAAAGTAGGTTCCTGGTTTCAGCATTACCTGATTGACGAGTTTCAGGACACCTCACGTTTTCAATGGAAGAACTTTGTACCCCTTTTAAAAGAAGCATCCGATCAAAGTTATCAGAATTTGATAGTAGGAGATGTCAAACAATCCATTTACCGGTGGCGCGGAGGTGACTTACAGCTTTTGCAACATGAGATCACCCATCAATTTGGTCAGAAGCAGGTAAATCTCGTTCCTCTGAATACAAACTATCGGAGTGCAGGGAATATTGTTCACTTTAATAACTTGTTTTTTCAAACAGCGGCACCGTTGCTGGCAACCGCGGTAAATGAATCACTTCCAATAGAAGTATATCAGGATGTAGAACAAAAGCTGTTTAAGTGGCCGGATCAGGGATATGTGAACATACAATTTCTGGAAAAAGACGATGAAAGCTTTGAAGATCAGGCGCTGGGTTTGTTGCCCGGCTGGTTAGAGAAACTTCAGCAACAAAAGGTGGCGTTAAAGGATATTGCCATTCTGGTTCGGAAGAATGAAGAGGGTCAGCGCATCGCTAATTATTTGTTGCACTATCAGCATTCGCCCCAGGCGAAGCCTGGATTCAAATACGAGGTAGTTTCCAATGAGTCGCTGAGATTGGATACCTCCTGGTCGGTCAATGTCTTGATCAGCGCTTTTCTCTATTTGAAAAACCCTCAGGATAACATTGCCCGGGCGCAATTGACTTATGAATTGGCAACCAACAAAAAGGCGAAAGATATCTTTGCAAAAGCCCAGCGTCATGAGTTAAGCGAGTTCATACCGGAAGAATTTATTCTTCAGGCCAGATATCTGACTAAACTTTCCCTGTTTGAATTGACAGAGGAACTGATCCGCATGTTTAATCTGGGTGCCCGCCCGGAAGAGATGGCTTATCTTCAGGCATTTCAGGATTTGGTGTTAGAATTCTCAGCAAAAGAGAAGACAGATCTCACTTCTTTCCTGGAGTGGTGGGAGATTTATAAAAGTAAAAAATCCATTCAGGTGTCGGGGTCTGTTAATGCAGTGACCATCCTGACGGTCCATAAATCCAAAGGGCTGCAATTCAAGTATGTGCTTATTCCTTTTTGCCATTGGAAGATGAACCACGAACGATCTCCATTGTTGTGGGTGAAATCAACAGATTCTCCGTTTTCAGTTATGGGTCCGGTGGCCGTTCGATATTCATCAAAATTGGAAAACACCGTTTTCGCGCAAGCCTATGCCAGTGAATATACGAAAGCTCACCTGGACAATCTGAACCTGCTATACGTAGCGTTTACCAGAGCTGAGCGGGGACTGATCGTGCTGGCCCCCCAGCCGGGCAAAGCAGATAAGTTAGCCACAACCACAGACGTGATGTATCAAACACTCATCCGTCATCCTGAATTGGCAACACATTTCAGCAATCTCCAATTTGAATCAGGGAGTCTGGTTGAAGAGGATTCTTCCCCAGCCATCACTTCCATGGAGGCAATTGATTTGCCGCGCTATATGTCAAACGATTGGCGCACTAAACTGGTAATTAAACGCAATGGCCGTGAATTTTTTGATGAGCAAATCAGCGAAAAACGAATAAAAATAAATTCAGGAATATTGCTGCATCAGGCCATGGCACACATTTTATATCGAACAAACTGGAAATCGGCCATGGATGTTTTTATTCAACAACATCCATTACCTGTTGAAGTGGTAGGTGAATTATACGAACGCGTGAAGTCAGTGGTGGAACACCCTTTTATGAAAAACTGGTTTGGTACCGATTGGAAAGTTAAAACCGAAGCTCCGGTGTTAATCCCCGGGGGTGCGGTCAAGCGGATCGATCGGGTCATGATGGGGAAATCAACAACCATTCTGGTGGACTATAAAACCGGAGAACGGAAGTCGATGGATCGGCAGCAAGTGGAGCAATATGCCGGTATCCTGACCAGTATGGGTTATCCTCACGTACAAGCCTATCTGGTGTATCTGCCGACTTTGGAAGTAGAGGAAGTAGTTCAAGGTTCATCGTTAACACTTTTCTAATGAAACCTTTTTTACAGGAACTGGCCGAGGATATCCTGAAACAGTCCACTCCGCTGGAGCAACTCACGCTTGTTTTTCCTAACCGCAGAGCCAGTTTATACTTTCAAAAATTTCTTTCACAGTCCCTTACGCGACCTCAGTGGTCGCCCCGGTTAATGAGTATTGAAGAGTTTTTTAAAGAACATAGCTCGTTACAAGAGCCAGATCGACTCACCTTGATTTATCGGCTATATCAGGTTTATACCAACGTGCTTAAACAAGATGAGCCGTTTGATAAGTTTTATTTCTGGGGAGAAATGCTGTTGCGTGACTTTGACGAAGTGGATAAGTATCGTGTGAATGCCCAGTTGCTGTTTAAGGACTTAAGCAAATTAAAAGAGCTGGACGAAACGTTTGATTATCTCACAGATGAACAGAAACAATTTTTGAGAGACTTCTGGATTCATTTTGAAGATAAGCCATCTCATGCCAAAGAAGAGTTTCTGCATTTATGGAGAAAACTGCCCGCAGTATATACCGAATATGTCAAGTCTTTGGCGAAAGAAAAACTCGGATATGAGGGAATGATTCATCGCGAGGTAGCTGACTTATTGGAACGAAAACCACCGGAGGCAGAAGTATGCAAGCGCTTGATTTTTGCCGGATTCAACGCACTAACTCGGACCGAAGAATGGCTGCTGGCAAGTTATGTAGCTCAGGGCGCCCGTGTTTATTGGGATTATGACGATTATTATGTGAATGATAAACACCAGGAGGCTGGGATGTTTGCCCGACAGTACGCTACCCATCCTGTTCTGCGTCACACCCTTCCGGCATCCTGGCCGGCTCATTTGAAAAGCAAGAAAAACCTTTGGCTGACTGGTGTATCCCAACGCATTGGTCAGGCCAAGTTAGCCGGTGCCCGGGTAAAAGAAATAGTAGACAAGCTTCCTGTGGAAAACCGTGAAAGTGAGTTGAGTAAAACTGTGATCGTATTGCCGGACGAGTCGCTTTTGTTGGCAGTTATGCATTCACTCCCTCAGGAGTTAACCACCATGAACGTGACCATGGGCTTTCCGCTTCGGGCCACTCCGCTCTTTGCATTGCTGGATTTGATCATTGAGATGCAGGTGAAACGCAAAGGAGAATCGCTGGCCCACCGCGAAGTGACCGGTATTTTGGGGCATGCCTATATCCTGGGATTGGCAGAGAGAGACTCTTTGGCTTGGCAGGATTCGATCACACGGAAAAACCGGATACGGATTACTACCGCAGAATTGGAGTCCGTTCATCCGGTTTTCGCATTGATCTTTCGTGCGATTGAACCTCCTGCCGCTATTGATTATATAGTAGAACTGATTCAATACCTCGGAGCTTCGTTTTCAGATAAACAAAGTTTTGATCGCGAGTATGCCTTTCATTTTTACCAGCACCTGTCACGACTTCAGGGGATATTCAAAGATAGCGATCGCTGGCCGGATTGGCGGGGATTTCAAAAACTATTCAGGCAAATATTACAGGCACAAAAAATTCCTTTTTCCGGTGAGCCGCTTCAGGGCCTCCAGATCATGGGGGTATTGGAAACACGTAATCTGGATTTTGAAAACGTGATCTTGCTTTCCATGAATGAAGGACTGCTTCCGGCTGGTCAGCGACAAGGTTCTTACATTCCTCATACGATTCGTAAGGCCTATGGTTTGCCATCGCATGATCATCAGGATGCCATTTACGCTTACCTTTTTTATCGATTGCTTCAACGGGCTGGCCATGTAGAGATGTACTACAATACCGAACCCGATGTACTAGGGAATGGAGAAATGAGCCGCTATGTGCAACAATTATTGCTGGAGTCAGGGTTGGAAATCCAGCGCAGGGTTCTTCATCATCCCATTCATGTACACCGCTCAGAAGCAATTGAAGTGGCCAAGACGCCTGAAGTGCTGAAGCAGTTGGATAAATATGTCATGCAGGTAGGCGGCTCCAGTGAATCATACTTGTCACCTTCCAGTCTGAATGATTTTATCGAATGCGAACTCCGCTTTTATTTAAAGCATTTGGCTTTATTAAAGGAAGCGGATGAGGTGGAAGAAGATGTGGATGCGCGTAGATTTGGAAATATTTTGCATGATGTTATTCATTGGTTTTATGAGCCGTTAAAGACAACCAAGCATCGGATTGAACGATCTGATATTGAGCAGGCCGAAGCTTCTATTGAAGGATTAATTGATCGGGCTTTTCGCAAACAATACTTTCTGGCCGAAGATCAGGAAGTACGTTACGAGGGTCAACGCGTGGTTGTGAAAGAAGTGGTGGAAGCCTTTGTATCACGGATATTGGAACTGGATAAAAATTACGCACCGTTCACATTGACCATGCTGGAAGACCGGTTCGATTTTTCAGTTGTATTGAATGATCAACGATCACTTCATATTGGTGGCAAGATTGACCGGGCCGATGAAAAGGATGAGAGAGTTCGGGTAATTGATTATAAAACAGGCGCTGACAAACTTGAGTTTGCCGGGATCGATTCAATGTTTGCCAGAAATACCAACCGAAACAAAGCAGCCTTTCAGACGTTTCTCTACGCGCATGCGTATCAATTGAAGAAATCAACTAAATATCCGATCACGCCTGGATTATTTAATCGCACCAATTTATTCAGCAGTATCTTTGCGTTTGGACTTCGTTTGGATAAACAGCCGTTAACAGATATTGCATCTCATCAAACTGCTTTTGCAAGCTTGCTGAAGCAAACCCTGGAGGATTTATACGATCCTTCGAAACCTTTTCAACAAACGACCCACCAGAAAAATTGTGAGTTCTGTAGCTACCGGTCACTTTGCCGTAGGTAATAGATATGGGGGGTAAAGTAATACCAGCCATCCCCACCGTCTGGAAGGGGCCTTTGATCACTTTCAAACACCTGTTTACCTAATTTTTAGCATTTGTAATGGGTTTTGGCTTAAATTTCGAGCTCAACCTATTACCTGAACCCTTCAATGGCCATCCGCAGAGTGTTTTTCATTCTTGCAGTATTTTTTTGCCAAAACCTTGCAGGTTTTTCTCAAGGTTGCAATTGTCCAACCAGTTCCAATTGTGGAACATGCGTTGGGGGCTATACCTCGCTTACTTTGTTGTTTAATGGAGGTTCACCATCTACCATACAAGCAAGCGATCAGTTAGGCGTGGTATTTAATGGTATCGTTAATCCTGGAGGGGTATTCACTTTTACAGGTTCTATCCCGACTGATAAGTTTGTAGGACCAGCGATTACTATTCTTGTTAATGGATTGCCCAATGCAACCATAAGCACGTTTTGTGCGGGTGGTACTTTTGTGGGTAGTTCATATGGGGCATTTACGGTGGTTTCAGGTCAAAGCCTCAATGGTGGGGCTCTATGCTGTGCTCCGGCTTCCATTGAAACCACTCCTCCAGTAATTTCCGGTTGCCCAACCAATATGGTTCAACCTTTGACATCTTCTTGTTCAGTTGCTGTCTTTTGGGCAGCTCCATCGGCCACGGATAACTGCACGCTGGCTAGTTTCAGCAGCACCAAAAATTCGGGTGACGCATTTATGCTGGGAACAACTTCTGTTACTTATACCGCTGTCGATAGTTATGGCAATTCAAGCACATGTTCTTTTAACGTCACAGTTATTGATTCTACTGTTCCGATATTTTCATCCTGTCCAACAAACTTGATACTTTCAGCAAATGCCTCATGTGAAGCAGTTGCCAATTGGACGCCTCCGATGGCCAGTGATAATTGTGCCATATCTTCGACAGCAGCAACGCATGCTCCGGGCAGCATTTTTCCTATCGGAACTACTACTGTCCTTTACTCAGCCACAGATGCTACTGGCAATACGGGCACCTGCTCTTTCACGGTCCAAGTGACAGATAATAGTCCTCCGGCCTTTGGTTCGTGTCCGACCAATATTACAGTAAGCAGCAGTCCTACATGTTCAACAGCTGTAACGTGGTCAGTTCCAGTTGCTACTGATAATTGCGGAACACCATCGGTTTCGTCTACCCATAATCCGGGCGATTTATTCACTCAAGGCACGACTACGGTAACCTATACAGCCTTGGATGGAGGGGGTCATACTACCCTTTGTTCGTTTACGGTTACCGTAAATGATGTAACACCGCCTTCATTTACTTCGTGCCCAGGCGATATCTCTGTAGCGGCTTCAGCCAGTTGCGAAGCGATAGCCACCTGGACTCTACCAACGGCTACTGACAATTGCGCAGTAACCAACGTCATCGGCACTCATTTGTCCGGAACTTTATTTCCCATTGGCACAACGGTGGTCAGTTATCAGGCAACAGATGGTTCCGGTAATTCAACCACGTGTTCATTTAATGTGTTGGTCGTAGATAATACACCTCCTGTTTTTACCAATTGTCCTTCGAATATTAGAGTTCAAGCCGATGCCAATTGCCAGGCCGTTGTTAACTGGACACCACCCATGGCTTCGGATATCTGCGGAATATCTTCCAACACTAGCAACTTTATTTCTGGAGCTACCTTTGGAATAGGTACGACTACGGTCATTTATTCGGCATCAGATACGCAGGGAAATACAGCTACTTGCCAGTTTACCATAGTGGTTGAAGACGATCAACTGCCAGAGGTTTCTAATTGTCCGGCTGATATCAGGTTGGCATCAGACGAATCGGAAACCGCACTGGTCACCTGGCAAGAACCACTGTTTACCATCGGGTGTGGTTCTTTGGTCATCGAGCGATCTCATGCGCCAGGCACTCGCTTTTCGGTCGGATCTACACAGGTGAGTTATGTGGCAACCGATGGGCTTGGGAAGTCGGCTAGCTGCACATTCAACGTTACGATTGAAAGGACGGAAATATCCATTGAAATTTCCAAGTTATTGACACCCGATGGTGATGGCTACCATGATTTTTGGGAGATTGTCAATATTGATCGGTATCCTTCTAATTCTATTATTGTATTTGATCGGTGGGGGAGTGTTATTTATGAAGCCACGGGATACAATAATCAATCCGTGCGATGGAATGGGTTGACCAAAAATAATTCACGGGTTCCCACGGGCACCTACTTTTATTCGATTGACATCGAAGCTGGAAGTCAAAAAGTTAAGCGAGAAGGGTTTATTGAAGTATTGCCATGAAGCCTATACAATCATGGAGATTTATGATCGTTATTCTGTGGGTGATGGCATCCACTGTAAAAGGTCAACAGCGCACGCAGTTTACACAATACCTGTTTAGCGGATTAGTGATTAACCCTGCTTATGCCGGAAGTGAGGAATCCCTGAGCATAACTTTGATAAACAGACATCAATGGAGAAGTGTGGAGGGAGCACCCACCACCCAAACATTGGCTTTGCAAACACCCGTTGGAAAAAGGAAAGTTGGTCTCGGGTTGCTTATATCGAATGATAAAATCGGCATTCATCGGAATCTCTTTGTTCAGGCCAGTGTGGCCTATCACCTACAGGTAGCCCCGCGCGCCTATCTGTCGATGGGGTTGCAAACGGGTTTGCAACATGTCAAATCCGACTACGCTTCGCTTGTAGGAACATCTTCTTTAGACCCCAAACTGTCTGAGTTTAGACTCAATGAGATGTTTATCGACATGGGAGCGGGTATTTACTTTCGAAGTCAACGATTGCATGTGGGGATCTCGGCTCCCGGATGGCTGAATCAATCAGTACAAATTAATGATACTGCTTCTTTTAAACTCCGGAACATAAACCTGTTTGGTTTTGCGAAGTACAAAATCCCATTAGGATCTGTATGGGTATTGGAACCCGCAATCTTACTCAAACACTATCAGTTGTTACCTCTTTCAATGGATGTAACAGGTGCTTTTACTTACAAGGAAGTGCTTACGGCAGGACTGTCATTCCGATTGAACGAATCTTTAGGGTATATTTTTCGCGCCAAGGTCACACCACAACTTCATGTAGGATATGCGTATGATTACCCAATGGGTTTAGTCACGCGGCTGGGAGCAGGATCACATGAATTCATGGTTCATTATCTGTTCAAGTATCAAAAATCAGGAATTAAATCACCTAGAATCTGATGCGTACAGTGATCACCATCTTGCTTTTATTCGCAACTGTGCATACCTCTTGGGCTCAGGAGTCGGTATGGGACATTTGGAAGTCAGATGCCCGATTGGCTCAGGAATATTTTAATGTTGGTGATTTACCTCGGGCCATCGCTGTATATAATCGTGCCCCTGTTGGCAGACGTAATCACAAGATGCTCGGGCGCTCTTATTTTAGGATAAAGGAATACACGTTATGCGTGGATGCCTACGATCGCTTTGATGCTACTCAACCCTCCTGGGAAGACGTGGATCTCATATACTATGCAGAAGCACTACTATCGCTTAAGAAATGGGATCGCGCATTTAAAGTGTATCAAAAATATCAAATGACGCAGTCGGAGCAGGATTGGATCATGCAAAAACTATGGCGGATTTCAAACATGAAATATCTTTGGGAAGATTCCATACATATAGCTGTTCGGGCACTTTCGGTAAATACAGAGGCTGCAGAGTGGGCAGGTATTCCTGTAAATGACGGACTACTATTTTTATCAAATCGAAGCAGCAATACTCCGGTCAAACAAATAGATGCTTCTACTCTCCAGCCGTTCTTTCGGTTTTTTGTCGCCTATGAAAAGCAAGATACTTTATTGGACGGTTGGGGAATGATGTTTACCAAGCCTGGGGTCAGTGATCATAGCAAGCTGGCTCCAGATGGGAATCTCGGTAGCTTCATGTTATACGATAACGAATCACGAATGGTTTTTACCGCTACCATGGATCAAAGAGACAGGCTGGGAAGGAGAAACCTGGGGCTATTTTTTGCCGAACGAATCAAGGGAAACTGGAGAGTAACTGCTGCTTTTGAATATAATGGAGTTCCTTTCTCAACGCGTGATCCCTTTATAGATGAAAAGGCAAAGATCCTTTATTTTTCGTCTGATCGGCCAGGCGGTGAGGGCGGAAATGATATTTATCAGTCTATCTGGATCAATAATAAATGGTCCGCGCCTCAAAATCTTGGTAAGATCATTAATACCCCTTTGGAGGAAACGCATCCCCGGATATTTGGGAACAGTCTTTTCTTTTCGTCCACCGGCCTGGCGGGTCTCGGGGGATCAGATATCTATCGTGCTGACAGATTCGTGGATGGATTTGCTGAACCCTTCAATATGGGTTATCCCCTGAATACTTCAGGGGATGACTTTGGGATATTTTTCACAGACTCTTTGACAACACATGGTTTTCTGAGTTCCAATCGTAAGCGCGGAGGACTAGACGATGATCTTTACGAATTTGATATGGATATGCAGTCTTATCCGCTAACATTAACAGGTGTAATCAAACAAAAGGATCATTCCTGGAGCGATTCATCCGCCACGCAGGTGCTGGCGAATTCTCAGATTTTAGTGATTGATAACATCCGTCAGGTAAAAGTTCATGAATCTGCTTCGGATGAACGCGGAAATTTTTCCATCACGCTGCCCTACTTCAGTAAATATACCATTCATGTGCGGGATGCGTCAGGCATCGAGAGTGTAGCCGTACTGAACGTGCCCCGGCAAAAGAAAGAATCAACGATTCATGAGATTGTTTTAGTGAAAGATATATTTCAAACCATTACTGATTAATGGATTTACAGGTAAACATGCAATACAGAATTCTTACATGTCTGATGATCCTTCTGGCAGGATGTATCATTTATAAAACTGGCCATGCGCAAAGTAAACAAATGATTCAGGTTAAAATCTTTGATCAGCAACTGAAACCCCTGCCAGCCATGGAGTTACGATTGAATAATGCTATCAACGTAGTGGTAAATGAGAAGGGTTCAGCTTTTGTGGAATTGCCTGACATTGATACTCCCATTCAATTGATTGAGCTGAAAGATCAAAAATGGGAAGTAGCCTCCTGGAATTTCAGTAAGGGGGTAGTGGAGATACTGGCCCGTCCACGAAATTACCAGATAGTAACTGTGCAAATTGTAGACACAGAAGAGAATCCTATTTCCCAGAAAGAAGTGGTTTTCTCAGGATCCAGAAGGATCCGTGTTCGGTCTGGCGCTACGGGGAAAGTAGAATTGCCATTAAAGACAGATGAACGCATTGTGTCGCCCAACCAATTTGCCATGGAAGGATATCAGCCAATTCGTTTGAAGACGACTCCGGAAATGATTCAACTTGTGATGGACGAAATCCAGGAAAAATTACCAAGTCCTTCTCTTCCGGTAATCTCAGCTACACCGAAAGACAGTCAGCAAATGACGTTGCTGGACACCATCAGTACACTTTCATCATTTTATCAATGGATGAAAGATCTGTCAATGGAGAATCTGACAGACGAGCAAAAGCAACAGGTTGATGCCAAATTCAATATACTGATCCGGCAGATTCAACAATCGGCCACCCCAACTCCTGATAACTCATTTGTTATTAGCGATTCTACGGAGGTGACGGACGATGTCAAAAAGTTAATCAAACGAGCTGAAGAGGAAGGCGAAGAACTGAATAACCAGAAACTGGAATTTGATAAGCAGATAGCCGCGCTAAATATCAAACTCTCAAAGGGAATTGTCAATCTGGATGACAACATGCGGAGTCGCTTGTTGGAGGATATTTTAATGCTCGAGAAGTTGTTAATGGAAAACAGGGCAAGATTTGATCGCAATCAAAGTGAGTACAGACAAGTGATCAGCTCGTTAAAAGAACGCTACCTCAATATTCAGGATCTGGAGACTAAACTCACCGAAAGTGAACAGTTAAGACTGGAGCAGGAGAAAGTCTCTCAGCAACAGTTGCTTTTTGGAATACTATTGTTTATTTTATTAACCATCATTATCCTGATTCTGGTCAGGTTTGGTTCCCGCCAACGAAAGCAACGCAAAGCTCTCCAGGACGCTAACAATGAGATAAAACTTATCAATGAGAATCTGGAAGATATTGTAACGGAGCGAACGAGGCTATTGCGTGAAGCTAATAAGGAGCTCGATACCTTTCTTTATCGGGCATCTCATGATTTGCGGACACCGGTGGCCTCCATCATTGGAATATGTAATATTGCCAGCTACATTGAGCCCCGGGAGTTGCTGGAAAAGATTACCTCATCGACAGATCGGATGGATAAACTGCTGAAACATCTCAGCGTCATCAGCCAGATTAACTCACCTTCGAAAGAGAGTCAGGTACCTTTGATTCAGGTACTGAATACCCTCAAACAAAAATTGAAACCGCTGCTGGAGAGCAATAAGGTTTTTCTTTCTATTCATGGTAATGAACATATTACCTTAGAAACCTATCCACTTCTTCTCGAAACTGTGCTTACCAACGTGATAGAGAATGCCGTTTACTTCGTAACCCTGGGAGAGTCAGCGGAGCCTTGGGTGGAGATTACGGTTACGTCCCATGGCAGCCATTGCGAAATTATGGTTGAGGATAATGGTGTTGGCATTGAACAAACAGTATTGCCGCATATTTACGATATGTTTTATAAAGGGAGCACGCAATCAAAAGGAAGTGGTTTGGGGTTATACATCGTTAGTCGTTGTCTATCCGTGATGAAAGGAACTATTCAGGCAGAGTCGACATCCGGACAATACACCCGATTTACCATTACATTACCCTCCTCTCTCAGTGTACAACCTGAAGACAGTAAGAAAGACCTGGAAAAACCGATCAACGTTGTCTTGGGATAAAGAATTAGGAACTTTATCTTTGATACTGCACATGGAAATTAACCTTTTGGTTTTTAACAAAACAGCTCATCAGCAATCGGACGAGAATAAGAGGTTTTTACAACGATTAAAACATAAAAATCCACGCAAAGTGGATGAACTTTTTCATGAAACACACGAGCAAGTATTCGAAGAGATGGATTGCCTCTCGTGCGCCAATTGCTGTAAAACTACCAGTCCTATCTTTTACTCAGCGGATATTGAGCGAGCAGCAAAAGCGCTCCGCGTCAAGCCTGGTGATTTTATGGAAAAGTATTTGCGGATAGATGAAGATCAGGATTATGTACTCAAATCTTCTCCTTGTCCGTTTTTGGATGGAGAAAATCATTGTTCAATCTATGCCGATCGACCCAAGGCCTGCCGCGAATATCCACACACCAATCGAAAAAAAATGGTTCAGATCCTGGAACTCACGCATAAGAACACTCTGGTATGTCCGGCCGTTCTGGAAATGGTGGAGCGCTTGAAAAAAGTGATTTAGGATTAAATTATGTTTAATCGTTATTGTCCACCTGCCTTAAATCCAATCCGTGGTTTGGACGAGCGTTCTTCCTTGATTTCAAATTCCCGCACATCTTCCAGGAGCACTGTAGCCATCAGTTCCGGGGTTCGCTCTTCCTTTTTCATAGCCGCCAGCCGCAAGTGTTGATTTTTGATAGACTCACCAACCACCTGACGAACGGTTCGGGCGTTGCCGAAATGTTTATCCCTGTTTTCATGAACATGTGAAAAGTATTTTTTTAAATGATCGATGGCCGCGGGATCCGGCTGGGCTTCTTCCTTTTTAAACAAGGATAAGGCGATGGTGAGCATGTCTTCAGGTGAGTAGTCGTCAAATTCAAAATACTTATCAAAGCGCGACTTCAACCCTGGATTGGACGAAATAAATTCGTGCATGTTATCTGTATACCCCGCGACAATCACTCCAAATTTTCCGCGATGATCTTCCATTCTTTTTAAAATGACCTGAATGGCCTCCCCACCAAAGTCATATTGTGAACCTCTGCCTTGGGCGAGCGAGTAAGCCTCGTCAATAAAAAGAATTCCACCCATGGCTTCGTTAATTTTTTCAGCCGATTTAATGGCGGTTTGTCCCACATATCCTGCCACCAAACCTTCCCGATCCACTTCTATCAGATGACCCTTTTCAAGGATACCCAGTCCTTTATAGATTTTGGCAACAATACGAGCCACCGTGGTTTTACCGGTTCCTGGGTTTCCGGTGAATACCGTATGGAGGGAAAACTTACTCAGCACGTCTTTCCCTGTCTCCTGATAAAACTTGACAAGCTGAACCATTTCGTTCACCTCATTCTTAATTTTTTCTAAACCTGTTAACGCATTGAGTTCTGCCAGACTTTCGTAAAGTAGATTGTCAGGATTTTGGTTTTGCGTAGGGGTGGAGCTGCCTTTGACTACCTGTTTCAACATGTCAGCTCCGGTAAGTACGGCAGCGTTGCCTTCTTCCCAATCGGTTGCCACCTGAAAAGGAACGGTCGCCAGCAGTTGATCCATAAATACGACTTCCATCGTGTATAGATCGTTGCTCCATCTACCGGGGGTATCTCCTCCCCAACCTGGGTATATCGTATATATTTGGTTGGCAGTATTTACGTTAACATACGTCATGTAGGCATGACTTCCTTTTAACTGACCAGCATCATTGTAAAAATTGAAGAAGATTTCGGTATAGAAATCTTTGGCGCTTTTGTTTTTAAACTTGAATTCACACCAGACAAATCGGGTTTCGGTTTGTTTGAATGTGCGAAGATATTTTTTTTGTGGCAGGGTGCTGGCTTTGGAGTCTCCTTCAAAGAGGTGGATGCTTTCAATATCAAAATAAAGATTTTCACCTTCCTTGGCCTGTCCTAAATCCTCCACATAGAATTTAGTTTCCCCAACTTTGACTTCATCGATATATGCTTCCCACTGATAGTCACCCCGAAGCCAATAAGCCCCCGGAGCGGCATTTCCCCACGATTGCCGGATGTAGACAATGTTTTCATCCTTGGAAACAACCCTCTTTTGCTCCAGGTTACAAAGCTCATTCTTCTGGCTGCCATTGACGTGATAACACTTCAGACGAAAAGAGGCTTCCCAGTCTGACTCATCAAAAAGTTTATTGAAAAATGAAAACTCTGCCCGGATATACGTAGTTTCATAACGGTCATATACTTTCCTGTATTTTTTAGTGGCATCAGCCATCCATTCATCGGAAGAGTGCACCTTGATGTCGCGGTGCTTAAACCGGGTCGGTTGGGGGGGATTGATCTTTTCCTGACTCATAAGTTTATAGCAATCGATCAGTGGTTTAAGTGGATCAAGGTACTAAGCCATTTTACACGAAGCAAGTTGTGAATGGAATTGGATAAGTTAACTTACCTTAAAAGGGTGTGTAACGCATCCTCCAAGGCCCTCAGTTCTGGTGAGCCCGGACTTAAAATAACACTTACCGAAGTCGATTGGCGGGTTTTTGTGATCACACCGCTGCGTTTGATCCGATCTTTCAGATGAAGCGTGGTTTGATTGATCCCCTTTTCCAGTAGTTCTGAAAGGGCCATGAATTGAGCTGATTTCAAAGGAATGATGACAGGCTTTCCTCCACTATAAACTCCGGACGAACTTTCCATGGGTTGAACAGGATTATAAACTAACTCAACTAATGAAATGGTATATTGATTACCACTTCCATCAAAAAACTGGTAAGCGATGGCTGAAGAATTCATGTTGGGATTAGGGAGTAATATACTTTCGAAACCAGCTTTGTATCGTCATTTGAATGACTCCAAAAAATGCTTCTTTAAAAATCCCTGCGGATAGTTTACTCTGACCTCTTACCCGTTCCGTAAAGATGATCGGGACTTCTGTTAATGAAAAACCGTACTTCCAGGCCGTAAATTTCATTTCGATCTGAAACGCATATCCCACAAACTTCACCTCTTTCAAAGGTATGGTCTCTAAAACTTTTTTGCGGTAACATACAAAACCAGCAGTAGTATCACGAATGGGGATGTTGGTAATCATACGCACATAGGCACTTGCGAAATACGAAAGGAGCACGCGGCCCATGGGCCAGTTGACCACGTTCACTCCGGTAGCATAACGCGAGCCAACCGATACATCATGCCCACCCTCTGAACAACTCAGGTATAACCGTACTAAATCTTTAGGGTCATGAGAGAAGTCAGCATCCATTTCCAGAATATACTCATACCCCTTGTCCAAAGCATAAGAAAACCCTGCCAGGTAGGCCGTCCCTAACCCTTGTTTACCTTGCCGTTGGAGAAGATGGAGTCTTGTGATTTCCGGGGTGTTATAGGTTTGCTGTAAATCTTTCACCAGTTCGGCCGTGCCATCAGGAGAATTATCATCTACGATCAGGATGTCAAAGTCTTTCGGTTGTGAAAAAACCGCATCAATGATCAGGGTAATATTCTCCTTCTCGTTATACGTGGGAATGACTACAACAGCGTTGTTCACTACTTTTCAGGTATTTTCAAAAATAGACAAAGAATTTGAAAAGCGGTCATCACTTTTGCGTTCGAATTGCGAATTTGGTGGCCGATGAAAGCTACCAAACCTTGTATTTTTCTGGATCGCGATGGGGTGTTGAATAAAGACAACCCTCAGTACACTTACCGGACTACCGCTTTTACTGTTTTACCGGGGGTGCCACAGGCATTGTATGCCCTTAAGGAAGCCGGGTATCTATTAGTCGTGGTCACCAATCAATCGGGGATTGCCCAAAAGATTTATACCCAGCGCCAGATGGATCTTTGCCACCTTTTTTTGCAGGATGCGTGTGAGCACGTAATCGATCATTTTTATTATTGTCCATATCATCCCTCTGTGAGTCAATCGCTCTCACGCAAACCGGGGACGCTCATGTTTGAAAAGGCTATTGCCAAATATGGTGTGGATGTTGGACAATCATGGATGGTTGGTGACCGCACCCGGGATATCATTCCTGCCCGTCAACTAGGCATCCGAACCATCCAGATTGGTGATGAAGTGGATCGTGAACACCGGGCAGATGTTCAGGTTAACAGTTTATGGGAGGCGGCTAATCATATTATGCACCCCCGAAAGGTTCGCACATAGGTCAGTGGCCTATATTTTTGTCATTACCTCGTCTTTATATCCCAGCAGTTTCATCATGCTTTCGCTGGTTTGCTCCTTGGCGAAAAGTTCGGTCGTGATTTCTCCATCTTCATTGCGGTGTATCAGCACGTGTTTGGGAGCGGGAATGAGACAGTGTTGAATGCCTCCATATCCGCCCAACGATTCCTGATATGCGCCTGTATGGAAAAAACCGATATAAAGAGGTTCCTCATCTGTAATCATGGGCAAAAACACTTCACCCGTATGCGATTCACTATTGTAATAATCATGACTGTCACAGGTAAGGCCGCCTATGTTTACTTTATGATAAGGATCATCCCACTTATTGATAGATAGAAGAATGTATTTTTGATTAAGACCCCAGACATCCGGGAGATGGGTGATAAATGATCCGTCAATCATGTACCACAATTCCTTATCGTTTTGAAGTTTCTGATCCACCATGCTGTATAAAACAGCGCCACTTTCGCCTACGGTAAAACTACCAAACTCGGTAAAAATGTTAGGCACAGGCACATTATTCTTCTCGCAAATCCATTTGATGTTCTCCACAATTTGCTCAATCATGTATTTATAATCAAACTGAAAAGTAAGAGAGGTTTTGATGGGAAAGCCGCCCCCAATGTCAATCGAATCCAGCGAGTCACAGATTTTCTTCATTTCACAATATTTGAAAATGAAGCGGCTTAACTCACTCCAATAGTAAGCCGTATCTTTGATTCCGGTGTTGATGAAAAAGTGGAGCATCTTGAGTGATGCTTTGCTGCTGGGCTGAATTTTTTCTTTAAACAGCGGTACGATGTCACTATACCGGATCCCCAGCCGGGATGTATAAAACTCAAATTTAGGTTCTTCGTCTGCTGCCACCCGTATCCCTACCTGATAGGGTCGGTTTACATTCTGCTCATAGGTATCAATTTCACTCAGGTTGTCGAGAATGGGTACACAATTGAATCCATCATTTAATAAGTCCGTAATGTATTGCCGGTATTTGGGCATTTTAAAACCATTGCATAAAACATACGTCTCTTTGCTGATTTTACCCCGCTCATACAGACTTCGTACAATCGGGATGTCAAACGCAGAAGATGTTTCAATGTGAATGTCGTTTTTGAGTGCTTCCTCCAGAACAAAATCATAATGAGAGGATTTGGTACAATAGCAATAGGTATACTTGCCATGATACTTGAATCGTTCCATGGCCGCATTAAAAGTAGCTTGCGCAAATCGGATGTTTTCGCTGATGCGAGGCAGATAAGTAATCTTGAGAGGAGTACCGTACTGTTTGATAATGTCCATCAAAGGCACATCGTTGAACAGTAATTCATGGTCGCGCACCTTAAATTCTTTTTGGGGAAATTCAAAGGTTTGCTCAATTAGCTCGCGGTAGCTCTTCATCTATTTTATGTCGGAAAAATTAGCTTGCAAAATAAGCACATATCAGGTTAGGGATCAATTATTCAGGGATTGGTTTTCAAGTTTCCCGATCCAGGTCAGTCATCGTTGAATCTATCCGAATAGCAATCAGGCAAGATGGCTCTGGCCTTTACTCTCATCGGCAACCTTTTGATTCTCATCTTTAGATTCGTATTGGCACCATAAACAAAACCATAACTATCTGATTATCAACAATAAAATAAGAAAATTTCAACCTTCAGGAAAGCTCAGATAACCCAAAAAATAACCATCTTTGTACATCTAAAACAGCATGCTACAACTAACAGCATTTTTGCCTTATCGTGGGTTGTACGCCTTACCCGACTACTGAGGGTATTGGCGGTAATGCCGTGAAAACGGCCTGGTATGTGTTTTCCCAATTTTTAAGCAAGTAAATTCTGTTTCCTATGAAAGAGATAAAAATTATTGAAGTAAAGTCCGAAATCGGTGCCGGTACGCGCGGAGCCAGTCTGGGTGTGGAGGCTATTAAAATTGCCAGTCTTGATTTGAAATCTGATTTTTTTAAGCAGGTGGAAACCATCGAAGTAGAAAATGTCAACGAACTTTTGTTTGATGGAGCCAAACACACGGATGCGAAATTTATTGACGGTGTTCTGATCATGGAAGAACGTGTGTGCCTGGAAGTATATGAGCAGCTATTTGATGATTTTTTTCCATTGATCATGGCCGGAGATCACAGCACTTCTTTTGGAACAATTGCCGGTATTCGCAAGGCCTATCCGAAAAAGCGCCTGGGCGTCATTTGGATTGATGCCCATGCAGATATTCATACACCCTATACAACGCCCAGTGGTAATATGCACGGGATGGCGTTGGCCATGGCCTGTGGGATAGACAATCTGGAATGCAAGGTAAACGACCCCCGTGGTGAAACGATCGAATATTGGGAAGAACTAAAAGTGGTGGGAGGTCCTGCACCTAAAATCCTCCCGGAAGACATCGTGTACATTGCGGTGCGCGATTTTGAAAAACCGGAGAACTACCTGATGAATAAGTATAACATCAATTTTATTGAGACAGAGGAGGTGAAAAAATTAGGACCCGATATCATGGCCATGAAAGCGCTGCAAATGCTTGATCATTGCGATCTGATTTATGTTTCCTTTGATGTGGATAGTATTGATAGCCGCGTCTCCACCGGAACGGGAACACCGGTACCGAATGGTTTGTCCGTGGAAGAAGCAAAAAAGCTTAACGCAGAACTGGCCAAGGATCCTAAAGTGATTGCCTGGGAAATTGTCGAAGTTAATCCAACGCTGGACACCGAAAACCGGATGGCAGAGAGTGCTTTTGAAATCCTCGAAGCCACCGCCCAAGCAATCATGGGAAGACCGGTGATGGCCGAATAGCAATCTTGTGCGGCTAGAGGGAAATTTCGTTTTTGCTGCTTAACTTTATTCTAATGTCCAAACATCTTTTACATGTTTGATAAACGTACACTTATCATCTCTATATGTTCGGTAGGTACAATGGCATTGACCATTGGCTTTATCCCGGATTCGGAGATAAAAAATATCTTTGTTTTTACCTTAACATTCGCGGTTGGAGCTCTTGCACTCTGGCTTACCCGAACAAAAATTTCGGGCAAAGAGAAAGAAATCAGAAGTAAGATCGATCGCCTAAAAACTGAAGGTCAGGAGTTGAAATATGAGCAAGAAACTGCTCTGACCACGCACGATTTGCAAACACTCCGGCAGAAGGGGATTACTTATATTCTGGTTTTAATTTTAGCGATGTTGATATTTGTTTCCATAGCGCTATTGAGTATTCATACTTTGGCAGAACTGGAATCTAAGTTTTTGATTGAGGTAGGTGCAGTTGTTTTATTGATTGGTTTATTTGGTTATTCAATCCGCATTATCTTAAAGAAGAATGAAGACGTTAGAAAGAAGGGTACAAAAACTGTTGTGCGTGGCATTGTAACCGATAAACGAATAGAGGGGGATGAAACAGATACCTATGTTCTTGAAATAGGAAATATCGTCATTGATGTAAAGAAGAAAGTCTATTCAAAATACCAGGTGGGCGATGGTATTGAAATGCATCTGTTGAAGAATTACTACAACATAGTGCTTTACGAAGCCAAAATCGAGTCCATGAGTCTGAAGTAACTTTATTGTCCCTCCGCCAGTTTTGTGAGCGCTTTGATCGTGCTCATCATATTACTGCGGATGACCGGATCCGTGAAAATCCGTGGGATGCTGCTGGGCATCGATAAAATCCGGTAGGTGATTTTTGCTTGATGGGGCGTTACTTGTTCCATTCTCCAACTGCCGGCCAACTCCATGCGCGTGACTCCCTTGCGCACAGGAGCTAAGGAACCATTGATGACGGATTCAAACGTGATGAAAAACTCCTTCCCCGGAATCTTTTCTACTAACCGATATCGGAGGAAGTGATCCTGATCGCTGACCGGCCAGGGAATTTCATGATAGGAATACTCCTGCCAGGTAGTGGTATCCGATTCTGGGTACACCTTAAACTCGCTCACATGTTTTTGCCATGTTTGGATGGTGGATTCATTCTTCAAGATAGCCAACATTTCATAAATACTGGTACGAATGAGAAACTCACTTTTTACTTCCCGGGCCCGAACGGCAGGCACCTTTCCAGGAAAGGTAATCCAACGCTCATGAATGAAAATAGGAGGGTCTTCTTTTACCAATTCAAATTTTTCAGCCTCGGCAGGTTGGGCAGAAACGTTGGCACATGAGAAGAGGGAAATGCAAACCCAAAAGCGGAATCGAACCAAAAGCATCATGAAATGATAAAGATAGTGGTTAATTACGAAATGAGGTTACCTCAAATGGATTATCCATATCGTAATTTCCTGAATTAAGGACAACTCAAGCTTCCGGAACCCCCTGCTCGCTAACGAACTTTTGTAAAGGACACCTGGGTAGCCCGGGCTGTGCTAACCAATAGCTTTACCCCCTTTCCTTTTTTGTTTCGTTTAAACTCGTACAAGTCACCATCGTCTGAAAAAAAACCATCTTTGAATGACGGCTTCAATTTAAAAGAAGTCAAGCCATTGGTAGTAATCCATACTTCCGAATTTCGCAGATCAACACGATAGGTGGCATCAGCTTCTTCACTTTGATAAGTACCGGTCAAATCAGTTAGCGATGTTGGGGATAAATCGGGTGCGGGTACTTTCACATAGGAAAGCGTGTCCCCCCTTCGGATGGTTAGCATCCGGTTCGGTTGTGTGCGAATCCATTTCCGATCAAAAAAAAGAGTGTCGCGGCTAATAATAGTCGCAGTCACTTGATTATTGATCAAGGTTTGATTTTTACGTTCTATTTTTTGAACATCCATGTGCCGGACGCTGCGCCAGAATCCCTCAAATTTTTTGAGATCGGATTCTCCCAGTGATGGCAACGAAGAAACAAACTCTGCAGCGGGTTCATTCATCGCCATGGGCTCCAGATTCATAGGCTCATCCAGGGTCGTTGGCATAAACAAATCAACTATTTGTTCACCCACACGCGTGGGATTAAAGCTACCATCGTTGCTTAAAGCTACCACCGAAAGTTTCAGCGCTGGATAATACGCCAGCCACGCCCGGTAGCCGGCCGTTGCTCCGCTATGGCTTATTTCATCATATCCAAAGACGCTATCAACAAACAAACCGGCTGCATACGAGATTTCCTTTCCGTTGCTTAGTTTGCCTTTTTGTACCCGCCATTGGTACACCTGTTTGCCACCGATCGCATACGTTTCCAGCAGGGAGTTCCATTTTAGTAAATCGGCTGTCGTGGTTAACAAGCCACCATGACCGTGGATGTCTTCAAATGGCATCAGTTGTTCGTACACCCCTTTTTGTTTTCGATAAGCCACGGCACGATTTGGAACAATCTCCCGAAAGTTGTCGCGCCATTGGGTGTGAGTCATGCCCAATGGTTTAAAGAGTTTTTCTTCAGTAAATGCACTCAGCGATTGGCCTGACACCCGCTCCACGATGGTCACCAAAAGTGAGTAGTTGCTATTGCTGTAGGAATATTCAGTGCCTGGCGTATAGTTGGTAGATTTTTGATTGCTCATGATTTGCAAGGCAAGGTCCTGCGTGTAAGCCCGTGTGGTGCGAGGCCAGCCGGTAAGTGCGCCAACGCTCCCCCAGTCTTTCAGCCCACTGGTATGGTTGAGTAGCATTTGTATGGTGATCGTTGTCGAATACTTCGGAATTTCCGGGACATACTTCCGGATATCATCGGTAAGTGCCAGTTTGCCTTCGGCTGCGAGCAACAAGATACTCATGGCCGTAAATTGTTTGGCTACCGATCCGCTTTCAAAAATTGTTTCGATCGTATTGGGTACGTTATGTTCCAGATCGGCCAGGCCAAAAGCTTTGTGGTAGATGATTTTGTCACCCTGTTGAATGGCAATGGAGCCTCCCGGAGTGGCGTTATTCCAGGCGCTGAAGAGCTGATCGATTTTTGTAAATTGATCGGGTGATTGGGCGATCGTGGTTAACGCGAACAGGCATAGTAGAAAGACAGGTATTCTTTTCATACCGGCAATATAAGAATCAAAATATAGCGAAGGTGCGTTTGGCAGAACTGACTTGGTGAAAAGAAAGACTTTTTCCGGTAGAGTTGAGCAAGTTATTTGCTGTCATTACTCTTTTTGTTTAGAACAATCCAAGTACCATCGTTAGCGGGTTTCCGGCATGAATTAAATTGAATTCTATTTTGAATAGAAATTCATCAAGTCTTGGATTAGCTTGATTTGGTAAGCCAGCATGGCTGCAGGACACACCATGTGAGGTAAACTCCGAGCCGGTGTCAACCTTTTCATCAGGTTTATGTATTTTTGCACCAAAATCTGACCGAATCATGAGCCAAAACAGACCTATTTCTTCCTTTATTGAAAAAAACTATCTCCATTTTAATGCGGCCGCGCTGGTGGATGCCGCTAAAGGCTATAAAAAACATATTGCCGAAGGTAAAAAGATGTTAGTTTCGTTAGCCGGGGCCATGAGTACGGCTGAACTCGGTATCAGCTTTGCTGAAATGATTCGTCAAAATAAAGTGCATATCATTTCGTGTACCGGTGCCAACCTTGAAGAAGATATCATGAATCTGGTGGCGCACTCGCATTACAAGCGAATTCCGAATTACCGCGACCTTACACCACAAGATGAGTGGGATTTATTGGGCAATCATTTGAATCGGGTAACCGATACGTGTATTCCGGAAGAGGAAGCCTTTCGCAGATTGCAGGCCCACTTGTTTAAAGTATGGAAAGATGCCGAAGACAAAGGCGAGCGTTTGTTTCCTCATGAATTTATGTTCCGCATGATTAATAGCGGGGATCTCCAGCAATATTATGAAATCGACCCGAAGAATAGTTGGATGATTGCCGCGGCTGAACGCAACATGCCGATGGTTGTGCCAGGCTGGGAGGACAGCACGATGGGGAATATCTTTGCTTCCTATTGCCTTACCGGAGAGTTGAAGGCATCTACTATGAAGAGCGGTATCGAATACATGGTTTGGTTGGCGGATTGGTATACGAACAATGCCGGAGAGCATGGCATCGGTTTCTTCCAGATTGGTGGCGGTATAGCTGGCGATTTCCCGATTTGCGTGGTGCCGATGTTGCATCAGGATTTAGAGCGCGATGGCGTTCCGTTCTGGAGTTACTTCTGCCAGATCAGCGATAGCACGACTTCGTATGGATCATACTCGGGTGCTGTGCCCAACGAAAAAATTACCTGGGGAAAACTAAGTATTGAAACGCCTAAGTTCATTGTGGAAAGCGATGCCACAATTGTGGCTCCGTTGATGTTTGCGTATATACTGGATATGTGAGGTAACCCTTCATCGCTACCAGATAGCCAGGATCACGAAGACCAGATTAAAGAAAACGAAAAGGAATGCTACTAATCTGGCTCCCTTTTTATTGAGAGCTTCAGCTTCTTCTTTTTTCCCATTGTCATAGAGTTTAAGGGCTAACGCAGAGACTAACAGAATTCCAAAAATGGATATAAAAGTGAGCGCATGAAGGGTATCCACCAGGGTAAAAGAGGATGATTCCGGAAGAAGGGAATCAATGATATATTTATTACCCACCGCAGCAAACAAACCACCCACCGGTAATCCAAAGCGCGGTTCCATTTCGGACGGATGCGGAGTAAAACTGATCATGGATATGAGAAAGGCGATGTACATGCCCAGAAAAATTTTGGCAAACAATCCCCAGGCATTTCGCTCGATATTCATTTCGATCTGAAAGGTTGAAAAATTCTGTAACCCTCGTCCCGGAGTGGTATCACCAAAACCGGTTTCGTAATCATTGGTACCGGCTACCACCTGGAAGTTATTTACTTTCCATCCGTCAATCGCCTCTTTGTAGTCAAATTGACTGCCTTCGGTATCCGGAAGAAAAATCAGGCTTTTGTTATCGAACAACGTGTTTTCTATTTGAACCTTCAGATGTTGCTGATCAAATGGAAAATCATGCACACTCCAGTTTTGCTTCATGGTGCATTTCATTTTCATGATGACCCAGGCTTTGCCGTCCAGGCTGTCGGTGATGACTTCCGGAGGCTCAATCGACTTGGCATTGGAGATGTCTAATTGTTTGGTAAAGTCAAAATCAGGATTGCTATACTTAAACCATAACCAGAAGCGTATGGTAAATTCCTTTTCCCGGAAGTTAATGTCATGAACGCTGATTACGTATGCGCCTACATGCACGGTGTCTTGTTGCCCACATGCCAGATATCCCGAAAACAGAAAGCAA
Source organism: uncultured Ohtaekwangia sp. (assembly GCA_964439205.1). Taxonomy (GTDB): domain Bacteria; phylum Bacteroidota; class Bacteroidia; order Cytophagales; family Cyclobacteriaceae; genus ELB16-189. The sequence continues at coordinate 104,520 of CAYTNM010000011.1, forward strand.
AGAAGGATCGTAACTTTTTTCACGCAGCGAAGTAACAAAAAAGCCCTGACTTCGTGGTCAGGGCTTGTCTGGAGAAAGGGTTTTTGCATCCTGCCCACAGAAGTACTTCCCGTTTTCTTCATAGACTTCTCCAGCTATTAATCCACGATACCCACGGCTTTCATAAGGCAACAAAACAAAACGAGCAGTACCGCCAAAACCTTTAATGGCATTGTAAACCGGTTATAGGCACCGCTTCAGGCAATACCAGTTGGCGAGACATTCAGTGCAAGGGTTAGGATCATCAGTCTTTTAACCATATTTCTGGTTTTTTTAATTGAATTCGAAGAAGAACGAAAGTGCTTGGCAAATCTATTAAAAACCAGATCTTTCCGGATAGCGGCAGGCACCTGTTCCGGAAGGTAAAAAACTCCTTCAATATTCTTGTGTAAAGACGTAACTTGCGTCAAATTTTGAACTATGTATCCAGGATTAATCCATACCCACTCTTCGTTGCGCTATCTCGTGCTGGTCCTTTTGCTCACGGTCATCATCAAATCATTTTTGGGATGGCAGGGTAAAAAACCTTTTTCATCTGGAGATAACAAACTTAGCCTGGTGCTGCTGATTCTAACGCATATCCAGTTGGTCATCGGTCTGATATTGTATGCTGTCAGCGACAAAGTTCAGTTCAACTCCGATACCATGTCTACGCCCGGGCTGCGCTATTGGGCTGTGGAACACATCAGCCTGATGTTGATAGCCATTGTCCTCATTACCCTGGCCCGGACAACCTCCAAGCGATTAACTGAAGCGTCAGCCAAACATCAGCGGTTGTTTGTATTCAATACGCTTGCTCTGGGAATCATTCTTTTGGCTATTTATATGAGCGGAAGAGGATTTTTTAGTCTTCCTTCGATCGGGTAGGTAACTTTTCTTGACTTCCAGGTATGAATACGAATATCTTCATGACTATGAAAAAAACGAGCATGATCGTTGTCATTTGTTTGCTGGCGATACGCGGACAGGCGCAGGAAATCAGTTCGCGGTATGAACTGGTGCGCATGAGTACAACGAAAGTGAACACCACCTTTGATGACGTATCTCCCATCATTTCAAATGACGGTAAGCAGATTTATTATTTCATCTTCAATCATCCTGAAAACACCTATGGTCGGGATAATAGTCAGGACATTTGGGTTACCACACAAGATGATAAAGGCGATTGGTCGCAGACTAAACACCTGGGGCCGCCTTTTAATCAGAACCGCTATAACCAGGTATTTAACATTTTACCCGATGGCAATCTCTTTATCCGGGGAGGGCGCTCTAAAAATTCAGTGGGATTTTCACTCGTGAGTCCAAATGGAGCCAGTTGGACTGAATTAAAAATCCCGGAATTTGAAAAGATGAATAAAGGTGTTTTTTACGGAGGCAACCTTTCGGCTGATGGCAATCATGTGATTCTTTATTTCTCCGAAGCTGCCGGGTCCCGTTACAGTGATTTTTATATCAGCAGCAAACAAGGCGGTGATTGGACCAAGCCATCCAAACTGAAACTTAGCTCGGCCTATGATGACTACGCACCCTTTATCGGGCCGGATCAAAAGACTCTTTATTTTGCCAGCGATCGTCCCTCCAAAGATAAAGTGGGGAACACGGATATCTTCAAAGCCACCCGTCTGGATGATACGTGGACGCAGTGGTCAGAGCCGGTCAACCTCGGAAACAAAATAAATACCGGATCGGCTGATGCCTATTTCTCCATCGATACCCATGGAAATATTTTTACCGCACGCATGAACTCCCGGGCAGAAGGTGGAAACTTTGATTTGTTTTTGCTCAAACCTAAAAACATCACCATCACTCTCAAAGGGAATGTGTTTGATCAGAAAACCCAACAACCGATGATGACGGATGTTATTCTCGCATTAAAGGATAAAACTCCCATGGGCTTTGTTTCCAACAAACAAGGACAGTTTGAAACCAAACTCCCCGAGGTAAAAGAGTATCACATTTTAACAAAAGCGATGGGCTATCTGCCTTTTGATAAAAATTTCACCATGCCCAAAGTCAACAGCGACACTACGGTGGTGGTTAATATCCCCATGACACCCATCGCCAAAAAACTGGTGTTGAACGGAAGTGTGCGCGATAAAAAAACAAATGAAGTGATCCCCTTTGCCAAGGCCAGTTTGGTCATGACCAGCAATGGCACTAACCTGGGAGCCAGGGTTGCCAACGGAAATTATCAATCAGAAATTCCTTCGTTAGGCTGGTATCGTATTTCCGCAACAGCAGAGGGGTATCTGAATGGAGCGGATAGTGTAGAGGTGAACAATCCTGAGGTGACTCCGGTGGTGAAAGATGTATTTTTAGCACCCATTGAAGTGGGATTAACCATTGTGCTTAAAAATATCTATTTTGATTTTGACCGCACCACCCTCAAACCCGAATCCTTCACGGAACTGAACAAAGTGGTAGAGTTTCTTCAACAAAACCCCCGCCTGGAAGTGGAGATAGCCGGGCATACGGACAGCAAAGGATCGGATACCTATAACTCAAACCTATCGCAAGGACGCTCTCAATCTGTCGTAGACTACATCATCAGTCAGGGCATTGATGCAAGCCGTCTGACGGCTCATGGGTATGGTGAAGCTAAGCCCATTGATACCAATGATACAGAAGAAGGCCGTGCCAATAACAGGCGAGTTGAGTTTACTGTGTTGAAGAACTGACCGGGCAGATATCAATCGAGGAAGCTATTCTTTAATTAAGGGCTTCCGTATCTAAAATTTCTTTTACCTGATCCCAATCGGTTTCAAAAATGTGGAGTTGAACTCCCGTAAACAGTTCGTTGCGGAAAGGGTAGAGGCTATTAAAATTCTCGCCACTTAAAAAGCAAGGCATCCCATACGCATCTAATTTGGTTTTGGCCAGATTGGCCTGAACCACGGTGTCATAGGAAGCAAAAACCACAATTTTTTGATCAGGCTCGGTCATCGGAATCGAAAATACTCAATCCTGGGCCGAAAATGAAATCCCCTCTTCATCGCTTAGCCATTGTTTTTTTTGTACCTAACAGAATATTTTTACATCCATCCGTAACAAACCCGTCCGCCCACCGTCTTGCCTTTGAAACGATGAATCTAGAATTCTTTGAAAGCCGGGTTCTGCCAACTAAAAACAAGCTTTATCGCTTTGCTTTGCGGCTTTTAGCCAATGAGGAGGAAGCCAAAGATGTGGTTCAGGAAGTACTGATACGCGTGTGGCGGAATCAGGGATCGGTAGATGAAATTCAGAACTGGGAGGCCTGGTGTATGCGCATCACCAAAAACCTGTCGCTGGATCGTCTCCGGGTAACGCAACGAAGGATCACAGCAAGCCTGGATCAGGAATCAAATGTGAGGGATTTAAACGGAACACCGCATGAAACGACCGAACAACAAGAAAGTATGCAGCGCATTAACCAACTGATGGCCACGCTGCCGGAAAAGCAAAGACAGGTCATACACCTTCGGGATGTGGAAGGGTATAGTTACAATGAAATTTGTGATATGCTGGAACTGGATATGAACCAGGTAAAAGTGAGTCTGTTCCGCGCCCGAAATGCCATCAAGGAAAAACTGATTAAACTAAATGCCTATGGACTCTAAGTATATTGAACAATTACTGGAGAAATATTGGGCCTGTGAAACTTCACTGGAAGAAGAGCAACAATTAAAATTGTTTTTTACCCAAAGTGAAGTGCCAGCACACCTGAAAGAAGCGGCACCCTTGTTTTTGTACTTTCAGGAACAGTCCCGAAAGCAACTGACAGACGTTTCTTTTGATCAGCACGTGAAAGGGCAGCTGCAGCAAAAACCAAAAGCCAAAAGTGTGGCCTGGATTTACAACGGAGCCCGGATCGCAGCAGGCGTAGCAGTGGTCTTTGTGGCCATCCACTTTGTCCGGCAGGAAGTTCGCAAAACGTATCCACCCGAAGTGTTCGATACCTATAGTGATCCCAAACTGGCTTTTGAAGAAACCAAAAAAGCGTTGATGATGATTTCAAAAGGCTTTGGTCGGGCACAAAAGGAAACCTCCAAACTAAAACTCTTCAACGAAGCCGAAGAGAAAGTTCAGGGAAAAGATAAAAAGCAAGAAGTAACTATTTAAAAAGAAAAAAACAACAGCTATGAAAAAGATAATCATGATTGGTGCGTGGACTATCCTAACAGTCGTTGCCGCACAAGCACAAAGTGATGCCATCACCAAGTTTTTCAGTAAATATCAAAATGACGATTCGTTTACCCAGGTGACGGTGAGCAGTAAAATGTTCAATCTGTTTACCAACATGGAGGTGGAGAGTAAAGACGATCAGGAAATCCTCAATGCTATCAGCAAACTCAAAGGACTTCGCATCCTGGGAAAGGAAAATACCCGGAATTCACGTGAACTGTATAAAGAGGCCATGAGCATGATTCCCGCCAAAGAGTATGAAGAACTGATGAGCGTGCGTGATAAGGATCAGGATTTTAAGTTTTTCATCAAAGAAATGTCTCCCGGTAAAATCAATGAACTGGTGATGGTGATGGGAAGTAATGAAGACTTTATGGTGATGAGCCTTTTCGGAGAGATTGATCTGAAACAGGTATCCAAGCTGGGACGTAAGATGGATATTGACGGACTGCAGCAACTGGAAAAAATAAAAGATAAGAACTAATTCAACCACCGGCAGGAAATAAGTTGGAATACTTGTATCCTGCCGTTCTTTTTTTCGTACTAATCCATAGTCCCATGAAAAAAATAGGCATTCTTGTTATTCTGGTATCGCTCTCCCATCTGTCCTTCGCTCAAAGCGAATCTTATGAGCAACTTCGGGAGCAATTTATCGATCGGGATAATGTTCACTCGTTTAGCGTAAGCGGGTTGTGGTGCCGCATGTTGATGGGATGGGTGATTGAAGAAGATGAACCCTTCCGGCAAGCCCTTCAGGAGATTAAACATGTACGTGCCTTAATCGTCCCCCAACAAGAGTGGGAACGTGATTTTCGATCTTCAGCGGAGTTTTTACGGTCTTTAAAAAGCGATGGCTTTGATGAATTGGCCACCATACGCGATCGGGGTGAAAAAATATCATTTTACTTAAGGCCCGATGGCAAACGAAGAAATCTGTATTTTATCTTAATTGAAGAATCGAACGAGGTAGTGGCTCTTGAACTAAGAGGCTATCTGGAACCGGAGCTGCTCAAAGGAGCTACCCTTACTTCGCAAAACCGTTAATCATGAAAAGACCATTAGCAATGATGATTCTGCTCTTGTCAACATTCGTTGGCCTTGCGCAGACTCAAACCACCGAAAAATTAAGCAAACAATACGGAGGGTCGTTGAATTTGTATTTCTACAAGAATACCCTTCGCATGCTCAATCAAAAGGAGGATAAGGATTTTGATGAACTCATCAAGGATATTGAAAAGATGCGCTTTTTGATGATAGATAAAGAGTCTTCCTTTTCAGCCGCAGATTATCAGAAGTTTCTGGCGGGCTATCGGTCGGAGCGCTACGAAGAAATGCTGACCAGCCGGGTAGACGGCAAAAATATTGACGTGTACATCCGGGAGGAAGGCGGGGATGTCAAGGGCACCATCATCCTGGTGAATGATTCTTCCAGTTTATATGTACTGGACATTCTGGGAAAAGTTGCGCTAAATAAAGCTGCTTCCCTCTTCAATGCCCTGGATGAGAGTACCGACATTGGTAAAAAAATCAAAGAGTTTACCGGAGGCTCCGATAAAGAAGAAAAGAAGAAGGGTCATAAAATCAATTAACGTGGAAAACGTACTTCAAATCCGGAACCTCACCAAACGTTTTGGAAAACTCACCGCAGTACATGATTTGAGTCTGGAAGTAAACCGGGGTCAGGTGTTTGGCATGCTGGGGCCAAATGGCAGCGGCAAAACCACTACCCTGGGAATGCTGATGGGTGTTACCAATCCTACTTCCGGTAGTTTTTCCTGGTTTGGTCAACCTCCCTCTCACCACACCCGAAAGAAAATCGGAGCTGTGCTTGAGCATCCGATCTTTTATCCATACCTGAGCGGACAAAAAAATCTGGAGGTGAATGCAACAGTCAAACAATGTGACCCAACCCGCATCCCTACGGTATTGGAGATGGTGGAACTTTCCGGTCGTAAGGATGACAAGTACAAAACGTATTCTTTGGGGATGAAACAACGCCTGGCCATTGCCTCGGCTTTGTTAAATGATCCCACCATTTTGATTTTAGATGAACCCACCAACGGTTTGGATCCGATGGGGATTGCGGAGATCCGTGAAATCATTAAACGTATTGCCAGCGATGGCAAGACCATCATATTGGCCAGTCATCTGTTAGATGAAGTACAGAAGGTATGTTCGCACTTTGCCGTGTTGCAACGGGGCCACTTACGCCATGTAGGCCCGGTAGACGATGTGGGGAAAGGGGAAGAGTTGGTGGAGGTACAAGCGTATCACGATGATCTGGCGGTGTTGCTTCAGGAGTTTGCCGGAAGCGGTACCATCAAGCGGGAAAACACCTATTATACCGTGATGATGAAAGATGGCTTTCATAGTCAGGATCTTAATCGGTTTCTGTTTGATCGGGGCATTATCGCCAGTCATTTGATCACACGCAAAAAGTCATTGGAAAAACAGTTTCTCGAAATCTTATCCGAAAGTCATGCTTCATCTTCTATCCATTGATTTAAAAAAAATGCTTAGTTACCGCACCTTCTGGGTGATTTGCGGGCTGTATTTTTTTATGCTCATCGCCAGCGCTGCCAGCGGTATGGAATTTCTGAAATGGCTGCATAGCAAGAGCATTGAGTTTGGAGCCAATATCAATATTAACCGTGTGCCGTTGTATCACTTCCCGGACATCTGGCAAAACCTGGCCTGGTCAGCCGGTTTGTTAAAGATCGGATTGGCCATTATGGTGGTGGTTTCCATTACCAATGAGTTTACCTATCGCACCATCCGGCAAAACATTATTGACGGACTTAGTCGTGAAGAATTTCTGCTCTCTAAACTATGGATGAATGTGGTTCTTAGTTTTTTGAGTATGGCAGCCGTTTTTTTGATTGCTTTGATTGGCGGGTTGATCTATTCATCCGAGTATGACTTTCCGTACGGCTGGACGGGGGTCGAATTTTATCCGATCTATTTTTTAGAAGTGTTTTCGTATCTCTCGTTTGCGCTGATGTTGGGTATGCTTATTCAGCGTTCGGGACTTACCATCATTTTGTTGCTAAATGCTGCTTTGATCGAGCTCATCATCAAGGAAAATATTAATGATTACGTTCCTGCCATTATTCCTTTTTTTCCGCTGGAGTCTATTTCCAATCTGATTCCCATGCCCTGGCCCCGCTACGCTTTTATGGAAATTCGCGACTACGTCACAGTCGGTTCGGTAGCGATTGCGTTGGTATGGACAGCGTTGTTCAACTATTTCAGCTACCTGAAGTTAAAAAGAGCCGATATCTGATCCGGTCAAATTCAATACCTTCGCGATTGGATTTGTCAGGACGATTTTAAAAGTCCGGGCAGATGTATTCAATAAACGACACCGATGAAGAGTATACAATGGTTGGGTATCCTGGCGGGTATCCTGACCACCGTTTCCTTTTTGCCACAAGTAATGAAGACCTGGAAAAGCCGGTCGGCCAAGGATTTATCGCTGGGCATGTTTCTGATTTTTTCGTTAGGTATTGCGCTATGGCTGGTTTATGGGATTTTGATCAATGACCTGCCGGTTATTCTAGCCAATATGGTGACACTTGTGCTGTCGCTGACCCTTCTTTTCTTCAAATTCCGTTTTAAACAATGACATTTTGGCTTTCATCCATATAGTTCAACAGTCGTTCTGGCGGTGAACTATTGATGGTATGTTCCTTGTTTTACAGGGAATGTTAACTCAGAAAGCGATGAAAGTCAGGATTGATGAAACACTATTAAACTCCATCAATGTTATGAATACCTTGAATGGAGGGGTGATCGAGCCACTGGTTCAGCTCGCTCAATATCCGGAATACCGCCAGATACGGGCACGGGTGCCGGGGTTTGAGCCGGAACGTCTGAAGGTGGAGATCCGCAATAACTTTTTAATGGTATTTTTTACGCATACATTTGATCTGGCAGGCGAAACCGTCACCGTGCCGAGATTTGTCTACCACAAAGCAATTCCCTACTTCATCGACAGTCAAAAAATTTATGCAACCATCGAAGAGGATGAGTTAGTGGTTAATCTTCCGTTTAACGGATTGGCCAATGGCTATCATCGCAGTATTTCAGTGAATCAGGAATGATTTTGGTATAGCCTTTGTGTGAGTAGACTCTCACTCTGTTTGCTACAGCATCATTTCAGATTCGCTCCTATTGGAAGCAAGTCCTTAAGAATATCTTTAAAGGTTCTGTCACCGCAGTTTCATTGGGTGCGCCAATCGCATCATTAATTCCTTCATGGTCATACTGATTTGCTGTTACTTGACTTACAGTAACTCCGACAGATTCTAATTTTGATATAAAATTATCAGCTAAACCAATTCTTGTTGCAGAGCCACGCTTAGCAACAAAAAAGTTTGGATACGATTTTCCCGTGGATAATTGTTCAATGGGCGAAGCATTGAATAGATCCATGGCATTGGTACCAAAGGCATTAATGTAAGTTTCGTTGCCGGCATTCACTTGATCAGTAACATTATATCCTTCCGTGTCAATACTAGCGACTCCTTTAAGGGTATTCAGTGGAATTCCGCGTGCTGGCAGAAATAAATTACTTGTTCCTGTTAGAGAGACTAAATGGGCTCCTGCGCTATGCCCCAAGAGCACCATTTTGTTTTTGTCACCTCCGTACGCTTCAATATTATCATAAATCCATTTCACTGCATCGCTAACATCTTCATTGTGCGTTGGAAATTTTATCCTATTCGGATCAAGGCTGAGAGTTGTAGGGCTTAGTCTGTAATTGAGACTTACAAAAATATAACCCAAAGACGAAAATAAGTTTGTTTTGTTTTCTATTGAATTTGCTTTGTCACCAACGGCCCAAGCACCGCCATGCACATATATGACGATTGGTTTGGTGGTTGTTGATGGCCCAAAATGGTAAATATCAAGACTAAGGAGATTGGGATCTACACCGCTTATTGTTTTATAGTTAATCGTTGCTTGGGTGTATTCTAAGAGTTCTTCAGGGTTACTTTCTTCCGGAGAGCAATGTGCCAGCGAGAGGAGCAAGCCCAGCATTACTGCGAATCTATAAGGTTTGATCATGGATTATTTGTTTTTCCTTAGACTTAACTTCATTCTAATGGTTTAATCATTTTTTTCAATTTTCTACCTGTACTTTATTAGTATGTTCTAGGGTAGGGCTACGCCACCACCTTTCCAGCCACGGTTATTGGCCAACCATTGAGCTGGGTTTCCGGCTTACCATTATTTCTAAATTTTGGTCATTAAATTATATTTTGTTCATGAGATTTCAAAAATTCATAGCTTGTGTTCTACCGATCTTTATTACCTGGTAAAGACGTTTGGGTTGGCATTCAGCTTTCCATCCGAGGCCACTTCCATGAATAGCGGATAATCAAACAAAGAAGAATGACTTCCACTGTGGCACCAAACACCATGTGCATCCATGCCTCTCCGACCAGATTAAACAAGGTATAAGGAACATACACCGCGGCAACAAGGATATTGACCCACCGATTTACGTGGGCGTGCAGCGCAACCGAAAGGAAAATCATCAGAGTCGGAATGGTCATGGAGGCAAGTGCGGTCAACAGAAAGCCCTGCGTAATAGCAAAGACAAACACCCTGCCGTTCAGAATGTCCTCGAGCTTACCGGGCATATATAAGGCGAAGTAATCCACATAAATGTAGAGAAACATCAAACTGGCCCACAGCGTAGCAAGCTTCAGTTTCACACTCACACGGATGTCTACCCATGTATTTTGTGAGGTATTCATACGTAATCAATTAAAAGTTATACCCAACATGAAATCCTGGCTCTCCGAACACAAATTTTGACCATTTGTCGTCTAACTGTTTAAACCCATCAGGCATGGTTGTGTGATAAGGACGATGTGTAATGGCAATGGACGGTTGAATAAAAAATCTGTCCTTAAAGAGTTTGATGTGATAACCCAGGCGATAAGTATTGAAAATCTGAAATCCATTGTCGATTTTGTTTCCTTCCTTATTGACAAAAGATTGCCAGGAAGGCATTACATTCAGTTCGGCATAGAGTCCTTTCCATAAAAAACGTTGGTAAGCCACCGAAAAGCCATAGTCTCGAATATAGCCTGGAAATTCTTCCTCCGGCTTTCCATATGATTTGTTGAAAAATGGATGAATACCGATCGGCCAGGCCGTTTTCCAGGTTTTGGGCTCTATGGTAATCACATCTTTTCCGGTGATCCGATAGCCTACATTGAGTTGAAAAAAGTCGGGAGGATTGGTGGTGGCCAAATTGCCTAATAGAAACATAGAGCTGCCCACAAACCACCGTTTGTAGGTACTGTCGGTTTTAGCATATTGTGCCCGGAGGTTGCCCGTGCCTGCCATCACGAGGACTAAACCCATAAATAAAATTTTCTTTTGCATTTCTTTCCCTTTTAATGAAACGATGGTGCAAAAGTGCATAGGCGAGCTATCATAACTCGTTCACTTAAGTTAAGAAATGAAAAAGCCATCCCGTGAATACCAGATATTTGTCGATCTGACAGAGCTCTGTATTTTTTTGGGATGGCTCCAGGTTCCTTTTTCCTTTTCCTGTAACCAGGCGCTTTTTACCAGCAGAGTGGGGGTGAGCTAAGCTACCTCGTAAATTCAATTACCTGGGCACTCACCGTTATCGTTCTTCTGACAAAGAAAGGGGCAAATCCACTGACGTGTTCCTCCGTCATCACGTTGACGATGGCCTTGGAACCATTCAGCAGGTTGGCTTTCTTCATCATGGTGGCATATGCATTTTCGTACAATTGCCGTTTGTTCATACCTCCCATGGCAAATACATACGTCACCTCCGAACTTCCGCTTACCTGGTCAATTACTTTAAAGTTGTTCCCACCTAAGTGTACCTCCGTGGCATTTTGATTGTGGTTGGTCACCAGAGCGGTGCCGATGCCACACGAATTAAAAAAGACTGCGAGCCATAGCAACGCGAAATAAAGGATGATCTTTTTCATGGTAACGATTCTAAAAGTTAAACCCAAAATCAAACCCCGGTTGAATAAAATAGTTAGGCCATCTTTTTTCGGCCGATTTAAAAGATTCCGGAACGCCCGTCCTGACAGGCCAATAACTAATTCCAATGGCTGGTTCAAAAAAGAACCGGTTCTTAAAAAACTTAAACTGGTAACCCAAATAGAAGTCCAGATATAGTGTGAATCCATTTTTAATCTTTTTTCCATTCGTGTCCATGTATTTTTCAAAAGCATTTAATGCCTGAACAGATGTATGGGCTCCTTTCCACCAAAACCGCTGGTATCCCAGGGTGGGTGCCAGGATGCGTGCATGTCCGGGATAGTTTTCTCCCGGGGCATCAAATGAGGATGAACCAAAGGGAATACCGATGGGCCAGGAATAAATGGATCTTTTAAATCTAAAGGAAACAACATCTTTGGGGGTTATCCGATATCCAACATTTAATTGGATATACTCCGGGTTGTTTGTCTGATCAAAATTACCCAAGAGCCACAAAGTGCTGCCCACGAACCATTTTTTGTAAACACTGTCTGGTTTGGCATCCTGCGCATTTGTCGGCACCACACGCGTTATCAGTAAAATACAAGCGACCCATAACATTTTCTTTTGCATATTTTTTCGATTGTTAAATAATGCTGCAAAAGTAGAAGGACGAGAGCGTGCCGCTCGTTCACTTAAGTTAAGAAATGCGTGTCAGCTCTTTTTTTCAAGAATTCTGGCTCGTAGTCTGCTTAAGGAGGGTGGTTTGATGCCTAAATAACTCGCTAATTGGTGTTGGGGTACGCGCTGAATAAGGTCTGGTCTTTTCTGAAGTAAATTCAGGTATCGTTGTTCAGGGGAAGAAGTTTTAAACTCGTCAAAGTCTATTTGTTGTTTAGCTAACAATTCTGCCGACAAAATTCTACACATGGTTTCAAACTTTGGAAACTGCGTGTTTATCTCTACTTCCATATCCGAATTGGAAACTAAAAGTATACTGTCTTCGATACAACTTACGTAATAGTCGGACGGAGTTTTACTGATGACGCAGGGGGGTGTCAACGCCTCCATTTCGGTGTAGAAAGCAGTCGTTCTCTCTTCGCTATCCAAGAGATAATAGGTGCGGATGCAACCTTGTAAGACAAAGTAGCTATCTTTTGACCGTTGTCCTTCGTTAAGAAGAATCGTTCCTTTTTTTACCGAACGAAATAAGTCTAAAGAAGTGATGGCGTTCTTCTCTTCTTCTGTCAACGAAACATATTTGGATATAAAGTCAAACAGGAGGTCTTTCATTTTTTTGTGGTTAGGGTCGTCTGTGATTACCCACCTGAGGCAAAAGCCCCGGGGTAGGCGGTCGCCTGTTATTTTTTCTTAATTTTTGAAATGGTCTGACCGATGGATTTGGTCGGTTTGTCCATGTCATTGATGGCGAAGGCAATGGCCTCTTTGATCAATGCTTTTACTTTCGGGTTTCTGTAGTCGCTTGTTTTCGTAACGTCTATGTGCCTGATTAAATGGCCGGTGCCTGTTAAGAGATTATGCGGGTCTTTCAAAAGTGTGCCTTTGTTAAACCCTAAGTTTAAGTGGTTTGTATACATCGGCAACATACAAAATGCATCCGATAGCTTGTCGGAGATTGAAAAAACGGCTGTCAAGGCGTGCGTATGATACACGAGTTCGTTACTGTCTGGATGCAACTCCAAAATGTATTGCCGCAAGTCTTTAAATAAGTCAACGACTTCCCGGGTTTTAAAGTCCAGGAAGAATTGGAAGTCTGGATGAATGGGGCGGGGTGTTTTCATCTGGCTGAGGTGTCGAATGGCATTCCGAAAATCAAGTTGGTTCAATTTACTACTAACGTTCACGAGAAGCAAAATCTCTCCGGCTGAGCCAACAGACTATACCTGCCTGATGCCAAAACCGTGTTGGAGCTGAGCTACTTAGTAGGCCTGAATCAATACGTCAGTTGGGATATTCCATTTTTCATGGAGTTGTCTGATCATATCTAATGATAGCTTTCTCTTTTTACTCAAGATTTCACTTGCTCTGCTTTTACGTCCAACCACTTTGGCCAAATCTGTCTGGGTATAACCAAGTTGTTCCATTCTGAATTTTATGGCTTCTATCGGGTCAGGTATATCGATTGGAAAATGTTCGTTTTCGTATTGATCAATCAATATGCCCAATATCTCAAGTTCGTCTCCTTCCTTCGTCCCTTTTTTAGAGTCAAAAATCAGCTCAAGTCTATCCAATGCTTGTTGGTAGTCTTTTTTAGTCTTTATTGGTTTTAAGTTCATCATTGTCAAATTTTAGTCGCGTCAATCCTGTTGTATTCGTTATGAGTCCCCACAAATCGTATCCACATCATTTGATAACCAAAATTAACTTTAACAATTAGTCGGTAGTTGTTTCCTTTTATGTTGAAAACAACTCGGTTATCTCCAAGAATACTTGCTGTTGGATACTGCTTTTTGATGTCGTGGGTGTTTTTCCATTCACCCTTTTCAGCTTCTCGATACCAAGATTTAAGTTGTTGTTCGCAGTCCGAATGTTTAGTCCAAAACTCCCGGAGTACCTTTTTGGCTATAACTCTCAAGCATTACGGTTTTGTCAAAGGTAGTTCAAGGTTCCCGTTTTGGGAAACATTATTTTAATTTTTTTTGTTGCTTTTGGACGAACCAGAGGCTGTGGTGAGCTTCTCCGCAAGAATGTGGTGAATGTTAATATTATTCTCCGCGCGAAGAACTGGATGTTAATCAGTTTGCCAGGCTGTCTATGTCAGAAGAAGTGGTGTAAAAGGCTTTACCGCCAAGTTTATTTTCAGCCAAGGCTGCCGGTGTAAGCATGATCAGTTCAACTTTTTCTTCGTTCGTGTCAGTGAAAATGATTTCATTTGCATGGTCAGTGAAACTTGACACCCATGTAATCTATGAAATCATTTGAAGACTTCCTTACCCTGCATCAACAACCGGAACCCTTGCTCATCGGAAATTTCTGGGATGTGAAAAGTGCCCAGGTGTTGGCAAAGGCGGGTTACCGGGCTCTCGCTACTTCCAGCGCGGCTGTCGCGCATTCGTTTGGGTATGACGATGGTGAGCAGCTTCCGTTTGAGTTGCTGATTCAACTGGCGAAACGTGTTCATCAGGTCACTCCGCTGCCCCTGTCGGTGGATATGGAAGGTGGATTCAGCCGATCGGTGGAAGGCATTTGCCAGAACATTGACCGATTGATGGATGTGGGTGTGGTGGGCATCAATATTGAGGACTCGTTGCCGGGTACCGCACGGGCACTTCATGCACCGGATAGTTTCCGCAAGACCCTGGAAGGAATGGTGAATCACTTACAAAAAAAGAAGACACGTCTCTTCATCAATGTGCGGACGGATGGATTTTTGCTGGGTTTACCTCAGGCACTCCCGGAAACGATTCAACGCATACAGGCCTATCAAACCACCGGAGTTCAGGGCATTTTTGTTCCCTGCATTGTTCGTGCGGATGATATCCGCGCGGTGGTGGCGTCTACTGCGTTACCGGTGAATGTGATGGGTATGCCGCAACTGCCTGCGTTTGGAGAACTGCAAAAGTTAGGCGTGAAGCGTATCAGCTGCGGTAATTCGGTTCATCAGTATGTGATGCAGGCGTTTGAAACGAAGATGCTTGCCATCCGGCAGGAACAGTCGTTTAAAAGCTTGTTTTGAGCTGGAACATTTGGGCTCTTGCCGCGAGGTGTGCGAGGCTCCTATTGAAGCTCAACATTTTTTACCAGGGTTAATGACTGTTCATTTTCGGGTAGCCCGTCTCTGACCTCTTGCCGGATCTCATAATGGTAGATCGTTCCGTTTTTATCTTTCGCATCATAACTCGTTATCCCGCCTCCTTTTGTTTTTATGCATTGCCAGGTTTCTGTTATTTGCTCCAGTTTGGACAGGAATATCTTAAAAGCTCTTTGGCTGACTTTTTTGCCATTGATGTAGCTGATCATTTTTGTATTGTTTTCACGGGTGTCTGCTTTTTCCGTTTTTTTAGTTGGCATTGTTTGGGCGGGGAGTCTGACGCCCACCGTAGTGAGTGATAAAATCAAAATCGCTTGGCATACACCTATTTTCCACTTCATCTTGAACGTTCTTTGTCTTGTACTATTCTGTTGACCGGTTTGCCTACCATGTTTGTGTTTCTAACATTCCGTGACGGTTATTTCTGCATTATCTTTTGTTTCTGAATCGCACACCGTCCTCCCGGTCATGGGTTAGCCCCGCTCTCGGCTGTCGATTTATGGATGTTGTTTACTTTCAGAAAATCACCGTCTATGATCATGACTTTCACTCCGGTGGTGGTCTTTGATCGATGTGAGCTGAGATCATCGGACACCACGTAGGTCATCCCTTTTGTCAGGGTGAACTCCTGCCCATGTTGAAGTTCACTGGTGAATTCACCCTCCAGGCAATGCACTATGTGGCCTTTCGTACACCAGTGATCCGCGATGTACCCGGCTGAATACTCGACTATCCTGATTCTTAATCCATCGAATAATCGGGTTTGCCAATAGGCGGTGCCTTTTTCTCCTTTAAATTCTTCTTTGGGCACATGGGCCCAGTCAATGGTCTGGAAGGGAATTCCTGTATTCATCATTTGCTCGTGTTATCTGTGGGTTCACTCAACTTCATGCACCACGTTGGTGTTTAGTTTATTGTCAGGCATCGGGGATATTGGGTTCTACCAGTCGTTTGAGTTTATCTAACGACTCTTGCCAACCCAGGTAACACATCTCGGTGGGGATGGCCTCGGGTATGCCTTCCTGCGTTGCCAGCAGTTCAGTTCCGCACATCACTTTTTTTAATTCGATGGTGGTGGTCATTTTTCCCGGCAACTGCGGATCATCAAACAGGTCGGTATACTTCAGGAGTTCGTTGGGTTTGATTTCGAGGTATTCGCCACCAAAGGAATGGCTGGTGCCGGTGGTAAAGTTGGTAAACGTCATTTTATAGGTGCCTCCGATCTTTACGTCCATACGCTCGACTCTGCACACGAAACCATACGGTGGGAGCCAGGATGCCATCGCGTCTGCGTCTGTAAATGCCTTGTACACTTTTTCGGGGCTCGCAGAAAAGACTCTGTGCAGTGTTACTTTGTTGGTGCTCATGCGGATTGTTTGACGGTTTGGGATAGAATCTCAAAAGTAGGTGTTTTTGACGAGGGTTGTAAAACACACCTCTCGGCTACAGAAGCCAGAACAGCCTTTGCCTTTGACGGGAGATGGCTGACCGTATCATATATTTTCTAACTGACTTCTGGTAATTTATTAATTGGTTGTCATTTTTTCAGCGGGAGCAACTCTATTGTTTTAATAGAAATCTGCTTTCTTAACGATTATCTCCGTGGGCTACTTTTGTTCTTGCGATAGGCAAGCGGGGTTTGCTTAAATTCCTTTTTGAAAAGCCGGATGAAAGAACTCTGATCTTCAAACCCACAGGCAGCGCCCACCATCGAAACGGGCATCCTTGTTTTCTTTAAAAGTTTGCATACTTCTTTCATGCGAAGATGAGTAAAGTATTGAAGGGGCGTTTGTTCGTAGACACTCTTAAAGAGCCGGTGAAAATGAAAGGGTGATAGATTGGCTGTGTCTGCCAATTGTGCCAACGTCACGCCTTTTTTTAAATTCTCCTTCATACATGTCAGCGACCGTTTTAACTTGTTGTTCAGATCCTTCCGGGTGATTTCGTTTTGGGCTTTAATTCTATTGGCCGGCTGGTATTTTTCCAATTGATACCAGGGTTTTTTCGGCCGGCTGGCGGGATAGCCGTGTTGCTGCCGAAAGGCTTTTCGCTCGTTGGTAAAATCCCACCAATTCGCGCGGGCATCAACATGTTCAGCATAATGCATACACAGGCGCATCTGGTCTTCCACGCAAGGATCAATCCACGCGCCCAATTGACGCTCCATCCGGTCGATAAGTTTAGCCGGGTCTTTTCCTTTGAGTTCTTGAATCGAATAAAAACCGAGTGCGATAAGGTCCTGGGCAAACCGAACTCCAATGGAAGGGATGGTTTGAAATTCGGAGAGTGCTTTCAGTTCCTTCGCCCGTACTTTCGAGATGCCCAACATGGCTTGCAGATTTTCCACAGACTGGTGATGGATCTCACTCAGCCTGACCTTGTTCGCCCGCAACTTTTTTTTCTCCGAAGGTAAAATGTCCAGGCGATTGGTGAGCTCATTCATCTTCGGCAAAAGTTAGCATATAACTGTTATTGTCTTTGATTGAAAACTCGGTGGCGCCATAAAATGTTTTTTCCAGTCCGTGCAAAACGGTCACCTGGTCGCGTATCTTCTCAAAGAAGGCCCGGATATTTTTTATTTTAATATACAGCAACAACGACCCGCCATGGCTTCTGTTTACCATGGGTAATGTGTTTTCGATGCTGGCCATGGTTTGAAACATAAACGTGACGCTTCCGCAAGTCATCATAACAAAGATGGGGTTTTTCTGGTCAGGCACTGCGGTGACGACCGTGAATCCAAGCATTTGATAGAATCTGACCGTTGCGTGGATGTCGTTGACAAAGATGTTTGGTGAAACAGTTTCCATGGTGATGGGTGGGTGGGTTGCGTTGTGTTGAGTTTTCGATGTAGATCCGGGCGGCATGGCTGTCCGGATCACGTACTTCGTTCTTTTGTCTTGTTTGCCAAAAGTAGCGGATGCCGGCCAGCAGAAATGTGCAAAACTTGCGAAGCTGAAAAATCTTCCGTCCTGTTTGACGAGCGGTGTGGTTCGGATCAAGTTTGTCACTTCGCAGTGCCCGGCTTCCAAACGCTGCGCGCAGGGTTTATCCTATTTCGTGACACCGCAGTTCCCGAGACGGGAGGCTCTCTAGCCATTGCCGGTGTTCTTCACCGGTAATTTGATTTGAACTTCTCGTTGGTGAAGAACTCCAACGAGGGCAGGGGAGACTTGTGTTTCGCAATTTTCGTTAACACATATTTAAATGTGTCTACGGTATTTTATTGGGTATTTTGTACCTTCTCAATATTAAAGTAACTAATGCTGTACACAAATATTTTCCCTACGACAAGATTATCTTTCTCTTTGTCACCGTAGTAGGCCATTTTTTGCCCACAAATGTCGGTTGCTTCAATCATTAATACGTAGTTGTTCCTTTTGAGAACTTTCTTCTTCCTAACTATTCCCAACACATAGCAGATTTTACTTTCCTCCCATGGAGGTGGGTCTTTATGGATTTTGTGTAAAAGTAATTTGTTTGGAGGATTACTCTGCGAAAACTGCATTTTTACGAGATCTCCAATATTAAACGTTGAAAATTCTAATTTATCCTCTTCATTTTTATTTGCCGCCCGAACTTTACTTTCCTCTTTAGTTTTTTTCCAATAATCTTTGTAGTACTGAATTTGATTTTCAAGTTCAATGTCCTTAAGATTCAATTGTCGATGAAAGGAGGTTAAAATTATGGATGAAATGTCGTCTGGATGAGAAACTCCCATTGACTTGAAGAAGCGATAGATCGAATTTTTACCTTCCCAAAGATTCCAGCTATTTCTGATTCCTAATCCTATACCCATATGTAATTCTGTCACAGCATCTTGCTCGCGCTTTGATTTGAATTCTTCCATGTCTTTGTCGGACCAGGTACATTTCAAATAAGTCAAAGCATCATTAAGGTCTTTTGGTATATACTCATCTGAATACTTGTTACAGTCCCCTTGGGGGTAGGCTACCGCTGTGATCAATAAGAAAATAGGTATGAAAAGACGTCTCATTTTTTAGTTAGCTACTTCAAATTTAGTATGCTCGTGGCTTCTTAGCCATTGCCGGTGCTCTTCACCGGTAATTTGATTTGAACTGCTCATTGGTGAAGAACCAACGAGGGCAGGGATCTATCTATGCCGATGAACAAAGGCAGAACCCTTGTAACTACAAAAGCATGAATAGGCACTGCGGTATTTTCCTTCGGAAAAATCACTACCAGTTGATTTGCTGCTGTTCCTGATTGATTAAAAACATCAATCTTGTAATCAACCGTTTTTGCTCCCAGTTTTTTGAAATAACTCAAAGCATTGCCGCCAACCATTTCACTCAATTCTCCCATCGAAGCATTTTTCAGGTTTGCCCATTCGCTTGTTCCTTCATTCTTCAGGAACGCCATGCGAAGCGTTACGAATTTCTTGTCGGGAAACTCAGGCAGTTCGCATTTGCTCACTACCATTCGCAAACGATTCTTAATGATGTTCAACTTTTCAGGAAAAACATTTTTAGCTGCAACTTCTTCCTCACCGTTTTCCCAAAATGTATGCACCACATCAACCTTCCAATTCCCGCTTTCATCTTCCGCAGTGTATAAATTGCAAATGCCACTGCTGAAATTTCCACCGGAGGTTTCGCCTGCTACGGCAAGATTTTCTTTCGATAATTCTATTTTGATTTTTTCCATTGTCGTTTTAATTATAGATAGTTGATACTTTTTCCTCAGACGCAAGAGGAACTTTTGCTCCATGTGTTACAGGATATGACAGTGTGTGCCCGTTCACTTGCTCCATTATCTCATCGTTCATGATTCGATTTAGCAGCCATCTTTTAATCCAATACTTCCCAATCAATTCACTTCGCATCTTTGGCTTCGCTTGCGGAATCAAATATTTTGGTCGTTCCGCTAAACCAAGCAGCACATCACCAAAATTTTCCGCCAATGCAATTCCATACACCACTCTTTTGTTGCGATGATTTAAAATTGGGTTGCTCTCCAATTTCAAATACTCCATCGCATCTTTCAGTTTCCGTATCAGTGGATTTGCACCTTCACCGAAAATGCTGTTCACACGGGTTCTGCCATTCTCACGACCTGCAACCGCATCTGCTAAAGTGATTGTGTTGCTGCTAAAGTGAAACGAACCGAAACCCTCACTGAATCCAAGTTCCTTGTATTCTATTTTCTGCCCCTTCGTTCCTCCGATTTCATCAACCGGAATTTTTATTCGGTTGTATTGACTACTGCCAACACCATACAAACTTGTAGTGCCGAGCATCACAAGTTGTGGCTTGCGCACAATTGCTTTACCACTCATGGAAGATGCTATCAAACTCACATACTCACCATACTTCTCATTGTAGTATTGTGTAAGTTCAGGGCTGGTCAGCATCATGCAAACAAGTTTGCCGCCAAGCAAATGATTGTAAGGTGCAACAGAACCACACACAATAATGTCCATCATGTTTATCCCTACATGAATTGATTTTGCTTTTCGTGCCAGCCGCTGAACAGCATCTTTGAAAACTGTTTGTTCCAAACAATTTTCCAATTCTTTTTTCGTTCCCTTTGTGAACTCATATTTGTTCAGCACCAATTTTATCCCGAGCAATTCTGCAAGCAGAACTGCTCTTTTGCTTTTGAACAAATTTGTTTCCGCTCGTTGTGCCCAACTCATTTCATCATTACCAACAGTAAACTTTGCAGTTTCAGGATTGTTGATGTGCTTCTGTTTAAAAGCAAGAGACAACTCACGCAACTCTCTTATTTTTTCTATGGTAGGATTTCTTATGTCAGAGAGTGTGATGATTTTGCTTTTGAAAAAATCTTTCAGATAAATTTCACCGAACATCATTTCAAGTGTTTCGATAATCCACTTGCCGAATTTTCCAGTCGGGTCTTTTTTCAATCGCTCAATAAAAGTTTCACCATCCCAACCAATCCATTCATCTCTGCAAGTTTGTTGTGCGACAGAACTGCCTAGAGCTGCAATGCCAATCACAGGATGATTGGGTGCAGCAGCATCACGAACCAAAATTGACATTGACCTTCCCGGCAATGATTTGTATTCGTTAATCCAGGTGTGACGGAAGTATCTCCAAATATCTGAGAGTGCCAATCCGGTTTGAGAACACTTTTCAGTTGGTTCAACAACCTGAATGTAGGGCTTCACAATATTACTTAATGCCTCAATTTTCTTTTCTTCAGTTGAAAGTTGTTTCACTTGGTTCAATAACTTTTTCAACTCACTGCCATCACGCATCACAGAAAAAATCGAATGCCATCCTTTGTCTGTCAGTCTTCTTTTTTCCAGCCCACGAATAAATTCTACAACAGACGTTTCCTTCAGTTGCACATCTCTTGCAAGCAAATGTCTGCGCCTTGTTTTTGCTTTTTCATCATCAAGATTCTTATCTTTCTCATCCAATGTTTCCAACTCCAATAAAATCTTTCCCCTGTTCACCACCAGTTCCCAATCCTGCAACATCAAATCCAAAATCAAATTCTCCATGAAAGCCAAATCAGTGTGCCTATGAAATCCTTTGCCACTATACAATCGGTTGACTTGCTCTTTTTCTTTCACCAGAAATTCCGTTCGCACATCAACACTTTTTCCGTTCACTGCTTTCTTCACTTTCTTGCAGAACTTCAAAAACTCTTCGAGTTGCGCCTTGCTTAATTTCGGTTCTATATTTATTACTTCCTTCTCCATTAACTGATAAATGTTTTTAATTGTGAACTCCATTCTTTTTTGAAGTCCGAAATAATTTTGCCTTCCATTCTTCCAGCAAAAGCAAACTCCGACCTTGCAGCAGCAAACATCAACATCTCTATTACCTTAATAAACCCTGCTACATTATTTATCCTTCGCTCATGCAGTGCTTTGAAAACTTTATCATAAAATAAATGCGCAGTGTTTACGGTCAGAACAATGCAGTTATTAATTTCTTCTACATCAAAAAAAATGTCATGCTTCAATTCCTTCGTCACGATTTCATATTGCAGCCCTTTAATTTTACTGCTGCCATTCATTTTCGTAACAGCACTTCCTTTTTTTTTCAAGGCAGGTAAATACACATCCGTTCTTTCAAGCTGTTGCTTTGAATAAACCGCAGGTTGTGTTTTCTTCAAATCAATAAATTTCAAACGCACTCGATTGTTCAATGCTCGTGCAGTTTGTTCCATATCAGGAACAAGAATGTTATTCATGAACTCTGTCTGCTTTATTTCCTGTTTGGTGTGTGTTACACCAAACACCTCATCCAAATCAGGACTAAAAGAGATTTCACACCGCCACCAGTCATCATAATTTTCCTTCCGCTTTTCTCCCATGAAAAACCAACCGTAATCAATTTCTCTTTCAGCACGGAGAATCGTTACACCTGCACACTTCGTGATTTGGTTTCTCCGCTTCTCCTCATTCGACAACTTTGCCCAATCCTGCACAGGCAATTCAATAAAGCGCACCCGCACATCCGAAATCTTTTTTTCATTGCCCGGTAATTTTACTTTGTAATGCAACTCCTTACCGTAAGGAATACCACCTTTTAAACCCACACCATCTCCAATGAAAAGCGGGTCAAAGGCGATCACCTTTTCATCACACACTTTTATCTCCACGCCACGCCAAATTGCATAACGAAATATTCTTCCTAACTCAAACTGAATATGCTTCACCAAACTTTTCAAATACTTAAATGAAAGCCGGTCGCATTTTTTCCAGCGCACGATTGTGCCTGACTTACTTTGAATAGATAAAAAGCAGTGAGTTGATTTTTTCGGTTTCGGCAGCCGGGTAAGTTTTTTATCAATCACTTCATCAACATCAAGATAGTTGCTGATGAATGCATCTTTCCTTTTCCAGGTGGTAACTTCAACACGCCTGCATTGGCTGAGTGAACTGTTGGGCAATCCCATGCCATACCTGCCAAGTTGATTTCTTGAATTGAATCGCGAGCTACCACCAAACTGTAAGGCAAGGTTCAATTCCTTTTCAGTCATTCCCTTGCCGTTGTCAATTATGAGAACTTCATATTGTTCCCCTTCATACTCACTCAGTTTGTCAATCTGAATTTCAACTTTAGTGGCATCAGATTCAATAGCATTGTCAACCAACTCAGCCAGTGCCGATGCAGTGCTCTTGTAACCTGAATCTCTGGTGGCTACAATAAAGTTTTGGAAGTTAACTAAAGTTTGCTGATTCATTGGTCATTAATTTGAGAGCCGATTGCTCGGCTCTCATTAAAGAATTATTACTTGGAAATTTCAGGTTCGCTTGCAATCATTTCCTCTTCGTGAACCTGGTCATCAATACTCTTTGCAAAGTGTTTCGCAAGTGTCTCCAGAGTGGTATCCAACTTGATTGACCATGCGTTGCGTTCAATCTTATACCACTTCCTTTTTTCATCGGTAACTCGAAGTTCACTGTGACCTAGAACAAACACAATTAGTGCAAGGGCATTTTTCATAAATGCATCAGTGCGGGGATTGTTGAATAAATCAGTGTAAAAACGGTGCGCTTTATTGATGAAAATTACGATCTGACCCCCCACTTGTTCTGCACGGTAGAATGGTCCTTCTTCTTCATCAAAGTAGTCAAGTTTGTATGGCTTTGATTCAGTCTGTGCTTCCAGTTCCTGCTTTACAATATTTTCTGGAAGCCCGGTCTCAGTTGCAATTTTCTTTGCCTTCTTATCCAGATTTTCTTCGCCTTCCTTTTTTACATGTTGCGGCTGTGATTCTTTATCCACTTCAAAATCCTTTGCAGATTCTTTCATTAAATCCTCTACAAATTCATCCCTCTTTTCAGGTACAGTTGCTAATTCATTTCCCTTTCTGCGCTTTTCTTCATCAGCTTGCTTTGCGTATTTTCTACGCATCTGGTTAATCGCCTCATACACTCCATTGTCACGAAGAATGTTCCACATCCTTTCTGAGACGACAATCTGTTGTTTTGATGTAGTTATTGAGAACTCCTCATCAAGTTCAGGAGTGAAATCAACTTCAACTCCGACATACCGGTCATTGTTTTGGAACTTAGTCCAAGGACACTTTGAATCAACAACATCAATTTGTCGACCCTTTCTGAGAAAAATAATTCCATTATTGTGCTTTCTAACTGTAAGGCGCTTGCTTCTGCTTTTCTTATTTTCTTCCTCAGTATTTTCTTCTTCACCTTCTTCCTCAGCATTTCCAATGCTATCAAAAAAACCATAGGGTAAACTCGAAAATCGAACCTTCACAATTCCTATCTTTTCCTTGTCCTGTCCATTGGGAACTTTGAAATCGAGAGTAGGTAATGCTTCGGCTCTCAGGCCATTTTCATCATAATAGCGATAACCTTCAGTTACGAAAAGCGGGTCAACTGGCTCTGTAATCTCACCATCAATGAAAATATTTGTGCTGCGGAGATAATTCCTGTAGGTGATTCCGGTTTCTAAACTGAGGAATGATTTCAAAGGTTTGAAAGAACTTTTAGTAAGGCGGTCAATTTTATCAATCAATATTACCGTTCCACTAGCAAGATTCACCTTCTTATCTTTTAAGTACTTCGAAACAAAATCAGGAATTGCAACAGCCTTTGCTTCCGGTGCTACAACTCTTCCTGTTTTGTGGTCAATGTAATCAGGGTTACGCTTTGCAATTTCTTCAATATCAATCGGCACAGCATACCATTCCTTCATATCCTCTCGTTTTGAATAAACAGTAAACCGCTGACCAATGCTAACACATGACGAAGGTAATCCATAACCATACTTACCCATGCCTTGCCTGTCATCGAGGCGGTCAGAACCACCCCATAGCACAGCTATACGAATCATTTCTTTACTCATTCCATGTCCGTCATCCACAATCGCAATCCGGTCAGGGTTTGACTTACCTGTTTTGCCCTTGTCAAAATCGAACAGTAAATGAATGTTGCTTGCTTCAGCTTGTATCGAATTATCAAAACTCTCAAATAATGCTGTTGCTGTGCTCTTATATCCGATGTCACGGATGCCTTTCAGGAATGCCTGAGTCATAACCAAACCAAAATCGAAGTCTTGGTTTTCCATTGACTTGATGAATTCATCTTGTCTTTCTAATCCTTTGAATTTTCTAGCTGCCATTGTCTTTATTATTTTAGTTTTCATTTTGCTTATAGTGCGCGAGTAATTCTCCCGCTTTTTCTTTCACTTTAGTAGCTATCTTAGAGGCTTGCCCCACTGAGATGTGAAGTTTATCTGCAGTGTCGGTTATCGAGTACCCTTTGATGAGGTGGTAATCGAAAACAGCAATGTCATTTTTGTTGAATTTCATTTTAGTCATGTTTTCTTGATTAAAAATTATGGAGTAATCCAAATCGAACGTTGTGGTTACAAAGAATTCAGGGTCACCTGTTACATTATAGATATATTCAATTTCATCATCATCTTCAATAGTTGATGAAACCTCCTTAATGAGAGAATTTTTCTGAGTTTTACGCCAGAAATCAATCATTGCTCGTCTGATTGCCATATTAGCATATGCCCGAATTTGGGCGGTGGTGGCCTTAGAATTGACTGACTGAAGTGCTCGAAATAGAGCTATTTCACCTTCTTGGATAAAATCATCACGCCAACTTTTTGGGAAGTGACTGGCGCATTTCTCTATTGAAGATTTGAAGGATTTAATAATCGTGCTGAACTTTACAGCACTTTGTGAAAGATTTGTTTCGGCATGAAAGCCAATAGTTCTGGTGGTCATTTTGCCCTCCTTTTAAAAGTTTAACAGTACCGAAAGGAGGGCAATCCTGACATGTTTATTGTTCACTCCAGTCATATAGACCAGACTCGATAAACCCTATCTTCGGTTACTCAAATTTAGTGTAAGCGGATTTCAAATGAAAGCCCTTACAATTGTCTATACGTAAAAAGAGGAAAAATCTTTCCATTTAACCCAAGAAAATTCGAAGAACTGTGCAGAATGGCCATTTCTATCCTTTTTTTAAGCATTTCCCCAGCATGTAAATAGCTTTTCAGTTTGATGCTCTGCAAAATCGTCTTGTTCTTCAATCCTAATACCGAGTATCTTTTCCGCTCCCTTAAAAAAGCGAGGCCCCGGTCTATTCCTCATTTTGTTTACGACAATTATTCCAAGAAGAGTTCCATTTTCTTTGAAGGAATCGTAAGAGATTTTGTCCAATGCATCATAAAACTCATTCATTTGACTTTCCACACTGAAATCAACCCCAAGGTTCAACTTTTGCGATAATTTCATATAGCCAATTGTGGACTTCTTTTTGGCAAGTTTAATAAGTTGATCGGCTATAAGTTTCCTCTTATTTTCATCAAAAAGCATAAACTATTAGTTTTTGTAAAAGTATCTAAATTCTCTAGAAAGCGGGTAGTAACTCTGTTAATACATTTATAGTATTGAACCAAATTTTGTAGTTTTTTGTATTTTTAGGCATGGATAACAGATTCTATGAGCAGTTGAAATTGGCGATAAGGGAATCTTGGAATAAAGATACTTGCTATCTTGACCTTAGCAACCAATGGAGTACAGATAAGCCAGAAATTGGCCAATGCGCTGTAACAGCTTTGTTAGTACAAGAGAAGCTAGGTGGTAAAATAGCCTTCAACAAAAATCTTAATCACTATTGGAATATCCTTGATTCTGGAGTTATAATTGATCTTACGAAAAGTCAATTTCCAAGTAACACTATTTTCAGTATTGATTCTATTAAAAGCAGAAAGTCGATTCTATTTTCCGCTGCTGCTTTGAAGCAGAAAACTCGAAGGAGGTTCCTTCTCCTTAAAAAAAGAGTAGAAGAAATCTTGCATGAAGAAAAACAACTTAGTCTTGCTTACTAGTTGAACAACTGATGAATGCAGTCCTCGCTGGAGTTAATTTTTTCAGCTTTTATTGAAAAAATAGAAAAGTCCCGCAGAAGAGATTATAGAACTAATGACTGCTAAAGCCATAGCAACCCAGGGTAACGGGTTAGACGCCTTAATTTGCCCTATAGAATAAGCTATTAGAAAAGCACCAATAACTGCAAAACTAACCAAAGCGGAATAAATCAGAATATTTGTAACCGTTTTACTCGTGTTTAGCCGTATGTCAATTTCATAATCAACTCTATCCACGGGTGATTCTCTCCTTAATGATCGAAAGACAAGTGATCCAGATGATTTAATTGTTTTTAATGTCTTTGTTGAAAATCTAACTACTCGATTGTCTTTATCAGTGCCAATTGCTATCCTCGAATGATTTGAAAAAACTAAATCATCAGTATTATTATCAATAGTAAGGTAGTGCTCTTCATAGGTCTTTGGATTTTTACCTGTATTATAAAGAGCAACGTCTAAAACATATTTCTTGTTTTCTTTGACCATGAAGTAACTAGTATCTTCATTAAAATCATAATCTGGGTATATGAGTGTATTAATTTTTCTATCACAAACCGCTAAGCGAATGTTAAAAAATAGAATATCTCTAAAACTTGGATCAAAGGAAATCAGTTCATCTACTTTATTAAACCATACGGTATCGCTCGCTAGCACGTTTTCTACTTTAGTCACAAACTTAAAAGGAGGTTTGAGATTGGTATCAATTTTGTCTTCTTTGGTGACTTTCGTGAATTCCCTTAATTCAAGGAAGAAATGCATTAGTCCAGTGTTGCGTTCGTCCTTATAATCTTTGATTATTACTTTTCTGATAGGTAGAAATTCCACATTTCTTGACGCTAAGTTCAAAGTAGTATCATTACCTTTTGCATAAACAATCAGCCCTTCTTGATCCTTTAAGATGCTGGGGTTAATACGGATTGTTTCCGGTAATAAATCGTATTCATACCTAAAATGTTCACAATAGCCCATCGGGTAAGAAAGGGTGTGCAAAATACCCTTCTTAAATAAATCATGTGCATCTGATGAGAAGAATAGGTACATATAGCTTGTTACTTTGGCAGAATAAATTTAGGCTTTTTTAACGATGTATTCTTATCCTTTGATTTCTATTGCTTATTGATTTCATGCTAAACTCCCTCCAATTCGTTGGTGGTATTTGGCTCTTGCCATAGCTTTGGTTTGGATGTAAATCTTCAATAAACAAGGGAATGGCCTCCAGAATGCTATGTGCCTCGTTATCGGTTAAAATTTCACTTTCCCAAAACGAGAGCGCATCAAAACCGCAAAAAGAACTCTGTTCCCAGCCCAGGGTGGGAGGTGACCGTAATAGAACCTTCGTGTTGCCGCATAATCTGCCGGGACAGACTGAGGCCAATGCCGGAGCCTGACTTTTTGGTGGAGAAGAAGGGGATGAAGATTTTTTCCAGTGCCTCGGGCTCAATGCCGTTGCCATTGTCGCGGATGGCGATGACGGCCCGTTTGTTTTCGCCCATGAAGGCGCGCACGGTAATTTTCCGGTAGGTCTGTTCGTCAAAGGCCTGGATGGCATTTTTGATCAGGTTGATGATTACTTGCTCTACCATGTTTTTGTCGGCCACGATCCGCAGGTCGTCAGGCGCTATTTTTAGTTCGGTTTCGATGCCGGTGTCGGTCAGCTCTTTTTTGTGGAGCATGATCATCTCTTCCAGCAGGGTGCGCACGGATATGTCTACCGGGCGGGGGGTGGGTATCTGGGTGAGGTTGCGAAACTCTTTGACGAAGTGGATGAGTCCTGCGCTGCGTTTGGTGATGGTGGAGAGGGAGAGGTGCATGTCGCCCAATTCTTCGATGGTGAGGGTGGAGGCTTGCTCCTGTTTGATCCGTTGGCCCAGGTCTTCTTCCACCATGCCGGCCAGCGAGGAGATGGGTGTCACCGAATTCATGATTTCATGGGTGAGCACGCGCACGAGGTTTTGCCAGGCTTCCATTTCTTTTTCTTCGAGTTCGCTCTGGATGTTGCTCATGGAGATGAGTTTGATCTCTTCGGCCCGCAGGGTGAGCTCGATGACGAAGATGGAGAGCTGCACGGTTTCGTCACCGGACTTGACGCGGATGAGTTCGCGGCCACCGGTACGCAGTTTCCAGAAGCAGTCTACGAGTTCGTCACTGATGTCGCGCAGTTCGTCAATCTGCTGGAGGGAGGACACGCGGAGCAGGCGTTTGGCTGCGCTGTTGATCAACTGTACCGTGCCGTTTTTTTTAAACGTCAGCAACCCGACTCCGGCATGCTGCACGATGTTTTTGAGAAACTGGTAGTCGGCTTCTTTTTCGTTTCGGGTGTGGCGGGCTTTGGCTACGCCTTTGTTTAGTTCCTGCAGGTAGGCATCGGTGGCGGCATCGGTCTGGGGCGACCGGAACTGCTGGATGGATTCGTCAAACTGGATTTTTGGAAATTCGCGGACGGTGACTACGTCTTTTTCATTCACCATCTGGTATACCTGAAAGGCGATGGCTGCAAACAGCAGGGCGGAAACGAGGAAGCCAAAGTCTTGGATGAGGCTAAAGCTAAAGAAGAACGTGGTGATGAGCAGGATGAGGATGCGGGTGACCCTGGGCGACTTCCAGTCGAACGTGAGCTGATCCAGTCGGAAGCGTTCCATGGGTGCGGTGAGCGGGTTAGAGTCCGTATTTTTCCATTCTCCGGTAGAGGGAGGCGCGGGTGAGCCCGAGCTCTTCGGCTGCTTTGGAGATGTTTCCCTGGTGCAACTGGATGGCTTTGACTACGGCTGTACGCTCGACATCGTCCAGGTTGAGGCTGTCGTTGGTCAGGGTGTCCTGGGCTTTGCGGCTGAAGAGGAAGTCGCTTTCCTGCAGGGCATTGCTGTCGGCCATGATGACGGCCCGTTCGATGGCGTGTTGCAGTTCGCGCACGTTTCCCGGCCAGGGGTATTTTTTTAGTTTGACCATGGCTTCGGGCGCAAGGGCTACTACGTCTTTCCGGTATTTGCGGGCATAGTGATTTAAGAAATGATTGGCGAGCAGGGGGATGTCGTCTACCCGTTCGCTGAGCGGGGGTATGCGAATTTCTACGGTGTTCATCCGGTATAACAGATCCTGCCGGAATTTGCCTTCGTCTACCATCTGAAGGAGGGGCATGTTGGTGGCGCAGATCAGCCGGATGTCTACTTCGCTGGATTGGTTGGCGCCCACGCGTGTGACCTGCCGCGACTGGAGGGCGCTGAGCAGCTTGCTTTGCAGGCTGAGGCTGAGGTTTCCGATTTCGTCCAGGAAGAGAGTGCCGCCATTGGCTAACTCAAAGCGGCCGGGGCGGTCTTCGCGGGCATCGGTGAAGGCGCCTTTTTTATGACCAAAGAGTTCGCTTTCGAAGAGTGTTTCGGTGATGGCGCCCATGTCTACGGCCACAAAGGAATTGTCTTTGCGCAGCGATTTCTGATGGATGGCGCGCGCGACCAGTTCTTTGCCGGTTCCGTTTTCGCCAAGGATCAAGACGTTGGCATCGGTGCGGGCTACTTTGTCGATGAGGGTGAAGACGTCCTTCAGGGCCTGGCTCTGGCCGATCATGTCGCGGAAGGGCTGACTGATCTGTTCTTCGAGCATCTGTTTGGCCTTGCGGAGTTTGTCTACTTCGTTGTAGGATTTTTTTAAGCGGATGGCGGTGGAGATGGTGGCGAGGAGCTTTTCGTTTTGCCAGGGTTTGAGGATGAAGTCGGTGGCTCCTTCCTTTAAGGCGCGGACGGCCATTTCCACATCGCCAAAGGCGGTGATCATGATGACTACGGCCTGGGGGTCGCGTTCTTTAATCTGTCGCAACCATTCAAAGCCTTCTTTGCCGCTGGTGGTATCTTTGCTGAAGTTCATGTCCAGCAGGATGACATCGTAGGTATCGTTGTTTAACAGGAATGGAATCTTGTTGGGATTTTTGTCAATGATGACCTGATGATTGTATTTTTTGAGCAGCATTTTGGCTGCGAGCAATACATCTTCGTCATCGTCAATCATCAGGATTTTGCCGCCTTCCGTACTCATAGGTTTTTCAGGTGTTGCCATAACAGGGAAAAAATAGTGCCAGTTTCGGGTGAGAGATTTGTGTGATCAAAAACACGTATTCAAAAGTGAAATCAAGGTTTTGGGGATTTCACAAAAGTGAACAGGTCTCCGCTTTTGCATACAATCGCACAAAGATGTTCAAAATTGAACAGTTTCCCGCGTGTGTTTTGCCTCACCTCTTGTTTGTTACTGCGAGGGGCAATGATTTCTGCGCCCCTCTCCGGGGGAGAGGGGATCTTAGTCAAGGTCATTTCATGAGATGACCTGTCATGGTGAGGTACTCGAACCATGACTTCCCAGGTACGGCTTGATCAGATCTCTGTGCCTGTGGTTTTCAAATCGGCTTCGATCTCGCTTAGAGCGAGATCAGCCTGACGGAGGTGTGTTTTGCCTCACCCCTTCTTTGTGACTGCGGTGGGCCATGATTTCTGCGCCCCTCTCCGGGGGAGAGGGGATCTTAGTGACCTGTCATGGTGAGGTACTCGAACCATGACTTCCCAGATACGGCTTGATCAGATCTCTGTGCCTGTGGTTTTCAAATCGGCTTCGAGTGCCTCAGCCTGACGGAGGTGTGTTTTGCCTCACCCCTTCTTTGTGACTGCGGGGGG
>CAYTNM010000012.1:0-118 GCA_964439205.1 uncultured Ohtaekwangia sp.
CGAACCCGCGACCTCCTGCGTGACAGGCAGGCATTCTAACCAGCTGAACTACCGGTCCAATAACTTTCCTTTTATAGTCCGGAAGGGACTCGAACCCGTCTCGCCTCGGGCGAGATGA
>CAYTNM010000012.1:218-134716 GCA_964439205.1 uncultured Ohtaekwangia sp.
CTAGCCTTAGGCTAGACTGAACTACCGGTCCAATATCTTTCCTTTTATAGTCCGGAAGGGACTCGAACCCGTCTCGCCTCGGGCGAGATGACTGGCAGGCATTTCTAGCCTTAGGCTAGACTGAACTACCGGTCCAATATCTTTCCTTTTATAGTCCGGCACTATTAAATCACCAAACTTCGCTTTGTCGTTTAAAACGAGGGTGCAAATATAGGTTTTGTCTGGTTTTATCCAAAAAGCCATTGCCTTTTTAAGTCAGAACTATTCTTCCTCAGCATTTTTTAGCATGGATAATAAGGTATAGGCACCGCTTTTGACCACCCTCACAGGTTTCTTCTCTGGTAATATCCACTCCAGACTTGCCTGATCCGGGGCCACCACTTCACTTCTCACCTCCACCATTTTGTACCGATCGGATTCCTCAACAAAGACAAACTTTTTATTTTCGAAACTCACCACCGCTTCTGCAGGAACTACCTGACGAACAGAAGATCCTACAACCACTTCAGCCGAAACAAACATTCCGGGAATGGCAGATTGATTGATCTTTTCCGGATGTCCATGAACACGCACCGTTCGGGATTTGCTGATCTCCTTTCCAATCATAAAAACACTTGCGCGATGCCGGGTGGTATCATTGCCCGTACGATAATAGATTTTCTGCCCCTCGCGCAATAAAGGCACATCTTTTTCGAAGACCTCCAACTCCACATGAACATGATCCAAATTAATCAGTGTGGCAAATGATTCGGTCGGGCTCACATATTTTCCAAGATTGATGTTTACCTCACCAATATAACCGGATAGTGGAGCATAAACTTTTACACTTTGGGAAAGCACTCCCTTTTCAATTTGTATTGGGTCCAGCGATAACAACTTCAATCTTGATCGTAACCCATCTGCTTGCGCCTGCCGACTGATAAATTCTGCGGATGCTAATTGCAGGGCTTTAGCCGCGTTTGCATTTCCTTTTGCCAGTTCCTGCTGCCGTTCCAAATCCGTTTGGGCATAGACCAACCGTCCCACTGCTTCCCGATAGTCTTGTTGAAGCTGGAGATAGTCAGGATGAACCAGTTCGACCAAAACATCACCCTTCCGTACGGATTTCCCCTGCAACAAGGAAGTGTTTTTTACGTAACCACCCATCGGTACATGAAGGGTTACCAGATTTTGAGGAGGCACATCAAATACCCCTTGAGCCGTAAGGGTATGTTCTACAACGAAATCCTTGATAGCAGTAGTGGTTAATCCCAGGCGATGGACCTGTTCAGTGGTCAGTCGCAACTCATTTTCAACGGGGGGCTCGGCAGGCATATCCTTTTCAGATGGGCCGCAGCTGGCCGCTAAGGTCATCAATGAAATAAATACGCCTGTTTTAGTGAATATAGTATTCATATAGATAGGGGTTAACGTTCACCTGCCAGATATTCCAGGGTGATAACGGTTTGATTTAAGAGATGGAGTTGAGCCAAATAACCTTCGCGGATCTGAATCGCCTGCTTCATGGCTAAGGCATATTCGGCATAACTGATTTCGCCTTTGGTAAAATTTAAAGTTGCCTGACGGATGAGTTCATCTGAATTACTCAAAGCGGATTGACGATAATAAATCATGGAAGTCTTGCTCTTTTCATATTCCTGCCAGGTTTGTATCCATTGGCCTTGCAATGCCCGAGCACGTTGATCTACTTGAGCAGCCACTTGTTGAGTCTGAATTTTAGCCGCATGGGTGCGTGCCGATGGCGCCACAAACCATAGAGGTAGCGAGAGTCCAATCTGAAAACCCGAAAACCGGTTGGAAGAAGTTGCGACATCGCCTGAACGAAGAGGTGTGCCTATGAGTGTCTGATTAAAGTACCCAACGGTAATGTCCGGAAACAAGGATTGTCCAATCATTCTCTTTTCGCGTTGCGACACCTCCTGACGTTGCCGAAGCGCCTCTACAAGAGGACTTTGCTCGTTTAATTTCGCGGTGGGCAGATACGGGTTTACTCTTTCTTCCAGCACTTCTGTTTGAATATCTACCAACGACTCGCGGTTGAGCAATACTTGTAACCGTACTTGACAAATGAGTCGATCTGATTCTGTCTGTCGTAGCTGATTCTTATGCTCCTGCCACTGGGCCTCGGCAAGAGACTTTTCCAGGATACCCGTTTCACCAGTGGTATAGCGCAAGGAGGCCGTTTCGGCAAACCGCTGATAAAGGCTATCTAATTTTCGCAATAACTGGATACGTTCATGGAGATAAACCAATTCGTAATACGTTTGCTTCACTTCATAGGCCAATTCATTTTCAGTCACGTTTCTATCCAATTGCGACTGCTTGATCTGTGCATCGCTCCAGGCTCTTCTGCGCGAAACCACCGTAGGAAAAGGAATGGATTGTGAAATTGTGAAATTGTTATCGTTCTTATCAGCACTATTATACTGGCCCCGCATATAGGATACCTGCGTCTTACCCATATCCCATGCGGTTGTCTTGAGCTTTTCCTGGTAGGCTATTTCCAGTGCGGCAGCCGTTATCTTGGCATTATTCTGTAGCGCATGTGTGATGGCCTCTTCTATCGAAATTTTTTCCTGTGCTTTAATGGAGACATGAGAGCCACTGAAAAAAACCAAAACTAAAACAACTATGCTTGCTGGAGATGGTCGCAAAAATTTTAAATTCATCACCAGGCTGTATAAGCAAGGCAAGACAAAAAGCGTTAGTAAAGTAGCGCTCAACAATCCGCCAATCACCACCGTGGCCAATGGCTTTTGAACCTCCGCTCCGCTTCCGTTGGAAATGGCCATGGGCAGAAAACCCAATGACGCTACCAATGCAGTCATAATCACCGGACGTAACCGGGTACGCGTTCCTTCCATAATGATTTCATTTATAGTCTTATCCGAATGTTGTATTCGCAATCTTCCAAACTCCGCCAGCAAGACGAGACCATTCAATACCGCTACACCAAACAAGGCTATAAATCCGATGCCTGCGGAAATACTAAATGGCATGCCGCGAATCCACAACGCCAGAATACCACCCATAGCCGAGAGAGGGATACCGCTGAAAATTAACAATCCCTCCGTCATGGAATGCGTAGCAAAATAGAGCAAGACAAAAATTAAAAACAGGGCAATGGGAACAGCCACTGCCAACCGGCCTTTCGCTTCATTCAGGCTTTGAAACGTGCCACCGTAGGTAACATAGTAGCCTGGTGCCATGGGCAAATGCTGCCCTACTTTTTGTTGTAGTTCGGTTACAATTGACTGGACATCGCGCCCAACGGTGTTAAACCCTATCACGATTCTGCGCTTGGCATCATCTCTTTGAATCTGTTGAGGGCCATTTTCCAGCGCTACCGAGGCCACTTGCGTGATCGGAATTTGTTGTCCGTCAGCTTTTTTGATAAAAAGGTTGCGAACATCGTCAATTGACTTTCGATGAGCTGGATCGGCTCGTACCACCAGATCAAATCGTTTTTCCCCTTCAAAAACCTGACCGGACGCCTGACCCGCCATAGCGGTATTTAGAACATCATTGACATCCATGACCGACAATCCCAATCGGGCTAATTGTTGACGATCGTAGCGAATGACAATCTGGGGTAGCCCTGTAATATTTTCTTTATACACATCTGTAGTGCCTTCAACCGTTTGAACCCATTTCTCCAAATGACTCGCATAGAGCGAAAGGCTATCCAGGTTTTCACCATAGATCTTTATCACCACATCCTGTCGGGCACCTGTCATTAGCTCATTAAAACGCATTTGAATAGGATGTTGAAATCCAAAGGATACTCCAGGTACTTGATCCTGAAGCGCCTTTTGCATTTTCTCGATCATTTCGTCCTTTGTTTCAGCGCTCACCCACTCCTTTTTGTCTTTCATAACTACCATCATATCTGCCGCTTCTATGGGCATGGGATCTGTTGGTATTTCGGATGAGCCAATTTTTCCGATGACTTTCACTACTTCCGGAAACTGATCCAACAGAACACGCTCTGCCTTCAGGGTGGCCTCGGTGGTTTCCGTCAGGCTACTACCAGGAAGAGTTCGAGTATCGACTGCAAAATCTCCTTCATCCAACTCTGGAAGAAATTCTCCGCCCAGGCTGGTAAACAGCCAAACGGCTGATACAAAAAGCAAAGTAGCCACCAGTATAATTCTTCTCTTGGCTTGTAAGGCCTGATGCAACCACGGTTGATAATATTTATTAATCCATTGGATAAGCCGGTCAGACCAGGTAGCTGTTGTTTGCATATTTTTACTGAGGACTAAGGAAGATACCACAGGCACATAGGTAAGCGATAATAAAAATGAACCAATCAAAGCAAAGATGACCGTTTGAGCCATGGGCATAAACATTTTCCCCTCTACTCCTACCAGTGTAAGTATTGGCAGATATACGATTAAGATAATCACTTGACCGAAGGCAGCTGCGCTCATCATTTTACCGGCCGAAGCTCCCACTTCTTCGTCCATTTGAACTTGCGTCAAACGCCCCATCAGACCCCTTCCGGTCAGGTGGTGAAGCGTTGCCTCAACAATGATCACAGCACCATCCACAATCAGCCCAAAGTCAATGGCTCCCAAACTCATTAACGATCCTGATACGCCAAACACATTCATCAGACTGATGGCAAACAGCATCGATAAAGGAATGACAGAAGCCACCACTAGCCCGGCTCGCAGATTGCCAAGAAGCAGCACCAAAACAAAAACAACAATGAGCGCTCCCTCCGCCAGATTGGTGGCCACTGTTCCAATCGCGTTGTTGACGAGCTTGGTCCGATCTAAAAAAGGTTCAATCATGACACCTTCCGGGAGTGTTTTCGAAATCTGAGCTATCCGCGCTTTCACATTTTCAATCACTTGGGATGAATTAGCGCCTTTGAGCATCATCACAACTGCTCCCACAGCTTCGCCTTTGCCGTTTTGAGTCATGGTTCCAAAGCGAACCGCATGACCTTCTTTTACTTCCGCCACCTGACCTAATTGAACAGGCAATCCCATGGCAGAGGTGGTCACCACCAGGCTGCGTATGTCATCCATCGATTGAAGCAACCCTTCGCTACGGATGAAGTAAGCATGTGGTGATTTTTCGATATACGCTCCACCGGTATTCTGATTGTTACGAGCCAATGCCTCCATCAGATCAGTGATGGAAATGTTCATGCTCCGCAAGAGTAAAGGATTGATGGTAATCTCATATTGCTTCAGCTTTCCTCCGAAGCTCCCCACATCCGCCACACCTTTCGTTCCCAATAGTTGCCTGCGCACAATCCAATCCTGAATGGTGCGCAAATCCGTAATGCTGTACTTACCTTCAAAACCTGGCTTCACTGTTAAAATGTATTGATAGATTTCGCCCAGGCCTGTAGTAACAGGCGCTAGTTCAGGCACTCCCACCCCTTCCGGGATCTGCTTTTTGGCTTCAATTAATCGCTCACCGACTTGTTGTCTGGCCCAGTATACATCTGTGGATTCATCAAATACAATGGTGACAACACTTAATCCAAACCGTGAAAAGGACCGGACTTCCACCAAACCCGGGATTGTGGCCACGGACTGCTCTACTGGAAAAGTGACAAAGCGTTCAATATCCATGGCAGCCTGAGAAGGTGCCGTAGTGATAACCTGTACCTGATTATTCGTGATGTCAGGGACGGCATCAATAGGAAGTTGCGTGATCGAGTACGTACCCCAACCTATCAACGCCAGGGTCAGTAAACCAATGATAAGTTTATTTCGCAGGGAAAATTCAATACATGCCGAAAGCATTGGAATAAATGTTTACGCGAGTAAATAATAACTAAATGGAACCTGAAAATGGTGTTTATCGAAAAACACCAAGACCCATCAGGATAGTTTGGGCGGTTGCCAGATAGAGGCGTAAACGGTATTGGTAAAGCAACAGGACACCGGAGGATGGATGATCTGACGCACAAATTCTGGTTGTGGCAATGGAGAACCGACCACTTCAGGAGTCAGTGAAGCTACTCCAGAGGCCACGCAGTCATGAGATTTGAACGGAAGCTGTTCATGTCGGCTGTCGTGGGCATCATGCAACGAGATGTAATGATCAAAAATAAATCGGATTAGTCCTTGATCCGGGTTTTCGATCTGATGGTCCTGGAAATGCTTCACAAAGACAGGCAACCGCAGAATCTGATGCGCTTCGGTACTACCCAGAAGATAGATACTTAGAAAGGAAAACGCTGCGATACGCCTGATCATGGGTTAAAAGTAATTGATTGGCTATTTGGAATCAAGATAAGTTAGAAAAGTGTTGCTCTCAGGCGCTCGCTCACTCTTGGAATTCCGGGCCTTGTTTGACATCTTTAGGAAGCAATCAAAATGTTGAGTTGAATCAAAAAGCATATCTGTGGTAGCTAAAACTTTTGGAGGTGCTGTGCATGGGGTAGATGCCAAAACCATCACAGTAGAAGTCAATGTAGCACAAGGTCAGGGTTTTTTTCTGACCGGCTTGCCAGACAATGCCGTCAAAGAAAGTCAGCACCGGGTAGAATCCGCTATGAAGAGCCTGAGCTACTACATGCCGCGCAACAAGGTAGTGGTCAATCTGGCGCCAGCCGATTTGCGTAAGGAAGGAAGTTCATACGATCTGGCGATTGCCATTAATATATTGAAAGCCTCCGGGCAGATTACTGCCGAAAACATTGAGCAGTATGTCATCATGGGAGAACTTTCGCTGGATGGTATCCTGCGTCCCATTAAAGGAGTCCTTCCCATTGCCATTCAGGCAAGAAAGGAGAATTTTAAAGGATTCATTCTACCCCAGGCGAATGCAGCCGAAGCCGCTATTGTCAATAACATTGACATTATTGGTGTGGAGACCCTGCAGCAGGCTATCGACTTTGTGGAGGGAACTATTGCGTTGGAGCCTCTGCGGATCGACACGCGTGAGATGTTCCAGAGTAAACTCAATTCTTATGATACCGATTTCCGGGATGTGCAAGGACAGGAGAATATCAAACGGGCATTAGAGATCGCTGCGGCCGGAGGACATAACGTCATCATGATCGGTCCGCCCGGAGCGGGCAAAACCATGCTGGCGAAACGACTTCCAACCATCCTGCCTCCGCTTACTTTACAGGAAGCCCTGGAGACAACCAAAATACACTCGGTGGCTGGTAAGTTGGGCAAAGAAACAGGGTTGCTTACCATACGCCCCTACCGGAGTCCGCACCACACGATTTCAGATGTTGCGCTCGTAGGCGGAGGTGGTCATCCGCAACCTGGTGAAATTTCACTCTCGCACAATGGCGTATTGTTTTTGGATGAGTTGCCAGAGTTTAAGCGAACGGTTTTAGAGGTCATGCGGCAGCCCATGGAAGAAAGACGCGTAACCATCTCACGCGCCAAAGTATCCATCGACTACCCAGCCAATTTTATGTTGGTCGCCAGCATGAATCCGTGCCCGTGCGGCTACTATAATCATCCGGAGAAAGAGTGCGTCTGCGGCCCCGGTGTGGTGCAACGTTACCTGAGCAAAATCAGCGGCCCACTGCTCGATCGGATTGACCTTCATGTAGAAGTGGTGCCCGTAAGCTTTGATGAAATGACGGCCCAACGCAAAAGTGAAAGCAGTGCCGACATCCGGGCGCGCGTGGTGAAAGCGAGAGATATTCAAAACGAACGGTTTAAAAACCAAACATCAATTTTCTGCAATGCCATGATGCCTTCACAGATGGTAAAAGAAGTCTGTGTGATCAACGAAGCCGGAGTAAAACTCTTAAAAACGGCTATGGAACGATTAGGTCTTTCAGCGCGCGCCTACGACCGTATTTTAAAAGTCTCGCGTACTATTGCCGATCTGGCTGGCAGCGAAGAAATAAGAATCGAACACCTGGCCGAAGCCATTCAATATCGAAGTTTGGATAGAGATGGGTGGGCAGGGTAATAACTATTCTAAACAAGATGGAAGAAATCCGCTGAGTTATTTGTGGATAATCCTGATTAAATCTGAAAAATGAGCGTCTGTACCAGGACCTATCCATAATCCAATAGCCCCTTTTGCATCGGGACCATGTTTCAAATCGTTGACGATGAGTGTGGGTTGAGCATTCCCATGAACATATAATCTTGCCTGACTTCCATGAATCTCCAGTTTCACTTTGGTCCATTCTCCGGGAACCAAATCAACGTACGATTCATATTTCTCTGGAAACTCCCTGCGTAACTTAAACCACGGAAAATCCGGATACGAGATATACTGTACCGAATGATTTCTCCTGACCTGATCGTTCGCTCGTCCATTCGTGGGGCGAAGGTAAATACACTCAAAAGCTGAATCATCCTGACTGATTCTGAACGCAATTCCCACAAATCCTCTGGCTTGCTCTGACGAAGGATCAGACGGTCTACCTGAAATTTCCATTTCAATATCTCCATTTTGAAAGTCCAGACTGGTGATCTTCACAAACTTTACTTCACTATCTCCCCCGCCATCTACCGCTCTTAACGATGGTTTATTCATATAAAGTTCCTGCGAGGCCTGAACCCGAATGGATACCAGGTCTTTTCTCTTTGAAAGTAAAATAGAATCTGTTTTACTCTGGGCTAACATCGTATCCGATAAGAAAAGCATCAGAATGAATAAATAGCAATACATCTTCATTTTTTGGCTTCGAGAATTAAGATTTTGATTTACGGAAATAAAAGTAGATACGATTAAACCTTTTGTAAAATCAACGCTAAAGCTATTTCTATTCATTTTTTACGAAACGTTAAAACCTTATTCTTAGTTACCCCAAAAAGACAGGTTCATCTGATCACGACCTGCAGTCGCTTAAAAGTTTGTCACTTTAGCATCCAAAGAAATTCAGTTCAACCATGTACCAGGTTCGTTTTAGTCGACCTGACCGAAAGAAAAATTATATCCTAAGAAATGGTTTGGTGAGTCGTCTTTTGATAGTAAATCTTTAATGCCGTATAAAAAAAACCAAAACAGATAAAAGAAAAATACTATTCGTTGGCCAACACCGGGCATCGAAGGAAAAATAACGTACCAACTTCCTGCCAGTATGGTAAGCCAGGTAAATATTAAGGTAGGCTTGATGGCTGTTTTCCAATAGGGATTCATCTTCATTTGTCTTGGATAGGTAAAAGCGCCAATTAGAAAAAAAATATAACAGCCAAAACTACCAACGCTATGGAGAAGAGACGAAAATGATTGACGGTTATCCATATCTGCCGGAAAGACTCCCGATAGAGACATAAAAATCCACTGAAGATAAAGCTAATCAAAGGCCATTTATTACCTCGGTTTCCGGTAATCTCGCGATGCAAACCGTAGGAATAGATGGAGATGAGGATTCCCGGAAGGATGTACCCAAAAACATTCCAAAACCACAGGTGAGGAGCATCCACCGAGCCAAGTTCGCTAATGGCTTTTGTTTTAAAACTATACTCAGGCCGCAGGGATGACAGCACCCCATACGTTGTCCAAAAAATAATGGGAATCGACAGTCCGATCCATATATAAAGGTCACGGTTTCTTTTCAGCATGTCGTTGTAAAAACTTCAAAGGTAGGTCATATACCTGCTCTGGAATTTGATCCAGATCAAAAAATCATTTTGTTGCTCGTATACGGCTTAAGGTCTCTTGAGTCATCCCTAAATAAGACGCCAACATACCCAAGGGAATGTGTTTCATTTTGTTTTTGGACGTTCTCAGAAAAAAATCATACCGCTCCTTGGCTGAATGGAATCGAAGTGAAATAATTCTTTCTGACTGCTCCAAAAAATAAGTGGACATCAATATCCGGCCAAATCGTTCCATTTCCGGAAAATCAGCAAAACACTTTTCAAGCTGTTGGATAGAAATTCCGGTTAAACGAGAGGCAGTCAAGGTTTGTATGTAACAACTGTCTGGAACGTTTTTGAGAAAACTATAGATGGAGGTGATCCATTCCCCATCTCCGGCAAAATTATCCGTTATCTCCTTTTCCCCTTTCCGGTAGTATACTCTCACCAGACCAGAATTAATGAAATAGGTGGTGTCACAAATCCGATTAGGTTTATGCAGATAAGTGCCTTTGACCAAATTTAGCGGCATGGAAATCTGATCCACTCTTGCTCTCAGATCCTCCGAAACAGGAATGAATTTCTCTAGATGATGGATTAAGTCGTGTTTCATGACGATACAGATTTCGCTGAAATGCCCAACAAGCTAATTTTATTTTTCAAGAGTAAAATAAGGCAACAAAAATAGCGAGTCACATATGTTTGTTACTTTAGCATCCAAAGAAATTCAGTTCAACCATGTACCTCTTCCGCTTTGGCCAACCCCACCACGAAAAACCCGGCATCCTCCTTCATGAAAAAATGTACGATGTCTCCTCTTTTGGGGAAGACTATGGCGAAGCATTTTTGGAGACCGGGGGGCTTCAACGTCTGGCACAGTGGCTCCGAACGCAGCCCACACTCCCGCTCGTGCCCGAAGGCGCACGTATCGGACCCTGTGTGATGCGCCCTTCCAAAATGCTTTGCGTAGGGCTTAACTATACAAAACATGCCTTTGAATCAAAGATGCCATTGCCCCCCCGAACCCATTTTCTTTTTTAAGTCTACCACGGCTATCACCGGTCCGAATGATGGACTCATCATCCCGCGAGGCAGCACCAAAATGGATTGGGAAATTGAACTGGCTGTGGTGATTGGCAAAAAAGCACAGTATGTAGAAGAAAAAAATGCCATGAATCATGTGGCGGGCTTTTGTCTCCACAACGACTATAGTGAGCGAGCCTTTCAACTGGAGCGCAACGGCCAGTGGACCAAGGGCAAAAGCGCGGATACCTTTGCTCCGATTGGTCCCTATTTAGTCACACCTGACGAGATACCGGACTTTAACGATCTGAAGATGTGGCTAAAGGTGAACGGAGAACTCATGCAGGACAACAATACGGAAGATATGATTTTTGAAGTGCCGTTTTTGATTCATTACATCAGCCAGTTTATGACCTTGCTGCCGGGCGATGTGATCACCACTGGTACTCCATCCGGTGTAGGACATGGGCAACACCCTCCCCGCTATCTCAAACCTGGTGATGTGGTCGAACTTGGCATTGATCGGCTCGGTGAACAGCGACAGGTAGTCCATTCGTATGGAATATGATTCGTGCATTGTCCATGAAATCGACATATAAAACGGTATGGATCTATGGTCTGGCCATGGCCGCCTTGATTTCTTTACTCAAAGTCATTGAATATAAATATTGGGTACGTGATCTTTCCATAGAGTTCTATATTGGGCTGGTAGCCATCTTTTTTACCATCATGGGGATCTGGGTGGGATTAAAACTGACCACCAAAAAAGTAGTGACCGTTACGGTCGGGCCGGAATTTGTGTTAAACACCTCCGAACTACAAAAGCGGGGCATCAGCAAACGGGAGCACGAGGTATTGGAACTGATGGCCCAGGGACTGAGCAATCAGGAAATCGCCAATAAACTTTTTGTGTCGCTGAATACGGTCAAAACCCATACCTCCAACCTTTTCCTCAAACTGGAAGTCGGCAGACGCACCCAGGCCATCCAGCGGGGAAAAGAGCTACGCCTGATTCCCTAGAAAGGCCCCATTCATTCACACTTTTGTGTGATTTCCTTTAAATTTCTGAAAATCACCCGTTCGGGTGACGGTCGGGGCGTCAAAACAAAGTTGATTTGAGCAAAAAAAACACATGAAAAAAATAATTCTTGTTTATGGTTCTATTGCCGGGGCAATCGTTGGAGCCATGTTCTTTATTGGGGCACCGCTCTACGATCAGGGCATTATTACTTTTGACAATGGCATGCTGGTGGGGTATACCTCCATGGTGGTAGCCCTTTCGCTCATCTTTTTTGGAGTAAAAAACTATCGTGACTCCCATGCCAATGGTGTCATTACGTTTGGCAAAGCATTCAAAATAGGCATCTTAATCACAGTGGTTGCTTCGGTCATTTATGCTGCGTCCTGGGAAATAGCCTATCGCACGGTTTCAAGAGGTTATAGCGATGCTATGTACGAGCATGAGATTGACAAACTCAAACAAAAAAGTAA
The DNA here is from genome assembly GCA_964439205.1 of uncultured Ohtaekwangia sp. GTDB lineage: Bacteria > Bacteroidota > Bacteroidia > Cytophagales > Cyclobacteriaceae > ELB16-189. The sequence goes on from CAYTNM010000012.1 coordinate 12,269, forward strand.
AAGTGAAACAGAACTTCAAACTCAAATCAAAGAAATGGAGGGGTTTATGAAAATGTATCAAAATCCATTTATCCGCTTTGGCATTACGCTGTTTGAAATTTTTCCGGTCGGTTTAGTCATCTCGCTGGTGACCGCAGGATTACTTCGGAAAAAGGAATTTCTTCCACACTCCCCTACCACTTAACGTTATCAATGATGAAAAACCGACTACTTATACTGCTGGCTGTTACAACTGCATTTTCTTTTGGATTTTACTTACAACCCAATCAACATTCATATCCAAACCAAACTATACCTATGAAACTGGGAGCCTTTTCCATCAGCTTGAGCGTCAAGGACATTCACGCTTCTAAAAAATTTTATGAAACATTAGGGTTTACCGTCATGGCAGGAGATATCAAAAAAAATTACCTCATCATGAAAAACGGCAATGCCCTGATCGGGCTCTTTCAGGGAATGTTTGAAGGAAACATTCTCACATTCAACCCCGGGTGGGATGAAAATGCCGGTCCGGTAGATCCCTTTGACGATGTCAGAAAAATTCAACAACACGTCAAACAACAAGGACTTCTCCTAACGTCAGAAGTCGATGAAACAACCAATGGCCCGGCCAGTATCACGCTTTCGGATCCTGACGGCAACATTATTTTAATTGATCAACACCGCTAGCATTTACCACGTATGCAATCAAAAGCCCAAACTGCCGACACGTACATCGAGACCCTTCCAGACGACCGGGCAGAAATCATTTCTGCCCTGCGTAACGAAATCAAAAAAAAATTGCCCAAAGGTTTTGAAGAAACCATGCAATACGGAATGATCAGCTATGTGGTACCGCACAAAATTTATCCGGCCGGTTATCATTGTAAACCAACCGATGCATTACCATTCATCAGTATTGCTTCTCAAAAAAATCACATTTCCGTTTATCATATGGGCTTGCAGGGGAAACTGCTGGACTGGTTTCAACACGAGTGGAAAAAACACAGCAGCAAAAAGCTCGACATGGGCAAGAGCTGTATCCGTTTTAAAAAGGCAGAAGACGTGCCGGTAAAGCTGATGGGTCTGTTAGCGGCTCAAATGAAACTCACCGAATGGATTGAGATTTATGAATCGTCATTAAAATAATCACAAAAACCACCCAATGAAAAGAGTCACCGGACTGGGCGGAGTGTTTTTTAAAGCCTCTGACCCCAAAAAGTTAAAAGAATGGTACGGCAAACATCTGGGGTTACCCATAGACGACTATGGCGCCTCTTTTCGATGGATTGATATCAACCAACCTCATGACAAAGCACCAGCGCTCACTGCCTGGAGTCCATTTCCGGCAGACACCAGGCATTTCGCGCCCAGCGAAAAACCATTTATGTTCAACTACCGTGTGGAAAACTTAGTTGAACTGATGAAAGTTCTGAAAGAAGAGGGTGTTCAGATGGTAGGAGAAATAGAGGAATACTCCTACGGTAAATTTGCCTGGATACTGGATCTGGAAGGAAACAAGATAGAACTATGGGAACCAATAGATGACGGGTTTGAGCAATCGTAGGTAGCTTTTGTTCATGGATGCGAGGTGGTTTTGTTCCTCGATTAAAGACAAAAATCTAGGCGTCTGCCTACTTTGTCGTTATCTTTGAACCACATGAATGAAACTGATTTTTCCGGATGGGGACAGGTAGCGCTGTTTATCGTAGGTGGATTTCTGTTTGTAGCAGCCGCGCTCGTAACATCTCGTTTTCTCCGCCCCAACCGCCCGGGTGTTGAGAAGCAATTGCCTTATGAAAGCGGTGAACAGGCCGTTGGTCAGGCGTGGGTACAATTTAACTTCCGGTTTTATGTGCTGGCCATAATGTTTTTATTGTTCGAAGTGGAGATCATCCTGCTTTTCCCATGGGCCGTGGTCTATGCCGATCCTCAGGCACAGGCCGAAACAAATGGGCAGTGGGGATGGTTTGCTTTTGCAGAGATGATGATCTTTATCGGCTTGTTGGCTCTTGGACTTGCCTACGCATGGGTAAAAGGGCATTTGGATTGGGTTAAACCTTCTCCTCAACCCACGCAGATAAAATCGGTGGTGCCACCTGCCCTATATGACGCCATCAATGAAAAATATAAATCAGCCCGATGAAAGGATACCTGGATCAGGAATTTACCAAGGGAGGTGTGCTGGTAACCAAAGCCGATGATTTGCTGAATTGGGCTCGCTTATCTTCGCTTTTTCCCATGACGTTCGGAATCGCCTGTTGCGCGATTGAATTTATGAGCACCGGCACTACGGTCTATGACATGGATCGTTTTGGTATGGCACCGCGAGCCACTCCCCGCCAGGCGGATGTGATGATCGTATCCGGCACCGTTACATTCAAAATGGCTGATCGCATTAAGCGGCTCTACGAACAGATGTCAGAGCCCCGATATGTCATTTCGATGGGTTCATGCTCCAACTGCGGAGGGCCCTATTGGCAACATGGCTATCATGTGGTGAAAGGAGTGGATAAGATCATTCCGGTGGATGTGTACGTGCCCGGTTGCCCTCCCCGTCCGGAAGCGCTGATCGGTGGGATCTTAAAACTACACGAGAAAATCAGAGGTGAAAGCCGTGTACGGCCGTTGGCGATTGAGAAACTGCTGAAAAAAGAAGCTCATGGCTGAATTAGAAGTTATTCATGATATTCTGGAGAAGACTTCCACTCATGCTCCCGTATTTCAATCAACAAGTACTCCCCCCACCTATTTGGTTCAGGGTTCTGATTTATTGGCATCACTTTCCGCACTTCAGACAAATCCGTTGACCTACTTCGATATGCTTTCATGCATCACCGGTATTGACAACGGACCGGAAGTAAACACGATGGAAGTCATATATCATTTGTACTCGATTCCCTTTCATCAATCACTGGCCATCAAGGTTATCCTCCCACGGGATCGTCCGGAAGTGCCAAGTGTGTGTGAACTTTGGAAAACAGCTGAGTGGCATGAACGCGAAACATTCGATCTGCTGGGGATTCAATTTCTCAACCATCCGGATTTACGCAGAATCCTGTTGCCTGCCGATTGGGTTGGACATCCCTTGCGAAAAGACTACAGGCACGAAGAATATTATCACGGGGTCCGGATTGCGTATGAAGCTTCTCAGCCCACCACAGATGTATGAGCTATCAACCTGACTTGCTGGCATCGGAGCCCAACAAACTGGAGGTTGGCAATCTGCGCACCGAGGAGATGATTTTGAATCTTGGTCCACAGCATCCCTCGACCCATGGTGTATTGCGGCTGGAGGTGTTGACTGATGGTGAAATCATCAAACAGGTAGTGCCGCACATCGGCTACCTCCACCGGTGCTTTGAAAAACATACCGAGAGCCTCCCCTACAATCAGATTATCCCTTTTGTAGACCGGATGGATTATGTGGCCGCTATGAATTCAGAACATGCCTATGCCATGGGTGTCGAAAAGATGCTGGGGATTACCGAACAAATTCCAAAGCGAGTAGAATACATCCGGGTAACCGTGGCGGAACTCAACCGCATTGCTTCCCACATGATTGCTATTGGTACCTACGGACTCGATCTGGGTGCTTTTACTCCGTTTTTCTGGATCATGCGTGACCGTGAGCACATTCTCCGGCTGATGGAATGGGCCAGTGGTGCCCGCATGCTGTATAATTATGTCTGGATTGGCGGTCTGTATTATGATTTACCAGTAGGATTTGAAGATCGTTGTCGGGAGTTTGTTAATTACTTCCGTCCCAAATTAAAAGAGCTGGAAAATCTGCTCATCAACAATAAGATTTTTATTGATCGTACCTCCGGTGTAGGAACGCTTCCGCTGGATCTGGCCATTAACTGTGGCATGACAGGTCCAGGGTTACGAGCTTCGGGTCTGCGATTTGATCTGCGAAAAGTGGATGGGTATTCGGTATACCCGGAAATAGAATTTGATATTCCCATCGGAGAAGGAAAAATGGGAACGCAGGGAGACTGTTGGGATCGTACATGGGTGCGCTATCGCGAGATGGAAGAATCCCTTCGGATTGTGGATCAGTGCCTGTTAAAACTAACAGGAGAACATGCCCGTACCAGAGACTTTGACCCTCAGGCATTAGTCCCCAAAAAAATCAGACCCAAAGCTCAGGATCTCTATTCCCGTGCTGAAAATTCAAAAGGAGAGTTAGGATTCTTCTTTCGGGCAGATGGCAAAAGTGATATTCCTTTCCGTTGTAAAGTACGGGCGTGTAGTTTTGTAAATCTTTCCGTTCTACCACACATTACCAAAGGGGTCTTACTGGCGGATCTTATCGCCATCCTTGGCTCCATTGATATTGTGTTAGGCGAAGTAGATCGCTGACGTAATTGTCGGTAGGATGCTACCTTTGTCAATGACATGATTAAAATTTTTACTTCCGAACAATTTCGGGCGTGGGACACCATCACCATCCGGCAAGAGCCCATCGCTTCCATTGACCTGATGGAACGTGCCTGTCGTGCGTTTACAGATTGGTTCATTCAAAACTTCACGGCTCATCATAAAATTGCCATCGTATGCGGCACCGGCAATAATGGTGGCGATGGTATGGGAATTGCGAGGATGTTAAAAGAACATGGGCTTTTTGTTAAAGTGTTTATCCATCCGGGGAAAAAAGAGACGCTCGATTACAGAATCAATCATCAGCGATTACCCGCAAACATTCCGGTGACCCCGTTGCCAGAAGTTATCGAACCTGCTTTATTCGAAAAATGTTCAATTGTAATAGATTCCCTTTGGGGAACTGGCTTTCGTGGATCATTAGATAGCAGGAGCCATCAATTGATTTCTGTTTTAAATTCTCTGCCTGTCATTCGTGTGGCTGTAGATGTGCCTTCTGGACTGATAACGGATGAACCAACTCCAGGACTTACTTTTTTGGCCGATTATACCGCCACTTTTCAATCACCAAAATTGGCATTTGTGCTGCCGGAGAATGAATCAAGGGTTGGGCAATGGACTGTTGTTGACATTGGTTTATCCCAGGTTTATCAAAATGAAACGATCACACCCTATTTCATCCCGACCATTAAAGCTATCCGCAAACTTATTCATCCGCGAAAGAAATTTGATCATAAAGGCACCTTTGGTCACGCCTTGATAGTGTCGGGAAGCACCGGAAAAACGGGAGCAGCCGTTCTTAGTGCGTTAGCTTGTTTGCGAACCGGGGTAGGCTTACTAACGGTTCACACCCCTGGTTCTGGAAGAGTTATTTTACAAACTGCCGTTCCGGAGGCTATGGTGCAATCTGATAAAAATCCCGATGCGATTACTTCAGCTTCGGTGCCTACCCGTGTTTCTGCAATTGGTATTGGCCCTGGCATTGGAATCTCCCCTGAGACCGTTGTTGCCGTTACTGAATTATTAAAGAGCGGACAGCCAATGGTTCTGGATGCTGATGCATTGAATATCCTGAGCGATCAGAAGTTACTCCACTTAGTTCCTCCTGACAGCATTTTGACTCCCCATCCAAAAGAGTTTGAACGGTTGGCCGGTACGTGGAAAAATGAATATGAACGGTTGATTAAACTTCAAACCTTGGCGAAACAATTGCAAAGCGTCATTATTCTCAAGGGTGCCTGGTCTTCCATCGCCAATCCCAACGGAGAAGTTTACTTCAATCCTACCGGAAACCCGGGGATGGCCACGGCTGGAAGCGGAGACGTTTTAACCGGCATCCTGACGGCTTTGCGGGCGCAGGGGTACTCTGCTCAGGAAACTGCGTTGATCGGTGTTTATCTGCACGGCCTGGCGGGAGACATGGCTGTTCGGGAAAAAACTGCGCCCGGATTGATAGCCCGTGATCTGGTTGACTTTTTACCGATGGGGTGGAAACGCCTTTTGTAAAAAAAAAATTGCCTGGGCTTTAAACTTTTGGCTTACTAATTGCATCTAAAAAGCACTAAACATCGTACGTAAGTATATCATGAATAGCAGGATAATTCTTCTTTTTGTAACCATGCTGATCAGCAGCCTGTTGGCTCTTGGTCAGTCCAAAGAAGAATATGCCCTGACGACCGATCCGATCAAACTGGTTCAATTATTCCCCAATCCTACCATCGATTTTCTGCATGTGAAGTTCGAAAACCCAACTGCTAAAAAAACCAAGGTTACACTTCATAACATCATTGGCAATGCCATTGAAATGGAAATTGAGGCGATTGATGACTATGAACTCAGAATTCGTGTGAAAGACCTGCCGACAGGGTATTACTTTTTGGCCTTGCGCGATGAGGCTACGAATGCCAAAAGTTCATACAAGTTTTTGAAGCGCTAATCCGTTTGTTTTATTTCGCTTATTTTAGGGATCAAAGTAGAGTCCCTTGTCTCGTTTTGTTCTTGCTATCGATATTGGTACCACCAGCACGAAAGTACTGGCGGTAACAGCGCAAGGTGAAGTCCTGTGCTCTCATCAGGAATTTTATCCTACCTACTTTCCTCTTCCTGATCATGTTGAACAAAATGCAGAGGATATCCGAAAAGCCGTGCTGGCAAGTATCCACCGGGTGGTAACCCTCCTATCTCACCCTCCCCTGGCTTTGGGCATGAGTTGTGCGATGCATAGTTTTCTGGTAGTTGATGACACTGGTTTATCTCATTCTCCGGTACTGATCTGGTCAGATACCCGAAGCTATGAGCAGGCCCAATCACTTCACCAAAGCTCGTTGGGAAAAATGATTGCGCAGCGAAGTGGTACGCCTGTCCATCCCATGTCTCCGCTGTGTAAAATAAAATGGTGGATGCTTCACCATCCGGTTCGTCCAGAGCATCGGTTTGTTTCTATCAAGGAATACATTTTATATCATCTTACCGGCCAATGGACAGTTGATCATTCCCTTGCTTCCGCCACCGGTTTGTTTGATATCCAACATAACACCTGGATGCAGGAAAGTCTGGACTGGGCGGGCATTGATTGGAAACGACTGAGCGAACCGGTCCCCACCACTACGTTTCTTTCGCTAACACCAGCCGCATGTACCAACTTAGGTTTACCTCACTCAACTCAGCTAATGATTGGCGCAAGCGATGGTTGCCTGGCGCATCATGCATTTGATTTGCTCCCCGAAGAATGGTCTCTCACCGTGGGTACCAGTGGTGCCGTTCGGCTTTCTCGAAGCACACCCTTAATCCATCCGGAAGGAAAAATATTTAACTATATACTGACCCATCAAAAGTTTGTCTCGGGAGGAGCGACAAATCATGGCACCGTTTTAATTGATTGGTTTAATCAGAACATAGCCAAAAAAGCAGTTCCTGTTGATCTTTTTACTTCCGTGCTAACTAACTATAAACCAGGATCTAATGGGCTTCTGTTTCTACCATACATTTTAGGTGAGCGGGCGCCCTTTTATGATGCGAATGCCAGAGGTGCGTGGATCGGACTGGGAATACATCATACCCTTGAAGATATGCAGCAAGCCTTGCTGGAAGGAATGTGTTTTGAAATCAACAGCATCATTCATATGCTGAGCCAGATCGCTCATGCGCCTACGAAACTAGTCATGAGTGGGGGATTAACAAGGTCGTCCGCATGGGTACAGCTCTTATCCGACATTACACAAGTGCCCATTGAGATTCGACATAAATCAGACGCTTCTTCGTTAGGCGCTGCCCGTCTTGCCTTTGAAGCGTTAGGTATATCGTATCAGGATAGTTCCGTTGATGTTCAGTTGTTTACCCCCTCCAGCCGACACCTGGATATGCATCAAAAACTAATGGCCATGTTTATCGAAACTACTCAACGTCTGACTCCGGTGTTTCATTCACTTGCTCAATGGCAACGCTTATGACCCTTGTCACCGTTGTCATCGGCATCTGTATCCTGCTGATTCTGATCATGAGTAAAGTCAAACCTTTTGTGGCCCTGTTAATTACTTCTTTTCTGGTGGGTTGTCGGCTGCAATATGTGTTGGCACAAGAGAAAAACGTGGAAGCGATTCGACTGACACTCCTGTCCATAGGTAAAGGATTTTATGATACGATTACTCAAATGGCATTCGTAGTCATGTTGGGAGCGTTGCTTGGCAAAATTATTGAGTCAAGCGGTGCGGCTACCCGAATTACCCGAACACTGACGGACTGGGTAGGCGTAAAAAATCTGCCTTGGGCCATTATGCTAACAGGCTTTATCATTGGCATTCCTCTTTTTTACAATGCTGGTTTTGTTTTGCTGGTACCGCTGGTTTTTTCGCTGGCGCGCACCAGTCAAATCCCTTTGCTTTTGCTGGCCATACCCATGGCATCAGCTTTATCGGTCACGCATGGTTTTTTGCCACCTCATCCGGCCCCGACAGCCATGGCGTATCTTTTTCAGGCAGATGTCGGGCTTACATTACTTTATGGGCTCGTGCTGGCCATTCCAACGGTGATCCTGGCTGGCCCTCTTTTTTCACGAACATTAGCATCCATTTCGGTCAATAGTATTCCTGCTTCACATGTTCATCAAACGAAAGAACCTGGCACAAGGGTTAGCTTTTTACTGGCGCTTCTTCCGGTCTTTATCATCGCATTCGGAGCGCTTGCCTCCCTTATTCTTCCCACAGGACAAATCTCGACTATCATTGCTACTCTTACCCGATCGGAAATAGCGCTCTTACTCGCAGTAATTCTGTCTCTTTGGCTTTTAGTCTTTCGGCAAGGATTTACCCGGAAACAATTCACCTCATGGGCTTGGGGATCTCAAAAGGAAATCCTGATGATCTTGTTAGTGATTGCCGCTGGTGGATCGTTTAAGCAGGTATTAATTGACGGACATGTGGGAGCTGCCATTCTGGAAAAAACCTCTCACTTGAAATTGAACCCGTTGCTCATGGGCTGGCTAATCGCTGCCCTGCTGCGGGTATCACTAGGATCGGCCACGGTTGCTGCGTTGACAGCCGGGGGTATGGTTATTCCGTTGGTTGAGGGAGGGTTGGCGTCACGAGAATTGATGGTATTGGCGGTCGGTTCGGGCAGCTTAATGTTTTCACATATCAATGATACCGGCTTCTGGATGTTTAAAGAATACTTTAACTTAACGCTTGCCCAAACCTTTCGGTCCTGGTCGCTGATGGAGACCATTGTATCGGTGATGGGGTTGTTGGGCGTGTTAGCACTTAGTCAATGGGTTCATTAAATCAAGAATTATGCACATAGGGTTAGTTGGATTAGGTAAGATGGGATTTCCGCTGGCGTTGAACATCCAAAGAAACGGGCATGAGTTAATCGCTTATGATGTAAATGCCCATATCCGAAAGCAGGCTGCCAATGAAGGCATGTCGACTGTTTCTTCGCTTAATGATCTTGTACAGGCTCTTCCTGATCAAAAGATCGTGTGGCTGATGGTACCTGCGGGAAAAATAATAGATACTATCCTGCTGGAATTAAAAGAAACATTGAAAGAGGGTGACATTGTCATTGACGGAGGTAATTCATTCTACAAAGATTCGGTGGCCAGAGGTTTGGATCTTGAAAAGCTAAAAATAGAATATCTGGATTGTGGCACCAGTGGTGGTGTAAGTGGCGCCTTGAACGGAGTGTGCGCCATGATTGGAGGAAAAAAAGAAGTGTTTGATCTCTGCGAGCCTTTGTTTCGATCCATCTCAGTTCCCCAGGGATATTTGTATTGTGGAAAAAGTGGTAGCGGCCATTTTACAAAAATGATTCATAACGGGATTGAGTATGGCATGATGCAGTCTATTGCGGAAGGATTTGAGGTGTTGCACAAGCATGATCCATCCATGAATCTGGCAGAAGTAGCCAGCGTTTGGAATCATGGATCGGTGGTTCGAAGTTGGCTTATGGAATTAACTCAACAGGCGTTGGAGAAAGATCAAAATCTGGAATCCATCAAAGGGATCATGCATTCATCTGGTGAGGGTAAATGGACATTGGAAACAGCCCTTGAAATGGGTATTGCCACCCCGGCTATTGCGATGTCTTTACTCATGCGCTACCGCTCTCAGGAGACGGATACTTTTTCTGGTAAAGTGGTTGCCGCGTTGCGAAATGAATTTGGCGGACACTCCGTAGAGAAGAACTGAACAAACAAATTAACCAATCACCGAAGCGCTAAAAAGTAACTTTTACGATCTTTTCTTCTCCCTTTCGTTTGATCTTTACATCGATGGTCTCCCCTTTGTTAAACTTGCCAAGCGCCTCCATGTAACTTTGCATACCTTTAATCGGAATATCCCCCATTTGAAGAATAATGTCTCCGGCAACGATGCCTGCTTTTTGAGCAGGTTTGCCATCCGTTACTCCATCCACCCATAATCCTTCGGCATCAGACGTATAGCTGGGCATCACCCCCATGGTTACTTTAAATGCTCTGGCAGAACCCATCGAACGGTTTTTGGTTGGCAAAAATGGGAGTTTGGACTGACCATCTATTTGCTCGATGGTTTTGATGATCACATTCAATACCTCCCGCTCCCCTTCATAATTGATCTTGTCCCAGTCGTCTGAAGGTTTGTGATAGTCGTTATGAGATCCGGTAAAGAAATGGAGTACCGGAATATTTTTTAGATAGAACGAAGCATGATCCGAAGGTCCCATGCCGGAAGAATCGGTTTTAATAGCAACGGATGATCCTGACATTCCTTTGAAAAGGGACTCCCACACCGTGCTTGTTCCTGTTCCACCTACTGAAAGGCCTTTAGATGCGTCATACCGACCTATCATATCCATGTTAATCATGAAGTTGATTTTTTCCGTGGAAATCGTGGGATGTTCTACAAAATACTTGCTTCCATACAGCCCCAACTCTTCTCCACTGAAGCAAATAAAAAGGAAGTTGTTCTTCTCACGTACTTTATTGTTTTGAAAATACCGGGCTAGTTCCAACACACCGGCCACTCCGCTGGCATTGTCATCTGCTCCGTTATGAATTTTGTCTTGCGCATTGGCATCCAGGGAATTGCCATCATGACCTAAACCTAAATGATCATAGTGGGCTCCGATAACAATGGTAAAAGGCGCCTGATTGTCAATATAGCCTATCACATTTCTGGCGGTTCCCTCTTTCCCTGTACCATGCGTACCCGCTTTGAATGAAAAAGACTGATAAAAACCGTTCTCCCCCTGGGGTTTTAACCGAAGGTTTTTAAACTGATTTTCAATATAGGAGGCGGCCATTCGCTCACCGGAAGTACCAGTTCCCCGTCCCAGAATAGAATCATTGGCCAATACCCGAACGTGTTGTCTGATCCGGCTAATCTCTGGTGTTTGACCCATCGCCAGAGCCATATAGCTGGAAAAGAAAAGTGTTAGAAGCGTTTTCATAAGAAGTAGTTCAGGATCAAAAGTAAACAAGACCTACACCAAAAAAACTACCGTTGACGGATTTTTAGTATCCTGAAGCAAAGGTCAGGATCCCAAAACAAGCAATAGCCAATATTGACCGGATGTCGTATCTTCGCCTCCAGAATAAATCCGGCTTATGAAGCAACCTCCAAAACTTCTTTTGTTAACCGATTTTACGCCCCTTTCGCGGGTGGCCATGGAATATGCCGTAAAAATGGCAGGGCCTCTTCATGCAGAATTTATAGTGATGAATGTTGTGCGATTAGAAGGAATACCCAAGGCCAATCTAAAAATGCGATCTATTGAGAAGGCGGTCGTTTCCATTGCCGAGGAAGAAGGCGCTAAGTTGATTGAAGAGCTAAAAAAGGTATCCAAAGGAAATTTTACAATCACATTTCGGGCAGTAAAAGGACATACCGTGGCTGAGTCTGTCACTCGCTTTATTGAAAAGACTAAAGTGAATATGGTTGTGATGGGTTCTCGTGGGGCCTCCACCCTGAAAAAGGTCAGATTAGGTGGAACAACTGTTTCTGTCATTGATGCCAGCAAAGTACCGGTGCTGGCCATTCCTGCCCTGGCACAGTACCGAAATCTTCAGCACCTGGTTTACGCTACCGACTTGAAAACAGCCGAAAAAGAACTTGCGATCATTACTGAGTTTGCGGAAATCTTTGGTTCACACGTACACATGATTCATGTGGCTGCCAGCATGGATAAAAAGACTGAGCTGGACAAAGCTAAAGCCGAGGAGTTGGTGAGAAAAAACGGATACTCTAAGTTAGATTTTCGGATCATCCTTGATGAGGACGTACCCAAAGCGATTGACAGATATATTCAGGAAACCAAATCGGACTTGCTTACTACGTTTGACCATCATCTCTCCCTGTTTGAAAAATTGTTTGGAAGAAATGTAACCCGTAAACTGGCCTACCAGGGTAACATTCCCTTGTTGGCCGTGAAGAAAAAGGCAAATTAAGTATGATTAAAACCGTTCATGATTGAATTGAGTTACCTATCATGATCATTTCTTATTAATTGACGTGGTGAAAATGAAGTTATACTCCGCCTTGTTGATCTCCGCCTTGTTGTTCGTAGGTACTTCCTGTGCAGAAGAAACCTGTCCTACCTACGACATGGGGTATCGCCAAAGTGCCAGACGCTACAAAGCCCCCAAACGTAAAACCAACCGGATGTTGGCCCGAAGCGGTGGACATACACGTATAAAAGTTAATTCCGGAAAGTCATCCAAAGCCAAAACACCTAAGGAAGCCAAAAGTAAAACCAAGGCTAAGCCAAAAATGGCTGAACAGGAGTAATCGTGTTTAGATCGAACGGAAAATCAGAAACAACGTTCCCGACATCAACATCACCACTGGCAATGTCAAAAGCCAGGCAATCAATATGTTACGCACGGTGTCAGGCTGTAGATTCTTGACCCCTTTGCTCGCCACCATGCTTCCTGCAATGCCGGAAGAAAGTACGTGTGTTGTACTTACCGGTAAACCAAAAGAAGTAGAAAGACCAATTGTAGTGGCAGCTACCATTTCTGCGCTGGCACCCTGGGCGTAGCTCAAATGTTCCTTTCCGATTTTTTCTCCTATGGTTTTCACAATCCTTTTCCATCCGATCATCGTCCCTAAACTTAAAGAGGCTGCAATCATGACAATGACCCATCGAGGTGAATAATCTGTAATTGTTTTGATCGTGGTAATTTCACTGGTCAATTTCTTTTTATCGGCTTCACTTAAGGATACTTCTTCCTTATCCATCAGATATTTCAAGTTGGTTGAAATGAGCATGATGTCTTTTCTGACCAAAAAGCGTTCTTCTTTCGGAATAGCTGATACCGATGATGCCCTTCCCATTCGATCAATCAGATCCCGATTCAGTGCCTGCGTACTATCCAGTCTGATTTGGTCGGGTTTGGAAAGAGGAGATGGATTAATTTTATTCATCAACAATTCAATTTGTTGTGCATTTTTTTCAAGCGAAGCCGGGCTCACAGAAGAATTCAACGCAAAATAAGCCGGAACAATGCCGATTAAAATGAGCATCACCAGTCCTACACCTTTCTGACCATCATTTGATCCATGAAATCCACTGACCAGTGTACACGTAATAATTAAAATGATTCGGATCCACCAGGGAGGTGGTGAATTTTTCTTGGGTTCCTTGAATAAACTCTCTCCTATTTCAGTCTTTTTGGTCAGGTTACGAATCAGGAACATGAGAATAATCGTCAAGGAAAATCCAAACAAAGGAGAGATCAAGAGTGATAATCCAATCTCCTGTGCTTTTCCCCAGTTGACAGCCGCCTCCGAACTGTTTGGTAAAAGAGAATAGGCCAATCCCACCCCCAAAATAGACCCAATCAACGTGTGTGAACTGGAACATGGGATACCAAAATACCAGGTCAGCAAATTCCAGAAGATGGCGCTTAACAGCAGAGCCATGACCATTGAAATACTGTGTGCAATATCCTGATCTACCAACGACTCCACCGGCAATAAGTTAACAATCCCCATCGCCACGGTAATCCCTCCCAAAAAAACACCAATGCCATTGCATATTCCAGACCACACCACAGCTACCATCGGTTTTAGTGAATTGGTATAAATCACGGTTGCCACCGCATTGGCTGTATCATGGAAACCATTGACAAACTCAAAACCGCAGGCAGCTAAAAGGCAGACGATTAAAAGAATGGAATACGAAAGCTCCAGCTCAAACATATTGATAAATAAAATCTTTTAAAGGTAAGGGTAGCTTATCCGATCCTTGTTACGCCAATGTTACCTTTTTATAGGCGCCCGCTCGAAGGTTAACAAAAATCTACTTCAAACGCTGTGAGAACAACCATTTTAACAATTCCGGTTCAGCCAATGCTGGTGTCCAGCTATCATGCTGTACGAGGGGATATTCTGTATATCTGGGTTTTCCCTTGGCTTTCCTTAAGGCCATCACCATTTTTCTGCTCCGTTCTGGCGGAACTACCGTGTCAAGGGCACCATGAAAAACCCATACGGGCACATTTCGGATACGCTTTGCAGTAGATTCGTCACCCCCACCACAAATGGGAATAGCCGCAGCGAATTTATTGGGTTGGCGGGCGAGAAGTTCCCAAGTACCAAAGCCTCCCATGGACAGTCCGCCAACATAGATTCGTTTAGGATCGACCAACCACTCGCGAATGGAATAATCAATCAAACTCATGACTCGTGCCAGAGAAACAGTAGGGCTTTTCGCCATCACATGCTCCGCAGAATTCCATTTGGTATTTACCCACCGATCGGTGGTGGGGCATTGAGGGATGAGTACATAAGAAGGATATTTGATCCGGTGAACGGAATCTAAAAAAAGGGATGTCACATATTTCAAATTCAATTGATTGTCCGTGCCGCGCTCTCCTGATCCATGAAGAAAGATCACAAGCGGATACTTTTTTCCAGGCGCGGGATTTTGAGGTCTTAACAACCGGTAGGGTAAACTATCAAACACATGTTTCTCAAATAGTGAATCAGATTGAGCCATGGAAAGCAAGGGAATAAACCAATAGATCAGAATAATTCGTTTCAAAGGAATCGTGGTAATTTCTTTAAATGCAGGAAACTGGTGGATAATCTGTGAAAAGGTATAAACTTTTAGCGAAAGTTTATGTGACCCGTTACCTTGCGGAATGGATTTGGTCTGGAAAGATGAGCATCTTACACTTTGTGCCGAAAAAGCATTGTTTCTTCAACAGTATCGTACCCTGGTGATCGCAGACTTACATTTAGGGAAGGTTAATCATTTCCGAAAAGCGGGTATCGCAGTTCCGGTGCAGGCCAATCATCAAAATGCTGAAATAGTCATTCAACTCATTCAGTCGTACAAACCGACCCGTTTGATCTTTTTAGGCGATCTCTTTCATAGTCACTATAATGACGAATGGGAAGTATTTGGACAGTTGAGGAGACACTTTAGCGCGTGCCGTTTCGACTTAGTGATCGGAAATCATGACATTCTAAGCCGCCATCAGTATGATCGTCATGAAATATCTGTATGTCCTCAGCTAACTCTCGGATCGTTTATATTTACACATGATCCAAACGAAGCGGTACCGGCTGAACTTTATCAGGTTAGCGGGCATCTTCACCCGGGGGCCCGCTTACGCGGATCCGGGAAACAATCTTTGACACTCCCCTGCTTTTGGATGGGAGCCCGTCAAATGATCTTGCCAGCCTTTGGCTCGTTCACCGGATTGGCGCGGATCAAACCCAAAAAAGGAGATCGGCTCTTTGTGGTGACCCACTCTGAAGTTATTGAGATCGTAGAGAAAGAAAAGCAAATGTTATCTGAATGAGAAGTTACTTTCTAATTTGCCTGATGGCTAGTTTCCTGTCATTACCCGCACAGGATACAACCCGGTTACGATTACTGTTTGCCGGTGATATCATGCAGCACGATGCACAAATAACTTCTGCCTTTAATCCTGCCACTGGCATTTATGAATATGAAAAAACATTTCAATGGATAAAGCCCTGGATCGAATCCGCTGACCTCGCCCTGGCTAATCTGGAGTTAACGCTGGCAGGCAAACCCTACAAAGGTTATCCTCAATTTAGCGGTCCCGATGAAATGGCCTTTGAATTAAAAAAAACAGGATTTGATGTTCTGGTCACCGCCAACAATCATTCAGCCGACCGATATAAAAAAGGCATCATCCGAACGATCGACATGCTGGATTCGGCCAGGCTCATCCATACGGGAACATTTAAAGATTCTACCAGCCGACACCTAAACTATCCATTGATCATTCAGAAACTTGGTTTTAAGATCGCTCTGCTCAATTATACCTACGGAACCAATGGCATACCGGTCCCTTCTCCCACGATCGTCAATCCGATTGACACCACTCAACTAAAAGTTGATTTAAAAAAAGCCCGTGATCATACTCCAGATGCGATTATAGTCATGATCCACTTTGGTGATGAATATCAACGGAGTCCAAATAAGTTTCAGAAAAAAATAGCGGCCGTGTGTTTCCGTGAAGGCGCTACCATGGTGATTGGTTCACACCCCCATGTTATTCAGCCGTTGGAATTTTATCCTGAAAAAAATCAGTTGGTGGCATGGTCGTTGGGAAATTTTATTTCCAACCAGCGGACGCGTTATCGCAACGGAGGTTTGATGGTGCGCGTAGAATTGCAAAAGATTACTCACGATTCGCTGTCTGTCACTCAAATCATAAACCCCACGTATGACCTGGCGTATGTGCATGTGGACAAACGTAAAAAATTTCATTTGATTCCAGTCCGACATCCGAACGTAAATACGCTGGTAGGGCAAGACAGCGTGTCGCTGGCCACCTACCAGCAATTTGTACAGGACAGTCGTCAATGGCTCACCAGATACAATCACCAAATTCCGGAGGCAGAAGATTCGGTTGTTTATACCATCCAAAAAAAATGCTTTGAACCTAGTGATGGCTGGCTTGTTCTTCCTCCTTTGACAGGTGAAACGTTCCTCGCTCACGATGGGGAATTCATGTGTGTATGCGAGGGGAAATATGCCACGGAAGAAGAAGCTGCCATTATCCTTTCATTATCAAAATCCGCAGACCCCTCTCTGAAGGGTGTTGTCAAGCCTATACTTTCTTCCGCTATTGACCAGAGAAGATAATTCCAATGGAAAACTCCAAACCGGTAAAATCAATCTTTGCGTTTGAATAATCGATGAGGCGTGTTTCCAGACCTCCTGCCTGAGTTCCTCCCGTGTATTCACCTTTCATAGGAAATTTTGCCTGGCCCAATAGATAATTGCATTCGAGTGAAATCCCGAACTGTTTAGAGGGATAAAAAGTAAATTCAACACCTGCATGATAGCCAAAGCCCGGATGATTGCTGGCCGTGACTGATGCGTTGGCAACTTCCCAGTTTTCATAGGCGCGCAAACCTTTATCTAAATTTCCATGGTTAATCTTTTGCCCAAATCCGTAAAAGAAAAAACCACCTCCCTTCACATCAAATTCAGCTTGCTGTCCTTTGAACTGAAAAACGATCTCTGCCGGAATAAAAATCGTAAAGTTAGGACCAACGATGGGGTCTTTTGTTTCGAATGGCATTTCCATCACGTTTAATCCACTCATGCGATAGAGTGAAAAACCTGTTTCCAATGCTACAAATTTATTCAAATCAATGCCCAAACCTCGTATGGAAAAGGGGCTGATTGGTGTGGAGAAATAACCATTTCGCGGAATGAAATACGAAAAAGAAAGTCCCATTTCCTGAGCAGGGGCCGTTAGAAAAGACGTACACAAGACAATACCGATCCATAGTCTTATTACCGCTTTTATCCTTTTCTTTTCTATACAAATACCCGAGGGTGTGAATGATGCCATATTTATCGGTTGTTAAAATCATCAAATAATACTTGCATATAGGACTTACCTCGAATTTTAGCAAGGGAGTCCGCACTTTGTTTGAGATAGTCATTCAAATCAAAATCATATACATCTTCACCAGATGGGCTCACAAATCCATATCCATTTTGAAAAATGTACGAGGCAAAGTGAGTTACATCTTTTGCGAATACATTTTTACTAAACGTAAAGGCTGACGAATTTATATTTAATTGACTGAGCAAAGTAGCAGCGATATCGGTTTGACCTGCCAACACGGGTACGCGTATGGCGTGCGTATTCAAGGCTCCGCCCAACCATAGCATGGGAATTTTAAATCGCTCCTTGTCCTTTAGTTCATTGGGGTCCGGAAACCGATGACCATGATCCGCTGTAATAATGATAAGTGTTTGATCCCACCACGAAGCTTTTCTGGCGGAAGCGATAAAATCACCCAGGCTTTTGTCGGTATAAAAACAAGAATTTAAGAAAAGTGAGGATTCATCCTTTCCGGGATACACGGGTTCCATGGGCACTTCAAATGGTTCATGACTGCTCAGGGACAGCATGGTTTTAAAAAATGGGCTTCGGGCCGTATCGCATTCCTGTTTTAGCCTCTCAAAAACATAGTGATCCGGAATACCCCATTTGGAATCATCCAGGGAGTTCTCAAAGTCATCGTCATCTGTAATATGTAAAAAACCAAGATTGGTTAGGTAGGACTCCATGTTGGCAAAACCAATATCTCCTCCATACATAAATGATGGGTGATATCCTTCCGCCAAAAGAGTTCGGGGTAACGAAGGGAGCGTTTGCGTTTTTTCCGGAAATTTGATGATGGATGTGCGCGGCTGTGCCGGGTACCCACTTAAAATCGACACCAAACCCTTGTCCGTCCGATCTCCGCTGGAGTAAAAATGATCAAACAAAATTCCTTCCTGAACCAACGCATTTAGTTGAGGGGTCACCCCACGCTTACCTCCCAGTGGTTCGATAATTTTAGCCGTGAAGCTTTCAAGAATAATCAGGATAATGTTGGGTCGCTGATTATTCAGTACGGAGGTGGAATCATCTCTGGTTTGAATTAATGAATCAAAAATCTGTTTCGCTGCCGGCTGGGGGTAAAAACTGTTTGTGTAGCGATGCTGATCATCCATCGATAAACTTTTAAAAAAATTCCACACGGGATTGATTCCCGCGTGATTGGGAAAGGCAAGGCTTTTATGAAAGTACACAACACCCGTGTTCAGGGGCGCTACGCTAAAACTGCTGCGAATGGGAATGATCAAGGCGCATGTGATCATCAAAAAAGTGACCATGTTTTTTTTTTCCATTGGCTGGAACTGATGAATCAGCGCATGTATCCAACGGTAGTAACCCCAAGTAAAAAATAGTAAGAGTACGGCTATGAGCGTGACTAAAATCACCAACACCCCGGGGTTGATGCTACCTGCGGCCTCCGAACTGATATACATCAATGGGGTATTATTAATCCGAAAACCCCAATGTTTATACAATTCCAGATCGGCAATAACGATCGTCACGGATATAAACAAAAGTAAAAGGGTCAGGCTACCATGAATCCAGGCTAACCACTGGTTCTTCAAAAACGCAGAAGACATCAGTAATAAGCCCGGTAACAATAACCAATACCCTGTCATTGCTGCATCCATTCGCAAGCCTAAAAGCAAGGGCGTGAATACGTCTTCCCAAGCCAGTGATTGGGTCTGGTGGAAGTGATATATAAAAAACAGAATCCGGCTGAGTTCAAAAAACAACATCCAAAATATGGCAAGTCGGCCAAAAAACAGGAGTCGCTTCTTCATGATCGGTGGCGAAGGTACAATTTCTTTAGGTGATGATTGAGTTGGCTGAAAACTGACAAATCATCGAAAGAATACAAAATTAGGCTATTATTATTTAGAATTAATCTTAATAAATATTGACTTTGTCCCTTTTCCATGTCAATTTTGCAGGCATAAAATCAACCATCTAATACTTCTCAGCTTATGGATAAAAAATTTGTTGCCATCAACTATATCTCCTGCGACAATCACTACCGGGATCGTTTTGAACAACTTTTTGCCACCCGGGCACATGCCATTGACCGCATGCCGGGTTTTATTGACATGCAGGTACTGAAACCCAATCAGGAAGGCGAGTATCTGATTGTCAGTCACTGGGAGTCTGAGGAAGCATTCAAAAAGTGGACAGGCTCAACGGAGTTTCTGGAAGGGCACAAACGTGGATTTGAAGATATTCGTCAGGCAAAAGAGCGGGGAGAAAAACCTCCGATGAGTTCATCGTTTAAGACGTACGAGGTTATCGCTCGATAGTCTCAAATCTGCTTTAAAATCTCTACACTGATTGAGGCAGAACGTAAATCAGGAAGTAAACCAATAGAATCAAACAGGCAAGAGCGAATAGCAATTTGCCTATTTGAAGCAAGTAGTGATGATCACTCGCTGCGCGAGCCCGACTAACAATAAAATCACGATCTGACTTGCTCAGTTTGGGGTCACCTTCCAGTAAGTTCTTGGTGGGCTCACGATATCGAAATTGTTTTTTTTCGAAAATGCTGGATTTGGCATTTTTTAATAAAGCACGATTTCGATCAAACGAATCCTGACTATCTTTTACGACCCCCCCGCCAGACACACGAATTACCTATTTATCAAGCTTTTTGGCTTCAGTGCCTTGTTTGGCCTTTGCTTCGTCAGCCATCTTCTGAAGTTCTGCTGCCGTCTTCCCTTTTAGATATTCGGGTAATTCCATTCCGGCCATGTTGAAGATTTCTTGAAGCGGGGGAACAGATTTATATAATCCTGAGATAAAATTGGCTGTTGATGTTTTACCATCACCGGTTCCGCCATTGCCTCCATCCCACACCGTGAGTTTATCGATTTTAATGTTTTTAATGGCTTCGGTTTGCAAACGTACCAACTCCGGAAGTTTATCTACGATCAATAGCAAGACCGCATCCCGGGCATTATCACCAGAGGCTTTAACGATTTGCTGTAAGCCCTGCGCCTGTTTGGTCAATATCTCAAACATACCCCTTGCCTCTGCCTCCAATTTGGCATAAATAGCATCGGCCTCACCTTTTGCCTTCTCTCGCATTTGTTCGGCTTGTGCCTGTGCTTCTATGATCGCCTTTTGTTTTTGTATTTCAGCGGCCACTACAATGTTTGCATTTTGAGAGGCGCGTTCCCGATCGGCCCGGGCTTGTTCAGCCTTTTGTTCTGCCAGATACGCCTCTTCCAAAGCCTTGGCCGCCTGCACTTTTTCCGCAGCGGTAGCTTTTTTCAATGCTTCTGCCTCTCGTTCGCGTCTTTCAGCATCGGAACTGGCAATAGCTATCTTGGAGGTGTTTTCTCCTTTTACCGCTAAGGCATTTGCTTCGGCCGACTTGATACGTGTATCCCGGTCGGCTTCTACCTTACCAATTTGCTCATCGCGCTTGGCACCGGCTATCAAAACTTCTTTATCCTTAATGGTGACAGCTACCTGGGTATCGCGATCGCGAACCATCTCTGCCACTTTAATATCTCTCTCTTTTTCAGCTTCAGTTTTACCAATATCTCCTAACCGTTCCTGATCGGCCACGCGGATCTTGGCTTCATTGATGGCCTTGGCAGCCGCTTCTTTACCTAACGCAGCAATGTATCCACTTTCGTCTTTGATATCGGTTATGTTTACGTTGATCAGCTTTAATCCGATTTTCTTCAATTCGGACTCCACGTTGTGCGAAACATTTTGCAAAAATTTCTCACGGTTGGTGTTGATCTCTTCGATGTCCATCATGGCCACCACCAGACGCATCTGCCCAACAATAATATCGTGGGCGAAGGCGTGTACTTCCTGACGTTGCAAGCCCAACAAACGCTCAGCTGCATTCTCCATCACTCCCGACTCCGTAGAAATACCCACCGTAAACTTGGATGGTACATCTACGCGGATGTTCTGTTTACTCAAGGCGTTGGTCAAATTGATTTCAATGGATATTGGCGTCAAATCCATGAATGAATAGTCCTGAATGATCGGCCAGATAAAAGCCGCACCTCCATGGATACATTTGGCAGATCCGCCTCCGCTCACTTTGCCATATACCACCAGAATTCTGTCGGACGGGCATCGCTTATACCTCCGCAAGGCCGTGGTAATCATGACAAAGACAAAAAGACCGGCAATAACAATGATGGGAAGAATGTAAGGCATAATTTAAATCAGTTTGACGTCACTAATAACATATTTTCAATAACAGAAACCACTTTGATCAACTTACCGGAGGGAATATCTTGCGAGTCGTCCGTGATCGCATCTAAGGTACGAAGTGACCCACTCACATTTATCTGTACCTTTCCGGTGCCGCCTTTGCGCGCAGGAATCGTTAGATATACTTCCCCAATTTTTCCAACAGCCGCATTAAATTTCATGGTACCATCGGCATTGGCTTTCATCAACAGATAAAAGACACTGGCCATGATACCCATCATGATCAGACCGGCCACGACAGCAAACACAATGGAAAGTTCGGTGGACGTTCCGCTATGAATAGCCGCGATGCCGGTCCACCCGAAAATGGTAAAAAATGCCACCAGATTTTTGAGCGTGAAAAATTGAAATCCAATGCCATGATCCGCTTCAATCTCAGAATCGGGCAAATCATCCGGGGTTTCGGCACCCATAAACGAAAGCACCAGTTGAAGCAAGAAAAAGACCGTGAAAGGAACGGCAATACCCCAATAAACTTTGAGCACAAAGCTTAACCCTTCCCACCATTGACTGAAATTATCCATAGCGTAAACGTCAATTTAAAAATAATTGAAATACATGGATATCACAACATAAATGTAACCAGCATGGGGTCGGTTATCTTACATAAAAAAACCATCGGAAGGGTATCCCGATGGTTTTTAGGAGGTTAGTAAAAAAGTTAGACGTATTGATTCAGCATGACGGGCATGACCAGCATCAAGATATCTTCATTTTTCTCTTTCTCCGAAGGTAAAATGACACCCGCTTTATTAGGAGCAGACATATTTAATCTGACCATATCCACATCGATATTGGTAAGCATTTCAATTAAAAACTTGGCATTGAAACCAATTTCAATATCCTCGCCTTCATGCTCACAGGACAGTCGTTCATTGGCTTCGTTGCTGAAATCCAAATCCTCGGCTGATACTTGCAATTCGCTTCCGGTGATTTTCAGACGAACCTGATGGGTTGTTTTATTAGCATAAATTGAAATCCTCTTCAATGAACTCAGGAAATCCGTCCGGCTAATGGTCATTTTAATGGGATTCTGTCCAGGGATGACATTTTCATAGTCAGGAAAGCGCTCATCAATCAACCGGCAAATCATCCGGATGTGGCCAAATTTGAAAAAGGCATTGGACATATTAAAGTCAATGCTCACATCCGTATTTTCCGTTGGAAGGGTTGCCTTCAATAAATTGAGGGCTTTGCGCGGGATAATAATGGCATTCCCGTTATCAGACTTTACATCTGTTCTACGGTAGCGCACCAGCCGGTGACCATCGGTTGCGACAAACGTGGTGTTCTTTTCACCAAGATTTACATACACACCCGTCATGGCCGGACGAAGTTCATCATTGCTGGTAGCAAAAATGGTATTATTGATGGCACGGCTTAAAACTTCCGAAGAAATGACAGACGAAAAGTCGTTGGACACGGCAGGTACTTTGGGGAAATCAGTAGCATTTTCACCCGCCAGCTTGTACCGTCCATTATCGGAACTGATTTCAATGGCGTAAGTAGTTTCATCCATGGAAAACGTAACTGGTTGATCAGGAAGGTTTTTCAACGTATCCAACAAAATACGGGCCGGCACGGCAATGCTTCCACGCTCTTTAGACTCCACCGTCAACTCGGTAATCATGGACGTTTGTAAATCCGAAGCCGTCACGGTTAGTTTGGCTTTGTCGATCTCAAAAAGAAAATTTTCAAGAATAGGTACAACGGGGTTGGTGGTGATGACACCATTAATATTAGAGAGTTGCTTGAGCAGGTAGCTCGAGTTAACGATAAACTTCATGTAAACGACTGGTTAGTGGTTTGTAAGGCGACAAAGTTAGAAAGAAAAAGGAATCAGAAAAACGAACCAAAACTATCTGAATTCTAGTCATATAGGGGATTAATCGCTACTTTACTTCTACTCAGGTGTGGTGAAGTCACTTCTTCGGGCAAGAGCCATCCTGGACTCCTGAAAATTCATCATCAAATATTCACCGCTGGTATTTCGTCCAAGCAAGGAGCGTTGCCCTGGAATCAGCGGGAAAACTTCGAGTGAATGGGATCGTCCGGCTATATCTGTAAGCGTAATCTTCACATAAGGCTGAGTTTGCGCCAGACTATCCCAAGGAGCCTTCAGTTCAGAGAGATACCGTTCGGCACTCAAAATGGATAGCGCATCCAGATAATTGGAGATCCGGATCGTATCAGCCTCGGGTAATTCTTTTACTTCCACATTTTGACCACTGACCTGTAGCGTAAAGCTCTGATCAGGCGAGGCAGGAAACACAGTCTGACTTAATCGAAAATTCTGCCAGTTAACATCAAACACACGTTTATCACGCCATACATCTTCCCCTAATTGGAAAATACTGGCGACATACACCCGATATCCAGGAATCACCACCACATAAGGATTCTGATTATCTAACTGAAACCATGTTTCAAGGGTGGTCTGGTTCCCGTGAACATAAAACTCCTTTCGAACGTCCCCTTGTTCAAAAAGTTTTACACGTGTTCCTTGGGTACTGAGTACCTGGTGGATTGAATCTGTGAGGGATGGGGCCACTTCGCGTTTAGCTGTGGCCTGATAAATGGTGGCGAACAGCGCGGTAATCAGGTTACGATCCGCTTTGTATTTCCGATTTACTTTCCATCGCTGATCCAGAAAGGCCAGTTCCAATGTATCTCTGTCTGAAATAAATTCAACCCGATCAATTTTCGTTTGATCCGGAACTTTAAAAAGGTCGGGGTCCACCACGGAGGAGTTTCGGGATGGCCGAAATGCCAAAGACAAACTCACCAGCAGCAGAACAGCCAGAGAGATTAAAAGCATCGTATTTCGGTGAAGCCTGATCATGAATGGAATTGGGTAAATCTTCTTTTCCTCCAAAACATTAACAAGATGCCAAATACCATCAACACGACCATCGGTAAAGCCAGATTCAATACTTGCCAATAGGTGCGTTCACCTTTGATACGCTCAGTATCGAGCGGTCGTAACTTGATTTCGTTATTGCGGGCATTTATGAGACCATTGGGATCTACCAAATAGGATACTAAATTCATCAGCAAATCTTTGTTTGAAAATGTGTATTCTGTCACGGGATCATAACCCAACGGTTGAGCCCGGCCTTGCCGCCAGTTTACTTCGTTGCGGGCTATGTCACCATCCGCCAGGATAATTAACCGGGTAGGCACACTGCTTGCCTTAAATCCATCCGGATTGACTCCTTTCGGGGCAAAACGATTCTTATACAGAGATGTAAATGTTCCTTCCAGCAAAAAGCCCATGGGCAGCGAACCCTCATTAAAGGCATCTGCCTTTGCCTGATTTCGCAAATCATTGATATCCACTTTTACGGGAGCCGCATTCTTGCGCGAGTATGGAGAAGTAAACAAAATAGGCGTTTTTTTTACTCCTGTAGCTTTGATGGTATCCATGGTACTGGCAAACCGCAGAATGACAGCATCCATGTTACGTGTAGCCGGATGATCTGCAAACAAATTAATCAACGGAAAAAAAGGCCATTCCATCTTGACGATTTGGGGCTTCCCTCCCACCGCGCTGGTAACCACCGGATAAGGTGCTGCCATTCGGTCTTGTACCAGATCCTGATTGATACGTACTCCATATTTAAATAATTGATCATCCAGATTCAGTTCGTATGGGAAAGCAAAATAATCTTCCCGCGAAATACTGTCCATGGAAGCCTCTAGCCGATCGAGCATGAACAATGCCCGTCCGCCTTGCATCAGATATTGATCCAGATGATACTTCTCCGTTTCCGTGAAAGATGTTTTAGGTTTGGCAAAAATCAAAACAGAAGGAGACTTTAAATCCGCTGGATTGGTTAGTGAAACATTCTGAAGCAAGTACTTTTCAGTAAGTGCCGCCCGAAAACTGGCACTTTGCAACGTGTCTAATTCCTCGTGCCCGGTCACCCAACCAATGGTTCGAATCTCATCGGAAGTCAAGAGTTGGATGGCATTAGCTAGCTCATACTCAATTCCCTCTATTGCCTGATTTAACACCTCTTGTGGACGACCAGTAAGATTCGTTTTAAAGAGCATCACTCCTCGCTCTTGCCCTCGGAACGAAATCAGCGCTCCCGGAAAAACAATCTTTTCGATCCTCTGTCCGTCTCGGGTTTCAAAAACTGGTAATGGTAAGACACCCTTGGCAGCGAGAAATCGCATGTATTCCTGACGATCCTGATCGCTTTTGGCTTGGGCAGGATCGGTAAAAATGAACTTGACACGATTATCAGAAAATATCCGGAACTCTTCCAGCGTCTCCGAAATCGCTTTTTGAAAACGGGTAAATCCGGGGTTAAGATCTCCGGCCAGAAATACCTCTACAAAGACCTCATCCGGCAGTTGCTGAAGCAACTGTCTCGTGGGTTCCTTGATCGTATATCGCTTCTCTTCTGTCAGATCGAGACGGAAGAAATAGAAGGATGCTATTTGATTGATAATGATCGCCACTATCACAGCATTGACCAATACTAACAAGTCGCCCGTGCGTTTACTATAAAATCTGTTGGCTACCATTGTCTGCTTCCGATAATAGTTTTCGTTATCATCAACAATATCCACGTGACTGATAAAAAGTAAATAACGTCTCTACTATCGATTAATCCGCGGCTTAACGACTCATAGTGATACAAAATACCAAGTTGCTTGATCAACAATGACCACGATGTAGCCATGGGCAAACCCGAGAGCGAATCAAAGCCTACGTATAGCAGAAAGCATAAAAATGCAGCCATCATAAAGGCTACAATTTGATTTATTGAAATTGAAGATGCCAATATGCCAGCACTGCAAAATATCATGGATAAAAATAACAACCCAAGGTAGCTACCCATGACACCGGCTGTATCCACATTACCTGTTGGACTGCCCAACTGATACACAGAATAATAATAGATCAAAGTGGGAGCTAATGCAACCATTACCAAGGCCAACGCTGCGCCAAACTTACCCAAGACAATTTGCCAATCGGTCAAGGGCTTGGTCAGTAACAGTTCCATCGTTCCCATTCGTTTTTCTTCTGCAAATGAACGCATGGTGATTCCTGGAATCAAAAACAACAATACATACGGCCCCGTGTTGAAAAGCGTACTCATATCCGCAAAGCCGTAGTCTAAGATAGATGTACCCGGAAACACCCACATCAGCAAGCCCATGGCTGTCAGAAAAACACCAATAACCATGTAGGCAATAAGTGAATATAAATAGCCCGCGAATTCCTTCTTAAAAATTACCCACATGCTAGCTTTGTGAATTAGTGAGTTGTTTGAAAACGCCTTCCAACGTATTTTCTTCCTGCTTTAAACTTAGCAAAGCCAATCCCTGAAGAGCCGAAAATTGCATGAGTGCGGGTCGGATATCCACGCCGGTTTGACTGACACATGTATAACATCCTGGCCTGACTTCTGTAACAGATACTACGCCCTCCAGTCGTTCCAGCACATTCAACTCCACAGGGCGATCCCACTCTATTTGTATCGTTTGAACAGACTGACCATTTTGAAGCAAGCGAGTAAGTTGATCATCGGCCACAATCTTCCCTTGATGAATCACCACTACCCGATCGCACAACGCCTGTACTTCCTGCATGATATGGCTGCTAAAAATCACTGTTTTTTTGTGGCTGACTTCTTTAATAAGATTACGTATTTCCACAATCTGATTCGGATCCAAACCAGTTGTTGGCTCATCGAGAATTAATACAGGGGGGTCATGTAGAAGTGCCTGAGCAAGTCCAACCCGTTGACGGTATCCTTTACTGAGAGATTCAATTTTTTTGTTCTGCTCCTTTTCCAACCCACATAACTCCACCATGTTTTTTACTCGTTGGCCCAGTGAAGCACCTTTCATCCCATACAATCGACCGCTAAAGTGCAGGTATTCATGTACATACATATCCGTGTATAGCGGATTATGCTCTGGTAAATATCCAATGACTTGTTTGACTTGTTGACGATGGTGAACCACATCCATTCCATGAACAAGCACTTTCCCGGCCGTGGGTGGTATATAGCCTGTGGTTATCTTCATCGTAGTCGACTTTCCGGCTCCGTTAGGTCCTAAAAAGCCAACAATCTCTCCTTCCCGCAGGGTAAATGAAATATCATCAACTGCTTGCTGACGTCCGTATGTTTTGCTCAGATGATGTATCTCCAGAGACATGGCGGCAAAAATAGGAAATACGAACTATCTGATCGCATACTTGATTTCTCTACCAGCATAACTAACGCGTCACTGAACCACCACTCGTCTGGCTCCCCGGTATCGCTTCACATAATAATCGGAGAAAAGATTAGTCTCCACCACCCCCAGTGATGTGGAGGCATGAATAAATTTGATATCTTCTTTGCTTCGCACTTCCGTGACTATGCCTACATGGGTAATTTCTTTCTTTTTTTTCCCAGTAGCAAAAAACACCAGATCACCTGGTTGCAGATCACTTTGCTTTACCTTCTCTCCCACGCTTGCCTGTGCGTCAGCGGTTCGGGGTAGATTGATCTTTACTGACCGATAGGCTGCCGATGTCAATGCACTACAGTCCATACCTGAACGTGTGGTGCCTCCATACTTATAAGGCGTGCCCGTGAAGCTTCGGGCCGTTTGAATTACTGCAGCCGTCTTTTGTTCTCGTTGCCTGGCTTTACGGGAGGCTCCACAGCCATTCAACAAAATGACAACTAAGATAAAAACGATGATTCTGAAAGGTGACAAATGCGTATTTTTGAAGTTGAAAAAATCATTGTCGACACAAATTTACTAAGATAGATGGGAAACACCACACTTTTGGAAATATCCCCCTCGCCATCAACTATTGCGGCCAAGGTCATTGAGTCTTTTCAATCAGCCATTGGGGCTGAATTTGTCTTGGTTGACGAAGCAAGCAAGGAGGATTATGCCCATGATAAAACCGAAGATTATTTTTTCATGCCCCAGGTGGTCGTCAAGCCGGGAACAGTTGAGGAAGTCAGTGCGCTTTTGCGGATTTGCAATAACCACAAAATACCAGTCACCCCCCGGGGAGCAGGGACAGGCTTAAGTGGAGGAGCATTGCCTACGCATCAGGGCGTGGTACTATCCATGGAACGCTTCAATAAGATTTTAAACATTGATGAACTGAATTTACAAGCCACGGTTGAACCCGGGGTGATCACAGAAGTTTTTCAAAATGCCGTGAAAGAAAAAGGGCTTTTCTATCCGCCCGATCCTGCCAGCAAAGGTTCCTGCTTTTTGGGAGGTAACCTGGCCAATAACTCCGGAGGACCCAAAGCCGTCAAGTATGGCGTTACCCGAGATTATGTAATCAACCTGCAAGTCGTTTTACCTTCTGGTGAAATTATTTGGACGGCCGCCAATGTTCTGAAGAATTCAACCGGTTATAATCTGACCCAATTGATGTGCGGCAGCGAAGGTACTTTGGGAGTCATTACAAAAATTGTCTTTAAGCTTCGAGGGTATCCACAGAAGAATGTATTAATGATGATTCCCTTCTCGACCAATGAAGAAGCGTGTCGGGCCATAGCTGCCATCTTTGTGGCAGGCATTACTCCCAGCGGGATGGAATTTTTCGAAAAAGAGGCTGCGGCTAAAACATTTGAATATTGTGAAAAAGTCCTGAACAGCCCGGTCACCACCCGCTTGACGGAAGGCATGAATGCCTATTTGCTATGTGAATTAGACGGCAATGATGAGGAGGTTTTAATGCGTGATGCCGAACGTGTGATGGGTGTGGTGGAACGATTCAATTCTGGTGAAGTTCTGTTCGCAGAAAGTACTGCCCAAAAAGAAGAGCTTTGGAAAATCCGCAAGAATATTTCTCCGGCTGTCAATTGGTACACCTTAACTAAGAGCGATGATGTGGTGGTTCCCAGGGCACAATTACCAAATTTAATTAAGGGTATTAAGGAAATAGGTAAACGATACGGCTTTAATACGGTATGCTTCGGCCATCTGGGCGATGGCAATCTGCATGTGAACATTTTAAAGGAAAACATCAGTGAACACGACTGGGAGACCAAAATACCCGAAGGCATTGGTGAGATTTTCAAACTGACGGTAAGCCTCGGAGGAACGTTGAGTGGTGAGCATGGTATCGGCATCGCCAAAAGACCTTATATGCCCATTGCCATGAGTGAAGTAAATCTCAATCTGATGAGAGGCATCAAAAAGGTATTTGATCCCAATGGAATCCTGAATCCCGGCAAAATATTTTAGTTAAACTGTCATAAATGACCTCTACTGGACTGGCGCTGATCAGTTTGCTCGTGGCTGACTACGATGAAGCCATCGAATTTTATACTCAAAAGCTAGGGTTTAGTCTGGTAGAAGATACCCCGCAAAGTGAAACTAAACGTTGGGTGGTAGTCCGCCCGCCAGGGGCATCTAACGGATGTAACCTTCTATTGGCCAAGGCAGCTAATGATGAACAACAAAGTCGTGTCGGCAATCAAACGGGAGGACGGGTTTTCTTATTCTTGCATACAGATAACTTTGAGCGGGACTTCAACAACCTGGTAGCCAAACACGTCAGGATTGTTCGTCCCCCCTCCGTAGAATCGTATGGTACGGTGGCCGTTTTTGCAGACTTATATGGAAACCTTTGGGACTTAATCGGACCGTAGCATCGATGCCTTCCCGAACCGTACTTCTTGCAGATGTCGTATCTTTGCTTTCCAAAATTCCCACAACCATGAAGCGCCAGATTTCTTTCATGTTCCTGATTTTTATTGCCTGTTCTACTCCCCAAAAGTCGGAATCAGACTCTCATGTTCCTGCGGGGTTTGTATCACTCTTTGATGGAGAAACCATGAGTGGATGGCGATTTTTCCGAAATGGAGAAAATAACGCCTGGGAAGTAATTGACGGCACGTTGCATTGCAAACCCTTTCAAGAAGGAATCGAAAATAAAAGAGGCGACCTCGTCACAGAAGAAGCATATCAAAATTTTGAATTATGGATTGAGTGGAAAATCTCTTCCCAGGGAAACAGCGGCATTATGTTTCGTGTCAGCGAGGACTATGAGCAGCCTTATGCCACCGGACCGGAGTATCAGATCATTGATGACCTGGGTTATCCGGGGGAGCTAAAGGCAGAAAACAAAACTGCCTGTAACTATGATATGCATATTGCCGAAAACAAACCATGGAAGCCTGTGGGCGAATGGAATCAAACCAAGATAAGGGTAAATGGAAATCAGGTAGAACATTGGTTAAATGGTCAGAAAGTACTGGAATATGAGCTTCATTCAGCGGAATGGAATGCGCGGATGATGAATAGTAAATGGAAAGATTTCCCCGCCTATGGAACGATTCCAAAAGGTCTGATCGATTTGCAGGATCATGGAAACGAAGTTTGGTTCAAAAACATATATATCAAAATACTTTGAATGATTAGTTTTCTTTCCAAATCCATGCTATCCAATTTTACTTACTAATGTGCGGCATCACCGGAGTATTTGCCTACAATCTGGTCGGCAAGTTTAGCAAGATACACATCCAGGCAGCCACGCAAGCCCTCCATAAACGCGGTCCAGATCACCAGGATATTTATGTCAGCGAATGGGTCTGTTTGGGACATCGCAGGCTGTCCATCATCGATACCCGTTCGGTTGCTCATCAGCCCATGTGGGATGCTTCCGGAAGATATGGCATCGTTTTTAATGGTGAGATTTTTAATTATCGGGAACTCCGGAAAAAATTGACTGACCTGGGAGTCGTTTTTACTTCAGAATCCGATACAGAAGTATTACTTCAGCTCTGCATCCGGGATCGGGAAAAGGCATTGCAACAATTGAATGGCTTTTTTTCGTTTTGCTTCTATGATTCACAGGAAGAATCAATGCTTCTTGCCCGAGATCGGTATGGAATCAAACCCTTGCTTTACCTGGCAGATGAGAACCGATTTGCTTTTGCCTCTGAAATGAAGTCACTGATTCATTTCGGTTTGGATAAAAACCTTGATCATGAATCCCTTTACACTTATCTTCAACTCAATTACTGTCCTGCGCCAAAAACGATATTTTCGTCTGTTAAAAAACTTTGCCCGGGACACTATCTAAAAGTAACGCGTGGCCAAGTAGACACCGGAGTTTACTACGAAATTCCCCGTTTTCATTCATCGCCATCTCTCCCATCGTATGATGGTGCTAAAACAAGATTCAAGGAACTTTTGGAGGCTTCGGTTCAGCGAAGACTTGTAGCCGATGTACCTCTGGGATCATTTCTTAGCGGGGGGATTGATTCGTCTGTTGTTGCCACCCTGGCGGCTCGTCACAAACCTGATTTACATACCTTCTCAATCGGGTTTCGGGATGAAAAATTTTTTGATGAAACCCACTATGCTCAGCTTGTTGCTCACCGAATTAAATCCAATCATACCGTCTTTTCGCTGACCAATCAGGATCTGTTCGCACACCTTGATGACATTCTTAATTATATCGATGAACCCTTTGCCGATTCGTCAGCAATTGCTGTTTACATTCTCAGTAAAGAAACACGTAAACATGCTACCGTTGCTCTTTCGGGGGACGGAGCCGATGAATTGCTGGGAGGCTATAACAAACATGCGGCATTTTACCGGCTGTTACATCCGGGATGGAAAGAAAAAATAGTGGGTGCGCTCTTACCCCTATGGAATCTCCTGCCTCAGTCGCGGAATAGTTTTGCGGGAAATCGTGTTCGACAACTGGCCAGATTTGCTAAAGGGATGAACCTGAACGCTCAAGAGAGGTACTGGCAGTGGGCGGCCTTTGCCAACGAAGCGGAAGTTGACCAACTTCTACGAACGGAAGTTACCCAACGGGTGGATCGTAAAAAATACCTTGACCATAAAAACTATCTGTTGGATAGCCTGCGCAATCCAGAGGAAATGAACGACTTACTTCTAACCGATTTAAAGCTCGTACTTCCCAACGACATGCTTACCAAAGTTGATTGGATGAGCATGGCAAACGGCTTGGAAGTACGCGTTCCTTTTCTCGATGTTGAACTGGTGAATTTTGTATCTGGATTACCGTCTGATTATAAGATTAATGCAACGTTACGAAAGCGACTTTTACAGGATGCTTATCGGGAAGACTTGCCTCCTGAACTTTACAATCGTCCCAAAAAGGGATTTGAAGTTCCTCTATTAAAGTGGTTTCGCACGGAAATGAAGTCCACCATTCTGGATGATTTGCTGAGTCAGAAGTTAATTGGAGAACAACAGTTGTTCCATTACCCTGAAATTGAAAAACTTAAACGGCAGTTGTTTTCATCCAATCCCGGAGACGTTCATGCCCGCATTTGGGCCTTGGTCGTCTTTCAGCGATGGTGGAAAAATTACATGCGATGAGGTTACGCGTAGATATCGTTCAGGATCGAAGCTAACCGGACTGACGCCTGAAGTAACCTGAGTTGAACAATCGAAAAATTTTGATAACCATACCGGTAGCTCAGGTTTCCGTCCGCAATATTATAGACGGAAGGTCGGTAGGTCATGGATTCATGGGCCCAGTCGCGCACACTATTTTTTTTCCATGCGTTTAGAATTTCCTGATCTGGCATAACCCATGACGAAGCTAATTCCGTATAGCTCAACTGGGTATCTTCAATCATATGACTATCCCACACCCGATGCAGGTTAGAATCGCGACCAAACCATTTCACTTTGATATCATTTGCCCCCCGATCAAGGCCATTGCCTACATGGCAAGGCTGATGTAAGTCTGCTACCAAGTGTACCAGCGATTTAACATACTCGCTTTCTTGCTGGGCCGAAAGACCTCCTTGTTTTAACTTCTGAATGATCAACTCCACCATCATCACGGCCTTTCCGTCTGGATTAGCAGCTACATCTTCGTATTTTTTTCCATCGGGAATGGTGGTCCAATGCCAGTCACTTGTGTAATCATATAAGGAATCGGATCGCACTTCATCCAGCCAGGTACTAACCATCGCCAACGACTGGCCCTGCAAAAGTTTAGCAAGCTTCTTTCTTGCCTTTGCTTTGAGCAGTTTTTCGGCCAGATGACCGGTGGCCCGGTGACCAGTGGGTCCCCAACTGTAACCGAAACAAGGGACAAAACACAAAATCACCAGAATAAAAAGTCGTTTCATAAGAATGATCACTGAAAAATGACAGGTGCCTATTTAATTCAACGCGTAATTATACCATATTTACCTGTAACACGAATTCCCGAAAGGTTTAACAAATTGTAATTTTGGATGAACGGTATGCCAAAAACACTACGTCTATCGGCCATGGTTGTCGGGAGTCAGCTCGATATCAAGGGTATGAAGTCATTTTTGGAAATCAAACCCCTGGCAGATTCTTCATCAGAACTGTTTTATGGTTTTGGTACCGACAAATACCAGTATTACTTCAACTACGGAGTGATGGTTTTTAGCGGACACTCTGAGGAAGAGATTAAATATGCCATTAAGCTTGCTCATCCCTACTTAAAAAACGTGAGGAACCAGGGGCTGCGGGATGACCATGACATCAGTATTGTGGAATCACAAGAGCCTGAATTTGAGTTTGATCAAGTCAATGTGTCCCACCTGGATGATAAAGTGATTCGCATCGCCATGCTGAATCTCGCGCAATCCGTGGCCCTTGATTCCTATCATGAAATATCCGAAAATCTGCTGACCGAAATCAAGGGATTTACCCGCACGCTCGAGATTACCGGCAAGTTAAGTATTAGCCGGGTAAACATGATGAAATTCATCGGCCGGGCACTCAATACCAAAAATGATATTGCTGAAAACATCTATATATTCGATGCTCCCGAAATGGTGTGGGACAATGAGTACCTTGACAAATTACATAAAGGGTTAATCAAACATTTTGACCTCCGAACCCGGTTTAGCGAGGTAGAGTATATGCTTCGGATCATCGAGGATAACCTGAGTGTGTTTCGGGAGATAACTAACCAACGGGAAAGCAGTTTGTTGGAGCGGATTATCATCCTGTTAATTCTGGTGGAAGTATTTGATTTGATCATTTCCAAACTTTTAAACTAAAACACCAAACATGAGCCAGCAACGGTTACACTTATTTGAGTCTTTTGGTGTTGAACTGGAGTTTATGATTGTTCATCAGCAAACCCTGGAGGTATTGCCATTGGTGGAATCATTGTTCCGGCAAATAAGCCCCGGCAATCCTAAAATCATAAACAGAGACATCATTACCTGGGCTCCCAAATCCATGCCTCATGTATTTGAATTGAGATCGACTCAACCCGAAGCTAATTTTAATACACTGGCGCATACGTTTGCCGATGAAATCGGATTTATCAACAAATGGTTGTCAGGCAAAGAGGGTATGCTGTTACCAACCGCCATGCACCCATTTCTGACAATTCCAGAAGCTGAAAAGTGGTCAGCCGCCCATGTGGCCTCATCTTTTTTTCACCCCACCCCTTTTTCTGATCAGCATGCCTGGGTGAACAGTCAAAGCACACAGTTAAGCTTGCCCTTTTTTGATGACGAAGAGTTTGGAAAACTTCATACCGCCTTGCGTCTTTTGCTACCCATCATTCCAGCGCTCTGTGCCAGTTCACCAGTGGTTGAAGGGGCAATCACTCAGCGCATGAACAACAGGTTATTTTATTACCAGGAGGTGAGAAAGAGCCGTCCGGCCGCGGTGGGCAAATTCATTCCCGAAGCAGTTTTCTCTGAGCGCAAGTACAAATCTATGATCCTCGGGCCTTTAGAAAAGGAAGTTGGTCAGTCAGGTACTAATCTTTCCCACTGGAATGGCCGAGCCGCTATTCCTCACTTTGACCGCGGGTCATTAGAAATCAAAATCATGGATGGACAGGAATGTCCGGCAGCTGAATTGGCGATCATTACGTTGATTATCGAATCCCTCAAAGCACTGGTGGATGAACGATGGGTAACTTTTGAGCAACAGCAAAAAGTGGGATCGGAGATTTTATCAGGGATATTGTATGAAACCAGAGAAGCCGGCAGACAGGCACACATCTATACCTCCGAATATCCGGCACTTTTTGGTATCGATGGCTTTACAACGGCTGGCCAGATTTGGCAAAAAATTCATGATCGGCTATTAGCTGAGGAGAATCATCCCGTGAGTGAATATGCGCCTGAACTCGAAATTATGATGACGGAAGGACCTCTGGCGGAACGGATTGTGAAAAGCATAGGAAGAAACGGATCAAAGGATCAAATCGCCACTGTTTACCACAAATTGAGCTGGTGCTTGAATCAAAATAAAATTTATGTACCGTAAACACAAACGATATTGATTTTGGCTACCTTCCCTGATGTTTTGAAGGGATATGCTGCATCGGTTGCGTGTATGGATTCGGGCATTCTTTGGCTTTAACAGAAGTCAGACCAATGGTTTTCTGATATTAATACCAAGCATGTTAATTGCCTTATTTGCAGAACCTGTCTATCGGGCATGGTATGTTCGTCAACCGATAGATCAGAGTGCAGACAAGCATATTCTTGATAGCCTGCTGACGTATCTTAAAGAAGAACGCCCACCCACCGCCAAAGGCCAAGATACTACTATTCATGCGCCCGTTCTCTTCCCATTTGATCCCAACCTGGCCTCTTCAAAAGAATTAAAGAATTTAGGATTTCCCGATTTTATCGCCCAGCGCATTGTAAACTATCGTTCAAAAGGAGGCCGGTTTAAAAGCTCCGAGGATTTGAAACGGATTTACGGCATTGATACCACATGGGTAAATACCCTTCATCCGTACGCACGGTTTTCTTCTGCCAATACCCATTCAAAAGCCTCACTTAAAGAAGATTCAGAAAGCACTTCCATGCGAGCACTACCTATTGATTTGAATACATGCGACAGTCTTTCTCTCCTCTCTGTTTACTGCATTGGTCCAAAGTTATCATCCCGAATCATTCGATACCGAAATCGACTGGGCGGGTTTGTGTCCATGCATCAGCTAACAGAGGTTTATGGGCTAGACACAATTGTCCTTCAGGAATTGCGAAAACGCACGTTCATTGAGGAGAACTTTGTTCCCAAAAAAATCAATCTTAACACCGCTTCGGAAAAAGAGCTTCTCCAACTACCCTACATTAAGTCAGCCCTGGCGAGAGCTATTACAACCTACCGATTTCAACATGGTGCGTATAATTCAGTTGATGCGTTACTGAAAATTGAACGGATAGATAACCCTACTTTTGAAAAGATAAAACCCTATCTTACGGTGACTGATCCATGACTGAAACGACTCCCCCAACCAAAAACATTCTCCGGCAATATCTCAACAGGCTTACCAATCTGTCAGCCAGTAACCGGATGTTATACATGCCCCGCCTCATTGGGAGTCAAAGCATGGACCTTCATAGCTTAAGTCAACTGATGGGGGAAAAATCTTTTGCCATTATTGAAGCGTTAATAGCTGAAAAGAAGAAAGCCATTTGCCCGCTGGTGGACGCGCGCATGGCCAGCGCCAATGAGGCCAGCCAAAAACTAAAGCAACTTCAACGACTTGATCATTTTTTGTTTGACGAGCATGGTTCGCATGATTTACATGTTGGCTGGCCTTTTGTCCGGGGAAAATTTTCTGATGGCACAACCGTTCGTTGTCCGTTACTTTTGTTTCCGGTTGAAATCTGTCGCAACGAGCATGAATGGATTCTACAACCCCGCTCCGATCTGAAAATTTCTTTGAACAAATCCTTCTTACTGGCGTATGCTCACTACCATCAATGGGTGACTCCCGAAGAATTGATGGACGAAGATTTTGAGGAAATAGACCGTGATAGCACGGTGTTCCGCACATCGATCTATCAGATGATGCAAAAAGCGCGCCTGGAAGTACATTTTAATGCTGATAATTTTCAGGATGAACTTGTTTCCTTTCAGTCATTTACCAGACCTGAGTTTGATCAGCAGCATGAAACGGGCCGGTTAAAGTTGTTCCCCGAAGCCTGTCTGGGAATTTTTCCAAGAGCGGGTTCCTATTTGGTACCCGACTATCTGTATTTACTGGAGCAACAAATGACTTCGGTAGAAGCGCTTTTAGAACCCAGGCACCCCAAGGAGCAATCCATCGTAAAGGAAGAAAACATGCATACGGTTTTTCCTATGGATGCCTGGCAGGAACACGCGCTCAAGCAGGTCAAAACCGGCCAATCGATAGTCGTCCAGGGGCCACCCGGAACAGGAAAGTCGCAATTGATTTCTAATCTGGTGACCGATGCTATGGCCAACGGAAAACGGGTTCTCGTGGTTTGTCAAAAACGGGCAGCTCTTGATGTGGTGTATGATCGCCTCAAAACCCAACGCCTCCACCCCTATCTGGGACTGGTGCATGATTTTGTGGAGGACCGAAAAAAAATATTTGAGCAGATCGCCCATCAAATAAGCCGGATCGATGAATATAAGTTGTTGAATCATCAGCTCGATACCGTTCTGCTGAACCGAACTTTCTACAAGGCCAGTCGAAACATAACGGCTATCGAAGAAGACCTTCAGGAGTTTAAAAACGCACTCTATGACGAAAAAGAGTGCGGTGTCAGTATTAAACAACTTTATTTGACATCATCCATTGAAAGACCTTTTATTAACTTAAAACAGGAGTACACCCAATGGCCAGCAACCATCCACGAAGGCTTTCTTCACTCACTCAAAAGATATTGTCATTACGCATCTTCGCTTGATACCGCTGATCACCCCTGGAAACTCCGAAAATCATTTGCCAGCTATGTACCTTCTGACAAAAAGAAACTAACAGATGCTTTGAAAGAAGTACCTCTGCAGTTTGTCAGAATTTACGAACCGGTTAGACAATTAATCGGTATTAATCTCAGCTGGGAAGATTGCGAACGATTATCAGAGCGCAAAGAAATCATTCAGGAGATGCTCAACCTGATTGATTCTCCGGAGCGTTTCACGTATTTCCGACAGATGCTTAATGAATCTTCCGAAGATACAAGTGCCCTGTGGTTGTCAAATATCGAACGGGTCATCACCGAATGTTATCAGGCTCCGGGTCCGGAAGTATCCGTGGCCAGTGCGCATCTGGGGCAATTTCAGGAAGCGTTAACACGGAGCATGAAAGCACGCAGAAGCATCTGGGGAATGATCCGCTGGGAGCTTTTTTCAAAAGATAAAATACTGATCACCCGGGCGTTGGTATCAAATGCTTTACAAAATGACAAGCAAGGATTTTTGATGTTGGAGCAAAAACTTGACAACCGACTCAATCTGGAGCATAACCTTTCTAAGTTAAAGGAAAAAAAATGGCTCGTTGACTTACCTTCATCGTATGAACTATTGGATTTTCAACATTGGTCACAAGATCAGCTACGCGCTATAGAAGCCAAAAATCTCTTCCAATCTTTACGCGAACTGGTGCATACCCTGGGAACACCCCTGCAAAATCTGGAAAGTTGGAGGAACTATTTTCTGACCATGTATGAGTTTATCACCCGCATCCAGGAAGTTAAAACGGAGTGGCTCCGGTTTTTAACCGCATCACAAATTTCCAAATGCTTGTCCACTTCAGACTACATTGTTCATGCCACCCATCAATTATCCAATGACTTCGATGCCCTGATCGAGTTTGATAAAATGCAGGAAGCACTTTCTGTGAATGAACAAAAATTAATTTCCAGATTGCATGAATTCGCAGATACCTGGGATTACGACACTGTGGAAGGCCTCTTTAAAAACAGCATCGCCCTGGCGTGGATTGATCACATTGAAACCAAACATCCCGTCTTGAGCATCGTTTCATCCGGGAAGCTAAATCTGATGGAACAGGAGCTTCGAAGCCACCTGCACCAAAAACAAAAACTCAGCAGCGAAATTGTTCACCTGCGCATCCGGGAGCGAATCATTGAAAATCTGGAGTATAATCGTTCGAATAATCGCGTAACCTTCCGGGATCTCGATCATCAGGTAACCAAGAAAAGAAAAATCTGGCCGCTTCGAAAAGTATTATCAGAGTTTGAAGATGACGTATTCCGATTGTTGCCCTGCTGGCTGGCATCACCCGAATCTGTCTCCGCTATTTTTCCTATGCGTCAAATGTTTGATCTGGTCATCTTTGATGAAGCCTCCCAATGCTTTGCTGAACACGGCATTCCCGCGGCTTGCCGGGGTAGGCAAATCATGGTGGCCGGTGACCGCCAGCAACTCAAGCCAGGAGATTTGTATCAGGTAAGATTTCAGGAAGAAACAGACGATACACCTGACTTGGAAGTAGAGTCTCTTCTGGATCTTTGCAGCCGCTATCTGCCGCAAACCTCGCTCCGCTGGCATTACCGAAGTGAATCCATCCCGCTCATACACTTTTCGAATAAACATTTTTATCAGGGACAATTAACGTTGTTGCCACACCGGAAAACTTTTCTTACCAGCAGCCCTCCCATACAATTTGTAAAAGTAGATGGAACCTGGAGCAATCAGCAAAATGACGTGGAAGCCAAAGTGATCACTCGCCTGGTCATGGATTCCGTGAACGGACAACCCGAAAAGTCCGTGGGAGTAGTCACTTTTAATGCTGCGCAACAAACCTTAATCATTGACTATCTGGAAGCGGCCCTGGCAGCTGAACAGATGTCCTGGCCTGAAAATCTATTCGTTAAAAATATTGAAAACGTACAAGGAGACGAACGGGATATTATTCTTTTCTCCATCGGTTATGCGCCCGATGAAGATGGTAAAGTACGGGCTCAATTTGGAAGCTTGAACCGGGTGGGAGGCGAAAACCGGTTAAACGTGGCTATCACGCGTGCCCGTCACAAAATAATCGTAGTGTCCAGCCTTTGGCCACAAGAGTGGGCTTTGGACAATGTGCGCAACCATGGGCCCAGGCTTCTAAAATTGTTTCTCCAATATGCCCAACAGGTGTCTGATGGAAATCCGGAAGCAGGCGCCTATCCTCCTGAAATCGCGGCAGGAAATGCCTCTCTGAAAAACGCGTTGATTGCCCTCGCATCGCATGAACGGATTGAATACAATACACAGACACTACCCCACGTGGATATTACCATGACCTATGGTCAGACTCCCCTCGCTATACTATTAACGGATGATAACGAATACAGCGATAGTATCTCACCCAAAGAAAGACACGCTACCTTGCCTGCCTTGTTGGAAGCAAAAGAATGGAAATACCATGCGTGCTACAGCCGGAATTACTGGAGTAATCCTGAAAAACTGCGAATGGAAATTTTTAAACTGGGTAACCTGTAATTTTTACAGACAGATTTCTGATGAAAATAGGTTTACTCTCCGACACACATAGCTTTCTGGACCCAAAGGTGACCCAATATTTTGCCGCTTGTGATGAAATCTGGCATGCTGGTGACATTGGTCATGTTTCGGTCTGGGAGCAATTGCGAGCCTTTAAGCCACTAAAAGCGGTGTATGGCAATATTGATGACCCGGAGATGCAAACCCGTGTTCCCGAAGATATATGGTTTGAATGTGAAGGGCTTCAAATCTGGATCACTCATATTGCCGGGGCGCCACCGAACTACAACCCCCGGATCAAAAAAATCCTAAAAGAAAAAAAACCTGACATTCTGGTGGCTGGTCATTCCCACATTCTTAAAGTGATGAGAGATACAGAGCGGAATTTTTTGTTTCTGAATCCTGGCGCAGCTGGCAATCATGGGTTTCACGCTAATAAAACCCTGCTCCGATTTGAAATCAACAACAAAGTTGTGGAGAAGATGGAAGTGATTGACTTAGGCAAACGAGGAGCCTTGAAAATTTAAGGTCTCTTCCAAACCAAAGGTGTACAAACAAAAAAAGCCATCAGATTAACCTGATGGCTTTTTGCTATATCCGAACGAAGAATTACTTCTTCTTTGCCTTAAATTCTTCTTTGATTTTATCGACATCTACCGCTTTCATCACCGGCTTAAAATTCTGATTCTTAAGATCGGTTCTTCTGCGGGCGGCTTTCGCCTTATCTTTGCGGTTTTTGCGCTTCAAACGGGTAACTGACATGACGTATCTGTTTTTAAAGGCTGCAAAAATAAGCAGGATTTGCAATTTTTGGTGCTTGCGCTGGCAATTATTTTCAAATCAGGCTAAAAACAACGATTTGAACGTACCTTGCATAGATTTTACGTATGGAGAAACCCACATTACCAAAAGGCACAAGAGACTTTGGCCCCGTTCAGATGGCCAAAAGACAATTTATCTTCAACACCATCCGTCAGGTATTTCAAAAATATGGTTTTCAACCTCTGGAAACCCCAGCCATGGAGAACCTGACTACACTGACCGGAAAGTATGGCGAAGAGGGAGATCAGTTGGTTTTCAAGATTCTCAACTCCGGTGAGTTCTTAAAAGATATTGACTTACAAAAACTGGAAAGTCGAAACTCAAAACAAGCTGCATTCGATATTTCTGAAAAAGGTCTTCGCTACGATCTCACGGTTCCCTTCGCCCGCTACGTAGTAATGAACCGGCACGAAATCACTTTTCCATTTAAACGTTATCAGATACAACCCGTTTGGCGAGCCGATCGTCCTCAAAAAGGACGGTATCGTGAGTTCTATCAATGCGATGCCGATGTGGTGGGCACCGATTCCCTGATTTGTGAGGCCGAAATCATTCTCATGATCCGAGAGGTGTTTAATGGATTAGGCATCCAGAACTTTACCATCAAAATCAATCATCGAGGTATCCTTTCGGGGCTGGCAGAAATTGCCGGAGCCCGGGAAAAAGAGTCTTCCCTGTTTGTTGCCATTGACAAACTGGATAAGATTGGGCCGGAAAAAGTAAAGGAAGAATTGCAAAACCGGGGCTTGGCATCACAAAGCATCGGTCAGGTATTTGATATCCTGAATTTTAAGGGAAACACCTCCGAAAAAATGGCCTTTCTCCGTCAAAAGTTTGAAACGATTGAATCCGGTCAAAAGGGGCTCTCCGATTTTGCTGAAGTTCTGAACTTACTCAAGAGTCATGGCGCTAGCGATGATCAGGTAGAGTTTGATCTGACGCTCGCCCGCGGGCTATCCTATTATACCGGTTGTATCTTTGAGGTCAAGATCAACGATGTAAGCATTGGTAGTGTGAGTGGTGGTGGAAGGTACGATAATCTGACAGGTGTCTTTGGAATGCCAGGAGTTTCAGGCGTTGGATTTTCCTTCGGAGTAGATCGCTTGTACGATGCCATGGAAGAGTTAAACATCTTTCCACAAGCAACGATGCAGCTGACGGAAGTTCTGGTCGCTCACTTTGATGAAGCGACTCGTAACTTTGGTTTGCAAATAGCGGCAAAGCTTCGAAGTGAGGGTATTTCCACCGAGGTATATCCGGATCTTGTCAAAATCAAAAAACAACTGGAGTTT
Organism: uncultured Ohtaekwangia sp.; assembly: GCA_964439205.1. GTDB lineage: Bacteria > Bacteroidota > Bacteroidia > Cytophagales > Cyclobacteriaceae > ELB16-189. The sequence continues at coordinate 55,541 of CAYTNM010000012.1, forward strand.
GCAGATAAGAAAAAGGTAAAGTTTACGGTGGTGATTGGAGCTGATGAAATGAAAACCCAATTATTGAGTGTGAAGAATATGCAAACGGGCGATCAGCAAAAAATCCACATAAACGATCTGGTACAACATATCAAAAAGACATAGTCTCTGAAACACTCTTTTTCCATATCACCGGAAACAATCTCCTTTGACACGCTGGCTCAAGTCATGCGGGGTGATTGTACCCTTCAACTGTCGGAGGTTTCCAGCAAGCGAATCGTTCATTGCCGCCAATATCTGGATGACAAATTAAAAACTTCCTCTGCCCCGCTCTATGGGATCAATACCGGGTTTGGATCGCTCTACAATAAAAACATTCCGCACCACCAGTTGGAAGAGCTTCAGGAAAATCTGGTAATGTCTCACGCCTGTGGCATCGGAGACGAGGTGCCTGCAGAAATTGTAAGGCTCATGCTATTTCTGAAAATTCAATCCTTGAGTTACGGATATAGCGGTGTACAACTCGCCACCGTTCAACGGTTGGTGGACATGTTCAATCAGGACATGCTCCCGAGAGTATATGAATTAGGGTCGTTGGGAGCGTCTGGTGATTTGGCTCCTCTGGCACATCTATCACTTCCGTTAATCGGCCTGGGGCAGTTGCGATGGAAAGAAAAGACTATTTCAGGATCGGAGTTATTGAGCGAAGCCGGGTGGGAAAAAATTCACCTCCGATCAAAAGAGGGACTGGCGCTGTTAAACGGAACACAATTTATGAGCGCTTACGGAAGCTGGTGTGTCATTCATGCCCAGCGGTTGGTAGACCTGGCTAACCGAATCGGAGCGCTTTCCCTGGATGTTTTTGACGGTCGGCTGGAGCCCTTTGACGAACAGGTACATTTGATCCGACCCCATGCAGGACAAATGCAAGTGTCTCGCGTATTCCGAAATTTGCTATCTGGTAGTGAATTATCGGCACAACCGAAAAAACATGTTCAGGATCCCTACTCGTTTCGATGCATCCCGCAGGTACATGGGGCCAGCAGCGATGCGTTACATCACGTAGCTCACATTCTGGCAACAGAAATCAACAGTGTGACTGACAATCCCAATATATTCCCCGACAGTGACCAGATCATCTCCGCAGGTAATTTTCATGGCCAGCCGCTGGCGTTGGCACTTGATTATCTGGCAATGGCAGTAGCCGAGCTGGGAAACATTTCCGAACGAAGGACCTTTCAACTGATTTCAGGTTCCCGGGATTTACCGAATTACCTGATCGCCAATCCGGGTATTCATTCCGGACTCATGATTCCTCAATACACAGCCGCGTCCATCGTCAGCCAGAATAAACAATGGTGTACACCCGCCTCGGTTGATTCCATCGTTTCATCCAACGGACAGGAAGATCATGTGAGCATGGGTGCGAATGCCGCCACCAAAGCATTTAAAGTCGTTCAAAATACGTATGCTATACTGGCCATTGAGTTAATAACAGCCTCACAGGCGCTGACGTTTCGCAGGCCTTTAAAAACCTCTTCTGAATTGGAGCACTTGGTTGATACTTTCCGAGACGTAGTTCCGTTTATAGACAGAGACCGGGTTTTGAGTGAAGACATCCACCACGCCACCCAGTGGCTACAACAACTACCAATAACAAGGTGAGAAGGGTTTTATTTTTTATAATTTTTATTCTGTCGTCTAGTCTTTTATGGGCGCAATACCCAAGTGATGGAGGAAATTTTACCGTCAATGAGCGCAAAGGTTGTGCTCCTTTCACGATAACGATCAATCCCGGAGTTCTGTGCGCGGGAGCGTGCAACATAATCTATGAGAATAATCTACAGGAATTCAACGTCTTTACCCATACCTTTACCCAACCCGGCACCTATCAGGTCAGAGTCTTTTTTCCGAATTTTAATGATGCCATCACCATCGTTGTTGATCCTAACATTGTTCCGGATGTTGAGTTGTATTCCTGTGGTGGAAGAAGAGTACGTGTGAACGTTACGGACAAAAATTATGATAGCTACTTGATCAATTTTGGCGATGGCAACAATACATCCATCCCCTCCGGGAATAACCAAACCGTAGAGCACACCTATAGCGTGGCAGGCAACTACTCGATCCAGGTGCGGGGTCGGGATGTTAACTCAGCGCTTAATTGTACTCCCAACATTAAAACGTTTGCTGCAGTCGCAACTTTACCGGCAGGTGCCATTTCTTCGCTGGTCACACCAGATGCGTCCCGCATTCAACTAACGATTGCCCCTCAGGTAAACATTCTTCATCGGTTAGAAATAGCGACCAATGGTACCACCAGTTTTCAGATCGTTCAAAACATTTATCAGACAACCACAGCGACCGTGACGGGCTTGAATACGGATCAGAATTTCTACTGTTTTCGGTTGGGATCTTTGGATCCGTGTACCAACACGTTAACGTATTCTCCTGTGGTTTGTAGCCATCGGGTAAATCTGAGCATCCAAAATGCGAGAAACGTTTTGAGCTGGACGATCCCCAATACCGGCATTCAGGCAAATGCTACGCAAATAGAACGCATCAGTGAAAACATCACTCAAAATATTCCTGCAGGTGCCGGAACTCCAACATCTTTCACAGACGTAGATGTGACTTGCAAAGTCAGTTATTGCTATCGGGTGATCACCAACTATACCCACGGTAGCCGAAGCACATCGCTCCAACGGTGCGGAGAGGCTGTTTCAACCGTCAATCCTGCAGCCATTACCAATACCAGTGCCGTGGTTTCCGCTACGGGTGTTGAGTTAAACTGGATACAAAATCCTGCCTTTACCGTTGATTTCTATTCCATTCTTCGAGGTCCCGTTAATACTGTTCTGATTCCCTTTGCTCAAAGTGCAGGGCCTTCTTTTGAGGATGCTACCTACACCACCGAAGGCAATTTATGCTACCGGATAAACTACACTGACCAATGTGCTAATGCGAGCGGCATCGGTTCCGTTGTTTGTCCGATCCGGTTAAATGCGGTCCGGTCATTGAATAATGAGGTAACATTACGATGGAATAGCTACAAAGGCTGGTTGAACAATGTACGTCATTACTTGATTGAGAAAACAGATGCGGCCGGAAACATCATTGGAACGATCAACAATGCCAGGGACACCGTGTTCATAGATGATGAAGAGGATGAAACAAATCAGATCATCACCTATCGGATACGCGCGATAGCTATCCAGAATGGAATAGCACCTTCCCTATCCAACCTGGTCACAATCCGCAAAGAACCCCGGTTATTTTCACCGACTGCCTTTACACCCAATAATGATAATCTGAACGATACATTCGCGCTTTTTGGTAAGTTCATCGAGAAAATGGAATTACAGATTTACGATCGCTGGGGAAATGTTGTCTTTGCCACGGAATCAAACGAGCCCTGGGATGGCACCACACAAGGAAAACCATTGCCCGAGTCGGCCTATGTATGGAAAGCCAGCATTACCGATAAAACCGGTGAAACCGTTACTCGTACCGGCACCGTAGCGTTGCTTCGCAAGACAAAAAAGTGATGATTCAATAACGTCTCACCACTCCTACCCCATTGTCAATGGGATTTACCCTATCTTTGAGAAAAAATATCACAATGTTTGACATGATGAAAATGATGGGGAAAGTCAAAGAAGTACAGACCCGCATGAAAGAGGCTCAGGAAAACCTGAAATTCATCAAAGCTTCTGGCGAATCCGGTGGAGGCATGGTTAAAGCGACTGTGAACGGAAAAAAAATGCTGGTAGCCCTGGATATTGATGCATCCTTGCTGAAAGCCGAAGATCAGGTATTGGTTCAGGATCTGATCGTAGCGGCTGTTAATAAGGCCAGTGAAGAGGCTGAAATACTGGCCAAAGAAGAAATCAAGAAAAGCACCGAGGGAATTCTCCCCAATATTCCCGGAATGGATCTTAGTAGTATGATGGGATGACCAAGGTTGCTGTTGTCATTCTGAATTTTAATGGGGAGAACTTCTTGAAAGAGTTTCTTCCCTCCGTCATCAGACACAGCAAAGAAGCAACCATCATTGTCGTTGATAACGGTTCCCGTGATCAATCCGTTCCGATGGTCAAACAAGAATTTCCATCAGTTCAAGTCCTTGCTCTTCCGGAAAATCGTGGTTTTTGCGGAGGATACAATACCGCTCTTCGACAAATTCAGGCTACCTACTACTTGTTGCTCAATTCGGATGTTGAAGTAACCGAAGGTTGGCTCAACCCATTGATGGTTGCTTTGGATCAAAACTTAAAAATAGCAGCGGTGCAACCCAAGATTCGGTCTTTTCACCAGCGATCGCATTTTGAATATGCCGGAGCGGCCGGAGGATTCATTGATGGCATGGGCTATCCCTTCTGTCGAGGTCGTATTTTCCACACAGTGGAAGAAGATCGCGGGCAGTATGACACGCAGATCCCGGTTTTGTGGACCAGTGGTGCCTGTATGCTTATCCGAGCCAGTCAATTTCACCTGGTTGGAGGATTTGATGAAGATTATTTTGCTCATATGGAGGAAATTGATCTGTGCTGGAAGTTAAATCGATTGGGCTTTGAAACTCACTGCGTTCCTGAAAGCATCGTTTACCATGTGGGGGGCGGAACGCTGACAGCGGGTAGTCCACAGAAAACTTTTTTTAACTTCAGAAATGGGCTAAGTCTGCTCTTTAAGCATACCCCTAACTCAGAACTCTGGTGGCGGTTACCCATCCGATGTCTGCTGGATTATGCCGCTGCCTTAACTTTTTTGCCACAAAGCCGAAGCAACGCATGGGCAGTAATCCGGGCTCACGCTCATTTTTTCAGGAATCTGCAAAAGGAAAAGTCCAAAAGAAGAAAATTCAAAAAACAGGCGAAAACGTTTGAAGCAGGTCCCATCTACCAAAAGAGCATCGTGCGTGACTATTTTTTAGATGGATTCAGAACCTTTGAACAGCTGCCGGGACCGTTCAGTAATCCCAAATAGTTCTCCGTTTGCGCAAATGTCTGCGCATATCCAGTATAAAGGCCATGGACAAATAGATCACAATGGGTGAACCGAGTGTCAAAAAGGAGATATAGATAAAGAAAAGACGTATAGAAGAACTGGCGATTCCGAGTTTTTCGCCTAAAAAAGTACATACTCCAAAGGCATGTTTCTCAAAGAAATTTTGAATTTGTTTAATCATATCCAAAAATAGCAAACGGTTTATCGTTCAAACAGTTTATTCAAACACTTTACCCCGGTTTAAAGACGATTTACCGATAATTGTTCCGAATCGCAAAGATAAGCTGCCAGACTTGTTACAAATGGCCCCCGAGTCTTATTTTTTTGACTATTATTGCAAAAAAATTGACCAAAACTTACTTTTGCGACTCGTTGAGGTAACCCACAAATTAAAAACCATGAGAAAATTCGTTTACGCGTTCGTTATCATCGGTGCACTAACCTTTTCAGGTTGTACACTACCGCAGATGATTAAAGCTGCCAAAGAGCAAAAACTCGAAGTAAAGCCTAATCCGCTGGAGGTACACAAGGATACTGTTGTCTTTAATATGACCGGTAACCTACCCGTAAAAATGCTGAAAAAGGGCACCTCCTACACCCTCAATACCTTCTATAAGTATGGAGAAAACGAATTAGCATTGGATCCGGCTGTTTTCAAAGCGGAAGACTATCCGGCCAGCAGCACCGAACAAACACCAGTTACCAAAAGTCAGTCCTTCCCTTATCAGGCTGCTTACAAGTCCGGAATCGTACAAGTACAGGGTGTTGCTGCGAAAGGAACGAAGTCTAAAACCACACCACGTTTAGACGTAGCGACAGGTATAATTACCACCTCGAAATTAGTTCAAAACTCTTATTTCGCTACCTATGCCGATCATGGCTACAACAATCAGGAAGAATTGATTCCCGTGGTTATCCCTGACTTCATTTTTGAGCGTGGTAAGTCCGTATTACGCACATCAGAAACCAAGGCAGACAAAGGAAAGCAGCTAGATGCATTTATCGCTGCCAAAAATGTTACCCGCACAGTCACCGTAACCGGTACTCACTCTCCTGAAGGTGCGGAGCGTATCAATACAAAATTATCAGAAGAGCGTGCCAAGGCTATTGAGAAATACTATCGCGCTCAAATGAAGAAATACGATTACAAAGGAATGGCTGACTCCATTAAGTTTATTTTGAAGCCTGTGGTTGATGATTGGAATGAGTTCAAATCAGCTTTGGCCAAATATGAAGGAATCACTTCTGATGATAAATCTGCTTATCTGTCGATCATCAATGCCGGAGGTTCTTTTGAAGATCAGGAAAAACAAATGAAAAAACTTTCTACGTATAATAAAGTTTTCCGTGATGTGTATCCAGGTTTGCGTACTGCAAAAACAGAAATCCTGACTTTGAAAGTAAAAAAGACCGATGCTGAGATTTCTGTACTCGCCAAGCAAATTACCCAGGGATCAGCCTCAGCGGATGCCCTTTCTTTTGAGGAATTAATGTATGCCGGTACTCTTACTCCTTCGCTGGAAGAAAAAGTAGCGATCTATGATGCCGCTACTAAAAAAGGAACCAACTGGAATGCACACAACAACCTGGGTGCAGCTTATTTGTTCCAGGCAATGGAAAATCCTGGCCGCGCAGCCGAATTGGCCGATAAAGCTCAGGCGCAGCTTGAGATTGCCGCCCGCTTGAAGGAAACATCGGAAGTTCACGCTAACCTGGCCACGGTTGCCTTGTGGAAAGGAAACCCTTATAAGGCTTATAGCCATGCTAACAAAGCTCTGAGTGGTGCTAGTAACGATGTAACCCGTGGCGTTAACGGTGTGAAAGGAGCCTGTGAAATTTACATGGCCAACTACTCTGCTGCCGTAAGTTCTACTTCTTCTGCTGTTGAGACGGATGTCAATCTGTTTAACAAAGGATTGGCTCAATTGCTAAACAAAGATGCCAGCAGTGCTGCCAGATCATTTGCAGATGCGACTGCCAAAAACAGCAATTATGCTATTGCTTACTACGGTGCCGCTGTTGCTGCTGCTCAGACCAACAACGGAGAGTCTGTGGTTAGTAATCTGACCAATGCGGTAAAAATTGACAGTTCTTTAAAAGAAAAGGCGTTGACCGACCTGGAGTTTGCTAAATTCTCAGCGACTGAAGCTTTCCGCAACGCGTTGAAATAACATTCCATTAAATATGGACTAAAACCCCGGCTGTAAGTCGGGGTTTTTTTATGGCTTTACCGCACCTGGACCCATCAAAAAAGCCGGACAATGCTTTTAAACTGGCCTCACAGGTGCTATTTTTACGACCTTCCAAACAGTTAGTAGCATGAGAGAAATTCAATTTAGAGAAGCCCTGCGTGAAGCCATGAGTGAGGAGATGAGACGCGATCCTAACGTGTTTCTGATGGGTGAAGAAGTGGCTGAATACAATGGCGCTTATAAGGTGAGCCAGGGCATGCTGGATGAGTTTGGAGCGAAACGGGTTATTGACACCCCCATTGCCGAGCTTGGCTTTGCCGGGGTAGCGGTCGGTGCCTCCACCAATGGCCTCCGCCCGATAGTAGAATTCATGACTTTCAATTTTTCACTCGTGGCAATAGACACCGTAATCAACGCTGCCGCCAAGATGCTGTCCATGTCCGGAGGTCAATACAATTGCCCGATTGTTTTCCGCGGCCCTACCGGTAATGCCGGTCAGTTGGGCGCACAGCACTCACAGAATTTTGAGAACTGGTTTGCCAACACTCCTGGATTAAAGGTAGTGGTTCCCTTTACACCGTACGATGCCAAAGGGCTCTTAAAGACTGCTATCCGTGACAATGACCCCGTCATTTTTATGGAGTCCGAGGTGATGTACGGTGATAAAGGAGAAGTACCTACAGAAGAATACCTGATTCCAATAGGAAAAGCCGATGTCAAGAGAGGTGGAACGGATGTAACGATCGTTTCCTTCGGAAAAATTATGAAAGTAGCTCTGGCCGCTGCTGCCGAAATGGAAAAGGAAAATATATCCTGTGAGGTGATTGATCTGCGTTCGGTTCGTCCTATCGACTATGCCACGATCGTGGAATCTGTCAAGAAAACAAACCGGCTGGTTATTGTTGAAGAAGCGTGGCCATTGTCATCCATTGCCACGGAGATTACTTACCATGTACAAAAGCATACATTCGATTATTTGGATGCTCCCATTCAGCGGGTGAATAGTTTCGATGCCCCCCTGCCCTATGCGCCTACACTGATCGAAGCCATTTTGCCTAATGTTTCAAAAACCGTGAAAGCCATTAAAGCGGTCATGTATCGGGATTGATATCTGTCTTTATTAGAAAAGTACTTAAATACCAACCTACCTTTTTTTGTTTTTTGGTTGAGTGTCCGATGATCGGACACTCAACCAAAAAACATTAATTACTTAGCACGCGACCGCCATTGGGCTGATACAGATATCGAAAGGTATAGAACCGGTCCTTATCAACAGTATTGTTAATCGTAGCAGGCGCATTTTCGTAGTAGCTAAGAATTTCCATTTTAGCGTAACCACCCTCCGCCAACCGAACAATAATAATCCGACCTGCAATGGGTGATACGATGGTGGATTGGGAAGATCCGGTATTTTGCCACCATTCATTGGTGGGAGTTGCCCCAGACGCCAAAGCACGGGAAGACACCGCAAACGTGGTAGGGGAATTGTCTATGGAATAACCAGCTTCCGGAGCTTCTGTTACTTCATCAAAGGTGCCACTCGCAAACACAACTCCGGCATTCCCAGGGCCGCTGGTACCGCTATTAAAGACGATGGAGGTGCTGCGAAACGCAATATCCCATTTTAAAGAAGCACTGTCAGAATTGGGTACTACCTGGCCGGTCTTGAAACTAAAGAAGGTATATTTTTTGGTTTCAAGCGGTCGAGAGGGCGGAGCACCTGGATTAAAAACGAGTGGAGCATAATCTGCGTTGAGGTTACGAAAAGTAACAGCCTCCAGAGGAGCTGTTACCTCTTCTTCGCTACAGGAACTTAAAATCACGGCAACGATACAAACGAATGAAACAGAACTGATTCGACTAAGTAAATTCATATGAATTGTGGTTATAATTTATTTTGATTGAAAATTGAATGAAAGGCTTGTGTATGCTAATCTTCCCGGAAGATTGGGGATAAAAACCGGTTCTGTATGATCAAAGAGATTATCCACCCCGAGCTGAACCCGGATTCCTGGTTTGACCGTTTTTCCAACGGAAAGATTGACCAGAGCATAGCCCTGTATAAAATCATCATGTATATCGAGTATGCTGTTACCCGGTAAATTGGAAGGCGGAATGATCTCTCCCTGAATGTTGCCGATCAGATCACCTACTCCATATTTTCCCCGGTAAATTATCCTCAAGCTTCCTTCCCATCCGGAATCAGGATTGCGATAAAAGAGTTTAATATTTCCCATGTGGCGGGAGCGATTGTACAAACCAAAGTACTCTTGTGGTTGTAAACGCTGGGTGGCTAGCGTTTGCGGGTCACGCCAAAAGATCTCGCCTCGCCTGACAGAATTCAAAACATCTTTATCTTTTGCAAACAATAACTGATACCCGACAGACAGTTGCCAGTGCTTGGACGGTTTATAGTTCACGGTAGTTTCCAGGCCTTGTGTAAAAGCTCGTTTAATGTTTCGATAACTAAAGATGCTCTGATTAGATGTTGTGAGCGCTATCGGTTGCGTTTCAATCAGATTATCGATGGAATTGCGAAACAGATTCCAGTCGATATCAATCCTGGAAGTTGGTTTCCATTGGCCACCCATATTCACTGAAAAAGATCGCTCGGCCTGTAGTTCTTTCAACGTAGATGGATCAAATAGATAGCTATCAATCTGACCAGCCGCCTCCAACTCTGATAGCCTTGCTTGGGCCACGACTGTACCCAGCACACTATACCCCCCGCCTGCCGAGTTAAAGAAATTAAAATACAGTTGACGGAAGTCCGGTGACTTAAATCCAACACCGCTGCTTACCTTAAAGGATAATCGATCGGATATTTCATATCGGGTTGAAAACTTGGGACTAAACTGAGATCCATAAATCGAATTGAAATCATATCTTCCTCCAGAAATAACAGACCACCGGCTGCTGGGTTGCCATTCCCACTGAAAAAATCCATACGTAGTGTGTTGACGCTGAATTCCGCTATCACCGTAACGGGAAGTATTGACAGACTCCAGGATATGACCACCGCCAAACGTAAGAATGTGTTTATCCTGAATAAAATACTCTCCTACTAATTCGGGGCGGGTAAACGTCTGATGAAAGAAATCCTGGTAATAGAGTGACTGATCTCTTTCCAGATTAAGTTCCGTTTGTGTTTTGAATCGAGTTGAGTAAAGACGGGCCGTTGCCTGAAACCGATCGTTAAATCGATGTGTTAGAACCGGGTTCAGGTTCCAATCTTGACTGGTGCCGGTTCCGTAGGTAAGCACATTGGAGCCATTACTTTCAACTTCAAACTTAAGAACTTGTCTTTCTTCAAAGTACCGACCGGCCACCGTTAACTCTGTCGTGGGGTTAAATTTGTAGAAAGACTTTCCTGAAAAAGTAGTATTTGAAAATGGCGAGACCGTATTTCCATAGCTATCAGGGGATAAGTCATAGCCATCGGTGATATACCGATTGGCAAATAGATAAATTCCCATCCGATCCGCGGATACTCCTCCTTCGATATTCATATCTAATGATTGGTTCGTTCCATACCGCGTGTGAAATCCAAGGCGCACGCCTGATGCAGGCCGATCTGTGATGATATTGACAACACCCGCCAATGCTTCCGAACCATACAGGCTAGAACTGGGACCTTTGACAATTTCTATTTGCTTGATATTTCCGACAGCTACTCTGCTTAGTTCCAGGGATCCTGTATTGCGTCCGATGATGGGCTCTCCGTCAATCAGGATAAGCGTGTAATCAGGGTTAAATCCCTGAAGTTGAAGCCCATTACCAAGACCATTGACCTGAGGCACTACTACCAATCCTGTTTGCTCAGCCAGCACATCGTTCAATCTTAAAGAGCCTATGGTCCGAATTTGGCTTTGGGAAATCAACGAAACAGGCATGGGTAGAGCTCCTACTACCCGCTCGTTGCGGGTGGCTGTAACCATTACTTCTTGTAACTCTACTGTCCTCAACGAGTCCACGGGAAATTTTTCCTGAGCCTTCAGCAGATTGACGGAAATACTGAAAATCAATAGATAGATATACCTCATTCTGGCAGCAAAGATTAGATCAATTCTAAATAAAAAATACCCATATTTGTAGTAAGATTGTCAACTATAATAGTGATTGAACTTAAACTTCAAAATTTTGGTATTTAAGCTTAAAAACGAACAATTTAGGTCAATTTAAAACATGATTTTTGTCATTTTTTATGGAAGCACTATCAAAAAATATCGTTTGGGAAACAGAAAATACCATTTTTGGTAAATGGGATGTCCGGCTGGATGAGTCAGATTTAAAGCTTGCTGTATTGACCCATCAGGAAGCTGGATTATTAATTATTCCAGATTCAGTTCAACGGAGTATTATTCACTTTTACTTCTGCCTGGAAGGTCTGGCTTTGTTTGAATTTGGTCCTCATTATGCGCGCGAAATCGCAGGGTCCAAGACTTACTTCTTCTACAACCCGGAAAAAGATTTGCCTTTTCAATTGAAAACAGCCACGGGTACACGTTTGGTCATGCTCAGCATTTCGCTCGAACGCCTTCATCAACTTTTCACGCATGAGTCTTTGCCCATTTTAAAGCCTGAAAACAGTACACGTAAGTTTTATGATGAACGGGATATTCCTTCTCCCCTCCTGGTGACGCTATCGCAACTCTTTACCCAACAACTCAGCGATCATGTGAAGGGTATCTATTTTTTCGGAAAAACCATGGAAATTCTCGGCTTATACTTTAGTACCAAAACACCGAATACCGAAAGTTGTCCGTTTCTCAATGATCAGGAAGTTGTTCGCAAGATCAAACATGCCAAAGAACACTTACTTAAAAACATTGAGAATCCGCCCAGTTTGAAAGAACTAGCCAAATTCGCAGGATTGAACGAATATCAGCTAAAGGTTGGGTTCAAGGAGATTTATGGGAACACCGTTTTCGGGTACCTGTTAGATCACAAGTTGGACCATGCCCGGATCATCCTGGACACAGCTTCCTATCATGTGAACGAGGTTGCGTACAAAGTGGGATACACGAATCCAAGCCATTTCATTGCTGCGTTTAAGAAGAAATTCAGCATTACTCCTAAGAAATATTTGATGAGTCGGACCAAAGGTTAATGACAGGCTCTTTTCAGCTTGGATTTAAGCAAATCTATCTGCATGAAATGGAGACAGGTCAATAGATGGACGCTTCTGGCTAACAAGCTCACTGACTAACTTGCCTGTTCCCGGTCCCAGACTTAAACCCATCATTGAATGGCCAGTAGCCAAAACTAAGTTTTCGATTTTTTGTGAGCGACCGATATAGGGCAAGCCATCGGGGGAACACGGTCGCAACCCATGCCAGATTTTTTCCACTTTTGGCATCTTCACATTCATGTCGGGATAATAGAGCGGAATGGAATCCACAATTCCCTTGACGCGATTCATACTGATCGTGTGATCAACTCCTGTTATTTCCATGGTACCACCAAAACGTAACGTATTCGACATCGGTGTAACCGCTACACGCGCCTCTAAAAAGATGGATGGAATACGAATGTTCTTTTCCACATTTTGTACCGTAAAGCTATACCCCTTACCAGCCTGCATGGGCAAGGAAAGATTTAAGCGCGAAGCCAATGCCCCTGACCAAGAGCCGGTAGCGAGGATTACTTCATCAAAATTCAATTGATCTGTCTTTGTTTGAATGGATTGTATTCGTCTGCCAGACAGGAGAAAATCCGTTACGGTAGTGGCTGTTAAAAATGTAACTCCGTTTCCCTTGAGGTAGGCTGTCAGTTGATTTACCAATACCTGTGGAGTAAGGTGTGCATCGCCAGGAAAATAAACCCCGCCCCGAACGTTAACTTTTACATCCGGTTCAAGAATTTGCACTTCTTCTGATGAAAGTATGCGGGCTTCCACCCCATGATCGTTTGCGATCGCTGCCGTTTCGGACTCCTCGTGTTCTGTCTCACGATTTTTATAGAGCATAAGTAACCCTTGTTCCTGGTAGCCGAAATCAAAGGGTAATTCCGCAGCCCAGCTTTGATAACAAGATTTACTATAAAAACTCAATTCTTTTAATGCTGGAATTGACTTTGCCACATGCGCCTTATTTGCATGGCGGTAAAATTCCCACCCCCACTTTAGCAAGCTCATACTAAATCGAGGGCGTACATAAAATGGACTCCTCGAATTAAACATCCATCGGATGCCTTTGGCAATCATACCCGGAGCAGCTAATGGAATGATGTGGCTTGGTACAATCATACCCGCGTTACCATGCGAACAGCCATCGGATAAATCGCTTTTATCGATAATCGTTACCTCGTGTCCGGCTTGGTTCAGGTAGTACGCAGAACTTAACCCGATGATGCCGCTTCCTATTATTGCTACCTTCATTTTAATGATTAAACAGAGTTACCTAATCATAATGAAACTTACAGGATAAGATTATGATGTCAAAATCAGTAACCTCATACACTAAGCGATGTTCTTGGGTGATTCTTCGTGACCACTTTCCTTTGAGAGAATGTTTTAACGGTTCAGGTTTTCCGATTCCTGAAAATGGTGATTCTGAAATAGCCGTTATTAATAAAACAATGCGATTCGAAATCCGGGGGTTTTGAAGTTTCCAATCCTCAAGTTGCTGAAGTGCCACAGGACTGAAAACAATCTTTCTCATTTAAGATACTTTGCCTGAAGTTCGGCTACCGTCATGGAGATTCCTTTACCTTTCTCCAGATCTTCAATAGATTGATAGAGTTGCTTTTCATTTGTCTTGGAAGATAAGAGATAACTCGTTTCATCCACTTGTTCCGAAACGATTATTTCAATATCCTTATCCTTAAAGGCTTCTTGAATTGACTTTATCAGATCAGCAGATAGGTCTTTTGCATTAAGTCTATACGTTGTTTCCATACCATAAATGTAACAATTACAAACAAACTAGCAACCAGAAACCAGCGACCTCCAACGAAGGAACCCGTCATCCATTTAAATCACCTGAAAACCATAGGCATAGGGATCATCTTCCGGATCAATAGTAATGACGTTGTGACCATAAATTTTAGCCCAACCTTCCACACTTGGAATAATCGCAGGTTGGCCGTTTAACTCTGTTACTTCTTCTATACGGCCGATAAACTTTGAGCCAATGATACTCTCATGAATAAAATCCTGACCCTGTTTTAATTTACCCTTGTGAAACCATTGAGCCAAACGCGCAGAGGTTCCGGTTCCACAAGGCGAACGATCAATAGCTTTATCTCCGTAAAAAACTGCATTGCGTGCCGTAGAAGAAGGATCCATTACCTGACCTGTCCATAAAATGTGACTACACGAGTTAATCGTTGGGTTTTCAGGATGTTCAAATTGATATTTCCGATTGATATCCTTACGCAATTCCCGACTCCAACTAACCAATTGATCCGCACGATAATATTCCAGTCCTTTGAAATTTTCCTGTACGTCTATGATAGCGTAAAAATTTCCCCCATAGGCAACATCCAGTTTCAATTCTCCCAGATCTGGGCACCTTGCGATGATTTCTTCAGCAGCTAAATAGGCCTTTACATTTCGAATTTTGACGGAGTTTACCTTGCTTCCCGATTGTTTGTATTCAACGACAATTATTCCTGCCGGCACCTCCAGGCGCAAGATACCGGGAGTCTTAGGTTGAACGAGCCCTTCTTCAATGGCAATTGTAACGGTGCCGATGGTACCATGTCCACACATGGGCAAGCATCCACTGGTTTCAATAAAAAGTACTCCTGCATCATTTCTGGAATCTGACGGTGCGTACAAGATGCTGCCACTCATCATATCATGACCTCTGGGCTCAAACATAAGTCCCTTCCGTATCCAGTCATATTCGCGTAGAAAATGCTGACGCTTTTCGCTCATGTTTGCTCCCACCAAGAGTGGACCTCCTTCCGCTACTACCCGAACGGGATTCCCACAGGTATGAGCGTCTATACATCTGAACGTATGTTTCATTTCTAATCTAATCGTATGAGTAACGATGTATTATCATCCTACCAATCTTTTCTTATTACTTTTTAAGCTCTCCATTAACCATTCTCCATATTCCCAAGGGGTTCTCATTCTTAAGCTCATCTGGTAACAAGGCGTTTTCAAAATTTTGATATGCCACAGGTCGCACAAAACGTTTGATGGCATCAGTACCCACTGAACTAAATCTTGAATCGGTCGTTGATGGAAAGGGACCACCATGATGCATGGAGGGACATACTTCTACTCCCGTGGGCACTCCATTTAAAATTACGCGACCTGCCTTTTCAGTTAAGACGTTTAATAGGCTTTCATATTGTTTGACTTCGGGTGCATCTCCTATAAGCGTACAGGTAAGTTGTCCATGAAGGCTACTGACTACTGAATGTAATTCATTGCGATCCGTGCATCTTACAACTAATGAAAAAGGGCCAAATACTTCTTCTGCCAAAGAAGGATTATTCAAAAATACAATGGCCGCGACAGAAGCAATCCAGGGTCGTCCTTGCATCGGGTTATGTGTGTCAATCGACTCCGACACTACCTGAATGCCTGGCTGATCCCGCACGTAATTACTCCTATTAATGTAATTATCAGCAATTCCCTGGTGAAGCATGGGGCCTGGAGATGATTTCCGTATCTCCTCGCTTAATGCATCTAAAAATTTTTGTGTAGCGTCATCCTCTAGCGCAATGATCAGTCCTGGGTTTGTACAAAACTGGCCTACTCCAAGTGTAATGGAGCCGGCCAGCAGAGAAGCAGTTTTAGATACATTCCGACTGAGCGTGTCTGGTAAAAGTATAACTGGATTAATGCTGCTCATTTCTGCAAAAACAGGAATGGGCTCGGCTCGTTGATTGGCCAGATCAAACAAAGCTTTTCCACCCGCCAAAGAACCCGTAAAACCAACGGCTTTTGTGAGCGGATGCTTCACCAAAGTTTGTCCGACCTCAAAGTGGGTACCGTATACATGATGAAAAATACCCGAAGGCATACCCGTCTTTTTAATAGCTGCTTTGATTGCCCCAGCCACCTTGGTGGAAGTTTCGGTATGAGCCGGGTGTGCCTTGACTATCACCGGACAACCGGCAGCCAATGCAGCAATAGTATCGCCCCCTGCCGTAGAATAGGCAAGTGGAAAATTGGCTGCTCCAAAAACCACAACGGTTCCCAAAGGTCTCATCATCTTGCGGATATCTGGCTTGGGTACCGGCATCCGGTTGGGCAGAGCGGTGTCAATGCGTGCATCCACCCATGATCCTTCTTCTACCAAAGTTGCAAACATTCGGCAATGTCCGGTTGTCCGGTTGCGTTCGTTTATGACCCGAGCCTCCGGCAGGTTTGTTTCCTTCATCACCGTGGTCACTAACTCTCCGCCTAATGCCTCTAATTCTTCCGCAATGGCCGCAAGGAATTTTGCCTTCTGCTTACCCGAAATGTTTTTATACGACAGAAAAGCCACCTGAGCAGCCTGCATGGCGATGTTGATTTCTTCTGCACTTGTATCCTGATATGACATATTGCTTACGTGGGTGAATGCGATAGCGCTAGGTTAACCATTTTTGTTGGTGAATTGTCAGATTACTTCCACATAAAATTACACCAACTTTTAATGATTTGAATGAGTGTTTTTCAAGAAGGGCTGCGATGGCCACAGCACCTGAGGGTTCGACCACGATCCCTGCTGTCTGGAACAACAATTTCATCGCCCTGATGATGTTTTCTTCTGACACCAGCATGCCATCGTCCATGACAGGATACATATCTTCCAAAGCCTCGTCAACCGGTAGTCGGACTCCAATACCGTCCGCTATGGTGTTTATAGTAGTATGTGTAATTTTTCGTCTTGCGCGCCACGACTCCAACATAGCTGATGCGCCCATTGACTGTACCCCCACCACACGGGTAGGCACTCCGCTGTCTTTGAACACTCTCCCGATACCGTTGATCAAGGCCCCGTTCCCCACGGGTACCAGCAAAACATCCAGACCGGTTTTAGCGCGAATTAACTCTAACCCGATCGTGCCTGCACCGATGGCTGTTTCTACATCACGGCTATCTTCAACAAATCGATGATTATTTGTTAATGCCCATTGACGCGCTTCTTCTTTGGCTTCGTCAAAATCATCTCCGCGTAAATACACTTCAGCTCCCAATGCACGCATGCGCGCAACTTTATACTCGTTTGCTTGCACAGAAGCAAATACGGTCACCGGAAGTCCTCGCTTGCGGGCTGAATAGGCGATCGCCTGACCAAAATTTCCAGCGCTGGCACATACCAACGGAGAATGGTACTGCTGAACTAACAAATCCGCTCCCCGTCCCTTAAATGATCTGATTGGATTAAGTGTCTCTACTTTAAGAAGTATTTTCGCTCCAAGTATTTCGCTCAGTGGCTCACATTCAAATTGAGGCGACTCAAGAAAAACGGGATCTATCTTTTCCCATGCCTGCTCAACATCCTGTAATGAAAACCGAGGCCTCAAAGTGTGGGACGATTTTGAATACCTTCCCTGATGATTTTTAATACGCGTTCCCGCTCCTCACCTACTAACATCAGTCGTGGGGCGCGAACATGTTCGGATCCTATGCCCGTTTCCTGTTCAGCCAGTTTAATATATTGAACCAATTTTGGATGTATATCCAATTCCAATAAAGGTAAAAACCATCGATAAATTTTTAACGCTTCTGCCAGCCTACCAGCCTGAGTAAGTTTATAGATGGCTACCGTTTCGCGAGGAAAGGCACACACCAATCCAGCTACCCATCCATGCGCTCCCAACACCAGTTCCTCCATAGCCAACGTATCTACCCCACAAAGAATCTTAAATCGATCACCAAACCGATTAATCATCCGTGTTACATTGCTAACATCACGTGTTGACTCTTTTACGGCTTGTATATTTTTACACTCGGTCAGTTCATCAAACATCTCAAGAGTCACTTCAATTTTGTAGTCTACTGGGTTATTATAAACCATCATCGGCAAGGATGTTTCACTCGCCACGGCTTTAAAATAAGCGACCGTTTCACGATGATCCGATTTATAACGCATGGGTGGCAACATCATCAATCCGGTGGCCCCACACCTCCCGGCTTCCTGTGCCACTTTTACCGCTTCCCGCGTGCTGCCTTCCGCAATATTCATCACCACTGGCACCTGACCCGCTACTTTGTCTACCGTAAATTTCACCAGATCAAACTTCTCTACGTTATTTAACACACTGGCTTCACCCAAGGTGCCACCTAATATGACGCCATTGACACCGGCCGCTAACTGGGCCTTTAGATTTCTTTCAAACAAAGCGAAATCCAGCCGATCGTCAGCAGTAAACTTGGTGGTAAGAGCGGGATAAACCCCATGCCAGGAAACACTCATAATGACTAAAAGTTAAAACTCAAATATAGTAATCCTCCCTATTCATCGCTGACTATACATTAAAATCCTTTGAGAATATTGTACTTTTAAGCCTGACATCCAAGCCCACATGAATCAGCAATTAAATGACCTGGAAAGACAACTGAATGAGATCTCGCGACAGCAGCAACGCCTGCAGGCAGAGATTCAGCAGATTCAAAAAGTGATTATTGATTTAAAAGAAGGGAAGATTGATGAAAAAGTTGAAATCAAACCAGTCACTCAGCCGATTATTACAAATCCGCCAGTTACAAAATCCGCTCCCACGCCTGTCGCCAAGGTCATAAAGCCTCAACCCAAAAAGAGGGCCATGGAGGATTTTATCGGCACTAATCTTTTAAACAAAGTTGGTATTGCTGTACTGGTTATTGGAATCAGTTTTGGAGTCAAATATGCCATTGACCATCAGATGCTTGATCCGCTGACGCGAATAATTTTAGGATACCTGGCCGGAGCAGCCATTATTGGCTTTGCCCTGAAACTGAAAAAAAATTATCATGCCTTCAGTGCCGTATTACTCAGCGGTGGAATGGCATCTCTATATTTTATCACGTTTGCTGCCTACAATTTTTATGAATTTATTCCTCAGACGGCTGCCTTTATCCTCATGGTTGCCTTTACCGCCTTCACTGTTTTTGCAGCGATGCAATACAATCTTCAGCTAGTGGCTGTGATTGGATTGGTGGGTGCCTATGCAGTACCATTTATGCTCAGCGATGGATCTGGCAGAGTCCTGATTCTGTTTAGCTATATGACCGTCATTAACGTTGGGATATTGGTTATCTCTTTTCTACGCACCTGGCGGGTTCTGTTTGCTTTGGCTTTTGCCCTGACATGGATTATATATGGCAGTTGGATGGTCAGTGGCTACCAGCAAGAAAAACACTTTTGGCTGAGCTTGACCTTTGCTACAGCTTTTTTTATTCTTTTCTATATTGCTTTTTTAGTTGGTAAGTTTTTAAATCGGGTCAAACTAACCATCGGAGACATATCGTTGGTGCTCCTCAATTGTTTCATTTATTTCGGTTCCGGTTATGCGGTTATCAATAACCACCCTCAGGGAGAAATATACCTGGGTCTCTTCACTGTTGTAAATGCGGTCATCCATTTTGGTGTGGCTGTGTTTATCTACAAACGTTTACAGGAATCAAAAGACACATTTTATTTTGTTGCCGGACTGGTGTTATCCTTCCTGACGCTGGCTGTTCCTGTACAATTGGAGGGTAATTGGGTGACTCTTATCTGGGCTCTCGAATCCTGCTTACTGTTTTGGATTGGCAGAAGTAAAAAGTTTACTACGTATGAATTACTATCCTACCCTTTACTGGGATTATCATTTTTAAGCCTGCTTCACGATTGGCAGAGTCTGAGCTTATACTACTCTGACTATATTTATTATGACGATGTGCAGCTACAGATTACTCCGCTTTTCAATATTTACTTTCTCACAACACTTTTGGTGGCATCTGCCTTTGCCTACTTTACCTGGTTTGTTTACCAAACCGGGCCATCGGATACTTCCAAAATTCTGAATGCTGTGTTGCCGATATTAAAATATCTGACGCCCATTATGAGCGTGCTGATTTTGTATGTCGGTTTTTCACAAGAAGTATCGCTTTACTTTACTCAGCTTTTTAAAGGTTCAGCTATTAAGACCCAGGGAGTGGACGGTTATACCGACTACAATTATGACTGGAAATACTTCCGTGGCTTGTGGCTAATCAATTACTCCTTCATTTATTTTGGTTTGCTATGGTTGGCAAATCGATTGACCATTCATCACCCGATCGTTAACAAAGTTTTGTTAGGGGTAAATAGTTTGATTATTCTGATCTTTCTTTCGACAGGTTTGAATAACCTGGAATCACTTCGTTTGAGCTATCTACTGCCATCTGAAAGTCTCTATCACCATGGTTTTTGGAATATTGGTATACGCTATATCTGCTATGGTATTGTGGCCGCTGTCCTATTCATCAACTACCTCATCGCTTCCCGGGAAGCAATGCCCCCGGTGATTCATAAAATAGAACGACTTGTTTGTCATTTTGCCATTCTCACGATGCTCAGTAGTGAATTGCTGTCGCTGTTGGAATTAAATGGCGTTGACAACGGATTTAAATTAGCTCTTACGCTTTTGTGGGGAAGCTATGCGTTATACTTAATTATTTGGGGGTTTGCGAAGGAACAATCCTATTTGCGCGTGGCAGGTATTGTGCTTTTTGCCAGTACGTTGCTTAAATTGTTTTTCTACGATATGGACGAAATGGGTACCATCGCCAAGACGATTGTACTAATGGGCATGGGTGTGCTCCTGTTAGTTGCCTCCTTTGTCTATAATAAACGAAAGAGAAAAGCGGAAGAAACAACCAGTCAAACAAACCTGCCTCATGAAACAAACGACTAGTCTGCTGATCGCAATCATTTTAACCTCAGGGGTGAAGGCCCAGTTTGGATACCAACGTCACATAGCACCGGTAGATTCAAGCGGATGGTATGCCATTGAATTGAATGAAGCCGTTCTCACCAGACTATATACTGATTATCGAGATATCCGCGTGTTTGCTGAAAATGATACGCTGGAAGTACCCTATGTCTTAAAAGTTTCGACAGATCAGTTTCAACGTGAACCTGTATCGAGTGAGCCGTTCAATCTCTCGCGGCAAGGAAAAAATCTTTACTTCACCATTCAACCTATTGCCGAAAAACCAGTGAATGGTGTTCGATTGTCTTTTGAGGAAACTAATTTTGATGGTTGGGTGACCGTGGAAGGAAGTAATAACCAAAAAGATTGGTTTGAACTGGTCTCACAAAAACGGATTATTTCCTTACAGGATGAAAACATTGTCTACCAGTCTACCTCGGTTGATTGGCCCGTGTCGCGTTACACTTTTTTGAGATTTACCATTTCAGCTGACCGGGAATTGACGCTAAATCCCGTTCAGTTTTCATCTGTCAAACGAAGGATTGGATCATTTGACCAGTTTGAGTATCCAATCAAAGCAGTTACGCAAAAGAAACAAACAGAAGCTCTCATCAAATTTAACTCTACCCAACTCATTTCCAAGCTTGTCATTCAGCCTGAAAAAGGACAAAAGTTCTATCGCAATTTTCGGGTGGAAGGTGTCACCGATAGCGCCCGAGCCGAGACCGGGTGGGTATACTATAAAACAACCCTCCATTCAGGTGTATTGACTTCTGATGTCTCTGATACCATTCAGTTTGAACCAATCCTTTGTTCGCAAGTATCCCTCATCATTGAGAACCAGGACAGTCCTCCGATTAAATTAAAGTCGTTAACTACCTGGTCTCCCAAGGTCCACTTGATTGCTTTTTTAAACAAAGGCAAGCATTGGCTTCGGTACGGAAACAAGCTTGCACAGCCACCCAGATATGATCTTTCACATTTCGAAAATGAAATCCCTGATTCGCTGCCATTCATAGAGATCATGGAAGAGGAAGTTATTTCAACGAATCCCGAAATTCGTGAGCAGCCCTGGTTTCAAAGCAAAAACTGGTTGTGGGCGATTATGTTTTCAGTCATTGCTCTATTAGGATTTTTCACTGTGCGGATGCTTCGAAAAGCCTAAGCGCGTTTTAACTCAACCACTGTAATTTCAGGGGGCATTCCCACGCGGCCAGGATATCCGAGATATCCAAACCCTCTGTTCACATAAAGATGTTGGTTACCTTCGGTATACCATCCAGCCCATTGACGATAGGCATACTGCGAAGGGCTCCATTTAAAATTTCCCATTTCGATACCAAATTGAAACCCATGAGTATGACCAGCAAACATCATGTCAATATCTGGAAATTGGGGGCGCACTTGTGCATCCCAATGGCTGGGGTCATGTGATAACAAAAGCTTGACAGCTGCTTCCTGAGTGCCTTGGTGTGCTAGGTCAAGCTTGCCATACTTCGAAAAACGACCCGCACCCCAATTCTCGTTGCCAAGGATGGCCAGCTTTTCTCCGCCCTGGGAAATAATTCTATTCGAATTCATTAGTAAATCAAACCCCAACAACCGATGTGCTTCAATCAGATCGGCAAAGTTTTGTCGCTTTTCTTCCTGGGTATTCCATGATTTGTAATCGCCATAGTCATGGTTACCCGTCACAGAATAAACACCGAAAGGGGCTTTCAATTGCTTAAATACATCAATGTATTCCTTTACTTCACCCGATTCATTGTTCACCAGATCACCCGTAAAAAAAATTAAATCAGGCTTTTCGCTGAGCGCCATCTCCACTCCTCCTTTGACGGCTGTTTTATTCCAAAAACTACCTGTATGAATATCGCTCAGGTGCACCAACCGAATTCCATCAAAAGAAGCAGGCAGATTTTTAAGAGAAATACTCGTTCTTCTTACCCGATAATCATGTGCCCCGGAAAGAATGCCATAGGCCATCGTACCAAAAGGAACGGCCGTAGCCACCAAGGCTGCTTTGGATAAAAATTCTGAACGGGATATTGTTTCTCCAGCAATTGGATCAGAGGTGCCTCGATAAAATTGTTTAACGATCCACCGAAAGCCGCGGGAAAGATCATCCGCAAAAACGAATAGTAATCCAAAAAGTTTTGAAAAATAGACAGACACGACACCAGTGATGATCCAGTTTCTGACGTTGGCGTTGATGGCATAGGGATCTCCAAATGCCCACCAGAAAAGTATAACAAGAGTGAGGATGGTTGGGAACCAAAAAAGCAGATACCAAAAAAGTTTCCAGCTGCTGGTCTTGGCAAGGGTTATCACAGCCTGAAACAAGTACCAGTCGATCAGTACCAAAACAAAAAGGACCATCACCAGGGTTATCATACGGGCACGCATAAAAGAGAAGAGGCTGTCTGCTAAAAGGACAGCCTCTTGGTTTATCTAGTTATTGAACACAGCTTAAGACTAATTTGACTGAAGATTGATTCCCAAAACCCGTTTAGCCCATACCATAAACTTCTCGGTGAGCAGGTACATCACGGGAACAACCACTAACGTCAAAAATGTGGCAAACACCAATCCAAAGATAATGGTCCATGCCAGGGGTGCCCAAAACATGACGCTATCTCCTCCTATATAAAAGTCCGGATCATAGACATTAAAAAACTTGATAAAATCTATGTTGATACCCATGGCCAGAGGGATGAGACCTAAAACGGTAGTAATAGCGGTCAACAATACCGGACGTAGTCTGGTTTTTCCAGCTTCCACGATGGCCTGTACTACCTCCTCGATAGACAAATCTTTTCCGGATTCTTCACGCATACGTTTTTTTCTAAGTTCAACAAAATCCAACAATACGATGGCATTATTCACAACAATGCCTGCTAACGAAATAATCCCGATCATAGTCATGATGATGACAAACTCCATGTCAAAAATGGCCAGTCCCAGCAATACGCCTGTAATGCTAAATATCACAGAAGTCATGATAATCAAGGGTGCAGAAATTTTATTAAACTGAGCCACAATGATCAGAAAAACTAAAAATACTGCCAATAATAATGCTCCTGATAAGAAAGACATCTCTTCCGCCTGCTTTTCCTGTTCACCACCAAACTTAAAACTATAACCTACCGGCAGTTCATATCCGCTTAAGGAAGTTTTGATCTGGTTGTTTACTTCCGTAGGATTATACCCGCCCAATACATTGGACGTAATGGAAATTTGTCGTTTTAAATCTTTCCGTTTAACAGATCCGTAGGTAGAACTGATCTCTGCCTTGGCGACAGCTGAGATGGGCACTTGCGAAATCCGGCCGTTGGTCTGATCTCGGAATGTAATACTCTTATTCATCAAGGCATCCAGATTATTACGATATTTCTCATCCAGACGCAATTGTATCTTATAATCATCTTCTCCCTCTTTATACTTGGAAACCTCTTTTCCAAACAAAGCGGTACGGACTTCATTAGCAACCCCATAAGTGGATAATCCGAATCTCCGAGCCTTTTCGCGGTCGATATTTACCAATAGTTCAGGCTTGCCCGTCTCCAGATCAATTTTTAACTTTTCAATACCTGCAATCCCTTGTTCATTGATATGATTTTTCATCCGTTCAGATTCACGGATTAACACTTCCAGATCATCGCCTACCAACTCTATGCTGATAGGTGCTCCGGTAGGAGGACCATCGGCATTTTTCTGAACGGTCACCGACACTCCGGGATAAGATCCTACCTGATTTCGTAAACTATCCAAAACAACATTGGAGCTGATATCACCGCGATATTTGAAATCTACAAAATTGATGGTTATCCTCGCCTTATTGGGGGACTCTGCTTGTCCAATGGTAGACATATCATTAGGATCACCTGTACCCGCACCCACATTGGCAATAACGGACTCCACCGCTTTTTCAAATGGTTTCACTGTTTCGATGACTTTATCCTCGATCAATTGCGTAAATTGATTGGTCTCGTGAATATCGGCACCTACCGGAAACTCAATAAACACGTTGATGTATTTAGGTTCGTTCTCGGGGAAAAACAACACTTTAGGAGCGCGTACCCCCGTCAGCACAAAGGAAAAAATCAGCAACACAAAGGTACCTGCAAAGATTCCCAAAGGTCTGCCTCCCCGAAGTGACCAACTGACCAACCGGCCATACGATTCCTCTAGTCTGGGCAATAAACCCGCTTGAAAATTATTGGAAATGGGTACCAACACGTAGACATTCAACAATGTCAGGAGCGCGAGGAGGATAGCCAGGTTGCCCAACCATGTCACACCCACCAGAAGAAAAATAATACCAACAACCACTTCAATGATCACGGTACGCAAAAGTCCCCGATGGTTCACCACTACTTCACTATCCAGTTTCATATAACGAAGGATAAGCACCGGATTGATCACCAACGCCACAAAAAGAGACGCTGATAAACTAATGGCCAGCGTAATGGGTAGATAACGCATAAACTGCCCCATCAGTCCGGGCCATAACATCAAGGGAATAAATACCGCCACCGTGGTTGCCGTGGATGAAATAATAGGCAGAGCCACTTCACCCACCCCTAACCGGGTAGAGTCCCAAAGAGAGTTGCCTTCCGATCTCAGTCGGTAGACATTCTCCACCACCACAATACCGTTATCGACCAGCATCCCAAGGGCCATGATCAAACCAAACAACACCATCATATTGATGGTATAACCCATCCATTGAAGGACAATAAATGTCAAAAACATGGACAGCGGAATAGCCACTCCTACAAACATGGCATTGCGTGTGCCGATAAACAGCAAAAGAATAAAAACAACAATGATCACACCTGAAATAATGTTGTTTTCCAGGCTGCTCACCATCTCTTGTGTAAAAGATGATTGATCGTTGGTGATACTCACTTTTAAATCAGTGGGGAATACGTTGGTCTTGGCATGATCCAAAACTTTTCGGATTTTTTCAGTAGCGATCAATAGATTTTCACCACTGCGTTTGATCACGTCTACCATCACCACGGGCTCTTTGCGAAGACGCGCATAACTCACCGGATCTACATAACCAAATTCGACTTTAGCCACATCGCGTAAGTACACGATATTACCATTTTCATTTTTGACCACGATGTCTTCCAGCTGAGCGGGATCTGAAAATTCGCCTAAAATACGAATGCCCCTGCGGACACCTCCATCCAAAATGTTTCCTCCGGAAAGAGTTATGTTTTCTCTCTGGATGGCCTGCTCCAGATCATCAAAGTTCAGCTTACGTGCTTCCAGGGCATATGGGTCTACTTTAATTTTAACCTCTTTATCATCGATACCTCTGATATTAACTTTAGATATCTCCGAAATCTTCTCGATTTCATCCTCCAGGTATTCACCAAATTCTTTCAACTCCTCCAGCGTGTAATTGCCGGCCAGGTTGATGTTCATGACCGGAAACTCTGAAAAGTTAATTTCAAACACGTTCGGATCAGCCGGTAAATCTTGTGGAAGCTCTGGCTTTGCCCGATCCACGGCATCTTTGACCTTGATCAACGCCTCTTCGATAGAAACTTTCGCATCAAATTCAACAATGATGGTGGAGTAATCCTGTACGGAGGTGGATTTGATATTATCGACTTCGGAAATGGTGTTGATCTCTTTCTCGATCGGGCGTGTCACCAGATTCTCCATATCCACTGGTGAGTTTCCCGGAAAGGGTGTACCAATGTAAACAATCGATTGTTTGATCTCTGGATAACTATCTTTCGGAAGTGCGATGTAGGTGCTTATCCCCACCACGATGATTAACACCGTCAGGAACAATACCATTGTATTATTTCGAAGTGCAAAAGTGGTTAGTCCAAATTGTTTGTCAACCACTAACTCTTTTTCTTCATTTGTATTTTTACTCATAAGCTCACGAGTTTATTAGTTCAGCCTCTACCTGGTTTACAACATGGGTGTCACTTCCATCCCTTCCGCTACTTCGCGAAAACCCTCACCAATCACCACCTGACCAGCACTCAAACCTTCTTTGATTTCAGTTTTACCTGCGTACGAAATGCCAGTTTGAATGTAGGTGCGTACAGCTTTACGTTGCTCTGTCATCGTATACACAAAGAGACCCTTATTATCCCGTTGAATATACTTGGTAGGGATGGAAATGGCTGAACTGTTGCGATAGTCTACAAATCGAACAACCGCCACCTGATTCGGTTTTACATTCAACCCGTTGGGTAATCTTACTTCCACAGCAAACGTCCGGTTTTCGGGATTAATGACTTGACCTACGGAGGAAACAGCGCTTTTCAAAACAGAGTTTTGCGAGGTAATCATTACCTCCGTACCATCTCCGACTTTCACCCGACCAATAAAATCCTCAGAAACATCTGCTTTGACATACAGATCTTCAGAGGTAACCATGCGAATCAGCGGTGCACCGGGGCTTGCGGTCTGTCCTTCCAATGCATCTACCCGGTCTACCAGGCCACTAAAGGGAGCAGAAATAATCAATTGATCTAACTGAGCCTGAGTAGAAGCTATTCGGTTTTCCAGAGATTCTTTTGCACTTTTAGCTTGTAGATATTGCATCTCTGTGCCAATGTTTTGCTTCCACAACTTCTCTTGACGTTCAAACGTAACTTTTGCCAATGCATAGCCGGTCTTCATTTCCGCCAGAGTATTGGTGACCACATCCGCATTCAATTCAATGAGTCTTTGACCCTTTGATACCCTTTGTCCTTCTTTCACCAGCACACGTCTGATTTCACCACCCATCGAAGAGCCAAGACTTACATTCTTTCTTGATTCCACACTTCCCCTCACCTCAGTTTGATGCTCAAACAGACCCGGGGTTACCGACAGCGTAATGACCTTCGCTCCT
Organism: uncultured Ohtaekwangia sp.; assembly: GCA_964439205.1. Lineage (GTDB taxonomy): Bacteria > Bacteroidota > Bacteroidia > Cytophagales > Cyclobacteriaceae > ELB16-189. The sequence goes on from CAYTNM010000012.1 coordinate 83,423, forward strand.
TTTGCTACAGAGGTAGGATCAGACGCCTCCAATTCCTTTTCCAATTGGCTCACTTTGGACTTTAATGCTGCCAATTCTGTCCGTGCTTTTTCCAGCTCCGCTTTTTTATCAACATTTCCTTTTTCATCGCCTTGGGAAGAGCAGGCTGCCATGATAACTGTCAGCGCCAAGAGCAGATAATTAAAACTTTTCATAACGTTAGTATTGATTGGGGTTTATAGATTTATTTTGAAATGGGATTTAGCTTACCATAAGCTTTGTCGATGTCCACTTTGGCTACCAGCGCATCGTACAAAGCATTGTAATAATTGATTTGGGCTTCGCGTAAACTTGATTCCGCCTCGATTACCTCGAGGTTTGAGCCTACACCTTGCTCGTATTTAATTTTTGTGACGCGGGCTACATTGGCTGCCAAATCCATATTTTCTCTCTGAGCGTTTACCGTTCGAACAGCGTTCTCCAGATTGATTCGGGCTTGTTTAACTTCCAACTCAATAGCCGATTCCATTCTCTTGGTGGAATTTTCCAGTTTTAGAAGATTCAATTTGGACTGCTGAACCTGATAATTACGCTGGAGTCCACTAAAAATGGGGATATTAAGGGATACACCAAAAAGAGAGTAACCATACCACTTGTCAGGACCGATTTGACCATTATCCTCAATAGCCGAATTGGTTTTGAACAAACCCGAGATATTAGGTGATTGTGTGGTATACCCGAGATTAGCAAAAGCCACGAGATTAGGAACGCCTGCTGCATACTTGTTTTTCAAATCTAACTCTTGAAGTTTCCGGTTAGTCTTTAGTATCTGATAGTCCCATCGGGCATTAAAGTCTAGTTCATAAGTGTATGCTCCCAACTCCGGAGGAGTTATTTCTTCCAGTGTTCCCTTCAGTGCAATCGGCTCACTCATGGGGTAATTCATCTGAAACTTTAATAACTCTATTGCCAAAACCTGTAGGTTCATAAACTTGATTCGTTCCGTCACCAGATTATTGTACGTGACCTGTACACGATCCACTTCAATTTTCTCAGCAAATCCATTTTGATTTAATGCTTTGGTTGTTCTCAGCAGCGAATCAATCCTGGCGATATTGGAATCAAAAAGCTTGACGCGTTCCTGATTGGTAATAGCCAGGTAATATGCTTTGGAGACGGAACTGATGACCTGTTCACGAGTTTGACCCGAAGTTTTAACAGACAACTCTTTGAATGTATTGGAAGCTTGTAAACCCACCAGATAGGAACCATTGAAAAGAATCTGATTGATATTAATTCCGGCATCTCCGGAGCTTCGCAACTGAAAGAAGTTCTGTGCAGAAACTACATCCCCAATCTGGATGCCCGGAACGCCACTCAGATCCCCCAAAAATCCGCCTGACCCGGTATAAGTCGCAAAGAAGCGTCTCAGTTTCTCATTGTGCTGAATACCCACCGAGGCATCAATCTGTGGTAATCCAATTCCAACCGTTTCACGCACCTTTGCTTTCGCTATGTTTTCATCCAATTGGGAATTTTTAATTTCGACAGAGCTTTCCAACGCATAACTAATGCATTGCTCCAGCGTAAATGATTGTGGTGTTTGGGCTGCCAACGGTAAAATGGCCGATACCCACGCGATCACTAGTAATAAAACTTGTTTCATACAGTCACTTTAGTAATAGATTCGTTTTTATATTTCTCTTTATTTTTCAAAAAAAGTTTCCAGCCCTTTTCGGTACAGAGTCCGTGTACAAAAAAATCAAACATGTGTATTTGTACTTCTACAAAATTGAATTTGTCCTTCGAAAAAATCTGATCGTTAAAGGAAGCTTCAATCAAAAGAACCCTCATGACCGCAATGATCTCCGGATTAATCTCTGATCGGAAATATCCTTCCTGCTGCCCTTGCCGGATGTTACGCACCACAGATTCTTTTATAAATTTCTCTTTAAAATCCTGCCACAAGCCCCAGGCACGCGGATGATACTTTTGAAGATCAAACAATAAGGAAGGATTCATATCTTCAAAATCGCGTTTCAGACAATGTGAAATGCGGTTTAGCTCTTCCACGGCATTTTTGGAGGTGGACGCAATGTGACTATACTCTCGTAGGTCTCGGTCCAGATGCAATTGAGACATATGCATCACCAACTCATCTTTATCGGCAAAATGCTGGTAAAGTGTTTTCTTGGAAATTCCAAGATGGCGTGCAATATCATCCATTGAAACACTGCGGATACCGTATTTCATAAAGAGGGTTTCCACCCCTGCCAGAATCTTCTCTTTGGTACTATGTTCTTCCATAAGGGCCGCAAAACTGAGGAAACTTTTCGAATATCCAAAGTTTCCACGGTTTCCATAACGGCCTTTTTAGTATTTGGTTGGGGGATTTCTAAGATTTTTTTGTTAAAATTTTCATTTCTGCATCTCAATCGGTTGCATGGCCGGATGGCTCAACGGGCTTCTTCTTTTCTTCCCAGCGGCACCACTTATCTTTCATACGAATCTTAAATTGCTCCCTTTCTTCCGGACTCATGGTGCTGATCCGATCCTTCCAGTAGCCCCGCGAACGTCCGTGACTCTTTCCTCCCTTCCCTCCAAAACCTGAAAAGAATATCTTGCTCAAAACCAACAGCCCCAGTGTTTGCCAATAGGTTAAAAGCGGTCCTCCAAACAAATCAGGTATCAGCCAATTCCATAGAAGCATGGTCACGTAGGTAAACACGCCAATACCAACAATCCCCAACACAATCATTCCCGCTATTTTATATCCCTTCTTCATATCCCAATTCATTTAATTATTTTTTATACTAACCGTCAACTACATCGTTATAAAATTTTTGCAATCTTCTGCGCAACGAAAGGATCGCATACCGCTTTCGTGAAAGCAAGGTATTGATAGACACTCCTGTCTGATCAGAGACTTCCCGAAAACTTTTCTCTTCCATTTCATTCAGAATAAAAATCTCACGTTGTTCCGTAGGCAGTTCGTCCAGAGCCATCATGATCTCTTCCCAAATAGCTTCTCTTAGCATAGAAGATTCAGGCGTATTGCCCAGATCCGGTAAAATATCCTGTAAGGACAAGGGCACGTCCTCATCGCCCGCGAATGTTCCCTCCAGATCGCTGCGCTGAGGGCGACTGGCCTCCCGTCTGTAGCGATCTATGATTTTGTTTCGAGCTACGCTATACAGCCATGAAGTAATGCGATCCAATGACTCGATTCCATCAAAACCTGTCACAAATTGGACAAAGACATCCTGTAGAATATCCTCCGCTTCCTCCGTAGAAGATACCCGGCCGCGAATAAAGCCCAGAAGTTTATCCTTTTCTTTTAAAAAAGTATTTTGTTGGATTGATTCCTGCATGGTCAGGGACAAAGGTACCGCACGTTGCATACACCTGGATAGACGAAGGCTGTTTCCTTTTATTTTATTCGATTCAGTATTCAGTGGCACTCCCCTCTTGAATTCAGCGCCTTTGTATCTTTGCCGGGAGATGAAGCATCAGACCTTGAGAGTTTTGCCATGATCAACCACCATCATTTGTCTTTTGGTGAAGCGATGCTACACTATACCCAATCCGGGAAGGGTGAAAAAAAATTGCTTCTATTTCACGGATTTGGTCAAAACAGACATGCTTTTGAACAATGGACCGAATACCTCGGCCATACTTATACCCTTTACTCGTTTGATCTCTTCTTTCATGGCCAAAGTCATTGGCCGATGCGCCAGCCATTGAAAAAATCTGATTGGAGAGAAATCATCGCAATATTTTTATCAACTCATCACATTCATTCTTTTGAAGTAGCGGGGTTTAGTATGGGAGGAAAGTTTGCACTCTTGACATTGGAGTGGTTTCCCGACCGGGTTAATCACCTTATTTTAATGGCACCCGATGGTATCAAAACAAGCTTCTGGTACAGCTTGGCAACGTATCCATGGGCCGCCCGAAGCCTTTTCAAGAGCTTGATTCTAAAACCTTCCCGGCTTTTCACATTGATCACCCTCCTTCGGAAGTTTCAGTTGGTAGATAAAGGGTTATTGCGCTTCGCGGAGTCTCAGATGAGCACGGAAGAAAAACGCAGACGGGTCTACTATTCGTGGGTGTATTTCAGGCATTTAAAATTCAACGTACATCAAATTGCCTCGCTTTTAAACACCTCTGACATTCCATTAACCATGATTGCCGGACGGTTTGATCGTGTTATCAAACCGCAAGACATGAAAAGGTTTTGTCAGAATGTTAATCGTGCCAGGTATATTGAAATAGAGAGTGGCCACAACGAATTGATTAATAGAGTGTTGCCCAACATCTGGTAGGTCAGTAATGAATTTTAAAATCGTATCAACAATACAAAAATTGCCTGTATTTTTACGGCCTAATTCTTCTCAAAATCCATGATTTTATTCTTTCGCGGTGCTTCCCCTCTGATTTACGCAGTTGGGCACACGCACTCTTTTTCCGTAGCTGAACTGGAAAAGCTGGTCTGGCTTTTTGGTGGAGCAAACCCTCAACCTGAAAAAGTATTATCCGGTTTCTTTCTGGGGCCACGGAAAGAAATGATCACTCCCTGGAGCACCAATGCGGTGGAGATCACCCAAACGATGGGTATGGCCGGGATTGAGCGTATAGAAGAATTTTTGGTGGTTGACAACGGTTCCGTACCACATGATCGCATGCTTCAGCGATTATACACAACATTGGATCAGGAGTTGTTTACCATTCACCATACATCTGAGCCTATTTACGAGATAGATGACATCAAAGCCTATAACGAAAAAGAAGGATTGGCTCTTAGTCAGGAAGAAATCGATTACCTGAATGATGTCAGTTGGAAAGTAGGTCGGAAGCTTACTGACAGTGAAGTATTTGGATTTAGTCAGGTGAACAGTGAGCATTGCCGTCACAAAATTTTCAATGGTACCTTTATTATCGATGGAAAAGAAAAAGATTTTACACTTTTTCAATTGATTAAAAAAACGTCCAAAGAAAATCCCAATTACCTTGTTTCAGCTTACAAAGACAACGTAGCCTTCATCAAAGGTCCGCGGGTAGAACAGTTTGCTCCTTCCCGGCAGGATATGCCTGCCTTTTTCAGCATCAAAGATTTTGATGCCGTCATTTCGCTCAAAGCGGAAACCCATAATTTCCCCACTACGGTAGAGCCATTCAACGGAGCCGCTACGGGTGGAGGTGGTGAAATTCGAGATCGACTGGCTGGTGGTAAAGGTTCCTTGCCTCTCGCTGGAACGGCCGTTTACATGACTTCCTATCCGCGGTTGGAAAATGGCAGGGCCTGGGAGAAAAAATTTAGCCCACGTCCATGGCTATACCAAACCCCTGCTGAAATTCTGATAAAAGCTTCCGATGGTGCAAGTGACTTTGGAAATAAATTTGGTCAACCACTGATAGGTGGAAGCGTTCTCACATTTGAACATTTTGAAAATCAGAAAAAATTTGGGTTTGATAAAGTGATTATGCTGGCCGGTGGTGTGGGGTATGGCAAAGAAAAAGATAGTCAAAAGGAAAAATTACAAGCCGGTGATAAAATAGTGCTGTTAGGCGGAGACAATTATCGCATTGGAATGGGTGGTGCCGCAGTGTCTTCGGTAGTTACCGGTGAGTTTGGAAATGCTCTGGAGTTAAATGCGGTACAGCGATCCAACCCTGAAATGCAAAAACGGGTCATGAATGCCATTCGGGCGCTGGTAGAATCCGATCATAACCCTATTGTATCCATACACGATCATGGGGCAGGTGGCCATCTCAATTGTTTTTCTGAACTGCTCGAAGATACCGGAGGGACGATTGAAATGGATAAGTTACCGGTCGGTGACCCCACTCTTTCCGACAAGGAAATTATCAGCAATGAGTCTCAGGAAAGGATGGGTATTGCCATCAAAGCTGCGGATGTTGGTATCTTACAGCGAGCAGCCGAACGCGAACGTGCTCCCATGTATGTTATCGGAACAGCTACCGGTGATCGGCAATTTATTTTCCGTCACACTCAAAAACAGACACAACCGGTTTCACTAGCCATAAGTCATCTGTTTGGATCTTCTCCCAAAACCGTCCTGCATGATGTCACACAAACAGAGAGTTATCAGGAAGTTACGTATGATATACAGCACATCGAATCTTATCTTGATCAGGTACTGCAATTAGAGGCCGTTGCCTGCAAGGATTGGTTGACCAACAAAGTGGATCGTTCGGTTACCGGACGAGTGGCCACACAACAAACCTGTGGCCCTATTCAATTACCATTGAATAACGTCTCGGTGATGGCATTAGACTTTACATCTCATAAAGGAATTGCCACCGGAATAGGTCACGCGCCAGCCGTTGCTTTGATCGACCCTGTGGCGGGTAGCCAACTTGCCATAGCCGAAGCCCTGCTAAACATGGTATGGGCTCCTTTAACGCATGGATTACAGGGAGTTTCGTTAAGTGCGAATTGGATGTGGCCGGCAAAACACTCCGGTGAGAATAGCCGACTCTATCAGGCGGTGGAGGCCGTGAGTGATTTTGCCTGTCAATTAGGAATCAATATCCCTACGGGTAAAGATTCATTGTCAATGACTCAAAAATATCCGGATGGAGAGGTCGTTTTTTCTCCTGGCACAGTGATCATCTCTGCTGTAGGGGAAGTGGCTGATATCCGTAAAACGATATCTCCCGCCTTGAAACCCGAGTCAGGTTCGCAATTGATTCACATCGACTTTTCGGGTGATTCGTTAAAACTGGGAGGCAGTAGCCTGGCTCAGGTTGTCAACCTCTTGGGAAACCGTACCCCATCGATTACCAACGCTGACTATTTTAAAAGGGCTTTTGAAGCCACCCAATCGCTCATTCATCGTGAGTTGATTCTGGCGGGGCATGACATTTCTTCTGGTGGATTGATCACCACACTTCTGGAAATGTGCTTCCCTGTTCCTTCTGTTGGGATAGAACTTTCATTGGACTCTTCAGATGATTTGATTAAAAAACTTTTTAGCGAAAACCCCGGAATTGTCATTCAGGTAAATAATTCGCTCGCGCAGGAGTTACTCGAACTGCATAAAATCAAATTTTCGGTTATTGGAAAAATAACCCATACAAGAATCTTAACCGTTGGAGAAAAGCGGTTTTCGATAGATGATCTTCGGAAAAAATGGTTTCATACCTCATTTCTCCTGGATAAAATTCAGCGCACGAAAGGACATGCGGAAAAACGAAAGGCCAACATCTTCGACCAACCACTTTCGTTTAAGTTTCAACCTGCTTTTAACGGAAAGTTTTCAACCTATGGCATTGATCCTGCCAGAAGGATACCCAGCGGACTAAGGGCGGCTATCATTCGTGAAAAAGGTGTGAACGGTGATCGGGAAATGGCCTATGCGCTTTACCTGTCCGGTTTTGATGTAAAGGATGTTCACATGACCGATTTAATGACTGGTCGCGAAGATCTGAGTGAAGTTAACATGATCGTTTTTGTGGGAGGATTCAGTAACTCCGATGTGCTGGGTTCCGCCAAAGGATGGGCCGGTGCATTCTTGTATAATCCAATGGCGAAAGCTGCACTGGACAACTTCTACCAACGGGAGGATACGTTAAGTTTGGGGGTTTGCAATGGCTGTCAATTGATGATGGAGCTAGGTTTAGTTTATCGTGAACAAGAACCAAGTGCTCATCCGAAAATGCATCATAATGGATCTGGTAAATTCGAATCAACTTTTATCAATTTGACCATCCCAAAAAACAACTCTGTCTTGCTTCATACGTACGAAGGCGCCCGGTTAGGGGCATGGGTTGCTCATGGAGAAGGAAAGTTTGAATTGAAGAGTCATACCGGTTATCAAATCGCTGCTACTTACTCGTACGAAACATATCCGGGTAATCCCAACGATTCCGATTTCGCAGTGGCTGCGCTGAGTTCTCATGACGGCCGTCACCTGGCCATTATGCCTCATATTGAGCGTTCACTCTTTCCCTGGAATTGGGGATACTACCCACCTGATCGCAAACAGGATGAGGTTGGCCCGTGGATAGAAGCATTTGTAAATGCACGGGAATGGGTAAAAAGAAAACGAGGTAATCAGCGATGATACGCTTCTTGGCTTTGGCACCTGTCGCTGACCACCTCCTACATCAGAATCTTCCAAATTTTAATGTTGCGCTATACGTCCAGTTTGTAAGATCATCATCCGTTAATCCACGCGCCTGACTGTCATAAGCCTTGCGGTAACTAATGCCCGGACTAAATCTCATCCACTTAAACAGATTTACTTCCAACTGAACCCCGGGTTCCGCAACCATAAACCAGTTTTCATCATAGACGGCATCATGGTCGTATTGGTCATCGGAAAACCTTCGGTCGTATTGCATGGTGTATCCTGCTCCGGTAAAGAGATGGAAAACCAAATGAATAGAACGATTGGAGCGCCAAACCCACTCGGTTACCAGACCTGCCTGACCATAGGCATAGCTGAGTTTGGAAGAAGAAATTTCTCGGTGAATATCCGGCACCGGAATGTTGTTTGTTGTTACTCCGCCACCCAAACCCAGCATGACTCTCCTGTTAATAAAGACACCACCATAGATCATGGGCATATTTGCAAATTGCCCTCCGATGTGTGTGAATTTGTTGGAGATGGCACCATACCCTCCTACCCTGCCATGTTTAAAAATAGTCTGAATTTCCTGACCCAGCAGTGTAAAAACACTGGTGGTAAAAATAATCACGCAAATAATACGTCTCATAATTGTCTGTTTTGATACTCAGACAACTTAACTGCCACTCCCCCCTAGCAATCTTAAAAAAAATCAGACGTACAATGCCTCCTTTTGTTCGGCTACCTTATCACTTTCAATATACTCATCGTAGGTCATCAGCTTGTCAATAAAGCCGTTAGGCGAAATTTCAACAATCCGGTTTGCCACCGTATTGACAAATTCATGATCATGGGAGGCAAACAAAACCGTTCCCGGAAAGTCTTTCAATGCATTATTAAACGCTTGTATCGATTCCAGATCCAAGTGATTGGTCGGTTCATCTAAGATTAAAACATTAGCTCCGGCCAACATCATGCGTGAGGTCATGCACCGAACCTTCTCTCCTCCGGAAAGTACACTACACTTTTTAAATACCTCTTCTCCGGAAAACAACATCTTTCCTAAAAAGCCACGGATGTACACTTCGTCCTTGTTTTCCTCCTCTGCAAATTGACGAAGCCAATCTACCAGGTTATCATCCGATTGAAAAAAAGACTCATTGTTGACGGGCAGATAAGCGGTTGTTATCGTTTGTCCAAACCGAAACTCTCCTTTATCTGCTTTAAGCTCTCCCACCAAAATCCGGAACAAAGAAGTAACGGCAATACTCTCCTTGCTTAAAAAAGCAATCTTGTCTCCCTTATTTACAAACAGGTCTAAATCCTTAAAAATTCGGGTGCCATTCAACGAATAGCTGAGATTTTCGATTTGTAGAATCTGATCTCCGGCCGTTCGTTTTTGTTGAAAGATAATAGCCGGATATCTGCGGGTTGACGCCTGAATCTCATCCACATTAATTTTTTCGAGTAACTTTCTACGGCTGGTCGCTTGTCTGGATTTGGAGGCGTTGGCACTAAAACGGGCAATAAACTCCTGAAGCTCCTTTTTCTTATCCTCGGCTTTCTTGTTGGCCGAGCTTCGTTGTTGTAAAGCCAACTGACTCGATTGATACCAAAAGGTGTAATTACCTGTATACAGCTTCACTTGTTTAAAATCAATATCCACCACATGGGTACATACGGTATCAAGAAAGTGGCGATCATGTGAAACTACAATCACGGTGTTCTTAAACTCTAGTAGAAAATCCTCCAGCCAGGTGATGGTTTGTAAGTCCAAATCGTTCGTAGGTTCGTCCAGTATCAAAATGTCAGGATTACCAAAAATAGCCTGGGCCAACAAAACTCTTACTTTTTGATTTCCGCTTAATTCATTCATCAGACGGAAATGATCTTCTTCTACAATACCCAAGCCGCTTAGCAAAGCTGCGGCATCCGACTGGGCATTCCATCCATCCATTTCGGCAAATTCAGCCTCTAATTCGCTGGCCCGCACACCATCCGCCTCTGAAAAGTCAGGCTTGGCATAAATGGCGTCTTTCTCTTGCATGATATTCCATAAGCGGGCATGCCCTCTCATTACGGTATCTATGACCGGTACTTCATCAAATTCAAAATGGCTTTGACGCAACACCGCCATCCGCTTTCCAGGTTCGATGCTTACTGATCCTCGTGTTGGATCAATTTCACCTGACAAAATTTTTAAGAAAGTGGATTTTCCCGCTCCATTCGCACCAATAACGCCATAGCAATTACCTCCGGTGAAATTGATATTTACATCTTCAAATAAGACTCGTTTTCCAAATTGCAGGGATAAATTTGATGCCGCCAGCATAGTTGATTTAATAAAGGCTGCAAAGGTACAAAGACAAAGCGAGACTAGCAGTTGAGGCTACACAAGAAAGCCAGGATTCGCTTTTACAAAATGTATTTCCTTAAAAAGTCATCAGTCCCAATCACTTCTATATCCGAAAAATAAAAGTCAGAATCATCTTCGGTAACAATCACTAAGCAACCAGAATTTTTAGCGGCATAATACTCCAGACCGTCTTCAAAGTCATAAATCTTTTGATTGGAGGAGTTTTCTCGCACCTCGGTGGCGCCCATATCGCTGATGCTTAACTTTTCTGTCAGCAAGGCTATTTTCCTTTTGGCTAACTCTGAGCCCGACTTTTTCTCAGCAAAATAAAATGCGATAGCCAAACATATAGGCGAGGTCCACAAAGTATGCTTTTTTGAATCTGTCAGGCTTAGCAAGCGAGCTGCCTGAGGAAAAAGGGGATATTCCTTATTCAGTACTGCCACCAAAACATTTGAATCTAAAAAAATTCTCACCTCTTTGAAAAAAATTCCTTCTTTAAGGACTTACGTGTGCGGGGCTTTGTACGATATTCTGCCTGACCTTCAGACACCTGGCTAATCCAATCGGAAATGGGAAGCTCTTCCAGGTTTTTGTAATGATGAGTAGTTATCTGACGATACAAAAACTCGGTAAGCCGGGATAAACTAACATTGTTTGCCTCCGCAAATTGCTTGGCTTTTTCAATAGTGCCAGCATCAAAACTAAGAGTGATTTTAGCATCCATAAAATTCTTTACGACAAAAATAAAAAAAAGATACGTAAATTAGCATAACCCTTCTTTAAAATGATACTTAAGTTACTAAAATTCAGGTAGTTATGCGGAATTTCGCGCAGCATTGATAATGCCGAACATACTGCGGATGATAAGCTTCCGGTACTTGATTTCATAAATCTGATCTGATGCTGACCGGGCACGCAAATGCATCAGGGCATATTGTTGAATGGCGATCAAAGGCAGGACGATTTTCTCCCGAAGATGAACACTGTCACGGATGGTTTGATTGTTTCCCATCAATTCTGACAGTTCCGAAACTTCGAGCAATTCCTTTCTGGAAAGTTCGTATTCGTGATACATTTTCTTCCAAAAGTCGCCAAACTCGGCATCCGAACTCAGGTAAGTAGTCGCCTGGTAATAAGTCTTTGTTAAAGACATCATACTGTTGCCTAACAACGTTCGGAAAAACAAAGATTGCTTATACAAGTTTCTGAGTCGCTCCCCCTCACCTTCTCCCTTCAATGTTTGGATAGCGCTGCCTACCCCGTAAAAGCCAGGAATATTTTGTTTCATCATAGCCCAGGATCCAACAAACGGAATAGCTCGCAAGTCTTCAAATCTCAAACCTTCCTGAGCATTTCGCTTGACCGGACGAGAGCCAATATTCGTATCCCCAAAAAAGGAAAGCGGAGTCACTTTTTCCAGATACGGAACAAACTTGGGATGGTGTTTCAAATCAAGATAAGCTTGATATGCAACATGAGCCAATCGATCCAACAAGATCTTATCTTCTTCTTTCAATTGATTTTCATTCCGTGGAAAGACCGACTGTTCAATCCCTGCTGACAAGAGTTGTTCCATGTTGTAACTACAGGAGGCAATTTTTCCAAAGTTTGAACTGATTGTTTGGCCCTGAACGGTAACCTGCACTTCCCTGTTCTCAACAGTATCTCCCAGAGAAGCATAAAAGTCATGTGTATTTCCACCCCCTCGGGCCGGAGGACCTCCACGGCCATCAAAGAAGACAACCGTGATCCCATGCTGCCTGGAAACCTCTGTCAACTTTTCTTTAGCCCGAAAGATGGACCAATTCGCACGCAGATAACCGCCATCTTTAGTGCCATCTGAAAAACCAAGCATGATCGTCTGTTTCTCCCCTCTGAGCTGAAGGTGTCTTCGATAGGCTGGAAGAAGATAGAGCTCGCTCATAATTTCGGGAGCATTTGCCAGATCATCAATCGTCTCGAAAAGCGGAACAATGTCCAGAGGTAAGTGATGGTTCTCGCATATCAGGAGAGAGGCCAACTGAAAGACCTGAATCACATGCGCTGGTTTTTGGCAATTGCTGATCACATACCGATGACAGCCAGACTCCCCATTTTGTTGCTGTATGCTTTTGATCGCGGAAATACTTCGAATCGTTTCTTCAGCCAGCGGATCGTCCAGCGTTAGAAAGACCGGATTCGTGGTGATCGCCAGCAACTCCTCCATCTGCTTTTGAGAGTTGGCCTGCTCCCAGGATTTCCAATCCAACCCTTTTTTCTGTTGGGTAAGTTTATCATTGAGTGTCTTCCATACCTGTTCATGTTTGCGGCTATCCTGGCGGATATCCAAACTGGCAAAATGAAAACCAAAAATCCGTATCCGGAGAATGAGGTCATCCAACAGTTCCAAAAAGAGTCCTTCATGATCATTCAACAGCAACGCACGAACATGCATAAGTTCATCCACCAAAACCAAAGGAGATGAATAAACCGGATGATGGGTATAGGCCATCTCGTACACTTTTTGTTCGATCGCGATGATGAGTGAGTGCACTCCTTGAAAGGTTAGTCGTCTTCTGAGGATCCGCAAGTCTCGGTAATAACACTTCAGGATCGACTCCCGAAGTTTGTCAGCCACCCGAACGGTGATATCTGTGGTAACAAACGGATTGCCATCCCGGTCTCCGCCTGGCCAAAAGCCGATGGTCAGTAACCGCGTATTTTTCCAATCAATCAAAGGGATATTCAGCCCCTCGCACAATTTCCGGATAATTTGACCGATCACCTGGTAAAAGATATTTTCCAAAAACCAGGTCAAGCTTACGGCCTCATCATAAGGAGTAGGCTTATCCTTGTTAATAAAACCTGTTTTACCCAACTGCCGTAGCAGGGCGTTAATCTGGGGAATGTTATTCTCCCGAATAGACTGTTCAAGATCGGTGAGAATGCCCAAAACATGGCCCGGGTAAAACTGAGTGGGGTGAGCTGTCAGGACAACACGAATACTCAACTCTTCCAAACGTTTTTTTAAGGCTTCCTCTTTTCCTTCTATCCGAGAGCGAATCAGAAGGGCCTTCACCGTTCCTTTTCCGTTCATGTCATTGACAGCTTCAAAAGCAGAGTCTTCGACCGAATCAAACAACGCCACCTGCCGCTCGATGTATTGAATAAAGTTGAATAACAAATCAAATCGTTCCTGTTGACTGGCTTGCGGAGTCAGATCATCAAAGAACTGATCGATTATGTGAATGGCAGATTGACCCTTTTCAAATCCTTCATGGCTATACTGCTGAAGCAGGGGAAGCAGCGTTCCCGTTCGGGAGATGTTCCGGAAGGGAAGGTTGAGAAAAAGGCTGTTGTAAATATGGAAACGGGCACCTACTGCCTGATCATACATGGTAGTCATGTTCGCAAATTGAGGGTAAAATCAATGAAATACATTATTTAACGAAAATTAAATCGATTTGCGTTGATCCTCGTGGTTATTTGTTCTAATTTTTATGCGATTTGTAAGATGATCTATTGTATGAAGTACAGATACCTTCCGGTATTGTTATTATTATTTCTGGCTTCGTGCTCCGGCTATCGTGAACTTCCGGTGGAGTATGATTACAGTTACCGCGGCAATTTCAAACGTTACCGGACATTTGAAATTATGCATCCGGTTGGTCTGGAAGATACACTCGGATTAAATCAGGTGATCGAACGATCCATTATATCCCGAATGAAGTTTTTAGGGTATAAGCAATCGGACAATAGACCTCATCTGATTGTCAGTTTTAAAATGTATGCCGACAGTCTCAATTTCAACGGGTACAATCAGGTAGACATTGAAGAATGGATCAAGACACAGAAAGAAGATTTGGTTTACGATAAACAGAAGTATAATCTGAAATCAGGCACCTTACTGATTCAGTTTTTTGACCGAAGACAAAACAGAAGTGTTTGGCAAGGATATGCCACTACGCTTTACGGAAGTATTGATTTTACAAATGACCGGCATCTCCGGAATGCCGTCATTTCCATCCTTGACAAGTACCGATTCTGGGCTGAGGGTTTTATGGATGGGAAAAATCCTGAAAAAACCCTCGAATAGCAGGCTCAGAAGGCGAAAATGATTGAATTTCCGGTTTTCGCTTTTCAAAATAAATTCTACCTTTGCACTCCGTTTTTGAGCCTTTAAGGCCAAAATGACCTATGGTGTAATGGCAACACAGCAGATTTTGATTCTGTTATTCTAGGTTCGAGTCCTAGTAGGTCAACAACCTGACTGCCGGTGGAAAGAAAACTTTCGATTGGTGGGTATTAATTTTTTAGCATTCGACAATCGGCATGGCAGTTAAACTATTTTCCGGAAGATCCACCTCCTATCTGGCCGACAAGATTGCCAATGCGTATGGAGAGCCACTGGGGGTGGTGCAATACCAACAATTCAGTGATGGAGAGATGTCGCCCTTCATTACGGATTCTGTTCGCGGGCATGACGTTTTTTTGATTCAATCCACTTTCGCCCCGGCCGACAATTTCATGGAGCTTCTATTGATGATTGATGCTGCTAAACGTGCGAGCGCATTGAACATCAATGTCGTCATTCCCTATTTTGGTTATGCACGTCAGGACAGAAAGGATAAACCCAGGGTAGCCATTGCAGCAAAGCTCATCGCCAACTTATTGTCTGCCGCAGGTGCCGATCGGATTATGACCTGTGACCTGCATGCTGATCAAATTCAAGGTTTTTTTGATATACCGGTTGATCATCTGGATGGTAATTACATTTTTGTTCCCTACCTCAAGAGCCTTAATCTGAAAGACATCATGTTTGCTTCACCGGATGTGGGCGGTATTAAACGAGCGCGCAGTTTCGCTAAATTTTTTGATGCCGAGCTAGCCGTTTGCGATAAACATCGGAAGGAAGCCAACAAAGTTGAGTCCATGCGTCTGATCGGTGAAGTGGAGGGGAAAGACGTGGTTCTGGTAGATGATCTGGTGGACACGGCTGGCACCATCTGTAAGGCGGCTGCACTGTTGAAAGAAAAAGGTGCAAAATCCGTTCGGGCGGTGTGTACTCATCCTGTCCTATCTGGTAAGGCTTATGAAAATATAGCCAACTCCGTTTTGGAAGAAATTGTGGTGACTGATACTATTCCTTTGAGACAGGAAATGTCAAAAATCCGTGTATTGTCGGTTTCTGACCTTTTTGCCAAGGCGATCCGAAAAATCCACGATCATCAGTCCATCAGTTCGCTATTTATCCGTTTGTAAATTCATGTTTCACTTAAACCATATACAACCATGAAAACTGTTGAGATTATAGGGTATCGAAGAGCAAATCTCGGTAAGGTTGGTTCCCAAAAAGTTCGCGAGGAAGGTTATGTTCCCTGTGTCCTTTACGGTGGCAAAGAGCAAGTGCATTTTTCCGCACCTGCCATCCTTTTCCGCGATCTTGTTTATACCAACGAAGCCCATTTCGTTCACATTAACATTGAAGGCGAAGAGTGCCAGGCGATTCTTCAGGAAGTTCAATTTCACCCGGTGAGTGAAATCATTCTTCACGCTGACTTTCTGAAAATCAGTGAAGAACGCAAGATAAAGATGCAAATTCCCACCCGTCTGGTCGGTCAGGCTCCCGGGGTTGCTAAAGGAGGTATGTTGGTACGCAAGAGAGCCTCTTTAAAAGTGTACGGTTTCCCAAAAGATATGCCGGATCATATTGATGTGGATTGCTCTACTTTAGATTTTCATCACTCTGTAAAGGTGGGTGATATGAAACTGGCAAATATTGAGTTTTTAGATCCCAAGCAAGCATCCATTGCTGTGGTGGAAGTTTCCCGTGCGGCTAAAATGGCCGATGAAACTACTGCTGCTGCTCCGGCCGAAGGCGCTGCTGCTGCTCCGGCTGCTGCGGATGCCAAAAAGGCTCCGGAAGCCCCTAAGAAAGAAGAAAAGAAGAAGTAATATTCCTTCAGATACGTATGCAAAAAATCCCTGCTCCTCTTCGGGCAGGGATTTTTGTTTCTTGTGATCTCAGTTAATTCTGTGGAGTTCCAACCTCGTTGGTTTTTGCCTTGCGTATTCTTCTGCTGGCACGATCTTGCTTACGCTCAATTTTTCTGCGCTCAGCCACGGTTACCTCACCATCTGCCTTGGCTCTGCGCTCCGTCCTTCGGATATGACGTTGGTTAGCATTTAAAGCAGCTGCCTCGCGATTGGTGACTTCACCATCAGCTCTTCCCTCAGCAATACGAGCCCGTTGGGCTGCCTGGCGAGCATTGGCGCGTGGGGTTCGATCCTGTGCCAATGAGCCCAATGTGATTAACATAAAAAATGCGAAAAAGAAAATGCTGTTTTTCATATGTGTTTAAATTTTCATCTTAGACGAAGGTACTTCAAATGGGTTTAATGTAAGGTTCCTGTTTTTTTTTATTCCTGTTTGCTACTTGTTACACACTACTGTTTATCACGCAGTTACGTATTTTTGCTTATGAATAAATTTCTGATAGTAGGTCTGGGCAACCCCGGGGTGGAATATGAATTGACCCGGCATAACATTGGATTTTTGATTTTAGATCGGCTGGCAGATATTCAAAAGACCGGATTTACCACCTCCCGCCTGGCCGATAAAGCTGAGCTGAAATATAAAGGTAAGCACGTCTTTCTGATCAAACCCAATACGTACATGAACCTGAGTGGAAAGGCCATGGCTTATTGGATGAATGAACTTAAAATCCCGAAAGAAAATACCCTGGTGGTGGTAGATGAGATAGCTTTGCCCTTAGGCACCTTGCGCATGAAACCCCGGGGAAGTGCTGCCGGGCATAATGGACTGAAAAACATCGAAGACCTGACCGGTGGGCAAGATTACCCTCGTTTACGTTTTGGGATTGGAAACAATTATGGAAAAGGTCAGCAGGTGGAATATGTTCTCAGTCCGTTCACACAAGAGGAGTTCAAAATTCTGACTCCGCTGATTGACAGGGGCTGCGACATGATCCTTTCTTTTTGCACAGCTGGAATAGAAAACACGATGAACCAATACAATCAATGAGCGCACGGAGGCAGCACTAGCTTACCAGAGAGCCCGGTGTTACCAATTCACTTGGTTGAAGTAACCGAAGTTTTCCATCCTTATCTTCTGCCATCAAAATCATTCCTTGCGATTCGGTACCCATCATTTTACGAGGCGCCAAATTGGCTACAAAAGTTACCTGTTTACCCACCATTTCTTCGGCAGTGTAGTGTTTAGCAATACCGCTCAGGATTATGCGTGTATCCAGTCCGCTATTGACCGTCAGCTTTAGCAGTTTATCTGACTTGGGCATTTTCTCCGCTGCGGTTACCACACCTATACGAATATCGATTTTCCCAAAATCATCAAATACAATTTCCGGTTTTAAGGGTTTGATCTGTGGCGGTGCGCTTTCCATTTTGCTGGCTTTTGACTTGCGTAATTTTTCTACCTGAACTTCAATTTCAGCGTCCTCCACTTGTCGGTACAATAAGGCAGCCTCTCTTAACATATGACCTTCAGGCACGAGTTCAACCAATTTTCCGGTATTCCAAAATAGGTGTTTTTGGCTGGTCGGTTGGATATTCAATTGATGAAAGATCGAAGCCGATCCATCCGGTAAAAATGGTTCGGACGCAATGGCCAGATTCCCCACGATCATCAGCGAGTAGCTGAGGATGCTTCCCACGGCCTCTCTATCATCTTTAGCCAATTTCCAGGGTTCGGTATCAGCTAAAAATTTATTTCCGACACGTGCCAGATTCATCAATTGAAATTGAGCTTCCCGGAAACGGAACCCTTCCAACGCTGCGATGAGTTCTCCAACGCTTTTTTCAAGCTCGGCATGAGTCTGCTGATAAAGCGCTAAAACCATTTTCCGTTTATCAGAAGTGGCTGGCAATTCATGAGCGGAAGGAACTTTGCCATCAAAATATTTCCAGGTCAATACCATCACCCGGTTGACAAAATTGCCAAGAATGGATACTAATTCACTGTTCACTTTTTGCTGATAGTCCTTCCAGGTAAAATCGGAATCCTTCGTCTCTGGTGAGATACTATTCAATACATAGCGAAGCTCATCTCTCCTGTTGGGGAAATCTACCAGATATTCATGTAACCAAACGGCATGATTGCGGGAGGTTGAAATCTTATCGCCTTCCAGATTTAAAAATTCATTGGCCGGCACGTTGTCGGGAAGGATAAAACTACCTTCGGCCTGAAGCATGGCGGGGAAGATGATGCAATGAAAAACAATATTGTCTTTCCCTATAAAATGAATGAGACGGGTATCCGGATCTTTCCAGTATTTTTCCCAGTCGTCCCCTTTGAGCTCTTTGGTAGCCGAGATGTACCCAATGGGAGCGTCAAACCAAACATACAAAACTTTGCCTTTGGCATCTTCCCGAGGTACTGGAATACCCCAATCGAGGTCGCGGGTAATCGACCGGGGCTGAAGCCCTTGATCAATCCATGACTTGCATTGCCCATACACGTTGATCTTCCAATCATCCTTATGACCTTTGATGAGCCACTCTTTGAGCCAGTCTTCATATTTATCCAAGGGAAAATACCAATGCTTGGTTGGCTTAAGCACGGGGGCCTTTCCGGATACAGTAGAACGTGGATTAATCAACTGCCGGGGACTCAGGCTAGTGCCACATTTTTCACATTGGTCACCATAGGCATTGGTATGGCCACAATTTGGGCAAGTGCCGACAATGTAACGATCGGCCAGAAAGATATTCTCCTGTTCATCGTAATATTGATCGGAAGTTTCCTCGATAAAAAGATTTTGAGCATCGATCTTCCGGAAGAAATCCTGAGACGTTTGATGATGAAGGGGATTCGAAGTTCGGGAATAGATATCGAACGAAATACCGAAGTCCTGAAATGCCTTCTTCATCAATTCGTGATATTTGTCCACAAACTGTTTGGGTGTTACCCCTTCCTTTTTGGCTCCCAGTGTAATCGCTACTCCGTGCTCATCCGAACCACATACAAAGGCCACGTCCTCCCCTTTCAAACGCAAGTACCGGACGTAGGTATCGGCAGGCAGATAGGCTCCGGCTACATGGCCTATGTGCAAAGGACCATTGGCGTACGGTAAGGCAGCTGTAACGGTAGTTCTTTTAAATGATTTTTTAGCCATCGATTAATACAAGAATGCAAAGATGGCAAAACAACTGTAATTGGTAAAAGAAAGAAAGCGTTAACCTCCTTTTAATACTTGCATATAAAGCGTATCGTCTTCTTCGATGGTCAATAAACTTCCATTGGAAGAATCATTGGGCAAAATGATCTGGAAGGTGGTAGGCTCTTTACTTTTTCGGAGTTTGATCCGGCCTCCCAGTCTTCGGGCCGCCAGTTGAGCCATAAACAAACCCAGCCCCATGCCATGCGAATCACTGGCTACATAGAACAACTGGAACACCTTTCCTCCGGCTTTTTCATCAATTCCCTGTCCATTATCCTCCACAGAAATCGTGGTCCGATCCTCAGTCTGGCTCCAGGATACCTTGACATACTTCTCCTGACGGGTAGGTTTAAAATATTTGAGTGAGTTGTGAATCAAATGCCCCAGAATCAATCGGATCAGCTTACCGTCAGACTTAAGACCAGTAGACCAATTGCCTTTTGATAGTCTCAAGGAAATCAGTGGAAAGTGATTGAGGTGACTAAAGCTCCGGAAGACTTCTTCACTGATAGCTCCGATATCCAATGATTCGATACAAATAGGCTGATTACGAATGAGATTGATTTCCGTCAGCTGACTTAGCATAGCGCTTAGCCCTTCGGTGGTTACTTCAATCTTGCTCAAGTAGTCTTTTACCTTGACCGGATCTCCTTGTTCTTGTTTGGCGAGATTTGTTAATCCCAGCAGGGTCGTCAGGGGCCCTCGAATGTCGTGGGAAGCCCGGTAAATGAGATGGTCATATTCGCTATACGATTTTTTAAGCTCCATGTTCGAAAGCCGAAGTTCGTTTGTCCGAACCTTAACCATGTGCTGAAGATTCCTATTGTGATTCTCGATGGCTTCGTTGGCCTCTGCCAGCTTTCGTTTGGAGATGGCTTGTTGCCTGGCCGATCGAAACATGATATAGATCAAAATGCAAAACAAGGCAGCGATGGTAGACGTGGCCATGATCAATAGCCGTTGGCGCGAGATAGCTTCCTCCTGTAAAACCACCAATTGATTTTTCTCCTCAATCGTTCTTAAATTTTCCCGCTCAAAATATTTGGTTTGAACTTTTACCAGATTTTTGCGCATTTCTGCCCCACTGGAACTATCGGATAGAGAGATGTAAAGATTTTTATATCGAAGTGTATTTAAAAAGTCTTTTCGATTTTCATAAGCCTTACCAAGCTCTCTCAAAATCCTGATTTGCTGTTCAAGGTTATCAGTTTTTGCATTTACGGACTCTGCCTGTTTTAATGCTTGTAAATACCTTGCGGTGTCAGATTGTTGATAAACATTGGCTAGAGTTAGAAAAGCATCAGCTTCGAAAACTAAATTTTTTGTCACCCGAGAAGAAGTAATTGATGACAATAGATTCTTTTCAGCTTCATCAAGTTTACCCCTCATCAAGTTGCTTATGCCCAGGGCAAACTCTGCTTCGGCTTTAAGATCATCGTTACAATCTCCTTCGCATGTCCGGAATGCGAGTTGAACAGCTTCCTCCGCCTCGTTAAATTGCTTTAATCGATTATGACACAAAGCAATATTTACATACAACCGATCAAGATCGAAATCAATGCCAAATTTTCGTTTCACTTCGAGCGATTGTTGATAGTATTTCAATGACTCTTCAATTTCTTCTAGTTTAAAGTATACGAGCCCTATATTATTTAAGGTAATACTTAAATCCTCTTCTCGCCCAGGCGTATCATTTTTAGCCAAGCAAGAAAAATGGAATTCCAAGGCCTTGTCATAGTCAGCTAAAAAGGTGTACGCTAACGCAAGAAGATTTGCTGTCTTGATAAAATCTTCCTCAAAATTATTTCTCTTGGAAATAGCCAGGACATCCGATAGTGTCTTGATAGCCTCATCAAGATTATTTTGTCTTCTATAAATAAAACCCAATGCATAGCCCGATTGAACTATACGTGCACTATCTTTTAATTGATATGCCAATTGGTTCGCTAAACTTACATACTCCAACGATTTCTCCATGTTGGAAGAAAGATAGTAACGACCCAATTCCAGCAATCCTTCGTATTTTTCTACTGGATCTCTTTTATTAAGACCATTTTCCAAAGAATCGATATGTGAGTGCTGAGCATAACACCAATTAGCAGTGCACATCAGTGTCGACAAGAGTAAAAAGAGCGCTCCAAAAAAATAACTTCTCATAAAATTTTGTCACGTGAGTGCCTTCTCTATTCAATTTTGATTTTTCAACACTTCTTCCAAATATACTTTTGTATCACAAAATTTATCTGAAAGTTAATCATTAAACCTTAAAACTAAACTATCATAATATGAAAAAGTTCCTTTACACTCTTGCTGTTATTGTATTCACCTCGGTTGCCATGATCAGCTGTGCTGACGAAGAGATCAAAGCTAACGATGGAATTGGTTCCGCAGGTGGTTCTGGTAGTGCAAAAGGTTTCTAAAATTCTTTTTTAAATCTAAAAACATAAAGTATAAAAGCTATGAAAAAATTCTTATACACACTCGCCCTAGTTGTTTTTGCATCCGTTGCCATGATCAGCTGTGCTGATGAAGAGATCAAAGCAAAAGATAGCATTGGTTCCGCAGGCGGCTCTGGTAGCGCAAAAGGTTTCTAAGTTTAAAAAATATCAACTTATGAAAACAAAAATATCCATTATTGCAATTATAGCAGTTGCTCTGCTAACGCTGTCCTTTGGTTTCACCTCTAAAGCTAAAAAAGGCACAGAGGTAAATAAATCTGAAGTTTCGCAAAGCGGTACGCCTCAGGGCGGTTTCGCTTCCGAGCGGATGTTCTAAAGAGATTTTTAACAGAAAAAGGAGCCTCCAGGCTCCTTTTTTTACCTTAATTTGACCTAAACAAGGTCAAACCTTACATCATTGTATCACTACCTGGTAGGGCATTCGCGCCTGTGTTCCGTAGAAGGTCTCGAGCTTTTTAAGCTGTTGGTAAACCGGATAATAAATACCCAATTCACTCTTCACCTGACGAGCCTGGACTTCTTCCATACTGTCCATCCACTCGGCCCAAAAGTTTTTTTGCTTGGGATAAAGCCTTGTTTTGTAACCATCAATTCCGGCTGCTTTCGCAGCAATTTTGATGGCATCATCATAGGAGCCTAAAACATCCACCAGGCCCCGCTCTTTTGCCTGAATACCCGTCCAGACCCGGCCAGAGGCCACTTTTTTGATTTGATCCTGACTCACGCCCCGACCCTGAGCTGCTTTGGACGTAAACGTCTCATAGATTTCATCTGTTTTCTTCTGGAAGATGGCCTTTTCAGCATCGCTCAGAGGGCGGGTAAAACTCAGATCGCCAATTTCACCGGTCTTTACCTCGTCAAAGGTGATTCCCAGCTTGTTATCCATAAACTTGCTCACATCAAAAAGCATGGAAAAAACACCAATGGACCCTGTGATGGTATTCGGTTGAGCCACAATGGTGTCACATCCCATGGCCAAATAGTATCCTCCTGAAGCGGCATAGTCTGACATGGACGCAATGACCGGTTTCACTTCTTTTGCCAATTGAATCTCGCGCCACATTACATCGGAAGCCAGGGCACTGCCACCAGGGGAATTAACCCGAATGACAATGGCCTTAACGCGATCATCCAACCTGGCCTTCCGTATCTGTTCGGCAAACGTATCCGATCCAATGACCCCCGGCTGTGCTTTGCCGGATACAATATCACCGTCTGCCACGATCACTGCAATTTCGTTGGTGCTGGTACCAGAGGAAGGCGCATTTTTTTTGTATTTTGAATATTTAATAAAATTGATTTTATCTTTTTCTTTCAAACTCAGGCGACCGCGTAAATCTGCCAGTACCTGGTCATAATACAACAGACTATCCACCAATCCAAGATCCACGGCATCCTGGGTACTTCTGACCAGCATCTTGTCGGCAATTTCTTTTACGCGGTCTTTACTCATGTTTCTTGTTTCAGAAATATTCGACACGACATTTCCATGAATCGTGTTGATCCACTCTTGCAACTGAAGACGATTGGCATCACTCATTTTGTCCAGCAAAAAGGGCTCGACCGCGCTTTTAAACTCGCCTACCCGGAAGATCTCGGGCTCAATATCTAGTTTGTCAAACATCTTTTTGAAAAAGGTAACATTGGCGGTCAACCCATTAAATTCCAATTCGCCTTCTGGATTCAGGTAAACTTTATCGGCTGCTGAAGCGATATAGTAAGCCGGTTCAGTAAAAATCTCGCTATAGGCCACTACCCATTTTCCAGACTCTCGAAAATCCAACAGGGATTGGCGAATTTCCTCAGCGGAAGCATACCCTGCTAAAAAAAAGGTTACATCCAGATAGATCCCTTTTATTTTCGGATCATCCTGAGCTGACTTTATAACCGACTTAAAATTTAACAATCCTATACCTGTTTCTTCGGCTCCGGGGATGGGAAGCCCGTCAAAAGGATTTTCAGTTTCTTGTTCCGTAATGGGCACATCCAGTTTGAGGTGCAGCACAGAATTATCCTTAACCATCACTTTTTGGTCAGAAGAGGCGCTGGAAATCAGTCCAATGATCAAAAAAAAGGAAAGGATAGACAGCGCAACGAGGGCCAGCAAAGTGCCGAGGCAAGAGGCAAAAAATGTTTTAAAGAAATTCATAAGGGTATTCTAAAGGGTCAAAAATAAGAAAACCAGACGGGCTAAAACAAACTCCTAAACAGGGTAACGAATTACACACGATTTAGTTGAACGCCACTGGCTGAAATTTAAAGATAGGCAAACCACCCGCTCCAGAACTGAACTAGCGCCAATCGCCCAGCAAAACTGCGGCACCCCAATAATACGGATGGGCATATTTAGGCTGACTGGCAACCGTCACCTGCGCCTGTCGCAACGCATCAATGGCATCCATGGATTTCATGTTTTTATAAAATTCGTTCATCAACACGGCAGTGGCCTCGTCATTCACTTTCCACAAAGTAGCCACTACTGATTTGACGCCATTCTGAAGAAACCCGCTAGCCGGGCTCACCGGTGAACTGTCATCAGATCCTTTCGAAACGGCTGTCTGACATGCCGATAAAACAACAATGTTCAGGTGATTCATTACCTCCATCCCCCACAGCTCTTCCAACGTTAGCAAGCCATCTTCGTTTTTGGCCTGGTTTTTTGCCATGGTCAGGTACGATTTTCCAAAATCCTCATAATCCAGGCTTCCATGGGTGGCAAAATGCATGATATTATACTCCTCCCCTGCGTATTTGGCTTTATCTTCGGTCGCTTCTTCGCGCGTGAAAACGGTGGTGGACGGAAACAATTTTTTGATGTCTGACACTTCTTGTTCAGAACTCGGCAATGACTTATCCGGATTTCCAAAGGCAACAATCTTAAATTGTTTTTCGTGAGGCTCCATGACTCTCAATAGCATATCGGTTGAGTTCGAATAGAATATGGAATACTGATTTATCAATAAGCTAAACTTCCCATTTGCGATCGTTTTACCCAACAGCTGAAAAGGAAAGTAACTCAAAGTTCCGTTAGGAATGATACACAGACGCTTCTTCGAAGATATTTGCGACTGCGCTGGGGCAATCAGATAATGATAAAGCTCCTCCAGTGGTTTTAGGGCCTCATCGGTTTGTTTTCGATCGGTAACTATTTGTTCACGTTCAGCGATCTCATTCCGTACCTGGATACTCTCAAAATCGCCCATTTCCGTTTTGATGACATTCAGAGCCATGCTGATGTTTTTATTGATTTTATCGCGGGTGACGTTTACCACTTTGGCGATCACGGTATCGGAGGTAGCAATAAAAATATAGAGCTGCGTCTCGCCCGGGAGATACGAGAGCAAGGCCATGTCTTTGGGAATCTGCTTTTTCTTTCCCTTCAATTGTGCCGGCTGGATACTATTATTAAAATATCTGGAAAGCTCCGGTCTCACATTCACTTGCTGATTAACAAATTTCAAATAGTCGCCCTCCGCCACGGTTCGCGTGCCTTGCAAGCTTTTGAGCTTTTCCACGTTTTGCTGATGACCCGGCAACGCTTTTTCTTTCGAAATTTGATCTTCAATCCCATCCAGTTTAGCCTTCATGTCACGTTCACGAGCAACAATTTCCTTTTTATCAATATTTTCGAATCTCACATCCAGGCTTTTAAACTTAGCTTTCAGATTCTCTTCGTTGTTTTTTTGAAGATACGCCAGAGCAGCGTCTGTTTCACCCAATTGAAGCAGTACGTTTACCAAAGCTTCGTATACTTTTAGCACATTTTTATCAGATGAAAACAGCTTTCTGGCTTCTTCCCCACCCGATACTTTGTTTCTGATTTTTTCAAGGACATCCACGGCCCGTTTTAAATAGTCACGACTTTGAGTGAGTTGGTTCGTCTCCTTTAACAAAACTCCCATCCAGTATAGACTTTCCCATAAAGACGAGTTCTTCCCCATCTCCTCTGACAATTGGATGCATTCTTGCAATAATGGACGTGCGCTGGCAAAATTCCTGCGATTAACTTCCAATTGTCCCATCATTCCCAGATTGGAGACATAGGAAAGTTTGAGGTTTCGCTGTTTTGAGACACTCAGTCCTTCCGTCAAAAATCGAAAGGCTTCCTCATACTTTTTCTCTTCTATTTTCAACCGGCCTAACATGGCCAATACATCCACCTTTACACGAATAGCCCCTACCTGATCACACACCGTAAGCGATTTGCGCAGCCAAAGGTCTGCCTCAGCAAAATGATTCATAAACAGGTGAGATTCTCCGATCAAAGATTGAATGATCGCCAGATTCTCGTTCAGGTCATTGGCTTTTTGCATCAAATCCATGGCTTTCTGATAGTACTCAAGCGCTTTGGGGTAGTTCCCCTGAGCGGCAAACACATCCCCTATGTTGGCGTAGGGTGCTATGCGTGAGTATTCCGCATGAATCTTTTGATAAATGCTATCCGCCATTTGTTGATACCGGATCGAAAGCGAGTATTCGTTAAGCTGTTTGTAGATGTTCCCTTTATCAATATATGCTCCGGCAATACTCCACTCATTTTTCACTTCATTAAAAATCGCTAACGTCTTCTCGTTATAGGCCAGTGCTTGTTTAAAATCTCCTTCCTCCCGGGCCAAGAGCGCTTGTGTTTCCAGAATATAGGCTTGAATGGATAAATCGTCAATGGTATCGGATATAGCCTTGGCCCGATTGATATACTCACGTGCTTTTTCATTATCACCATAGACATAACTGGCATCATAGCCCATATTTATCAATGTGGTGGCAATATCTTTTGGTTGATTTATCTGGGTATACAAATCCAATGCCTGCAAACCATAGGCATCCGCTTCCTTCGACTTCCCCTGGGTTCGGGCCAGGCTGCGTTTTCGTAAATAGGCAAACGCCAGTATATTCTTATCGTTGATTTTTTTAGCCAGACTGATGGCTTCATCAATATACATGGCTGCCTTTTTGTAGTCAAGATCAGCTGATTGGGCCAGCGAACCCAGACTTACTAAACTATAGACCGTTCCTGGGTCATCCTTGATTGCCCGATAGAGTTTTAGAGATTGGTTTAAGTAAACCGATGCCGGGGCATAATCGGTTTTGCTCCAATAGGCGCTGCCCATTTCATAGATAGTTGATGCCCAATTCAAAGAGTCACGTTGTTTCTTTCTGATCTGGAGAGATCTGTCAAAGGCCTCCAGTGCTTTTGGATAGTCTTTGGCACCCAGATAGGAACGACCTAAGTCAAAATAACCAGCGCTGATCTTGGTAGAATCGTTCAACGTCTCAAGTGCCAGCACCGATTCGTTTAACGACACAGCACTTGCCACCGGGTTATTCGTTTCGCGGTACAAATCAGCCAACTTTGACCACGAATAAGCTATCTGATCATCATTTTTACACCGTTTTGAAAATTCTATCGCCTCCTGATGGGCGGCAATGGCCTTCTCAAACTCCTTCTTCTTCCACAGTACCTGGCCGACATTCGATAGCATGGTGGCTGCATTCACGGAATCATGAGCCAATAAATACAACTCAAAAGCTCTTTTATATCCAGCTAATGCCTGATCGCGTTTTCCCAGATTCTCGCCAGACACATAACTAAAATCCCAAACATTAGATGCTTCAGCCGCTGGGTCATTTCCTTTTTTACCAAACTCCATTCCTTCCTGATAAGCTTCCAGAGCCTGATCGAATTGTTTCGTATCGGTTAGTGCATCCCCGATCGCATTGGCTAATGATGCCGCTTTGACCCAGTCACCTTGTGCCCGGGCGTAGGAGATGGCTAATCGATTATGAATAATTTCCTTTTTTCTATTCTTAAAATGTCTGGCGGTATTAGCCATTTTTTCAAGTGCCAAAACAATGTCGGGATAACGCCTGGACTTCTCTACATATTGAATGCCCTTTTGATGAAACCTGTAAGCTGTGGTGGAGTCATTAACATCCCGATAGTTATACCCAATATTCCCATAAATGGTAACTACGCTGGATGTATCGCCCAGGGTTTGATAGTGTTTGATTGCCGCTAAATAAAGTTCTTCCGATTTTTTAATTGTTTTCTTTTCAGCCCCGTAAATAAATGCCATATCCCACAAGATATCTGCCTGTGTTGCGGCATCTGTCTTCTCTGCTATATTCAATCGCTCCTGATGTTTTGCCAGAGCCAAGGCGCCCTTTTTCATATCCCTCAAGATATTTGCTATATTTTTCTTGGTAGAGATTACTTTTTTGAGGTCATTCAATTGTTGGTAAATTTTTTCAGATTCCGAATAACTTTCCAATGATCGTTCATAATCTTTATGTTCGTAAGCAGACAATCCCTGATAGTCGAGAGCGTAGGCTAAGGTAGTCTGATCCTTCCAGGCACGGGCCAATTGAACAGCCTCGCCAATAGAGGCTTTGGCCAAGGTGTATTGTTTAAGCTTATCCTGATTAATGGCGATGTTTCTTTTGAGTGTGATCATGCTGCTGGTATCAATACCCCGGTACAAGTCAAATGCTTTTTGATAATCCTGGACAGCAAGAGCCGCATTTTTTAGTTTTTCAGAATACATAAATCCACGGCTCCAGTAAAAATCGCCAGCATTTACTTCCAGCGGAGACTTTTCGGCTGTTTCAATACCTTGCTTGTAATACGAGAGCGCCTCAGATGTTTGATCTGTTTCCCTGAAAAATTCGGCCACTTTCAGATTCGTTTCCAGAAGCAATTCAAGATCATCTTCATCTTCCGGATTAGCGGCTACCGCGTTTTGACGATAACGAAGCGCTTTTTTAAATGAAATTTCAGCCTCCGTCCATTTATGTTGGTGGTTTAGAATCAACGCCTGATTATACCACGGGTAGGCCGCTGCCGCTTCCTGATTTAATTTTTCAAATTGAATGGCTGACTGCTGGTAACGGATAACGGCATCATCCATTTGTTGGGCATCATGATAAACTGCTGCTTCTTCAAATAGGTACCTGGCCTGATCATAAGGAGAGCCCTTTTGATCAATGATAAATCTGCATATCTGAATCAACCTGATCGCTTCCTCAAATTTTGATTCCTTCCTAAATTGCTTCACGTCCAACAACCAACTATTCACCATTTCTGTGGTTAAAACCCGTTGGTAATCACGATACGACTTGGATAGATCTTTGGAAGACTCCAATAATGATTTGAGCATGGCAGGCGAGTGAGCATCACCGGCCCTGGTATAGGCCGCAAACGACTCCGTTAGCTTAAATCGTTTGCCCACGTTCCACTCCCATTCCTGAGCCAAATCGTAGAGGTAGGTCCAAATTCGAATGGTATCTGTAGAAGCCAATGCATCATAAACCTTTTTACCCTTCAGGGGTCCGGCCTCTACTTCTATCTCTCGATCCTTCCATAGAATAGCCGAAGCATGGATAGCCTTTTGCATTTCCAGAAATTTTTGGGATCGAAGCGCTATCCCATCATTTTTCTGCAATTCTTCTGGTGTATAAAAAGCCTTGCCGAAATCGTCCTCTATAGTTATGCCATACATGACTAAATAGAAGTAAGGCGTGTGCTCCATCATTTTTGATGGCAATTGTACAAACAACACATCCCCAGACTGCACCACTTCATCACTACTAACTTCAGCCTGCGTTTGATTTTCGGCAACCCGGGTGACCTTCAGCTTGCCCAGCATGATGCTTTTGCTCTGCGATCCCTTTCGCCACACCTCTCCCTCCATTTGGGGTTTGATTCCCATGGAGAGACCATGATCAATCTTAACCAGATGCGTTTGACCAACTTTTTGAACCTCTTTTATCGGGAATCCAAACCAATAATCTTGTGTTTGTGAGAATCCGGGAATAACTGATAAGATTGTCAGAAATGTAGCAAGAGCCAGCGCTCGCATAATCGGGGCTTTAGGTCGCAAAATGTAGGAAAAAAACAATTAAGGATCACGAATGCACCGGTCCCTTGGCTTATCTGAATATGACCTCTCGGGCAAATCCACTTCCATAACCCATCATTTGAGTCAGAACAGAAGGTATACTTAATAAGGCTACGCTCAATGACCGGGTCAAATACCAGGCATCTAAAAATATAGCGACTAAATAAATTACGTATGTCGATAGTACCAGGATAAACAGGCCAGAGGAGATAAAAGCCAGCATGGGAATGAAAACCAATCCCAAGGAAAAGATCAACGGAAACCAATGAACGAGTTTGACCTCACCCGGATGAGATTTACCCACCCGCACCCGACCACGTCCAAAGTTGGAAACTTGCCGGAAAAATTGTTGAAACGTTGATCTTCTTTTATGATAAACAAATGCGCCCGGAACGAGCCCTACCTTAAATCCGTGTTTGAACATCCGGATACTTAACTCAATGTCCTCGGCCATTCGGTCAAAAGCAAAACCCTGGGTGACCTCCCACACCTTTCGGCTGATACCCATATTGAAGCTCCTGGGCTGAAACCTACCAATTTGCTTATCGGCTCCACGAATACCACCGGTTGTTAAAACAGAAGACATCGTATAGGCCATGGCCCGTTGCACGTTGGTAAAGGTAGGATGTCCACGATCGGGCCCTCCCCAGGCATCCCACTCATATTGTTGAAGTGAGAGGTTGACGGCATCAAAATATGTGGGGGGTAAAATGCAGTCGCTGTCAAAAACAACAAAAAAATCTCCTTTAGCGAGAGCAAATCCAAAATTCCGACTGGGACCTGGACCGGTATTGGGTTTAACTGCGTATTGGATTGTTAATTGCCGACTAAAATCCTCTACTACCTTTTGACTGGTGATGGTACTTCCATCCTCCACAACAATGACTTCAAAATCTTTAAATGTCTGGATCGTCAAACTAGTGAGCAACTCTTTGAGTTCCTCCGGCCGGTTATACACTGGCACCACCACTGAATATTTAATCGATCTCATAGGTTTGCAAGATAACCAGAAGCTATCTCAAAAATAACACGCTCTGTCAGGCTGATCTCGATCAAATCGAGATGGAAGCCGAATTGAGAGCTAGATATGCCTTCGATTTTGAGATGACTTCCTTTTTTCGTTATACCTTTCGTACGCATATTCAAATCCTACTGATATCACCAAGACAGGGGTTTGGTTTTGACAATTTAAAAATACCCATCATGAAATCTCTTTATCTTTATTTTTACCTGATTCCCATGGCTGTATGGGGCCAGCAGGACTATTCAAAAGATGTTCAGTCCCCGGAGGCTATCGTTGCGGCATTGTACGAAGTTATCTCAGGCGACCCTGGCCAGAGCCGAAATTGGGAGCGCTTTCAGAACCTATTCGCGCCTGATGCCCGTCTGATCCCTACCCGCAAATCGCCCGAAGGCAAACTAACCTTACAATCCCTTACGCCCTCGCAATACATAGAGCTTTTTAAAACCCGTATTACCACCGGGTTTTTCGAGCGCGAACTAAGCCGTATATCTGAAAATTATGGCACGGTGACTCACGTTTTTAGTACCTATGAAACCAAAGAGAAAAAAGATGGGCCTGTGACCAATAGAGGAATCAACAGCATTCAATTATTCTATGATGGCCAACGGTATGCGATTGTCTCTATCTTTTGGTGTGCGGAAAGCATGGGATACTCCCTTCCGCAGAAATACTTGAAATAGTCGATTATCAGCATTTTGAAAAAAGTTGTTCTCTTTAGCGGATTAGGAGCCAATGAACGCGTCTTCGACTATCTGGATTTAGGAGCCGCCCAGACCTATGTAGTTCGATGGATTATGCCTCTTCCCGCGGAGAGTTTGCCTGCCTATTCCTCCCGAATAATCGCACAAATACCTTTTGAAAAACCGGTTCTTCTAGGGGTTTCCTTTGGAGGGATGGTAGCCGTGGAGGTGAGCAAGCAAATATGTCATGAGCAGGTCATTATTATTTCGTCTGCTCCCACCTACCGACAAATACCCTTCTATTTCCGGTGGCCCGCAAGATTAAGAATCCATCATTGGCTGCCGGGCAGAACCGGACGACCTAACCGGATCATTTTCTTTCTTTTGGGTATTGATAGGCCAGAACATCAAAAACTAATGTCATCCATTTTATCCGAAACCGATCCTGTGTTTTTAAAACGTGCTGTGAATATGATTTTAACCTGGAGAAACGAAGATGTGCCATCCTCCTTGATCAGTATCCACGGGAAGAATGATCGCCTTTTGCCTAAAACCAGGTATCCGTATTCGCTCCTGATAAGCGGAGGTCACTTAATCATTGTAACGGAGGCATCGGTCATATCCGATTATCTTCAAACACGATTACATACTAGGCCACCATCTTTTCAATAAGCATGATCATGATGTGAATGACCTTAATATGAATTTCCTGTATCCGATCTGCATAGCCAAAGTGAGGCACGCGAATTTCAAGATCCGCCAGCGGAGCTAGTTTACCACCATCTTTGCCGGATAGGATAATCACCGTCATGCCTTTTTTCCGGGCCGCGTGTACGGCCTGAATAATATTAGTACTATTCCCGCTGGTACTGATTCCTACCAGCACGTCTCCTTTTTGCCCCAAAGCCTCCACATACCTGGAAAAGACAAATTCATAGCCATAATCATTACTGACACACGAAAGGTGGCTTGGATCGCTGACGCAAATAGCGGGCAATGCCTGACGATTCTCCCGATATCGACCTGTCAGTTCCTCAGCAAAATGCATGGCATCGCAATGGGAGCCGCCATTTCCGCAAGAAATTATTTTTCCCTGAGCCATGATTGCTGCAGCCATGATGGTGGCTGCTTTTTCAATGGTAGCAATCTGTACAGGATCATTGATAAACTCATTTAAAACCCGTTGAGCTTCGGCCAGTTCTTGACGTATGTCTGCAGCGTAACTCATAACTTATTTTGGCTGCACAGTTTTATCAGCCACTACTTTTTTCTCTGCCTGTTGATAGTCGTACACTTTTGCTTTCAGGGAGTTGTTTTCATACCGAAGATCCTCCTGCGCTTTTTTATTTCTTCTGGCATCCCACCAGGTCCAGATTAATTCAGTCAGAAAAAGGGCGATACCTAAAAACGCACCATACTTAAACCAGGTGATTTTTTTATACAGGGCGATGAGAGAAGTTATCTCCTTTTGTTTTTCTATGTAGATGACAAAAAGCAGGATGCATAGTTGATATACACCAAAAATAGAGAGAAAAATAAGTCTACGCTGATTCATGCGATCTGATTAACGGACAAACTTAATTAAAAGTATGCTAACAATACCGATGCTTATACATAACGAAATTATTCCCCTTATATTAACTTAAATCAATTATCCTTTTTCCTCATCCAACCACGGTATTTCCCAAGGGGTGTTGGTATGAGAAAGCTGGCCTTTAAATACCTCTAAAGGAGCTGAGAAATTATTATTGTAGATCATCCCCGTACCCAACCCCTGGGGGATGGATAGGTTATACTGAGCGGTAAACTGAGCGATGGCCGACAGACCAATATTGGATTCCAGTGCAGAGGTGACCCACCAACCCATATTGGCTCCTTTTGCAAGGGTAATCCATTCATGGCATCCAAAAAAACCGCCATGGAGGCTCGGTTTTAGAATAATGAACGCAGGTCGAATTTTTTCCAAAAGCGATTTTTTTTGAAGAAACTCATGGGTCCCGATCAGCTCTTCATCCAGAGCCACCGGTATAGGCGATTGCGCACATAACTCCGGTAATTCCGGTGCACCGGTTTTTAAGGGTTGCTCAATTGAGTGAATGGTGAATTTTGAAAGTTCCTTTAGCTTGTAAAGTGCTTCATCCGGTTTGAACGCACCATTGGCATCCAACCGAATGGTAATTTCTTCGCGAAAGTATTTTCTCCGGATGTACTGCAAAACATCACACTCCTTTTCAAAATCAAGCCCTCCTACTTTTAACTTTATACACCGGAATCCATCACGTATCTTAATCTCAATCTGCTGAAGCATAAAGTCAAGTCCGCCCATCCAGATCAATCCGTTGATGGGGATGGCCTGCCCCGTAAGAAAAGAGTTCTTGAATAAAATGCGTTGCCCGCCATTCAAAAGGTCCGACAAAGCAGTTTCCAGAGCAAAAAAAACAGACGACCCTATGACATTGATGTCACCAAAAGCCGAAAACACAAAAGATGGTATCGCCTCAGCTGAGGCCGGTAAGGATAGTGCCTTTGCGTTAAACTGATCGACCCATTTTTGTATCCTTTCCTCAAATCCATCCGTCAACTCGGGACTTAATCCTGGAAGTGGGCCGCATTCTCCTATCCCAGCCACCAATGGAAAAGAGGCATCACGAACGATAAAAAACCAGGAGTCGCGTGTTCGCATCGCACCACGGGAGGTGCGCGCTTCAAAATCAAAAACCAGAGAATATTTTTCAACTTTTAGCACGAGCGCCATGAGGCGAAGATGCAACAATGCCTGACGAATCCAAAATCAAGGGTGACGGCAGAATGCCTCACCCACGATTTGTCAATCAGTCGGTCAATGGTTACACAGCGGCAACATCAATGATTTTAACAGCTCTGGTTGAAGAAGTTCCGAGAAACAAAAAAAATACCGTGGCTTTAGACTTTACCCATCCACATCAAAACCGGAAGACTGGCAAACGATGATAACAAATTGAGCTTTTGCAGCTATTTTTGCCGTTTAGTTTTGGTTTGAAATCAGTTTTATTAGTTAAAAAGAAGCGCGATGGCCGAATACAGCAAAGAAGAGATTAAAATACTGGAAGAAAAGTGGCGTCAAAAATGGGAGGAATCCGGAGTCTACCGGGTAACGAATGACACCTCCCAACCGAAATACTATGTGTTGGACATGTTCCCGTATCCTTCGGGTGCAGGACTTCATGTGGGGCATCCGCTGGGTTACATCGCATCAGATATTGTGGCGCGCTATAAGCGATTGAAAGGCTTTAACGTGCTTCATCCAATGGGGTTCGATGCTTTTGGCCTGCCAGCCGAGCAATATGCCATTGAGCATGGTGTGCACCCGGCCAAAAGCACGCAAGACAATATTGCCAATTTCAAAAAACAGATGGCCCGGATCGGGTTTTGTTACGACTGGAGTCGTGAAGTACAAACCTGCGACCCGGCTTATTACCGTTGGACCCAATGGATATTCTTACAGATTTTTGATAGTTGGTTTAACCGTCAAAAACAGAAAGCAGAAAGGATCAGTGAACTCGTCAAGATTTTTGAATCCGAGGGAAACGCCACCCATCCCGTACCTAATTCCAAGTATAAGATTCAACAGTTTACATCTTCCGACTGGCAGAACTTTTCGGAAGACGAACAGCAAGGTATTTTAATGGAATATCGGCTGGCGTATCTGGCCTTTACCGATGTTAACTGGTGTGAAGCACTGGGTACCGTCTTGGCCAATGATGAAGTGATCAATGGCGTGAGCTATCGGGGCGGTCACCCGGTAGTGAAAAAGCAAATGCGTCAATGGAGTTTACGGATAACCGAATATGCGGAACGTCTGCTCAAAGGGTTGGATGAAATCGACTTTAGCGAGTCGATGAAAGAAATTCAGCGCAACTGGATTGGGAAGAGCGTGGGGGCTTTGATTGAATTTAGCCTCACCCCCCAACCCCCTCTCCACGGGAGAGGGGGCGGGAGCGAGAGAGGATTTGAGACTTCTGAAAAAAAATACTGGAAATACCTGAAAGACTTCTCAAAAAAGAACAGACAAAACCCAACAGCAGAAGAATCCATTTTATGGGAACAGTTAAGAAATAATAAGTTGGGATATAAAATTAGAAGACAACATGCTATTGGTGTTTTCATAGGAGATTTTGTTTGCCTTGATCGCAGAATGGTTATAGAAATTGATGGTGCATATCATTTAAACATTAAAGAATTTGATCAAGCCAGAACGGAATTTTTAAACTCTGAAGGCTTTACAGTAATTCGCTTTACGAATGAAGACGTAAAGAATAACCTGACTGACGTTTTAAATAGCATTAAAACTTCTCTGGATAAATCTCCATCCATTAAAGAGTCCACCTCCCTCTCCCTTGGAGAGGGCCGGGGTGAGGCGATCCGTGTATTTACCACCCGGCCTGACACCATCTTTGGTGTCGATTTTATGGTACTGGCTCCCGAACATGAACTGGTGAAAAAAATTACCACCGAAGCGCAACGCGAGGAGGTAGAAAAATATCTAAAGTATGTCGAAAACCGATCAGAGGTAGACCGCATGGCGGAAGTAAAAAAAATCACAGGAGCCTTTACGGGAGCTTTTGCCGTTAATCCATTTAATGGCAAACAAATACCCGTCTGGATCAGCGAATATGTGCTGGCGGGCTATGGCACCGGAGCTATCATGGCCGTGCCATGTGGCGATGAACGTGATCACAAATTTGCCAAACACTTTAACATCCCCATCACCAACATAATTGGCAAACACTTTACTGGCGAGGAAGCGAACCCAACCAAAGACGCCATCCTCGAAAATTCAGGATTCCTGAATGGCCTGGTCATGCATGAGGCCCTGGGAAAAGCAATTGATGAGATTGAAAAACTCGGCCTTGGCAAGCGCCAGGTGAACTATAAGATGCGCGATGCAGGTTGGAGTCGCCAACGCTACTGGGGAGAGCCTTTTCCGGTAGAGTTTAAAAACGATCTTCCCTATGCCATGAAGGATAGCGAACTGCCCCTTGAACTACCTCCTTCTCAGAACTTTAAATCTGCCGGCAATGGCGAAGGTCCGCTCGCCAACCTGACTGACTGGATCAACTTTGCTCCGGATAAAAAGCGCGACAGCAATACCATGCCCACCCATGCGGGGGCAGCGTGGTATTTCTTACGTTACATGGACCCTCATAACACAGAAGCCTTCGCAGACAAAAAGGCATTGGACTACTGGAATCAGGTAGATGTTTACATCGGTGGCTCTGAACATGCCGTGGCGCATTTGCTGTATTCACGTTTGTGGACCAAGGTACTTCACGACCTTGGCTATCTGAATTTTGATGAGCCGTTTAAAAAGCTGATTAATCAAGGGAAGATTACTGGAGATTCGAGGTTTGTTTATAGACTAACAACCAATCCTCAAATTTTTGTTTCCAAAAATATTCTGGATCGAGTTTTTTCTGGCTCTCAAGAAGCTTCAGATTATGTTTCACAAGAAGTAAAAAAAATCAGGCAAGGAAAAGGAGGAGTAATAAGATTTGACGGTATTGAAAAGGGATTACATGTTGACATAAGTATTGTTAACGGTCTTGAACTTGATATCAATGCATTCAAAAAATGGAAACCCGATTTTGCGAATGCTGAATTTATATTGGAGAAAGACGGCAAATACATCTGCGGATCAGCCATCGAAAAAATGTCTAAGTCTTACTTTAACGTGGTGAACCCCGATGACATTATCAATGACTACGGTGCCGATACGCTTCGCATGTACGAAATGTTTCTCGGTCCGCTGGAAACTTCCAAGCCCTGGAGCACGCAAGGGATTGATGGGGTGTTTAAGTTTTTACGGAGATTCTGGAATCTGTTTCATGATCAAACCGGCAAATTCCGCGTAAGCGAGGCCGAACCCACCCGCGAGGAACTGAAAATTCTTCACCGAACTTTAAAGAAAGTGGCGTATGACATCGAACATTACTCCTTCAACACATCGGTGAGTGAGTTCATGATTTGCGCCAATGAATTATCAACGCTTAAATGTCAAAAACGTCAGGTGCTGGAACCGTTGGTCATCGCCTTGGCGCCTTATGCGCCTCACATCGCTGACGAATTATGGTCGCTGTTGGGGCATCAGGAGTGTATTTTACATGCTTCTTTCCCTACACATGACGAGCAGTACCTGACCGAAAGCGCCTTCAATTATCCTATCTCCATCAATGGAAAAGTGCGGGCCCAGATGAATTTTGCCCTGGATATGCCAAAAGAAGATATTGAAAAACAGGTGTTGGCATCCGAAGCCGTACTCAAGTGGAGTGAAGGAAAGCCGCCCAAAAAAGTGATTGTCGTTCCGGGGAAAATTGTAAACGTAGTGATCTAAGGTTCAATTCTCAAGATCTTCTTCGGACATCAATTTTTATCGTTGCTCTCCATCTTGCGATTACTACAAATCGGGTGATATCGTTCGTCAGAGCACTCTAACCAAACAAAATCGCCCTCCATGCGTAGATAAGCGAAGGATTTTTTATTACTTACGATGTAACAAAATATCCCGTTGACCGACTAATCATAATCATTACTAACCCACGTATGCAACTCATCATTCAAAATCTGAACAAAACCTACGCCAATGGTGTGCAGGCGCTCAAAGACGTGACACTGACCATCCATCAGGGCATGTTTGGCCTCTTAGGACCCAACGGAGCAGGAAAATCATCTCTCATGCGCACCATTGCTACGTTGCAGGAAGCGGACAGCGGCAGCATCACGTTGGGCGATCTGAATGTACTCACCCAAAAGGAAGAGATTCGCAAAATTCTGGGGTACCTGCCGCAGGAGTTTGGCGTTTACCCGAAGGTAGACGCGATAACCCTTCTTGATCACCTGGCGGTTCTCAAAGGGATCCGTGATAAAGGCGAACGCAAAAATCTGGTTGAAGCTTTGTTACATAAAACAAACTTGTGGAATGCACGCACCAAAAATCTGGGTGGCTATTCAGGCGGTATGAAACAGCGATTTGGCATTGCACAGGCACTGATCGCCAACCCAAAATTGATCATCGTTGATGAACCAACAGCCGGTCTCGATCCTGCTGAACGCAACCGCTTTTTAAATCTACTTTCTGAGATCGGAGAAAACACCATCGTTATCCTTTCCACCCACATTGTAGAAGATGTGAAGGAGTTATGCACCGATATGGCCATCATTAATAAAGGCGAAGTACTTTACAAAGGCAATCCGATGGATGCCCTGGCAGCAGTGGATGGAAAAGTCTGGAAAAAGGCGATTGCCAAAACAGATCTGGAAAACTATCGCAATCAACACCATATCATTTCCGAGCGTCTGATTGCTGGTCGCCCGGTGATTACCGTTCTCAGTTCTACACAACCAGAAGCCGGATTTGAAAGTACCACGGCTGATCTGGAGGATGTGTACTTTGCCCATATTTTTGGCAGCTCCAAAAAGGAGGCCGTAGCTTAATTTACAGACCAAGATTTGCATAGTATGTTTAAAGATATTTTTCTATTTGAGCTAAAATACCGCAAAGCCCGGGCAGCTAACTACATCTACTTTCTGATTATGTTTCTGTTGTGTTTCCTGGCCGTTACAACCGATGTAGTACGGATTGGCGGGGCCGTGGGACAAGTGAAAGAAAATGCACCTGTTGTCATCGCACAAATGATTGTGATCATGGCGGTGTTTATGTCCTTGATAGCCTCCGCGATTATGGGTGTGGCTGTACTCCGGGATTTTGAACACAATACAGAAGCCATTCTATTCAGCACACCGATCAAAAAATTCAGTTACCTCATGGGTAGATACTGGG
The DNA here is from genome assembly GCA_964439205.1 of uncultured Ohtaekwangia sp. Taxonomy (GTDB): domain Bacteria; phylum Bacteroidota; class Bacteroidia; order Cytophagales; family Cyclobacteriaceae; genus ELB16-189. Next base: position 122,913 of record CAYTNM010000012.1, read on the forward strand.
GTTCTTTTGTCGTGTTGTTGCTGGTGGCTTCCAGCCTTCCCATCGCCTTTATGTTAGGCGATTTATGGCCTACCCGGGAGGCGGATCGGCTGCTTCCGTTTAACTTTTTCACCTATTGGCAACCTTTTCTAGTATTTGTGATCCCCAACATGTTTTTTACCGGGGCCATCTTTTTTGCCAGTGGAGCACTTAGCCGGAAATCCATCGTCATTTATACCCAGGGAATTTTGTTGTTGGTGCTGTATCTCGCCAGTCAGTCTATGCTGCGCGATATTGAACAGAAAGAAATAGCCGCGCTACTGGATCCTTTTGGTGTGCGTGCATTTAATTTTTATACCCAATACTGGACACCGGGTGAACGAAATTCTCTTCAAATTCCGCTCGAGGGGTATATTCTTTATAATCGTTTGATTTGGATTGGGGTAGGTATAGTCGTATTAATCATTACTCATTTTTCGTTTAGTTTTAATGTCGTGCGTAACTCCGTATTCCGCGCGAAGCCCATCAAAGAACAGCGCTCAAGTATCAGACCTGAGGAAACAAAAATTCCGGTGGCCAGACAGTTTACCGGGTGGGCAACCCATCTGGGCCAACTCGTACGACTGTCATGGTTTTATTTCAAAATGGTATTCAAAGAAATTCCCTTTCTGGCAATTGTCATTGCCGGGATGTTGTTGATGTTCCTGAATGCGGTTAATATTAATGAACTCTATGGGACTAGTTCTTACCCCACCACCTACTCGGTGCTGGGCTTACTTTCCGGCTTTAATCTATTCTTTGTCATCATTGCTGTTTTATATTCAGGCGAACTGGTGTGGAAAGAACGAGCAGTGAACCTGAATCTGATCATTGATGCCATGCCCATGCCGGATTTTATCAGTTTGATTTCCAAGTTTCTAGGGATGCTGCTGGTATACGTGCTTCTGCTTTTTGGCCTGATCGTGTGTGGAGTTTTAATTCAGTCCGCTTATGGATACTATAAATTTGAATTGGGTGTCTATTTCAGCTCGCTTTACAGCGAAACGCTTGGTTTTTTAGTGTTGTATACCTTGTTATCTATGTTCATCCAGGTAATGGTGAATAACAAGTTCTTAGGTTTTGCTGTAGCGATTGCTTTCTTCATGCTGGCGGGTTTCTTAAGTCAGATGGGACTTGAGCATCCTTTGTTTCAATTCGGAAATGGCAGTCTGGGCACCTATTCGGATATGAATGTGTATGGTCACTTTGTAACGCCCTTTACCTGGTTTCAGGTTTACTGGTTTGCGTTTGTGATTTTCTTGTTTGCGTTGGCGGTTATCTTCTCTGTACGGGGTTCGGAGGCTGTTATGAAAATGCGTTGGAAGTCCGGTAAACTGAGACTGTCACGCCCCCTGATACTTTTCATCGCAAGTGCCTTGGTCATTTTTATTTCTTCAGGTTTCTACATTTTTTATAACACCAATATTATCAACGAATATTCCAATTCTGATCAACGGGAGAAGCGTCAGGTAGAGTATGAAAATACCTTGAAGAAGTTTGAGTTCATCGCTCAGCCACGCATCACCAAAATTGATTTAAAAGTCGACCTATTTCCCCGTCAGCGTGATTTTACCGCTGAGGGTTACTTTATTCTTAAAAATAAAACCACGGAAATCATCAGCGATCTGCACATTCAGGAAAATCCGGCCAATGAAGTAAAAACAGAGTATCTGAAATTCGATCGTAAGAACGGAATCAAAGAAAAATTTGACAACTTCCGTTATACCATCTATACGCTGGAAGAGCCTTTAAAACCTGGCGATAGCATTCGCATGGATTTCAAAACCGTGTTTAAAACCCAGGGATTTGTTGAGACCGGACGCTCCAATACGCAAGTTATTTTTAATGGCACGTTTTTCAATAACGGATACTTTCCCTCGTTGGGTTATGATCGAAGCTTTGAAATAAGTGATGATAACGACCGAAAAGAAAAAGACTTACCGGAACGTGAGCGAATGATGGAACGAAACGATCCGCGTGGACGAGCCATGAGTCTTTTTGGCGATGATGCCGATCACGTTGATTTCAGAATGCAAATCAGTACCGATAAGGGCCAGACTGCCATCGCCCCCGGCTATCTGGTCCGTCAATGGGAAGAAGAAAACCGCATTTACTTTGAATACGATATGGATGCACCCATGTGTAATTTCTTTTCCATGGTTTCGGCCCGTTATGAAATTAAACGCGATCAGTGGCGAGATGTTAATCTTGAAATCTATTATCACAAAGGGCATGAATATAACCTGGACAAAATGATGGAGGGAATGAAAGATGCTCTGGATTACTATGCGAAGAATTTCAGTCCGTTCCAATTCCGTCAAATGCGTATCATGGAATTCCCTCGGTATGCCTCCTTTGCCCAATCATTTGCTAACACCGTTCCCTTTTCTGAAGGCATTGGTTTTATCCAAAAGGTAGATGATCCTGATAAAGACCTGGATATGGCTTATTATGTCACGGCACATGAAGTAGCCCACCAGTGGTGGGGCCACCAGGTAATGGAAGCGGGTGTCAAGGGAAATGCCATGCTCAGCGAAACCATGTCGCAGTACTCAGCACTCATGGTGATGAAGAATAAATTCAGCGAAGAAATCATCGAAAAATATCTCAAGTATGAATTAGATAGATATCTGAGTGGTCGCGCCTTCGAGCAGAAGAAAGAACAGCCTTTGGCGCTGGTGGAAAGTCAGGGATACATTCATTATAACAAAGGTTCTTTGGTGATGTATGCCCTTCAGGATTATATCAGCGAAGACAGCGTGAATACGGCACTCAAGCGCTTTACCCGCGACTGGGCTTTTAAAGATGCACCCTACCCTACTTCGGAAGACTTGTTAACATATTTCAGAGCGGTTACACCGGATAGTCTGAAATATCTGATCAATGACATGTTTGAGACCATCACACTCTTCGAAAATAAAACGGAAACAGCCGAGTACGAAGAAAAACAGAAAAACGAGTTTGAGGTTACCCTGAAACTGTCTACGGAAAAGCTTCGGGCGGACAGCACTGGCATTGAAACGAATATTCCCATTAACGATTGGATCGATATAGGTGTTTATGGTAAGAATAAATCAGGAAAAGACAGTCTGATCTACTTGCAAAAACATAAATTCACTCAAAAAGAAAACGAGATAAAGATAACGGTGAGTTCAAAGCCGCGCAAAGCAGGCATTGACCCTTTGCATAAACTGATCGATCGCCATTCAGATGACAATACAAAAGCACTGGTGAAAAAACCTAAACTTTAGCTATACCAACCATGATAAAACGAAGTGCCCTGAACACCCTTCAGGGCATTTTTTTTACTATGCAAGGGCTAACGATCATTAGGTAACAATTCCTTAATTTAGCGGCCACAAAAAAAGACCTTATGCGGCATTCCAGGATTGTGGGACTTGGCCATTACGTGCCTGAGCAAATCATCACCAATGACTATTTGTCAACAGTCATGGACACGAATGATGATTGGATCACAGAACGAACCGGTATTAAAGAAAGACGATGGATTGATCCGACCAAAGATACCGTAGCCAACATGGCTGCGAAGGCTACCCGATTAGCTTTGCAGCGCGCCAACCTGACCGAAAAAGACATTGAGTTTATCGTGTTTGCTACCATTACCCCTGATTACTTTTTCCCGGGGTCTGGCGTATTGCTTCAACGTGAACTGGGATTGGAGAGCATAGGAGCTCTCGACATTCGAAATGCCTGCTCGGGATTTATTTATGCGCTCTCTGTGGCGGATCAATTTATCAAGTCCGGCATGTATAAAACTATTTTAGTGGTGGGTGCTGAAATTCAATCCACAGCTATTGATGTGACGACCCGAGGCCGCAATACAGCCGTGATTTTTGCCGATGGTGCCGGTGCAGCCATCCTCCAGCCTTCGGATAAACCCGGAATCCTTTCCACGCACTTGCATTCCGATGGAAGGTTTGCCGAAGAACTTTATGTACGTGACCCTGGAAGCAGTCGCAAGCGGGAAGAACGGCAACCGGAGCAAATTCTGGATACCACGCATTTTAAGGTGGTGATGAATGGTAATCAGGTGTTTAAGCATGCAGTCGTTCGCTTTATGGAAGTGATTAATGAAGCCCTCGTGGCTAACGGAATGAAAAAAGAGGATATTAGTCTGTTGGTACCACATCAGGCCAATTTACGGATCAGTCAATACATCCAGGAGAAGCTTACTTTGCGTGATGATCAGGTATATAACAACATTATGCGGTATGGAAATACCACTGCTGCTTCTATACCGATAGCTATGAGCGAAGCGTGGGCAGAAGGAAAGATGAAAGAAAATGACGTAATTTGTTTGGCGGCCTTTGGCAGTGGCTTTACCTGGGCCTCCGCATTGATCCGTTGGTAACGAAATGTTACGGTCGTTTAAATTTTGATTCATAGATATTGAAGGAGGCATGAAAACAAGCTCGTATAATCCAAGCCCATTAGAGGTAGACATGGCAAATGCCTTGGTGATCTTACAAAAGGAAATTCAAAAACATCTCCAGGACAATAAAATTACTCATGTAGAGCCTAACATCAATCGGGATAATCCCCTCGTGAAGTTCAGCCTGGTGGACAAGGATGGAGATCCACACGAGATTGTGGTCCGGATCGTGCAAATACCCGATAAATTTTAATCACTTGGTCTTTTCAGAAATAAAAAAAGCCCCCAGATACTTCGGGGGCTTTCCTTTTAACGATCACTATCAATTTCCCTTTTCCAGATTTATCTTTTCCGGTTTTTCATATCCAAACAATTCATCCAACGTCAACTGACGAACGTCTCCATAATTCCTAAGGTCTGTCAGATTGAGTTTGTCTTTAGATCCCACTAAAACAACATTGAATTTGCGGCCTTTGATAAACTCCTGCTGGAATTTTTCCAGATCAGCCAGGGTCATGTTTTGGATGTCATTATAAATATCCTTGCGGATATCGTGATCCAGTCCACGTTTCATAGCTGTTTCGTAGTTAAAAAGAATACCTGTTTTTGTGATGCGTTCACTTTCTAGCTGATTCATCAATGATTGCTTGGCAATTTCAAAGCCACTCTCTGATTTAGGGAATTCCTGAATCAGTCCCATCATGGCCTTCATAGACTCGCGTTGCTTATCCGCCTGGGTTCCGATGTATCCAAAAAAGGAGTCATTTTTATCCTTCTTTGAAGCATTGCTGTAACTGGCGAAAGCGCTATAAGCCAGACCCTGAGCTTCTCTTAACTCCTGAAATACCGGGGAACTCATGCTTCCGCCAAAATATTCATTAAACATGCGAACTTTAGCCGCACGTGCCGGGTCATATTTTTCACCTTTCGAAAGAAAAATAATCTCGGCCTGTACCATATCATAGTCAGTCCAGTAGACACCTGGTTTTGTCATATCACTCATCGCGTAGTCAACCGGTGCCGGTGGTGGTTTCAGTTGGCCTGGCACCGGATGATATGTATTTAACGAGGCTAATAAGTCTGTTTCTGTTTTCGGACCAAAGTACAGAATCCGATGTTGGGTTTGGGTAAAATCTTTGATGATATTAATCAGTTCCTCTGACGTTAACTCGCGCAGTTGTTTATTCGTTAAAACATTGGTGAATGGAGAATTTGCACCGTAAGTTCCATAGTTTACAAGACCATCCCAGAGAATGGCAAACTTATCGAGTTTGGTATCGTCTCGCTTTTTAAAAGTGCCATCGATCATTTTCGCCAGAGCGTCATCGTCTGCCTTGGGGTTCGCCAGAAGCTTTTCAAACAACTGCATGGACTTATCCATATTTTCGGTAAGCCCCGTCAGATAGACGTAGGTTTGATCCTCACTTGCAAACACGCCAAAGTCGCAGCCCAACTTGTAAAACTCCTTGTTAAAATCTTCCGCTGCCATTTCTTCCGTGCCAATGTACTCCAGGTATTCCAGTGCGTGTTGCATTCGGGGATCATGGTTTGTTCCCTTATCCGCCAGATAGTAAAGTGTAAACAATCCATTCTCTTTGTTCGGAGTATATAGCACATCAATTCCCTTGTCGGTTTTAAGTTTCTTTACATCTTTTTCATAATCCAAAAAAACCGGCTGCAGCTTATCTACTTTGGCAGCCAAAATAGCTTCATGAAAAGGTGATTTTGACTCTTTGTTTAATGACACTTTTGTAATCGGTGGCTTAGGTACTTTTTGACTATTGGGATCTTTTCCGGTTCGCTTTAAAATAGCCACATAGTTGTCCTTATAATTATCGGTGGCGAACTTCATGATATCTTCCTTGGTATATTTTTTTAGATCATCCAAAGCAGAAACATATTGATCCCAGGCAATTCCATTGGTAAAAGCCATCACCATATCATTGCTGCGGCTCCAGTTATATTCGGATTGTTGCGTTTTTTGCTTTTTTAAATCGTTGATAACTGCTTCAATCAACCAATCATCAAATTGTCCCTTTTTGACAAGATCAATCTGCTCCAATAACAACTTCTTAACCTCATCCAAAGTCTGTCCCTCCCGGGGTCTTCCCGAAAGCACATGAAGCGAATAGTCGTTTAAATCGTTTACAAAACTGGTCGGCTCAATTACCTTTTGTTGCTGCTTCAGGTTGAGGTCAATTAATCCGGCCTGAGAATTGGCCAGAATCATATCCGTTAATCGAAGTAATCCAAAATCTTTGTTTCCGGTACCTTTAAAACGGAAGGCTACATTAATCCATTCAGCGTCCGGTCCATAGACTTCACGCACAATAGGAGCCGTGATCGGGTCTTCCTGTACAGGGGTCCAGTTTGTTAAATCCGGATTAGGTGTCCAATCCCCAAATTTTTCTTCAATCAACTGGATGGTTTTGTCATAATCCAAATCACCACTCATACAAATGGCAACATTGTTGGGGCGATAGTATTTGTAAAAATAATTTTTGATTTCGGTAATGGACGGATTTTTCAAATGATCAATCGTGCCGATCACTGTCTGTGTGCCGTACGGATGTTTCGCAAAGGCAGCACGATACATTTCCTCAAAGGTTTTCCAATAATCATTATCAAGCGATCGATTTTTCTCTTCATATACTGCCTCCAATTCTGTATGAAATAACCTGGGTACAATTTCTTTGAATCGATTACCTTCAATCGTTAGCCAGTTTTGCACTTGATTAGACGGAATATCATTGATATACACCGTTCGATCTTCAGTGGTATACGCATTGGTTCCTTTGGCTCCAATGGCCGATATCAACTTATCGTATTCATTGGCGATCGCAAATTTGGAGGCTTCATTAGAGACCTGATCGATTTGTTTATAATATTCCTTACGCTGAACGGTATCCGTAAGAGTCCGGTAATGTTCAAACATGGATTCGATGCTATCTAAAAATACCTTTTCCTGATTCCAGTCTTGTGTTCCAAAGGCGCTGGTTCCCTTGAACATGATGTGCTCTAAATAATGAGCCAGGCCCGTGGCATCAGCCGGATCAAATTTTCCACCGGCCTTCACGGCAATGGCTGTTTGAATCCGTGGCTCAGCCGTATACTGACTCAAATAAACCTTCAAACCGTTTTTCAGGGTGTAAATACGGACTTTGAGCGGATCATTGGGGACATACTCATAAGAATATCCACCGCTGGTACCTGTTTGTAGCTGGTTGGGGTCTTTGGTACAAGACCACATTACCAGTGCCAGAAGAGCAAAACTGAACAATCTTTGATACATAGGATTTATAAATTTGAAGAGGTTAAAGATAAGGAACGTTTTTCAGAATAAAGGAGGTATAAAACGGTAAAAAAGTTTCAATCAGGATGGATTTACTAAACCCTCTGTCTCTAAAATTCGTATTTTTAAGGGATGAAAAAGAAGGTCGCTATCGGAGTTTTGCTGATCGGATTAGTCGGAGTTTCTTTTACTCCACCAGTTGAGCGATATTTTGAAATAGCAAAAAACCTGGAAATTTTTGCGTCTCTTTTCAAAGAGATCAACACGCTATATGTTGACGAGGTAAATCCGAATCAGATGATCCGGACAGGGATTGATGCCATGCTCAATTCGCTTGATCCTTACACCAACTACATCTCTGAAGATGAAATCGAAGACTACCGGACTCAAAATACAGGGCAATATGGCGGTATCGGAGCGCTCACCCGTCAATTTGCCAACCGAACCGTGGTAACCATGGTGTATGAAGGGTTTCCAGCTTTCAAAAACGGATTACGGATCGGGGATGAGATTCTCAAGCTCGATGACGTAGAACTCTCCAAACTCACACCGGAAGAAGCCGAGCATTTGATGCGAGGTCAACTCGGAACGAGTGTTAAGTTAACTGTGAAGCGCTTTGGCGAAGCAAAGCCCCTGGTATTGGAGTTTAAAAGAGAAAAAATTAAAATTAATCATGTCCCCTATTTCGGCATGCTCGACTCCGAAGTTGGGTATGTCCAACTGACTGAATTTACCCAGGAGGTAGGTCGTGACGTCAAACAAGCCATTATCTCGCTAAAGGAAAAGGGAGCCAAAAGCCTCATTCTTGACCTACGCGATAATCCGGGCGGGTTACTCATGGAAGCTGTCAATATCTGTAACCTGTTTGTGGCGAAAGAAAAAGAAATAGTAACGACAAAAGGAAAAATTGCAGAGCGCAATGTTGTGTACCGAACCCTGAACAGTCCTTTGGACCTGGACCTACCCGTGGTAGTCCTCATTAACAGAGGAAGTGCATCCGCATCTGAAATAGTAGCCGGTACACTTCAGGATTACGATCGGGCCGTCATCTTGGGTGAACGATCCTATGGGAAGGGGTTGGTGCAGGAGCCACGTCCCCTTTCGTACAATGCTCAGGTTAAAATTACCACTGCCAAATATTACACACCTACCGGCAGATGCATTCAGGTGTTGGACTATTCACATCGCAGGGAAGATGGAAGTGTGGGCACCATTCCAGACTCCATCAAAAAAGAATTTCGCACCACCAAGGGGAGAATTGTGTATGATGGTGGCGGGATTGATCCGGATATAAAGATCAGTAGCCAACCCCTGCCCTCCATTGCCATCGGACTCTACAACCAAGGGTGGATATTTGATTATGCCACGGAGTATACAGCGCGACATAGCAGCATCTCAAACGCGCGTCAATTCAAGCTCACGGATCAGGAATACAATGATTTTGTGGGGTGGATCAAAAGCAAACCTTTTTCGCACGAACCATTGGTAACAGCCGAACTCAAGGCCTTGGAGGAAGAAGCTAAAAGAGAACGGTATTACGATGAACTGAAACCATACTTGCTGCAACTTCAAAGTAAGTTAAGTGATAGCCGGAAAAATGATTATGGATTATTTAAAGATCAGATCAAAGAATTGCTTGAACGTGAAATCATCGCCCGATATTACTTTGAAGCCGGAGCAACTGAGGCCGGATTCAAATACGATGATGATGTAAAAGAGGCCACCCGTCTGCTTCATCAACCTGCCGAATATAAAAAGATACTCAAGCTCTGAAGATGGTGTGGGGTCGAATCCGATTGAAAGCCTTTTGGATATCCTTGGCAGCAGCGGTGTTTTTTTTATTCCTGATGGACTCTTGCATGCAATTTCGAATGAGCAAATCCGAAATTGATGATTTTTTCAAAGACAAAGAAAAAAAGGGTACGCTTCATCAATACGATGTGGGTAAACGCGTCATGAATTATCTGCATGTGGGTGAAAAAGATCAACCGGTCGTCATCTTTGTGCATGGATCTCCGGGATCCCTGAGCGCATTTATTGACTTTATGGACGACACCCTCCTGGTCAATCACTCGCAATTGATTTCAGTAGACAGACCCGGTTTTGGGGCATCCAATTTCGGAAATGCCGAAAAAACACTAACCGGACAAAGTCAATTGCTTTTTCCGGTATTGCAGAAATATAAAACCAATAAACCCTTGATCCTGGTGGGGCACTCACTCGGGGGGCCCGTTATCGCACAGATGGCCATGGATTATCCGGAAATGATAGACGGGCTAGTCATTGTGGCCGGATCCATTGATCCGGAACTTGAACCACATGAGTGGTTTCGAGGACCGTTGGCAACGCCCTTTCTAAAATGGATGCTTCCCAGATCTATCCGGGCTTCGAATGACGAAATTTATCAGGTTAAGCCTCAGTTGGAGGAAATGCTGCCTCGCTGGAAAGATATTCGGGTTCCCGTGACTGTCATTCAGGGAGCCAAAGATGTATTTGTGCCTCCCGGAAATGCTGATTTTGCCAGGAAAATGATGATAAATGCAAAGGTTAAAGTAGTCATGATCGAAGACATGAATCATTTTGTTCCATGGTCACATCCACATCTCATCCGTCAGGAAATACACGAAATGCTTAAACTCATGAGCCATCGTCCCATACCAACAGTATTGGATTCGGTCATGACCAAGTAGCTGTTCATTGATTAAATTGCCGGACAAAAGCACCGGAGAGATGCCAGAGCGGTCGAATGGGACGGTCTCGAAAACCGTTGTGCGGGCAACTGTACCGAGGGTTCGAATCCCTCTCTCTCCGCTATTCCACGGTCATTACTTGATGGCGTAAACTTCGTAGGTAACTCCACCCGAACCAAAATTTCCGATGCCCACCGCAACCAGATAATTTAACCATTCATATTTTTTAGAACTTGTTTCAAACAATGGGGTAATTCTCCAGTAGGTTGTGCCATCCGGATGATTGCGAACAATTCCTGTATAGGTGTTCGAAATTAACTGCCCGTCTTCGGTTTCAAGAAGAAGTTTGACATCTAATTTGGTCGTGGCTGAATCTAATCGCAAAACCCAATCTCCCCCGGCAGGTCTCACCTTCCCTTTCATTTTGGGGCCGCTGAATGTTCCCCCTTTCACGGTGTAAATGACTCGCTTCCCTATGGGAGTTTTTCCTAATTCAATGCCTGGTTCCAGTAAAAGGTCTATCTTATAAAGAAACTCATATTCCAACTTCTGTGCTTGCAGGTTGTGGTTGATCGAAAGAAGCGTGATCAAAAGTAATGTTGAGTAAAGTTTAAATTTTATCATATCGTTTTACATCCGTAAGATTAAACAAGAATGAATAAGGTGTACGCAATCTGATTAACGAAAGTGGATAACGAAAATGTGCTATTCAAATCGGAGTGACTCAATCGGATCCAGTTTAGAAGCCTTATATGCCGGATAATAACCCGAGATCAGTCCTACAAAAATACAGATCATAAAACCTGTAAAAATCCATAACCACGGCACCACAAACGAATCAAAACCAATCAGATTCGATATCCCATTTCCAATGAGTATCCCAAATATGACCCCAGCTATACCGCCCAATACACATACGACAATAGCCTCAATCACAAACTGTTGTCGAATTCGTAAGGGTGTAGCTCCCAATGCCTTCCGCACGCCTACTTCGCGGGTTCGCTCCGTGACTGACACGAGCATAATATTCATCAAGGCTATCGATGCGCCCAAAAGTGTGATAAACCCTACGCCAAAGCCGCCAATTCTTAATCCACTGGTAATGTTTTCCAATTCTTGCGCCAACGACTCGCTTTTTTCAATTTCGAACGAGTTTTCATTGCCTACCTGATCATGTCTGATTTTTCGAAGCAAACCTGTAGCTTCCCCCATCGCCACGTCAATCTGGTTGGGGTCTGTAACGCCAATGGCCATTCGATAGTATAACTGCTGTCCGCTGGCCAATTGATTTGCCACCATCACAGGAATCAGCATCATGTTATCAAAGTTGTTCTCAGAGATACTACCCTTTTCTTTCATCACACCAATGACCTTAAACTGATTTCCTTTAAATGAAATAGTGGTGTTAACG
>CAYTNM010000013.1:0-110456 GCA_964439205.1 uncultured Ohtaekwangia sp.
TATAATTAAACCCCCATACCACAAAGTATCGGGGGTTTTTGTATTCAGGGGGATGGAGAAAATCTTTGTTGCAGATTGTTATAATTCTCAGGCAACAGCTCAAAGTTCTACGGGCTGGATTAGCCAACTAAAACCCTATGAAATTGACTCATGGAGAAGTGATTACGGGCAAGCGACTGTAGTTCGAAAGAATTGATGCGATCTACTGTTGTGTAGAGATTGCTATAATGGGAATGCGGCAGATTGAACAGAATGATATTCCTGATCTTGTCCATCACCGAAAATGGATTTGACAAGTCTTGTTGAAGAGAACCAAGTAAGTGATTCTTGGCTATCAGCAATTCACTTTCAGAGATAGATTTTTGTTGAAGCTCCTGGATTTCTTTCATTATTTCTTCTACAGCTATACTCACATTCCCCTTATTTACTTCAGCGCCAATAACAAAAAAGCTTTCTCTTCCAAGAGGATTAACGGATGAACTTATGCCATAGGTCAACCCCTTTTTCTCCCGGATGTTTTTCATCAATCGGGAACCAAAGTATCCTCCTAAAATATGGTTGAGTAGTAAAAGATGAGGATACTCGGGGTGTATTCTATTCAAACTCAAACAGGCAATTCGGATGGCAGATTGAATACTTTCTTTTTTATCTAACGTATGGACGAATTGTGTGCTTGACTGACGCACGTGACTGGTGGTTGTATCTTTATTTAACAAAGGAGATTCCTCAAGAGCAGATTGAACAAACTCACCATTGACCGAATTATTAGTTGTCACAAAGACTGCTACCGGAGTCAAAAAATTTGAAGCATACTGTGTTAGATGTAGGCGTGTGAGCATTTGGACATCTTCGGCAGTTAATGAATTCCCGTAGGGATGCCGATTTCCAAAAAGAAGTTTCCGAATCCACTGCCCCGCAACAAAGCTGTTTTTTTCCTGATTCACTCGTAAGTTTTGTACGAAAATGTCTTTTTGAAGAGAAAGCTCCTCCTCCGGAAAACTTGATTCTCGTATAATCGATAGCAAGTACTTGAACGTCCGCTCAGCGTTTCTTGTCAATGAATACAAAGAGATAGATGTAAAATCAAGCCCTGGCGAGATTTCTATTTGTGCGCCTTGATGATCAAAGAAAGTGGCGATTTCCAATGCAGACTTGGTGGGTGTACCTTTTTCCAGCATCATCGCTGTAAAGTGAGCCTGCCCGGGGAAAGACTCAAACCATTTTCCGGCATAGAAGACAAGCTCAATTTTAATGAGTTCCTGCTGCACAGATGGCAACACTACTAATGAGCAACCATTAGCTAACGTCTTAAGAGAGAAAGAAGGAAGATAGTAGTTTGCAGACTTGACAAACGGAGGAGCTACCGTACGATCCAGCATTTTTAATCTTCGGTGACTGTTTCGTTTTGCTTCAATTTGTTTTCGAAATTCATCATGATGGTGAAACGGATTGTTTCAGCCAAGGCATTCTCCCGTTGGTTAGTGGGTACTAAATAGGCCATATCAAAACCGAATTGTTTGAATTGAGCCCCCACTCCCGCTGTTAAATATTTGCGATTTCCTTTATCGGAGGCTTCATGGAAATAACCTAAGCGACCGAAAAATTTATCATCATACGAATATTCTACACCTGTGGATATGGATACTTCCCGAAGTTCTTCACTAAAACCACCAGAAGCATCACTGAATGATCCAAAAATTCCATTTAGCAAGCTTTCATCTTTGCTTCCATTGCGTGGACTGGGCACCAGCAGCTTATTGAAATCCATAGCAAATGTTAAGCTGTTTTGTGGACCTAAGGGTTTTTCATAGGCGGCACCTAACCGTAGATTGGTGGGGATAAAATCACGGTTATTGGCATCAGAGTAGGTGATTTTGGCACCAATATTTGTAATAGTAGCTCCCCACGAAAGGATGGATGTGTTCTGAAGTTCTTTCGTATGATAAATGCCCAGATCTACCGCGACCGAATTGCCGGGTTGCGCATCAATACCGCCATTATTAAAAGCTCCTGTCAGGTTGGAATGAATATAGCGGAGCGTTCCCCCAAGGCTTAACTCATCTGTTAAAAGTCTGGAGTAGGTAACATCAAATGCAAATTCGCGTGGGCTAAAGTCACCTAAGCTATTATTGTTTCCATCCCGCAATTGGATGGCTCCCAAGTCGAAATACTTCATGGAGGCAGCAACGGTTTGCTCGCGACTGATTTTGTAAAATCCAGATAGGTAGAAAATTGACATATCGTTGATGATCTTACCTAGCCATGGAGTGTAAGAAGCAGAAACACCATATCCTTTTTCTATAAAAGCAAGTTTGGCAGCGTTCCAGTAATTGGAGTTGGCATCGGCAGAGGTGGCTACGCCCACATCACCCATGCCTGCTGCACGTGAATCTGGAGTGATTAACAGAAATGGAACTGCAGTTGTAATAACCCGGTTGGTACTATCCTGGCCAATAAGGGTACCCTGTATGGGCTGAGAATAACCAACAAATGATAAGCAGACTAATGGCAGAAAAAAGCCAATGGGTAACTTGTTCATAATCAGACAATAGGGTTCAAAGATAGTTAATTCACCAACAAAAGCTTTGTTATTTGTTCATTTTGTGAGCCATCCAATCTGGAACGCACAATAAGCTTAGAGAAGTATATACCAGGGTTTAATTTTATCCCTGATGTGCTTAATCCGTCCCACTGGGTAAGGGTGACCTGGTAGTAGCTGGATAAGACTTCAAACGTCTTTTTTAAGATGGGCAGCCCTTGCGGGCTATAGATAATGATTTGCGCCTCCAAATCATCTCCCGGACGACTGTGGATAAATTGAAACGTGGTTCCGGATTCGGCCTCAAAAGGATTCGGGAAATTGTGAAAATCCTGAATTTGAATGCCCCCACCTTCTGAAACCACAAAAGTCAACGTCCGGGTTGTTCTATTCAAATATGTATCGGAAGCGGAAAGTGATAGCACATGCCGGCCGGCAGCCAGGTTGAAAACAGGAAAACTCACATATCCCCGCTGAAAGGAATCTTTGAACGCAAAGTAATTTGAACTCAGATCAAACGTCAGGGTGTCATTCAGGATCGCTATCATGGAGTGATCTGAATGCGGAGTGAGCGTAATTCCATTGTCATCAAACAGTTTGGCCACAATAGCCGTTTGAGGCCCTACCACACCGCCCTCAACATACGTTGTGTCACCCATAAAAAGCTCAATCAAAGGAGGGGTTGTATCACTGGCGGGGGTGGCCTCCTCTCCACCGATGGAAACATTGATGCGAGCTCCAGACGCATCTTTTGAGCGATCATTAGCGTAGGCGTACGCTGTGATTTTCCCTTGCCCAACTTGATTCGCTATTGTTTTGGGGGCTATAAAGGTTACTTCAAATTCTCCCTCACTAACCGTGGCCTGTCCGCGAAACAAACGATCATCAAAATTTAAAAAACTGAAGACAGGATTTTCATCTCCGCGTGTATTTGTTTGAATTCGTTTATTAAAAACGGTCAGATCCGCGATCCCATTAAATCCGGTTTGAATCTGATTGTTAGAAGTTATTGATCCTTTAATCCTGACGGTTGAAAGTGCTTTGATACCGTCATCACCCGCAAGTGTTTTTACTTCATCAATGGAGATTTCTGCTTGTCCGAAATTCAATACCATAGAAGGATCACCCAGGAGCGAAAAATTTCGATTGGCAACACCGCTTTGGCTATTATTTTTAGTGTCCCGAACAACCTCTCCCAAGGACCGATACTTATTGTTTTCTTTGATAAACAGAGCTTCGTAAAATTCACGGTTTAAGGTAAAGTTAGTACTCGAATTTACCGGGCGTGCTGTGGTAACCAGTCCTATAGCTCCTTCTTTTTGTAAGAGTATTTTTTCACCGGTGGTGATCTGTTGAGGATCATCATTTCGACCAAACTCGCACGTGGCCGTCACAAAGAGCGGGGCGTGTGGCAATCTCTTCCAATCCTGAATGACGGTACCATCTAGTACGCGTTCATCCATCCACACTTGTTCTGATCCGTGTCCTGTAAAGTTGATAATCGTAGCGCCATCGGAAATGGTCCGTTGAATATTTTCGGTTGCCTGGGGGCTTCGTTGTCCGCTGGGCCGGTTTTCCTGTTTAAAAAGATCGATATAGACCTTTCGTGTCTGTAGGTGAGGTTGCGTGTCCTGGATGTACTGAGCCAATAAATCAGCCTGGCTTTGATGAATGTTAAAATCTCCATCATCGGCCACAAAACTTACTTCGTTCCTCCAGGCTCCATAGGTCTTCGGATTTTTATCGTAGTCAATCAATTTATTAACGATAATGCGGGCCTCCTCCAGTGTCTTTACCGGCAGGCGCCCAACACCAATTACCATGGCGTGGTTAACAGCCGGACTTTCATTCCAATCTCCATCGGAAGGCGATAGAAACGTAAAGTAATCATCTGAAGAATATGTTTCCAGGGGAGACAATGAGTTACGGGATTCATAAATAGGGACGAAATTGGTATTCCCGGAAACACGGTTTTTGTAATCATATGATCCACGACCCACAAGTAATACATTTTTAAGTTTTGGATCGCGATCGTAAAGATTTTTGATAAAATCCCGAATGGCACTTACATCCTGCTTGCCGCCTGAGTATTCGTTATAGACTTGTTGGGTGGTCACTACTTGCACAACTAAATTATTGAACGTAACGCGATGATTCGCCAGTCGTGTAGCTTCTTCCAAAAATGCCGGGTGTGAAATGATTACCAATTCCGGAACGGGCAGTTGATGAAGATTCTGTCGACCGATCTTTTTTTGAAAGGCTGGTGTTTTTACTCGGTCAGGTTTAAACACAACAAATCGTTTTAACTCTGTTGTGGATGAATTAAACGAGGTAACTGTTCCTTGCTGGGTGGATGATTGCGTCATCACATTCCAATGATCTGTCACATTCCACACTTGTACTGAGGCATCACTATTGATTATCTGAAAGGTAGATATTGGATTTGCAAGACTATTTTGAGATTGAAAAAAAGTAAGGTCACCGTAAAGCGCCAATCTTCGGGTAAGCGTAAACGAAAAAAAATCAAGATAGCCAACCGAAAACCCGGTGCCCTTCTGAAACCGATATTTGACTTCCTGTGTTACACGGGAGGATGCATTGACGACATTTGAATTAACTGAAGTGGAATCAATTTTCATCCTGCCTTTGATGGCATAGGTAGAATTGGGTACTGGACTAATCGGTTGGGTTAAAATGGATATTCCGTTCCAGAAAACATCAAAGGAAGCATCCGTAAATGTTTGCCCCATCACATGAGAGGCAAACCGGACGGGAGCGTTTTCAACAATGCCTGGGATATCAAATCGGATGGTTGCTTCCAACGCAGCATCAAATTGTTCGCCAAACCATTGCCTTCCTGATTTTAAAATGTTGTACTTCTCTGTTTCATAAAATCCAAAATCGTCATACGTAGTTACCAAAGGAAACGTTCCCGAAGGGGCAGTTTCACCGGATATTCGCTTGCCGGGCTGGGAGGAGATCGTCAGAAAGTAGAAGTGATTGTCATCGTATAGATGATTGGCATACTGAAACATTTGCGAGGAAGGATGATAACGATACTCATCCGGACCTTGACCGTAAAATAAGATCACATCGTTAGTATTGAATTTTCCATCAGATTCACCACTGACCTGAATAGCCACTTCCTGCAGGTCAGAGATACGATGTGCCGAATTGAGTTGAGGCAACATACCTACGTGGCCGCTGAATACCTGTATGTTTCTGGGATCAATTTCATCAGGCTTAATGCCAGCTTGTTTGAGTAGATTGTAATCGATTTTGAAAATGCCTTCGGAAGAGACTGAAAACATGTACCATTCCCCCGAATTCAGAACAGAGTTTGTCTGGGCAAATCCCGTGTACGGGAAAAGCCAGATCAAGAAAGAAAGGCTAGTTACTAAAAACTTCAACGTCTATTTTTTGGTTGCTTTTTGAATAAACGAAATACCCAGGTAGAGTAGTATAATCAGCGGAAGTGCACCCGCTGCCCAAACTCCCATTAAAAATACGGAAAGCAAGAGGAAGGTAAACCGCCATTGATTGCCAGACCACGTGAAATCCTTAAACTTTAAGGCAAAAAGCTCAAAAGGGGATACCAGTAAGAATGAGAATATGAAACAAATGGCGACCAGAGCCCACGGCTCAGTAAACAAAAAGGAAGCAAAAGAGGGCAAAAAGGGAAGAGCCGTGATGAACAAAGCATTAGCCGGGGTAGGTAACCCAATAAAAGAATCTTTCTGATTCTCATCGATGTTGAACTTTGCCAATCGAAGCGCTGAAAACACTGCCATCAATAGTGCCGTAAAAGGAATAAACAGAGGTAAAGCAGCTTGATCAAGCCATTGGTACATGGTGAGTGCCGGCAATATGCCAAAACTTACCATATCAGCCAGTGAATCCAACTCTTTTCCGATCGGGGATGATACTTTAAGTCCACGGGCAGCAAACCCATCCAGAAAATCAAAAAGACAGGCTATCCATACAAAATAGGCTGCCGGAATGGGCGCGTTTTCTAGAATCAGAATAATACCGACACAACCACACAGTAGATTACCGCAGGTAAGCGCATTGGGAATATGTTTTACGATGTTCATGAATGTGCTGTTTTGCCCACAAAAGGGTTGTACTTTTTTTCTTCGCCAATGGTTGTGGTAGGGCCATGACCTGGATATACCAAAACATCATCCGGCAAACTGAAAACTTTTTGTTTAATGCTTTGAACTAAAACATCCCAATTTCCACCAGGCAGATCAGTTCTACCAACACTTCCATTAAACAAAACGTCACCACTGATCAAGATTTTACCATTCTTTTGATAGAAGCCTACATGACCGGGAGAATGCCCGGGTAAAAAAAGTATGTTCCAGGGAGTCTGTCCAATAGTTATGATTGTATCGGGATTTAACAGATGATCGGCTGTTGCCTCCTGATAGGCTGGAAATCCGTACACACTTGCGTAGGAAGAAGCTGCTTTTAATACCGCTTGTTCAAGCGGATGAACCCACAGTGGAATCCGATACTTTTCCTTCACATGATAATTTCCCAAAACATGATCAATATGGCAGTGGGTATTCAGCAAGTGAGTCACTTGAAGACCTTCTTTTTGGATATAATCATCCAATTCCTGCCGCTCATATTTTTCATAGCAGCCGGGGTCTATAATGGCAGCCTCCCGTGTTTCATCAAAGATCACATACGTATTTTCGCTGAGCGGATTGAAAGTAAAGGTTTGGATGTGAAGCATATCCCCGCAAAGGTACAAAACCGAAGGTGAGTAGAAACCCGGCTCAGGGCGAGGTATTCCGGACAGGCAACTGACTTTTTTTGACAAACGGCAACTGATCGACCGGCAGGTTGGTTAATTTTAGTCTTTCGAAACTCCACTTTATGAAATACCTGGTTACCCTGGTGCTTAGTGTCACCATCGTGTGTGTTGGAATCGCCCAAAAGGATTATTTCTACCCTGCGGGTCAGAAGTTTAACGCTAGTATCCCCACTCCGGAGGAATTTTTAGGATATCCTCTGGGAAGTCATCATACCCGTTATGATAAAATCGTTGAATATTTCAAGCGGATTGATCAACTATCCGATCGGGTAACCATTGAAGAAATCGGTTTATCCATCGAAAAGCGAATTCAAATAGTAGCGAAGGTAACAGCTCCCACCAATCATGCGCGTCTGGAGGAGATACGACAACAACATCTGGCCGGAGCCAATGGAAATGCAAAGGCTGACATTCCGTTGGTTATTCAACTAGGTCATAATGTTCATGGTAATGAGCCCTCGGGGGGAGAGTCTTCTTTGCTTTCATTGTATTATCTGGCGGCCAATGAAGACGCTGAAACACTGACCTGGTTGAATGAAATGGTCATTCTTATTGACCCCGTTTATAATCCTGATGGTCGCGACCGATTTTCTCATTGGGCAAATATGCATAAAGCCTCACCGGCCGTAAGCGATCCTTATGATCGTGAACATAACGAAGTATGGCCAGGAGGAAGAACAAATCATTATTGGTTTGATCTAAATCGCGATTGGTTTTTGGGCATCCACCCAGAAAGCCGTAACCGGATTGCTTTTTTTCATCGTTGGCGACCCTATGTGATGACCGATGCCCACGAAATGGGCACCAACTCAACCTTTTATTTTGATCCGGGTAAGTCCAGCAGCAACAATCCAATCGTGCCTAGTTACTTATATGAAACCGTTTACCCCCGTTTTGCAGAATATTTTGCCACGGCTATGAATGGCATCGGAAGTCAGTATTTTACCAAGGAGGCTTTTGATAAACTTTACCCGGGCTATGGCTCCAGTTACAGTAATTTTTATGGAGGGGCAGGTTTTTTGTTTGAGCAAGCCAGTTCGCGCGGGCATGTACAGGAAACCACTACCGTACCGATGACTTTTGCTTTTACCATTCGAAATCAATTTGTCGCTGCCCTGGCCACCGTGAAAGCTTCACATGCTGAAAAGACGATGCTGATAAAAATGCGAAATGATTTTTTTACTTCGGCCAATCAAGCAAAATCCAATCCGGTGAAAGGATATATTTTTGGTGAGTCTTCTGATCTCAGTCGTACCTATGCTTTTGTCAATTTGCTGCGACTTCATCAGATTGAAGTTTATGAGAATGCCACCAGCCAAACGCTCAATGGAAAATCCTTTGAAAAAGGGAAATCGTTTTTGGTTCCAACCGATCAGGTAAATTATGTGATGGTACGTTCAGCCTTTGAGAAAGCAATAACCTATTCTGATAGTCTTTTTTACGATGCCTCTGCATGGTCGTTGGTACACGCATTTAACCTGCCCCATGCGGAAGTTCGGGGAGCCCTCCCCAAAGGGAATCAGGTAAAAGCCGATCTAACTAAAAAAAGCACTGTGCCTGAAAAGAGTAGTTATGCTTATGTAATCGATTTTCAAGACTATCAGGCTCATCGGACACTGTACCAACTGTTAAGTCAGCAGATCATTGTAAAATCCGCACATAAGCCCTTTACCATGCGGATGTCCAGTGGTGAAAAAACGTTTGGATACGGCACGTTGATTATTCCGGTTCAGCAGCAACGATTGTCGGCAGAAGATTTATATGCAAAAATTAAACAAGTAGTTGAGTCAACCAGTGTGGATGCATATGCACTGTCAACCGGCTATAGCCTAAAAGGCATTGATCTGGGAAGCGGTGATGCCATCCCCATTAAAAAACCTAAAGCTATGATGCTGGTAGGCCCTGGTGTGTCGGCTTACGAAGCTGGCGAGGTTTGGCACGTATTGGATCAACGGATAGGAATGCCTATCACAAAAATTGAGTGGTCTGCTCTTGGGCGAATGAATCTGAATGAATACAACGTATTGGTGATGGTAGGCGGGAGTTACCCATCAGACAAGGTTACCACAGACAAGATCAAAAGCTGGATACAGAGTGGGGGCACACTCATTGCTCAAAAAAGTGCAACCGATTGGGCGATTAAACAAGGATTAGTTAAAGAGAAGGTAGTTGCGCAAGATACCGTGCGGAAAATCAAACGAGCTCCCTATGAGGATGCTGAAAATTTTGAAGGAGCCAGGCAATTGGGAGGTTCCATCTTTCAGGTAGATGTAGATCGCACACATCCGATTGGTTTTGGGATAGCTGATCGAACCATGTCGTTCTATCGAAACGGTCGCACCTATCTTCAGCTTTCTAAGAATCCCTATAGCAATGTGGCTCAATATACATCCAAGCCATTAATCGGAGGATATGTTCATCCGACCCAACTGGCAAAAATCAGTAATTCGGCAGCCATTATTTCCAGCGGGGAAGGACAAGGGCGTGTGATTCTCTTTACTGACAACATGAACTTCAGGGGTACCTGGTATGGTACCAGCAAATTATTCCTGAACGCCATGTTCTTAGGTCCGATTATTGCCAACCCGGTTTTGGATGGAGAATAAATAATCGCGTGTGGGTTGCTACTTGTTACGCATTTGCGCGTCTACCACGGCAATCGCTGCCATGTTTACAATTTCGCGAATGCTGCTACCCAATTGTAATACATGTACGGGTTTGTTCATACCCATTAAAATGGGGCCGATGTTTTCAGAACCACCAATTTCCATCATCAGTTTATAGGCTATGTTACCGGATGCCAGGTTGGGGAAGATCAAGGTATTGGCGCCTGTTTTGGCAAGCGCGCTGAATGGATAGGTCTCTTGTTGAATTACGGTATTCAACGCCACATTTGCCTGAATATCACCATCAATCACCAGGTCGGGAAATTTTGCTTTTGCCAGTCGGGTAGCTTCTTTTGTTTTTTCCGGAATAATACCCTTACTACTTCCGAAGTTGGAGTAGGAGAGAACAGCTACACGAGGCTCAATGCCAAAGAACCGTGCACCTCTGGCAGTCAGGCCGATGATTTCCACCAGGCCTTCAGCGTCCGGATCTACATTGACGGTACAGTCGGCAAAGAAGTAATTACCCTTTTTATTCATTAATACATACATGCCCGCTACGTGCTTCACACCGGGGGCTGTTCCAATAATCTGGAGAGCCGGTAAAATGGTCTTGGGATAGTCTTTGGTCAACCCCGAAACCATGGCGTCTGCATCGCCATGTTCTACCATCATAGCTGCATAGTAGTTGCGATCTTGCATCAGCTTTAAGCAGTCCCGATAGGCCAATCCTTTCCGTTGTCTTTTTTTATACAACAATTCGGCATACTGTTCTACTTTTTCTTTTTCATCACGCGGATAAATGATTGGGCAATCGGCCAGGTCAAGTTTATGTTCTTCAATTAATTTGAGGATTTCCTCTTTATTGCCCAACAAAATAGGTTTGGCTATTCCTTCGTCCAATAATGTTTGCGCAGCTTTCAGAATCTTATGATGATTGGCTTCTGCAAAAACTACCCGCCTCGGATCTTTTTGGGCGCTTTCGATGACTTGAGAAATTAGCTTCTCATCAATTCCAATACGTCTTTGTAGCTCCTGATGATATGTACTCCAGTCATGAATGTGCCGGGTAGCCACTCCTGAATCCATGGCTGCTTTTGCTACTGCAGGAGAAACCGTAGTAATCAGACGAGGGTCCATGGGTTTGGGAATCAGGTACCCTCGTCCAAAGTCCAGTTTATCTATGCCATAAGCCTTTTTTACGCTATCTGGTACAGGCTCTTTGGCCAGGGCTTCCAGTGCGTGTACGGCTGCCAGTTTCATAGCCTCATTTATTTCGGTGGCGCGTACATCTAATGCGCCTCTGAAGATATAAGGGAATCCCAAGACATTGTTTACCTGATTGGGATGATCACTTCTTCCGGTAGCCATGATGATGTCAGGCCGTGTGCGCATGGCTAATTCATAGTTAATCTCCGGGGTGGGATTAGCCAACGCAAAAACAATCGGATCTTTGGCCATGGACAGAATGTCTTCAGGCTTTAACAAATCAGCCACCGAAAGACCAACAAAAACATCTGCGCCTTTCATGGCTTCCTGGAGAGTGGCCAACGGACGTGAAGTAGCAAACTCTTTTTTGGTTTCATCAAGAGTTGTTCGTTGTGTCGTGATCACTCCCTTACTGTCACACATGATAAGATTTTCCCGCTTCACACCTAAGGCCAGGTACAGTCGTGAGCAGGAAACAGCCGCAGCTCCGGCCCCGTTTACCACCAGTATGATCTGGTCGATTTTTTTACCTACCAGTTGCAAGGCATTTAACAACGCTGCCGAAGAAATAATAGCCGTGCCGTGTTGATCATCATGCATGATGGGGATGTTCATCTTCTCCCGCAAGGCAGTTTCAATCTTGAAGCACTCGGGTGCTTTGATGTCTTCCAGGTTGATTCCCCCGAAAGTAGGTTCTAATGACTTAACGATCTTGATAAACTCTTCCGGGTCTTCTTCCGCTATTTCAATATCAAAGCTGTCGATACCTGCATACTTTTTAAAAAGCACGGCTTTGCCCTCCATCACTGGTTTGGATGCTTCCGGGCCAATGTTCCCCAATCCCAAAACGGCCGTACCGTTGGAGATAACGGCCACCAGATTTCCCTTGCTGGTGTATTTATACACGTTCTCTTTATTCGCAGCGATCTCTTTGCAAGGTTCGGCCACCCCCGGGGAATAGGCAAGCGCCAAATCCATTTGCGTGGCGAGCGGCTTGGTAGGTTGTACTTCTACTTTGCCAGGTTGCCCTTGTGTGTGATAATTGAGTGCATCTTCTTTACGAATTTTCAATGACATGTTCTTCTCCTGTTTTGATAAAGGAGGACAAGATACAAAGAAGCTTTAAATGAGTACTTATCGCTTGAAAAGGGCTTCTACAAACGCATGTCTGTCGAAGGGCTGCAAGTCTTCGGCTTTTTCACCTACACCGATAAACCGCACGGGTACTTTAAACTCATCGGATATGCCAATCACCACACCGCCTTTAGCGGTGCCATCCAGTTTGGTAATGGCCAGACAAGTTACATCGGTTGCCTTGGTAAATTCGCGGGCTTGAATCACGGCATTTTGCCCCGTGCTTCCATCCAATACTAACATGACATCATGAGGAGCATCGGCTATCACCTTTTGCATGACCCGTTTAATTTTGGATAACTCGGCCATCAAATTGATTTTGGTATGTAGCCGTCCAGCGGTGTCGATCATGATGATATCCGCATTTTCCTTCATCCCGACCTCAATGGTTTCGAAAGCTACCGCGGAGGGGTCTGTATTCATCCCTTTCGAAACAACCAAAACTCCGGTACGGTCGCCCCAAAGTTTTAACTGATCAACGGCAGCGGCCCGAAAGGTATCCGCAGCTCCCAAAACCACCTTTTTACCTGCTTTGGTGTATTGAGCTGCCAGTTTACCAATGGTAGTAGTTTTACCTACCCCATTGACACCAACCACCATGAGCACATAAGGTTTGTGATTTTCGGGTAAGGCAAATGGCCGATCGGTAGCGTCTGTTTCCACCAGCAAGGCAGCTACCTCCTCTTTTAGGATCCGATCCAATTCGGCTGTGCCGAGATACTTGTCTTTGGCTACCCGCGCCTGAATTCGCTCGATAATCTTCAGTGTGGTGTTGATCCCGACATCAGACGATACAAGGATTTCTTCAAGCTGATCCAGCACTTCTTCATCTACCGTAGATTTTCCGGCAATGGCTTTTCCAAGTTTGGAGAAAAAGCTGTCCTTGGACTTTTCGAGCCCTTTGGTCAGTTGTTCTTTTTTACCCGGGAGAAGACTATCAAAAAAGCCCATATGCAGTAATATAAGATAACATGAATAAAAAAGTCCCGCGAGGGGACTTTCGAACGTACAAGACTTGTGGCCGATTATTTCTTGGCGAGGGTTTCTTTCACCAAATCGTTCGGAACAATTTCTTCTTTAAAAGTATAAGCACCAGTCTTTTCGGACTTGATGGCGCGGATCACCTTAGCATAACTTTTGCCATCGGTTTTCTTCAGGGTTGCAACTACTTTCTTTGCCATATTACTTTATCTCTTTGTGAAGTGTATATTTTTTCAAGACCGGATTGTATTTCTTTAATTCAATGCGCTCGGTCGTATTTTTGCGATTTTTGGTGGTGATGTAGCGGCTCATACCAGCCATACCGGTGGTCTTATGCTCGGTACACTCTAAAATCACCTGAATTCGATTGCCTTTCTTTGCCATGATTCTTTATCGGTTAGATCGCTAACGTTCCTTTTAATTTTGCTTCTTTCATCACCACCTCGATGCCTTTGGTATTGATGGTTTTGATCGCCTTGGTAGACACTTTTAAAGTGATCCACTTACCTTCTGAAACCAGATAAAAACGCTTGGTTTGCAAATTGGGATAAAACCTACGCTTGGTCTTATTATTCGCATGCGATACATTATTGCCCACTTGGGGTCTTTTTCCGGTAATTTGACAAACACGTGCCATATCTAATTGATTTTCCCCCTTTTTTGGAAAAGGGACTGCAAATATCGGGAAAACAAGCAAAAATCCAAACCTGGAACCCGAATAAACCAAAAGATATACTGGCTCGTGTTTTAAGAGCCTGAATCTCAGAATCAAATCTGATTATCAGGGTCTTAGCTATTTTTGGCCGGATTTGCTGGCACCTGGCATTTGGAGCACCCGGCCGAACAACCTTTGTTGCTTTGAAAGCTTAGATAAATGAGTCTTCCCAGATATCCGGCAGCAAGAATGGTCATGATCCCAATTACAACTTCCTGAAACATGACACAAAAATAGTCATTTATGATTTTCCAGAAGCGTCCGCTTCCGGACGTTGGGTTGCTTTTTTGAACGATGAAAAAAATCGAAAACTACGTTTTTGATACTGAGCAGGCATATCTGTTCATTGGCACCGATCTTGAATCTTTTAGGATGTCTAAACAACTTTTTGCCCCGTTCTAAGCATCCTGAAACAAACCCTTTTAAACATGTTGCGAAATTATCTAATTACCGCTCTTCGAAATCTCTGGCGTTCTAAGGGGAGCACCACCATTAATATCCTGGGTTTGGCGCTGGGCGTGGCGACAAGTCTGGTATTATTTTTAATTGTGAGGTATCACTCTGGTTTTGACACGTACCATTCAAAACGCGATCGCATTTATCGGGTGGTTTTTCAAAGCGAAGGAAATCAAGGCAAAGGATACTCCACGGGGGTGCCTCCGGCATTACCGGATGCTTTCCGAACGGATTTTCCGGAGGCAGAGCATGTCATCTTTACTTCGTATCGGGCAGGAGGATTGGTGACGATTCCCCAGCTACAGGGTGAGCCTAAACGATTCAGCGAGAATAAGGGGATTGTTTATCTGCAACCCGAATACTTCAAAATTTTTGACAGGACCATTCTTATAGGTGATGCAGAGAAAGGATTGGACGAACCTAACGAGGCCATGCTCTCTCAATCATCGGCCCTTAAGTATTTTGGCAGAGCAGATGTGCTTGGAGAAGTGATTGTCTTTGATAACCAGGAGTTCAAGGTAACCGCGGTGATAGATGACGTGCCTACCGCTACTGATTTTCCTTTTCATATCTTACTGTCGTATGCCACCATCAAAAAGCAAAAAGACGAAGTAGGCTGGAATGGCATTTGGAGCGATGAGCATTGTTATTTTCTAAAGAAGGAGGAAGCGAGTATTTCTGAAATGGAGCGAAGACTCCCCGATTTTTTCAAGAAACATCAAGGAGAAGAAAACCCGGATAATCTGGCATATATTCTTCAGCCGCTCTCCACCATTCATTATGACGAACGGTTTAACAACTATAACTACAATACAGTTACCTGGCAGATGATAGCGGCCTTCACGGTCATTGCTTTGTTTCTGATCCTGACAGCGTGTATCAACTTTATCAATCTGGTAACTGCCGAGGCGGTTAAGCGATCAAAAGAAGTGGGAATCCGCAAGACCTTAGGGAGTTCACGCAGTCAACTGATTTTTCAATTTTTGGGAGAATCAACGTTGGTAACATTGGTTGCAGTAGTATTAGCCGTTGGATTGGCGCACACTTCTTTGATTTACCTCAACCCTTTTTTACATCTGACCCTGAGCATTGACTTACTCAGCGATGGGCAACTTTGGATTTTCCTTTTGTTAGTAACATTGACGGTCGCCTTTTTGGCGGGGCTTTATCCAGCCTTGGTCGTATCCGGATTTAAGCCAGTGTTTGCTATCAAGAATCAAATGAACAACAAAAATTCATCAGGCTTTCTTTTGCGAAGGGGATTGGTGGTTTTACAATTTTTTATCTCGCAGTTTTTTATTTTCGGTACCATCGTACTGATCAGTCAGATGAACTACTTCCAGAAACGAGATCTTGGGTTTCGTAAAGACGCTATTGTTACGTTGCCGATTCCTGAAAACGCCCGGTTGGGGTTTGCGGATGGATCGAGCAAGATGAGAACCTTGCGGGAACAAGTAAGTCAGGTTCGGGGAATT
This sequence comes from uncultured Ohtaekwangia sp., assembly GCA_964439205.1. Lineage (GTDB taxonomy): Bacteria > Bacteroidota > Bacteroidia > Cytophagales > Cyclobacteriaceae > ELB16-189. The sequence continues at coordinate 15,941 of CAYTNM010000013.1, forward strand.
GAGTTAGCGAGTTTAAGTAACACGCCACCTTCGTCTGGAAGTGTGTCGTCTACCAACTTTGGGCTGGCAGGCAAGGAAGAACAATTTGATACACAGATTAAAGCTATTGATGGCAATTATCTGGACTTATACGACCTTACCTTATTGGCTGGCCGAAATGTTTCGGATCTTGATACGGCCAATGGATTTATTGTAAATGAGAAATTGGCAAACATGGTAGGTTTTGCCAACGCTACAGACATAATAGGATCACAAATTGAGTTAGGTGGCGCACGCGGTCGCGGGCTGCCCGTGATTGGTGTGGTTAAAAATTTTCATACGATGTCATTGCATGAACCGGTGGATGCCACCATTATGTATAATCGGATCCGAAACTATGCAACCATGTCTTTGCAAGTCAATCAGACGGAATTTCCACAAGCCATTAAGCAAGTGCAAACGTTATGGGAGCAAATGTACCCCGAGCATATATTTTCTTACCAGTTTCTGGCGGAAGAAGTGAGAGAATTTTATGAAGGCGAAAAACGTATGGCTACCCTACTCAGCATTTTTACATCCATCGCTATTTTTATCGGCTGTCTCGGACTTTTTGGATTAGCGGCATTTATGGTGAATCAGAAAACCAAGGAGATTGGTGTTCGTAAAGTGTTAGGCGCCTCAGTCGAGAGTATTTTGTTATCGTTTTCCAAAGAGTACGTCAAGTTGATTCTTATTGGCTTTGCCCTCGCGGCCCCGTTAGGCTGGTATGTCATGAGTAAATGGTTGGAAGACTTTGCTTATAAGATTGAAATTGGCCCCATGATCTTTTTACCTTGCCTGGGAATTACATTGGTGATTGCTTTAGTGACGGTTGGCTATCGCTCCTTTAAAGCAGCACATGCTAATCCGGCACAGTCGTTGCGTTCAGAATAATCCGGTTTAGTGTATAACAAACAAAGCCCTCGCTATAGGAGGGCTTTGTTTGTTCATGGAAATATGAATTTCTTACTTTTCTGGATTCAGGATCACCTGAACGTAGTTTTTCATATTCAAATAGTTGCTAGCTGCCGTTTTGAGATCGGCAACGGTCAAGGCATCTACCCGACTTTCATAGGTGAGTATGTCGGTTGGATTAATCAGATTCTCCTGGCTGCTTTGCAGCTGACGTAACCAATAGTTATTGTCTTTAAGATTTTCCTGATATTGTTTTTTCCAGTTTTCCTTTACTTTGGCAAGATCGGTCGCAACCGGTCCATTTTTTCGGATCTTTTCTAATTCTTCCAGCGTAGCCGCTACCAGTTTGTCGACATTTTCAGGGCCACAGGGGATAAATCCACTCACGGTGTATCCTTCATATGGATATTTGCTGAGCGAACCACTCATCCCACCGGTATAGGTGCCACTCATTTTTTCACGCAAGGTTTCAATCAATTTAATGTTGATCACTTCAATGAGTGCTTTCAATTTTAAGTCCTCAGCCGCGCTGTACGGAGCTTCTCCGGTAAACTGCATGGCGATGAAGCTTTTAGGTTCCGTGCCTTTTTTTACTTCTTTCTTAACCACGCCTTTCACCGGTCGTAAGCCAATGTCTTTGAAGGTCGAGTTTTTGGTTTTATCGGAAGGCAAACTGGCCAGGTAGGTAGCGATCAGCGGCTTAATTTTATCCATCGCAAATGAACCTACAATCACAAAGGTGAATCCGTTGGCGTTGCTAAATCGATCCTGATAAATTTCAATAGCCCGATCCAGGTTAACCTGATTATAATCTTCGGCTCGTGGCACTTTTGGCGCGCGTGGATGATTCTGATAAACGGTGCGTAACAGACTGTCTTGAAATACCATTTGAGGATCACTCAACATGTTTTGCACCATGGCTTGTTGTTTGGAAACAAACGACTTATACAATTCATCGTCCTTACGTGGTTGCGTAAAGTATAGATGAACAAGCTGAAACATGGTTTCGAGATCTGTGGCACTGCTCGATGCGCTGATTCCTTCGCTGGTAGAAGAAATGCGAGGAGAGGCATTCACGGTTTTTCCCGCCAGTGTTTTGCGTAAGTCGTTGGGAGAAAATTTGCCGACACCCATTTGACTTACCAAAGTGGCTGCATTTTCAGCATTATACCGATCTTTATTTTCGTAATTAAAATGACCGCCTGGTCTGAAACCGGATAAAACAATCTGATCATTTTTGTAGTCAGTTGGTTTTAAAATAACCTTTATTCCGTTACCCAGGGTCACCTCATAATAACCCGCTTCCTTATTTTCCTTTTGAAAGCCAATGCGACCGGGCGCGGGAGGTTCTTCCATCAGGCTGGCAGCTACCACTTTTTCTTCATACGGTTTTACTTCCAGTTTGGCTGCGGCTTCTGCGAAGCCAATTAATTTTTCATTGGACGGTAGTTCATATTCAGGCTTTTCAGGGGCCAACAATAAAACAAGTTTACTTTCTGTGTGAGGGATGGTGGAAGCCGTAAACTTATTTACCTCTTCCAGGGTGATGCCATCCATAAACTGTTGGTAGTAGCTGTATTCTTTCTCTAGCCCGGGAATGGGTTCCTTTTGCAAAAAGTTTCCAACGTATTCCTGAACAAAACGATCGGATTCAGTCTTTTCACGCTCATTGTAAGCTCGCTCCATTCCTTTCAGGAGGGTCTTTTTGGTGCGATCGAGTTCAGAGGCAGTAAAGCCGAATTTTCGGGCACGCTCATTTTCAGTGATTAAAGCCGTCACAGCTGCTTCGGGACCGCCCTTACCTACCAAAGCGAAGCAAAAGAAACTTTCATAGCCACCGATAAATCCACCCAGACTACTTCCTCCAAACACAAACGGAGGCTCAGGCTTTTGTGTCAATTCCTGCAAACGACCGGAGAGCATCTGAGAAAACAGGCTTTGGACGATAGATTGCCGATAATCGTTTACGGTCATTTGAGGCTTTGACTTTTTGGGAGAATAGAAAATCTGAACAATGGAGTTGGGATTTTCTTTATCGGTCACCACCATTCCTTCACTTTTGGTCCGAAGCGGGATTTGTTCTTCTATCCGCTTGCGTTCTTTGGCCGGGTTTTTTAGTTTTTCAAAATGTTTTTTGACCATCGCTTCTGCCTCCATCGGTTCAATATCACCCACCACAATGACTGCCATCAGGTTAGGCCGATACCAATCGCGATAAAAACGTTTGATCACATCGTATTGGAAATTTTTCAGTAGATCTTCCTTTCCGATAGGTAAACGGTCAGCATACTTTGATCCTGCCAGTATTTTAGGAAGATACTGTTTTTGCATGCGATCCTGTGCGCCCTTGCCAAGTCGTGCTTCTTCCAGAATCACACCTCGCTCCTTATCAATTTCTTCGTGGTCGAAAGCAATGGTGCTGGCCCAGTCTTCTAATACCTGAAATCCTTTTTCGATATTTTCTTTGTTTTCGGTAGGGATAGGAAGAATATAAATGGTTTGATCAAAGAAAGTGGTGGCATTCAAATCGTTGCCAAACTTTACCCCGATGGATTGTAAATACGAAACCAGGTCATTCTTTTTAAAATTTTTGGTTCCGTTAAAAGCCATGTGTTCAACAAAGTGCGCCAGCCCTTGCTGGTCATCATCTTCTTGCAGGGAGCCCGCCCGAACCACCAACCGAAGTTCTACTTTCTTCTCGGGCTTTACATTTTTACGAATGTAATAGGTCAACCCGTTGGGCAGCTTGCCAATTTTAACATTGGCATCAATGGGGAGAGGATCATTTAATGGCTCTTGTGCCCATCCACAAACGGATAGCTGTAAAAGCCAAACGACAACTAAACTTTGTTTCAGCATTAATTTCATACGTAAATCATTTGTTTTTAAAGGTACATGGAGTTCGTTTTAACATAAACATTCCGAATGAATATGTTTTTGTTTACTTATTTGAACTGGATTTTAGTCTACAGTGAAAGTACTTTAATTTTCTTCAACGCCAATCGATTCAGGGATTAAATTATCTTCATGTTTAAGATATTAACAGCCTCGATGCGATTATGTCCAGCGTTGCCGGATGATTTCGAGCATGGCGCCATGCACGTGTCCGCTAGCGCACAATTCGCCTCCGTACAAAAAGTTATTTCCACCTTTAAAATCGGTGACAATACCACCGGCCTGTTGTACCAAAAAGCCACCGGCTGCAACATCCCACGCATTGAGATTGTATTCAAAAAATCCCTCCAGACGTCCACAGGCAACGTAGGCCAGATCGATGGCGGCACTACCGAGTCTGCGGATACCATGTGATTGTTCCAGAAATGTTTTAATAATCTCCAGATAGGCCTCCTTTTTATCTGTATGATAATAAGGAAAACCAGTAGCAAATAAACTTTGAGAAATGGAGTCAATTCTTGAGACGCGAATCTCCTTTCCGTTGCAGTATGCTGGCGCTCCTTCAATGGTATGGAAGCATTCTCCATGACTCACTTCATGCACAACACCCAACACCATCCGATCGTGGTATGCCAAACCAATGCTTATCGAGTAGATCGGTAGTCCGTGTAAAAAATTAGTCGTGCCATCCAGAGGATCAATGATCCACTGATAGCCGTTAGTGCTCTTTCGGTCGGTGCCCTCTTCGCCAACAAAACCTGATCCAGGCAGCAACTCCGTTAGCCGGTTGACAATCCGGGTTTCCGATTCTTTATCAACATAAGAAACCAGATTATTAAAAGAGGTTTTTTGTTCAATCTTACTCAAATCAAAGTTTGATTGCTCTTTTTTCATAAACTCACCTACTTCGAGGCATAAGTGAATTACTTCCTTCTCCAGATAGACCAGATTCATTTTTTGCGAACTTTATTTCTTACCATACTTACCAGAACGATCAAAACGGAAACCCACGCGGCTGTGCGCACAACAAACTCTCCTCGTTGTTGGTATAATTCGGAAGGCGCCTTTATACCTGAATACCAGTTGATCATATCCGCACGTGTGATATTCGCTAAGGGTTGGTAATACGACCATGCGATGGGCATGCCGATAAGTAAAAGAGCCAACACAAGCCAGGTTATCTGTATCCCGTCATTTTGCCAACATGCCAGGTAGATGAAAAAATTGCAAAGTAAAATCCAGGTGGTTATTCCCAAATACCCTGTGTGCCTTGTCCAGGTTGTCCAAGCGGGCCATAGCTGAAGGGCATCGGCCATAAAAACAAAATGGTCTCGCCAGGGAAGAAGTAATAGCAGGTATTCCATGGCAAGCCAATAGAGGATAAGAGTGATCATACCTAGTTTCGGTCCAAGCACCTCTTTGGAGAAATTAAAGAGTATAAAAACAAGCGTAGCCATGATCCCTTGGACGAATGCCAGATAAATTTTGCCGGTATCCAGCCAAAAGACGGAGAGAAAGGAAATCGTAAGCGGAATCAAAATCCATTCAAAATGTTCCCATGCCGGTTTTTTGCTATCGGCCCGATTCGCGATCACCAGAAGCGGAGCGTAGGCAATAAAAATAAGCACCGGAAATGATTTCATCAGCCACGCAGCTGCCAATAGGATCGAAGCAATGGCAACCCAAAGACCGGTATGAATTTCAGTTTTCTTTGCCATGAATAACTACAACAATTTCTCCCTTTACTTCTTTTTGTTGGAAGTAGTGCCAAACCTCTTCGATGGAGCCGGTCTTCGTTTCTTCAAAGAGCTTTGTTAGCTCCCTTGAAACGGATATTAAACGAGTGGCACCCATGAGTTTGTGACATTGTTCCAATAGCTTCACCAAACGATGAGGCGATTCATACAAGATGACGGTTCTTTCCTCTTCTGCAATTTGGTTCAGCAATGTTTGTCTCCCCTTTTTATGCGGCAGGAATCCTTCAAAAACAAAGCGATCAGTCGGGAAACCAGACTTGACCAGAGCGGGTATCAGGGCTGTGGCACCGGGCAGACATTCGATCGGAAGATTTTCCTTTAAACACTCCCGAACCAACAAAAAGCCAGGGTCAGAAATTCCGGGAGTACCTGCATCCGAAACCATGGCCATAACTTCGCCATTTTTTAATCGCGTGATCAACGATTGCAGGGTACGGTGTTCATTAAAGATGTGAAAACTCTGCAGAGGCTTTTGAATCTCATAATGTTTGAGAAGAACGGCCGTGGTGCGGGTATCTTCAGCCAGAATGACATCTACCTTCTTTAAAATGTCTAATGCCCGTAAGGTGATATCGGCCAGGTTACCAATGGGTGTTGGCACTAAGTAAAGGATGGGAAGATGTTCAGTCTTCAAGCAGATGCAATTAGTTGATCGATGGCGAGCGCCAGTGCACGGTCTTTTTCGGTTACCACATCTCCTGCATCATGCGTAGACAACTCAATGGAAACGGTATTGTATACGTTGCTCCACCACGGATGATGATTCGTTTTTTCAGCCAGCAGTGCCACCCGTGTCATAAAAGCAAAGGCTTCACTAAAATCACGAAACGCGAACGTCTTCTTCAACCGGTTATCTTCTTCTTTCCAGGATTCCATTTTACTTAAATTTTAACGTTGGACGAAGATACCACTCTGTTATCGAAATGCTACAACGCAATGATTCCATTGACCACGGAAGCCTTCTGGTAAACATCAATCACGGCCCGGCTAGAGCCCATGGTCATCTCGATGGTCAGACTGGTATAATTTCCTTTTTGGGATTCTTTGGTGGTAATCACATGCAAGGGAAACAGCTTTTTAAGTTCTTCTTCGCGCCCTCGCGGCACGATAAACTTAAAAGTATACGAGGAAGGCCACGAATAGTGCTGGTCTAATTTTTCCTGAAAGGAGGCTAACCATTGTGCATCGATCGGCATAGTATGAAATGAAACAGGCACCTTCCGGTGCCTGTTAGTATTAATTTACGTTATAACGTTTGTCCACTACTTTGGCATCCTGACGAATGGCCTCGGAGATGGCAAAACTTGATTTGTTGTTAGCAGATTGAAGTAATTGATTGGCAAACATAGTGTAGTCTCCAACAGCCGGGGCAATGGTTTTATTTTGCATTTCGGCCATCAAGACACCGCTTTCAATGGCTATGGGAAGCGACTGTTTGCCATTCTCCAGACTGAAGATAATTCCTACGGCCGAGGGATCAAAGCCCACTCCCTGTAATGAATTGCTGTTGAATTTAAGATCGTTTACCGTATGAACAGTTCCATCGGTGCCAAACAGTTGAGCAATCTCTTCCAGCGTACCGGTTTTCGCTTTTATTTTCTCAATAATTATTTTCCCCTTCAAATCGTTGCGGACAGCCGGGGTTATTTCGTCCTTTACTTTATCCAGTGATTTAAATCCCTCTTTGGTCTCACCCGTCATCATGGCAACGATGTATCGCTCATCCAATTCAAAAATAGTAGATGGTTTTCCCTTTTTGGCATCCCGAAACAACCACACCACCATGGGACGTGCATCATCAATATTGTTCACTCTTCTGTCTGCCGCTTTTAGTTCTTTAGCTTCCGCCACCAACAAACTATTTTCCTTTGCCCGTGACTTGAATTCATCAATCCCCGACAATCCGTCAGCAAACTGCTCCGCCTTTAAATAGGCCGTATTCGTGGTTTCTTCGCTGGCTACGATCGGAATGGAAAGCGAAGATAAGGTATATACTGTATTGTCTTTTAAAGCAGTTACGTCTATGATGTGATAACCAAACTGGGTTTCTACGAGTTGATTAATTAATCCGGTTTTGGTAGCAGCAAAAACAGCATTTTGAAAGGGTTTAACCATTTGACCCGATGTGAACCAGCCGAGGTCACCTCCGCGCTGTGCGGTGCCATCCGTACCAAATTCACGGGCCTGGGCACTAAAGTCTGCTCCGGCTTTAATATCGTTAAGGATCTTTTGCGCTTTTTCACGGGCTGTCTTTTTAGCCTCCGGGGTCTCGCTATCCCAGCGAATGAGGATATGACTAGCCTTGGCATTATAGGTTGTATCCGAACCTATTTTAGATACCTTGAGAACTTTATAAGCGCCATTTTCAAGATTGGGTCCATACATTTTTCCGGGAGTGAGATCGCTTAGATTAGCGCTTAATTCGCTTGGTAAAGATGCAATGGTATAATTTGTATACTCTCCGTTGAGATCGCTGTTTGAATAGACATAGGCCGAGTCGTTGGCAGCACTTTTGAAAAATTCCATGGCTTCTGTTATCTGGGTGCGAGCGTCTGCAGAATCGGCTGCTGATGGCAGGATGCTAAACTCTACGTAGGCCAGATCACGCGATGCTTCGGTTTTAAACCGATGTTTATTTTTAGCGTAATAAGCAGATAGATCCGAATCTTTTACTTGTACAGCGGAATCACTGATCGCATAAAATGGCACAAACGCAAATTTTGCTTCAGCTACGTCATTTTGGTTATGGTAGTCTTTTTCAGCTTCGGCTTTTGTTACATAGTTTGTTTTGAGAAGGAGGTTCTCGTATTTAACCCGCTCACGTCCCAACTTTAAATTAGCGATGTAATTTTCAAACTGACTTTTTTGTCCTTGCCACATGGCCATCATTTGATCATTGGCACCTACCGGAGGGGTAGCAATTTGCTGCATATAAGAAATTAGTCGTCCGCGATCGAAATTTCCCGCAGAATCCAGGAACGAGCTTTTAATCCCCTCATCTATGTTTTTTCCCTGCACCATGTCATCCAGTTCAGTCTGGGTGACCACTACACCCAATTCTTTGAATTGAGGCTGGATCGCATATTTAGCAATCAATAAATCCCAAGCTTGCTGACGCAAGGTGGGCATTTCGCGCTCACCAGGCTGGCGTTGCATCCGGTTGATGTAGTCATTCTCCCGCTCTTGTACGACCTGACTATATTCTTCGATCGTAACATCATATCCAGCGATACTTCCAACAGCATTATCGGGGCCAAAAAAGGAGCGGTTGCCTCCTGTTAAAAAATCACTGCCCACGATGAAGGCAGCCATGGCCAACATGATAAATCCTACGACCCACTTCGTTAGTTTGGTTCTGAGCGTTCCTATTAATGCCATACAGTTTAAATTGCTAAAAAAGCCCTTTCAGGCTCGGTGATAAAATGTTTTTATAATACTCCTAAAATTAAAAGAGCCGCAAATTTAACGGGTTTTAGCTGAATGCCAAAAGATGAGAATTACCAAAGCATTATGTAACCAATTGATATTCAGCGTATTGAAAAGCTCATGACTTTCGCTTGCGGAGGGTATAGATGAAAAAACAGATAATGGCCAGCATGATGATGCCATACGCAGCCCCGATCCCATGCGCCATTACTTCATAAATACCAATGATAATCAAGGCAGCTGCCAGGGATAGAAGAATAACATCCACTAATTTCATGTATTACTATTATTTTTTTGTTCACATGAAATGGCCAGAATTATCATGCCTCTGGGAGATAGCGATTCTTCATGGCCATTTCATAATTGGTAGAAGATACGGATTTTATCAGAGCATATTTCAAAAAGACCATTAACTCGTCACGCCAAAAGTAATGGTAAACTTGGATCTTCGAACCTGGAATTCAGATGAACGGCAAGCAATTTCTGCGAAGAATCCAATTGTGGCTGCGATTAAAAGTTATCAAAAAATGACTAACCGCTGACTGAAGGTCTTGCCTAAATAGCCTATGCGGACAATGTACAGACCAGGTGCCAAAGGTTGCATTTGGAAAGGATAATCCTGATTGGCTTGTACCAGATAGGTGGAGGAAACCGCTTGACCCAGTACCGTATAAAATGAGATTGTTACGTTACGATCGGCTCGCACATTTACGACCTCCGTTCGATCAGCCGGATTGGGAAAAATCTGGACAACGGGCTCTTCTGGTAAAGGAGCCGCGTTTTCGTTTTTTAATAGCACGAGCCCACCGGCAGAGGTGCCCAATACAATCGAAGGACGGGCAGTATTAAAGATATTCACAACCGCGGGTATGATGCGCCCGCCCAGATTACGACTGACATACAATCCGTTGGCAGCGTCATGCAGGATTTCAGTAAGTTCGGTAGCCTGGTTATTATTTCGGAAGTCAGAGACAATAGAGAGAATGCCTCGCTGGGTACATACTAACAAATCACCTGATCCATCACCATCTACATCCGAAACCGTCAGGGCTGGATTTTGGCGGGAGGTGCTAATACCAAACCCCATATAAGCATCCGTATCCAACACAAAAAAAGAAGAAGCCGCAGTTCCGGTATTGCGATAGTAGTTAATCGCACCTGTATTTCGACCGACCAATAGATCCATCAATCCGTCCTGATTAACATCTACCAGGGTTATGTTTTCGGTGGAGGCGATGGTGAACTCCAATTTTTCCAATGTTTGACCGCTAAATGCTGTGGTATTGGAAGTATTGGGGATGAAGTAAACAGACGTAAGTCCGTTAATGGTGCTGGTGGCTGTCAAAACAAGATCAGGTTTGGTGTCGGCATTGATGTCTGCAAATTGAGGTTTGATATTGTAGATGTTAAAATCAGATAGCCCGAAAAAATCATTGTTTTGCAGACTAAACGATGGGGTAGCGGGAGCCCCTGTGTTTTCATAATATCGAATGGTTCCAACAAACCCGCTTTGGAGATAAGTTCCGATCAGTAAATCCTGATCACCATCGCCATCCATATCAAAGAACGCAGGACTGGCCAGATCCCCCACATCAATCATTTCATGTTGCAAAAAATCACGTTGCTGCAGAGTGAGATTCGGTAAGGTATTGGTTCCATTGTTTTTGTAATGGAACAAGGATTGCTCAAAATCGGTAGACGAAAACTGGCGCGCCCCCAGATTAGGCGAAACCAGCAAGTCGCGAATTTGATCGCCATCCACATCTTCATAGAAGGCGGCAGGGAAACTCATGGCGGCAGGAGAAGAAGCAGGGAATACTGAAAAAGATTGAAACAGTGGTGACTCTTTTGTCCCCACATTGCTGAGGGCATACATCCGGGCACACGACTCTTCCGAAAAAAGAAGATCGCGATCACCATCGTCATCTAAATCCACCATAAGAAGGGATTTCCCCCCTGCGTGTTGGCTCCTTCCCGCACTTCCGGATGGACACGGCTGTCCGTTAAAGGCAAAAACTCCGCAACTGCATTCGGTAACGCCTCCATAACTGCCCGGTATTCGTTTTAATTCCAAAGAATCACATGTCATGCTCTGGTTTTGGTGCCATTGTATAGCGCCACCACCAGAAAAAGGAAATACCAGAATATCTAAGTCACCATCTCCATCCACATCATCAATAGATGGTATATCTGAGCTATTCATTTGAAGGTTGGTTGGTCTATTTCCTAAGCCAATTGTCTGCAAAAAACCCACATCATACAATCGCCAGGTGAACTTTCCCCCGGAAGGAGTAATGTTCACAAATACCTTTATGCCAAAGGGATCACTGGTAAAAACATCTTTCCGTCCATCGCAGTTAAAGTCGCGGAGCAATAGCCACTGGTTGATACTTTCGGGAAATAGTGTTTCATAGTCGGGTGCATACGTAAAGCCTGACCCTTGTTTGAGATAAGTGTAGAGTTTATTGGTGGTGCGGTCAAAAACGACCAGGTCTTGCTCTCCGTCACTATTCAAGTCCATGGTATTTACCTGAGCGCTGTTTAGCCCCCCTGCCCAGGCCATTGATAATGGGCGACCATCAATTTCTACGGGGATACTTTGGTCAATGGTGTACGTAAACTGCGCCCAACCGCTTATAAGACCCATCATCATCAACCCCGCCAGGCACAGCCTTCGCATATAATTTTATTTATTACTCGTTAAACGGAACCACCCATGGGCGTGTTATCTTGCCCACAAGATAGTTTGAATTTGCTTATGGATATAGCTCGTCTATACGGATGGTTTACTCAATCGTCCGGTGTTTCTACAGACACCAGGAATATTGCGCCTGATTCTCTTTTTTTTGCTTTGAAAGGCCCCTCCTTTAATGCAAATGAATTGGCGGGAGAGGCTCTGGCGAAGGGTGCGCTCTTTGCCGTGGTGGATGAAGCCCGATATGCCATAGATGATCGTTTTTTTTTGGTGAAGGATTCGCTGGAAGCGCTACAGATGCTCGCCCGATATCACCGTAGTCAGTTATCTATTCCGGTGATTGGGTTGACCGGATCTAACGGTAAAACCACCAGTAAAGAATTGGTTTATGGGGTGTTGTCCAAAAAATTCAGAACTCAGGCAACTCAGGGAAATCTGAATAATCACATTGGAGTGCCGCTGACGCTTTTGCAAATCCATAAAAGCACCGAAATCGCGATCGTTGAAATGGGAGCCAATCATGTGGGCGAAATTGCTCATTTGAGTTCGTTGGCCCTTCCTACCCATGGCTTTATCACCAATATCGGACGCGCCCATATTGGTACGTTTGGAGGATTTGAAAATATTATTCGTGGTAAATCTGAACTATATCAGCATTTGATTACTTCTCAGGGAACGGTTTTTATTAATTCGCAAAACGAGATTCTGATGAATATGGCTAAGCGATTTAAAGATCCGATCTTTTATCCCGGCAAGGATGACTATTATGCTTGCGAACTGATCCATGCCGATCCTTTGGTAACGATCAAAGCAGCAAACGGAGAAATCATACGATCACAATTGGTTGGCGCCTACAATTTTGAAAACATAGCGGTAGCTTTATGCATTGGCAAATACTTTGGTGTACCGGAGGCGGACGCCAACGCGGCCATCCGCGAGTATTTTCCTTCCAATATGCGTTCGCAAATTCTGACCAGAGGTACGAACACGGTTATTCTGGATGCATATAATGCCAATCCCAGTTCGATGGAGGCCGCTATCCGCAACCTTGCCCGGATGAATGCCGCCCAGAAACTGGCGATCGTGGGCGATATGTATGAATTGGAGGAGGATACTGAGATGGAACATCGGAAAACCGGTGAGTTGTTGGCGAGTTTGAAGATTCCGGCACTTTTTTGTGGCAAGCACATGAAAGTTGCTGCGGAAGTAATTTCTGGGAGTCATTATTTTGAGACAGTGGATTTATTAAAAAAATACCTGACCCAAAACCCGGTGTCTCAAGCCACCATATTGGTAAAGGCATCGCGTGGAATGAAACTGGAAGGAGTAGTGGAGGTTATCCAGTAGAGACTCATTTATCGAAATAATAGTTTATGAAACAAGTACTAACTTTTCTGACCAAACTTTCCCGGAATAATAACCGAGAGTGGTTTGAAAAAAATAAAGCTTCTTACATCGTAGCTAAAGACGACTTTGAAGAATTTATAGGGGAAGTCTTAAACGAGACATTAAAATTTGAGCCCGGATACTCTCACCTTCAACCGAAAAAATTGATTTTCAGAATTTATCGCGATGTGCGGTTTAGTAAAGACAAGCGGCCGTATAAAACCAACATGGGTGCCGGATTTTCACCGGGCGGTAAATTAATTCAGGAGCCGGGTTACTATTTGCATATCGAGCCGGGGAATAAAAGTTTTATTGCCGGAGGGTTATACATGCCTGAATCGGCTGTACTTTCAAAAGTGCGGCAAGAGATAGACTATAATGGCGATCGCTTAAAAAAGATTTTTGCTCAGCCAGCATTTAAGAAAAATTTTGGTGGATGGGACGACTTTGACAAGTTGAAAAAAGTACCCAAAGGATATGATTCTGAACATCCACTGGGCGAATGGTTAAAACTCAAAAGCTTTATTGTAACACGTCAATTATCGGATAAGCAGGTAAGTGAAAAAGGATTTGTCAAACTGGCGGCTGCCACGTTTAAGGGGATCAAACCCTTGAATGATTTTTTAAAAGAAGCCATTGCATAGTACCCTTGGCGGATTTCTAGCTTTTGCGAAGCATCCACTTCATTAACGGACCACTGGCAATGCTGGTGAGCAAAGCCATGATCACCAGCGAAACAAATAACCGCTCACCAATCAGTCCGCTTTCAAGAGCGATCAACCCCAAAATGATTTCCATGGCCCCCCGTGCATTCATGCCAAAAGCTGCGGCCAGAGATTCGCGCCAGGTGAAGCCTCCCAACCGGGTACCCAATCCACTACCAATGATTTTACCAGCAAAGGCAATGACCAGAATGATCAGCGTCAATGACCAATCAAAGTTGGCTACAAAATTGACACGCAACCCGATCGAAACAAAAAACAAGGGCGCGAAAATATTATTGATAAACTGATGCACGATTTCTTTGGCGCGTTCGGAAAAATGTTCGGAATCACCCAAAGCAATGCCAATGATAAAGGCACCAAAGATGGCATGGATCCCAATGTACTCCGTAAAGGCAGCACCCAGAAAGCATAAGGTAAGCGAAATAGAAAGAACGCCTCCGGGCCACGCTAATTTTTTATTCATCCACGGAAGTATCCGGTTAAGAAATGCCCGACCGATGGTTAACATTAATACGGTAAATCCCACAGTCAATAAAAGCGAGTTAATCAAGGAGATGTTTTGTTGCCCTTTTCCGATCAGTCCCAGAACAACCGAAAAAATGAGCCACCCGATAATGTCATTGATCATGGCTGATGAAATGATCAACATGCCTATCCGCGATTTGAAAATTCCCAAATCCATTAGAATCCGGGCGATGACCGGTAGCGCAGTGATGGACATGGAAGCTCCCATAAACAATGCAAATGGTAAATGCATAGACTCTGCCTCGCTACCAAACCATTCGGGGTGATAGTAGGGGATCAGAAAACCAAAAGCAAAAGGAATAATCAATCCAAAAAAACTTGTGTAAACCGCTTGCCTTCCTTGTTGCATGACAATATGGAGATCCACCTCCAGACCAGCAATGAACAAAAGCATCACCACGGCCATCTGAACAATGCCAGACAATACAATGCCGGAAGAACTGGTTGCCGGAAAGAGAGATTCAAAGGTATCCGGTGAGATAATCCCAAGAATAGTAGGCCCTAACAGAATGCCTGCGATGAGTTCGCCTACGACAGCCGGCTGCTTAAACATGCGGGCGATCTCTGCCAGAAAACGGCCTGCCAAAAGCATGATACCGAGCTGAATAAACAGCAGCATGATGTCCATCTGACCCAGTTTACCCACGATGATCCTCCTTTCTCGGACGAATAATCATCAGGTTACAAGGTAAGTCTGCAAATATGTATTCAAGGTCATGAGGAAACATCCTGTCAAACAAAGAAAACTTCCGGGGAGGCGCCCCCACAATCAATAGATCAGATTCCTTTCTTTCCGCAAATCGCGCCAATTCAAACCCCGACTTTCCGGACAAAATTTTGATATTAATTTTTACTCCCTCATGCGGTATGGTCTCCAGCATTTTTTCTACCACTACCATTTCATCCTGAACCAGTGCCTGTTGTACCTGCGAGTACTCATCTTCCGAGCATTGGTCTGCCGAAGAGAGCGCGAGTCCCATGAGCTTGATTTCCCGAACGATATGTACCCACGCCTGACCGGTGGCAGCCGCCAGGACGCAACCGGTATGAATGGCCTCGCGGATAAAGGGACTGTCCTCTGCATTGACGACAATATTTCGTAAGGGTCGGGGTTCTACGGAAGGATTGGCCAGTACATATATGGAGCATTTGGCCTTCCGCATGAGCGTACGGGCCACCGTGCTGAGATAATAGCTAACAATGTTCTCTTTCTTTAGGGCGCCTGTTATCAGTAAATCAATTTTTTCTTGTTGGCATACCCGTAGAATCACTTCTGCTGGTTTTCCTTTTTGCCAGACAATTTTTGTATGAGCAGGTAAACCCGTCTGATGAAGTAAACCAGACATTTTTTGGCGGGTGTCATCGGTAGACTCCCCCACATGAATTAAGAGTAGCTCCGCCTGAAGAAGATCTTTTAAGCGAGAAGCTTCCTGAAGTAATCCACCGGCTGTGGGTGAAAACGTGATGGCTACTGCCAACTTTTTTATCGAACCAAGCATCTGCCAAAAATCATGAGATTAACCATTCAAACACCGGAGTTTGATTCTTAAAAGTAGGAATTTATTAAGAGTAAACGGGAAAAGATTTTTTGCAGTGTATACTTTACAACCAAATACTTTACTTTGGGGAGTTTATAGTTAACCCTCTTTTTTCAGCCTATGTCGGTTCTTTCTGCGGCAGATCAGAAACGCAAAAACCTGATCCATCGGCTTTCTATCCTGGTGCTCGCTTTAACGGCTATTTATATTTTTCTGGATTGGTTGCTGGGTATTCATGTTCAGCCGTTTGTATATGGTTTATTTTTTTTGAATGCCTTCTTCAGTTATTTTTTAAACCGAAGAAATCGGTTGTCTCTTTCCAAGTGGTTTGGTTTGTTGTTTTTTAATACAATTATTTTTTTGGTGTCATCCAGCGAGCCGTTCGAAACGGGTATTCATCTTCATTTTGTTGCGGCAGGAGCGGTGGCGTTGGCGCTCTTTGGTTATGAAGAGTATAAATCAGCTCTTTTTTTTGCCGGACTTTCCATTACTTTATACCTGATTGTTTTTTTGACCGATATCTCTTTCATCAACTTCCGCTCGTTTACACAGAAGCAATCACAGATTTTTTTTGTCATCAACACCTTGGTATCGGCCACCGTATCCATTTACTCATTCATGTTATTTTCGAGAGTTAACTATAATGCCGAAGCAGCGCTTAGAAGAAGTGAGCAGGATAAGGTCACCCAGAATGAGCAGTTAAAAAAGATAAATCAGGAGTTGGATAGATTTGTTTATAGCGTATCGCATGACTTACGAGCTCCTCTGAGTTCGATTACAGGATTAATCCAGGTATATCAGTTATCAGATAACCTGCCAGAAAAAGACAAGTTGGTAGGGATGATGCAAGACCGGGTAGCCAAGTTGGATAAGTTTATCCATACCATTATTGATTACTCCCGAAATGCCCGGAGTGAAATAACCAGAAAATCAGTTAATCTGTACTCCCTGATTGAAGAAATTTGGTCAGATCTGTCTTACATGCCTGGATGGAGTCAGGTGCAGCTGCAAAATAATTTGCCTTCCCATTGGATCATTACCAGTGATGAGGATCGGTTGCGGATCGTTCTTTCCAATCTGATTTCCAATGCCATCGTTTATCGCAACGATCGAACGGAACGTCAGTCCTTTGTGAACGTAAAGGGTTGGCAGGAAAAGGGACAATGGGTATTACAGTTATCCGACAATGGTCAGGGAATATCAGAAGAACACCTTTCGCATATTTTTGAAATGTTTTACCGGGCACACCGGGAGTCAAAAGGCTCTGGTTTGGGGCTATATATTGTGAAGGAAACCCTGGATCGGCTAAAGGGGACGATTACCTGCCAATCGACCTATGGCGAGGGCACCCAATTTTCCATGGTCGTTCCTGATTAAACCCCTGATATTATTGCCAGGAAAAACTGGTAATTTGAAAAGAAAGCGCTAAATTTATTCTGATGACGTGAATAAAACGTGCGGGTTCATACCATTTTACAATCGATACTAATCCAGGGAAATCGTCCTCCCAAATCGTTATATGAATATAACGTAGGACTATTGAGGGGCGGCGTATGTCTGCTGGCTATTCTGGTAGCCACCATATACCTGGTAACCGATTATTGGGAAGGAGTTGATGCGGGTCAGAATGTGTATTTGACACTTATCGCAGGATCGTTAATCTCCTTAGTATTAAATCGTAAACACTGGTTTATGACGTCCACTGTTGTATTCCTGTTGATCTCCAGCACGCTGATTTACATTTTGGCCAGTAATGACATATTCCATACCGGAGTCTATCTGTATCAACTATTAATTGTCATTGTAGCTTTTGTGCTTTTCGGGTATAGTCATGTGCAGTGGGCGATTGTCTTTGCGGTGTATATATTGATTCAGTTTTTTTTAGCTTACCATTACAACTTCCGACCCATTCCGTTGGAGGTGACGCTGGATGCCGGATATGCCCGGTTTAGTGTTCTCAATAACTTCATCATCGCACTGATCGTCACTTCCATTTTCTTTTATTTTCTCCTGCGGGTGAATCTTAATACCGAGATACAACTGGAAAAGAAGAACGAGTTACTCCAGAAAACCAATGAAGAATTAGACCGGTTTGTTTATAGTACCTCCCACGATATGCGTGCTCCGCTGAGTTCAGTGCTTGGATTAATTGAGATCGCTAAGTTAACTAATCGTCCGGAGGAGTTGCGTCAGTGTCTGGACATGATGAGTGGGAGGGTGAAAAACCTGCAGGATTTTATCCGGGAGATCACCGATTATTCCCGCAACGAGCGGCAGGAACTGCGCCTGGAGGAAATTCATTTGGCCACCATGATCAAAGAAATCATTACCGATTTGAGATTTGGCAGGGAAGCAGATCAAATTGCTATCGAAATGGAAATACATCCTGAAATGAAAATCGTGGTTGATCAGACCAGATTAAAAATTGTGTTGAACAACTTAATCGGAAACGCCTTCCGTTACAGCGACCGAAACAAAGACAACCCTTTTGTGAAAATTCAGGCCAATGCCCGTGACGGATCGATTGCCATCTCTGTGGAAGACAACGGAGTAGGCATTGCTGAGGAGCATATGGAAAAAATTTTTAACATGTTCTATCGGGGTTCGGAGAAATCAGACGGTTCCGGATTAGGCTTGTACATTGCACAGGAAGCCGCCCGAAAAATGGGAGGTAAAATATTGGCTCTTTCATCTCCAGGCCTGGGATCAGCCTTCACTTTAATGATCCCCCAGCCATCGCTCGCGAAACAAGTATTCTCGGAGAATTAAACTTGGAGCATTAAATATTTGCCCTCCGGGCTTATCTTTGCCGACTTATGGCGCAACCAGACGATAATTTATTGAAAAAAGTGATCGCCCATGCCAAGGAGTATGGGTTTGTCTTTCCTTCCAGCGAAATCTATGACGGCCTCAGCTCAGTTTATGATTATGGCCAAAATGGTTCCGAACTAAAAAACAATATCAAAGAGTACTGGTGGAAGTTTATGACGTTGCTCCACGACAATATTGTGGGCATTGATGCTGCCATCTTTATGCATCCGACCACCTGGAAGGCCTCCGGACATGTCGATGCTTTTAATGATCCCATGATCGATAACAAAGACTCTAAAAAACGATATCGCGCGGATCAACTCATTGAAGGGGTCATCGAAAAACTGGAAGAGAAAATTGAAAAAGAAGTAGAAAAAGCGGCTAAACGCTTTGAAAACTTTGACCGTGCGATGTTTGTATCCACCAACGCCCGGGTGGTGGAGTATCAAAAGAAAATAGATGAGATCAATGCGCGTATGAAGGAGGCACTGGCTCGTGGTCAGATGGATGAACTCAAACAAATCATTGTGGATTTGGAAATTGCTGATCCCATCTCCGGTACCAAAAACTGGACAGAAGTGCGTCAGTTTAACCTTATGTTCTCCACAGAAATGGGTTCTGTGGCCGATGATGCCAACAAGATCTACCTTCGCCCGGAGACCGCTCAGGGTATTTTTGTTAATTTTTTGAATGTGCAAAAGACAGGGCGAATGAAAATTCCCTTTGGCATTGCGCAGATAGGTAAGGCCTTCCGTAATGAAATAATAGCCCGCCAGTTTATCTTCCGGATGCGAGAGTTTGAGCAAATGGAAATGCAGTTTTTTGTGAAACCAGGCGAAGAGATGAAATGGTATGAATACTGGAAAGACAAGCGACTAAGGTGGCATCAGTCACTGAGGCTGGGCGATGATAACTACCGGTATCACGATCACCTGAACCTGGCGCATTACGCCAATGCTGCGTGCGATATTCAGTTTAACTTTCCGATGGGTTTCCGGGAGTTGGAAGGCATCCATTCGCGAACGGATTTTGATTTAAAAAGTCACGAGAAGTATTCCGGTAAAAAGTTGCAGTACTTTGATCCGGAGGATAATCAGAGCTTTATTCCATTTGTTGTGGAAACCTCCGTGGGATTGGACCGGATGTTCCTTTCCGTCCTTTCGGCTGGATATCAGGAAGAAAAACTGGAAGATGGAAGTGAGCGGGTGGTATTAAAAATTCCGGCACCGTTGGCACCTCATAAAGTAGCCATCCTTCCATTGATGAAAAAAGATGGCCTTCCGGAGAAAGCCATGGAAGTGATGGAGTCTTTAAAATTCGATTTCCGGTGTTTTTATGAAGAAAAAGATGCCATCGGTAAACGGTACCGTAGACAAGATGCCATCGGAACACCTTATTGCATTACCATTGATCACCAGACCCTGCAAGACAATACGGTAACCATACGTGACCGCGACACGATGAAACAGGAACGAGTAGGCATCGCGGATGTCAAATCCATAATTGCTGCCTCCGTTTCAATGGCTGAATGGCTGAAGAAGATTTAAATGAAATTTGCCTTTTTTGCAGGGCTGGTTCGACTGCTGTATTGGGTCTATCAGGAGTTGCGTTTCCGGTTTTATTATGGGCCGATCTTTCACCGGTTTCTCAATCATAGGTATGCTTACTATACCACGCTGCCATGGAGGCATAAAGTCAAATTTCTAAAGCTGGCTCGTGATCATTATGAATATTTTGAATTTATTCCGCGTGACCGGATTAAGTTAACAAGAGCCATGAAAGCCATCATCTCCTGCGCAGCCTCTCAATTACTTTTGTTTTTGCCTGGTAAAAAGAAGGGGTTGACCTATTTCAAACGGATCATTGTCTATCCGGATTACTATAACTCACGGATTACGCAGCGCAGACACAAAGGCGAAGTTAACCCAGCCCTTCAAACCATTGTGTTTAGCTGGCGAGGAATTGCCGAAGGGCTGAAGTACGATGATGATGGAATTAATCTGTTATTACATGAGTTTGCCCATGCGCTTTGGCTGGAGCAGAAAGTGGCAGGATACGAGGTGTTGGATCAACAGTTGTTGGACGAGATTGAGCGGTATGCTGAAAATGAAATGGCAAATCTGCGGGCCGATGAGAATCATTTCTTCCGAAAGTATGCATTTGATAATATCGAAGAGTTTTTTGCTGTGGCGGTGGAGAATTTTTTCGAACGCCCGAAACTTTTTCAGCAGGCTCAGCCCAAACTTTATAGTATTTTAGCAACACTTTTTAAACAAAACCCGGCAACACTCTATGCACCCGATCCTCAACAGAAACCTTTATTTCGTTAAAGAACACGTTAAAGTCTTTAAAGCAGCCAATAGTTTTGATATTTTCGATCCGGACTCTCGCCAGATCATTCTGAGTGCGCGGGAAGAAAATCTAGGTTTTTTTACCAAGATGTTTCGATTTACGGATTATAAACGAATGACTCCGTTTGAGATTGATATTAAAACCCCCGAAGGTCAGAAGATTTTAACCGTACGCAGAGGAGTTTCTTTTTTTCTTTCAACGGTAGAGGTACTGGATGATCGAGGTACCATCATCGGAAAATTCAAGCAGAAATTCTTTTCCATTGGTGGAAAATTTGAGGTGCTGGATGCCTCCGAACGCCCCTTGTGTCTGCTCAAAGGCAAATGGACTAGTTGGGATTTTCGATTTGTATCGGCAGACAATAAAGAGTTTGCCATGGTTACCAAGAAATGGAGCGGTTTAGGAAAGGAATTGTTTACGTCAGCAGATAACTATATTCTTCAAATTAGTAATGACGTGCCGGCCGATAGTCCTTTGCGCATGTTGATTTTAGCAGCGGTTATGTGTATTGATTTGGTGTTGAAAGAGTAACCAATGGTCTGGACCCAACTCCTTTCTGCCCAGCGCAGTCCCTCTAAACCAGTTTCGGCTGAGTTATCGAGAAGTGCTTTTGAACAAGACTTTGACCGGATTATTTTTTCGCATCCGTTTCGAAGACTTCAGGATAAAACTCAGGTTCATCCATTGCCTGAGCATGATTTTGTACATACCCGGCTAACACACAGCCTCGAAGTAAGCAGTGTGGGGCGGTCGTTGGGACGAAGGGTAGGAGAAGTGGTTTTAAGTCGTCATCCGGAATTAGAATCTTTTACTTCCCATGACTTTGGAACCATTGTGGCTTCTGCATCCTTAGCACATGACTTGGGGAACCCGCCTTTTGGACATTCCGGTGAAGACGGATTATCCGATTATTTCATACATGGCCCTGGAAAAGGATACCGGCCTCATTTCACCGAAGCACAGTGGGAAGACCTCACTCGTTTTGAAGGCAATGCGCAAGGTTTTCGAATACTGAATAAAAACCAATATCAGGGATTAAAGCTCACCTACGCCACCCTGGGAGCTTTTACCAAATACCCTTGTCCGGCCTATTTTCCAGAACGCAACAAATCCCGAAAAAGTCAGCGAAAATTTGGATTTTATCAAACGGAGAAAGAATTGTTCAAAGAGTTGGCTGATCAACTGGGCCTGATCCATACGTCTGATTTCGTCTGGGCCAGACATCCACTCGCTTTTCTGGTGGAGGCGGCAGACGATATCTGCTACAATATTATTGATTTGGAAGACGGTTGTCGGTTGGGATTAATCTCCTTATCCGATACTCTTGACCTATTGGCAGCTATCTTGAAAAGTGACTATAAACCTGAAAAGGTAAATCGAATCTCCAGCTCAGATGAAAAAGTAGGAGTATTACGCGCCTTAGCCATTGGTAAACTGATTGAAGATGTTGTTGAAGTGTTTGTTGCGAACGAAAAGGAAATACTCAATGGTACTTTTGATCAGGCATTAACCGATGTGGGTAAGTATCAGCAGCCACTTCAAAAAATTGTAGAAGTTTCAGTTGAAAAGATTTACAGAGCCCGTCATGTGGTAGAAATTGAAACGGCAGGTTTTGAAGTATTACCAGGATTAATGGATGAGTTCTTAAAAGCGGCTGAACATCTGGTAAGAAAAAATCAAGCACGTAAATACACCAATCTGGCTCGGTTATTACCGCAGGAATCGCGTGAGATAATCTTGGCCAACCCTGAAAACACCTATCTGCAAACCCGGGAAGTCATTGATTTTATAAGCGGTCTAACGGATCGAAATGCGCTTTCTCTCTATCGGAAGATCAGCGGCAGTTAGCCATCAAACTAAAAGCAACCTTTTTTGGGAATTCTCATTGAAATAAGCCTTTTTACCCTCTGACAATCCCAAAAATCCTTACTTTTGCGGGTTCTTACTTTACGCTTTCATGTGGGCATCTGTTTCTAGTGCAATCATTCGCTATCGGACACTGTTGATGTTGATTATTCTCGGCATCACGGCCGTGATGGGATTTTATGCCGCTCGCGTGGAGATGAGTTACGACTTCGCCCGGACCGTACCACCCAATGATCCCGACATGGTTTTTCTGAATAAATTCAGAGAGCAATTTGGTGAGGATGGGAACGTGGTGGCGGTAGGATTAAAGGACAGTTCCATTTTCAGGATAGATAACTTCAAATCCTTTCAAAGGCTAAATCAGGAGTTAAGTAAGATTGAAGGAGTCAATGGAGTTCTATCGCTGCCCGAACTAAAGATCATTCAAAAGGATACCGCGGCAAAAAAGTTTTACCTGGCTTCCTTGTTTCCGGATTCTGTTTCTACGCAAGAGCAATTAGATAGTCTGTTAACAGTAGCCAGAGGTCAGAAATTTTACATGGGTCAGTTGGTGAATACGACCAATGGAGCCACCATGATGCTGGTCTCCATGAAAAGCGGATTTGCCAATTCGGCCAGGCGAATTGAACTGACCAACAGCCTGGTCACCAGTGGAAAAAAATTTACTGAAAAAACCGGCATTGAATTGCGGTATGCCGGGTTGCCTTTTGTGCGATCCGTGGTAGCCACGCAGGTACGAAAGGAACTTTCCTTGTTTCTTTATTTATCGGCACTGGTCACGGGAGTGATCATGTTGCTTTTTTTCAGGTCATTTCGAGCCGTCATCTTTTCCATGATCATGATCAGCGTTTTGGTGATCTGGACCATGGGAACCATTGCATTGCTGGGTTTTAAAATCACGTTGCTCAGCGGACTGATTCCACCGGTGATTGTGACGATTGGAATAACCAATGCCATTTATCTTCTCAATAAGTATCACGTAGAATATGCCCGCAAAAAAAATAAGATGGAAGCCATTACCATCGTGGTGCAGAAGATGGGGTTGGCTACTTTTTTAACCAATCTTACGGTAGCGATAGGCTTCCTGACACTGCTGGCGACCGATGTACTGATTTTACGGGAGTTTGGTATTGTAGCCGGGATTAACATTATTGCTTTGTTCTTTGTAAGCCTGGTGATGATACCGGGCATTCTCTCCTGGTTGCCAGAGCCATCCGCAAAGCATTTAAAGCATTTAGATTTCAGGATTTTAGGGTGGTTTGTTAAAACCACCGACTGGATGGTGGTACGTCATCGGACGGCCATCTATGTCGTCACCATATTATTGACTGTTTTTTCTGTCGTGGGAATGTTACGTCTTCAGTCGGTATCTTTTATGGTGGATGACATTCCGGAGGACAGTCAAATCAAAAAGGATTTGCATTTTTTTGAAGAGAATTTTAGCGGAATCATGCCGCTGGAGATGGTCGTGGAAATCTTTACCAAGCGCCCGCGCCCGATATTGGATGTAAAAAACATTCAGTCCATCAGTGATTTTGAAAACGCGCTTGATTCGATAGACGTCACTTCGCGGCCCATCTCGATTGTCAGCTTTGTCAAAGCAGCCAAACAGGCTTTTTACAACAATGATCCGGATCGATACGAATTGCCAACCCGTCAGGAGAGTGCCTTTATTCTCACCTACATGCGCGGTCAAAATGACAATAGCGGTCTGTTTAAATCATTTGTAGATACTTCTTTTACCAAGATGCGTATTTCCATGCAGATGGCGGACATTGGCTCCAGGCGAATGGACTCGCTGGTGAATTATGTTATTCAACCCAAAGCCGACTCCCTGGTTTCTTCTTTGAAAGCAAATTTACGTTCACCCAAAGATTCGGTCAGTGTGACACTCACGGGCTCCTCTAAAATCTTTATCAAGGGCAATAAGTTTTTAATTAATAACCTGACGGAGAGTTTGATATTGGCGTTTATACTGATTACACTCTCCATGGCTGCCTTGTTTGCCAACGTGCGAATGATCATCATTTCGTTAATCCCTAATCTGATCGCGTTAATGATTACCGCAGGTCTGATGGGTTACTTTGACATCCCGCTCAAGGCAAGCACCGCGCTGATCTTTAGTATTACCTTTGGTATTTCAGTTGACAACTCCATTCGCTTTTTGGCAAAATATCGACAGGAATTGTTAACCAATCAATTCTTTGTGCCACGCTCGGTCAGCGAAACAATTTTAGAAACCGGGAAAAGCATCATTTATACATCCATTGTCTTGTTTGCCGGCTTCATCATTTTTGCCTTCTCAGACTTTGGCGGCACAGTGGCCCTCGGGTTACTCACGTCCACCACACTGGTGATTTCCATGTTTACCAATTTGATCTTGTTACCGGCATTGATTTTAACGTTTGATAAACCCAGAAAAGGCAAGGGAGGAGATTTGTTAATTGATGAGTTCGACTCCAGCTTTTATGGCGAACAAGATGATGAGGCCATTGATTTGAGTAAAATAAAAATTCATGATCGGAGTGGCTCAGCCGAGTAATGATTTTCTTCTCCATATTTTTTAGAAATGTCAACCAGATATAAAGAACCCAAAGACATTAGCTTCGCCAAAGTAGCGGAAGAAATACTGGCTTTTTGGAACCAGGAACAAATATTTGAAAAATCCATTCAGGTGCGCGAGGGATCACCCTCGTTTACGTTTTACGAAGGCCCACCTTCGGCCAATGGTACACCGGGGATACACCATGTGATGGCTCGTACAGTCAAGGATATCTTTTGCCGGTATAAGACATTACAGGGTTTTCAGGTGAAACGAAAGGGAGGATGGGATACGCATGGACTTCCGATTGAACTGCAGGTGGAAAAGGAACTGGGTATCACGAAAGATGATATCGGAAAAAAAATATCCATAGCAGAGTACAATCAGAAGTGCCGTGAAACGGTAATGAAATATAAAGATCAGTGGGATGATCTGACTAACCGCATGGGCTATTGGGTAGATTTGAAAAACCCATACATCACCTACGAAAAAGAGTATATTGAAACACTCTGGTGGATACTTAAGAAATTTTACGACAAAGGTCTACTGTATAAAGGCTACACAATTCAGCCGTATTCGCCCTCGGACGGCACGGGATTGAGTTCGCACGAACTCAATCAACCCGGTTGTTATAAGAACGTGAAAGATACCTCCGTGGTGGCGCAGTTCAAGGTCATCCGAAATGCGCAATCAGATTTTCTGTTTGATGAAACGGACTCCGATGTATTTGTTCTGGCATGGACCACCACTCCGTGGACGCTTCCTTCCAACACTGCATTGGCCGTAGGTGAAAAAATTAACTACGTGCTGATTCACTCCTTTAACCCATACACCTTTAAAGCAGTACGTGTCATCCTCGCGAAGGATCTGGTTGGTAAATATTTCTCCGATAAGAGCAAGGGACTGCCGTTGACTGATTATAAGCCAGGGGATAAATCCATTCCTTTCGAGGTAGTCAAAGAATTTGTGGGTAAGGAGTTATTGGGTGTTCGGTACGAACAACTCATGCCGTATGTGCAACCTTTTTACGCAAAGGAAAAAGCATTCCAGATCATATCCGGAGATTTTGTTACGACAGAAGACGGAACAGGGGTGGTACACATCTCGCCTACGTTTGGGGCCGATGACTTTCGGGTGGCCAGGCAAAATGGAATTCCGGCTTTGACCATTAAAGATGAAACTGGCCAGGAGGTACCTACGGTTGATAAGAAAGGCAAGTTCATTGCTGCTATTGGCGAACGACTACAGGAAGGTGTAGCTAGCTATAAAATCAAAACGCACAAGCCGTTAGGAGTCGATGATTTCTATGTCAAAAATTACACAGATGAAGATGAAACACATCCGGATTATAAAAATACGGACGTCATCATTTCCATTATCCTAAAGGAAGAGAATAAAGCATTTAAAGTCGAAAAGTACGAGCACACCTACCCTCATTCCTGGCGCACCGACAAGCCTGTATTGTACTACCCGTTAGATGCATGGTTTATTAAAACCACAGCCTTGAAAGATAAGATGGTGCAGCAAAATAAAACCATCAACTGGAAACCCGAGTCAACAGGTACCGGTCGTTTTGGAAATTGGTTGGAGAATCTGGTGGATTGGAATCTATCCCGATCCAGGTATTGGGGAACCCCGCTGCCGATCTGGCGAACCAAGGACGGACGAGAGGAAATTTGTATTGGATCTCTTCAGCAATTAAATGAGGAGATTGAAAAGGCAAGAAAAGCCGGTATTGCTAATTCTACATTGGATGTTCACACCTTTGATTTACACCGACCCTTCGTAGATGAAATTATCCTGGTGAGTAAATCCGGAACTCCCATGCATCGGGAAACGGATCTGATAGATGTGTGGTTCGATTCAGGAGCCATGCCATATGCACAATGGCATTATCCTTTTGAAAACCAGAAAGTATTTGAAAAGGCCTATCCAGCTGATTATATCTCGGAAGGAGTCGATCAAACCCGGGGTTGGTTTTTCACCCTTCATGCCATTGCCAGTTTGCTGGATGAGAGTAGCGAAGAGATCAGAGCCGTCAATCAAAAGGTTGGAAATGGAGGCGTAGCATTCAAAAACGTAATCTCTACCGGTCTGGTACTGGATAAGAACGGTGAAAAAATGAGTAAACGCAAGGGCAATGTCATCGACCCTTACATCACGCTGGATAAATACGGAGCAGACGTTGTGCGCTGGTACATGATTGAAAATGCGCCTCCCTGGGACAATCTGAAATTTGATATGGACGGCCTTGGGGAAACACAACGTAGATTTTTTGGAACATTAATTAACACCTATTCCTTTTTTGCTCTTTATGCCAACATTGATGGTTTTATCAAAGATGAGAGCGATGTTGTTCCGTTTGGTCAGCTGGCACCACTGGATCAATGGATCATGACCAAAGAACAACGCCTGATTGCCGAGGTAACGGCTGCTTATGAAGATTACGAGCCCACGAAAGCCGCCCGGGCCATTCAGGAGTTTGTTAATGATCATCTGTCCAATTGGTATGTCCGGTTAAACCGAAAGCGTTTTTGGCAGCCCTCTAACCGTGGTGAGTTATCATTGGATAAACGAGCAGCCTATGAAACATTGTACGAGTGTCTGATGGTGACTACTCAATTGATGTCGCCCATTGCCCCGTTCTTTAGCGAGTGGTTATATAAAAATCTAACTGACAACATTCGCAAGAAAGCTGTGAAGTTGAATAGCCCTCTTCGATTTGACTCCGTTCATCATACATTATTGGTTAAAATGGACGCTAATCGGGTAGATGCAGAATTGGAACAATCTATGGAATATGCCCAACGCATCAGTTCCCTGATTCACTCCATCCGTAAAAACGCTAAGATAAAAGTGCGTACACCTCTGCAAAAAGTACTGCTTCCTGTATTGGATGGCAAGTTTGCTGATCGCGTAAAAAGCGTTGAATCGATTATCAAAGCGGAGGTAAACATTAAAGAGATTCAATACATCGATGACACTTCCGATCTGCTGGTAAAAAAAGTTAAACCTAACCTGGCCAGGTTAGGTAAACAGTATGGATCTCGGATGAAAGAAGTGTCGGTGGTTATATCGTCTTTTACCAAAGACGATATTCATCAATTGGAAAAGCAAGGTAAGATTCACAAGGGAGGATTTGATTTGGTGGTGGAAGATGTCTTGATTTCATCTGAAGATATCCCCGGCTGGGCAGTGGCTCATGAAGCCGGAGTAACTGTCGCGCTGGATATCCATATTACCGATGAACTGAAGCGGGAAGGAATTGCCCGGGATTTTGTGAATCGGATTCAGAATCTTCGTAAAGACATGGGACTGGAAGTCCTCGATAAAATTGACATTGAGGTGGAAAACGGACAACCGGTGGTGATGGCAGCCATTTCAGAGTTTAAAGATTACATCAGCCAGGAAACGCAGGCATTGGCGTTGGAATTCAAGGATTCCATGAGCACTGCTACAGTAATAGACATGGACGAGTTTGGATTAAGAGTACAGGTGAGGAAGCGATAATCTAATAGCAGCTAAATGAAGATCGGCAAGTATTTTTTGGTAGCCTTGGTGATTGTATTGATTGATCAAACAAGCAAGGTATTGGTGCATACCTATATGGTAGAGGGACAAACGATTAATGTCCTTCCGGCTGATGGATTTGCCCGTTTTGGTTTTAAACTTCATTATCTGTTAAATCCAGGAATGGCTTTTGGAATCCGGTGGGAAAGTGAATTTGGAAAGTTAGCACTTACACTCTTCCGGTTGGTAGCCATGGTTGGTATTGGATACTATTTGTTTAAGATGGTACACAAAGCTCATAACGGTTTTCTGATTTGTATGGGGTTAATTTTAGGAGGGGCCGTGGGCAATGTTATTGATAGTGTCTTTTATGGTGTCTTTTTTAATAATGCATTGGAAGGTTCTCCTACACCATGGTTTCATGGTCAGGTGATTGACATGCTATATTTCCCACTTTTTCAGTTTGAATGGCCCTCCTGGCTTCCGATTCTGGGAGGCAAAGATTTTCTGTTTTTTAGTCCTGTGTTTAATATTGCCGATTCATCCATCTTCATTGGGGTAGTTTTGATCCTTGTTTTTCAAAAAAGATTTTTTGCCGAGTACGATAAAAAAACGAATCCGGAAGATCAAACCCTGTCGGATACAAGTGATCCCTCTTTACAAGAACAACCCACCCCACCAACGATACTTGAATAGAATCAAATCATGGCAGAAAGTTTAGTCATAGCCAATGGAAGCAAGCAGGATCGCTATCAGACATTAGTGCCTCAAATCGAAAACCTGATCGATGGAGAAAAAGATTTGATTGCGAATCTTTCAAATGTTTGTGCTGCGCTTCGTCAAACTTTTGGTTTCTTTTGGGTAGGATTTTATCTGGTAAAAGAAAATCAATTGGTGTTAGGACCGTTTCAAGGTCCGATTGCCTGTACCCGCATTTCCTATGGCAAAGGGGTATGCGGAACAAGCTGGAAAGAAGCCCGCACCATATTGGTACCAGATGTGGATCAGTTTCCCGGACATATTGCTTGTAGTTCAGATTCCAGATCGGAAGTAGTAATTCCGGGTTTTAAAAACCAGGTGGTCCATCTCGTATTAGATGTTGACAGTGATCGACTCAATGATTTTGATCAAACAGATTGTATCTATCTGGAGCAGATTATGCGGTTGGTAGAACGATCGCTGTAAGGGTTTCATAGCTTTTCTTACCTTCGCTGCATAAACATTCAGTGTATGCGCTTCCTATTCGCTTTGGTCATGACTGGGTTATTTTCTGCTGCTTCCGCTCAAATCGGAGCGAAGGCGCAGCCATCGGGCAAGATTCATGGAATCTGGCACAATCATCAGTTTGGATATCAAATGACGTTAATGCTTCAACCCGATGGTAATGGTGAATTTGATGGTGAACCTATCCGGTTTGCGGTGCAGGGAAATAAACTTACGGTCATGACAAATGGTGAATCTACCGTTTATACATTTGCATTAGCCGTCAACACACTCACACTTTCCGATGGTGATTTAGATGGGCCCATTGCCTTTACCCGGAGCGGAACGGCAGGAAAAACTGAACCCAGGACTCAGGTAACGCCAGAGTCAACCGCTTCCACTTCAGGACTTATCGGAATATGGTCGGGTAACGGGGAGACAATCGAGTTTAGAAAGGACGGCACATGCGTTTACCTCGGGAATACGCTACCATACGAAGCCTCCCGGGAATCTGTTGCTATTACTTTACCGCAAGGCCAGGCCAGATTTGCTTATGGAATCCAAAACAATCAACTCACCTTGAGTGCCAATGGTCAAAATGTTGTTTATCAGCGAGGGTTAACAAAAGAAAAACCAAATACAGCTATGCCCGGTAACGGGTCAGCGGAATTAGCCGGCAAATGGTGTTTTGTAAACGTAACTTCTACGAATAGCGGAGGTTCCAGTGCAGATGAGTGTATTACACTACATGCCAACGGTACTTATGAGTATTACTCAGAAAGTTCGATGAGTGTTAACACCAATGAATTTGCCGGGGGAACAAATTCGCAATCCAGCGATAGAGGTACCTGGCGAGTACAAGGGGATCGTATTTATTACAACTCGCAAACACAGGGGCAGGGCTCTTATCAACTTCAGAAGATCAATCATCCCCGAACCGGAGACCCGATGATTGTGCTGGATGGCAAATCGTATGTCACGCAGTTTCAGCGAGCGCCCTGGTGAATCTTTGATAATATACATTTATTAAGGACCTCCTTATTTCCAACCCATCCGATTCGGGTGATGGAATTCCAACGTCCCTGCCTTTCTTTTAGATGAGAAGGGGCTTTACATAAATAGTATTTTGTCAACGATTTCTTTTTGTTACATTCACTTCCCTTAAACTTCTTCCCATGACAAACTATTCCCGTAGAAATTGGATGAAATCCGCTGCCGGTTTAACGGCCGGTATGATGATCACTTCCGCCTGGGCGGATCAACTGTTTGCCGCTCCGGTCAGCAAGGCCGAGGAATGGCTCAATCCTTTGGCTGCTAACGGCAAACTGGTGCGATTGGGATCCAACGAAAACCCGTATGGTCCATCAGCCAAAGCGCGCAAAGCATTGGTGGCCGCCATGGATGAATTTAACCGCTATGCGAATGATGGTGTCAACGAACTCAAAAAAGCGATTGCCGCAAAAGAAGGAGTCAGTGCAGATCATGTTTTAGTTACGGCCGGTTCTTCGGAGACACTGTGCCTGACAGGTATGGGTGCAGGTTTGGAAGGCGGCTCGGTGCTTTCAGCCTACCCTACGTTCCGACTCCTGATGGACTATGCGGAGAAGTTTAACGCCCGTTGGGATAAAGTTGATTTGAATAGCGAATTGGTTCACGATTTACCAGCTTTAGCCTCGGCACTGAAAAGTGATACGCGAATATTATTTTTATGTAACCCAAACAATCCGACAGGCACGTTCATACCGGGTGACCAATTCAAAAATTTCTGTCAGGAAATGAGTAAAAAAACTACGGTGTTTGTCGATGAAGCATACATCGAATTTCTGGAACCAGACGAACAGCGCACCATGGTTGAATTGGTCAAAGAGGGTCAAAACGTCATTGTTTCCAGAACATTTTCAAAAGTGCATGGATTGGCAGGCTTGCGAATAGCTTACGCCATAGCCCCTCCGGATGTTATTAAAAAACTGGCACGTTTTCAGATGGGTGCTGTCATTAATCAGGCGGCCCTGGCAGCGGCTAAGGCGAGTTTGGAGGATCATGAATTTGCTATTTATACTCGCAAGAAAAACAACGAGGCCTTAGCTTATTTCAGTAATTATCTTTCATCCAAAGGATGGATTCATGGAAAATCCAGAGCGAACGTGGTCTTATTTCCCGCCCCTAAATCCGGTAAACAGATATTAGAACAGACACTCGCTAAAGGATTTCAAATCCGGGTGTGGGATTATAAAGAAAAAGAATGGTGCCGGGTAAGTATTGGTACGCTGGAGGAGATGAAATTATTTACCAAGGCGTTTGATGAGGTCATAGGCTGATGGGTTTTTGTTGACCCAAATGAAATAAAAAAAATCCAGAACAATTCTCTGGATTTTTTTGTGACATGAATTTTGTGTGAGTATTTGCCTGGCAATGACACTAAGCTAACGATGTATCTAAGCTAGTCACAGGTTTTTGCCCGAGAATGCGCAATTGCTCGGCATGGGCCACCACTGCCTGCCAAAATGTTTCTTTCGATTTGTAAGGTAAACCGAACTCTTTGGCTGTTTGTTCCACAATGGGAGCAATGGCCCGGTAATGGACATGACAGATATTGGGAAACAAATGATGTTCCACCTGAAAATTTAACCCACCCACATACCATGAAAACAATTTTTGGCGATGACCAAAATTAGTGGTGGTATGCAACTGATGGATCGCCCAGGAGTTTTCCAGGTTATCATTGGCATCTCCAACCGGGTATTCCGTTCCTTCAATGACGTGCGCAGGTTGAAAAATAATGGCCAAAATAAAACCAGCCACATAATGCATCACTAAAAAACCCAATAGCAGTTCGCCAATAGAAACCGGCAGCAGGAGATAGGGAATCACAAAAAGATAACCAATAACTATTATTTTGGTAAGAATAACCCCGATCCATTGTGCAAGAGCGGAGGTCTTTTGTTTTTTGATTAAACCCTCGCGGTCATATTTAACAAGTCTTCCAAAGTCTTTAAATACCACCCACACCAGGGTAAGCAGACCATAAAAAAACCAGGCATATAAATGTTGAAACTGATGCATCCATTTCCAGTCCGTACCGGGGGCCATGCGCAATACACCCCGGGGGCTGATGTCTTCATCGGTATCATGAACATTGGTATAGGTGTGATGCAATACATTATGTTGAACCTTCCAGTTAAAAGCATGCCCACCCACCAGGTTCAGGGAATATCCTAAAAAGTCATTTACCCACTTTTTGTTGGAGTAGGCCCCATGATTCGCATCGTGCATGATCGATAGACCAATGCCAGCCATTCCTAATCCCATGACAAAACAAAGACCCAGGAGCACCCAACCATTAGTAAACATGCCACTAATCATCAGGAAGTAGGGGGTAAAGTAGAGAGCAAACATAAAAATGGTTTTGATAACCATTTCTGTGTTGGCGGTGCGTTCGATTTGATTGGTTTTAAAGTACTCATTTACGCGCTTGTTCAGCGTGATAAAAAAGTCTTGTTGCCGGTTGGCAAATTTGAGATTCAGGTTCATGTTATGAGAGTTTCATTCGTACAGATAGAACGGAAATTTATCGATACGCTTGCTGCAAGGTAACTAATAAATATGTGAAACGCCCGTTAGGAAGCCCCGTTCGTGTAAATCAGCCATTCTGTTTAATCATTCACACTCTAAAGGTGAGCAATGACCGTCCGTCCTCCTTTGGTAATATCTCCGGGTTTGACAACGATTTTAGCCTCCAGGGGTAAGTAAATATCAACCCGCGAGCCAAATTTGATGAATCCGAACTCTTCCCCCTGCTCCAACACTTGCCCCTCACGAACATACCATTTAATCCTGCGTGCCAACGCCCCGGCTATCTGACGGAAGAGTATCTCCGTGCCATTTTTCATTTTGGAAACTACAGTAGTCCGCTCGTTTTCCGTGCTGGATTTTGGATGCCACGCTACCAGGTATTTGCCGGGATGATATTTAAAATAGCTAATCACACCCCCCACCGGCATACGATTCACATGAACGTTAATCGGTGACATAAATATTGAAACCTGTTTGCGTCTCGATTTCAGATATTCGGTCTCCTCGGTCTCTTCAATGACCACTACTTTTCCATCAGCAGGAGCAATCACATGGTTTTCATTTTTAGCAATGTCAAAAACAGGGCTCCTGAAAAACTGAAGAATCAGCAGATAAAATCCGATGCTAATAACGATGCATGTATTTTGGATCAACGAATGATCTGGAAAAAAGTAGTAGATCGCCCAGTTAAGGCCAAATAAAACAAACAATAAAACAAACAATAATGTCCTGCCTTCTTTGTGAATGGTCATTGTATGCACGATTTCGGACTTAAAAGTAAAAATAAAAGCGGTGGTATTTGAATACGCACCGCAATTTTGAAGAATCAAATCGGTCAGACGCTAAGACCTCAGATGCTAATACCCTCCACGGAACTTGTAGGTTTTAGCCACTTTATCGATGGCGACCATATAAGCCGCTATTCTCAGCGATACTTTATACTCAGAAGCTACTTTATACACATTGTCAAAAGCATCTTTCATAATCCGGTCGCTTCTACGATTGACGCGGTCGGCTGTCCATTTATAACCCAAACGATTTTGAACCCATTCGAAATAAGAAACGGTGACCCCTCCGGCATTGGCCAGAATATCCGGGACCACACTGATGCCTTTTTCATAAATGACATGGTCGGCCTTGGAGGAAGTAGGACCGTTTGCTCCTTCCACAATTAGCTTCGCCTGAATTTTTGGGGCATTGGAGGCTGTGATAACATCTTCCGTAGCGGCCGGAACCAATACATCCACCGGAAGCGTCAGGAGTTCATCACCGCTGATCTTTGTAGCTTCCGCAAATCCTTCCAGGGAGCCTTTGTTTTTATCACGATAGGCCACTGCCTTCTCAATGTCAATGCCGTTTTCATTATAGTAAGCTCCACCCAGATCGCTGACCGCCTGTATTTTTAATCCCCGTTCGGCTAGTAAACGAGCGGCCCATGAACCCACATTTCCAAACCCTTGAACAGCACAGGTTGCTTTGTAGGGGTTGATTTTTAGCTTTTCCATGGCGGCCAGACTGGTCACCATCACTCCCCGGCCAGTAGCTTCGGTTCGTCCAAGAGACCCCCCCATCACGATGGGCTTTCCGGTAACCACAGCGGCAACGGTCATTCCCTGAGTGCGTGAATATTGATCCATCAGCCAGGCCATTTCCCTGGGTCCGGTGCCCATGTCTGGTGCTGGAATATCCTGATCGGGGCCAAAAACATCCACCAGAGCTTGCGTATAGGCACGCATGAGTCGTTCAATTTCACCGGCAGACATTTCCCGCGGGTTACAGGCTACTCCCCCCTTGGCTCCACCATAAGGAATATCCACTACGGCACATTTCCAGGTCATCCATGCTGCCAGGGCCTTAACTTCATCCAGATTTACGTGCGGATCGAATCGGATACCTCCCTTGGAAGGACCTAAAATAGTTGAGTGAATGACCCGATATCCTTCAAACACCCGGATTGTACCATCATCCATGGTAACAGGTAAGGATACAATTACCTGTTTGGTAGGTGCCTTTAACACATTGTATACTTGCTCATCCAATCCTAGTAATTGAGATGCCGTGCGAAAGCGCGACATCATCGCTTCAAACGGATTTTCCTTGTCAACAATCGGTGCGGGCTCAATGTATCCCATATCAGATAAGTAGTTTATTTTTTTTGTTTTGTAGACAGGTTATCCTCTCCAGGAGTCTATCCCGTAAACGGTTGCAAAGATACAGAAATTGAGAAGTGACAAGTTTGTTTATTACTGTAAGAAAGGGTTCCTAAATCACCCAATGAAGAAGATATTAATCAACTTAAACAAATACTAGGCTTAAAAATGAGACCGTCTTCAAAAAAAAGCTTTCAAATTTTAATAACCCGGTAAAAATTTTAACGGAAGAAAGCGAACATTAAAAAATTTCTAAAAAAGCCACAATAAATGGAGCCGAAATCAGAAGCCCGTCAAACCGATCCAGAAAACCTCCATGCCCCGGTAAGGTAGTGCCGGAGTCTTTGATCTCAATACTTCTTTTGAGAAGCGACTCCACCAGATCGCCAAAGGTACCTCCCACAATAATGATCACCCCAATTACCATCCACTGCCAGGACAGGATAGTGGGTGGGTGTCCGATGGCATGAAAAAAATAAGGAAGGCTGTAGGCAAAGAGGAAAGCCAGTATGGCTCCCCCGATAAATCCTTCCCACGATTTCTTAGGTGAAATTCGTTCAAATAACTTCCGCCTACCAAAAAAAGTGCCGGCAAAATAGGCTCCTGTGTCGCTTGCCCACAGAATAAACAAACAGCCAAAGATGATTTGATAATCGTAAGCCCGGTTTTCGAAGGTGGCAATGTTAAGCAAGGCAAAAGGAATGGCCACGTAAAAAATGCCTAAAAAATTGAACGCAATGTTGGTAAAGGGCTTGCGCTCAAATTTTTTATAGAGCTTGATCATATATACGCAGGAGAGCAGCGGAAAAAAAATAAAATAATAGCGGTAAGAGATATCCCCACGTTCAATGAAAAATGACAGGCAAAAAATCAAAAGACCCAGTAGGGTCCCAAACGATTTTTGCGGAAGCATCCCGTCCAGTCCAGCCAGTTTGTAAAACTCCCATAACGTCAGGCCAGTGATGATGAAAAAGATTAGAAAATAAGTCCATTCACTGAACATGATTCCAGCCACCACAGCCGCGGCACCGATCACCGCAGTGATGATCCGTTGCACCAGATTGCTATACGATTTAATCTTTTCGGTCACGAGCGCAGGGATTCAGACGGCTGTTTCATTTGCCGAAAATGCTTGTAGAAATAGATCAGGATGCCAACACCTAAAACAAGCCCGATGGCGATCAACGGCCAGGGGGCAATTTCATTTTCCATATCCATCTCTACCTGATTGAGTTGGGCCAGGTACATCATGACCAATGAAAATCCATTATTAATGATGTGTGCCCCGATGGCAATCCAGATATTTCCGGACCACACGTACAAATAACCAAACAAGGCCCCCAATAACATGCGGGGTACAAAACCATAAAACTGGGCATGGATTGCGCTAAAGATGATGGCCGTAAACCAGATGGCCAGATGGGGGTTTCCCAGCCCACGATGCATCGCATTTTGAATTAACCCGCGGAACAAAAATTCTTCGGTAATACCGGCAATGATCGCGACTATGACAAACGCCAATATAAATTCCCCGGGAGAAACAAAAGTAGTGAGCAGCCTGGTGATTTCAGCTAATTGATCTTCCTGAGCTCTGGCCCATTGTTCAAAAGCAGAATCGGGAAGATCCAGATGCATATTCCAGTAAATCACAGGCGAATCCACCACAACAAAAGCGATGACCAACAGTGGCAACAGCCACCAGATGTGCGTGGACGGCCATTGACCCCGAAGATTTT
The DNA here is from genome assembly GCA_964439205.1 of uncultured Ohtaekwangia sp. GTDB lineage: Bacteria > Bacteroidota > Bacteroidia > Cytophagales > Cyclobacteriaceae > ELB16-189. The sequence goes on from CAYTNM010000013.1 coordinate 53,564, forward strand.
TGAATGTCTTTTTGGTGAAGGTGCTCCAGGCGACTAAAGGAACCAGAAAAAAGCCAAACAAGGAGGTAAACCCTTGCAGGACTAACAATGAAATTTTTACAGTTTCGTCAGGGGCTTTTGTAAACGCCAACAGTGGATCCCCATCTCCTGTATAAAAAAAGGACCCTATAAACGCCCCAATTCCGGCTCCTACAAACAGTCCAACTCCTACGGCAATGATGATAACGACCAATTCTTGCCACACCGGCTTGTCCCTATACTCCAGCATCTGTTTTAAAAGCGTATTTTTGCGGGCAAATATGGTGAAAATAGGTCAAATCGAGTTGGGTGATTTTCCATTGCTGCTGGCTCCTATGGAGGATGTAAGCGATCCGCCATTTCGTGCGGTATGCAAGGAAGGTGGAGCGGATTTGATGTATACCGAATTTATTTCTAGCGAGGGACTAATCCGACATGCCGCTAAAAGCAAACAAAAACTGGATATTTTTGAATACGAGCGGCCCATTGGCATCCAGTTATTTGGGGGCAACGTGGATAGTATGCGTGAGGCAGCCGAAATAGCCGGTGCGGCAGGTCCAGATTTGATAGACATAAACTATGGTTGCCCGGTGAAAGCGGTCGCTTGCAAGGGAGCCGGTGCGGCCTTGCTTCAGGATGTACCAAAAATGGTTCGCATGACAGAGGAGGTGGTAAAGGCCACCTCACTTCCCGTGACTGTTAAAACACGATTGGGCTGGGACGACAACACCCGGAATATCGTGGAGGTAGCCGAGCGACTTCAGGACATTGGTATCCAGGCGCTATCCATCCATGGACGAACCCGCGTGCAGATGTATAAAGGAAGCGCAGATTGGACTCTGATTGGCAAAGTGAAGGAAAATCCGCGCATGCATATTCCTATTTTTGGAAACGGAGATATTGATTCGCCACAGAAAGCCCTGGAATATAAAAATCGCTACGGAGTAGACGGAGTGATGATTGGAAGGGCAGCGATTGGCTACCCGTGGATTTTTAATGAAATCAAGACCTATCTCCGACATGGAGAACATCCATTGCCACCCGATATGCCAGAACGGGTTCGGGTAGCCCGTCAGCATTTTGATTTTTCCATTCGATGGAAAGGGGATAAGCTGGGCGTATTTGAGATGCGCAGGCACTATACAAATTACTTTCGTTCCATTCCGGACTTTAAACCCTATCGGACACGGCTGGTGGAGGCTGCCACAGCGGAAGAAGTGCATGCTATTTTAGATGAGGTCATGGATGCTTATGCATCGGTGGTGAGTTAACCTATGCAAGAATCGGGTTTGAGCCTTGTCTGAGTTATGTTTATTTTTGATGTAAAGTGATCAGGGTCACTTAAAAATTTTTAATCTATACTCGTTCATCTGCTTTTGTGAAAAAAAATATTGGTGCCACACCCATCTTCCTGCTCATTTTTCTTTCGCTGATCTGGGGAACTTCGTTTATCCTGATTAAACAGGGGTTGAAAGTATTTGCTCCGGACGAAGTGGGAGCCTTGCGTGTGACGGCCGCGATGATTTTTCTAATGCCTTTGGCCTTGCCCCGTTTAAAAGATTTAAAAGCAGGAGATGGATGGAAACTTTTTCTATCCGGTTTGATGGGAATATTCTTTCCGGCCTTTTTGTTTGCTTCAGCCCAAACCAGACTGGACAGCTCTGTGGCTGGCATCTTAAATACTCTTTCTCCTTTATGGACGATGATTTTGGGTGCATTATTTTTTCAGCAGCGGTTTAAAAATTATGCCATTGTCGGGATCATCTTATCCTTTGGTGGGGCCGTGCTTCTGGCCTTGTCACGTTCGGGAGGCTCCATCAGCGGAATCAATCTGTATGCTTTCTTGATTGTGGGAGCTTGCTTGCTGTATGGTGCTAATCTGAATTGGGTCAAGTTTAAAATTCCTGCGCTTAGTTCTATTACCATCGCCAGTGTTTCTGTTCTGTTTATCGGGCCATTAGCTGCCATTTATCTGTTTGGATTCACTGACTTTGTTAATAAACTTCAAATGGCTCCCGGTGCCTGGCAGGCGTTTGGATTTATCTGTCTGTTAGCATTTATGGGGACTGCGCTCGCCAACCTGGTGTTTAATAAGTTGGTGAAAATGACCACACCCCTATATGCCAGCACGGTCACGTACATCATGCCAATTGTAGCGGTTATGTGGGGGGTAGTAGATGGTGAAGTATTGACTCTGTGGCATTTGGCTGGGATGATGCTGATCATCAGCGGAGTGTATTTGGCGAACAAAAAATAGAGATGGCGTTGCGGGTGGCTTCTCTTAATTCTGGCAGCAATGGCAATTGCTACTATATCGGTAACGAACAAGACGCGATATTGATTGATGCAGGCATCTCTTGCCGGGAAACAGAACGAAGGCTAAAACGCCTCGAGCTCTCCATCAAAAAGATCAAGGGTATTTTTGTGACCCACGAACATAAAGACCATATCCTTGGATTGCACAAACTGGCCAAGCGACATAAAATACCCGTGTACATTACTAAGAGAACGCGCAAAAATCCTTCTCTGGAGTGGAGTGAAGGATTGGCTAATGACTTTTCTGCCTACCAACCCGTCACGATTGGTACGCTGACAATCACGGCAATACCAAAGTTTCACGATGCGAACGATCCGCATAGCTTCATCGTCACCTATGCGGGTGTTAACGTGGGCGTTTTTACAGATATGGGACGCGTGTGCGAAGATTTGATTAACAACTTCCAGCAATGTCATGCAGCTATTGTGGAATCTAACTATGATGAGGAAATGCTGGAAACGGGAGGGTATCCCGCCATGTTAAAAGATCGTATCCGGGGAGGGTGGGGGCATATCTCCAATCGACAGGCATTGCAGTTATTTTTGCAATACCGACCGCCATGTATGACTCACTTATTTTTGGGACATCTGTCCAAAAACAATAACAAGCCTGAAATAGTAGCAGAAATGTTCAACCGGGTGGCAGGAACAACCAGGATCATGATCGCTTCACGCTATGAGGAAACTGAACTAGTTACCATTAAAGCTTCGGGTAATCCGTCCGTCCTGAAAGAAAGACAAAGAACACAATTGTCATTGTTTGATTAAGGGAGGGATGACTTGCGGACCGAATGAATTATATCTACACGATCGTATCCAGAGTCAAATCAAAATAAAAGGTACTTCCTTCGCTCACTTTACTGGTTACACATAATTGACTCCCCATCAGGGCAAGTATTTTGTTCGAAATGGTAAGTCCAAGACCTGTTCCACCAAATTTTTTGGTAACGGATGCATCCACTTGTGTAAAGGCCTCAAATATCTTTTTCTGATTTTCAGGATCAATACCAATGCCCGTATCTCTGACAGAGAAATGCAGACGTACCTGGCCTTCTTTTTTCTCTAATAGTTGTATACTTAATTCAACTTCTCCTTCTTCTGTAAATTTGACAGCATTTCCCAGAAGATTGATAAGCACTTGCCGCAGGCGGACCGGATCAGCCCACAACTCTGAGGGGATTTCATCAGAAATAGAAAACAACAGGCGTTGTTTTTTTTGTTCTGATTGATAGTGCAAGCTGTCAATTATTTGCCAGGCCAGCTCGCGAATATTTGTTTTCTCGATCTTCAATTCAATTTTGCCCGCCTCGATTTTTGAGAAGTCAAGAATATCATTGACAATCGTGAGTAAAGATCGGGCCGATGTATTCAAGATGGTCAGATACTTACCTTGGGTGGAATCAAGCTTGGTATTCATCAATAAATCTGAAAAACCAATCACTCCGTTGAGAGGTGTTCGTATTTCATGGCTAACATTGGCTAAAAATTCTGACTTGGCTAAGTTAGCCACCCTAACCTGTTCCATGGCTTTGTCTCGTTCCATGATCTTTGATCGAAGTTCCTTATTTTTTTTATGGCTTATCTTATAAAAGAAATACGTAATGAAGATCAATGTGATCAATAAGACAATAACAAATCCTCCAATAACTACCCGTTGTTTTTCAGAAACAATCAAGTCTTCTTTTAGCTGTGACTCTTGCTTTAGATTGATAATCGCCATTTCATATTGTTGACTTTCGTATTTTGCTTTTAATTGAGCGGTCGCTTCAGCCTGATTCAATTGATCCAGGCTGTCATCAAGGAGAAGTATTTTTTCGTAAAGAAAAAGAGCTGCCTGTGTTCGACCCTGGCGCTTCAGGATTTCAACTTTCGCACGTTGGCTTTGATAAAAAACACGGAAAGCGCCAATCTGCTCTGCCATTTTCTCGGATTCCAGAACATGAACCCAAGCCCGGTCGAGTTGATTCAATTCTAGATACGCCCGGGTTAATAGCAAATGAGATAACGACAAATCGTATCTATCGTTTTCGGCTTCTTCAATTTTAATGACTTTCTGTGTGAGGTCAATGGCTAAAGTATATTTCTTTAAATCCAGATATACATCTGCCTGATTGGTAAGGACGGCAGAAAGCCCTTCTCCATCTCCAAGGGAATCTAAAAGGGTATAAGCTTTATGAAAGAACAGCAGCGATGGCTCAAATTCGCTTCTAGCCTTGTAGAGTTCTCCGATATTGTTATACCCGTAAGCGATTCCCTTAATATCACCCAACGACCGTTTGATCAAAATAGACTCCTCATAAAACTTTCGGGCATTGTCAATATCATCGAGATTTTTATAAGCTATGCCAAGGTTGTTTTTAACTTTTGAGAGCCCGACTGAATCACCGATCGTTTCATAGACCGTATGCGCCCTCAGATAATATCGGATGGCTTCGTTGGAATTACCCTGAAGGTCATATGAGATAGCTATGTTTTTTAATGCCAATGCGGAGGCCTTCAAGTATTGGGTTTCCTCTGCCAACCGAAGGGATTCAGTGAATAGAATCCGGGCTTCTGAAGGGTTGGAAAACAGTAATTCAACGCCCCACAACGTTAGCGTATCAGCTTTCGCTTCTGAAGATAATCCGGTGAGTATTCCGCGCCTGATGCTGTCTGCGACCTGAGCACTTCCAAAAAAGGGAGAGAATACTAAAGTGACGCAAATACAAATCACTTTTATTATACAGAAGCGAGAAGAAAACGAATCATAAAAGATTGATTTCATCTGGTGAGTTAAGGTACAATTATACAATCCGGTGGTGTATTAATACGTTTTTAAAAGGTGGCTATTTTTGAATGATCAACTCTTAAAGGAAATATTAAAACTGAACGTACTTCCTTTTCCCACTTCGCTGGTTACTTGTAATTCGCTACCCATGAGTGCAAGTAATTTATTCGAGATGGTAAGCCCCAGACCCGTACCGCCAAATTTCTTGGTGTTGGATGCATCCACTTGCGCAAAGGCCTCAAATATCTTTTGTTGATTCTTTAATGCTATGCCAATGCCAGTATCTCGTACCGCAAAGTGGATCGTTACCTGATCATTTGTTTGGTTTGTCGGCCTCACGATTAATTCAACTTCGCCTTCTTCCGTAAATTTAATGGCATTCCCCAAAAGATTTGTTAAGATTTGGCGCAGTCTTATCGCATCTGCCCAGATAAGAGATGGAGTTTCCGGACTAATGGAGAGCATCAATTTTTGATTTTTTTGTTGAGCCTGATAACGCATGGCTTCCATTACCTGCGTGCATAGTTCATGAATATCTGTCTTTTCAATTTCCAGATCAATCTTGCCCGCTTCAATTTTAGAAAAGTCAAGTATATCGTTTACAATGTCAAGCAAGGAATGAGCTGATTTGTTCAATACGCTCATGTATTTTGACTGCGTGGAATCAAGATGTGTTTTTAGTAACAGATCAGAAAACCCAATAACACCGTTTAAGGGAGTCCGAATCTCGTGACTTACGTTTGCCAGGAATTCTGACTTGGCAGCACTAGCTGCCACTGCCTGTTCTTTTGCTATTCTGATTTCTGCTTCAACCTTTTTGCGCTCCTCAATTTCTCTTAATAAATCGCTTTCATTTTTGTCAATACCAGAGCGCAAAATGTACAAGCCCAATACCTGCCCTGCAAAAGCCAGCAGCACAACGATATTGGTAAAATAATAGGAAGAGTCCCGATGGCCTGTCTGATGATAGCCCACGCCAAAGTAGTTATGAATCGGATCAAAGAGTACCAAAAGTAAAACGATGTACGCTATCGCATAATAACTCCAGGTGCGGTTTCGCTGGTCATACAGCACCAAGGCTGTAATACCCGAGATCATAATGAAGAAGCGGTAATCATAGTATTGTGTTTCGAAATTGACGGTCGGGTTGGTATTGGTGATTTTGCTGAATAAAGAGGCCAATAAAATGCTCGTGGGAAAATGGATGCTGATAAAAATGCGACTGATTAAAGTCCAGCCCCAGGAATTGGCCAATAGCGGAAACACAAAAATGAATCCTACCGCACCGGTGGCCATGGCAGTAGCATCCCATGCTAATAAACTTCCCTGCAACACAAATAAGACAAGGCAAATGACAATGCCAAGCATAGCTATTTGATTCGACATCGCAATGGCTCGGGCAGCATCACTTGACAGATGTTGTTGCACCCCTAGCCTGGCGATATTCGAAATAAAAAGAGTCTTCATGCGGTCTCCGTAATTAACGTAAATGAAAAACTACTGCCTTTGTTAACTTCGCTGTCAAGTTCGAATGTGCTATTCATCAGAGCTAACAAGGAATTAGCTATGGTAAGGCCCAAACCAGTACCACCATATTTTTTAGTGCTGGAAGAGTCTCCTTGCGCAAAAGCTTCAAATATTTTTTCCCGATTTTCAGGACCAATGCCAATGCCGGTATCACGAACGGTAAAACGAATAGATGATCTCCCATTGCTATTCTTCCCAATCAGTTGGATGATTAACTCAATTTCTCCCTGGTGGGTGAACTTTATTGAATTGCCTACCAGATTAATCAGCACTTGCCGCAACCTGACGGGGTCAGCCCATATATAGTGCGGACAGTCAGGCGATAGCGTCAGTATCAATTTTAAGTCTTTTTGTTGAGCCTGACCACTTAACCCCTCAATTACTTCTTGTCCTAATTCAGAAAGGCGACACTTTTCTATTTCCAGCTCTTGCTTGCCAGCTTCAATCTTTGAGTAATCTAAGAGATCATTGACAATGTTCAATAGCGACATGGCCGATTTATTTAAAACAGTCATGTACTTGTTTTGTGTAGCATCTAATTTGGTTTTCAATACCAGATCGGAAAAACCGATCACACCGTTCAGGGGGGTACGTATTTCATGACTGATGTTGGCCAGAAACTCCGACTTGGCTTTATTGGCTTGTACCGCATTCGACTCGGCCCGTTTACGATCTTCAATTTCAGCTAATAATGCCTTTTCATTTTTCTCAATATTTCGTTTCATGATAGACACGCCACCTAACAGGGCGCCATAAGCCAGTAGCACCACTACCGTAAAAAATAAATAGTGAGGATCAGTATGTCCCGTTTGATAGTAGCCAACGCCACAAAGGTTGTGCAGGGCGTTGAATGAAATAATCAAAACAGCTATGTATACCGCAAAAATGTATCCCCATCTCTTTAACGATGTTTCAAATAGTCCAAGCGTTCCAATGGCTGTGATGGTAAGAAAGAAATGATAAGTAAAGTAAATGCCCTCAAACTTAAGATCTTCGGGTGAGCTGAAAATTTTAGACAGAATGGAAATAGCGACAATGCAGGTGGGCAAGTAAAAGCTTAAGAGTACTCTGCTAAAAACTGTGTATCCCAACGCATTACTGATTAAGGGAACAATAAAAAATAGTCCAACGGCAAAGCAAAGCATTGGCACGACATTCCAGGTAACTAGAATGCCGTGTGAAATGGCGAGTAAGAAACTGATAGCCACACCCAATAGCGAAATTTGGTTGCACATCATAATCCCACGGGTTTTGTCGATTGGGAGTTTGTGGTTTGCACCCAGGTTAGTCATTTGGCGGATGAAAGTCATCATGTTTCTGTAGTACATTCAATGGTGAAGTGAAATAATGACCCCTTGCCTTTTTCGCTCTCTAACTCCAGGTGACTGCCCATCAATGCCAACAACTCATTTGAAATAGACAAACCTAACCCGGTTCCTCCATATTTCTTTTTATCCGTAATATCTTCTTGCACAAACGCTTCAAAAATCTTTTGTTGATTTTTCGGATCAATTCCAATACCTGTATCTCTTACAGAGAACCGAAGTTTGGTCTTGTTTGGTACTTTATTCGAGAGAATATCAATTTTTAATTCCACCGATCCATCTGAAGTAAACTTGATAGCATTGGCTAGCAAATTGGTAAGTATTTGTCTGAGTCGGATCTCATCTGCCCAAATGTACGAAGGGGTTTGCGGAGATGGCATAAAGGATAGTTTGAGTCCTTTTTCCTCAGCCTGGTGACTTAACATATCTATTATTTGCCCACAGAATTTTGATAAATGAATTTTGTCGGAATTCAAACTGATTTTTTTGGCCTCGGCTTTTGAGAAGTCCAGAATATCATCAATGATACGAAGTAAGGAATGGCCAGAGTTTGAAATGATGCTGGCCTGTTTTGCCTGGGTAGGGGTTAGTGTACTTCTTCCTAATAAATCAGCAAATCCAATGATGCCATTCAGAGGCGTTCGGATTTCATGACTGATGTTAGCTATGAAATCTGATTTAGCAGCGCTGGCTCTCTCGGCATGTTCTTTTTGATTACGTATTTCAATGGTTAGCGCGCGTAACTTTTTTGTGTTCAAATATCCTTTCCATACGATAAAGCCCATCAACAAAATGATGAATAAGGCTAAAGTAATAATCGTGTTTTTTTGAATGAGTTTCGTTTGTTGAAGCATGATTCGTTCTTCATGATTTTTATGTTCTTCATTTAGAAGCTTTACCTCTTGTTCTCTTTTTTGTACTTTATAAAGTGCTTCATACTCGGCCAACTTATCAGCGCCTTTTTGATCATAGATTTCATTGTTTATATATTCATATTCCCGCTGAAAGTGATAAGCGTTTTTATAGTCGCCTTGTTCAAGATAATAGAATGAATAGCTGCGCGCCAGATCTCGCTGAATCAACAATGAAGGATCTTCTTTTGTCAGTTTCTCTGCTCTTTTGAGATAGGAAAGGGCCTCATTGAATTTTCGATCCCGAACTAATTGACGGGAAATCATTCCATAAGTCATGGATAAGTCAGGCTTATTTCCAATTTTTTCTTCAATGGAGGCAACTTCATTTAACAAGATAAGGGCTTCTTCATTTCGGTTCACCTCCAGATAAATGTCGGCCAGATTATACAGCGAACCTGCTATACCTTTAGATAAATTGATTTCCTTTCTAATGGCAAGACTTTTTTTGTACTCCACCTCCGCTTTGGCATAATCTTTTAGTAAAGTATATGTGAGTCCTCGCACGTTATATGATTCAGCTATGCCTGCCGGATCGCCCACTTCTTTCAGAATAGTCTCGGCTTTGTAAGTATAGTCCATGGCCAGATCAAGTTTTCGCTGAACTTTTGTAAGCCAGGCCAGGCTGTTATAGATCTGTCCAGTTTTGTGTTTTAGGCCTGCGGCCTCACTGAGTTGTAATGCCTGATAAAGATATTGTGCCGTTAACTCCAACTGAGATATTTCCAGATACGCATCTCCGGTTTGATGCAACACCTCCACATACTGATAATAATTGTATAATCGGGATAGAGAAACAGCTTCCAGACTGGAGGTTAGAGCTTCCGTATATTTGCCCTTGACGATACTGTACCGGGATTGATTCAGGTGACATTCTATCTTGTGATAATAATCGGATCCTTTTTGCGCCAACGCACATAATTCACTGAAATGAGTTTCGGCTTTTTCAAGCTCTGCCATGCTGAGATAAACTTTTCCATACAAGGCATGTAACTCCATGAGTAGATAGTTGTCCTCCGGAACTAGTAAAGTGCTGGCACTATCCAGATAGGCGAGCGCCTCTGCATTTTTCCATAATTGCTTACATATCCCTGCCAGACTAATATACATGGTGGGGAGGTATTCGCGAGCGTGTTTTTCGACCATGGGACGAACCTTCATATATTGACTCCATGCTGAATCATATTTCCCCAGTTCATCGTAGGCTAATCCGAGTTGTAATTGATTTTCAATCGTAATTGTATGACTGTTGGGAGCATGAATTTGATCAGATCGTTTGAAATAGTGAATGGCTTCAAGATGATTACCCATGCTCAATAAACCCAATCCGACCAACGTGTTGGCATACTTTTCTCCAGCCAGATATTTATTTTTATTCGACTCTTCCAGAGCTTGGCGTGCATGGTTTAACGCCAGACTATCATTTACATCATAGTATTCAAATGCCAGTTGGTTACGTACGTCTATTTTCTGCTGAATCGAAAGCCTGGTCAGTAAAACGCTTTCAAGACTATCGATGATCTGATTCTGTGCGAATACCGGATAAGAGAGTAGAAATGTACACAATACCGTGACAGCGCGGAAACTCTGCTCTGGTTTCAGTTGCGGGTGGAAAGACAAAATGTTCGTATCGCTTCGGTTATACATTTTAGGGATCAGGGATCAATTTTTGTATTCTGCGTTTCTGCAATCAGATTTTTGACTAGTTCTACTTCATTTTCTATTTCTTTTAATAGAACATTAATTTGAATCTCTTTGGGATCTGTTTCTTCCAATTGCCCCGCAAGGTTTGCTAATTTATTGAAACAAGCAGATAGTGCTATTCCTCTTAATTTGTGAGCAACTTCTGTAAATATTTTACCTTCAGACTTACTTTGATGCAAGTTTGCCACACATCCGTCTATGTTTGAGATGGAAGTTGTCAATAGTTTTTTTATCACATCCGCGTTATTACCAACCTGATAACTCAGTTCAGTGAAATCAAAATGCATTTTGGTATTTTCTTCGGGAACATGGTTTTGATGAGTGGGATTGAATTCAATTGGTAGATTTAACCATTTTAGTAACGCCTTTTGAATAGAATCCTGCACAATGGGTTTGCTGATATAGTCATTCATCCCAGCCTCCAGACATTTTTCACGCTCCCCTTTAGCCGTGCCGGCTGTGAGCGCAATGATGGGAATATGTACTTCGCTGGAGATCTCGTATCTTCTGATTTCCATAGCCGCTTCATACCCATTTTTTTCAGGCATTCGGATATCCATAAAGACAATATCCGGTCGTTCCTGTATAAATTTCTCTACTGCCTGAAGACCGTTTTCAGCCTCAACAATATAAGCGTTGGGAAGTAAGTTCTCAATAATGGACCTGGCCAGTAACATGTTTACCGCATTGTCTTCTGCAATCAGGATAGTCATGGGTGATATTTGGATTGTTGAAGTTGGATTTTGAGTAAGTTTTAATTTTTTACTTGGGATGTTCAGGTGTTCTTTTGATCCGAGTTTGGAGAGTGAATCAAACAGTTTATCCATTTTTGCCGGCTTTACAAGTCGTTGCCGAATATCCAGTTCTGCGCATAGGCTACTGATTTGTTCATCGTCTGATGAGCTATATAGTAGCACCACCGGTTGTTCTACCGCTGGTAGTAGATTTTTTATCTGACGGACTGCTTCCAAGCCATTCATTTGAGGCATATGGTAATCCATGATAATGGCATCATATTTTCGGCCAGACTTAATCAATTCAATCGCTTCCAGGCCCGAACTAGCCTGTTCCGAATTAATATCTTTTAAGGCCAACATTTCTTTTAGAATAGTTCGATTATTAACATTGTCATCTACAATCAAAATATTCTTTAATGGCCCGATGTTTTCTTCGACTGTCGTTGGGCCTTGTTCGGAACGGAGTATGACATCAAAGTAAAAGGTGCTTCCCATACCGATTTCACTGTGAAGTTCTAGTTTACTGCCCATGAGCGCAAGCAAGCTATTGGCTATCGTTAAACCCAACCCGGTTCCTCCAAAGCGCTTGGTCGTAGAAGCATCACCCTGTGAAAATACTTCAAATATTTTTTCCTGATTTTCAGGAGCGATACCCATTCCGGTATCTCTTACTGAAAATCTGAAATTGGTTTTGGATGGACTTTCGCCTAGGGATTCAATTTTTAACTCAATTTCTCCATGTTCCGTGAACTTTACTGAATTGCCAAGCAGGTTGATTAAAATTTGCCTGAGCCGCACTTCGTCCACCCAAACAAATCGTGGCAACCTGGGTGCTATGTTTAATAAAACCTCTAAATTTTTTTTCTGTGCCTGAAACTTTATCAGATCAATGGCCTGACTTCCTAATTCGAATAGGTCTGTTTTTTCGATTGACAGGTCTAATTTACCTGCTTCTATTTTTGAAAAGTCAAGAACATCATTAACCAGGTTAAGAAGCGAATGAGCCGATTGAGATACGGTGTTCAGGTATTGCTGCTGTGTCTCGTTTAAAGGTGTTTTTATTAGTAGATCGGTAAATCCGATTACACCATTGAGCGGTGTTCTGAGTTCGTGACTCATGTTGGCCAAGAATTCCGATTTCGCTGCATTTGCCGCATCGGCCTGCCTTTTACTTTGTACCAGCTCTGTGGTGCGCTTAGCCACGAGTTTTTCCAATAACTGACTTTTATTACGAACGCTTCTGGTTCTCAGTAAGTATCCAGTGTAAAGTGCTAGGACAAAAGTCCCAATTACTATGACCCGAAACCACCACATACTCCACCAAGGCGGTAGCACATGAATAATTAATGAAGCGCCCTCTTCATTCCATAAGCCATTGATTTTACCAGCTTTGACTCTAAAAGTGTACGTGCCAGCGGGTAAGTTTGTGTAGGTAGCATTACGTTGGTTGCCTACATAGTTCCATTCTTTTTCAAATCCATCCAGGATATAAGCGTAGTTATTGCTTGCTGGATTACTATAGTCAATGCCAACAAAATCAAGAGTAAATACCGAATGTTTATAGGATAGTTTTATTTCCTTTGTTTGAGTAATAGATTGTTTGAGTATAGAGTCTCGAGCTAAAATTCTAACAGATTTGTTAAATATTTTTAAGTCAACAATGCGAACAGGTAACATACTGAGGTTATCACGAATGCTATCTGGATGGAAGACCAAGAGTCCTTTATCATGGCCCAGGTAAAGTGTGCCGTCCTGATCTTTTAAAGTAGCTCCAGCTCTAAATTCCAAACCTTGTAGGCCATCACTCCGATCGTAACTTCTGACAACCCGATTAGCCGGATTGAATTTAATAAGCCCATTGTTTGTGCCCAACCAGAGATTTCTGTCATTATCTTCAATTATACTCCGGGCACCAATTTCACGAAGTATCGTTTCAAATTTACCTTCCGCAGTATTCAACAAGTTCAGACCTTCGGATAAACCCACCCATGTTTTATTGCTACTGTCTTTAAAAATGGTATACACCGTGTTATCAGATATACTGGTAGAATCACCAATTGAATTCCGATAGCAAGTAGTAATGTGTGTAGTAACATTAATTTTCACCAATCCATCTCGCGTGCATATCCAAAGTGTGCTATCCGAATCATTTTGTATCTGGAAGTTAAAGTTGTCAAGTTCTTGATAAGCGCAATACCGCGAGGTGTAATTTTCGAAATGTCCTACTGTCTTAAGCCTCATGGTTGAAAGTCCTTTTCGGGTGGCGATGTACAGCATCTGTCCATCAGAACTCTTTAACAGGCTGGCAACTTCGTTTTCTGAAATACTATTCCGATTCTTTGGATCATGAACAAAACGAACAAAGCTATCTGATGTTTCATCAAATAACTTCAATCCTTCCCGATGAGTGCCTGTCCAAATTCTTCCCTCGTGGTCTTCCACCAAGGCTAGTCCGGGATTGCCCGGATAGGCTTTGCTCACTTGGTTTTCAATCTTAATTATTCCTTTTTCGGTGGCTAACCAAAGGCGGTTTTTTTTATCCTTGATAATAGCATTTACCGTGGGGTTATCAAGAGGCAGTTCAATTTTTCCAAACATATTCTTGTATGGATCAATAATATTAACACCTCCAAAATGCGTGCTGATGAGGATGAGACCTTGCTTATCGCGATAAATGCCGCCACCGGTGTGTGCGATGGAATTGCTATTCAGACCACGCGCATTTTTTGAGTCTGGATAATAGTTGGTGAATTTTTTTTCATTTTTATCGAAAAAACTTAAGCCTCCGTTCTGAGTTCCGATTAGTAAAACGTTTCCATTATCTAAAAATGAAGTGACGGTATTAATAGGAAGCGAGTTAGCCTCTCCGGACTGATGACGATAATTAGTAAAGAAACCTGTTTTTAGATCAAGGACATCTAAGCCAGAGTCTTGTGTGCCGATCCACACGGTATTATTGGAGTCAGCATAAACATTATAGAGCATTTTGGTACTAATGCTTTTTGAGCCGTTGGGCAGATAGTGATTGATAATTTTTCTGGTTTGAGTATTGTATAGATAAAGTCCATTGTTTCCGGTAGCTACCCATATATGATTATCAGTCGTAGTTTTGGATACGCCCATGATATTATCTTCCGGATTTTCCCAATCGATTGCTATAAATTTGTTTTGGGAGCTATCAAAATAGCCGATAAAATATTCGCCTGCCGCCCATAATATCTTTTGGCTATCCTCCCAAATCACATATATTTTTTTCTTTTCGGCATAGCGGATAAATTCATTCTTGGATCGATCATATTTACAGATGCCACTGCTAAAGGTACCAATCCACAAATTACCTTTACTATCTTCATACAAAGTGTTGGTTTGGTTACTGCTGATCGAGTGAGAGTCTTCCGGGCTATGTGTGTATCTTATAAAGTCATATCCATCATATCTGTTCAATCCGTTGTGTGTGGCTATCCATAGAAATCCCTCTTTATCCTGTAACGTACTGGTAGTAAAATTACTGGAGAGCCCATTTTCAGTGGTAAGATGATGAAAGTTTACTTGGGAATTGATTTGACCTTCGGTCAGACAGGAGGTTAATGCAAAAAGCGAAGCTGCTAGATATGCTCGCCATCCAGATGGAAGGCTCGCCTGGAGCAGCTTTAAGTGAAATGGATGAATGGTCTTCATGCTTACAGCGCCTTATACATAAAATTTGCATTTTCGTCAGGAGATGTCAGTTTTTCGTCTTCGAAGTGTGTGTTGATAAAGGTGGTGAGTTCACGCGTGGCGACATCCATTTCGAGAACACTTTCCTTGAAGTACTCCAACACTTTTGTTAATTCCTCCTTTTGAATAAATCCAATATCCATTAAATTAGTTAACCCCTGAATACGTGCTATGGGGCCTCTGATTTTATGAGAGGCCCGGAACGCGATATCTTCGAGCATCTGAGCAATTTTTTCTTTTTGCTCTTCCGCTTCTTTTCGTTCGGTGATAGGGAGTGCTAATGTTAGGAAATAGTTGGTTACGTCTCTTTCGTTTTTGAGTGGGATCACCACCATATCAATCCAATAAAATGTCCCATCCTTCTTTCGGTTTTTAACTTCACCCCGCCAGGTTTTGCCTTTCGAAAGCGTATCTATGAGTTCCCGCATTAAAAGCTCAGATGAGCGCCCTTCAATAAATTCACTGAAATTTTTTCCAATAAGCTCGTTTTCTTGATAACCTGTGATGCTAACTAGCGGATCGTTTACTTTTAAAATCGCACCATGGTTATCGGTTACAGCCGAATAGACATGCACATTGATGGCGTCCAGATAGGATTGTAGTTCGTTGTCTTTTTGCTTAACAATCCAGTCGAGTTGTAATGCAAGAGTTTGTTGCTCTTCGTAGGATGATTTTAGTTCTTGGTTCATGACAATGACTTTTGAGTTGGCTTCTTGGAGCTCACGAGCATACCTGTTTATTAAAGATCGGTACACTAACAGTTGGGCAGCTACTGCGCAAGCTGAAACCAACATAACAACACCCGACATGTATTCATAAGGAACGGTGGGATCCGGAACAAACGGATAAACGGTATCGTACCAAATATACCCGCCAAAGCTTCCCAGCGCTAATGTAAACGAGACAGCAATATGAATGAGGTTATCGAAGAGGAGAATCGCAGAACAAGCCGATGCCAGCAATACATATTCGGTACCCGTTCTTCTATCGAGGATGGCCATTCCAAAGATGATGATATTCAGTAAAACGGTCATAAACCCTTTGGCTAATTCATAGCGATGTCGGGAGTTTAACCAAAGTACTCCCAACATTACCCCGGCAATCGGTAACGATTGTAGGGAAGTGTAAGAACCTATCGAACAAAAAATTATTGAAAACAGAGTAACAAACAGAATAGAAATTACAGCAAAGCCATTCAAGGTATGCAACCTGATTTTCTGATGATAACTCAATTGATCAGTTGATCCAATCAGAATAGCCTGTAACCATCTTTTTTTTATCGAGGATATCATGACCGATTATCAGGTTTGGGATACATCATTTCCTTACCTGCGAATTTGCAAACGGGAACTCTCAGCAGGTGTGCCCAAAATTAATCTCAGAAGTTGTTTGCTAACATACAGGCTAAGGGGTATTAAAATGGGTTTTCTTCTTTTCATAGTTCAAAGCTAAGAAGCAGGGCCCAGAGGGCTCAATAAATTAGGCGATTGGCCGTTGGTAAACGGTGAGCCATACCCTTATCGCGGTGGATCATGTTTCAGCTATGAGATAAGGTTTTTAGAGCCACGGCTTGTCTGTACCGTTGAAAACCGGTAGTTGACCGTGTAAGTATTCCTACTCAGCTAAAAGGATGAAAGACTATATGCTGGAACTCGTACTTTTAGGGTTATAACTATTGTTTCAACCAGATTTTATGCAGGATGCCTTAGAAATAAGAGAGCAATTGGTTCAGGAACTAAAGCAACTGTTAGATACGTTGGGCGGTGATTCTGAAAAGGTTGCACAACTAATTTCGGCCTTCCAGGCGGAAACCCCGCAATATTTTAAGACCTTGAACCAGTTAATCACTACCCATCAGGGCGCAGCAGCACGTCAATCGTTACACACCCTGAAGGCACGCTATGGATATTTCGGATTTCAAAAGTTTATGCAAGAGATGGATGCCTGGGAGGTGATTGTGAATAATCCCTTTGACCTTCAGCGAAATTTGGAACGAATTCAATACTTTGAAAAATGGAACAGGGTGATCATGAGTCAACTACAAGAGACATCAACTATTTTAACAGATCAACACATGGTGGCAAGTAATCTTCCTTTAAGCGGTAAACGAATATTAATTGCAGAGGATGATGAAGTTAATTTCATGGTTTTTGAAGTTTTTGTTCAGGAGTTAGGGGGCGTAGCAATTAAAGCAGCGGACGGGCACGAGGCTATCCGTCAAACGACAGATCAAACACCCGATTTTATCTTTATGGATATACACATGCCCTATTTCAGTGGTGTTGAGGCCATTCGATTTATCCGTTCCAAAGGTATTCTGGTTCCGATTGTAGCACTCTCGGCCTCCACACGGTTACAAGAAAAACAACAGGCTTTAGCCGCTGGAGCTAACGATTTTTTAACCAAACCCGCCAAACGAGACATTATTCGTGAGATTTTATTGAAACATTTCACTTAATAGCCATTTTGATGTCCATCACAAATCAAATTCAAAATTGGGGTATTTCCGAAGAGGATACCAAACCAATCAGGATAGTTAAATCAATCCTCGTCTATCTTGCGATGCTCATGTCATTGGGAGGGATGGTGTGGGGCGGGCTCCTTCTTTTTTGTGATCTTTATCAAGCTTCCATAATTCCGTTTGGGTATGTAATTATCTCTGCTATCAACATGGGTAGCTTTAGATTCTTTAAGAATTTAAGAGTGGCCGTGTTTACTCAAATTACAATCAGCATGTTTCTGCCATTTTTACTTCAATGGCAGTTGGGTGGCTTTCTTGCATCGGGATGCGTCATGGCCTGGTCGGTATTGGCTCTGGTGGGTTCAATAACCATGTTGCGCACTCATCAATTTTACTTCGTTATTGTCTTATACGTCTTGCTGGTGTTGATTTCTTATGTTTTTGATTCAGAATTTGCTTTACACACGCCCGCTATTTTGACTCCGGAAGTCTCACTTGTGCTATTAGTCGTAAACGTGATGATGATCGTAACTATATCGATTGTAGTGCTAAGGTTAAAAATCGACTATGATTACAAAACCCTTCAGGCATTGGAAGCCCTTCAGCAGAATGCCGAGAAAAATCTTATTACCGAGCGCGAAATACGGGATAAGCTAGCGATCAATGAAAACCGCTACCGAAAACTGGTGGAAGATAGCATGATTCTGATTTGTACACATGACTTATTGGGAAACCTGATTACAATCAACCATACCGGAGAAAGGACTTTGGAATACAATCGGGGTGAGCTGATCGGAAGAAACATACTTACCCTACTTCTGCCTGAATCAGAAAAGGATTTTCAAACGTATTTGGATAAAATTAAACATGATAAGGCTTATGAGAGTTTTATGACGGTCATTACCAAGAGCGGTCAGAAACGTATTTTTCTTTTTCGCAATACATTAATGGATGAACCCGGTCAGATGCCTTACGTGATGGGTTCCGCTCAGGATGTAACTGAATGGAGAAAATCCGAGTACAGAGAAACAAAAATCAAAAGCGATCTTCAACTGATCGTTTCGTCTATAGACGATTTTGTGATCGAGTTTGATGAGTCGGGAAGATTTAAAAATTTCTGGTGTCGGGATGAGACTAAATTAAGCCGACCCATTACGTATTACCTTGGCAAAACCATAAAAGAAGCTTTTGCGTTCACCAGTGAGTTTGCTCATAAAGCACAACAAATCTACGATCAGGTACTTCTTTCTGGAAAACCCTATGTGGCGGAGATAGATAAAGGGTGGATATCAGCAAAAATGAGTTACCAGATCAGACTCAATCCGATAATCGAAAATGATGGAAGCGTTAAAAGATGTACTCTATTGGTCAGTGACATAACACTTCGGAAGCAGGCAGAGAACGAATTGAAGGAATCTTACCGCACCCAAAAACTTCTTTTGGAAAATCTGGAAGGTGCCGTAATCATAGAAGATGCCAATCGAAAAATACGATTGGTGAACGATGAGTTTTGTCAGATGTTTGGGATACCCCTTTCACCCGATCAGTTGAAAGGAGCCGATTGTTCAGAATCAGCCGAGCAGACCAAGCACTTATTTTGCAATTCTCAAGATTTTCCGGTTCGGGTATCTGAAATTTTAAAGGAAAAAACAAAAGTTCTGGGAGAGGAGTTAGAGCTAGTAGATGGTCGCGTGTTGGAACGCGATTACATACCCATTTTTTTTAATGATAATTATCATGGCCATCTGTGGCATTACCATGATATTACCCGCAGAAAGCAGACAGAGCGCGCACTCACCATGGCAAAGGAGGAAGCGGAAGAATCCAACCGATTGAAGACAATCTTTTTAGGCAATTTATCGCATGAGGTACGTACGCCTTTGCAGGGTATTATGGGATTTGCGGAGATTCTGGAAAACCCCAATCTTCCATCCGCCAAACGAAATGAATACCTGGGCATCATTAAGCGCAGAACTAACGATATGCAAAATATAATCGAGTCGCTGTTGGATTTAGCCAGTTTAGAGACAGGGGAGATCCGGGCAAATCCTGATGAGATTCAATTGGCCGGAGTGGTTGAGGAGGTGTTCTTGCGGATCAGAAATGACTATTCTTTAACGGGCAAGCGAATAGAGTTGCAGTTAATAAATAATTTAAATGACGAACCATTGGCTCATGTTGATTCGCAGCATTTGCAACAGGTAATCATCAATCTTATGAGTAATGCCATCAAATTTACCAACCTGGGAACGGTAACCCTGTCAATAGATAGAAATGATAAATACTATTTGATAAGTGTGAAAGATACAGGAATTGGTATTCCTTCGGATATGCTGGAGCACATCTTTCAACCCTTCCGTCAGGCGCACGAAGGCATTAGCAGATCGAAGGGAGGTATTGGACTTGGGCTAGCGATCTGCAAGAAGATGGTGGAAATGTGGGGAGGTACTATAGAAGTAGCCTCACACCCAGGCACCGGAAGCGTGTTTAGTTTTACGATACCATTAATGGATAGGGATTCCATTGCTTTCCACGATAACTCCAACAGTTTACCAATGTTCTACTGAACTTTGCGCTAAATATGGTACATTTGAAATATTACTATGGGTAGTATGAATTTATCGTGTGCCATCGTAGAAGATGAAACCATTTCTCGGATGATGATTGAAAATCTGGCTCAAAAGACCGGGTTTCTTTCAGTCAAACACTCTTTTTCTTCACCGACCGCTGCGTTGCAGTGGCTCAACGAAAATAAAGTTGACTTGATTTTTTTGGACGTGGAGATGCCGGAAATTTCCGGAATAGAGTTGCTTCAGGCACTCCTGTATAAACCTGCCGTGATCATCATCAGCTCGAATCCCAAATATGCCATTGATGCGTTTCAATTTTCAGTGGTTGATTATCTCCTGAAGCCGGTGAACGACTATGGTAGATTTCTTCAGGCAGTAACGAAAGTGGCTTCGCGTTTAAAAAACGAATCTCCGGTGACGGAAGTTAGTGAGCATCACTTATTCGTTCGGATCGACTCGGTTTTGCATAAAATAGCCATCGAAGATATTTTATGGATAGAGGCTTTTGGGGATTATATCAAAATTCAAACGAATGATAAGTTGCAAACTACTTATGGCACCTTAAAGAAAATTGAGGAACGGTTACCATCTGCAAAATTTGTACGTGTGCATCGCTCCTTCATCGTGAACGTAGATAAGATCAGCAACATTGACTCAACCAATCTGATCATTGACAAGAAGATCATTCCTATCAGCGAAACACACAAAGCTCAATTACTGGCCAAAATCAAAATTTTATAGTTTTATACGAATGGAGTTTACACAAATGAACGGGTATGAATAAAACCTATTGGCAAATCATACGCGATGATTCCAAACGCACCTTTGAAGTTTGCAACAAAACCACTAATGACAACGCGTTTACCAATCGAACACACGCCATGCAACGGGCTGGGATGAACGTCAGTTGTATGACCCCGCCAGTAACGAATAAGACCGCCACTAAAGATTCCATTAAAATAGCAGGATATACTTGCGAGACCGGACTCTACGATCGTTTAACGAAACAATACTCTGAAATTTTACGATCTATCGACCATTGGTAAGACCGGACTATCCCCAATTGGTTAACTTTGTTCTTTTCAGGAACCCAATGATCCATCCTACAGAGCAAGAAGAAAAAGAATACCTGGAGCAAGTCAAGGAAATGTTACTGCTGGCGGTGGCCCGCGCAGATGAGAATGTACGCCAGCATTCCAGTGAACTTCGTCAAAAGAAACAGTATATCTACGAAAACCAGTCTGGCATGGATGAAGCCGACATGGTGGCAGCTGGTCAATCGGTCAATCGGATGGCTTTTTCAGGTGAAGGAGCAGTAGACCGAAAGCGCAAGTTATTGAAACTGATGGCCTCCCCGTATTTTGGGCGGATCGACTTTTCTGATGGCAGAGGTGAATCACAGGAAGCTATTTACATAGGTATTCATACTTTTTTTAATGAAACACAAAAGGAGAACATAATTTATGATTGGCGTGCACCCATTTCATCCATGTTTTATGATTTTGAGTTGGGTGAGGCGTGGTATCTGACACCTTCCGGAAAAGTTAGCGGGACCATTTCTTTGAAACGGCAGTATAAGATTCGTGATGGAAAAATGGAATTCATGATCGAAAATGCCGTGAATATACATGACGAGATTCTACAACAGGAATTGAGTAAATCGGCTGATGACAAGATGAGGAACATTGTGGCCACTATCCAGCGCGACCAGAATGCTGTGATCCGCAATGAAGCTGCCACGGTGATGATTATACAGGGCGTAGCAGGATCTGGCAAAACATCCATAGCACTTCACCGGATTGCGTTTTTACTCTACCGCTTCCGGGAGGAAATCCGTGCAAGCGATATCCTGATTTTATCACCCAACAAAGTATTTTCTGACTATATCAGTAACGTATTACCGGAATTGGGAGAAGAACACATACCGGAAATGGGTTTGGAAGAATTGGCGACCGAGCTGTTAGAAAGTAGATATACCTTTCAAACTTTCTTTCAACAGGTAGCGTTGTTGTTGGAAGAACCAGACCCTGCGTTTGTGGAACGAATTCAGGCAAAAGCTTCATTTGAATTTCTCCGGCAACTTAACCGGTATTTGATTTACATCGAAAACAACTACTTTATTTTTACCGAGCTTCGGGTAGGGAAGATTGTTATCCCGTTCCCGTTTATTCAGGAACGTTTTCGTGCCTATCATCGCATTCCCTTGCTGAAACGCTTTCATGAAGTGGTAAAAGATGTTCAGAATTATTTACGAAACCAGGTGCAACGAAAATTGACCGGTCATGAAAAAACGCTGATCTGGGAGTCCATCCCTAAAATGTTTAAGTACCGGAATGTATTTGACCTGTATCAGGATTTTTATCGATGGCTGGGGAAGCCTCAGCTGCTTCGTTATTTACCTGGTGGTGCTCTTGAGTATGCGGATGTATTTCCGCTGATTTACTTTACCATGCGATTGGAGGGATATGAACCTCAAAATCATGTCAAGCATCTGTTGATAGATGAAATGCAGGACTATACACCTGTTCAGTATGCTGTTTTGTCAAGAATGTTTTTGTGCAAAAAGACCATTTTGGGGGATGTTGCACAGACCGTTAACCCCTTTAGTGCTTCGTCTGCTGAAGCCATTGAGCAGGTTTTTCCGCAGGGAGAAGTGGTGAAACTATTACGAAGCTATCGTTCTACCTACGAGATTACCCGTTTGGCTCAACGGATTTCTGCTCAACCGGATAGTATTCCTTTGGAGCGTCATGGAGAAGAACCGGAAGTAAAGTCTTTTCAGACGGAAGTTGATGAAAGGGCTGCCATGGATGTATGCATTCAAACATTCCAGATGTCTGGCTATCAGTCGTTAGGTGTTTTGTGTAAAACAAGTACGCAGGCCAGTCAGGTATTTGCCTATCTTAAACAACAACATACGGCCCATTTACTAACGGCTGAAAGTACCACTTTTCAGGAAGGAATCATTGTCACGACTCCTCATTTGGCCAAGGGTTTGGAATTTGATGAAGTAATCATTCCGTTCGCCTCGGCCAGCAACTATCATACACCAGTAGATAAAAGTATGTTATACATTGCATGTACTCGCGCCATGCATAAACTTACCATAACCCATCACGGGGCATTGACGGAGTTTCTGAGGGTGGGTTAAGGAGGTAAGTAACTTATACGTAACCAACAGATTTCTGTAAAAGTGTTTACTTTTGAGAATCATGAGAGTTATCGCACTATTTGTTTTCCTCAGCCAGTTTTTCTTTGTTAATCAGATCATCGCCCAGCAGACAATCTGTAGTTGCGACTCCTTTACGCCTGAAACGCGTAAGAAATTTGAATCCCTGCTTCGGAAGAGCCGAGAGGATGATGCCTCAGCAATAGTTGATACATTAATGGCAACAGAAGATCCGTGCTGTCAGGCAGTTGGTTTCACATTGCAGGCATTGATATTTTTATCCAAGTCTGATTTTGAAGGTAGCTTTAGCAGCGCTAAAACGGCTCAAAATAAATTAGGAGGACGATTTCATCCCTATGTCTCAATTGAAAGTTCACGACTATTAGGGAATTATTATAGTAGAAAAAGCAATCACGATAGCTCCACTTATTTTTATTTTCAGGCACTTGACGGTTGCGCGCAAGTAGATGATGCTCCGTTGAAGGCAAAAATTTATAATGGCATTGCACTAGATTTTTTGCGTCAGGAGCAATTGAGTAAAGGGCTGGAGTTTACAAAGAAGGCACTGGCATCTGCTATTGTAACGAACGACACCTTGTTGTTGGCGCAGTATTTTTCCGATTTGGGGATCGTATATTGGTCAGTTTACGATAAAAATAAAAACATAGCCTATCTTGATTCAACCCGGCAAACGGTGCAGCAAGCATTGAGATACGCCAAGGTAACACAATCAAACCTCAGCCTCACTAAAAACTATCTTTCGTTGGGTTCGGTGGCTGAAGCACAAAGGGAATTTGCAACCGCACTCTCATACACGGACACACTGATGGGTTTAGTTACTGGTAAAACCCGACCCAATGCGCTAGCCTCGATTTACATGTTACGGGGAGCAGCTTATTCTGGATTAGGGCAACATAAAAACGCAATTGAAAATCAGGTAAAAGCTCTGGGTTTTGCGCGGCAAGTAAAAAATAGTTTTCTGGAGAAAACTACTCAGAAATATCTGTATGAAGCCTACAAAGCAGCTGGTGAAACAACGCGTGCGCTTCAGGCACTGGAGCGTCATAAATTTTTAAGCGATAGTTTGGTGACGGTTGAAAATCTTGAGACGATCAGCCGGATGGAACAAACCTACAATAAGAAAATCAATGAGCAGAAGATACGGGAACTCTCCCAAATGGCCTCTATTCAGGCACTCGAACTACGACAAAAAAACTTTTGGCTAATTGGCATGGCCGTTGGCGCAGGGTTGATGGCATCCATCGTGTTTTTGTATTTTAGGCAACGCTCCTTGACGCAACAGCAAAAGGCATTAGCAATAGAAAACAAGTTTTTGCGTTTTCAATTGGATCCCCATTTTCTATCCAATGCCCTTGTTTCCATTCAGCGATTTATGATGGATAATAATGCGGCACAAGCTTCCAGCTATCTTACCAAATTTTCAAAATTGATGCGGCAGTTGCTGGAGTACTCCCGCGAAGAGTTTATCACCATTGAAGAAGAGATAGCCTTACTGCGCAACTACCTCGATATTCAAAAGCTTAGATTAAAGAACAAGTTTGAATATGAAATTAATGTGGACAGCAAACTTGCGATTAGCGACTCACGCATTCCACCCATGTTTGCCCAACCCTTTGTGGAGAATGCTATTGAGTATGGTATTGGCGATCGCGATCATGGAAAAATCGTCATTTCCTTTTCAGAACAAGACAATCAATTGCTATTGGAAATTCAGGATGATGGTGCCGGGATAGCTGAAACATCACCCGGAGACCATAAATCGCTTTCTACCACGATCATCCGGGAACGAATTGCCCTGCTCAACAAAACCAATAATAAGCCCATTCAGTTGCGGATTGAAAACGTATCCATCGGCAGTGGCACACACGTGGCTTTGACTTTGCCAATCTATTCGTAATTTGCTGCGATGAAGGTGGCCCTGATCGATGATGAAGAAGATGCACGCTATACGTTGCGTAGTTTAGTAGGGCAGGTAGATTCAAGTTTCAACATGCTGGAAGCTAACAGCGTGGCCACGGGCCTGGAGCTTATCCGGGAACATAGACCTGAAATTGTTTTTCTGGATGTGATGATGAAAGATGGCACTGGCTTTGATTTATTGAAGCAACTGCCTGGTATTAATTTCAAACTGGTTATTGTCAGCGGTCATGATGAATTTGCGCTACAAGCTTTTCGCTTTAGCGCCATCGACTATTTAGTTAAGCCCGTGGATGCCGATGAGTTATACACAACACTTTCACGGATTCGATCTTCTATGGTGCAGCCCTGGCAGCAAATAATGGACGTGTTGAAACAAAATATTCAACCAGTTAGCGAAACCGACCGCAAGATCGTTTTGAAAGACATGAATGCAGTATACGTAGTTTCGGTCCGTTCCATTATTCGTTGCCAGGCATCCGATAATTACACTACTTTTTATCTGACCGACCAACCACCGATTATCGTTTCAAAACCCTTGAAGGAGTACGATGATTTGCTGACTCCCCTCAAATTCTTTCGGGTTCATCAAAGCCATTTGATTAACTTTGATCACCTTCAGCAATTTAACAAACGGGATGGCGGCAGTATTAAAATGAAAGATGGCAGCGAGGTGCCTGTTTCATCGCGCAAGCGTGAATTTATTATAGAGGCACTTTCTAAAATTCACTAAGGGCAAAAGTTTTGATTTTGTGATGAAGGGTTACTGAATGTGGTAACCCTTTTCGTTTCACGGATACTCAATAAGCCCAATCGAATTCTCACAGCTTACGCTCAGATACTCATCATGACCTAAAAAATGCGCGACTGTTGCCAGTTTTAGGAATCTATGCGTGTTTATCGCATAGAGAAACCTTAATTAAACTTTTATGATTCAACGTATTTTTCTGGTCTTGCTCGTATTGAGCTTTGTGGTGTCTTGTAAAGAAGATGAACCTGGCCCTTTGTTACAGTTTAAAACGGATAACAAAAGCTATTCACTAAAAGATGCCAAACTTTATTTAAGAGTAGAAGGTCAGTACGAGGGAGCTGTAAGTTATACGTACCGAGACTATCTTATTTCTGATGGTGATCTTATGGAAGGCCAAAACGGCTGGTCATTGGATGATTACGCCAATGCAACCTATTTCATTGCATTCGAGTTGGCCTCGGCTGAACCAAATTCAATTGCACCAGGAGATTTTCCGTTGCATCGCTTTTGGGATAACGTAACAGATGGCTCTAACCTGAGTTACTTGTTTGGTGGGTTTGATGATTTCACTGTTGATACACCAAACTCAATTCCGACTACGCCCATTGTAGTTACCGGTGGTATTCAGCCAGGCGATACGATGACCATCAAGTTTTCTGGTAAAATAGCTTACCGGTCTCAAGCTGGAGACTTAACACCGTTTGATGGTAAACTTGACTTTACCGGAACGGTTATCGACAAACGAGATTGATTGTGAGGTGAACAACTAAAGATTACGGACTGCGGTAACACGTTTCTTAAATACTGAAACTCAAAAGCAGGTAACAAATCCTCACAATAGACAAGCGAATACTCGTATCGCTCTAAAAAATTGCTATGGATTATGATTTTTGATGACATACAATTGAAGAGTAACCTTAATCAAATCATACTTGAATGAAAACATCTTTACCTCAGCTTTCTTTTTATCGCTTTACTATTCCGATTCTATTGGTTCTAAGTTCAATCAACTCCTACGCTCAACCCCCCGCCATCTGGGGGATGACTTCCGAAGGGGGTGCTTTTAATGCAGGCACTATTTTTAAAATGGAACCCGATGGCACGGGCTATACGGTTCAACATAGTTTTGCTGTTGAAACCCCTGGATCAAGACCTGGTTTTGGAAGCCAGATGCTAAAGTTGGCCAATGGCAAAATGTACGGGGTAACGGAATACGGTGGACTTAACGCAAGCGGGGTTTTGTATGAGTACAACCCAGCAACTAATACCTATATCAAGCTTTATGACTTTGCACAGGCAACAGGCAGAAATCCAATTGGTGGCCTTGCCCTTGCCCCTAACGGTAAGTTATATGGCATGACTCAAGCCGGAGGTAGTGCTAATTTGGGTGTACTGTTTGAGTTTGACCTGACAACTAATACCTACACCAAGAAAGTAGATTTTATAGGTGCCAATGGCGCATTTCCTTTTGCATGCACGTTGTATTTACATACCAACGGCAAGTTTTACGGAGTCACCAATCAAGGAGGCACATCGGGGTTAGGGCTTTTGTTTGAGTACGACCCAGCAACGAACACCTATATCAAAAAAATTGATTTTACAGGCACCGCTAATGGTAGTTATCCCTATACTACACTGATGATTACGAGCACGGGGCGCGTTTTTGGTGCTACAAGCCAAGGCGGTACTAATAATAACGGAACGTTATATGAATACAACCCCTCAACCAATGTGCTTACCAAACGAAGAGACCTTTCATCAGCAGATGGCCGGTTTCCACTGGCAGTTTTGGTGGAGGCTGACAATGGCCGCCTGTATGGCTTAGCGGGCAGCGGTGGTACAAATGGGCAAGGAACATTGTTTGAGTTTAATCTCTCCACCAATACGTTTACAAAAAAAATCGACTTTGCCGGAACAAATGGTAATACACCCTATCCCGGCTTCGTCAAAGCGGCCAATGGCAAACTGTATGGAATGACGAATGGAGGTGGCGCGTCCAACGTGGGCGTTGTTTTTGAATATGATGTAGCGACTAATACGCTCACCAAAAAACTTGATTTTTTCTTGGATCCCGCTACCGGAAAAGGGCTTAATGGAATGGTGCCAACCAGCAATTTTACATTGTCTAGCACCGGACTGTTGTATGGCACCACATCACAGGGCGGCTCGGCTGGTGGAGGAGTCATCTTCGAATACAATACATCAACCAACAGCTATTCAAAAAAGATTGATTTCAATACATCACCAGGCGGTGTATATCCCTATGGTGGACTCGTGCGGGCAGCAAACGGCAGGTTTTACGGAATGACCCAGATTGGTGGGGCCAACGATGAAGGGGCCTTGTTCGAATTTAATCCCAATGGAAATGTATATACTAAACGTTATGACTTTAACTCAACTTCTGGAAACTATCCTACCGGAAGCTTAGCAGCAGCACCAAACGGCAAGCTGTATGGCATGACCCCCAATGCAGGGAACTTTGATGAGGGTACCTTGTTCGAATTTGATCCGGCTACCAATACGTTCACGAAGAAAGTTGATTTCAACTCGAACACGAATGGAAGTGAACCGCAAGGAAGTTTGGTGTTGGCATCCAACAACAAATTCTATGGCATGACAAACAGTGGATCAACTGGTGATGGTGTCATATTTGAATATGATCCAACTACGAACAACCTTATTAAGAAAATTGATTTTACATACAACACCGGCTCAGAACCTTACGGAGATTTGATACAAGCCGCCAACGGAAAATTGTACGGCATGACTCGGGAGGGCGGTGACAACGGTAATGCTTCGGGTACTTTATTCGAATATGACATTGCCACCAATACCAAAACAACACGCGTAAATTTTTCTGCCCTGAGCGGTGAAAATCCGGAAGGAAACTTAGTGCAAACACCCAATGGAAAATTGTACGGCATGACAAGATATGGAGGAGCTAATGGTAATGGCGTGTTGTTTGAATTTGACCCCACGACCAATACCTATATAAAGAAAATAGATTTTGGTGGACCAAACTTCGGCTCCGAGCCATCTGGTAGTTTGGCATTATCGCCCAATGGTAAATTGTATGGAGGCACCAACTACGGTGGCGCCAATGGCCGTGGAGTTATTTTCGAATACAACCCCGCCACCAGCACGTTTACCAAGAAACTTGATTTTAATGGTACCAATGGCGCACATATTTTATGGCAAAGACTCTTGTTCGTGGATTGTACAAAACCGACTAAACCAACCATTACCATTACCAATGAGAATACAGCAACACCAACGCTCACGTCAAGTGCTGCCACTAATAACCAATGGTATCGCAACGGTACGTTAATCAGTGGCGCAACAAATGCAACACTCAACGTAACACAAGTTGGGATTTATAAAGTAGAGGTAATCGGGAATGGCTGCAATAGCGATTTTTCGGATGACTTTCCCATCATCGTTACCGGAGATCTTTCGGAGACATCTGATTCAGCTATCAATATCTATCCGAACCCGGTTGTTGATGTGTTAACGATCGCTTTGGGTGATTCGCCCGGCAAGAAAGTTATTACGATTACAGATTTAACAGGTAGAAGACTACAAACCACAGATGAATTGGGCAACGAGGCGCGATTGAATGTGGCTGGACTTTATGCAGGTACCTATGTGATTTCTGTTAAGTCGCAAAACACCGTAGCCGCCCTACGCTTTATTAAAAAGTAAAATCTTTAAAGCCATTAATCATGAAAAAGATAAATAGAGGAGCTTCTGTATTAGTTGCGTTCAGTATTCTGTTCTTAGCAGCGTGTAAAAGTGATGACCCTCAACCCGAACCGGTTCGTATACTGGAATTACTTACTGCGAATACATGGACGGTGGAGGCTGTTACTGTGGATGAAATGGATCAAACCAATTTATTCACAGGGCTTACACTTTCCTTTACCAACACCACCTATTCCACGACCAATGGCGGAGCAGTGTGGCCAGCCAGCGGTACATGGGAGTTTGCTGATGCCTCGGCCAAGACCATCGTGCGAGACGATGGTCTGCAGATAACCATAAGTGAAGTCACCAGCACCTCGCTTAGACTGGCTCTTACGTGGTCTACTAGCACCTTAGGTTCTGGACGGACGGCTTCAGTACCAGGTGATCATGAGTTTAGTTTCATTCATAACTAATCTGTAGTTATGAACGCTGAAAGGGAGTTAAACACCAAAAAAGAAAACGTACTACGCAAGTGGGGGCTTGAGAGCGTAGTGCGGCAATTTGTTCGCAGCATTGCCACCTCGCTTTCACAGGCACTGCGAGAATCATTGCGAACTTTTCTTTCAAAAAAGTAAAAAATAGCTATGAAAAAGTTACTATTTCTCTTCACCCTAA
The DNA here is from genome assembly GCA_964439205.1 of uncultured Ohtaekwangia sp. GTDB lineage: Bacteria > Bacteroidota > Bacteroidia > Cytophagales > Cyclobacteriaceae > ELB16-189. The sequence goes on from CAYTNM010000013.1 coordinate 83,834, forward strand.
TGACCACCACCGCCATGTCACAAAACGAGATCCGAAATGCAGTACGCGAAGTACGCGGCACAGCCCGCGAAGTAAAAAGCACCACACGCGAAGTAAAGGGTGCCACAAAAGAATCAAAAGCTATGGTAAATGAATTTAGAGGAAATAGCGAAAAGGATGCGGCCAGCCCGGCCAAGAGCTATATCAAAAAATTCTGGGAGTATGTGGAGAAAATGGAGGCTGCGCCAACGGATTTAAATATTCTCGGTACTAACAGTCGGGCTGCGGCCACAGCCATTAACAATATTAAGATGAAAGACAAAGGCTATGATGTATCTCCTTTGGAAGCAGAGCTATCAAAGTGGCAACAGTCCTATGAGATTGCCCGAAATGGTGGCGAAACCCAACGTGGTGCCACCAACGATGTGGCAGCCTTATTCAAACTCTTGTATCAGGTTAAAACCAACGTGGCGCAGCAGGAAATTGAAAGCAAGTTGCAGGAAATAGAGATTTACAAAACTAAAACGGCTGAAATGGTGGCTCTGAATCTTGACCCTACTGATAAGTTTAATGCAGCGATTATCAATAATGCTCTGCCACGGATTAAGGTTGATCTTCAAACGATAGACAAAAATGTAAAGCTTTGGGAAGACAATATGAACATGATTGTAGACGAACGGCCAGCCCGTGCTTATTATGCGATGATTCAATATGAACACGCACGTTGGGACGCTTTGCGCAAAGGTCCCTTTGCTGAGAAAGCACAACTGGAGGCCGGTTATCAAAAAGTGACAGAGATGGTGGGCAGAATTGGTTCTTTAGAGAATGTTTTTGCCCGAGGCAAAGCACGTGCAGCCGAGCTTTTGAAAAATACCAGAATGCCTGCTGCCATAGCTAAGAACGAAGCCATTGAAAATGTCTTCCGCGATGCCTACAAATCTATGTCGGGTGTTACCGGTACAGTGGTTAAAGTTAATCTGCTCGACCGCGACTGGCAGGCGTTTCGCAATGAAATAACCGGAGTTTTGGAAGGCCGTAGAATGCGGGCTGCCATTGTTGCGAAGATGCCTTCAGGCAAGCACATGCTCTACAACAACTTTCTTATCCATCAGGATTACCTGGGCACCGGCTATAGCACCAACAGCCAGGTGTTGTTATTTGAAGATATGGAAATTTTGCCGGAGAACATCAAGTAGATCTTTTCTGCGGTAATGCTTACCAAGGGGTTGTTGAAAAACAATCCCTTTTTGTTTACGTTTACGTGAAAGTAATACTTTCAAATTTAGAATATGACATCCAAAATATTCATTTTCAGCCTTTTTTTAATGGTTTTCGCTGGAGCAGCTTTTGCCCAAACGGAAGCCGATGCTATTGTAGGGGTATGGGAGTCAGGCAATGGAAAGGCCCGCATTAAAATTGATAAGGCCAATGACAAGTTCAATGGCCGGATCGTGTGGTTGCGCGAACCCAATGATGAAGCCGGCAAACCTAAGTTAGATAAAAATAATCCGGAGGAGGCCCTTCGTTCGAAGCCTCTGCTCGGTTACAGCATGCTAAAAGGTTTTTCATACCGGGGTGAAAAGAATTGGGAAGATGGTACCATTTACGATCCGGAAAGTGGTAGCACGTATTCCTGCACCATTACCATGACTGATGAGAATACGTTAGATGTGCGCGGGTATATTGGCGTCAGCCTGTTCGGACGAACCGATGTTTGGAAACGCGTAGTGGTAAAGAAAAAATAATCGGAAGATGCGGATTGGATTAATCAGTTTGGTACTTGCAGTAAGCGTGCGTGTTTACGGACAAGAAGGCGACACCACGGTGGTGGAAGAAGATTTTAGCATGTATGCCGATGCCGAACTGGCAGGTGACGCCAAACGGTTTTGCACCTCCAAAGTATTTGATCTGAGCCCTAACAAGTTGATTTCAGTAGGATACGATTTTCAAGGCGCACATGATTTCACCATCGATGGAAATGCACCTGTAAAAGTAAAGAGTGTGCAAGGAGTGCGGATATCCAGTAATTTTCCGGTGATCTCGAAAACCAATCTGTTGCTGAACCTTGGTATAAATTTTTGGGAGGCTAACTATCAGATCGATGATGAGACGAGTCATCCGTTGGCAACCTCGCTGGCCACGCGAGGGCTGCGAACCACAGGCCTCAGTGCCACGCTGTTTAAGCCACTCAACGAAAAGAATTTTATCCTGGCACAAACGCAATTTGATTTGAATGGCGATTACTTTTTGCCTGACTTTCAGTCACTCACCCATACGCGCGTTTCAGGCACATTGGTGTACGGTTGGAAAAAGCACGACCGACTGATGTATGGCTTTGGTGTGTCACGTACTTATCGTATTGGTGAAGCAAACTACATCCCGGTCTTTCTGTACAACTACACGGCACCTTCCCGTAAGTGGGGTGTAGAATCCGTTTTTCCGGCTCGCGCCAACCTGCGCAGAACTTTTAATACCCGAACACTCGCATTTTTTGGGTATGAATTGGAAGGACAAACCTACCGCATGGCTTCCTTGCGCAATTTCGAAAACATCATGAATCCCGAATTGCGGAGAAGTGAATTGCGTATCCGGTTTACGTTTGAGCGATCATTAAAGGATTTTATCTGGGTAAGCGCACAAGCCGGATTGCGCTACAATTGGTCGTTTAATGTGGACGACAGCGATTTTTTCCGTGGCTTTGGCGATCAACCCTATGCTTTCGAAAACGATTTGAGAGAAGCATTTTACTTTAATCTTTCCATCAATTTGGTGAGCCCATAGGTTTTTGGGAAAAAGCCAAAGATGATCCCCCGGGCTATTCTTACGCAGTCTGTGTCTTGATAAGGGTAGTTATTTCGTTTCTGACGAATTCATGCCTACCTTCCCCCATTAAATCCTATTGATTTGAAAACCTCACAAACCATTCTTGTATTGGCGCTGGCAGTTCTGGTGTCATGCAAAACCAATGAAACAGTCACACCGCCAAAAGAATATTCCATCCAACAGTTTATGGATGTGAAAAACATTTTTAGCGCTGGCTTTTCACCTGATGAATCCAAAATTCTTCTCGGTTCCAACGAAACAGGGATTTTTAATGCTTTTGAACTGGACTTGAAGACGATGGAGAAAACACAACTGACGTCCTCCACCGAGGAATCAATTTTTCCTTCCTCCTATTTCCCCTCAGACAACCGCGTGGTGTACACCATGGATAAAGGTGGCAATGAAATCGATCACATCTTTGTGCGCAGCCAGGATGGAACGTCCGTAGACTTGATTTCGGACTCCACAGCCAAAGCGAACTTTTATGGTTGGAGTTACGATAAGAAGTTGATGTACTATTCTTCCAACAGCCGAAATAAGCAGTTTTTTGATCTGTATAAAGTGGATATTTCAGAAAAACCTAAGGAGGGGAATGTCTTTACTTCTGCTCTGATGTATGAAAACAAAGAAGGGTATGATCCTGCGTCCATCTCAGCAGATAGCCGATACATTGCCCTGACTAAAACCATCACCACTACCAATAATGAGATGTACCTGCTGGATACGCAAAGCAAGCAGATGAAACATATTTCAAAACATGAAGGAAATGCAACCTATAATCCGCAGTACTTTAGCCTCGATGGAACTGCCCTCTACTTTTTAACGGATGAAGGAAGCGAATTTGCTCACTTGGTCAAGTACATGATCGCCACTGGCGAGAAGACAAAAGTAGAAGAAGCACCCTGGGATATCATGTTTGCGTATCAGTCCCGCATGGGTAAATACCGGGTGGTAGCCATCAACAACGATGCCCGCACTCAGGTAAAAATTTATGATCAAACCCAAAATGATAAATTATTGGAAATCGAAGGCCTGCCGGCAGGTGATGTCAGTGGCGTGACGATTTCTGATAGTGAAGAATGGATGACTTTTTATGTGAGCACATCGAAATCTCCACAAAACCTCTATCTCTATAACTTCCAAACAAAAGACATTAAACAACTAACCCAGACCCTGAGTCCGGAAATCAATCCGGATGATCTGGTGGAAGGAGAGGTGGTAAGATTTAAATCATTTGATGGAATGGAAATCCCGGCTCTGTTGTATAAGCCAAAGGGGATTAAACCGGGTGAGAAGGTTCCAGCTTTGGTGCAGGTACATGGTGGACCCGGTGGACAAACCCGACTGAATTATTCCAGTGCTTATCAATACCTGATCAATCACGGATATGCGATTCTGTGTGTGAATAACCGCGGGAGCTCCGGTTATGGGAAAACATTTTTTGCAGCCGATGATAAACGTCATGGAAACGAAGATTTAAAAGACTGCGTTGCAGGGAAACAATATTTACAATCGTTAGACTTTGTTGATGCCGATAAAATTGGCATCTATGGGGGAAGCTATGGCGGCTACATGGTGATGGCAGCGTTGACATTTGCGCCCGATGAATTTAATGTTGGGGTAAATTACTTTGGGGTGACCAACTGGCTGCGGACGCTGAAAAGTATTCCCCCCTGGTGGGCCTCTTTCCGGGACGCGTTGTATGAAGAAATGGGCGATCCGGTAAAAGACTCCGTAGCTTTATACAACAAATCACCGCTCTTTCATGCGGATAAAATCAAAAAACCATTTATTGTGCTGCAAGGAAGCAATGATCCACGTGTGCTACAAGTTGAATCGGACGAAATTGTGGCAGCCGCGAAGAAGAGTAACGTACCCGTGGAGTATGTCATTTTTCCGGATGAAGGTCATGGATTTGTCAAGAAGGAAAACAACATAAAAGCCTCCGAAGAGGTATTGAAATTTTTGGATAAGTATCTGAAAGGTATTTAAGATCAAACCAACGAAAGACGTTCTGCGCTTCATTAAGCGTAGAACGTCTTTTTTGTTTGGAAGCTATCTCAAAAATGCCGCCCTCTTTTCAGGCTGATCTTGATCAAATCGAGATCCTGATTTGAAAGCGATCATTGCTTTCCTGTGCCTCGGGCTGACAGTATCTTGTATTTTAAGATGGCTTCTAACCTACTCTTCAGTATGGTTTTCTTGATTTGGACAGTGATTAAGGAATCAGGCTTAACTTAACCATCACCGGCAGATGATCAGAGGGATAGTGTATTCCGTCATGGTCCTGAATGACCTGATAGTCAATCACCTTCCAATGATCGGAATGAAAGATATAATCCAATGTTCGGCAATGCATTTGCCCAAGTTTAAATCCGCAGAAAGTTCCGGTAAAATCGTTGAACGGACGCGCATCGTAAAGTTTCAGGTATTTACCATCGATCATGGTTTGATAGGGAGCTTCGGTAGGCTCTGAGTTAAAATCACCGGAGACAATAAGCGGAATCTCCTTTTCCTGCATTTCGAATGTATGACTAACTACAAATCCGCTGATATAGGTTTTTATCATGTTTGCGCTATGCATCCTGGCTTCTTTACCCACATGGTCAAAATGTGTGTTGGAATGAATAAAGGATTTACCGGTGGCTTTATCTTTCAACAGCGTAAAAGTCATAATTCTCGTCAGGGCAGCATCCCAACTTTTACTGCCGGGCACTTCCGGGGTTTTGGAAAGCCAGATGGTTTGCTGCGTCAGCGTGTCAAACTTGTCTTTCTTATAAAAGATGGCTGAGTATTCCCCTTTCTCTTTTCCGTCATCGCGGCCCACGCCAGCAAAAGAGTAGTCCGGGAGGGCTTTTTGCAAATCTTCTATTTGGTGATGAAGAGCTTCCTGTACGCCCAATAGATCAGGATCGTATTTTTGGATTAACGAGACCACCTTATGAACTCTGTTTTTCCATTGATTGACGCCATCGGCTTCCGTATCTAACCGGATGTTATAACTGATGACAGTGAACCGTTGACCGTAGCCGGAAGTGATCAATAAAACGAAAAGGAGAGCGACTCCAAATTTCATGGGCAGACCCTTAGCCGAGTGCTTCCACGGTTTCTACTTCTTCCGGCATCATCTTTTTAAACAGATTTTCAATGCCGGCTTTGAGAGTGATGGTAGAAGAAGGGCAGCCACTGCAGGAACCCTGTAACTTTACGGTTACTTGTTTGCCAAGGTAGGAGTGAAAGGTAATAGCGCCTCCGTCTTGTTCCACCGCGGGACGGATATATTCATCCAGAATAGCTTTTATCTTTTTGATTGTTTCCGTTTCTTCCTGCGCTTCGGCTTCCGGTGCTTTCACATCCAGAATCAGCTTTCCGGATTCCAGAAAATCTTTAATGTGCTTCTTTAAGGTCTCCTGCACTTCAATCCACTCAACGTCTTCTTTTTTGGTGATGGTCACAAAGTTGCTCATGTAAAAGACCCTGTCCACAAAAGGATACATAAAAAGCTCCTGGGCCAATGGAGATTCTTCCGCGCTGGCCGGATGGGGAAAATCAAACGTCATCCCATCGGGGATCAGCATCTCATTCACCACAAATTTGAGTGAATTAGGATTGGGGTTTGACTCCAGGTAGATATGAATTTGTTTGGGCGCAGCGGTGAGCATGGATCTGTTTATTTTTCTAGTCTAAAAACAAAGGTAAGCATTCCAAAGTTCTGATGAACAGGGTTTTTGTTTTGAACGAATGACTACTAACCAGTTTTAGATGGATTTTCCAGGGCATTTTCCCATTTACTCACTACGGCCGTGGCCACACTGTTTCCAACAACATTTGTAGCACTCCGCCCCATGTCCAGCAGAGGATCAATTCCTAACAGCAAGGCCAATCCTGCTTCGGGAATGTTAAACGTGGCGAGCGTCCCGGCAATTACCACCAACGAAGCCCGGGGCACTCCGGCAATGCCCTTGCTGGTAACCATCAGTACCAGCAACATACTGATTTGGGTGGCTAATGGTAAATCCATACCGTAGGATTGAGCAATAAACAAGGAAGCAAACGTCATGTACATCATGCTCCCATCCAAATTGAAAGAATACCCCAATGGTAATACAAAACTTACGATCTTGTCCTTACATCCGAAACGTTGCAATTCATCCATGGTTTTTGGGAAGGCTGCCTCGCTGCTGGAGGTGCTAAAGGCTAATAGAATTGGCTCTTTTACCCGCTTCAGCAGTTCGATCACCCGTGACCGGATCACTAAAAACCCGGCCAGAATCAGTAAGAGCCAGAGCAAGGCGAGGCTAAAATAAAATTCACCTATAAAAATGGAATACGTTTTTAAGATGCCTAATCCCTGCTTGGCAACAATAGCCGTCATTGCTCCGAAAACAGCAATGGGAGCAAAGTTCATCACATAGCCTGTTACTTTCAGAATCACATGGGCAATCGCATCCATGGCTTTGATCACGATTTTTCCCTGCTCACCAATGGCAGCCGTGGCTACTCCGAAAAAGATAGAAAACACAACGATTTGTAAAATCTCATTCTTAGCCATAGACTCAATGACACTGCTGGGAAACACGTGGTATAAGAAAGTCTTGAGCGACAGACCTGTGGCCTGGATGCCGGTTTCATTCGTTTCCGGCAAAGGTAGTTGCATGGCTACTCCGGGTTTGAACAGATTCACCATTAACATCCCCAACAATAAACTCATGAGTGAAGCACTGATAAACCAAAGCAGGGTTTTGCCGCCAATGCGGCCCACCGAACTGATATCGCCCAGTTTGGCAACCCCCACCACCAGCGTAGTAAACACCAGTGGAGCTACAATCATTTTAATCAAACGTAGGAAGATGTCGGCCAAAAGGGAAAAAGGCTCTACCAATTTTTCACGGGAGGACAGCGCATCATTTTTTTCAGCCGCGGCCGCTGATTTTTCGGCTTGAAGACGAGCCGTGGTCAGACTATCCGTTGGGTTGGCCAATTGACTGTTGATCAACTTCAATTGCGCTTCTGCCTGTTCGATGCGTATGTTATCATCGTCCAGATATACTTTATTGAGTGTAAACCCCAGCCCGATGCCCACGATCAACGCGATGATGATGTAAAGTGTCAGGTTACTTTTCTTGGATGGAGAACTTGGGTCTATGGCCATAATTCATAAATAGATTACATGGGCAATATAGGGAAATATGCCACAGGTTGATCAGCTAAAAATGGATGGAGCGCGCTAGGGATTGGCCAGTGAAATATTCTTAGGTAGCCCCTGGCGCCCGTGTTCATATAGCCGCTGATCTGCTTCACGGTTCGGATCCAGCGATCGGAATGCCTCTACTGAAATGCCAGCCTGACGGGCATACATTTCCATATAAGCCGCTTCCGCCTCATCCAATACCTGAATAAACATTTGATAAGAGGCCCCGCGGTCCGTTTTGATGGAAATAATGGCCTTGGTTGGGTCCGGGTGGTTCATCAGAAATTCCTTTATGGGATCGCGTAATCGATCAGGCGACTCCCTTCGTTCTCCTTCCACCAGCAAGGCATTGGTGTGATTGATGACAATGGTGAACAGATCACGATCGTTTCGTTTGACGATGGGTGGAGTTTCCTGCCATTCTGGTAAGAGAAGGGCAAGACCTTTCTCCTCTGCGATGGTGGTGGTTACCATAAAAAAAGTAAGCAGCAGAAAAGCAATGTCTGCCATGCTGCTGGCAGGAACATCCGGGGCAAAGCGATTGGTATTCATACATTTTTTTACTTGAATAATGCCTGGAGTAGATAACAGTCACATCACACCCTCTTTCAGGTAAAGCTGTGGATTGATCGGAATGAGATACTTCGCGTTCAGGAGTCTTGCCTAAGGGACAGCTGCTTCAGGTCTTTTTGATTTTGGAGAGAGCTCGTGCTAAAACAAAAAGACCTCCCTTTGTACTAAAGAGAGGTCTCGTGCCGAAGGCGGGACTCGAACCCGCATAGCTTGCGCCACACGCCCCTGAAACGTGCGTGTCTACCAGTTTCACCACTTCGGCTTGATTGAGTTTAAAAATGGAGATTCAAAATCTAATGGGTATGCCATCGTAATCCTGAATCTTCCATTTTTAATTTCTATGTGCCCAGGACTGGATTTGAACCAGCACACCTTGCGGCACTACCCCCTCAAAGTAGCGTGTCTACCAATTTCACCACCTGGGCATGAAATTTACAAGGGCTGCAAAGCTAACAACCTTTTGAAATTTTACCAATCATCGGGTGGGGGGTTGAGCCCTCTTTTTACCTGCTTTTTGCTGAAGATACGCCACCAGCCGGGGGTACTCAGTCACTTCCTGATGCCCCATTTTCAAAATAAAGCCATCCTCAAAACGAATGGCCAGCTCCTTGTAAACACGGGTCTTACCGGTGCGCACAATATTTTCCTGCCACACCTGCACCTGATCCATCCGGTATTTGGTCTGTCTTCGCAAGACCGGATAGCGCACCTCTAGTTGATTTTGACCCGCTCGAACCACGCGATAGCGCAAGAATATCCGAATGACCACGAAAATGAGTAGAGGGAGCAACAGGAGAATGATCACGTAAGTGTACCAGGCCGGAGAAGGTTGAGAAATCAGCACGGAGACATTCATCCCCAGGGCAATCGTTCCTAATACGGTGAATACACCAAAAGAAAACAAAGTAGTGTTTGCTGGCTTGGAGACAATCATTTTGTTATTTTAGTAACGGATGTTATGCAAATTTACGAAAGTGTGTCAGGTTGATCCCGATTTGATGGTGATCAGTCTGACATTTATTCTACGAATGTTGCGTAACATCTGTTAGTAAAGACGGATGAAGAAAATTAATTTCAGGTGTCAGCTAGCTGTGGTTCTTCGCCTGCAAAAGGTGCTATACCTGGCATTCACCAAAAAAACATAACTTGCCCTCATGCTTTCAAAAAAGTGCAAATACGCTATTCATGCATTGGTTTATCTGGCCGAGCGCTATCAACAAGGGCCGATTCATATTCAGGAAATTGCCGATGAGCAAAACATCCCCAAGAAGTTTCTGGAAGCTATTTTGCTCGAATTACGCAAGGCAAAAATATTACACAGCAAAAAAGGCAAGGGGGGGGGATATTATCTTTACAAAAAACCGTCAGATGTCAATATGACGGAGATCATCCGCCTGATGGATGGAGCGATCGCCATGCTTCCGTGCGTGTCTCTTCATTATTACGAGCCCTGTGAAGAATGCCGGGAAGAAAAAGCCTGTGGTATCCGGGATAGTTTTCTGGCCGTTCGTGATCAAACCTTAAAAATACTGGAAGGAAGTACCCTGGAAAAAATGGTGCGCAGGCAGCGTGAGTTAAATAAGTAAGGATCTCTAAATTTTTTATTTCCTTGTCTACATATGTAAGAGGAATGGTTAAGTTCGGATGGCCATGCGGTTTTTGGTCTTCATTCATGGTGCCAGGTTGCCCCCCTCTTTTAGGAAGCATCTGAATAGGATCAACATGGATTGCTTTGCGTAAAAGAACTATCCGTTTCAGGCAACATCTTCTTTCATCATACGTTTTTCCGAAAGCTCTAATAAGTGCTATTTTTTAGGATGGGAAGGCTATCTTAAATAGAAAAGTTATTTTTGTTTAATAAACAGACAGGATGAATTCAGTGAAGGAAAAACCAATGAATGAGCTGCCGCTCATGAACGAAGACGAGGGTATTGTTCTTTTTTATCCCCATGTGCCGGCCACGGCTATTGAAAAGGTGACCCAGGTTTTGCAATCCCGTTGGATTGGTCAGGGCCCGCGGGTGGCCGAGTTCGAAAAGCAATTTGAGACACGCTTTGGCGGTCAGGGTAAGGCCTTGGCGGTCGGTTCCGGTACGGATGCCCTTCATCTTGCGTATATCCTTGCCGGATTACAGCCAGGAGATGAAGTGATAACCCCGGTTTTTACGTGTACCGCCACGACCATCCCGTTTTTGTACATGGGAGTTCATTTTAAGTTTGCAGATGTTGATCCACAAACATTAAACATTAACGTGGCGCATGTGCGGTCATTAGTGACAGAAAAGACAAAGGCCATTGTTTGTGTTCACTATGGAGGCCTCCCTTGTGATATGGACGAACTTCATGCCATTGCCCATGAATATAATATTCCGGTAATTGAGGATGCGGCTCATGCGCTTGGGGCAACCTATAAAGGAAAAAAGATTGGATCCATCTCCCCTTTTACGATGTATTCATTTCAGGCGATTAAACATATCACCACCGGAGACGGGGGCATGCTGGTGATACAGGACCCATCACTCGTAGCAAAGGCTGAGCGTATCCGGTGGTTTGGTATTGACCGGTCCAATAAACAAAAAGGAACCTGGGAAAACGATATATGGGAAGTAGGGTATAAATACCAGATGACAGACATCGGGGCGGCTATGGGGCTGGCAGCTCTGGAAGAATTTGAACATACGCTCCAACACCGGCAAGAACTTTTTCAGGCCTATACCCGTGGACTAAAGAATGCTTCCGGCATCAAATTAATCGGGGCGGACGCTACTGACCGTACCCATGCCGCATGGTTATGTACCGCCTTGGTTGAAAATCGTGAACATTTTATGAAGTATTTGAGGGAAAACAAGATTGAATCCGGTCAGGTACACTATCGAAATGACCGCTATTCCATACTGGGCGGTCGAAGAAGTGATTTACCCTACATGGATCAGGTAGAAGAAAATTATATTGTTCTTCCGCTAAACAATCATCTGAAAATTCACCAGATTGATTACATCTGTGAGGTCATCCGAAAAGGTTGGTAGGCTCAACCGCGCCAGGTACTGAATAGCCGCTTCCATCGGTCACGTTTCCATTTCCAGAAAAATTTCGTTCGGTCGGGTGGAGGGGTGTTCCCTTGAAAGGGTTCTCCCAGGCGAAGGTAGTGATCAAAAAAGGTAGATTTTGAAATCCCCCATTTAAGTAAAAACTGCTTGTTACCATCGTTCTTTTTTACACGTGCCGTGCTTTTGGAGACAAAATGGTATACCCGTGACTGACTAACACCCTTAAAATATCGGACGCCTGCCTGCCAGAGTTTCATCATCATATCCGGATCCGATGCCATGCCAGGTGTAAATTCGGTACTGAGCCCTCCAATCAATTTCCACATATGGCTATGCATGACCAACGGATACCAATTACCACCATTCCAATCATCAAAGGGGAAATTTTTAAATTCTTTTAGGAAACGATCTTCTTCAAACTGATCAACCGTCTTACCAAAATCCTTTTGGGTAATGATGCTCTTGTACTGACTTTCGCTGTGCTCAATCATAGTACCGGTAAGACAGAAATAAATATGATCCAACTTCTGAAGTTCTTCCATGAGGTAATGATCCCAATCCGGAGCATAGTAGTAGTCGTCATCCGATAAAACCATATAATCCGAACGAACCAAAGCTGATGGCGCATTAAAGCCGTAGCAAACGCCTGCATTTTCAGCAGAGTACGTGTGATCAAACCCTTGTTCCCGTACCCATGCCAGCGTTCCATCCTTTCCTTCATTTACATGAATAATGATCTGATGATGGTAACGTGAGTTTTTGCGAATGCTGGCGATACAACACTTCAAATAGGCCAAATTATTCCAGGTGGGAATAAGTATGGAAAACGTTGGCTGATCGGACGAAGCAGCCGGATGGAAAGTTATGGGTGTCATCTGGTAAATTCAGCGAAAGTTAACGAACCTTTCGTACTTTTGGTTATGCATATCCGACTGGCACAACCACAAGATGTAGTTGAAATTTTTCGTTTATATGCGCGGGTAGCGCAAACCGGAGAATATGAGCGTAGGGTGGATGAAGTGACGACTGAGTATGTAGAAGAATTTCTGACGGCCAGCACACAGCGAGGATTGTGTATGGTCATAGATCATCCGGAGGGATTATCAGAGATTATTGGTGAATTACATGCATACCGTCCGGCAATTCGCCAACGCAATCATGTACTCCGGAATCTTTCTCTGGTAATCCATCCGGATTTTCAGGGGAGGAAACTTGGCCGTACGCTGCTGACGATTTTTCTGGAGGAGATAGCGTTGCATCATTCCACCATCGGCAAGATTGAGACGGTAGTAAGCGAAGATAATGCAAGAGCTTTGAATTTGCTGACCTCCTTGGGATTTCAAATAGAAGGTCGCCAGGAAATGAATATCCGGGCCAGCGATGGTCGATATCTGGCAGATATTATTTTAGGATGGCAAAATCCTGCTTTTGAGTTTGAATGAAACGTTGGCTTCTCTTTTCCTTTCTGGCCCTTTCGGTGGCGGTTCATGGGCAGTTAATCACTCCCAAAACAGAACGTCATATTTTTAAAGGCGAAATTAACCGACAGGGCAAAGCTGTAGGCTGTCATCATATACGGGCCATTTCTTTTTACAAAACAGCTCAAATGATTTCAGGTACCCGGGTCAATGGACCATATGGAATATTCAAGGCAAAAGTGAAAATTAAATCTGCTTCCGGTCGCTGGATTACCAAGGTGAGCAATGGCGGGTATTCAACTTTTTTTCCGGAACAGTGGAGTGAAGCGAAAACCAAAGAAGAAATACTGTTGGCCTTTCAGGGTAAGCGGTTAGTCAGCGGAGATTTATATGAAGGAAAGTGTAGCGATGGATGGATGATCCAATTCTATTTGACAGATGAAGGCAAAATAGCCACTGCCTTTCCAAGAGACTGGACACGAAGATAGAGGACAAATGAATGCCCATCAACTAAACTTAGCCGATGATTTATCACTACTGTCACAGGGATAATTGAGCGGAATATTCGATGTGATCATAAAAAAGCGATTAGTAACCGATGAAGCTGATTTACCATTTTGAATCAAAGAAAGTGTGGGAAGAAGAAGATGCACGCGCGTTGTTGGTGGTGGAAAAACCTTATGCTATGTTATCAGATCTGTGCCACGCGCTTCCCACATGGCAACTGACTAAAAAGGCGGTGGCGGAGGTAACCAACGTGGTCACAGGCCAGAAGCGAAAGTGCTGGGTTGGCACGGATCAATGCTTATTGGAGATTTACAAAAACACTACTGCCATTAACTACCAGTTGGGTCTTAAAAAGAAATCCATTGACACTCCTTCCATACTTCAATTGCTGCGAGACTGGGGAGCTTACCTAAAATCGGTGAAGTAATCTCTCAACGAGGGTTAGCCCATTCCGCCCTCATTCTGAAGAATAATTTTCGAGGTAATCTAAAATCAGCAAAATATTACTGGCAAAAGTAAACTTTATCAAAATTCACGCGTATAATACTGACAAAATGAAGAGAAATCATGGGAAGAATTCATTTAGGTGAATTTGAAGAGCTTGTTCTGTTGGTGGTAGGAGTGTTATATGACGATGCCTACGCAGTTTCCATCGCAAAGGAAATTGAAAAACAATCCGGACGAGAAGTAAATGTCAGCGCTGTCCATAAATCGCTTTACCGGTTAGAAGACAAAGGAATGTTGAAGTCGCGACTAAGCGAACCCGAAGCAAAGCGGGGGGGCAAAAGTAAGCGGCTTTTTAACCTTACCGCGTATGGAAAAAAAGCTTTGGACGAATCGCTGGAGTTAAGAATGAGTTTAAAACATCGTATTCCCAAGATTTCCTTTGGTTAACTAACCCACCTGACGAATGATGGAAAGCAACACAAGTAAGAGAACGGCCCGCACAGCGGGAGGGGTCTATCTGGTATTGGTTTTGACGGGAATATTTAGCTTGGCTTATGTTCCCAATCGGTTAATTGTGGAGAACAACCCGTCAGAGACCTACTCCAACATTATTGCATATGAGTCTTTGTTTAGGTGGGGTATAGTGGCCGGTATAGTTATGTACCTAGCGTTTTTGCTTCTTCCCTTGATACTGTACCGTTTGCTTGGATCGGTTAATAAAAATATAGCCACCTTAATGGTCGCCTGGGCAGTAGTAAGCGTTCCTATTTCGCTGATGAATCTTAGTCATAAGTTTGCGGTACTTACGTGGATAGAACAAGCAGATTATCTGCATGTGTTTGACATCAGTCAACGACAAGCGCAGGTGTTTTTGCACCTGGAGTATTATAGTAATGGGATTAAAATCGCATCTGTTTTTTGGGGTCTTTGGCTGCTGCCTTTTGGCTATTTAGTATTCAGGTCGGGTTTTTTGCCGAAGATCCTGGGGGTATTTTTAATGCTAGGTTGCTTCGGTTATCTGATCAACTTTATGGGTGGATTTCTTGTGGAAGGATACTATGATTTAGGAATGGCCAGGTTTATTTCATTGCCGGCCAGTATCGGAGAAATCGGAACCTGTCTTTGGCTAGTGGTTGTAGGTAGGAAAACCCCAACATCTCAAATAGAAAAATAATATGGCAAATCAGCTACAACTTGAAAACTATTCTATTCCGGTGAAGCTTAAACTGGCGGCCTTGTGGACATCGGTGATGTTTTTGTACATCTATGGTGATTATTTTGAATTGTATGTTCCGGATAAAATAGAAAGCCTGCTGAGCGGGTCGAATAATTTAAATACTCCGGTGAATTTGTTTATTGCCTCCATCGTTCTGGCCATCCCCTCCCTGATGATTTCTGTTTCATGGATTGTTTCGCCTACCCTTAGCCGATGGTTAAACATGATCTTTGGGATAATCTTTACTGCGATCATGCTATTAATAGCAGTCACCTCTTTCTCTCCTTGGCGCGCCTCTTACGTGTTTTATGCTTTTCTGGAATCAGCCATCACGTTATTTATTTTTTGGTCGGCCTGGAAGTGGCCCCGACAAATTACCATACCTACCCATTAATGTATGGGAGCAAAAATCAATCCACCTCGCCCAACACCCCGTATCCCTAAAATACCTCGGGCATTTTTTAAATGGTATTGCAGAGCCGACCGGTATGAGGAGTTACATGGAGACCTGGAAGAGCTATTTCAGGAACGGGCATTAAAAAGTGTCTTCTGGGCAAAAATAAAATACACCTGGGACGTGCTGAAGTGCTTTCAACCCTATGCCTGGGATCGATCTAAAAACTCAGCTTCATTTCCAATGGTCATGTTTAAAAACTATTTTAAGACGTCTTCCCGTAGCCTGATGAAGAATCCCCTGGGATCGTTCATCAATGTATTTGGTCTCTCCATGGCTATTGGTATCTGCATCCTGCTCTATGGATTTGCCGATTACGTAGATCGGACGGACCAATTTCATGAACACAAAAATGACGTATACCTGATCACTTCTTTTGCTGAATTAGAGGGGCGACAACAACAATACGGTACCACACCGGCTCCGCTGGGCGAAATGCTCCGGGAGGATTTTTCGCAGATTGATCAAATCTGCCGGATAAAAGATGCGGCTGTGGTTGTCAAACAGCAAGATCAGGTGTTTCATGAGAGTGTCCGGTATGCGGATGCTTCCTTTCTGGAGTTTTTTACCTTTCCGCTAAAATGGGGTTCCATCACTTCCTTACAAGACGTAAACTCGGTTATCTTAAGTGAGGAAATGGCGCTTAAATACTTTGGAGAAGAAAATCCCCTGGAGAGGAGTATTCAAATAATATTTGGTGATGGCCATAGCAAGCTGTTCGAAGTGCAGGGAGTAGCGCAGAAATTTCCGGAAGCCAGATCTATTGATTTTAACTTCCTGATCAATTTTGAAAATCTGAAAACCTCGGCACCTGAATTTGATGAACGTTCATGGGCTCATCCGCTAGAAGCCACCCTCATTAAGGTTTCTCAGCCAGGCGAGTTGAAGAACATCCAACAAAGTATGGACAAATACCAAATGCTCCAGAATCAAAAACTTCCGGAACGTCCGATCACCTCATTTGGGTTTTTATCCATTGGAGAAGTATATAAAAAAGCGACAGATATTCGGGGAGGTATTACGGTACCGTATTATAAATCTAATCTGACCGCAGTTGTAATCCTTTCCATCATTACACTTTTCTTATTGGCATTGGCTTGTTTCAACTATATTAACATTGCAATTGTCTCGGCCTCCAAACGCCTAAAGGAAATTGGTGTCCGAAAGGTAATAGGAGCCAACCGTCAGAAAGTGATCATACAATTTCTTTCTGAGAATATTTTGATTACCTCCTTTGCTTTGTTATTTGGTTTGATTCTCGGGGTGTTTATTTTCATTCCCGGATTCGAAGCGATCAATGACTTCAGCATGGATTTTACCCTCGCTCACCCCAGGCTCTGGCTCTTTTTGATTGTCGTTTTGTTAATGACCGGTATCATTTCAGGTCTTTATCCTGCCTTGTATATATCAAAATTTGAAGCTGTTACGATCTTTAGGGGTTCAACCAAGTTTGGCAGGCAAAACCCGTTGAGTAGAATTTTGCTGGGCTTCCAATTGATTTTGGCCTGTGTCATCATTACCTGCGCAGTCATGTTTACACTTAATTCTTCTTATGTAGCCAAGCGTGGGTGGGGTTACAATCCTCAGGCAATCATCTATGCGGAAGTTCCTCACGCATTGGCATTTGAGCAACTGGAGGCATCCATGATCCGGAATCCTCATACGATAGCCATCTCAGGTTCGGTCCATCACCTGGGGAAAAGTTACTCAGATGCGATTGTTTACCTTCCGCCCAATCAGCAAGTAGAGGTACAACAACTCACCGTTGATCCTTCATACTTTACTACGCTGGAAATCCCATTACTCCACGGACGGCTTTTCCACGAACAGTCGGAAGCTGATCAACAAGTTGTTATCGTAAACGAGACTCTTGTATCCTCGCTTCAATGGAAGGAGGCGATTGGGCAATACATTGAAATGGACAGCCAGCGACTGGAAGTAGTGGGGGTTGTGAAAGATTTTCATAGCTATCACTTTGACAGTAAAATTCAACCAACGGTATTCAAGGTTTCAGATCGGTCGGATTACCGATTTATTACGTTGCGCGTTCGTGGCGGAACTGAACAGGAGAGTCTGGCCTCGCTCCAGGAGCAATGGGCCAGACTTTACCCCGAAATTCCTTTTCAAGGGGGGTATCAGGAGGATGTCTGGGGAAGTTTTTTTATCAGAATAAGAAATCATGGTCGGTTTTGGCAAGTCATCGCCATGATTGCCACGTTGCTGGTGGGATTGGGTTTGTATGGACTGGTTACCCTAAATGTGACAGGTCGTACCAAAGAGTTTAGCATCCGTAAAGTACTAGGGGCACCCACCCGAACAATTGCAACAGGCATCCTGCGACAATACAGTGCATTGTTTGTTATATCTCTTCTTTTCGGAGCGCCTGTCAGCTTTGTGTTGGTGAAAAGGTTATTTGACATAGCCTATGACTATCATGTGCCGATGAATTTTGGAAGTGTGCTATTATCCATCGGGTTATTGATTTTTGTTTTAGTAATGGTTGTTTTAACACAGGTAACCAAAGTGGCAAAAGACAGTCCGGTGTCAGGGCTTAAAACGGAATAGCGTCTGCTCTTACACTGAAAACGAAAATCATTCGGAGTAGACCGAAAGGCATTTTACCCATCTCATGATTTTTTGATTTTAAAATCACTTCTGGTAATTTTCGCCCCTGCGGGATGTAGCACAGCCCGGCTAGTGCGCTACGTTCGGGACGTAGAGGTCGCTGGTTCGAATCCAGTCATCCCGACTTGAAGCCGGAAAGGAGCCCGGCTTTCTTTTTTAAAATCCTTTTGTAATCTTTGACGCATGACTACTCGCAGAAAATTTATGACCACGGCCTCCGCAGCTATGCTCGCATCTACCCTTCCTTCTTCGGCACAATCAACCACTTCTTCTATGATTCATCATGTGTTCTTTTGGCTTAAGAACCCGGCATCAAAAGAAGATCGGATCAAACTTCTGGAGGGTCTGAAGACGCTGGGCAAAATTGAGTCGCTGCGCGACTTTCGGGTGGGGGAACCTGCTACCACAGAGAAACGGGAAGTGATTGATTCCAGTTACACATTCTCGTTGTTTACGGTTTTTGATGACATCAAAGGTCATGATGCCTATCAGATTCACCCTATTCACCTGGCCTTTATTGATTCCTATAAACATCTGTGGGAGAAAGTGCAGGTATATGATGTGCAGTCTATCCGCTAATCATTCTCATTAACTCAAAACTGCGATATTCTTCAACAACCCAACTGTTACCGATTCAGTTGGCTTTACTCTCTTTACCCATTAATTAGTTTTTCCGACTTTGGCCCACATATCGCGCAGGGTTACTGTGCGATTAAATACTAAATTTTCGGAAGTAGCCTCCGGATCCAGGCAAAAGTATCCCATCCGCAAGAACTGGAAATGTTCGTTCAGTGTTGCCTTGGCCAGGGATGGTTCCATCCATACTTTTTTTACTACCAGCGAATGAGGATTTAAATATTGTCTGAAGTCGCCTTCGGCTGCATTCATATCCTCCTGCAAGAATAGGCGGTCATAAAGTCTCACCTCACCCGGGAGCGCATGCGCTGCACTTACCCAGTGAATAACACCTTTCACCTGAATGCCCGAAGTATCGTGTCCGCTTTTACTCTCGGGCACATAGGTGCAACGAAGTTCGATCACATTTCCGTTCGAATCTTTCACGACTTCTTCACATTTAATGATGTAGGCACTCTTGAGACGGACCATTTGCCCGGGTGCCAGTCGGAAATATTTTTTAGGAGGGTTTTCCATAAAATCCTCTTGTTCAATCCATAACTCCCGACTAAAGGGCATCATGCGAGAGGTCATATTTTCACTTTCAGGATTATTTTCACTTGGCAATTCCTCGGATTTTCCTTCCGGATAGTTGGAGATAATCACTTTGAGTGGATCCAACACGACCATTCTTCGTTCCGAAATTTTGTTGAGGTGTTCGCGGACACAAAATTCAAGTAAGCTGATGTCAATGAGGTTGTCACGTTTTGCTACACCGATCTTATCACAAAACTCACGCAAACTTTCGGGTGTGTAACCACGTCTGCGAACCCCGCTAAGGGTGGGCATGCGTGGATCGTCCCATCCGTTCACATGGCCTTCGGTGACCAATTGCAGCAGTTTTCGCTTGCTCATCATGGTGTATGTCATATTCAGACGTGCAAACTCGTATTGACGCGAAGGATAGATCTCCAGTTGATGGATAAACCAGTCATACAATTCTCGGTGCGGAACAAATTCCAGCGTACAAATGCTATGCGTAACTTTTTCAATGGCGTCACTTTGGCCATGGGCAAAATCATACATCGGGTAAATGCACCACGCATTGCCCGTGCGGTGATGATGGGCATGCTTGATTCGATACATAATCGGATCCCGCATGTGCATGTTGGTATGCGACATATCAATTTTTGCCCGAAGCACTTTCGCCCCGTCCGGGTAAACACCTGACTTCATATTCTCAAACAACTGCAGATTTTCTTCCATGCTGCGGCTTCGGTAGGGGCTGTTTTTTCCGGCTTGGGTGGGAGTGCCTTTTTGAAGAGCTATCTCTTCACTGGTGCTATCATCCACATAGGCTAGGCCTTTGCGAATCAATTGCACCGCAAACTCGTAGAGTTGACCAAAATAATCAGAGGCATACACTTCTTCCGACCATTGAAACCCCAGCCACTGAACATCATTTTTTATGTTCTCTACATATTCTGTTTCTTCGGTTACCGGGTTGGTATCGTCAAATCTTAAATTTGTTTTGCCTCCATACTTTTGAGCAAGTCCAAAATTCAGGCAAATGCTTTTGGCATGCCCCAGGTGGAGATAACCGTTAGGTTCGGGCGGGAACCGGGTAACAATGGAGGTGTATTTCCCTTCGCTCAGGTCTTTTTCAACAATTTCCTGAAGGAAATTCAAACTTTTTTCTTCGGCCATACAGATTGTCTCAGTCGTAAAGGGACAAAGGTAAGGGGTTAGGTGCAGTTTTGGTACCTACTTTATGAATGATCCACAAAGAACGGAGATGTTGACTTACTTAATCAGTGACAGATAATGAGGAAACATTTCGCGCCAGGCAGGCCAGTCGTGTGGGCGATCTTGTCTGACATCCAGCCAGTGTGGGATTCCTTTGGATCGGAAAATAGAGGCCATGTTTTCGTTGGCATTCCAGCACATGTCATGTGTGCCTGTGCCGAAGACCGTAAACATATCGTAATACCATGGATTATTTGCCTGAGGAATAAAATCCGGTGGGTTATTGAAATAAACATTGTCATCATAGTATCCATCCAATTGATCTTTGATGTCGAACGCGGCCCCCATGTTAAAGACATATTTTACAACTTCAGGATGCTTAAACGCAAAATTGGTGGCATGATAGCCGCCAAAACTGCATCCGGCTGTGGCTACACGCCCGACCCCGGTT
Source organism: uncultured Ohtaekwangia sp. (assembly GCA_964439205.1). Lineage (GTDB taxonomy): Bacteria > Bacteroidota > Bacteroidia > Cytophagales > Cyclobacteriaceae > ELB16-189. The sequence goes on from CAYTNM010000013.1 coordinate 104,925, forward strand.
TCTCGTTGCGCGAGGGGTATCAGTTCATGTAACAAAAAGAGATCGTACCAGATATGATTTCTCACACGGTCAGCCGGGTGAATATTTTTATTATACCAACTTAACCGATCAATTCCGTCCGGGCAATAAATCTTTACCAACCCATTGTTGACGAACCATGCGACACTGTCCAGAAGTTTAAAATCCTTGTTCTCATAAAATCGCCCCATGGACGTGGGGAATAAAATGATGGGGTAGCCATGGGTGCCAAACGACAACGTTTCCATGTCCATTCCTAACCTGGAGGAATACCATTTATGGTAGTGTTCATGCATAGGGTCAATGATTAGCCGGGGCTAGCGTAATTCCGTATTTTTGAGTGGAAATACGATTTGCTCTGGAAACTACAGAAATATCTGCAAAAAACACAACGGATGCGTCCGTCTCGCTTTATCAGTCAGACTTTTACCGGGATATCCATACGAAACTATTGGGTCGGGATGTACTGGTGGAAGTGATGAGGCCGGCTATTTGGACACCCGACAAGAAGTACCCCTTATTGGTGTTAAATGATGGGCAGGATAGTGAGGCCGTCAAAGTCAAGCACGCAGTGGAGCATTTGGTACGGGAGGGCAAAATCGAAGATATCATTGTAGCCGGAGTAACGGCCGGGGATCGGATGCAGGAGTATGGTGTTGGTACCCGACCGGATTTCAAGAATCGCGGAAGCAAGGCCAGAGCATATTCCAAATTTATTACCACAGAATTGTTTCCCTATCTGGTTTACCGGTATCCGATTGATCCGTCACCCGTGCATCATGCCATTGCCGGTTATTCGTTAGGTGGTCTTTCGGCCATGGACATTGCTTTCAATCACCCGGAGATATTTCAGAAAACAGGGGCCTTTAGTGGCTCTTTTTGGTGGCGTAAACGAGATACAGCCAGCCGCTTCTATTCCGATTACCGTGACCGGATCATGCATCAGCAAATCCGAAGAGGAAAGTTTAAGCCCGGCTTGAAATTTTGGTTTCAAACCGGCACGCGCGATGAAACCAGCGATCGGAACAAAAACGGGGTCATCGACTCGATAGACGATACACTGGATTTGATTGTAGAACTGACCCATAAGGGATATAAACCTTTCAGGGATATCCATTATTTGGAAATCGAAGGTGGCGAACACAATCCCCAAACATGGGCACAGGCCATGCCGGAATTTTTGATCTGGGCGTTTGGCCGATAGCGTTTGTTTAACCTTGCCTCCATCAATTTTTTGAACTTTTTGACTTTTAAGTGATTAAGAGTTTGTGATAATAAATGTAACCGCTGACTTCCTTGATTCCCAACGCCAGGTGTGTGATCCGGAAGCGGACACCCTGGTGGCAGAAGTGATTTCCGCTGGCCGACTCAAGGATTTGTATGCAGCTTTTTCTCTGCCATTTGAAAAAGGAAAGCGCTCCCGTTCGAAAAATGACATATCCACCTTTTTGAACAGCGTAAGGGAGCAACCCAACTGGTATGAACCCAAACGTGTTCTCCGCGGTCAGGAAGTATTCAAAAGATATGCCCTGGATATCATGACTTTGCTGGGCGCGATGTCTCTCCCATATTGTTACGCGGCCTCTCCTGGAAACAAAGCATTGTATCTGGCCGGAAAAATGAGAAATGATACTGGCAAACGTCTGATGGACACGGCCAATTTTGTGATGACGGTTCTTACTCCGGGAAATCTGGAAGAAAGGGGAGAGGGTTATTTTCATATTCGTAAAACCCGCTTGATTCACGCTTTGGTGAGGTATCATCTTACCCGAGGAGCATGGCAGAAGGAGTGGGGAGCCCCCATTAACCAGGAAGATATGGCTGGTACAAATCTTGCCTTTTCTTATATCATCCTGAACGGACTCCAGCAGTCTGGTTTTTCACTATCGCTGAAGGAAAAAGAAGATTTTTTGTATGTATGGAGATTGATCGGGTATCAATTAAATATTGATGAGTACTTGTTGCCGGCAACCTTGCAAGAAGCACGTGTGCTGGAGCAAGTCATTCACCGCAGGCACTTTAAAAAATCGGAAGAAGGTCAACAACTCACCCAGGAGTTGGTAGCTTATTTCAAAACTACGTTTCCGCCCATGCCCGCTTATTTTATTGACTCGCAGATTAGATACTTTCTGGGTCCCGAAATATCAGCTTACCTGGGAATGAAACCAGAGCCTCTCAAGGATCGGGTTCGGATTTACCTGAGTGCCATCCGGGAAGCCATGAATCTTTTGATGGTAAATCCCCAGGGTATGGCGAAATTGCAGGCTCAAACCCAATCGATCAGCAAACGCGGTTGATCTAAAGATGATCCCAGTCAAATTCTTCGGTCGTTAGTTCCAGTTCTTTCTTTTTCTTTTGACCCTTTAGCTTGAAAGCGTCCTTTAGCTCTTGCACTTCTTTTTTCAGATCGGCATTGATTTTCTTTTTGACTGCCTGTTTATCATAGCTTACCTCATAGTGATCGGTCGTGCCGGTAATTTTTAGAAACAACTTTGGCTGGCCGGTTTTATCTTCCTCGATGGCACCAAACGCTTCGTCCGGATCAATTTTCCTTTTACTCCGCAAAGGAGCAATGATCCGATAGTCAATCTTTTGATCAAGGGCATGGGTGCCGCTGATCTGGATGGTGGTGACATTGCTTCGGATGTCCATCTGTGGAATGTAAATTGTTTGATTCTCGATGTGAATTTCATTTTTTAAATCCGCGAAACGCAAAGCGGCCAGCCCTTCATCATCCAGATATCGGTTCAGTGCCTGGAGTGGTTCAAAATTGTTCAGTTGACCATTTTTAATAGTGGCATTGATATCGGCTATCAGGCTTTCCGATTTTAATTTTAAATCTGAAGCCAGCCTCATTTCCATGACGACCTCCGCGGAGGCCTGGCCCCGCAAATGTTTGTCCTGAATAAAACCCTGATAAAAGTTTTCAAACACATAAAAAACACTGTCGACATGAACATCTTTTACTTTCCAGGAAGAACTGATTTCAATATCATTGCTTGATTGGGCATTGACTATACCACTGAGACTTAACTCTCCCCCCATAGACTGAAAGTCGATATTTTTAGAGGAGGCTACCTGATTTTTGACCAGTAAATCACCTTTGAGACGGGTGGCATTAAATTTTTTGTAATGCAACGCTTTCACATCACAATTAAAATGTAAGTATACCAGAGGTGAAATAGAAAAAGCAAATTTTTCATTTTCAGAATCGGTATACCCAAACGTCAGCAGTTCATCCAGGTCAATTTGGTCCGCGAGTAAGTCCGTTTCAATTCCGAGCGGCTGATTTTCAAATAAGAAGAACGTAATGATGTTTTTGAAGTATCCATTCATCAGAAAGTCGGACCGCCCTATTTTTCCACTCAGATCGCTCATGGCCAAATCATTATTATTGAATTGCAACGTTCCGTTCACTTGCCGGAAAGGAATGTTGTTTTCGTAGTCAAAGGAGATGCCTGACAGATCAATGCTGCCCTCTGCTTTTACCTGCTGGGCAGTTGACTTCTTTTTAAGTTTGTCCAGTTCTCCTTCAAAGGAAATATCGGCAGTTACTTCTCCCTTCAGATTAGCCACCTCCTTCATAGGATAAAAGGAGTGAATGGCGGCTGCATCCATAACGCCTTTGAATGTGACCGAAATCAACGGGTCGTTAAAATTCTGCAAGGAAAAATCTGCTTCAAAAGGTTTTTCATTGAGTGTGCCCCTGATCCCCTTTAAAAAGATTTTAGATTCGTTAAAAGAACTTAACGAAGGAGAAGCAAACGATCCTTCGAGGTCAAGTTTTTCGAGGCGGGCCTGATAATCGGGATGATAGATGGTAGCATGGGTGCAGCCAAAACGAATGGAAAGCAACGGATCTTTCCGTTTCGAAATTTCACCGGAAAGGCGCAATCCAAAAAAAACATCACCCTGGCTTTGATACTTTTGTAACGAGCGGGTCTTTTCAGCAGGAAAAAGCGATAGAATTGTTTGAATATCAGTTTCCTTTCCTTCCATGGAAAGGTCAATTTCATTTGTATCCTGAAAAATGTATTGTCCTTTCACGTCAAATATCGACCGGCCAAGCGAGAGGGTAGAGGCGTCAATCGTTACTTTTTTGAGATCGTCATCATAGATGAGATGTGCCTGGGTGTTGAATGTCTTATCCTGTAAAAAAACAAAGTCCTGAATACCTATCTGACGGGTGGTGATTTCGCCATCCACTTCTATGGTGTATTGGCTTCCTTTCACGGCAACGGAGGTTATTAATTTATCGCTTTCAAAAAAATGATTTTGTTTCTGACTTTCGTCCTGATACGACACAACGGTATTCATCAGCCTGACATTCCTCAGGTCCAGCGAAATCATCTGCTCACCGGTTTGTTCTTTGCGTGGCTTCAAGATCACATAGTTCGTTTCGCCTTTGGCATCGATTTTTAATTGCGTTTGACTGTTGTTGATTTGTAATCCTTTGATCGCAAAATTTTCATTCCAGATATCCCAGGCATGGATGTAAAAAGAAATGCGGTCAGCTTCCAGCAAGGGCGATTCTTCAGGATGGCTATCCTCCACATACACGTTGTGAAAAACCAACGCCAGGTTCGGGAAGTCGGTCCACCAGACGACCTCTACTTTACCAATTTTTACCGGAGTATTGAGTTGTTTGTTAGCTTCGGTGATAAACTGTTCAATGATCTTGTCCCGAAAGACATACACCGATCCAACACCCGTCACCACCAAGACGACCAGTAAGATCAAGGAATATAAAAGTGCCTTTTTTAGGGTTTTCACAGCTTTGCAATCGGATCAAAGGTCGGAAGTATATACACGGCTAACAAAAAACCAGCCAGTAATTATTCCTGTACACTTGTTATGTACCTTTGTGAACTACTAAACAACAATTAACCAACAATGAAAAAATTACTTTCGTACGCTTTTTTGCTCATGGGATTGAGCGGTTTACTGGCTCTTAGTTCATGTAAGGACGATGATGAAGAGACCCGATCCAAAACCCAACTATTAACTGAAAAAACCTGGAAGTTGACTTCTGTCAAAGCATTGGGCTTTTCATCTTCTCCGGAAGACTGTGATGCCGATGATATTTACACTTTCACCACAGGTGGTGCTTATTCTGAAAATGAGGGCGCTACCAAGTGTGATGTTGATGCTCCGCAGACCTTGAGTGGATCATGGGAGTTTGAATCCAATGAGACCATCCTTAATATTTCTTACGTTGAGCAAGGAGCAACCGTTTCTTTCGATTATACAATTGTAGAGCTTACGGGGAGCACGCTAAAGCTCAGGATTTCGGTTTTTGGACTTGAGGTTGAGAACACGTACTCACATTAATCCTAAGTCTGATATTTATTTAATTGGGACGCTCAAAGTGGTTTGGGTAATCTAAGTGAATTTCGACCTTATTGATCGAACTATTTGCGGAATTAAAATTCTCTTTTACTTTTGCAGTCCGATTTGTAAAAGGGAGCTTAGCTCAGCTGGTTCAGAGCATCTGCCTTACAAGCAGAGGGTCGG
>CAYTNM010000014.1:0-78546 GCA_964439205.1 uncultured Ohtaekwangia sp.
AAAGTTACTACTATAATGATTAAATAAATTGATGTTTCAAATCTAAAGGTTGGCGATAATGCCCTCCCAGACTTAATAATCTAACGCAATTAAAATAATAGTTACGAACATGCTCAAGCGGTTGGGTAAAATAAATGTAAAAAATTTTATACATTTAGTATAATTAATTGTACATTTAGTAAAATAAATTATACATTTGTATAAACTTATAAATATGAATTTACTTTTCAATCACAAATTGAAACAGATTTCAGGCTGGGTATTCTACCTCTCTATTCCTGTTTCCCTTTATTTGCTTTTCACAGACAGATATGATGAATTACTTGTTACCAAGGTTTACTCTTTATTTTCCTTTGAAAAAACTCTTATAACCGAACATACCGAAAATATTATTGGTTCAAATGGATTTCGCTGGATTAAAAATGGCTTGCTTGATGAAATACTAACAACCTTAATTATTGTCTCAGGTTTAGTCAATTCTTTTTGTAAAGAAATTGTGGAAGATGAATTGATATCAAGACTTAGATCTGATAGTTTAACGTTATCACTTTATCTTAATTACGGTATTCTTATTCTTGCAAATATTTTAATATATGAATTTACTTTTTATTATGTTTTAGTCTTTAATTTATTTATGATTATTCTATTATTTAATTTGATATTTAAATTCAAATTACACCAACACTATAAAGGTTAAAGATGAATAATAAATTGAAGATTTATCGAGTTAGATTTAACTATACCCAAGATGATCTTTCAAAAATATTGAAAGTATCAAGGCAAACAATTAATGCTATAGAAAACAACAAATATTTTCCATCATTAGAGTTAGGCTTGCAGCTTGCTAAGATTTTTAATTGTAAAGTTGATGACCTTTTTAGTTTAGACTAATACAAAAAAAAATGAAGAAAAAAGTAGTTTTCACAGTAATGATTATACTATGTTATACAATATCATTCGCGCAACAAGTAAGACCTTCAAAAACAATTAAGAAAATTAACATCTACCTAACCGAACTTGAAAAAGTTGGGTTTTCGGGAAGTGTACTCGTTGAAATAAACGGAAAAGTAGCAATTTCAAAGGGTTACGGTTTCAGCGATAAGGCTAATTTGATAAAAAATAAACCTTCCACTGTTTTGTGCATTGGTTCAATTACGAAACAGTTTACTGCTACTGCAATATTAAAATTGGAAATGCAGGGAAAACTTTCTACTGACGATAGAATCACTAAGTATTTCGATAATGTTCCAATTGATAAAAGTAACATAACAATTCACGATTTGCTTCGTCATCAATCAGGACTACAAAGTAACGTAGGCAAAGATTATGACAAAATAGGTGAAGCAGAATTTCTTGATAAGGTCATGAATTCCAAATTGCTATTTGAAGTTGGAAAAGAGTTCTCCTATTCAAATATTGGATATAGTTTGTTGGGAATGATTATTGAAAAAACATCAGGCAAAACTTATGAAACCTATTTATATGACAACCTTTGGAAACCTGCACAAATGGAAATGACAGGATATTCAAGACCAATGTTTGACAAATCCAAAATAGCTATCGGATATTATAAAGACGATAAAATATGGGGTAAACCAACAGATAAAGAGTGGGATAAAGCCGCACCATATTGGCATCTTAAGGCTAATGGTGGAGTGCTTTCAACAACAGAAGATATGTATAAATGGCGTAAAGCCTTGAAGGGCGAAAATATATTATCGAAAGATGCGAAAAACAAATTGTACCACCCAAAAATAAGGACAGAAGAAAATTATAACGAACCTATATACGGATATGGTTGGGACGTTGCACCAACAAATCGAAATACAAAAAGATTTTGGCACAACGGGTCAAACAATATTTTTTTTGCAGACTTTATGATATATATAGATGAGGATGTTACTTTAATTATGCTTTCTAATAAATCACATCAAACAAACTTTGACAAATTAAATTTTGAGTTGTCTAAAATGATTTTTGAAAAAAATTATAAACCAATTATACCTATTGCAGACAATGAAACTAATCAAAGATATTCTCAAAAACTAATTGAAATAATTTTGAATAAAGGATTAGAAACAGCCAAGGAAGCTTAAAAAAAAATCCTGTTTTAGATTCTCTTAAATTTCTTTTTTCAAACCGCAAAAAAATTAGCGCTGTCGCGCGATACCTCTTTTTCCACTGTCGCTATTTTCGCAATGAATACTTTTGCGTTTTCAAAATCAGCTAATGCTTTTGACAGTTTAGGAGAAGCTTATATGAACAAAGGCGACAAAGATTTGGCAATTAAACACTATGAAAAAAGTTTAGAATTAAACCCAAATAATGGAAATGCAAAAAATATGCTTTTAGAATTGCGAAAATAGCGACAGTGGAAAAAGAGGTATCGCGCGACAGCGCTAATTTTTTTGCGGTTTGAAAAAAGAAATTTAAGAGAATCTAAAACAGGATTTTTTTTTAAGCTTACACTGAAAACTCTGTGCCGCTGGACAAGTTTGCAACCCGCGGAAAGGGAGCGGAAGGACTCAAGCCTGCCTACAAGCGCGTAGATTCCGAAGTACGTGCCTTGGAGGAAGAGGCTCATCCTGGACAACGAGGTATGAAGCCCAGTACACATACCCTTTATTATGGGGTGTCTGTGACTAATGAAGAAGTGGTTGATAAAATAAAGACCTTGATCAGAGGCTCGTATAATGACTATGGATATCAATCCATTACTAATGAGCTGTCAAATTTCGAAAAAATGTTCCGCCAGCTCTAAGAAATCGGAATCTATTGCGACTAATGAAATAGTTAGCTAAATAGTTGAATGGAGCAAGAATTTAAGGCATTGGTTGCGACTCATCACCTTCTCATTTATAAGGTTTGCAGGATGTATAGTGCCACCGAGGCCGACATGCAAGATTTGTATCAAGATATCCTGATTCAACTTTGGAAAGCTTTCCCTTCCTTTAAGGGGGAATCAAAAATATCAACCTGGATCTATCGAATAGCCCTCAACACGAGTATTACACAGTTTAGAAAAACAAAGCGTAGGCCAATGCACGAAAGCATTAGTGACCTGATGACTGAAACAATCAGTAACCCGGAAAGCAGACAAGAAGAAGTCGAGCAGTTAAATAAAGCAATTGCCCGACTGGCAGATATTGAAAAGGCTGTTATTCTACTTTATCTGGATGAATACTCCTACAAAGAGATGGCAGAAATTATAGGAACCACGGAGTCAAACATTGGATTCAAAATCAATAAAATCAAAAACAAACTGAAAGAAACCTTAAAACAATAATGTATGAACCTAGACGAATTTAAATCACGTTGGAACAGTAGTTTATCGATTGATAACAAACTTGGCACGCAAAGCAAGGAATTAGATGTACTCCTTCTTAACACCTTAGAACGAGTAAATCAGTTAGCAAGAACCAGTAAATTTTGGTGGATACTTTCTGCCATTGGCATTGGCCTTGTTTTTACCCTTTTATTGATCACCGCTATACTATATATGCGCAGTCCTGAACAACTTGAGAGCTTAAAGAATGCAATCTCAGCCTTGATTCTGCTACCTACTTTTGTGACAGCGGTTGGGCTCTTGTATTACAAGCAAGCAAGAATTTTTGATGTACATAACTGCCACACGTTGTCGAAAGCACTTCGTCAATCGATCATTCGTTTCAGGAATTGGTACTGGCTTTCGCTTATAGCGTTTACCATCTTGCTTTCTCCAGTGTACTATCTTTTGATCGCTGGCGTGTTGTTCAAGTTCAATTTTGATTTGTCAACAACATATCACATAGCCCTATCAGGCATACTGACTATGCTGACGCTATTTTTTAATCACCTTCAATACAGACGGACTTATTTTCATTGGATAGGCCAACTGAAAAAGAATATGGAAGAATTGGCAGGCTAATCCAATAGTAGCAAAACACACACCTACATCCAATGAAAGACAATGTCACCAGTATGATTTTTATCCTGAGTTAACATGAATAGTAAACATAACCTCTTCAAAGGTGCAGCAAAGTGTATATTCAAAAGAAGTTGAAGCCCTCATTAAAAGAATAGACGAGAGCATGGGTAAATTTGTAAAAACTAGTATTCAAGAGCGCCAAAAATTTCCCCCCTTTTAACAAGGAAAATAATTTATCGTGCTGATAGTAGCATTGTCCGATCTACTTTTATATTTTGAACATCAAATTCGCATCCGCTCTTTGAAAGCTTCTCGTGTCGTTTTTGATGTTTTGTATTTTAAATGTTTAGTCAACTCTTATACATTTATGCCAATTTCTTCCGTTCTTAGTGGACTTATTTAGCATGGTTTCAATCCCTCTCTCTCCCCTTACCCGCTTTCATCATTGGCGCACCAAGTACAGCGTGGTCCGGTGGCCTTTATTGCTGGTCATGGCAGGTTTATGGCTCTGTAGCCGGTGGCTTAAAAACGAGTATGGTCAGGAAGACAGCAACCTGTGGATTGTGATGGAACTGTTCTTTCGGTTGTTAGTATGGATTATTCTTGGCTTAAGCGTTACCAGCATTTTAACAGCGTTGATCAGCTGGTTGTATTTCCGATATCAGCTTGGCAACCAACAAATACGGGCTCGGGTAAAATTGGGGGACGGTCTTCAGGCGGAGGCAGGGGTTGTTCCAGTAAGGATTCAACTACACGGACGCATGATCAGGCCACTACTGGGCACGGTTCAGACGCGACTTTTTTTTAGCAAAGAGGGGTTTTCAGAAGCCATAGTATTGGATGAAAATGTCCGACAGAAAAATCGTTTTTGGAGGGTGGGCATTCAAGGCACCGGAACCACCCTTCTCAACGACCGCAGAATATATGATGTGGAAACAGTGGAGGTGTCATTTTATGACATGCTGGGATTAATCAGCCTGCCGGCCTCGCTCCCCAGCGTTCAGCAATTATTTACCGTGCCAGTGGCTCGCGAAGAACGACTGATCCACGCCCAACCCAACTCCACCGAAGAACAAAAACACCGGATAGAAATACCCAAGCGCGTGGAAGGGGAGTATGTCAATTACAAAGAATTTGAATCAGGTGATAATATCCAGCGGATTGTCTGGAAGATTTACGCCAAAAGCGGACAATTGGTGGTGCGTATTCCTGAAACCAAAGATCCCTATGCGTCTCATTTATACTTCTATGTCAGCTATTACCATGGCTATGAACCCGGAAGTCTGTTTGATGCATCGTTGTTAAATGCCTATAAAGATCAGGTCAGGCACCTCATGGAATCCATCGAGCGAAATGGGTATGACGTACGCATGCCGCAGGATCAGGAAGTCCCCAAAATTTCCGGAATCGGGGACAAAAAAAATCAGTTATTTCAGATTAGTGCAGCTTCTTGGCATGCCCAATGGCCACCGGCCAATTTCGTACAACCTTCCAAAGCAGCCATGGTATGCGTGTCATCTTGTGTTCCGGCCGCAGAAATAGAAACATTGATGAACAAACTGGCCCCTCACATACCATTGATCATTGTTAAATTATCACAAGCGATTCCTTCCCCTTTCCGACTTTCGCTAAAAGATATTTTCTTTAAGCCCCCAAGCCACCCGGCTGATCATTTGCGACAGCCCTGGTTGCTGGCGCCCTTGCGGAGAGCTTTGCAAAAAAATGAAAAGCAGTTGGAGAACCTGATAAAAAAGCGTGATCGTACCTGGTTGGTAGATACGATAGAGACAATCCGATGATGAGTGCAAATAAACAAGAGCAGGGGAAGCAATTGGTGTTGCGGTGGATATGGGTACTGTTACCCACAGCATTGATTGGCTATGTGACATTGAGAATGATCAATTTCTCTTACACGTCACTTCAAACAAGCATCACCTCACAAGCCATTTTTTTCGCCATAGGGTTACTCATTTCCTATTCGCTTTACTTTTTCCGGGCGCGGATACTCGTGACATTTTTAATTCTGGCGGCCATGTATTGGTTTGCTCAACGAATCCTTGTCAAACTGCCAGGAGAATTTGATGTCTTTTACACCACCGCCAAGTTTGAACTCTATTCTACTTTGTTTTTGCTGGGATGGGTTTTTGGTTTGTTGCTCGCCCGTCTCCGATGGGGATACGTGATTTTGTTTGTATTGCTTACAACCGCCACGCTCGTGGCCGTATCTAACACGGTCGACATCAGCTTGTCATATCTATTAATGCATCTGGCTCCGGTTGTCTTATATGGAGTGTATATGCTTTTTCTTTCACCCATCCTCTCAACCACGATGGAATGGAATTGGCGCAAATCCGGAAAACTGACGTTACGGCTTGTTGTCTTCGTGGCGCTGGTCTTCTTTATGTTTGTTCTGGCCGACCAGTTTTTTCGCAGTGATCTGAAAGCCGTGGAAAAAGAATTGGCGGCTCGTGGGGCTAACGAAAAAGATGACAAAGGCCAGGGTGGAGGGTATGACGACCGCTATGGCTTAATGGAGAAAAAGGATGACGGTTATCGCCTGAAAGATACCATGCGGGTAAACTCACGCATGAGTCAGTCTGACCAACTGATGTTTTGTAGTAAGGTAGACAACTATTTTCCGGACGGTTCTCCGGCACCCCTGTATTTTGTCTACCACTATCTTACCAAGTACAACCCGGCTACCGAAAGCTTCACCCGCGACATCAATGTGCCCTCATTGGATGAGTTTGATGTAGACCCGGCAGCCATACCGCTTTACCAGGTTCGGTCCGATAGCAGCATCCTTCGTAAGTCAATGGGTCGAAAACTGCGTAAGATGGTGACCAGCGAAGTATATCTTTCGTCCAATACCTGGAAACATGCACTGCTGGGGCCGTCCAGTGTATTCTCAGTGCAGCCCATCCCTGTAGAAAAGGACTTTCAGAAGACTTTTTTTGCTGCGTATAAAATCAAATCCTATACCTCCGAATTGAACAATGCGTACTTCGTGTATAACATCTCGGCAAATCCATTTTTGGAAACCGTACAGGAACAACGTCATGAAGAACTGGCCACAGTAGAAGACTATTCGAAAACAGATCAGGAATTTTATGACTACTATGTTGATTACCCACGAGGACCGGTGTATGATTCAATCGCCCAATTGGCGCGTAGTTTAGTGCCCCTGTCGGCTACTCCGTTGGAAAAAGTATTGGCTGTTCGTGATTATTTTCTCAAGCGAAATGCCAGTGGCAAGCGCATCTTTCGATATACATTAAAACCAGGATCAGCCGGTGACCCGAATATTCCCAGCTCGCAGATGTTGTACAATTTTCTGTTTAAGACCAAAGCGGGCTATTGCACCTATTATGCCGGAGCTTCGTTGTTTATGCTTCGGGCATTGGGTGTCCCCAGCCGCTTTACTACCGGGTTTGCTACGGTAGATCGCAGCGACAAAAACAAAGGATGGTATTGGTTTTACGCCAGTCAGGCACATGCGTGGACTCAGGTATATTTTCCCGGCTATGGATGGATGGATTTTGACATGACCATTGGTAACGAAGACCAACAAAATGCTCCCAAACCTGATGGAACGCCTCCATTACCACCTCCGGAACCCTGGTTAGTATTAAATGCCAAGGCAGAATCTGTCAGCCTCACCGCCAAACAAGTAGATGCCACTTTTCAACGCCTGATTTTTTACAACGAAGATCGTGTGCTAAGCCGGTCATTTACACTGAATGTTGATGCCTCTCTTTGTCGGGTACTGTATGATAAAAAAGATACCACGCTGGCAGCCATCCAACCCGGAGACTCTATCATTGTTGTTTCCTATAAAGATGAGGCCAAGAGGCTGCCGACCAAACTAACAGGAGTTCCCTGGGAGGAACAGGTGACCCGTTTTCCGGTGCCTGTGATTGCGGATGAAATTCATATTAAACCCAAACCAGAAATCAAAAAAGAAGAAGAAACAGGAGGCATAACGGAGCGAAAGGAAGAAAGTAAACGGTCATGGAAGGAAATAGCCTGGTGGATTGCTACCGGTGTAGCAAGCGTACTTCTGATCATCCTGTTGTTGCCATCGCTATTTTTATGGTATGGACTGCTACGGATAGCCCTGGCCCGCAACCCGGCATCTAAAGCTGATCATGTTTATCGAAGTGCTTTGTATCGGTTTCACATGGCTGGCTGGGAGCGTCACGGGCTCACCCCTCTTCAATATGCAGAAACCAAAATAGATCCTACCTTCCGGAGCGGATTTGCCAATTTTATGCGCATGTATTTACGTCTGAAATATACACAGGGGAATGTGCGCGATGGCGATGAAGAAGTGATTCGTCACTTGCAAAAGTATGTGGGAACCTCCATCCGAAAGAAAAATGGAATCTTCCAATCTTTGATTCAATACTTTTATCTGCTGCGGGCCTGGCGATTCACACAACAATCAACCTCCCCAGACAGCGAAAACCATCCAACTACCAATTAATAAATCACACACGACCATGAGTCACTCAACCAAACTCACTCAATTGACCGAAAACATTGAACGCGTCATTCGCGGCAAAGGCAAAGAGGTGAAGTATGTCATTACAGCGTTAGTCGCCCGCGGCCACATATTGATTGAAGATAATCCGGGGGCCGGAAAAACCGTGCTGGCTAAAACGCTGGCACAATCTATTTCGGAGGCTCCCGGAGAGCCGCATCAACCACATGGAGGAGTGATGTTCAAGCGCATTCAGTTTACTCCCGATTTACTCCCCATGGATCTGATCGGTTCCTACATCTTTGATGAAGGTAAAAAGGATTTTGTATTTAAAAAGGGACCCTTATTCACCCATGTTTTGCTGGCGGATGAAATCAATCGCGCCTCGCCTAAAGTGCAGAGTGCCTTGCTGGAGTGTATGGCAGAAAATCAAATTTCCTCCGGAGATACTACGTTTCAGTTGGATAAATTCTTTTTTACCATTGCCACCCAAAACCCGATTGAAATGGAAGGCACGTATCCTTTGCCTGCCGCGCAACTGGATCGTTTTTATATGAAAATTTCATTCGGATACGTTAGCGAAGAGGTAGAGTTTGACATATACTCCAACTATCTGGAAATCGGCAACTCAAAACAAACCGTCAAGCAGGTGTTGCAATACAAAGATATCATTGAATTGCAGGAAGAAGCTGAAAAAGTTTACATCCATCCCGAATTAGTTAAAGGTATGGTGCGGTTGGTTCAGAGCACACGTAATCACCCCGAAATAGCTTTGGGCTGTTCCACCCGTGGCGGGATTACATTTATCAAATGTGTAAAAGCCTGGGCACTTGTCAATCAGCGGGACTATGTCATAGAGGATGACATCAGCGCTTTGGCACACCCCGTTCTTCATCACCGGTTGATTTTCCGCAACCGTGAAGCTTCCCGGACGGTACTCAAGCAACTGACCGATCAGGAAGTGAATAAATTGGCTAAGCTGGGAATTGCACCAAAAAAATAATTGAATGAGAGGTTTTGTCTTTCTGATCATTTGGATAGCGGGGGTAAGCTTGGGGTGGGCTCAATCCAAACAAGAACTTCGTCAACGCATGGACCAGGAACGGGAGGGATCGTTTGAAGACGAAAAGTCATTGGAGAAGGCCCGGAAATTTATTCGCTTGGATAGCACGTACTATCTCGGATACCTGCTCGAAGGTGCATATTTGTTTTTCCGGGCTAATGATAAGCTAGGCTTTACTAAGGCCATTGCTCCGCTGGACAAGGCCTTGACAAAAATCGAAAAAGACTATGACCGGGAGTTACGCACACGATCCAATAGTTATGTAATATATAGTGCGGTCTATCGCTATCATTACGATTATAGCTTGATTGCTTACTTTCTGAGTCGGTGCTATCAAAACGTGGAATGGCAGGACAAAGCTATGGAAGTGTTGCGTCACGTACGGCAATATGATTTTCAAATGGAACTGAGTATAGATTCGTACAATACGATGGCCTGGATTGTTCATCGTAACCGGGTGTATACGTCAGCAAAGTATCCTTTTTTGAAAAATTCGGTCAACGAAAATGTGGCACTGGCGAACAAGTATCTTGACTCCGCGATTTTTAAAATCCAGCGTGATTTTTCTCTCAACAATGGACTGTTTGATCCCAACTATATCAACCGGCAGTACCTGAGCACTTTTCATTACAAAGCTATTATCTATGATTACAAACTTGACATCGACTCCACCAATTACTACTATGATATTCTGATTGAAAACGGAGCGTATTCACCCAATAACTACGCAGAGTTTAAGCTGGCTATGGGTGAATTGGAAGAAGCTGATGGTTATTTTCGCGAGGCAGAAGAACGGGAATCCAATGTAGAAAAGACTACCAAAGAATATTTCTATATGCGGGGTACGTTAGAGACGTATCAAGGAAATCCTGACATGGCTGATACGTTGCTTACGCGAGTAATCAAACAACAAGGATCTACACCTGGATATGGCTGGCATTGCATCGGATTGGCTCGTGCCAAGCATTTTGCGGGTTTAACAGCCGAAAGTCAGGAAGTAACTAATAAAGCCGCACGTTTTCAGGAGTTGCACATTGGTACTACCTGGGGTCAGGAGCAATATAATCTGGCAGTAGCGTCTTTGAACTACATCAACGCGATACAGTTCAAAAAAGAATTCTTGTTTGAACATGACGAGTGGTGGTTTTGGTTGAACCCGCTCAACTGGTATCGGTGGGTGAAGCATTCACTGGATGTACGCCATCATAAAATGATATTGGCTGCACTGGTGGCGGAAAATCCGGAACGCGAACAGGTGATCTACCCGATTTTCTCTCCTGAAAACCTGATGACATTTGACGAAGTATGGTCGGTGATAGATGGATTTGGGAACGAGTACTTTATCGATATTTATGAAAAACGTTTGCGCATAGACAAACGGCCAAGGGTGCGCAAGTATATTCAATACTACTTGGGCAAATTGTACCTGGCAGAGGGTGATGATAAAAAGGCAGCCTCATACTTTCAGCAAGTCCTGCAAAGCGAAGATATTAACAGTTCATATGAAACTTTGCTACGGGCCCGAACGCACGAAGGATTGGCGATGGCTACTTCGGGCGAGAAACGGGAACAACATATTCAAACACTTTATGAGCTATATCCCCAGTTGATGCCCTTTACCGATCTGACCATGACGTTTCAATTGGAGGTTAACGGTCAAAGTCAAAGCGAGTCGGCAGAACAAATTTTAAAGGAGCTAAAACAATCGGAAATTGATTTGGAGGGGAATGACACCGCTCCCAGGGTGAGTTTGTCATTTAGCGAAAACGCAACGTCTGTGGTGATTACTTATGCCGTGGAAGTAAATGGTCAACAGACGCAGCAAGGTCTGTTGGAAGTATCCAAAGAACAACTGGCCGGTGCCGGCAAGATTCTGGCGTATAGATTATTTGGTATTCAGAAAGAAATACTAAAAGAACAGCCCAAAGCCGAACCGGCCCCGGTGGATGCAGCAGTTGCCTGACCTACCACCCTTACTTTCCCTTTCCTTTTCGCTCATGAAATGCTCCCTGATAGTCAGGGTCTTCCCGTCTTCGTTGCATATCTATTTCACGGGCCATTTCCTGTTTTTCTTCAAAAGATGTTTCAGCCACTTCTATGGCTGAGGGAATTTTTCTGAGTGGCAACTTTTGACGGATCAATGCTTCGATTTTTCTCAAGTGGTATTCTTCCGCCTCATTGACCAGGGTGATAGCTGTGCCCGTTTCAAAGGCTCGTCCGGTTCGCCCGATGCGATGCACATAATCATCGTATCGTACCGGCACATCAAAGTTAATAACGTGACTGATTTGCGTAACGTCAATTCCGCGGGCTGACACATCGGTGGATACCAAAATGCGAAGCTTGCCTTCGCGGAATTCATTCATGGCCTGAATGCGGGTATTTTGCCCTTTATTGGAATGAATCACCCGCACGGGGCCCAGTCCCTTCCGATCCAGGTAGTGCGATACCTGATTGGCCGCCTCCTTTGTCCGTGTAAAAATCATGACACGGTTAAAATTGATTTGATCCAGCAGAAGATATTCCAGAAAATTGATTTTAGTCTTACGGTTGGGAACTGTGTAGACCTCCTGCGTCACTTGTTTAGCGGTGGTGGCCGGAGGGGTGATTTCAACTTTGACCGGGAATTCCAAAAACTCACGCGAAAGACTTTCTACTTTATCCGAAAAAGTAGCTGAGAATAAAAGGTTTTGTCTCTTGCTTGGAATTACTTCAAAGATTCTTCGCAATTGTGGCATAAAACCCATATCCATCATCCGGTCAGCTTCATCCAGTATCAGCGTTTTGATTTGCCTGGTGACGATGTGTTGAGCCAGATATAATTCCATAAACCGTCCGGGGGTAGCCACCAGAATATCTACACCCGTTTCAAGTTTGGCGATTTGTGTTTTGAGGCCTACACCCCCATAAATGGCCGCAATGCGCAAGTCAGTGAATTGCGCCAGCGTTTGAATGTGGTTTGAAAGTTGGACTACCAACTCCTTGGTGGGACCAAGTATCAGCGCCCGGCAATCGTTGCCTTGAGCGTAGCGTACTTTCATTAACAAAGGCAAGGCATAAGCCGCTGTTTTGCCTGTTCCTGTCTGGGCAATACCAATAACTTCCTGCCCTCCCATGATCAATGGGATGCACTTTTGCTGTACTTCTGTGGGCTGGGTGTAGCCCGCGGCAACGATACCTTCGAGCAACTGCTTGTTGAAGTTAAAATTTCCCCATGGATTGACAGTGGAATCAGTCATCTTTTATTTACTTTTATAAGGTCCCCGCTTTTCTGATAAATGACCGAACAGTCACAAAAATCGCATTTGGCGATATCTTTACAAGGTAATGAATACAACCCTAATCAAAAACGTACGCATCGTCAATGATGGTAAAATCACCGCAGGCGATGTTTTAATCAAAGGTGAACGCATTGAGCGGATCGGATCTTCACTAACGACAAAGGAAGCAGCCCAGGTAGTGGAGGGTGAGCACGCGTATCTTTTACCCGGAGCCATCGATGATCAGGTTCATTTCCGGGAACCAGGCCTTACTCATAAAGCTACCATTTTTACAGAGTCGCGGGCGGCTGTGGCCGGAGGCATTACCAGCTTTATGGAAATGCCTAATACGGTGCCGCCTGTTTTCACTCAACAGCTATTGGAAGAAAAATATCAGATTGCGGCCCGCAACTCTCTGGCCAATTACTCTTTTTTCATGGGAACGTCAAACGACAATCTGGAAGAGGTATTGCGGACAGATGTCTCCCGTGTCTGCGGGTTAAAAATATTCATGGGTTCCTCCACCGGAAATCTGTTGGTCGACAGTCCACAAATTCTGGAGGCAGTATTCAGTCGCTTCCCCGGATTGATCGCCACGCATTGCGAGCATGAGGCCACCATTCGTGCCAATCTGGAAAAAGCCCGCGTCACCTATGGTGAAAATGTGCCCATCGATCAACATCCGGTGATCCGAAGTGTCGAGGCCTGCTATCAGTCATCTTCCATGGCAGTGGAACTGGCAAAGAAGCATGGCACTCAATTGCATATTCTTCATATTTCAACAGCCCGTGAAACGGAATTGTTTGACAACGCCCTTCCGCTGGAAAAAAAGAAAATTACAGCAGAAGCCTGTATACACCATTTATGGTTTAGTGATGCCGACTATGCGACCAAAGGAAATACGATCAAGTGGAATCCCGCTGTGAAAACCTCCCGTGACCGTGAGGCCATCATGAAAGCAGTTGTAGAGGATCGCATTGATGTGATTGCTACTGACCATGCTCCCCACACCCGGGAAGAGAAAGCACAAACCTATTTCAAGGCGCCATCGGGGGGTCCATTGGTACAGCACTCGGTAGTGGCCATGTTTGAGTTGGCCAAACAAGGAAAGATCACCCTTGAAAAGGCCGTTCAAAAACTGGCTCACCATCCGGCCATTCTTTTTCGGATTCGCGAGCGCGGATTTATCCGGGAGGGATATTATGCAGATATGGTATTGGTGAAAGAACTTCCGTGGACAGTGGAACCATCAAACATCCTGGCGAAATGCGGCTGGAGTCCTTTTGAGGGGCAAACATTTCAACATCAGGTAACGGATACCTGGGTGAATGGGAAGTTGGCCTATTCAAATAAACAGATTCATGAAGTTGGTGCAGGCCAGCGACTATCGTTTGGCCGGTAAGAGTTTGGATTTATCTTCGGGCAGGCAAGCTGCTACCTTTTAGCAAGGAGACTTCAGAAGGCTTCAGAAAACGCCATTCGCCCCGGCCAATATCCTTTTTATCAAGCCCGGCATATACCACCCGATCCAATTTTACCACTTCATAGTTGAGCGATTCAAAGATGCGTCTCACAATGCGGTTCCATCCAATGTGTAATTCGATGCCTACGGTTTTATTGTCATCGCTGACGATGGCCAGATCATCCACCAAGGCTTTCCCTTCTTCCAAATGAACTCCGCCAGCAATCTTCTCAAAATCGGCTTTGGTGATGGGGCGGTCTAATTCTACTTTATAGATCTTTTTGGCTTTGTACGAAGGATGGG
The DNA here is from genome assembly GCA_964439205.1 of uncultured Ohtaekwangia sp. Lineage (GTDB taxonomy): Bacteria > Bacteroidota > Bacteroidia > Cytophagales > Cyclobacteriaceae > ELB16-189. Next base: position 14,479 of record CAYTNM010000014.1, read on the forward strand.
TAAGCTTGTCGGCCAGATCGCCATCATTTGTCAATAACAGCAAGCCGGTAGTGTTTCGGTCCAGTCGGCCCACCGGATACACGCGCTCCGAACAGGCATTGGCAATCAGGTTCATCACGGTTTTACGTTCCTGCGGATCATCGGTGGTGGTGATAAATCCTTTAGGCTTGTTGAGTAAAATATAAACGGGCTTTTCGGCTTTTAGCCGTTTGCCTTCGTAGCGAACATCGTCCGTGCGTTTTACTTTGAACCCCAATTCGGTAATGGTCTTTCCGTTGACACTGACCAATCCCATCGAAATACGATTGTCAGCTTCTCTGCGGGAACATACTCCACTGTTGGCAATAAACCGGTTGAGCCGAATCAGATCATCGTCATTTTGCTTTTTGACTTCATACTCTGGCTGGATCCGTTGTTTTTCCTGCCGTGATTGTACAAACGACTTACGTTCTTCTCCGCGTTTACCAAACTTTGAGTGACGGGGCAATGGCTTTTCACCATCTTTCTCACGACTGGAAAAAGGTTTTTTCTCATCACTCTTTTCTTCACGGGTGCGGGAAGAGTACGGCTTGGAGAATTTAGAGGAACCAAAGGAGCGTTTATCGTTTCGTTTTTCATCCGGATTAAAGCCGGCTCTTTTGACAAATGGTTTTTTCTCATCACCCTCTTCCCGCTTGCGCGAAGGATAGGGTTTGGAAAATTTGGACCCAAAGGACTTGGGTTTCTCTTCTTTATCAAAACGATCTTTTCGAGGATAAGAGGATTTACGTTCAAATTTTTTGGGCGAACCATCCCTGCTGTCCGGGCGTTCTTCACGGGTACTGCGCTTATCGCCAAACCTCACTGGCTTTTTAGGGCCGAAGCTTTTACGCTCGCCATCACCATAACGAGGCTTGTCTCCTGAGCGCTCATTGGATGAACGTCTATTACCTTCGGATTTGTTTCCGCGAAAGCGGGCATTGGAGCTTTGGCCCTTCCGGCCTGGGTTTGGAGTGCGTGGCATAAAATAAGTGGATTATCCGAATCACTGACAAGGTACGAAATACGCATGACACCTGGTCTTTGACCGTGTGCAGGGGTGCTAGATGTCTGAAGAATCGATTACTGATTATTGTCGGGCGTGCTCCCGATGGTGTTTACTTCCTGTATAAAATCTTTGGGTGTTGGAAGTTCATTGATATCATTGATGCCAAAGTACTCCATAAACTTGGCGCTGGTGCCATACAGCATTGGGCGCCCGATTGTTTCTGCTTTGCCCCGAATCTCGATTAACCCTTTGTCTAACAACTTTTGAATGGCATAGTCGCAATTGACTCCGCGAATGTTTTCTACTTCCGTTTTGGAGATAGGTTGTTTATAGGCAATGATGGAAAGTGTTTCCATGGCAGACGTAGACAATCGCTTTTTGGATTGCTGCTTGAGCATGATGCCAATGCTGGTCTGATAAGCCGGTTTGGTTAAAAACTGGAAGCCACCACCTCCGCGGTTAAGTTGAAAGGCATATTCATCCGCCTGGTACTTTTCTTCCAATCGGGTCAACGCATCCACAATGTCTTGCTCGGGCACCTCGGCATTGAACATCTCCGAAAGGCATGCCTGAAGATCGGCTACTTTAGTAGGAGACGGGGAGCAAAACACCAACGCCTCAATATGATTTTGTAAAAAGTCCACGGATGTATCGTATGTTCAGAGTAAGTTAATCTTGTTTCATCATCTTGGCTTCGATGGATTGCGTAGTGTGTGGTACGGCAATGAGACGCTCTTTTGAGATCAGCTTACCGGTGACTGAGCAGATACCATAAGTACCATTCTTAATTCGGATCAACGCATTTTCCAGATTTTGCATGTACTTCAACTGACGGGCCGCCAACTGGCTGAGGTTTTCCTTTTCGGCTGTCTCTGCACCATCTTCCAACACTTTTGTATTTCCACCGGAAGTTGAATCGGTGCCCTCATCGTTGGTTCGGTTAAGGGTATCTTTTAAGATACGAAACTCTTCTCGGGCTTTTTCAAGCTTATCCAGAATCAGAGCTTCAAACTCTTTTAGTTCACTTTCGCTGTAGCGGGTACGATCATCCTGAACAGTAGCCTTTACTGGCTTATGGGCCACAGGTCTTTGGGTCAAGGCCGGAAATATCGTTAGCTGCGGAGGGCTGACGGGCTTGGCCAATGCCTCTTGTCTTTTGGTTAAAACAGGTGCTTTTTTCTCTTCTGCTTTTACCACTGGCTTGGCCACTGCTTTTGCCTCTTTTTTAGGGATCTCCTTTATCGGAGTAGGTTTGGCTGCGACTTTCTTGGGGGCTGCCGCCTTTTTGGCCACTGGCTTTTTAGGAGCAGGCTTGGCTTTGGCTACCGGCTTTTTGGCTACCGGTTTAGCTTTTACCGCTTTTTTAGCTTTTGCGGCCGGTTTAGCGGCTTTCTTGGCAGGTTTCTTTGATGCTTTGGCCATAAATCTCTCCTTTTGGGGTTTTGAAAAAGATGCGCAAAAATACGGGGTAGCACCTAAAACAAAAAATGCCAATGGATTAAATCAACTAGTTGAAAATGGCTTGAAATTCAGGGTTGTGCAATCACAATGCGCTGCCGAAATGTGCGCACGCTTCCATCCACATCAAAGACTTCTGCCCACACAGCATAATACCCCTGGCGGGCCAGGGAACCGCTATCCGTATCGCCATCCCACCGGAAGAACCCTGTGGTGCCAAGCAATTCATTATTGGCAATGGTCTTGATTACCCTACCCTGCGCATCCATGACCTTGATGTTAGCTGAAAAGCCCCCTCTGTCAAACTGATACTGAATGGTGGTGAAACTCTGGTCACTTCGCTGAGGCGAAAAAATCACAGGATCAACCACGATGGGATTGGTGTGAAGAACACTTGCAGGTCTGGCCTGCGAGTTCACGATTCCCGGAGTCGCAAAGCCGCTGGTAGCACTGGCTGAATTCCAATTATCCTTGTTTTGCGTAGGTTGTTTCCAGGAGATGCGCTCCAGCGAAATACCCTCAGCTTCTTTCACCAGCGGATGATGAAGATCTTCGGAATAGCTGAATTGATCGATGATGTTGGACTCTGATGAAACCAACGCAAAGGTACCCTCTTCATCCGGTAATACTGGAGGCGTCATTGTATGGAAGCGAAGGGCATCATGGGAAGGATAATGTAATTGTATCAAGAGAGGATCACTTGTAAAGACACGGTAATGAAAGGGCGAAAGCAACAGGTTTTCCTGGGATATACTTTTTTCTTCGAGGATGTTTCCGTCTTCCAGCCTCACCATCTTCCAGCCCTTCAGGTTGATAAATTTTTCAGAGGCATTGTAAACTTCAACAAAGTCGACCCCACCTGGAAAGGGATTGAATAACACTTCGTTAATCAGAATATCCAGACTGTCGGCTGTTTCCGTAAGGGCCACTTCGGCACGCGCGAAATCGGATGAGAGCCTGTTCCCATTACAATCAAATAAATCAGACGCAGTAAGAACATATACTGTCCTTGGCTGCAAGGGACTCGTCAATGTCAAATGGATTTTTCTCAAATCTGATGTATAAACAGCCTGACTCACCGAAAGCGATGGATCCAACTGAAAAAGATCCGGAACTAAAGATCCATCCATCTTTTCATTAAAGGTAAGCTGGATGGTCAGAGGACTTTCGGCTATGGCTGACAATAACCGTGGGCCGGTTACATCAGGCTTGTTAGCCAAGACAGAATTTTGCATACCCGGAGTGCCGCCTTTCGGATCTTCAGAGGCCGTCCAGTTATCTTCTTCTCCACAGGGATTCGCAGGATCAATTAACTCCAATGACCAGCCACCTTCCTGCTTATCTTCATCACGGTACCACGACAGTGAATAGTTGACAGAATCGATAAGCTTGTCATCGGCTGTTTTTAACGTAAGAACATCACCACTGTTATTTAATGTAGGGAAATTTGGTATACCTATAGTTGGGCTGGTAAAGAGAGAAATATTGGGTGAGGCCGCAACTATCAGATAAGCCGAAGGAAGAAGAATGCGCGAAGCAAACGTACCTACCGAACTGCCATCCGATAACTTCCATCCACCTAAATCAATTGGATGAATGCTTCGATTATACAATTCAATGAACTCCACAGACGGCAGGCCTATCTGAGGGCTTGGGTCAGCAAAAATTTCGGTGAGGATGATGTCTTTCCCCGCTACTGGAAAAGCCTGAAAATATAAATAGCTTAGTGAAGTAGCGGATAGCACATTACCCGCCAGATCGGTGATATTCGAAATGGTTAAGGTTTGCTCAACACCATTAGGGAAGTCGGAATGAAAGATAAGAGACACTGTCTTTCCATCTGTAAGTAGTTGTGCCTGGCTCACAGCATTGGCGAAGGGAAGACTTTGATAGTTACCAGGATTTTCAGCCGAACCCTTATTGATAGGCTCTGAAAATTGTACCCGGAGTTCCCGCGCCTGAACAACCTGAAGGTTTTGAACAACGGGAGGGATATTATCGCCAACGATTTCCCCCACATAGAAGTCATCAAAAAAGTGATTGTTGGCTACGCTGGTCGCGGTGGATTGCCGGATGCGTATTCCAAAAAATGAACTGGCGGTATGGGTATTATCGGTCACTTCCGGAGCGGCCGTATAGACGCCTGTGTCTCCATCATCATACTCCAGTTTCCAAATGCTTGTAGCATTTCGGGTCACCTTGATTCGAAATGGATTATTGCTGGTGCTGTTCACCGTATTAGCCGGGCTGGAGGTCAGCTTCGTGGACATACCGTTGACGCTTTTATACAAAGCGATTTCATCGCTCGAATCGCCTATACGGACGAAATAACCATTCAGGGAAGAATTTGTCAGCGTGGATTGATCGCAGGTCAGGTAAACATCGGCAAAGTTACTTCCGCTGGTGGCGAAGCGGAGGTTGATAAAAAATTCCCATTGTGTTTCGAGGGCGCGACCCGAAGGCGTGGAGAGCGAGTAGTCAATGGCCACGGGAGATACACCTGCATCGGAACGAAGCTGGCCGGAAGCGATCGTGAAGAGAGATATGCTCCCGCTCCATTCAGGGTTGGTTGTAAAATCACCATCTGAAAAATCATCCAGCACTTGCGCCTGTCCATGGATGATGCAAACCATCCATACCTCAAACCATCGTAATTTGAACCATCGCATACATTAAACTTTTTGAAGTCATCAAATGTCTATTGTATTAGTAGTCTACTAAAATATGTTATTTTTGCCGTTCTTAAAAATTTGACAGACATGAAGTTAGCGGTTGTGGGAGCCACCGGTTTGGTGGGGCAGGAAATTTTAAAGGTACTGGACGAACGCCAGTTTTCTTTTGATGAGTTAATGTTAGTGGCCTCGGCTCGTAACGTAGGCAAGGAGATGGTTTTTCAAACAAAGAAATACACCATCATCGGCATGGAAGAGGCAGTGAAACGGGCTCCGGACATTGCCATTTTTTCAGCTGGTGGAAGTACTTCACTGGAATGGGCTCCCCGATTTGCCGAAATGGGCACCATCGTCATCGACAATTCTTCCGCCTGGCGGATGGATCCTGACAAAAAATTGGTGGTTCCGGAGATCAACGGACATGTATTAAAAATTGATGACCGTATTATTGCGAATCCAAACTGTAGCACCATTCAAATGGTTATGGTGCTGGCGCCCTTACACGTTAAATATAAACTCAAGCGCATTGTGGTAAGCACGTATCAGAGTGTAACGGGTACCGGAAAAGATGCCGTGCAACAATTGATGGATGAGCGAAAGGGAGTAGCAGGTGCCAGGGTATATCCACACCCGATTGACTTTAATGCCCTTCCACACATTGATGTGTTTCAGGACAACGGCTATACCAAAGAAGAGATGAAAATGGTAAAGGAAACCCATAAAATTCTGGGCGATCACACCATTGGAGTAACGGCCACCACTGTTCGCATTCCGACCATCGGAGGTCATTCAGAGTCGGTGAATGTGGAATTCCATTCGGAGTTTGACCTGCAGGAAGTTCGGACCATGCTGGCTCAGACTCCTGGGGTGATTGTGCAGGACGATGTGAAAAACAACGTATATCCCATGCCCATTTATAGTCAGGGAAAAGATGAAGTGTTTGTAGGCCGTTTGCGGAGAGATGAATCGCAACCACGAACGCTGAATATGTGGATTGTGGCCGACAACCTTCGCAAAGGAGCGGCCACCAATGCCGTGCAAATCGCAGAATTTTTAAAGGAACGCAGCCTGGTTTGTTAATAAATCTGTTTCAATAACTCAAGACTGACCCATGGCAAAAACCCATGGGTCTTTTTTTTCTTTTAGAATAACCCCAGACAACCAGAATGGTTAGATAAGGTGATGAAATGGCCATGTAAATCCCTTACACCAAACGGGATGATTATTCAGGCCATTCCATGTGACTTTAATCAAAAGTTATAAACACATGAAAGAACAAACCCTGGTTTGGTTCAAAGCTGATTTGCGCTTACGCGATCACGAACCTCTTTTTCGGGCGGTGGAAAAGGGCTTGGTTTTACCGGTGTTTATTCTGGACGAAAGACTTTTACGTAATCACCCACTGGGATTTCGTAGAGCAGGCACCTTTCGAATGGCCTTTATGCTGGCTGCGATACACGACCTTCGCTGTCGTATTCAAAAAGCAGGCAGCAATTTGGTATTTCGGATGGGCTTGCCGGAAGTGATTCTTCCTGCCTTGAGCAAACAGTACCATTGTACTCAGCTCTTTACCACTCATGAAGTGGCGGATGAAGAAATACAGATTCAGCAGAAGGTTAAAGCAGGTTTGACTGCCCTGGGAATCGGTTTCTCTGCCTTTGAAAACAATAGTTTGTTGGAGGAAAGAGATCTTCCATGGCCGGCAGATCAGGTGCCTGATGTATTTACAACTTTTCGTAAAGGAGTTGAACAAAATTGGAACATACGTCCGGCATTTTTGAGTCCTGAAAAGATCCAAACATGGTTTGACGGTGACTGGGGAGAGTTCCCTACCCTTACCGCCCTTGGGTATGATGAAATTCAATATGATCACCGCAGTGCCTTTCCCTTTTCAGGAGGCGAGACCGAAGCCTGGAAAAGAGTAACGGAATATTTCTGGGATAAAGACTTATTGCGAAACTACAAAGAGACCCGCAATGGCTTAATCGGTATTGACTACTCATCCAAACTTAGTGCGGCATTATCTCATGGCTGCCTTTCTGCGCGATTAATCTATGAAGAAGTTCAGCGATATGAGCGCGAACGCATCAAAAATCAATCTACGTATTGGTTCGTGTTTGAGCTGCTTTGGCGCGATTACTTCCGGGCGGTAGCGCGCAAATACGGTGCAAAGATGTTTATGGCAAATGGCATTCAGCAAGAGCCAAAACATTGGAAACAAGACCGGGAATCATTTGAACAATGGCGGCTTGGAAAAACCGGTCATGATTTTATTGATGCCCACATGCGAGAGTTGCTACGGACAGGCTTCATGAGCAACCGGGGTCGGCAAAATGTAGCCAGCTACCTGACCAAAGATCTGGGCATCGATTGGCGGTGGGGTGCCGCCTGGTTCGAAAGTCAACTCGTAGATTATGATGTACATAGCAACTGGCTTAATTGGGCGTATGTAGCAGGCGTAGGCAACGATCCCCGGGAGGATCGCTACTTCCATACTGAAAGTCAGGCGAGAAAATATGATCCGGAAGGAGTGTATCAGAAATTGTGGTTGAACGAAAGCGGGGGTATCCGGTGAGGATTTCGGGCCGTATAAAAGGCTAATCTTTTGAGGCCTGAAAGGAGGTTTTTATCTTTGAGTAAACAGGTGTGTTTTAGTAAACAAGTATTCCTATCGTATGACGAACAGGCGGACATCGATGGTATTAATCCTAACGATGGGACTTTTGACCCAGGTAGTTATCTCATGCATGGAAAGATCAAATCGAGCGGATCAATCAAATTCTGACATCGCTAGGGATGAAAAGTATAATCCTGTTGTATATTTTGAAATTCCGGTAACGGATATTGAAAGAGCCATCCAGTTCTACAAAACCGTGTTCCATTTTGATTTTAAAAGAGAAATCATAGATGGTAACGAATTGGCACTGTTTCCATTCACAGAAGATCATTTGGGTATTTCAGGGGCTTTGGCCAAAGGAGAAATCTATAAACCGACAAAGGATGGAGTTGTTATTTATATTAAAGCCACCGATATAGATGAAACGTTACAACGCGTTGTTGACAATGGTGGACAGATCCTCTATCCAAAAACCTCCAATGGAGATTTGGGGTATGTAGCAGAGTTTGAAGATAGCGAAGGAAATAGGATAGCGTTGCATCAATCCGCAAATGGGCGATCGGTTTTGCCGGAATGATGACTACCATTCAAAACACCCGGGTTAACCGATAATAATCGGACATAGGAATACGAAAGGCTTCCCGATCTTCCTCAGTCGGGAATAAATCCACATAGCTTGTGTCTTTCTTCACACGAATAGAATGACCTCTTTTGATCCCATCATAAATATCGCTACAGAAGGATGCCATGCGCTCCCGGCCGCGTTCGCGTAAGTCGATGGTAAGGCTATCGTTGATCAGAACAGACAAGTAAGGCTCCGAATCAAGAACTTCATTGTTTTCCACCAGAACGTAAGCTTCATCTTCCCGCCCGTGAATGACGATGGCGGGAACAATCAAAGGTCTTTCGTTTCCGGTATAACGCCCGCTCCATCGGTAGACATCCATTTTCCCGTCTGGCCCGGGGGAGTGATCGTAATAAATCGATCGAACGTTTTTGAAAAACAGTTCGCTGTCTTCACCTGTTTTAAACTGCAATTTTTCCCGTACTACTTTTTTGTTGCCGTCAATCGTGCAGGATGCCAGTATGACAACTACCCAAAGGTGGATTGGTTTCATTTTGTACTTTTGCCTCGTATTTACAGACATAACTAACAACGAAAATGAATAAAAGTCTAATTATTGGTGTGATCGCTGTTATCGCTGCCGTAGTGATTTTTTACCTGTGGGGCGCAGGGGTATACAATAAAGCCGTTGGACTACAGGAAGGGGTAAATGAAAGCTGGGGAAATGTACAGGCAGCCTACCAGCGTAGAGCCGATCTGGTGCCCAATCTGGTAGCCACCGTACGCGAAGCTGCGGAAAATGAACGCGGAATCTTAACTCAGGTAACAGAAGCGCGTGCAGGCATCTCCAAAGCCACTACCCCCGATGAATTGGAGAAGGCGGGGAAGCAAATCAACAGCGCCATCAACCTCGCTTTTGAGGCATATCCTCAAATCCGTTCCACCGAAAACTTTCAGGATTTACAGGTTCAACTCGAGGGCACGGAAAATCGCATTAATGTGGCACGTCAGGAATACAATGGGACCATCAAGAACTACAATACCCACATCCGTGGGTACTTTACCAGTATGGCACTCGGCTGGTTTGGTAAAGGTGAAGTTTTTGAACCCCTCAAAGGGTTTACGGCTACGGAAGGAGCAGAAACGGCCCCCAAGGTGGATGAGTTGTTTAATAAGTAGAGAGTATCGCTTAACGGAACCTTAAAATACCCGTTGTAGAGGTCTTCTGTTTTTTCAGGAAGCAAACTTTTTCCGGTAAAACCGGATTGTTTGTCCAATGATGATGCTTCCAACCACTGAAGGCAAAATCCAAAGCACCCACTGGAATTGTGGTACTTGAATGTTCACCACCACAAAGGCGGTAACCGCTGCAATATAACTCCCGCCCATGCTGCTGATATGCCCGTACCACCAGTGCATGCGATCAGAGGGCGGATTAAAAATCTTTTGTACATCTGCGATCACTAAACTCAAACCAATCCCACCAAAAACAATCCCCACGATTCCCATCATCTGGCCCTCCAGCAATTCTCTGACGCCCCACCCAACAAGCGTCAGAATAAAAATGGTAGCTACGGTGATAATACAAGCATCGATCAGATGGATTTTATGTTTGCGTTCCGGTTTTTTCAAATGCAATATCCGGTACCCGCGCACCGTCATGTAATAACTAAAAAACCCAACCATCAGTAAAAAGTAGTTTTGATGTCCCGCAGCCACGACCACTGCGCCCACAAATACTGCTGTCATACCCCCAAAGTAAATTTTACCGGATAAGCGATGGGGAGCGCTGCCTTTGACGGTAAAAATGGCAGCTAGTCCGCTCAAAAGTGCGATGGAACCACCGATAATATGAATGAATAACACGATGGAAAGAAAATCCTGACGGGCCATGGCAAAGTAATTTTTGCCAAAGGTGGGTCAGCAAGGGCCTTTCCAAGAAAAAGAAGTCTCCAACTGTAAAATAAGCTGGATGAAATGTAAAAAAGTCCAATGAATCCGGATTCATTGGACTTATCTATTACCGTTTTTCCTGAAGCCCCCGGGCGTAATCAAGGATGTTTTGCACCACTGAAGCCCTCGGGGTCAGTTGCGCTTCCGTCAATGATTGCTGGGTTTGCAATAACTCAGCGTACTGCTGCTGCAATTCGCTTTCGCAGATCAGGGCATTATGGATTTCCCGGGTCTCCTCCTCCGAGGTCTCTCGGTATATATACCTGATCAGATCGTTTTGGGTAAAAGTTTTTATCATAGGCGTGTGTATTAGAGATCATTTTCTTGCGCAGGTTGATCAAGGCATACCGCATCCGGCCGAGGGCAGTATTGATACTTACCCCGGTTCGTTCGGCAATCTCCTGAAAACTCAGTTGAAAATAATGGCGCATGATCAGTACCTGCTTTTGTTCCGGGGGCAGCTCTTTTACTAACGTGCGAAGTCTGTCTTTTGTATCCTGCCAGATCTGTAAATCTTCAAAAGAGCTCTCCGAAAAGCGCATGGAGTCAAAAACCCGGCTCCCATCCTCTAAACGGATCTCCGGATGCCGCTTATTTTTGCGGAAATGGTCAATGGCCAGGTTATGGGCAATCCGGCTGATCCAGGGGTAAAACTTGCCCTCTTCGTTATAACGGCCCCCCTTCATCGTGTTGATCGCCTTGATGAAAGTCTCCTGCAGGAGATCTTCTGCTGTATAGCGATCTTTCACGATCATATAAATGGCCGTATAGATTCTCGACTTGTGTCTGTGAAGTAGCATCTCGAACGCCTCTTCGTTACCGGTCTGATAAAGCGAAACCAACTGGCTGTCGCTGCATCTGCTGTCTATCATCTGTCTTGCGTTTTAGGTAACGTAAAAGTTCTATTCGATAGTCAATGGGTTAGGTTTCGGATGCTTTTGAGAAATGAAAAGTAGGTACTTTCGTTAAAACCGCAAAATTTTTTTTAAAAATGTTGCCTACAGTATCATTCTTTCGCTATTTGGCATAGTTTTTAACATTTGAATCATTGCATGGCAGCATCTAAAAAAAGAGCAATCAAGAGTCTGGAGAATTTGAACGATGAATTGAGAGAGTTGCTCAGACAACAATATCCGAATGGCTATGAAGCCAGCATTAGTCGTATTTCCAATGCAAAAAATGAACCCATCTTTGTATTCCCGCTGGAGACGGACGATGCCATTTATCTGGTGAAGGTACCAGCTACCAAAAATTCGGAGGGTGAATACGATGTGGAGTCAGGGAAAAAACAAGAGTTTGACGACAACAATGACGACTTTGATAACTCCAATGGAAGCGGAAGTGACGATTTTGAAGAAGGAAGTAATAGCGACTATGACGAAGAGGAGGGAGGCGGTTCACGCGGAGGCAGAGAAAGTAGCTATGATCCGGACTTTGATAATTAATTCGTTGAAATAATATAAACAGCCAGAACACCATCCCTCCGGATGGTGTTCTTTATTTTTGTCCCCTTCATGGCGAATCGCAATTTACCTTTTTCCGATACCGAACTGGATCAGCTTGATCCCAAAGAATACATCATCATCAAACGGGCACGGGTAAACAACCTAAAAAATCTGAGCGTTGCCATCCCGCGAAATAAATTAGTGGTCATCACAGGATTATCCGGCTCCGGGAAGTCATCCCTGGCCTTTGATACACTTTTTGCCGAAGGTCAGCGCATGTATGTAGAGAGTCTGAGTTCCTATGCACGTCAGTTTCTGGGCCGCATGGAGAAACCGGAAGTGGATTACATCCGGGGAGTTTCACCGGCCATTGCCATCGAACAAAAAGTAAACACCCGAAATCCCAGATCTACGGTAGGAACCACCACAGAAATTTACGATTACCTCAAATTGCTCTTTGCCCGTGTCGGGAAAACCTATTCACCCGTCAGCGGAAAGGAAGTCAGACGGGATACCGTAACCACAGTCATCAATTACATCCACACGCAAAAGGAAGGAACCCGGCTCATGATTGCCTGTCCCCTCCATGTAATGAAAGGACGAAAGCTGACCGATGAGCTGAATCTTTTGCTGGGGAAAGGATTTACCCGCATATTGGTGAATGGCGAGGTGAAATTCATTGAGGAATACCTTACTACTCCGGGTAAAGAAGGGGGAAAAGGAAAAACAGGGGCAAAAACTTCTCAGGCCAATGAGAAGATGTTTGAAATCTTGATTGACCGCGCTTCGGCAAATGCAAATGATGAAGACCTGACGTTTCGATTATCCGATTCGGTACAAACGGCTTTCTTTGAAGGCCATGGTGATTGTCTGATTTATGCAGAGGAGAAAAAAACACAATTTTCTGATCGCTTTGAACTGGATGGTATTGTGTTTCAGGAGCCCTCGATCAATCTTTTTAGCTTCAATAATCCGTACGGAGCGTGCCAGACTTGTGAAGGGTTTGGGAAAGTTCTGGGCATCGATGAAGACCTCGTCATTCCGGATAAAAGTTTGTCTATCTATGAGGGAGCAATTGCTCCCTGGCGCGGAGAAGTGATGAGTGAATGGGCAAAGCCCTTAATTAAAAACGGGATTAAGTTTGATTTTCCCATTCATCGCCCTTATAGTGATCTGACCCAAAAACAACGGGATGTGTTGTGGGCGGGCAATGAGTATTTTGATGGCATCAACGATTTTTTTAAACATCTGGAATCCAAACTTCACAAGATTCAATACCGTGTGATGCTTTCCCGTTACCGCGGGCGTACCGTTTGTCCCGATTGTCGTGGTACGCGCTTGCGCAAAGATGCCGGCTATGTGAAGATCGCGAATGCCTCCATTACAGATTTGGTGTTGATGCCGATAGAAGAAGCCGTAACATTTTTTGACACACTGGTCCTTCCACCGTATGAGCAGAAACTTTCCGAGCGCATCCTCACGGAAATCCGAACGAGGTTACACTACATGACGAAAGTAGGATTAGGATATCTGACGCTCAACCGGCTCACAAATTCCCTCTCGGGAGGAGAATTTCAGCGCATCAAGCTGGCCACTTCTCTGGGCAGTGCCCTGGTAGGGTCTATGTATATACTGGATGAACCCAGCATCGGGTTGCACCCAAAAGACACCGAACGCATGGTGGAAGTGTTACTCAGCTTGCGCGATTTGGGGAATACCGTGATTGTGGTGGAGCATGAGGAAGAAATTATGCGGGCAGCGGACCAGATCATTGACATTGGGCCGGAGGCCGGCTCGCACGGAGGGGAGTTGGTGTTTCAGGGAACGATTCAGGACATCCATTCGCAACAAGGGTCACATACCATCAGCTATCTGAGTGGAAATGATAAAATTGAAATTCCGGGTTTGCGCAGAAAATGGAAAGATGCGGTAAAGATTGTGGGTGCGCGTGAGAACAATCTGAAAAATGTAACGGTCAAAATTCCTTTGGGGGTCTTAACGGTGGTGACGGGTGTCAGCGGGTCAGGTAAATCCACCCTCATCAAAAAAATCCTGTATCCTTCGGTCGGTCGTTTGAGTGGATCGGTCAGTGAAAGCCCGGGCAGGTATGATAAACTGGAAGGGGACTTTCAAAAAGTAACCCAGGTAGAGTTTGTGGATCAAAACCCGATCGGAAAATCATCACGGTCTAATCCGATCAGTTATGTCAAGGCATATGATGCCATTCGTCAACTGTATGCCGATCAGCCTTTGGCGAAACAACGCGGCTATAAGCCTTCCCACTTTTCATTCAACGTGGAAGGCGGCCGTTGTGAAACATGTGAAGGCGAGGGTCAGATCAAAGTGGAGATGCAATTCATGGCAGATATCTATCTGACCTGTGAAAGTTGTCAGGGCAAACGCTTCAAACAGGAAGTTCTGGAAATCACGCATCACGACAAATCAATTGCAGATGTGCTGGACATGACGGTAGAAGAGGCGCTCCGCTTTTTTAAAGATAAGAAGGCGATTTATGAGAAGATTCTTCCCTTGAATGAAGTGGGGTTGGGCTATGTCAAACTGGGTCAATCATCCAATTCGTTGAGCGGAGGCGAAGCACAGCGTGTGAAACTGGCTTCATTTTTAGGAAAGAGTTCGATCGAAGGGAAAAGTCACGTCCTGTTTATTTTTGATGAGCCCACCACCGGCTTGCATTTTCACGACATCTCAAAACTTCTTAAAGCCATGAATGCGCTGGTGAATGAAGGTCACAGCGTAGTCATCATTGAACACAATATGGAAGTCATCAAATGTGCTGACTGGATCATAGACCTGGGGCCCGAGGGTGGCGAAAAACGAGGGGGCACGGTTGTTTTTGAAGGCACACCCGAAGAGATGGTGAAGAAAGGGAAGGGCTTTACGGCTGACTTCCTGCGTAAAAAAATCAAATAGATTTTAAGACAGGTATCGAATGTTGCGCAGTCCCCAGGGAATTGGTGGGCTCGTGTTTTGGCAACCCGATCTGATTCTGACAGATCAACTAGCATACGTTTTTGACTCTTCAATCAGCAAGTTTAAGGGATATAAAAAAAGTAATATATTTGATTAACAAAATATAAGAATATACAAAATATAAGGATATGGCAAAGGAATATTTAGGAGAATTTGAAGAGCTGGTTTTGACGCTGGTAGCCGCCTTGCGAGAAGATGCCTATGGAGCGGCCATTGCCGAAGAAATAGAAACCCGCATGAAGCGCGAGGTAAACCTGAGTGCTGTACATGTAACACTGTACCGGCTGGAAGACAAAGGTTTTTTAAAATCAAGTATGGGTGGAGGCACCAATGAACGTGGAGGCCGCAGGAAACGCATCTATGCGATAACCAATGCGGGGTTGGCGATGCTTAAAGTGATAAAAGAAGCACGCGTTAATTTATGGAAGCTGGTGCCTCAGTTAAAAATGAGTTAAGATGGAACAATCCTGGATCATACGATTCCTGAGATGGTTCTGCCCACCTCACCTGCTCGAAGAAATCGAAGGCGACCTGATTCAAAAATTTGAAAGAGATATAAAACTGTTTGGAGAAAGAAAAGCAAAGAGAAGATTGCTGTGGAACACACTGCGGTTTTTCAGACCGGGGATTTTGTTAAGAAATAAATTTTCAATTGAACATAATCGGGCTACTATGTATAAATGCTATTTCAAGATCATGATGCGAAATATGCTCCGGCAAAAATTCTATTCCGCCATCACCATGCTGGGGCTTACGGTGGGCATAACCTTTGCCCTGCTCATCGGTATTTTCATTTGGGGTGAACTGCAGGTAAACACCGACCTGAAAGAGATTGATCGCCTCTATCTGATGGAAACTAACTATAAAACCGATGAAGGTAACCAGCCGCCATTTTTCGTACCCGCGCTGCTGGGTCAGGCAGCCATTGAACAATATCCAACATTGTTTGAAAAGTATTATCGCTTTCGCGATCGGGGGATAACCGTTTCCAAAGACGATCATCACGTTCGCTTACAGAGCATGATCGGAGACTCTACTTTTTTTGACATGTTTGGATTCCGCGTTTTACATGGGGATCCGCAAAATGCACTGAACAAACCCAACACCATCGTGATCACTGAAAAGATCGCACGGCAATTTTTTGACAGATCGGATGTGACAGGCGAATCGTTGACTGTAAATACAGAAGTAAACGGGTTAAAAGAACATGTGATCACGGCAGTGATTGCAGATGTGCAAGAAAAGAATTCGGTCACCGACTTCATGAACTCCGATGCACAGGTATTTCTTCCACAAGAAAGTAGGGTAGATTTTAATCTTGGCTTTCAGGACGAATGGAACACCAGTATTATTACCTATCTAAAACTAACGGAAGGGACATTCCCCGGGGAGGCAGCGGCCACGCTTAATAAAATATTGCAAAAGGACGCCCCCCAAGATATCAGCAGCGACAAAACGATTGTGCTCAATCCGTTGAGCAATTATTATTTACTTACCAATCATGGAGCCGTTCAAAAGCTCATCATATCTCTATCGGTGATTGTCGCATTTATTTTGCTGTTGGCTATTACCAACTTCGTCAACATTTCTATTGCCAGTTCTTTCTCACGGTTAAAGGAAGTGGGCGTGCGTAAAGTGATTGGTGGTGTAAAACGGCAAGTACTTATCCAGTTTTTATCGGAGTCGCTGCTGCTTGCCATTGTTTCCGGTACGCTGTCGTTGCTGCTCTACGAAATTCTTCATCATTATTTTGCCGAGGTGTTAGGCGTTTCATTGCCCTCGTTGCTTGAGATGGATCTACTTTTCTGGTGGTACTTTCTGATGGGCATAGTGGTCATTGGCTTACTGGCAGGACTCTATCCCTCTTTCTATTTGTCATCCACGGGAACGATTGAGTCGCTCAAAGGAAAATTCAATTCTGTCAGAGGGACGCTTCGCTTTTCACGCGGGCTGGTGGGGTTTCAATTTCTGGTGGCTGTGTTTATTCTCGTCACTTCGGTGGTCATGTCTAGGCAGATCTCCTATTTCATGGAAGCTGATCTGGGATATGATAAATCGCAGGTATTGATTGTATCCTCGCTGCCGCGGATCTGGACGGAAGAAGGGATGAACAAAATGGAGGTAGCTAAACGAGAATTCCTGACTTCGCCCAGGATAAATTCGGTTTCACTTTCATGGGGGTCGCCCAATTTTAACTTTGAACCCTACAAAGCTAATATTAACCATGCAGGCCAACCGGTGGAAAAGGGAATACTGACCAGCATGAGCAGTGCCGATGAAGCGTATGCGGACGTCTATGGATTAAAACTGTTGGATGGAAAATTTTTCTTGGATGAGGGCGAGCCTTTTCAGGCTAATCGGTTGGTATTGAATGAATCTGCTCAGAAGGCATTGGGCATTCACGTGGGGGATAAACTCGACATTCAGTTTTCGGATCAACCATTTACGGTTGCTGGCATCGTCAAAGATTTTCATTTTGAATCCATGCACGAGAAAATAAAACCAGTGGCCTTCCTCCACAATCGCGACTTTCAGGCATACCGATATTTTTCGTTTAAACTAAACCCCGGCAGCCTTGTGCAATCTGTTCAGGAAGTAGAGCAACTTTGGAAAAGTATTTTTCCCAATGATCCGTTTGTTTATGCTTTCACTGACGACCGATTGGCCATAACCTATCAAACCGAGCTTCAGTTGCGAAAAGCTACTACGGTGGCTTCAGTACTGATACTGATTATTGTGTTAACAGGAGTGTTGGGTTTGGTGTCGCTTAGTGTAGCTAAAAGAAACAAAGAGATCGGTATTCGAAAAGTCCTAGGGGCTACGGTGTCAAACATTCTGGTTTTAATTTCACGTGAGTATGCTTTTTTGATGATAATAGCATTTGCGTTGAGCATTCCGGTCAGTTACTTGTTTATATCTCAATGGCTCAGTGGATTTGCCTATCACATGGAGGTAAGCGGGTGGATGTTTATTGTCCCTATCCTTGCACTTTTCTGCATAACCATCATCATGGTTTGCGCTCAATCATTCAAAACAGCTATATCCGATCCGGTAAAGTCTTTGAAACACGAGTGATGAGAAGAGCCTCATCTGTTCGCTTCTCCGATTCTTGAGGAAGACCGCTAAATCCTGCTTCCGCAGCGGATCACCTCATTTTACATAAAACACGAAAAAAATATCTGATTTCTTTAACAAATTATATACTAATCCGTATATTAGTCTGACAAAACATATAGAAATGAACAAAGAATACCTGGGCGAGTTCGAAGAACTGGTGTTAACCATGGTGGGCATCCTGCAGGAGGAGGCGTACGGAAACGCCATTGTAAACGAAATTAAAGATCGGGTAGGACGGACATGTAACCTGAGTGCCGTGCATGTGACCCTTTACCGGCTCGAAGACAAAGGATATGTGAAATCGAGCATGGGAGGCTCCACGAATGCCCGCGGAGGCAGACGCAAACGGATTTTTACCATTACCAACGCTGGTTTGGCCATGCTAAAGGCCATGAAAGAACAGCAAATGCAATTGTGGAAGCTGATTCCGCAGCTAAAAATTGTAGGGAACTAAACATCCAGAGTCTTAAATCCAGAGGATATGATGAGAATCACTTTTATCACCTTGTTCCTACTTGCGTCCTTGGTTGCAACGGCACAAGATTGTGATTGCATGAGTGAATTTGATTTTACAAAGAACTATTATGAAGCCAATAGTCCGGCATTTCAAAAAATCAAGAATACCCGTAAAAGCTACCTAAAGTACCTCAAAGAAGTAAAAAGTGTTCGAAGAGAGTTGAAAAGATCGCCTCTTGATTGTTTCCTTTATCTGGACAAATACATTGGCCTCTTGAAAGACCATCACAGTGGATTAGGATATAATTTAAAACGCATGGATCTCACCACGAATGAGCTCATAGCGAAATTTATAGAAAGCACGAAGTATAAAAATTTTAGAAAAATACAGATAGATACAGTCAATCTTAAGGCAAGGTTATCAAAGAAGGAAGTTTCAGACGTGGAGGGAGTTTATACCAATGGAGGGAGTATTCAAGTCGGTATTCTTAAAAAAGAAAATACGAATGATCAATATCTTGGTGTTGCTTTGAAAGAAACAAAGTTACTGGCAACAGGCCATGTGCTCCTTGAACTAACAGAGTTAAAAGGTGGGGAATTTATATGCACCTACAATATTGGAATTCTCGGCTTTACGCCTGAAAGAATCACTATGAAAATGAGCATCAAAGATGGACAAATGCCTGATTTTGGATTTTCCAAGGTAACGGATGTACAATCTGTGACAGAACTTCCCTATAAATTTGCCAAACTTAACGATAGTACAAATTATCTGCGATTGGGATCGTTTGATGCCGAATGGGTCTCCACTCTGGATTCCCTATATAGTAGTATTGATCGCGAATTAAGAAGTGCTCCCAATTTGATTATTGACATCCGTAATAATGGCGGAGGGACTGAACAAGGCTACTTTAATTTAATGCCTTACATCTACACTCGACCATTGAAAGTGGATTCGGTTCTGGTTTGGGTCACTCCAGATAACATTCAACATTATGAAAGGTCAGGGAACAATCAAGCGTTAGTTGATCGGATGAAAAAAGCACCGCCCAATAGTTTTATTCCATTGGTTGAAAAAGGCATTTCCTATTGGAAAATGGATAGCGTAACTACGTATCCGCGAAAAATAGCCTTACTGTTCAACCAAGGGACTGCCAGCAGTGCGGAATCGATGATTACCTATTGTATGCAAAGTGACAAAGTAATTACCATAGGAGAAAACTCAGGAGGATATATGGGTTACGGAAATGTGATGACTCAGACCACTCCATGTGGTAATTTCAATCTACGGTGTACTACCACCAAGTACCATTTTAATGCAAGGTATGAGTACATTGGCATTGAGCCAATGTTTAAGGCAAAGGATTCAGACGATTGGGTGTCATTAGCGGAGACACTTTTAGTAACGAAAAAATGATCATGGATGTATTAACAAATCAGAAATGAGTAGGGATGTATGTGAACCACCTCGTGTTCCATTGCAATTTCTGAAATGGTTTTGTCCACCGAACTTATATGAGAGCATCGAGGGGGATTTGCGGGAACAATGGGAAGCAGATGTTCAGGAGGGTAATGTAAGCCTGGCCAATAGGAAATTGATATGGAATATCGTTAAGTTTTTTAGGCCTGGAATTATCCTCCGAAATCGGTTTGTATTTAAACTATTCGAAAATTTTATGATACTTAATTACTTCAAAGTGGCGTGGCGGGTAATGTTTCGCAACAAAACGTACTCCGCTATTAATGTATTTGGTCTTGCCTTGGGAATGACCGGAGCGTTACTGCTCTTTTTATGGATTACAAGAGAATTTACCTACGATCAGTTTCATGCAGATAAGGATCGCATCTACAAAGCGTGGAATCGCGCGAATAATAATGGGAATATCAGTTGCTGGGATGTGACTCCCCGTATTTTGGCTCCCACCCTGCTCGAGCAATATGCATCGGTGGAAGCGGCCACCAGTTTTGCGGGTTGGGGTGATCAATTGCTTTTTACAGTTGGAGAAAAGCGCTTGCTTAAATCATCCGGAGCGTACACCGATCCTGATTTTCTGACCATCTTTAGTTTCCCGATGATCAAGGGCGACTCCCGAAGCGCCATGAAAGAGCCGGCCTCCATTGTGCTCACAGAGAGCTTTGCTCATGAATTGTTTGGGGATAAAGATCCTTTTGGGGAGACGTTAAGTATTGGGGCATCAGGTCATAGCTTTTTGTTAAAAGTAACGGGGATATTGAAAGACCTTCCCTCCAACACCGATTTTGATTTTGAATACCTGATCCCCTTTCAATTTGTAGATGACTTACAAGGGGGTCGGGAAGAAAATTGGGGCAATAACTCGGTCAGTTCCTATATAAAATTAAAACAGGAAGCAGATGTGAACCTTTTTAATCAAGAGATAAAGGACATTGTGAAAAAAAACAGGAAAGACACGGATATTGAAGTATTCCTGTATCCGTTGACAAAAATGAGGCTCTATTCGCGTTTTGAAAACGGCTTACCAGCCGGTGGGCGCATTGAAATCATTCGAATGTTAGGCATCCTCGGAGTTTGTTTGATTATCATCGCCTGTATCAATTTTATCAATCTCAGCACCGCCCGGGCTCAAAGAAGATCCAAGGAAGTTGCCATCCGCAAAGTGGCAGGAGCATTTAAACATTCACTGGTTTTTCAATTTTTGTGTGAGTCCATCCTCACCGCTTTGGCAGCCGGCCTCTTTTCACTTCTGGCAGCGCGACTGGTGCTTCCTTTTTTTAACAATCTGATCGGACAACAACTTTCGTTGGATTTTACCAATATCTATTTTTGGATGAGCGGATTTGCCTTTATTATTTTTATTGGTTTGCTGGCGGGCAGCTATCCTGCTTTGTATCTATCCGCTTTCCGACCGGTGCGGATTTTAAAGGGTTTGAGTATAACAGCCTCCAGCCGAAGCATGCTCCGCACACTGTTGGTCATCGTCCAATTCGGTTTTGCTGTTACGATGATTATTGCCACCATAGTTATTCATAGGCAAATTTCATTTGTACAGAACCGGGAAACAGGCTACGCAAAGGAAAACCTGGTCTATCAATACATGACAGGGGACATGAGTAAAAATTATGTCGCCTATAAAAATGAGTTGCTTCAATCAGGACTGGCCGAATCGGTCACTAAAACCAGTGCACCGATTACCGAGCGATGGAGTAATACATCCAGCATTGGCTGGAATGGAAAAGATCCGCAGGTAAAAACGCTATTTGAACGATTTTACATGGATGACCAGATATCTCACACCGCTGGGCTAACATTGGTGGATGGACGGGATATGGATTTGGCCCGTTTCCCCTCTGATTCTACCGCTGTATTGATCAACGAAAGTGCCGCAGCGGCCATGGGTTTTAAACAGCCCGTGGGAGAGATCATCACCGACAATGGACAGGAATGGCATGTGGTGGGAGTGGTCAAAGACTTTATTCTTACGTCTCCCTACCAAAAAGTTGAGCCCCTGCTTTTGTTTGGCTGTAAAGCCGAATGGGCTTTTAACGTGGTGCACATCCGATTCAAGACCACGCATTCCTCTCAGGAAAATATTGCCCGGCTTTCTGAATTGTCAGCAAAGTACAATCCGGATTATCCTTTCGAGTATCATTTTGTAGATGTCGAATATCAACGCAAGTTTGCCAATCTTGAAACCACTCAAACGATTACGACACTTTTCTCTTCTATCGCGATCTTGATTGCTGGTCTCGGGCTTTTGGGATTATCTACGTTTATGATCGAAGTGCGCGTGAAGGAAATAGGAATCAGAAAAGTGATGGGGGGCTCTGTGGTAAACATTACCCGATTGTTATGTTGGAGTACCTTGAAACCTATTTTGATCGCAATTGTGTTGTTTAGTCCTTTGGGATGGTTTTCTATGAACTGGTGGTTGAGTTCGTATGCCTACCGGATCTCGATGAATCTGGGGATGGTATTGGTTGCGGGTATTTCCATCGTAGCGATCGCGTTGTTGATTGTGAGTTTTCAAACTATCCGGGCGGCACGATCCAACCCGGTTAACAGCTTGCGAAATGAATAAGACAGTGGTATGCCTGATTCTTTTAAGCGCATCCTGGTCGTACGGGCAAGTATATCGTGGCAGGATTCTGGATGCTGAAACAAGTCAACCGATACCCTATGCCAATATAGGTATAGTCTCCAAGGACAGAGGAACGGTTTCAATGGAAGATGGTTCATTTCAATTGACGATCGATCTGGCATGGAATGATGACAGTCTTCGTATTTCATCAATCGGTTATGAAACACAAACATTTTTAGTACAATCATTTAAAAGCAAATTTTCAGGGAAGGAACCTGTGAACTTTTCTTTGTTGCCGAAACCGGTGATGCTATCAGAAGTAGTCATCTCCTCACGGTCGGCCACACCAATTCAAATGGGAAATGCACCACAAACGAAATACACTAAGGCAGGTTTTTTCTACAACAGATTAGGTCATGAAATAGGCACAATATTCTTTTTGGATAAAGGTGTGGCCAGGGTTATCGATAGTGTACAATTAAACATAGCCAGTTGTACATATGATTCTGTATTTCTACGGTTAAACGTTTATCAACGCATCGCCCAAGGATATGAAAACATTTTACCTCGTAATGTTTTCATCCGGTTGACGAAAAAGCAAGCGTTGGCAAAGCCGGTTATTGATCTGCAAGAATTTAAACTAATAGTATCTGATCAGTTTCTGGTCACCGTTGAAATTGTCAAGGAAATGGGTGAATCAGGCTTCAAATTTTTTGCCAGATTGAATGCGGATAAGTTTCCGACCATTTATCGGGGCACCAGCCATGATAGCTGGAAAGAGGCACTTCACAGAGGGAACCCGGTGGGCATTAGTTTACTGGTCTTTGGTCATTAAAAGATCACCTCAAGGCCTACATATTTTTAATCTTTTTAAATGAGGTAGCCACGCCCCGGATCAGCGATGAACTAAACCCCTGATGTTCCATTTCGTTGAGCCCGGCAATGGTGCATCCCATCGGTGTCGTTACTTTGTCAATTTCCTCTTCCGGATGCCGATTGCCTTTTAATAACAATTCTGCTGCCCCCTTTACAGTTTGTGCAGCAATGAGACTGGCTGTTTTGGCATCAAACCCAATTTCAATGCCCCCTTGAGTAGCGGCACGTATAAACCGCAACGCATACGCAATCCCGCATGCACCCAGCACGGTGGCGGCATCCATGAGCTTCTCATCAATATGAACCGTGGTGCCTAACTGATCAAAGAGTTGTTCCACATACTCTATTTGAGTAGGGGACGCATGCTGCTGGCAAATACATGTCACTGACTCCTGAATAGCAATCGCTGTATTTGGCATGGCGCGGAAAAGAGGAATGCCTGTTGGTAAAATGGCCGAAAGATCCTGCAGCGATACTCCGGTGACAACGCTGATAACCACATGTCTGGCAGGGTCGAAATGAGCCGCTAACTCGTTTAGTACTTCTTTTACGTTGTAGGGTTTTAGTGCTACGATGATCACTTCACTTTGCCGGATAGCCTCCTCGTTATTGTCGGTGATCATCACGCCTGCTGCTTGCAAAGGATACAAGCGTTCGATGTTTCTGCGGGTGACTGTCAGCGAGGAGGGTGGACAGAAGTTACTTCTGAGGAGCCCATGGGCCATGGAAGCTCCGAGGTTTCCACCTCCGATGATGGCGATTGATTTCATATGTTAATAATTTTTTAACGGCCACATGGAATTTGCATTGTGAGACTTAACCTCGAGTAAGTTCATTTATTAACATCTCGTTGGGTATGGTCTGAGTTATGCTCATTTCATATCCATTCAAAAGTATGGCTTTTGTAAATCAATTAACCAGTGTCGTTAAGATTTTCAAACAGTGGAGCCAAGCGAGGAAAGAGAATACCTCCTCCGCCTCATCCATCAAAAGCCGTCATCAAAATGTTTTAGACCTCTACCTCCCGGAGCAGGCGTCTTAAAATTTTACCAGTATTGGCCTTTGGCAACTCCGTTTTAAATTCAATGTACCGGGGTCGTTTATAGGCGGTCAGATTTTCTTTGCAATACTCTTTCAACTCGTCTTCGGTGAGCGCGTCATCACGCTTCACCACACATAACTTAACCACTTCACCAGAATGCGGGTCTTTGACTCCGATGGCGGCCACTTCCAACACCTTTGGATGACTGGCCACCACATTCTCAATTTCATTCGGATATACATTAAACCCGGATACCAGGATCATATCTTTTTTCCGATCGACAATCCGGAAGTACCCATCTTCATCCATTTGGGCAATATCACCCGTCTTAAACCAACCCCCCGGATGAAATACCTGGCTATTGTCCTTTTGCCAGTAACCTTGAAACACCTGCGGACCACGGGCACAAAATTCACCGGCTTCACCCATGGGTAGCGGCTTCCCTTCTTCATCGGCAATCATAATTTCGGTGCCGGGAATCGGCAACCCGACTGTACCCTGTCGGTTCTTACCCACCATGTTTACCGTCAGAATAGGTGATGTTTCACTCAGGCCAAAACCTTCCAGGATAGGAACCCCTGTTTGCTTTTCCCATCGCTCAGACACCACGGTTTGCATGGCCATTCCTCCCGCCAGGCATACTTTAACATGCGAAAAATCAACTTTTGAAAAATCGGGATGATTGAGCAACGCATTGTAAAGCGTATTCAATCCAAAAAACATGGTGAACGGATGTTTCCGTAACTCCTTGACAAACGCGGGAATATCACGCGGATTGGTGATCATGATGTCTTTCAATCCACGACTCAGGGTAAAGATCAATCCAAACAAAGCGGTGATATGGTACACCGGCAAGGGCACAATGCAAATGTCATCTTCTTTAATATGCGTGTTAAAAACCGAACCGAATTGTTCAATATGCTGGGTGAGATTGGCATTGGTGAGCATGGCACCTTTGCTTAGCCCTGTAGTACCTCCGGTGTATTGTAACAAGATAACATCTTCCCGCTGGTGGTTTATTTTCTGATAAGGCTTTTTAGCACCTTGGGCGAGCGCATCGTTGAAAGACACAGCCCCTTTCAGTTGATAGGGGGGCACCATTTTCTTGACCCGCCTGACCACAAAATTAACGAGCGACTTTTTGAGGCCTCCAAGCTGATCACCCAACTCCGTTACGATAACGGTTCGAATGCTGGTTTGCGCCAATACCTTTTCAAGATTAAAAGCAAAATTGGCAACAATCACAATCGCGACTGCCCCGCTGTCTTTGAATTGATACTCCATCTCGCGAGGAGTGTACAAAGGATTTGTATTAACCACTGTCAGACCCGCCCGCAAGGCACCGATAAAAGCAATCGGGTATTGAAAGATATTGGGCATTTGCAGGGCAATGCGGTCCCCCGGTTTTAATCCGGCCTCGTGTTGAAGATAGGAAGCAAACTGCCGGGAGCGTTCATCCAATTGAGCATAGGTCAGTGAAGACCCCATATTTACCAGTGCTGTTTTTTGATGGTAACGCTGAAAGGATTTTTCAAACACTTCGATCAACGAAGTATGAGGATTGGGTGGGCACTCGTGCGGAACATTTTCCGGATAGCTGATCAACCAGGGTTTTGCGGTACTCATAAGATTTAGGGAAGAATAGGGTTCGATGCGTATTGTGAAACTACATAATTTTGAGCTTCTATCAGATTGAAGAACGTAGAATCGCTGGCAGGGCTGCCGCTGAGTTTTACTTCAAAACGTTGACAAAGATCATCGATGCGAGTCAGGCACTGAATGTCAGCGAAGCGATCTCCATTCGACAAAGTAAAAACAAAAACACCTGGCTGAGAGTCGGTGGCTTCCGAGGCTCTCGAAAGCCCTTCGGGTAAGGAGAGCTCCGGTGTTGTCGTGATTCCGCCAGCGCCCAAACCGCCATGTAACGTTAACACTGTAAGACCACGAGCTTTCATCGCTTCGGCTGCGCGACCACTACGAATACCAGAGGCGCAAAACACCAGATATGTTTTGGAGGAATCTAACAGGCTAATCGCTTTTTCGAAAGACGGGTTTTTAATATCCAAATGCAAAGATCCCGGTAGAAAGCCTGCTCGCAGTTCTTCCAGCGTACGCACATCTACCAGTTGGTGGTCGGGATTTTTTATTTGGGTTAGAAATGCCGCTGCCTCGAGGGAAGAATCGGTCGATTTTTTTTGACCCCCGGAGCAGGCCATCAGACACAAAAGAAATATCCCTGCGGGTGTTCTCATCAATTTCTGGTTAAGTCGATCACAAAGTACAAAAGAAACGCAGATTTTAAAGGGCTTCGAACGATTGCAAAGGAATTGTTTAATTTGGGCTCCTAAACAACCGAAGAATATGATTCAAGCAGATTACCTGAAATATGTTTCCCAGCGAAATGCACATGAGCCTGAATTTTTGCAGGCGGTAGATGAAGTTTTGCAATCTGTTTATCCGGTTTTGGAACGTCATGCAGAATTTCGAAGACTCAAGATTTTTGAACGGATGACAGAGCCGGAGCGTCTGATTTCGTTTCGGGTTACCTGGTTGGACGATAAAGGAGAAACTCAGGTCAATCGCGGCTATCGGGTACAGATGAACAGCGCTATTGGACCTTACAAAGGAGGGTTGCGATTTCATCCCACGGTGACCCCCAGTGTACTCAAGTTTCTGGCGTTTGAGCAGATCTTTAAGAATGCGCTTACCGGAATACCCATGGGTGGCGGCAAAGGAGGCAGTGATTTTGATCCGAAAGGAAAAACGGAAAATGAGATCATGAAATTTTGCCAGGCGTTTATGGGGGAGTTGGCTCGTCACATTGATGATCGAACCGATGTGCCGGCCGGTGATATCGGTGTGGGCGGTCGTGAGATTGGGTATATGTATGGGGCTTATAAAAAGATTAAAAACGAATTCACAGGTGTGCTGACGGGCAAGGGCATCGGCTGGGGAGGTAGCCTGATTCGCACCGAAGCCACTGGATATGGATTGATTTATTTTGCAGAAAACATGTTGCAAGCCAGCGGATCTTCCATCAAGGGAAAGACATGTCTGGTTTCGGGTTCAGGAAATGTGGCGCAATATGCCATTGAAAAAATCATTCAATTGGGAGGAAAGGCCGTGACGGCTTCTGACTCCAATGGATTTATCTATGATGAAGCAGGGATCACTCCCGATCGATTGGAATTTCTGAAAGATCTGAAGAACAACAAGCGGGGCCGCATCAAAGAATATGCAGACGCATTCAAAGGCGTAACGTATCAGGAAATCAAACCCCAGGCAGACCACAACTCCTTGTGGAGTATAAAAGCCAACTGTGCTTTCCCCTGCGCCACCCAGAATGAAGTGAATGCAAAAGACGCCCAGCACCTGGTTAAAGGCGGTGTGAAATTACTGGCCGAAGGAGCTAACATGCCTACTACCATTGATGGCATCCAGGTGTTGATGGATCATGGAATCATGTATGCTCCGGGTAAGGCCAGCAATGCCGGAGGGGTGGCAACTTCCGGTCTGGAAATGACTCAGAATTATATGGGTCAAAACTGGACACGCGAGGAAGTCGATCAAAAGCTACAAACCATCATGAAAGGCATTCATCAAAACTGTCTGGCGGCTGCAAAAGAATATGGGCAGGAAGGCAATTATATGGCCGGAGCCAACATAGCCGGCTTCCTGAAGGTAGCGAAGGCTATGCAGGCTCAGGGGGTTATTTAAGCAACGGTTGCAGAAAATTCCCGATGTTCCATACCCCATAAATGAGGGGGAAGATTTTTGAAGTATTCATAGGTACGCTTCAATCCTTCACTTCGCGAAATGCGGGGTTCCCAATTTAAAAGGGTTCTTGCGCGGGTGATATCCGGCTGGCGTTGGCGGGGATCATCCTTCGGCAGGCTTTTCAAAATGATCTTTTGCTGGCTCCGCGTTAATTGAATGATCTCTTGGGCAAAGTCAAGGATGGTGATTTCATCCGGGTTGCCAATGTTTACCGGTTCATGATAATTACTCATCGTAAGACGGTAAATGCCTTCAATCAAATCATCAACATAACAGAACGAACGTGTTTGCGAACCATCTCCAAACACCGTCAGGTCTTCACCATTCAAAGCCTGACCAATAAATGCCGGCAATACCCTGCCATCGTTCAATCGCATGCGGGGGCCATAGGTGTTAAAAATCCGGACGATGCCCGTGTTTACCTGATGGAACGTATGGTATGCCATGGTCATCGCTTCCTGAAATCGCTTAGCTTCATCATAAACCGAACGGGGGCCAACAGGATTTACATTTCCGTGATAGTCCTCCCGTTGTGGATGAACCAGAGGATCACCATAAACTTCGGAAGTAGAGGCAATGACCATTCGGGCGTTTTTCTCCTTGGCTAACCCCAAGAGATTATGCGTTCCTAATGACCCAACTTTCAAGGTCTGAATGGGAATTTTCAAATAGTCAATGGGACTGGCAGGCGAAGCAAAATGCAGGATGTAATCAAGTGAACCCTCTACGGTCACATACCTGGATACATCATGGAGATGGAAATCAAAATCAGGATGGTTGGCTAAATGTTCCAAATTGGCCAGATTCCCGGTGATCAGGTTGTCCATGCCTATGACGGCATAACCTTCGGCCAGAAACCGATCGCAAAGATGCGACCCCAAAAAACCGGCCGCCCCGGTAATTAATACTCGTTTTTTCATCTGTTAATAATTGTTTGTTTGATCTTATTTCTATTCCGCACGTAGCGGAGAATTTGCCTATAGAAACTTAACGTTGGTAGTTAGATTTTTTTGATAAACATTCCGATGGTCATAGCTTCATGATATGTATTCTATTTTTAAGCGTGTTAAATTGATAGGGTTGTTGAGTGTCTTTGGGCCTTTTCCCATACGACACTTTGAGATCTTTGAAGGTGACGAAGCAACCCTACGTAAGCAGCGGCATTCATCATCAGAAGATAGCCGGGGATAATCGTGAGTTGCGACAATAACGATTTAGACCGCGAAGCCAATCCGGCCATTCCCATGATAAAACCTGCTCCCTGCAGAAAGAGCATGCCCATAAAAAAGTCTGACGAGGCGGCCAGCCATGCGGTGATGATCACCCATAAAGGGAGTATAAATGGAACGACCGCCCATCGAAGAAACCGGTGCGAAAGGAAAAGCAAACTCAGCCAGCCAAAACGGAATGGATTCCAGATACCCGGCAAGTAGCGGAGCGATTGAAACCCACCGGCACAGATGCGAACTTTCCGTTTCCATTCATCCGCCAGAGAAGCGGAGGGCGCTTCCAGGGCACAGGCGCCTGGTTCGTACACTACCTTGTAACCCCGCATGGCTATGCGCATGGAAAGCACAAAGTCTTCAATGATTGTATCGCCCGGTAGTTGTTCAAACAATTCTCTTCGGAAGGAAAACAACTCGCCTGCGGCACCCACTGTTGAATGAAGGTCACTATCTATTCTCTTGAGCCAGGATTCATATCGCCAATAAAGACTTTCGCCTGTACCGGTTGGGGTCCGGCTGTCAATAATTTTCTTTTCCCCTGCTACGGCTCCGACACGCAGGTGTCGAAAATGCTGTACCAATGAGCGGATGGCCATTTTGTTGAGCAGACAGTTGGCATCTGTTAACACAACGATGGTTGAATTGATCTGAGGCATGATCCGTTGAATGGCCGCCAGTTTACCCTGGCGCTCAGGCTGATGATGATGATGAATTTGATCATGTGTGGAAATCATCCGCACACTGGCATCAGTAGATCCGTCCGTTACCACGTGAATGCTAAGTTTTTCACGAGGGTAATCCAGACCAAGAGTGTTTTCAATTTTATCCGGCAGCACATCGGCCTCGTTATAGGCAGCAATGATGATGGCTACTTCCGGTTCATAGAGGTAAATCATTTTTTAGGGTTTTTTAACCGTGCCAGAATTCCAAAAATCAGTCCATGACCGATATAAGCGTAAAAGATCGTGCTGAGGATAAGCCAAAAGGCAAATCGGAGGATTTCCATACTCTTTTTTGTTTTTAATGATGCAAACTTGAATCGGAAAAGCGCGCGATTTTCGTAATTTCGATCAATGACGCCAATCCTTCGATTAAACCTTTCGTTTTGAATTCTGGCGGGCTCAATTTTGCTCCCGCATTGATGCCATAGAGATCATGAACTCAGACACATCCGTTACCCGGAAGACATTATTGAACATTTCCACCCGCATTGGCTCTACGCTGAACGCTGAGGAAGTAACCGTTTTATTGGCGGGGGGTCTTTCTATTCTGATCGACTATGACGTTATGGCTATTTATGAAGCCGATCATGCCCAAAAAATTTTCCGTCCGCTGATATTAAAGGGGCATAAAATCGAAAAAGGCAGTAAGGACTGGGCCATCCCCTTTGGCAAAGGAATCATGGGATCCATCATCTCTTCGGGCAGCGGAGAAAACGTTTCAAATGCTCATTTGGATCCCCGGGCGGTTTATCCGGAAGGCATGTTAGTAGAAAAGGAGCAAATGATAGCCATTCCATTACAAATGGGAGCGCATTGCTGGGGTGCATTTATGTTAAACAGGCTGTCAGATAAATCCTTTAGCAATGAAGAATTTGAAACAGCACAATTTCTGGCTTCGTATGCCTCCCTGGCCCTGAATAATATTCAACTGATCAACGAAATACGTGAGAAAAAGGAGACCTTAAAATCACTTTTGGATGCGGTGCCCGATCGGCCGGTGAAAGTAGATCGTGACGGAAAAATCCTGGAGAGAACGAATTACTATGGAGATCACGTGGTCTCGCTGGCAGATATCTTCCCTGCTCATGTGAATGACCTTTATCTACAGGAACTCAATCAATCACTGACCACCCAGCAGCCCGTTTCATTTGAGTTTACCACCACCGAAATGGAGGCCACGCATTTTTTTGAAGCGCGTGTGGTGCCCCTCAATGAAAATCATGCGTTGATATTAACCCGCGACATTACCCAAACGAAAAGAACCCAGGCGGAGTTACGGGATACACAAGCACTCAAGCAAGTCATTTTTGATACCCTATCAGATGGAGTTATCACGATCAATGATCGGGGAGTAATAATTTTCAGCAACGAGGTGACGGGCAAAATTTTTGGATACGAGATGCATGAGTTGATTGGGCAAAAATTAGAAAAGCTAATGCCTGATTATTTTAAATCATTGCATGCCAAGGGTTTTGAGCGATACAACCAAACCGGACAAAAGAAGTTACACAGTTGGACATCTCTCGAATTGCCCGGTCAGCACAAGTTGGGCTATGAGGTGCCATTAGAAATCAGTTTTGGAGAAACGTTTTCCAATGGGCGCAGAATTTTTAGCGGTATTCTGCGCGACATCAGTTCGCGGAAAAAGAATGAACAAATTTTAAAGTCTACCAGCACCCGGCTGCAAAACCTGATCAAAACAATTCAGGCCGGGGTTTTAGTGGAAGACGAAAACAGGCACGTAGTGTTGTGCAATGATCAGTTCTGTCAGATGTTTTCCATCCCGGCACCAGCCGATTCATTGATCGGTATGGACTGTTCCAATGCAGCTGAACAATCCAAGGGATTATTCAAAAATCCGGAATTGTTTGTTTCAAGAATCCATGACCTGTTAGCCAAACGGGAGGTGGAGGTGAATGAAGAATGTGAGTTGGTCAACGGCCGGGTATATTCGCGTGATTATGTGCCGATTTTTATTGATAACGAATACCGCGGTCATCTCTGGTTGTACCGGGATGTTTCGGAGGCCAGACAAATTCAAAATGATTTACTCCGCGCCAAACAGTTAGCGGAGGTATCCATGAACGCCAAACAGGATTTCCTGGCGAAAATGAGTCATGAACTCCGCACGCCTATCAACGGGGTATTGGGATTAAC
Organism: uncultured Ohtaekwangia sp.; assembly: GCA_964439205.1. Lineage (GTDB taxonomy): Bacteria > Bacteroidota > Bacteroidia > Cytophagales > Cyclobacteriaceae > ELB16-189. Next base: position 46,638 of record CAYTNM010000014.1, read on the forward strand.
TAACCTGATGATCCATTCCCAGCTATCAAAAGAAAACATGGAGTACCTGAATGGAATCCGTTTTTCCGGAGAGCATTTGTTGTCCATCATCAACGATATTCTCGACTTGTCTAAAATTGAAGCCGGTAAACTACAAATTGAATCGATCGTGTTCAATCCAAGAGAAGTAGTTGACCAGTTGGTACAAAATCTGAAGGTACAGGCAGAAGCCAAAAAAATAAAATTGACCATGGAATGGGAATCAGCAATTCCTGCCCGTTTGTTAGGAGATCCCCTTCGACTCAGTCAGGTCTTGATGAACCTGCTTTCCAATGCCATTAAATTTACGCAGGAAGGACTCGTAAATATTTCCTGCAAAGCCAGCGCCATAGCCGGGCAAACTTGCGAATTGCAGTTTTCGGTAAAAGATAGTGGCATCGGTATCCCTCAGGATAAGTTAGATGTTATCTTTGAAAGCTTTACACAGGCCGATCAATCTACGGCCATCCGGTTTGGAGGTACCGGATTGGGTCTTACCATCGTCAAGCAACTGGTCGAAATGCAAGGAGGTAGAATTTTGCTCACCAGCGAGGTGGGGAAGGGGTCTGTATTCACCATTATCCTCCCCTATGAAGTGGCTGAAAACCCCTCTCCGGTCTTGTCTGCAGAACCCAAGGCGTTATCTTCTTTTGCCGGGAGTAAAGTTTTGGTCGTTGAAGATAACCCCATCAATCAATTGGTAACCAAACGAACCCTTGAAAACTGGCAAATAGAGGTAACGGTGGCCAATAACGGGGTGGAAGCTCTTCGCATCCTGAAGGAACGATCAGATTTTAACCTGGTGATCATGGATGTGCAAATGCCGGAAATGGATGGCATTGAAGCGACCAAACGAATCAGGCGTGATTTCCCCGAACCCACCCGATCGATCAACATCTTAGCCATGACCGCATCGGTGTTGCATGATCCCCGGGGCCGGGTCATAAAAGCCGGGATGCAAGACTATATTTCAAAACCGTTTAAACCGGCTGAATTAAATCAAAAACTTTCGGTGTTTTTAACTCCTGGAAAACCCACGTCTACCCAATGGAATAAGGAAGAAAGCCCGGGATATGTTCAGATGGAATACCTGGAGAGCATTTCACCCGGCAACAAGTCGTTTCAACTGGAAATGATTCAGCTGTTTGATAAGCAGTCGAAAGAGTTTATGCGACAGGTGCGCGAAGCCTTTATTGACGGAAACCTGCCTTTGATTCACAAGCTGGCGCATGCCTTTAAGCCACAAGGTTCCTATGTCGGAATCAACTCACTTACGGCCATCGTGGCTCAGGTAGAGCAGTCGGCCAAAGAAGCAGGGCATGCCGAAACCATAGCTGCACTTTTAGCGCAAATACAGATCATTCTGGATCATACTCACGTAGAGATCGAAAAAATTAAACACAATCTAACACAAGAACTTTCATGACATCAAAATTGAGCCTGCTGATAGCAGATGATGAGCCTGCCCTGATACTTCTGCTAAAAGAGTTTTTCAAAAAAGATTTTGAAACAGCCAGCGTGTTAAGCGGTGAAGAATGTTTGAAGCGACTGGAAAATGCTCCTGCACCAGAAGTGATTGTCATGGATCTAAACATGCCAGGCATGGATGGCCTTCAAACCGTCAAACGCATCCGCCAAAACCCTTTATGGAATAAAATAGCGATCATCATGCTATCGGGAGCGGAAAATAGCGCCACCCGTATTGAATGTCTGAAAGCCGGAGCTGATGATTTTGTTGTAAAGCCTTTTAATCCGGAAGAGATCAGAGTCAGAATTCATGCTATCTTGAGGCGTATATTGGCTGACGATCATCCATGGTTGAAAAAATTCGGTGCCTGATAGTAGACGATGACGACATGTCGCGCAAGATGCTCGAGATGTTGATCCAACGAGTCAAGAACTTACAATTGGTTGAATCCTGCAACCACCCGTTACAAGCCAGAGATGTGCTTTCGTCTCAGACTGTGGATCTCCTGTTTCTGGATATGGAAATGCCTGATTTATCAGGGCTGGACTTGCTAAAATCGCTGAATACCTATCCGGAAGTAATCATCGTTTCCTCCAAGGAAAACTATGCCCTGCAGGCTTTTGACTATGAAGTGACCGACTATCTGTTAAAACCGGTTGTTTTGGATCGCTTTTTAAAGGCCATCGATCGGGTTGAGAAACGACTCGCCCTGGAGCAAGACAGCTACACCACACCCGAATCCATATTTGTCAAAGCAAACAATCAGATTATTAGCATCCGCCTGACAGAAATTACCTGGATTGAGGCCTACGGAGACTATGTCAATATCTTTACAGAAAAGGATCGGTATGTGGTCCACGCAACAATGAAAGGGATCGAAGGCAAAATGCCACGCGATCAATTTATTCGCGTTCACCGCTCCTACATCATACGCTTCGATCGCATTCAGGCCATCGAGGATACGGTAGTGATCATTGGCAAGAAACTGATCCCTATTGGAGAATCCTATAAACCGGAATTGATGCGAAGACTCAACGTGCTTTAAGTGCGTTTCAGTTTGGGAAAGATTCATCCCAAAATGGGTCAAAAAGCCTGGTGTGAAATATCATTTCCATCCTTTCCCCTCTTTCGATGATTGGTAGCTATCCCTCGGCCAGCGGCTAATTTCAAGCGGCTATCCGGAAGGTTTTATCGGTGACAGGATGTTGAAAAACGCCCTCCGGATGCATTTGGAATGAGGTTTGACTTACCTGTGCCAAACAGAAAGCCATGACACAGTACTCATTTTTATACCTGGATGAAAATCGGCTGAATGAGCAATCGCTGAATGATCAGTATATGCGTGAGCAAATGGTCGATTCATTTTTGCTCCATTTCCCTGAAATCATCTCACGCGTGGAAAAGGCCTTGCAAAAGAAAGATGGCGGTTCTTTAGCGCGCTCCATCCACTCCTTAAAGGCCTCGCTTGGACTATTTGGGGTAGATGCCCTCCAAAGTCAGGCTGCCCGGGTAGAAGTTGTTGCCTCCGCCATTCATACCAATGAGACGTTGTTGGAGGCTCATCTGACCATAGCCAAGGCGAAGGCCCTGGTAAAAGAAGTAGAAGTATTAAAAGAACAATCTAAAAAATAAAGGAATATGGAAAAGGTAGCGTTTGTGGTGGATGATGATATGATTTATCAACAGTTTATGCAGGGACACATGAAAAACCTGGGCTATCAGGTACGTTCGTTTTTGAATGGCCAGTCATGCCTGGATCAGCTGCATCAAAATCCGGATTTGATTATTCTGGACCACCAGTTAGAAGAAGAAGAAAACGGGTTGGATGTATTGCGAAAAATAAAACGGATGAAGCCAAAAGTTCCGGTGATATACCTGTCAGCTCAAAACGATTTGTCCGCTGCGGTGCAGGCATTAAAGTTTGGCTCTTTTGATTATATCGAAAAAAACCCGGCTGCGTATGTTCGCCTGCGCACCACCGTGGACCGAATTCACGAATGGAATAAAACCGGATTTTTCAAAAAGCTCTGGATGCGTTTCTTTAACAAGTAAGACTTTATCCAAAAAACGAAGAAGAACAACCAATCAACTGGAAAGTCAGGCGCCTGAACTAAAAACTAATTCCCGGCCTTTAACCGCGCATAGTTTTGCATGCAAATGATCTAACATGAAACGCTTTATACTTTTGCTGCTCACGGGATTCGTATTTTCGGCCTGTGTCGAAATACTTAATCCGGAAAACGAGGATGCTGATGGAGCCTCACAAAAAGTGCCTGACTACTTTGACTATGTCACCACGCGCGATTTTCAGGTTTCTCTTAAAGTTCTGGACAATGGGGGCAAGCCGCTTTCAGGTATTCCGCTATCCTATGGGTATAAAACCGAGACGGGCTTTGTCCATATGGGCATGCTTCAGACGAATGCCCAGGGAGAGGCAATGGTTGCCAATCGCCTGCCTGATTATATTGATTCACTTTATTTGCGGACGGAATACCTGGGCCTGCCATCCGAAACAGGAATGGTAGTTCTATCCGGGAGCAATCACTTACTCATCGGGGGAGCCACCCCGGTGGTGAAGGGCAGCGCTTCCGGGAGGACCGAGGGGAATTTCCGGACGGAAAATTCAAAATTTACATTTTTGTCATCCTTTGATGCACAAGGCGTTCCGGCCAACCTGGAGCCTGTGAATGATTACATCCCTCAAGACTTGCTGGATCTGGTGAATAACTCCCTGCCCGAAAGAAGACCGGTGCCTCAATACAATCCTGAATACATTGCCGATAACATTAATGCAGACACCCGTTTTCAGGAGATGGCCGATGTGTGGATCACATTTGTTCACGAAGGCGCAGGTTGGAAAAACACATTGGGATACTACACATACGATCTCAAAAATCCTCCGGCTACCGTCAGCGAAATAACGAATCATCACATCATTTTTCCGAATGTTTCCCTGAGCGGGAGTGGCGGCAATTTAAAATCCGGAAACAAAATCTATTTGGGCCGCTTTCCGGCAAACACAGGGATTGGTTGGTTTTTAATACCGGATGCATGGAATGGCACCTCCGTGGTGGATAAACCACAAATCAAATATTCGAATAAGGGTCTCAATACCTTCACCACGACTGGTCACCGCGCGCATGTGGCTACGCTGAAAGATGATGCACGGGAACTGTTTCTGCTTGGAATAGAGGATACCACACGACCGGGAGGGGACAATGATTTCAATGATGCCGTCTTTTTTATTACGGCCAATCCTTACCGGGCAATTATTAAAGAAGATGTAGCCTCTACCAAAGCAGTGACAGGCACAGATTCAGATAGAGACAACGTATTGGATAGAAATGACTTGTATCCAAATGATCCTGATCGGGCCTTTCATGTATTTGCGCCCGCAGAAAACGTTTTTGGTTCTCTGGCTTTTGAAGATATGTGGCCGGCCAAAGGCGATTATGATATGAATGATGTAGTAGTAGATTATAATTTTAAAGCGATCACAAACGTGGCTAACGAAGTGACCGAATTGCAGGGCTCCTTTCGGGTGCGTGCCTTGGGAGCTTCCTTTCAGAACGGGTTGGGGATTGAATTACCAATTTCCCCGGACCGTATCCTTTCGGCAGAGACTGACAAAAGCAGACATGGCTCGCTTTCGCTGAATGCCAATGGAACCGAAGCCGGGCAAGACAAAGCGGTGATCATCCTTTTTGAAAATAGCCATGAATTGTTTGGCAAATCCGGCATGGTCAATACACAAGTGAATCAGGGAACGATGCCCTCCGTACCTATATCCTTGACGATAAAATTTTCAACCCCTATAAAATTGACGGATCTTGGATATGCACCGTTTAACGCTTTCATCTTTGTCAATAAGCGTTCCATGGAAGTTCATCTTCCAGGCATGCCGCCAACCTCCCAAGCCGATTGGTCGCTCCTGGGAACCCAGGCGGATAGTAGCAGACCTCTGGATGGCAGATATTACAAGTCGGGAGACAACTTGCCATGGGCCATCAGCCTGCCCGTGCCCTTTGATTATCCGGTCGAAAGCCAACCCATCAACAAGGCTCATCTGAAATTTAATGACTGGTCAAAAAGCGGAGGAGCCCTCAGCAAAGACTGGTACAAAAATTCAACCGGACACAGATCAGTCGAGTTGATATACAAGTAGTCATTTTTCAACCTAACCCTATACCTGAACCCGATCCGGGAGCTTTAGCGAGCCCCGGATTTTTTTATTTCCAAAAACTACTGGCACCCGTCAATGGTCGCCAATAACCCTCCAATCATCTAAAAAACCCCTTTTTCGGCCTTACTGGGGGTATTTTTGAAGTATGAAAAGGCCATTGATTCAACTCCGCACTTCTGGTGATGACACCTCTCAACACGGTCAACGCACACATGATAAATCTCGGATGAAACGAATTCTTTTTGCCTGCGCAGCCACGTTGCTGTTGCTGATTTGCCCAAAGATCTGGGGACAGCCCGCTATGGACACAGCCGCTGAGAAAAAGCTGATAGAAGCTTTGTTGCAAAACGAATCACTCATGGATTCATTGATAAATCGTGCTTTGATGAATTCGTATTGGATCAAAGGATTCGAAGCCGAACTGGCCCAGCAATATGAAAACGTGACCCAGGAAAAAAACCGATGGGTATCCACCTTCCGGATGGGGATTAATTTTTTTTCGGTTAATACACAGGTTAATGCCAATAACGAATCGGTCACCACCGCTGGCATCCTGCCGCAGTTGGGACTCACCCTGAGCATTGATCCGGAGCGGTTTATTAGTCGCAAAAGCTATATCCGGGAGGCACAATACAATGTAACGAGAGCCCAACAGCAGGTGCAGCATCAACGCAGACAGATACGATTGGAACTTGTTCAATTATTTTATCAATACCTGGAAATGCTGGGTGTGTTGGAGCTTCGGCAAACAGCCCAGCAAACACAACAGGAACAGTGCATTCTGATGGAAGAAAAATTTAAACGGGGAGAAGAGCAAATGGAGGCCGTGCTCCTCAATCAGAATGCCTTGCTGCTGACCAACGAGTCGGTTATCAAGGCTCAATTGCAAACACGAAAATTAAAACAGCAAATCGAAATTTTAACTAACGCCACGGAAGGCATCCCCTCTACCCAACCCTAACATGGATTCCCTGATTGATATTTTGAGGAGTTTGTTGCGCCACCAGTATAAGCTCATGGTGGTTCCGGTGCTGACCATGTCCCTGATCTATTACTTTACGCGAAACCTCCCGCAGCAGTACCGGACCGAAACACGGATGTATTTGAATCTACAGGAAAGCAAAGGATTAAGCTTGTCCGATGAAGATTTAAAGCAGTATCAGGTTCATTCATATTTCCAAAACACGGTGGAGTTACTCAAGTCAAAACGTACACTGGAAAAAGTGCGTTGGAAAGTCATTGAGCAGGCTTTAACAGATTCCCCCAATTATTTCCACCATGGCAACGAGGCGTTGGTGAGTAACCGATTGCTGGTATCCCAGCGGATGGAAGAACTGAAAGCCGGACAGCAGTTGAATCAGCAGGCACCCCTGGACCAGATCATAGCTGCCTTTCTCCAGCAGCATCACTTGACAGACGATGGCATACGGAACAGTCTGGTGGCCTTCCGGATCATGGATAGTAATTTTATGAAAGTAGAACTCACGGCTGAACATCCGGAGAAAGCCCAACTTCTGGCGCGGCTATTTATTGAAGCCTTAATAGAGGAGAACAAAGAACTTACCAAAAACAAAATCAAAGGACACAAAGATATCATTGAGGGATTGGTGCGTCAGGCAAAAGAAGATTTAAACCAAAAGATTAAAAGACTGGAGCAATATAAATCCAACAACACCATCATCAATCTGGGCGAGCACACCAAAGCCATTGTAGTTTATCTGGTGCAACTGGAAGGGCAACGGGCCAATCTGCTGGCGCGAATTGCGGCCAGCAGCAGAGGAAGAAAAGAAGTGCTGACCACTGTGCAAACCGGCAACGAAGTTTCTCTCGACCTCTCCGGGCATCAGGAAATACTGGAATTAAAAAATCAACTTAAGCGATTAAATAGAGAAGCCCTGGTTCAATCTTTCGGACAGCAAAAGATAGTTGATGCTACTACCCTTGACCGGAATATCGAGCAAACCAAGGGTCAGATTCAAACCAAGCTGGTAGAGCTGGCTCGTAAAACACCCTACGATCCGAGTCAGTTTCAATTAGATCTGGCCAGCCGCTACCTTAATTTCGATCTGGATGCAGAAACATCAGCCGATATGGTTGACATCATCAACACGGAAATTCAGCGGGTGAATCAGTATTCCAAACGCTTTGCTCCCTTTGAATCTACCATTGGTGCCTATGAGCAGGAGATCGCTACCGCCAATCATGTTTATCTGACACTTCTTAACAAACTGAGCCTGACAGAGTCCATGGAATATGGCTCAGGGGAAAATGTGATTGAAGTAATTGACCCGCCTCAGGTACCCACTCAACCACAGCCCTCCAAGCGGTGGTTGATGATCATTTCCGGAGGCCTTGCAGTGTTTGCTTTAATGGCTGGCTTTTGGGTGGTCGTTCACTTACTGGACGCATCGGTGAGTACCGTTGAAAAACTGGAATCATACTCTTCCCTTCCGGTGTTGGGAGCCATTCCTCAACCAACTGCGCGCATGTCTTCAGAAGCACAACACGCATGGACCATTGTTGAAAATCAGCAGTGGATGCAATTGGCACAATTGGTTTTAACCCGCTGCCGGGGCGATGAAAACGTCCTGCTCCTCACCTCCGCCTTTGGCGAACAGGGACAACAGGTGATGGCCTTGCAGCTTCAGAAATTTCTGAAAGAAGCAAACCTTCAGGTCGCCTTGGTACTAGCTAATCACTCGGAGAATGAAGTAACATCCGAAGTAGATATGCGCGAATGGATTCGTCATCAGGGATTGATGGCCAACCGGGAGAAAATCATGGGCGAATTAAAAAAGCTAAGGGGAGAACACGATGTAGTCATCGTTCTTCCATCTTCCATGGACCAGGGGGCAGAGTTGAATTTTTGGATGGAACAGGCCAATCATCTGGTGTTAGCCTTTCAGGCCAACCGGGTGTTTACAAAAATCGACAAACGGGCAGAGGAGTTTATCCGAAAATCACCCATCTCCTTTCTGGGAACAATCCTGACAGGAGTGAAGCCTGAGTTCATGGAAGACTATTTAGGAGGGTTGCCTACCCAAAAAAGTGCCTTGCGGAAATGGATTAAAAAAATACTTACCCGAAACTTACGATGACCATCACAACTGTTTTGCAATTGATCGGAATGCCGCTGGCCATTTACTTCTGTTTTTACGGATTTTATTGGCTGATACTGGTATTGGCTGGAAGAGAAAAGGCGCACCAGAAATTTTTAATCAATCGAGACAATCCGGAAGTACTGTTGATTTTACCGGCTTATCGCCCCGGCCCCATCTTCCGGCAGGTATTGGATTCGGTGGCGCGTGCCACCCGTCACAGAAACATCCGCACCTATGTGCTGTTGCAACGGGCCGATGCGGAGTACCAGAAATATGCTCAGCAAAAAGGTTTTTGGGTGGAGGCTCAAGACTTTGATCACCTTCCCGGAAATTCTTACCAACATGCTCTTCGTTTTATAAGTCAACGTATTTATGCGCGACAGAATCAGAGAATGATCAATCCGGAATTTGTGATGTTGCTGGATAAAGATAATCTCATTGCCCCCGATTTCTTCGATCATATTCCGCCCCGGGTATTTGATCAGTACGATATTATCCAGGGCAAGCGCTTGTCATTATCTACTACGAATGCGGTGTCTTTTTTTGATCACATGGCTGAGCGCCTGAACGACACCATGTTTCGGTATGCCAAGCAAAACCTCGGGTGCATGATTGAGATCAGCGGAAGCGGAGCTTTGATTGAAACCGATCTGTTCATCGATACGATTCAAAAACTGGATCCACAGGCTCCTGGTTTTGATAAAAATTTTATGATTAACCTGCTGGACAGTAAGCGGGAGGTGCGCACCATTTTTTGGCCGGCCAGCACACTCCAGGAAGAAAAAACGTCTCAACTGGACGCACATAATCCCCAGCGCATCCGCTGGTTTGGCGAACAGTACTATAATGCTATTTACCACGGAAGTCAACTACTCCGATCAGCCATTCGTCACAAACGCTGGGCGCCCATCGATTATCTGATAACGCTTTACCGCCCGCCCCGCTCGGTACAAGTGGTGTTGGTGAGTCTGCTGGCGTTCGTAGAATTGGGAACGTACACCTGGGCAGGTCACTGGCCTTTCATGTTCCCCTGGATGCTGGTGGCAGCCGGACTACAAACAGTGGCCATTGCGATTTTTGTGATTAAACAAAAGGCATTGCTTCGAAGCGTGCGTTACAGTTTACGCTTGCCGTTACTGGCCATGCATAATTTCGGTAATGCCATGAAGAGTATTCGCAAAGAAAATCAAGGAAAGTTCATTCACACCAAACATCATTTGTAAGATGCTTCTCCTGACCCCTTCCCGCGCCACATTCATAGCCCGGCTGATCAAAGGTGAAGGAGCTATGCCCCGCTGGCTGCCATGGGTTGTTTCTCTCAGCCTGGTACCGCTCGTAGTGCAATTGATAACCAAGTTTGGTTTCTGGGCAGGGGTAGCGATCATAGCCGCGGTGGTAGCGGTTCCGCTCGGAGTCGCTGCTTTGTGGAGCACCGGAATTGGCATTTACATCCTTCTGTTGTTTGCTTTTTTTATCAGTATCCCTAACCGCCTGGCCGAAGGAATCCCGATGGGTATCGCACTGGATGTCATGATCCTGATTATGCTGATCGGTCTGCTGTACCGTTGTGTGATTCACCGTCAATGGAAGAGTTTTCAAACCCCGATCAGCGTGGCTGTTTTTCTTTGGGCAGGCATGAACTTTTTAGAATTAGCCAATCCCTGGGCCGGCTCTCGTGCGGCCTGGTTTTATGTGATTCGTCCGGCTGTCGGTTATATGATGGTTTTCTTTTTGACCTACAGCTTTTTAAACACACGAAAGCAACTCCTTCAGTTGCTTGGAGCTATTCTTTTTTTGAGTTTAGTATCTGCGGGGTGGGGCATCTGGCAGGCTACGATGGGATATTTTTCATGGGAGTATAACTATGTGTTCAGTCACGATCTGGTTCATCTGGTATTTAATTATGGTCGTTGGCGAGCCATAGGCTCCATTGGGTCTCCCGCCCAATTTGGTATCCTTATGGCATTTGTTTCCATGCTTTGCATTCCGCTGATGGTAGCGGCACCCCATTTTTGGATTCGCTTGCTATTGGCCATTACTTGTGGGGCAACGCTACTGGCAATGGTCTATTCCGGAACACGATCTGCATTTATCATTATCCCTGTATTTTATCTGGTGTGGGTATTTCTTGCCCGCAAACGTAATTTATACTGGTCCTTGTTGGTGGCCGTCATAGCCTTTGTTGGGTTAGCTACGGTTCCCAGCAATAATTATCATATCCAACGGATTCAATCCGTATTCAAAGCTTCCGAAGACAAATCATATCAAACACGTGCCCGTAACCGACAAATGATTTTTCCGTGGATACTTGCCCACCCGATTGGGGGCGGGTTAGGCTCTACAGGAGTATGGGGGCAACGATTTACGCCAGGATCTTTTCTGGCCATGTTTGCACCGGATTCCGGATTGATTCGGGTGGCGGTGGAGTTGGGCTGGATCGGGTTACTCGTTTTTCTATACCTGTATTATAAAATCCTAACCAAAGGTGTGCGGTTATCTTTTCAAATGAAGGACCCCATACTCAAAGCGATAGCCATGGGAATTCTGGCTGCCGTGGCGCCTTTGCTGATTGTCGAATGGGGACAGGAAGTGATCGGTGTATTTCCCATGAGTATTTTGTTTTGGATGTTTGTGGCCATTCTCTTCCGGGCCCTCGCCATTGATAAAGAAATGAATAACCTGCCGGTGGTATGATCTCTTCCCGTGAACGATGGTGGGCGTTGATAAACAACGGACTGGAAGTAGGCATAGGCCTGGGCGGAATAATAGTCATCACCCGTTTATTTCCGCTATCGGATACAGGTACCTGGTTTATGTTTATGGCCGTTTTTGCATTCACCAGTAGCTTACGAGATGCCCTCCTTCAGCCGGCCATGGTGAAAAGTGTATCAGGCGTTACGGAGAAAAATATTTACCCGTCTCTGAAAACCAGTCTGATGGTCTTGGTCTCGTTTGAGATGCTGGCCAATATCGCGTTGTTCATCACCGGATTTTTTATGCAGGGCCCTTTGCGTCCATTATTGCTCATGTATGGATTGTACTCCATACCAAATGCCTGGTTTCGGTGGCAAACGTTTTTTTTAAGGAGCCAGTTAAAAATACGAACCATCGCGATCAGCAATGGCATCAATGCAGGCATTCAGCTCGTTGGGTTTATGCTGTTGTGGCGAAATCCATTCTCCATAAATTTAGTAGTAATCATTCTGGGAAGTGCAAGTCTGGCAGCCGGGGTGTACGCCTCCACAACTATTTCATATCGACAGATATGGGGGGCTCAGATCGCGCGTCATGACTTGGGACGTATTCGTCAATTTGGAGTCTATGCTATGCTTCGCGAGGCTACCTCTTCGGTCTCTTCGAGAATCAGTTTATTCTATGCTTCCGCGTTAATATCGTTGCAACAGACAGCCTGGTTAGGAGTATCACAGCGGTTTTCACAACTGTTTCTCTTGCCAAACAATGCCATGCAGTCCATTCTCTTTCCTGGCCTGATGGCACAGGTTAACCAAAACAATCTTCCGCAGGCCAGACAACTCTTTCATCAAACACTGGCCCAACTTTTGGCATTAACCCTACCCTTGGCGATGGTGGTGGTAATGCTCTCTTCCCGATTGCTCTCTTGGGTAAATGGAAGTGATTACCAGGAAGCCTGGTACTTGTTATCAGTCTACGTTCTGTTAGCCGCAGTCATCACCCCTTTCGGAACGGCCTTTGGAAGCATGGTCACCGCATTATCCAAGCCCCACCTGGCTTTCAGAGTAGTTCTGGTCAATAGTTTGATCAATGTGGTGTTGGGATATTTTCTGATGCGCGGGTGGGGTATTGCCGGGGCACCTCTGGCCATGGTGATGACAGAACTGTTTGGCATCGCATGGGTGTCACGAATATTAAAAAAGGAAGCGAATATTTCGTTGACCGATACGTGGAAGGAAGTTGGAAAAATTTACATCCGGGCATATAAATTCATGGGTGCCATCCTGGAAAAACCTACATTCGTCAAGCAGCTATGGAAATAACAGTTATCGTACCCACCTATAATCGGTTGGAATCTCTCAAAGACACCGTTCATGCTTTGCAAACCCAAACACTCTCCAGGCATTTGTACGAAGTAATTATTGTGAATGATGGATCTTCGGACGGAACAGAAAAATTTCTGCAACAAATGGTTGAGAAGGAGCCATCCTTTCGATTTTTTACACAAGCCAATGGAGGACCGGCAGCCGCGCGTAACCGGGGGATTGCCGAAGCGCACGGCCGGATTATCGCCTTTACGGATGATGATTGTATACCACAAGCAGATTGGCTGGAGGTGATATTGTCAGCCTTGGTTGAACCTGATACCGTAGGTCTTCAGGGAAGCACGTACACGGATGTAAAAGACATCACTCCGCTCACTCACCAAATTGATAATGAAAACGGAAATGCCAGTGTGCCCACCTGCAACGCTGCTTTTACTCGCGAGGCGCTACTCCGGGTAAAGGGATTCGATGAGCAATTTCCGTTTCCTCACAACGAAGATGCCGATCTGGCATGGCGCATAGAAGAATTCGGGAAAATTTCATTTGTGAAAACCATGCGGGTGTACCATCCGCCTCGCACCGATGTCTTTCAAAAGGTGGCCAGGCGAATGAAGATTATGGAAAGCGAATTCAGACTTTACTACCGCAATCCACGGGCATACCAACAAAAGCGGGCATCCTCACCCTGGAAAAATATCTATTGGGAAATCGGTGTTAAAACAATGGGATATTATCTGGTGAGCCGATGGAAATATTATCAGCGACCGCGGCTGATGCTTCAGGGAATCCTGTTAATCTTCATCTGGTGGGCGGATTTGATTTTCCGATACCCCCGATTTTTGAAATGCCAAAGAAAAGAACAACAGAATAGCCTATTCGCTTGAGCCAGGCTTCACCCATTTGTTCTGCGCAAAATCCCAGACCCGCACCACGCGTGCCGGATTACCTGCTGCAATGGAGTAGGGTGGAATATCTGTCATCACAACGGAATTAGCTCCAATGCGACAATATCTTCCCAGCGTCAACGGCTCTCCGTTTTTCTTGCCCATGATGACTGTGCCGGTGCCAACAAAGGCATCTTCTTCCAAAATGACAGGGGCTGCAAAAGAGGGCTGGTGATGATGAGGGGAAAGCACATCACTGCCGTGGTGCATTCCTAAAATGCGAACATATTGAGACAAGCCCACATGCTTATGTAACGTGACCGGACCAATGAGAACACAACCGATACCGGTATGAACTTCATCATGTAAAATGACATCGCCCATACCATTGTTTATCAAAACGCCTTGTTCAATCCGTGAATATTTCCCCAAAGAAAAGCGATGAAAGGGAACCAGATCCAGGCGGGAGGCCCAATGGATACCTCTTCGGAAGTAATGCGGAAAAATCAACCACACCCAAATATACCAGCGCACACGGGCCTGAAAAGGTTTACGTCTGAAAATCAACGCCAGTAAAACCCTTTTCAACCCGGGGTTCTTTTTAACCAGTTTATGCAGCGACATTTTCTTTTTGTTTTACAAAGCGATTCATTAAAGCTTCCCATTGCGCAGCCCGATGTGCCCACGTATTTTTTTCCGCTACCATTAACCGATGATGCGCCTGCTGTTGTGAATTTGTGTGGTATTGGAGGTTACATGCGTTGGCAAAATCCATAGCGGAGGAAGCCGTTTGCACTACGTTCTTCAGTTCCTCTAATACTTCCGGATTGAAATTAGTACTGACGACCGGTTTGCCGGCAGCCAGATATTCAAATAGCTTTAGGGGATAAATTCCTGCACTCACTTCATCTTGCAGAAATGGAATCAACGCCACATCAAATTTCCGGATAACGGAAGGAGCCTCCTTGTGGGGAACGGGCCCGATAAAGTGAATGCGTGGATGTTGGCGCACACCAGTTGGCACATAGGTCCAGTCTACCGGACCGGCCATCACCAGGGACCAATCGGGTAGTATGGCCAGAACCTGTAACAGCAACGGGTAATCAATTCTTCGTTCAATGCTACCCAGATAACCCATGACTTTTCCTGAAATACCTCGTAAACTGTGGTGAATCTCTTCGCCCGGTTCGGCAAACAGTTTCACATTGGCAGCGTTGGGAATCAGAAAGCTGTTTTCGTTTATACCCTCCCGGATAAATCGTTGACTGAGTAAAGGGGCAGTAGAAACTACCAGATCGGCTCTTTGTGCGGCTTCCGGCTCCAGATAGCGACCATGCTTGAGACTGTACGGCTTAATGATCGGATCAATGCAGTGATAAATGTTTAGTCCAACAGCTTGTTGCAAATAGGATTGAACTCCATTGAAATAGAAGTTGAAGGAATTAACATAAATCCAACGACCTACAGAAAAACGATTCGCGACACGATTTATACGCCTGGCAAGGATTTTTTCATTCCATTTTTTGAAGGAACGATACAGGATGCCACGGGGCAAAAAATTTACAGGCCACACAAAAGGGGCAGAGATCACTACGACCCCTTCCTTTAACATGCAATCCTGACCAAAGTAGCCTCTCCATCGCCAGCGGATAGATGCACTGGATACTTTTTTTAAAGCCTCCCAAAACGTAAAGGGATGATCCATAAAGAAGACCAGATTTCTCGTAGCCAGTTCTTTGGCCAGTTGCCACGGAGTAGAGGTAAAGTCGGCATCATGCCGGGGTAATGATAAAAAGAAGTACGACTCTCTCATGGCTAGGACGCTTGCGCCAGAAATTCATGAGCGTTACTATTCAGGCCGGCAAGCAATTCTTTCGCCAACCCGGGATGACGATCGTATTGATGAATAACGGCCAGTTCTTTGCCAGCGCGGTTGGTTAATCTTCCGCAGGCGCGATTGAACTCGTGCAGGGTAGAGTAATGCAAGGTGGCAATGCTGCCACGCCCATTGGCTTCCAACTGTTTTTTGATACCCTTTAATCCCCGGTAAAACAGATGAATGTGAATGGCCTGATCAGCCCCTAGCATGCCTACAATTTTAGGAAGGTTAGTAAGAATATCATGAGAAACTTCGGCCAGATACTGACGCATCACACTGCGCGATCCGAGGGTAACTCCCGCACAGGCAACGTATTGGTTGCAAACAGACTTATATACCTTTCGGGAATAGGTTCGAATCAACCATTTTCGGTTCAGGTTACATTCGTGAATACGTACGGGTTCAATTCCCGTGATAATCGATCGTTCTTCCAGGTGGGTAAACGGATCCGCCTGGAAAAGTACGTCACGAAGATCGGTAAACATCCATTGGTCATGAGGTAGTCGGTTGAGCAATTGCCGCAGGGCAAAGAAACGCTTGACCATAAACTGAACCAGTGGAGCGGCCAGCAATCGAGCTACGCTGGGAGGCATCAGATGCAGACGATAGGCGAAAGAGATGATGGAACCATAAAATCTGGCCACGAGGGGAAATTTCATGGTGACTTTACCTATCAGTTTGGCAACCAGATTTTCCTGATAGGGAAGAAAGGTTACGCGCGGATAATCAATAAAACGGGCCCGTAGTTCTAATAGATTGTCCCCGGCAAAAATGTAAATATCTGCGTCCGGAACATGACGGGAACAACTGAAAATAAAGTGCTTGAGTTGGGCATATCCATACCCTACTCCAAATGTAACGATAGCCTTTTTCATAGATAGAATGATTAATTATTTTAAAGAAGGAAAGAGTTGATCGGTGGTGTTTTTTACCTGGGCAGGCCCCAGGGCATACTCGAGTAATCGGACAGATTCTTTTTTTATCCGTTTCAAAAACGCCTGTCGCAGAGAGCCGTCTTTCAAGAGTCTTCGGGAACTTGTCCAGATGCGAGCGTTCTGGGTCCTGACCAGTTTCAACTTTCCGATCTCTCCCAGTTTCCGTCCCATCCGTCCGTCTTCCCCAAACACCACAAATGATTGACTGCTTTCGTCATTGTCAAATACGCGAGTGACGGGCATTTCAAATCCTTTTACGGCCAATCCTTGCTCCTTGCGAAAACCAAAATTGGCTCCCCTCACGTTAAGAAATTCCCGTTTCCATCTGCGGGTTTCAAACAGCAGTTCGGCCAGCAGTTCGTAAAGTGCCAGCGAAGTGCGCGAAGTAAAGCCAGCCGGTAAAAAGCTGTAGTTGCCATACACACAGGTAATTTTATCGTGGCGCATCAAGGGCTCCACCATTGATTGAATCCAGGAGGGAGGATAGAGTGAATCGCCATCCCCACAGAGATGATATATTCCACGCGAAGCCCGCAGGCCTGCCAGTCGTGCATGGGCGATCCCTTGACGGGGCTCAAAGACGGTGCTCACCCCCAGGGAATCTAAAATCTCGGCAGTGCTGTCGGTAGAGTTATTGTTGACAATAATCAATTCGGTTTCAAACGGGATTTCCATGTGCGCAAAGGACGAAAGCGTGCGCACGAGATTTTCTTCTTCATTCCAAACCGGAATAACAATGGAGATGACAGGATTACTGCATTGAAACCGACTTAATCGTTTTCGTAAGAACGCGATCGCCTCCAGGTTTTGAAATTTCCAATCGGTATGCATCATTTCATGATGAGCAACCCAGTCCGGTACTTTTAATCGCTTTTTCATAGACGGTTCAGATGATTGTATTTATAGCCCAGAAGTAAAGAGCCGGTAGAACATCGGATGTTCCAAAAAATACCGGCCAGGTGGGCACGCGCACAATTCCATTGTCCGAGCATCAGATGACGCCAGAGATGGATAGGCGATGCCACTAACAAAAAATAGATCCAGAAAAATAAGATGGAAGGGCCACCAAAGTTTCTCCGCATAAACAGCAGCCTGTTGCGCGACATGAAATAACTTTTTAGTTCGCTGGCTTTTCCGGTGGTTTGAGATTCTTTATGGATAAGTTTGGCATCCGTTTGAACAACGATGGAATAGTTCAGGGAGGTGATTTTGGCTGACCAGTCAAACTCTTCAAAATAGAGAAAGTAGTTTTCAGGCATCCATCCGATCTGGTCAAACAGCTGCCGGGAAATCAAGAAGGCGGCACCATGCGCAAAACTACTTTTGATCAAAGGGCTGGAAGAATAGATCGTACTATCGGTCATGCACTTGTTGCGCCCTGTCCAGCGGTTGATGGGAGTGAAGCCTGTAAACTGAATGTTCCCGGAGGGGTAGACCAACATGGGACAAACAGCTCCGATTTTTGGATCCTGTTTAAGCACGTGCACCAATCTTGAAATGATGGGAATGACAAATTCCGTGTCATTATTGATGAAGAAAAGATATTCGCCTGAAGCCTGCCGGATACCTAAATTGTTGCCTCCGGCAAAACCAAGATTGCGTTCACTTCTGACAAACCTGACCTGAGGAAACCGGGAGTTGATTTCTTTTTCTGGATTCTCAAAAGAACCGTTATCCACCACAATTACTTCCAGCGGGTGGGTTTCGTGAGCAAACAGACTGCTGAGAAGTTCCAGGGTTACCTGGGTGTTGTTATAATTCACCGTGATGACCGATACCATTCCTTTCTTTTTTATCAAAAGTATGGCTGGCGCCCTCAAAAAGGCGGTTTATTCGATGATTGGAGGTCAACAAACGTTTTTTGACAGCCCCGGACGGACGATGGTTTTACAGGGTTTTAATGTGATTCATCAGAACGGGCCTGTGCGCTCTGGAAATGGGAATTACTTTGTCTTTGATGACCAGATTGGTCTCCTGGATGTCGATGATTTTTGAAAGGTTGACAATAAACGAACGGTGAACTTTGAGAAACTTGGGATTGGTGATTTTGTCGTCAATATTTTTCAGGGTGGAGTGGACGATGAATTTTTCCTTCTTTTCCGTATGAAAAATCACATAGTCTCCAATGGATTCAATGTACAGCACTTCTTTCAGATCCAGACGCACTAATTTGCCATCCACCCGAACATACAGCTCATTGGAATCGTCTGTCAGCCGTTTTCCTTTTACTTCACGTGCCCGATCAATGGCCTTCACCAGGCGGGGAAATTGTACGGGTTTTTGAATGTAATCGGTCACCCGATGTTCGAATGCTTCTACAGCATATTCTTGCTTGGAGGTAACAAAAATAATCTGGGGAAGCCGCGTTACATTCTTCACCATATCCAGCCCCGTCATTTCAGGCATTTCCACATCCAGAAAAATCAAATCAATTTCTTCTTTTTCCAATAACGGCAAGGCCTGCATCGCATTTTCGCAAACACTTACAATTTCAATGTCCTCCAGTTGGGCACACATGGCGACCAATAGCTTGCGCGACATTTCGTCATCATCCACAATCAAACACCGCATGGAATAGTTGTTCTCTGTTGTTATTTAGTAGGTCAAGATACGAATTCCTTTCAACTAAAAATAAAAAAAGCAACCTCGTCTGAGGTTG
Organism: uncultured Ohtaekwangia sp.; assembly: GCA_964439205.1. Classification (GTDB taxonomy): domain Bacteria; phylum Bacteroidota; class Bacteroidia; order Cytophagales; family Cyclobacteriaceae; genus ELB16-189. The sequence goes on from CAYTNM010000014.1 coordinate 65,784, forward strand.
CTTTCGCAGTGATTTTCCAGGGAGTTATACCGCCAGTCGCAGGGTGTTTGAACTGGTGAGTGTGGGACGGAAACTAGGTCGGCCGACACTGACATATTCAAAGCCCAATTCAGCCATTTTGCCTGGATCGTATAAATTGCGACCATCAAAAATCCGCTGGGTCAATAACATGGATTTCACCTTGGTCCAATCCGGATTTCTAAATTCATTCCACTCAGTAGCGATCAACAAGGCATCGGCTTGTTCCAGCGCTTCATAAGGTTCGGCTACCCACTCAATCTCCGCAGGCAATAGCTTCCAGGCATTTTCCATCGCTTCCGGGTCATAACAGGCCACCCGGGCTCCGCGGTCGTACAACTGCTGCATTAACCAGATGGCGGGTGCTTCGCGCACATCATCGGTGTTGGGCTTAAAGGCTGCCCCCCACACCGCTATTTTCTTTCCGGATAAATCAGGGAATGTCTGAAGAATCTGTTGAAGCATCCGCTCCCGCTGAAGATCATTCACCCGCATCACGGCTTCCAGTATTTCAAATGAATAGTTCATTTCTTCGCTTGTCCGGGCGAGTGCCTGCACATCTTTTGGAAAGCAACTGCCACCGTATCCGAGGCCGGCATACAAGAACTGAGACCCAATACGCGAGTCTTTTCCCATCCCTTGCCGGACTCGCTCCACATCGGCTCCTACCCGTGAGCAAAGGTTAGCAATCTCGTTAATGAAGCTGATTTTGGTAGCCAAAAATGCATTGGAGGCATATTTGACCAACTCGGCAGAACGCTCATCCATAATCAAAATCGGATTGCCATTTCTCACGAAAGGCTCATAGAGGGATTTCATCAATTCCCCTGCCGCGGGGCTTCGGGTGCCGATCACCACTCGCTCGGGTTTCATAAAATCCTGGATGGCAGACCCCTCCCGTAAAAATTCCGGATTGGAGACCACATCAAAATGTTGACCGGTTCGCAACCCTTTTTCTTCCAGCAAGGTGCGTATTTTATCAGCTGTTCCTACCGGCACCGTGCTCTTGGTAATAATCACCCGATAAGAATCACGAATCATATCGGCCATTTGACCCACCACATTCATCACGTACGAAAGGTCTGCTGAACCATCTTCCTGCGGAGGCGTGGGCAGCGTTAGAAAGATAAATGTACTGTTTTCGACTGCGTGCCGTAACCGCGTGGTGAAGACTAATCGGTTTTCGCGGATGTTCCGAATAAACATTTCTTCGAGCCCCGGTTCGTAAATAGTGGGCTTACCACTTTGCAGGCTTTCAACTTTTTTCGGATCAATGTCGACACAGGTAACGTGGTTACCCATTTCAGCAAAAGCAGTAGCACTGACAAGTCCTACATATCCGGTACCAATAAATGATAAATTCATAAGGGTTATAGTTTAATAGTAATAGTTATACATTTTCTTTTTGAAGGAGCGCAGGGATGGTTTTAAACATTAAGTGGATGTCATGCGAAAGGGGATGATGGCGGGCATATTGTTTATCCAGAGCAATCCGCTCCTCTTCTGACATCTCTCCTTTTCTTCCCCGTTTCGTGACTTGCCACAATCCTGTGATACCTGCAGGCGCTAAAAAGCGCAAAGCAGCGTCATCGGTTGTTAATAGTTCGGCCTCATACAAGGGTAATGGCCGGTTGCCCACCAAAGACATGTCGCCTCTGAGAACATTGATCAGTTGAGGTAACTCGTCCAGACTGGTATTGCGAAGAAACTTTCCCACCCGGGTGATGCGCGGATCGTCTTTAATTTTAAAGAAAGCCGATGATTTGCTTTTGGACTCTTTCCATTGGTATTCGCACACACGCTGTCCCTGTCCATCGATCATCCACACACATTCCCGTGCGAGCGGAGGACATATGTGACAGGGGCCAGCGAGGGAAGCCGTAGGTTGGCCGCCATACAAATTTAAGTGTGCAAGATTTTTTAGTTTCTGATCCGCTCCGGAATACATGGTGCGGAACTTCAGCAATTTAAATTGGTGATATCCTGTTCCGGCCCGATAAGCTCCATAGAGAACCGGACCTTTTGATTCCAACCAAATAATGAGCGCAATCACCAACAATAGTGGAGATGCTACCAGCAGCGCTATTCCCGAAACAAGAATGTCAATCAGACGCTTCACTTTCATATACTTTAGGCGTTTACAGGCTCAAAAGTAGATGGCCGCAGTCAGGGACTCCGGATTATTCGACTAATCGGGTCGCATCCTTCGATAAAACCAGAGGTCTGGTAGATGGAACCAGAGAGGAGGGGTATGTTAGATGGCTTTGATCAGCCGGAAGGGCAGCATGAGCAGGGTTCCAATCAGTTTAAAAATCAACTCCAGCGAGAAACCCACTAACCGAAAAGGCAAAAGCAGCAGCCAGATGAGTGGAAAAAGGATCAATGCTATCAATGCCAACGGCCAGCACAGGGCGAATAGCAGAAACCAAAGAATGACCGCGATAAATGTTTTCATCTGAAATTTTTTAACGGATGTGCAAAAATGTGGCCAGCGAAAAAATGCCCGCCAGAGGCACCAGAGAGAGGAGTGAAAGCCGCTGGGTGTTCAAAAAGGTTCAGTCCGTGGTGGTGGGTGATCATCGGTGAACAGGCGGGAAGCACCCCGTTTTTGTTAACGAGTAAAAATAATTAGTACTTTTTGTCCGGAAAGGCATGGATAGACCGTCACGGGGGAAATATGTTTAACCCAAACAAATAAATCATGGAAAAGTACATGTTCATTTTTTTAGGTGGAGATACCAGCCACTTATCACCCGAAGCTCAGCAGGCACATATGCAAAAGTGGTTTGCCTGGGTGGAAAAGCTCACCAAACAAAACCGTTACATAGCCGGGGAAGCGCTTCACCCGGGAGGCAAAACCATTTCGGGCTCCCGGAAGGCTGTCACAGACGGGCCGTATGCCGAAAGCAAGGAATTGGTCGGAGGATTTTTTGTGGTGTATGCCAAAGATCTTGCGGAGGCAACGGAAATGGCCAAGGATTGTCCGGACTATGACTTGGGTGGCAAAGTGGAGGTGAGGGAAGTAATAAAGTTTGATATGTAACGATGAAGCAATTGTTTGCTCTTTTGTTCGTGTGCGGTGTGTTTTCATGCACCTCGCCACCGGATAAGAACACCGATACGGCCGTTAAAATGTTTGAGGCCTTTAATACGCATGACTGGGAAAAAATGGCTAGCTACTACAGTGATCCGGCATTATTTATGGATCCTTCGTATGGCAAATCCTTCGTGTCAAAAAGCCGAAAAGAAACGGTGGCCAAGTATCGGGAGTTGCAACACATGTTTCCGGATGTGACAGACCAAGTAACAGGAGTTTACCCTTCGGGCAATCAGGTGATCGTTGAGTTTGTGTCTACCGGCACCAACAGCGAAGGAGCTTCTTTTACTTTACCAATCATTTGTGTGCTGACTTTTAAAGATGGGTTGATCATCAAAGATGCTACCTATTACGATCAGGAAAATCAATAATTTTATGAATGCCTGAGGCAAACGTCAATCAATTGGTCGGCCATCTTTTTCGCCACGAGGCGGGAAAGATGGCCGCTGTGTTGACAAGGCTGTTGGGCTGGCGAGCCATGGACATAGCCGAAGACCTGGTTCAGGATACTCTGTTAAAGGCCATGTCAGCCTGGAAGATTAACGGAGTCCCTGAAAATCCAACGGCCTGGCTGTACACGGTGGCCAAACGAAAGGCGGTTGACTATCTTTGGCAGCAGCAGGTTCACCTGAAGCATCAATCTGAAATCAACCAGGCTGTTTTGTCCGAATGGACATTAACTCCTGCCATTCATGCCCTTTTTCTGGAACATGAAATACAAGATAGCCAACTGCGGATGATGTTTGCGTGTTGCCATCCCTCCATTCCCTATGAGGCACAGGTAGCCCTGACCCTCAAAACGCTGGGGGGACTCAGCACAGCCGAAATTGCCAACCGTTTTTTCACCCACGAAGAAACGATTACGAAAAGGATATACCGGGCTCGTGAGAAAATCAAAGAAGAAAACGTTAGCCTGGAGGCCCCGATCCCGGCTCATTTACCCGGCCGCCTGGATGCTGTCTTACATACGATTTATCTGTTGTTTAACGAAGGCTATCATTCTTCTCATCCCGTTCATCTGATCCGTCATGACTTGTGCGAAGAGGCTATCCGGTTATGTTTGTTGTTGACCAAAAATGAATTAACCCATCTTCCGAAAACAAATGCGTTGCTGGCGCTGATGTGTTTTCATGCTTCCCGGGCGGACTCCCGTGTGGACGCTGCCGGGAATATCATCTTGCTGAAAGATCAGGATCGGTCGCAGTGGAATCATGCGCTGATTGAAAAAGGAAAGTACTTTCTTGAAAAGGCCGGTGAAGGAGATGATATTTCTGAATACCATCTGGAGGCGGCCATAGCCGGATGTCATGCGCTGGCGCCATCGCTCCAGGAAACCAACTGGGTCGCCATTGAACGTATGTACTCACTCTTACTACAGATCAAACCGAGCCCCATGGTACAGCTCAATCATGCCATTGCGTTGAGTTATGCCACGTCTCCGCAAGCAGGGCTGAATGCCCTGGATAAAATTTCAGGATTGTTTCATCATTATCTGTACCATGCCACCAAAGCAGAGTTTTTGGTTCAGATGGGAGAGTATGCGCAGGCGCACCGATGCTATCAAAAAGCCATAGAACTGACAGGCATAGAAGCGGAGAAGAAACTGTTGATCAAAAAAATGGAGGGGTTGCCCGAATTTTCGGGCAACCCCTCCTGAAGTACCTAACCTGGTTATTATTTAATGGATGTCAGGCAACGGTTAGGCGTCAAGACGCCTTCAAAAACGAGCCTGACGCGTAAGTCCAGTTATTGTTATTAATACTTCGCTGGCATTCCGGCTGCCGGAGTTGATTTTCTGATAAAGTCACGGATATGTTCATTGGACGAAGCCAGATCTTCGGCTCGCAGATACATCATGTGTCCGCTGCGGTATCCTTCAAATCGCAGGCGATCTTTCATTTTACCACTCGGATCCAACTGCCACATCGAATATTTAGCGTCAAAATACGTGGTGGCCCCATCGTAATAACCGGATTGAATCATCACGTGCAGATAGGGATTTTCAGCCATGGCTAAACGTAAATTCTCACCTGTATTATCGTTGGAGTTATCCCAGGGGCGCACGGGTCCAAACATGTTATACTGTAAGTCAGTTTTGTACTTTAACACATCGCGGAGGTAGTAATTAATGGCCGGAGTAAAGGAATGCAGCCACGAGGTCAATTCAGAATTATAATCCGGACTGCTGCCCGCTTGTTGCTTGTCGATACCCAAATACCGCGAGTCAAGTCTACCCACCGTGAACCCTTTTTCCCGAAGCAAGTCTTTCCAGAAATACTGGGTAGGTACGGCAAGGTTGTAGTGCATCACCGTACGTTCGGATAATCCGGAATAACGAGATACTTTAGAAGCGATTTGCTTTTTTCTGGCTTCCTCCAGAAAACCGCCCCGTGACAAAGCCGGGATAAACTCTTCGATGGTAAACGCTTCTGATTCGGCCAGAACTTCATTTAAATCTTTTTGCTGGAGATCAGCCGGGAGTGCCTTTTGATACCACGCTGCCGCGGTGTAGTAAGGCAACGAAAGAGCATCATTGACGGGGCCGTCCCGTTTGATTCCCAATTCTGTGGGGGATACGAGGATCACCCCATTCAGATACATCCAATGAGCATTTTGCAGTTCCAGCGCCAGGCCGGAAACACGGGTAGTCCCATAACTTTCACCGATCAGATATTTGGGGGAAGTCCAGCGACCTTGCCGCGAAACAAAGTTATCCACCCAATCGCCCAGATACTTGATGTCTGCATTCACACCAAAGAAAGTAGACTTCTCTGCTTTGGGATCCAGAATTCGCGAAAAGCCGGTGTTCACCGGATCAATGAATACGATATCGGCAACATCCAGAATGGAATGAGGATTATCCCGCACGCCATAGGGTTGTACCGGAAATCCTTCCAGATCGATATTCAGTTGCTTGGGGCCGGTGTAGGCAATGTGCATCCATACGGAAGCCGATCCGGGGCCGCCATTAAATGAAATAACCAATGGCCGTTTGCTTTTGTCGGGCACATCGGTGCGTTCATAGTAAATGTAAAACAACGCTGCGCTGGGTTTGCCTTCAGCATTCCAGACAGGTTGCGTGCCGGCTGTCACTTTGTAAGGAACCGGCTTGCCCTTGATGGTGACGGTGGCGGTAGAACTGACGGCAGATTCGGCCGGAAGTACCCGCTCCTGAGCAAAAGAGATGAGAGTGACCAGAGAGAGAACGAGAAGGAAAACAGATTTCATGAGTGTGGATGATTTCATTCGTAATAAACCAGACAAGGTTACTAGCGAAAAGTAGTTTTTCCCTGGAATAACTGTTCATTTTTTACTTTTGCGCGCCTATTCTTACACCAATGGCTACTACAGACCTGCGCGTTCAAACAACGTATCGACAAATACTGTCGATGGCGTTGCCGATTTCGCTGGCCATGTTGGTGCCACAGATCAACTTCCTCATCAATAATATTTTTTTGGGAGGATTGGGGGAGCACGAACTGGCCAGCGCGGGCATCACCGGAGTCTATTATCTCATCTTTGCTGTGGCCGGGAGCGGATTGAATAATGGATTACAGTCACTGATTGCCCGCAGGGCAGGTCAGAATCTGCACCGGGAAATTGGCCAGGTATTTTTTCATGGGATTTGGGTGGCCCTGGGTTTTGCTTTTGCAGGAATTGCGTTTACCACCCTCCTCGCTCCGGGAATTCTGCGAGCCCTGATTGAAGATGTTACCATCTCCACGCAAGTGATCGACTTCTTGTTGATCCGGATCTGGGGGCTGCCATTTCTATACTTGTATGTCATGCGCAATGCCCTTTTGGTGGGGACGAACCAGACGCGGTTATTGGTATGGGGCACCCTGGCGGAGGCTGTCACAAACATTGCTTTGGACTATGCGTTGATTTATGGTCATGGGGGATTGCCCAAACTCGGATTTAACGGTGCAGCGTATGCATCCATCCTGGCGGAAGCCACCGGACTCCTGGTGATCTATTGGATCATTCACCGCAAGGGATTAAATCGTCAGTTTGCTTTATTCGAAAATATCCGGTGGGATCCTTCCCTGGTGAAATCCATCATTGCCCGATCTTCTCCGCTGGTCGCTCAGTTTGTTATTAGCATTGCCACCTGGGAGTATTTCTACATCCTGGTGGAGCATCACGGGAGTCGGGCCTTGGCGATATCCAACACCATGCGAAATATCTTTGGCGTAGTCGGGATCTTTGCCTGGGCCTTTGCCTCTACTACGAATGCCATGGTCAGTAACATTATCGGGCAGGGAAGGGAGGAGGAAGTGCTTCCGCTGATCCGAAAGATTGTCAAAGTCAGCATGTTGTTTTCTGCCGGCATTATTATCATCCTGAACATCCATCCGGCCGGGTACTTATCCATTTTTGGTCAGGGGCCCGCATTTATTGCGGAGGCCATTCCGGTGCTACGCATTGTGTCGGTAGCACTGTTGATGATGTCTTTCGGAACCATTTGGTTAAATGCGGTTACCGGCACCGGAAACACCCTGATTAATCTGATGATCGAGGTCATTACATTAATCATTTACTGTCTCTATGTATATGTCACGCTGGAGTATCTGGATTTACCCATTACCTGGGGCTGGGGCAGTGAATGGGTTTACTGGATCAGCATGTTTACCATGGCGTTTATCTATATGCGATCAGGGAACTGGCGGGGGAAAAAGATATAACAGCAACTACCCGCTTGACTGATCGCGTTAACAGGGTCGTCAGGATAAAACGCTAGACGGGTTTCCGGACCAGGCGGATAAAATTGAAAATGGAGGTAACCCCCACAAAGGCCATGAGCAAGAGCGCACTTTCGGAGATGGATTCATGGATGTTATTCCATCGGATGAAAATACCGAACAACGCCCACGTCACCACCAATCCATAGGCTGGAAGTTGATACTTCTGAACGAAGTAGAGACCCAGAAGAGAAGCGATCGCCATCATCACAATCGTCCAGGTAACTTCGCTGAGGGGGGTGCCATCCCACGGCAGTGCCACCAATACAGCGCTGGTATTGGCAATGGTAGCCACGCAGATCCAGGCGAAATAGAGGGTAAACGGCAATAACGCAAACAAGCTTTGATTGATGGTAAAGGATACGCGATGTTTTTGAAGCAACAGAAAAATCCGCGTCAGCGTGAGCAGCAACGTAATCATGATGGCCAGCGAGGCCACGGGATACAAATAATGCCAGGCAACGATCCACGAAGCATTGGCCACACATGACAACCAGAACCAGACCGACACCTCGGCAAACCACAACTCTTCCCGCCACCACCACTGGTAAACAACGTACAGTATCAGAAACAGATAAATGACGCTCCAAATTGAAAAGGTAATTCCGGCCGGGGTAAACAGGCTGGGATACAAAGCGGCTACTTCACCGGTATTCATGCCATTGATCGGCAGGGCATTGGCCAGGGCATTCACCACCAGGGTCATGGCCAACATCAAACAACTGATCACCGCCAGGTAATTTTTATTCATAGCAATCGAGAGAAGTTCAAAGATACCCGTTTAAAGTCTGTAATCCGCATGGGTCAGGATTACCTTGTCGTGGCCGTGAAACTATCCTACCTTGGCAAAAAATTGAAAAGATATGATCAAAAAGATTTGCGTAGCCGGGTTGGCCATGTTGGCAGCCTGTTCCGCTCCTGACAAGCCTAATCAGATGAATTATCCGGAGACAAAAAAAGGAGAGGTGACTGATACTCTTTTTGGTACAGTGGTGGCCGATCCATACCGATGGTTGGAAAATGATACCACCGAAGAGACAGCAGCCTGGGTAAAAGCTCAAAATGAGGTAACCTTTGGTTTTCTGGAAAACATTCCTTACCGGAAAGATATCCAGAAACGCCTGGAGGAGTTAAACAACTATGAAAAGCTGAGCGCTCCCTTTCAGGAAGGTGAGTTTGAGTACTTCTATAAAAATGATGGTCTTCAGAATCACAGCGTCATCTATCGCAAAAAGGGAGAAGGAGAAGCGGAAGTGTTTTTAGACCCCAACACTTTTTCCAAAGACGGCACCACGCGCATGGCGGGCATGTCTTTTTCCAAAGATGGCTCCCGCCTGGCCTTTCAGATCAGCAAAGGAGGAGCGGATTGGACAGAAGCCATTGTGATGAGTGCCAGCGATAAAACCATCCTGGAAGACACCATTCGCGATATCAAGTTTAGCGGCATTGCCTGGAAGGGGAACGATGGTTTTTACTTCAGCACCTATGAGAAACCAAAGGGTAGCCAGCTTTCGGCCAAAACCCAAAGTCACAAACTGTATTATCATAAAGTAGGGACACCCCGGAGTGAAGATCAGCTCATTTTTGGCAATGATGCGGACCCCCGCAGATATGTGGGCTCGTACCTGACCGAAGATGAACGATTTCTGATTGTGACAGCGGCCACCAGCACCACCGGAAATGAATTGTATATTCAGGATTTGAGCAACCCAAAAGGGAAGTTGATTCCCGTGGTAAAGAATTTTGACAACGATCATTTTGTCCTGGCAAACGAAGGCACACGATTGATCATTCACACCAACCTCAATGCTCCCAATGCCCGCCTGGTAGAAACGGATTTCGCCAACCCCTCGCCTGAAAACTGGAAAGACCTGATCCCGGAAACGGCCAATGTGATGAGTGCCTCCACTGCGGGGGGCTTCATTTTTGCCGATTATACCGTAGATGTCAAAACCCAGATCAAGCAATATGACATGAAGGGTAAACTGGTGCGGGAAGTAGCGCTGCCCGGCATCGGTTCGGCCGGTGGTTTTGGCGGGCGCGTGACGGACAAAACTTTGTATTATTCGTTTACTTCGTTCACCTACCCGTCTACCATCTTCAATTATGAAATTGCCTCCGGAAAGTCTACCCTGTATCGCCAGCCGAAAGTAGATTTTGTGCCGGAAGATTATGAAACCAAACAAGTTTTTTACACCAGCAAAGATGGCACCTCCGTACCCATGTTTATTGTTCATAAAAAAGGATTGGAGCTGAATGGCAAAAACCCCACCTGGTTGTATGCCTATGGCGGATTTGGCGTGAGCCTGACTCCGGGCTTTAGCTCTTCGCGGATTGCATGGCTGGAGAACGGAGGTATTTATGCTCAACCCAACTTGCGGGGAGGAGGCGAGTATGGAGAAAAATGGCACCTGGCGGGCACGAAAATGAACAAACAAAATGTGTTTGATGATTTTATCGCGGCCGGAGAATATTTGATCCGTGAGAAATACACTTCGAGCGCGTACCTGGCCATTTCGGGCGGATCGAATGGAGGTTTGTTGGTGGGGGCTACCATGACCCAACGACCCGATCTGGCGAAAGTGGCGTTGCCAGCGGTGGGAGTCATGGATATGTTACGCTACCATAAGTTTACGGCCGGAGCGGGATGGGCCTATGACTATGGAACGGCAGATGACTCCAAAGAAATGTTTGAGTACTTACAGAAGTATTCTCCGGTGCATGCGATTAAATCCAACACTGCATACCCGGCTACGCTGGTGACCACGGCCGATCACGATGATCGGGTGGTGCCGGCACATTCGTTCAAGTTTGCCGCCAACTTACAGGCCAGTCATTCGGGGACCAATCCCGTCCTGATTCGAATTGACACCAAGTCGGGGCATGGATCTTCCAATCTGTCAAAAGCCATCGAAAGTCAGGCCGATCAGTTTGCGTTTACGTGGTATAACATGGGCGTGATTCCGCCCAAGGTGAAAGCCAGGATGTAAGAAGCGATTCACTGCTTTCAACAAAGCGTCAGCGCCTTTTCGGGGGCTGACGCTTTTTTTATTGGTTCCCATCAGCAGCGCTGACGTTGGCGCGGATCTGCAGAGGCCTCGTTGCCGGTGGATGGTTTCTCCACTCTTTCTCCACTCTTTCTCCACTCTCGGTTCGGAATGACCGGCTGGCGATCGGCTGGGAGGCTAATGCTTGTTTCGATGAGATATCAGCCCGCAGATAGGCTGCGGACTGAGACGCTATTTTTCCTGAAAAAAAATTTAGCCCGCAGATAGGCTGCGGGCTGCCCTCCTATACTTGTACAAAAACAGAGTTATGGCAATAGTAACCACCAACCCGATCGTCAACGGCCTGAGCGGCATGCTGGGCCAGACGTTGGTTTTCAAAATCCTGCGGGGCAAAACCATTGTGACCAGCAGGCCCCGGCCTGCGAAAACGCAAAGCGAACAGCAACGGCAAAACCGAAACAAATTCAGGCAGGCCACCATCTGGGCTCAGGCAGCGGTGCGCGATCCGCAGCAGAAAACGTATTATCAGCAGCAGGCGAAAAAACTAAAATTGCCCAATGCCTACACGGCTGCCATTACCGTCTACATGCGCAAGTCGCAGTTGAAAGAACCGGGTGATGGGGGCACACGCCCGTGACCAAACGAGGGTTGGAGAAGCCCATTTGCCCGTTGGACATTATTGGGAAAGGCCTTATTTTAGACACCCAATAAAGATATATCGGAAACTCTGTTTCCGATATACAGACGTTGGGCGCAATTACTAATGACAAAACTGACAACTATGAAAAATACAAGAACTACGACTCAGACTTTCATTGTATTATTATTAATCATTTTAATTTCATGCAAGGAGAATCCAACCAAAAAGATTCAAGGAGTCTTTACAGCCGACAAAGAATCCCTTAGAAAGGTAACACAAGACAAAGTCGGTAACGACAATGCGTTTGCATCTGCTCTGTTGAATAAAGTCATTGAGAACGCAGTGATTGAATTTAAAATTAGTGGTGATTCAATTAAGGGTATTATGTTTCTCGCTGGACAAACTAATTCAATAAATTCGAAGATTGAGAACAGAAACGACAGTTTATTCGTCAATTCAGAGAATTCTGACATCATCATCGTTCCGAATGAAAATGGATTTTTATTTAAAGACATTCAAATGATTAGGTCAAATCAAGATGACTTATCGCCCACGACAAAAACTGCATTGGCGGACTATATTAAAAAGCAGAGTGAACTCAAAGAGTTTACAGACAACTTGGGACAGTGGAGAAAAGGTAATTTTGTTGATGAATTCGGAGATAAGACCGGTGACGGATTCCCTTTTACCATCGTGCCAGGAAGTCATGAGACTTCAACCGTTGTTAATTCAGACGTCTATGTTAAAGGAATCATAAATGGAACAACACTCTATTTTGAAATCTACAATAGCACGTTAAGTTTTAAAGAGAATTTCCCGGACAGGGAATTTGGGACAATCAAGATAAAGTTTCCGAACGGAGATGTGAAAACAGAGAAAGTATTCTTCTTTCAAAATACAGTTTCCGAATCCCCTGACGACAAAAATCCATTGATTTATAATTATCTAATGAGCAACGAAGATGGAGAACTTAAAATCCTTATTGACTTAAGTACAGCAAGTCGTTATCAATCTGACAAGTATCAGTTTACATTAAGAAAGGGGAATCTTGACAAGGTACTATCAGAGATTGGTGGACAATAGTAACTGCGCCCAACACAATGTTTCTGCAATGGTGCCGTGACGAGTTGGTTTTAAGTTTTATCTTCGTTCATCGTTTCGTTTCGTGGGACAGGACGCGGCTTCGGAAAGGCACCACTGCAGAAACACAAACGATATCTATGATTAAATCAAACGATTGATCAATTATTTTTTAGTT
>CAYTNM010000015.1:0-76335 GCA_964439205.1 uncultured Ohtaekwangia sp.
AAGTGGTGACGAAAATGGAAAAGAATAACTGGCTGGGCGATAAAACTGGTCAGGGTTTTTATAAGAAAGTGAAAACTCCCGATGGCAAATCAGACATCCACACGCTTGATCTCAAAACATTAGAATACAAACCCAAAGCAAAAGCGAAGTTTGCCACCCTCGAAACCACCAAGACGATTGACAACCTGCGTGATCGTTTCAAGGTGCTGTTGGCAGGCAAAGACAAAGCTGGTGATTTTTACCGCGATTGCTTTTATGGGCTCTTTCAATACGCCTCTAATCGCATTCCGGAAATCAGCGATGAATTGTTTCGGATTGACGATGCCGTCTGCGCAGGATTCGGTTGGGAACTAGGCCCCTTCGATACGTGGGACGCTCTGGGCATTGAAAAAACTGTTCAGGCCATGGAGGCGTCAAACTATAAGCCTGCGGCATGGGTCTATGATATGATGTCCGGTGGAAACAAATCTTTCTACCGTGTGGAGAATGGCAAGCGCCAGTACTATGATATTCCGAGTAAGTCGTATAAAAATATTCCCGGCAAGGAAGAGTTCATCATCCTTGAAAACCTGAGCCATAACATTGTTTGGAAAAATGCTGATTCGAAAGTTACTGACCTGGGTGACGGAGTGATCAACTTTGCATGGCATAGTAAGAGCTACACGCTGGGTAGTGCCGTCATCGAAGGATTGAATAAATCCATCGAATTGGCCGAGAAGAACTACCGCGGTTTAGTAGTCGGCCACCAAGGGTCTGACTTTTCTCTGGGAGCTAACCTCGGGTTGGTTTTCATGTATGCCATTGAGCAGGACTATGATGAGCTGAATTTCATGGTTCAACAATTTCAGAATTCAGTGATGCGCCTTCGCTATTCTTCGGTGCCGGTGGTGGTGGCCCCTCACGGGCGCACGCTGGGCGGTGGTTGTGAGATGACCATGCATGCGGATCTGGCCGTGGCAGCGGCCGAAACTTATATCGGTTTGGTGGAGGTAGGTGTCGGATTGATTCCCGGGGGCGGAGGTACCAAAGAATTCACCAAACGGGTAAGCGATGCCTTACAAGAAGGCGATGTGGAATTAAATGCGTTGCAAAATGCGTTTATGAATATCGCCACGGCAAAAGTAGCCCTGAGTGCTGAAGAAGCACGAGAGATGGGTGTGCTGCGTGACTTGGATCGCATCAGCGTAAACAAAGACCGACAATTGCTGGATGCCAAGGCGGCTGTTCTCGAACTGGCCGATGCCGGTTATACCATGAAGCCTCAGGCGACCAACATCAAAGTCCAGGGACGTACGGGACTGGCGTTGTTTGCCGCTGGTGTGAATGGAATGAAAATGGGTCGCTACATCAGCGAGCATGACATGAAGATAGCCATGAAAATTGCCAACGTCATGTGTGGTGGCGATTTGAGCTATCCGCAAGAAGTGAGCGAGCAGTATTTGTTGGACTTGGAACGTGAGGCATTTGTTTCGCTTTGTGGAGAGAAGAAAACGCTTGAGCGGATTCAGGCGATTTTGACGGGAGGGAAACCTTTGAGAAACTAGCAGCAAGACAAAAGACGTAAGATTTGAGACTCATAATCAATTCTGTGTACTTACGTCTAACTACTGGATACTAAAACAAAAAAAGATATGGATGCATACATCGTAGCCGGTTTCAGAACAGGCGTAGGAAAAGCAAAAAAAGGTGGGTTCCGGTTTACCCGGCCAGATGATTTGGCTGCCGAGGTGATCAAACACCTGGTGAAATCTGTACCGGGGGTGGAAAACAAGATGGTGGATGACCTCATCGTGGGCAATGCCGTACCCGAAGCAGAGCAAGGGATGCAGATGGGGCGGATCATCGCGTTGTTATCGCTGGGGTTGGATGTTCCGGGCATGGTTGTCAATCGCTATTGCGGATCAGGTGTAGAAACCATTGCCATCGCCAGCCAACGCATTCAGGCAGGGCAAGCCGATATCATCATTGCCGGAGGCACCGAGTCCATGTCGCTGGTTCCGGTGATGGGATTCAAAACGGCTCTTAATTATGCCATCGCCAAAGACAATCCTACCTACTACACCAGCATGGGCTTGACAGCCGAAGAGGTATCCAAGCAATTCAAAATTTCACGCGAAGAGCAAGACCAGTTTTCGTATGAATCTCATATGAAGGCAGCCGCTGCGTGGAAGGCCGGAAAGTTTAAAGAGGAGGTAGTTCCGATCACGGTCAAGGAGACATACGTGGATGAAAACATGAAAAAGAAAACCCGTGAGTTTGTGGTGCAAACAGATGAAGGCATTCGTGCGGACACTACGGTGGAGGGCTTATCCAAGCTCAAGCCGGTGTTTGCCATGGGAGGCTCTGTCACTGCAGGAAATTCTTCTCAAACCTCCGATGGTGCAGCCTTTGTGATGGTGATGAGCGAGCGCATGGTGAAGCAACTCAACGTGAAGCCCATCGCACGCATGGTGAGCTATGCCACCGCGGGTGTCGATCCTCGCATCATGGGCATAGGCCCCGTGGCTGCCATTCCCAAAGCCTTGAAAATTGCCGGCATGAAGTTGGCCGACATTGATTTGTTTGAACTAAATGAAGCATTCGCTGCGCAGTCGCTGGCGGTGGTGAAAGAACTGGGCATTGACCGCACGAAGCTAAACGTCAACGGTGGCGCTATAGCCGTGGGCCATCCGCTTGGATCAAGCGGTGCGCGTCTTTCCGTGCAACTCTTCAACGAACTTCGCAGACAGAACAAAAAATATGGAATGGTCACCGCCTGTGTGGGAGGAGGCCAGGGAGTAGCAGGCGTTTATGAATTGTTGAATTAGAAACAAGACGCTAGATTATAAGACAAAAGAAGCTAGACAAAAGACATAGGATAGAGGCATTGGTCTTGCTACTTGTGTCTTACGTCTAAATACTACCCGATACTCGATTATGCATAATTTCAAAGAATTGAAGGTTTGGCAATTATCACGCAGTCTCGTTAAGGAGATTTACGAAGTTACTGCCGCCTTTCCATCATCTGAGAAGTATGGACTGGTGTCGCAATTAAGAAGATGTGCCATATCTATTCCCTCCAATATTGCCGAAGGTTCTGGAAGAAAAGCGGATAAAGACTTTGCACAATTTCTTAGCATAAGTTTAGGATCCGCTTACGAACTTGAAACATTGATAACTCTTTGTTTGGATATCGATCTAATATCGATTGATCAACAAGAGGCGATAACAAATAAGATTTCTGAAATCCAAAGAATGACTCATGGCTTGATTAAGACGTTTCGCCAGGAGTCCTATGTCTAACGTCTTGATACCTATGTCTCGATAAAAAAATGACAACAACCGAAACTAAACAAGCAATCAAAGGCGGAGAATTCCTCATCCGCGAAACAAACGCCCACGAAATCTTTATCCCTGAAGAGTTCACCGAAGAACAACGCATGATCGCCCAGACGTGCAAAGACTTTTTAAAACAGGAAGTCTATCCCCGGTTGGATGAAATTGATTCCATGAAAGATCCCAAGCTGATGCCTTCCCTGCTGGACAAAGCCGGAGAGTTGGGTCTGTTGGGGACTTCTGTTCCGCAAGAGTTGGGTGGCTTTGGAATGGATTTCAATACCACGATGTTGGTAGCGGAAGTATTGGGAGCGGGTCATTCCTTTGCCGTAGCCATTTCGGCCCACACGGGTATCGGTACCTTACCTATCTTGTATTACGGTAACGAAGCGCAAAAGAAAAAATACGTTCCCAAATTAGCTTCGGGTGAGTGGAAGGCAGCTTACTGTCTGACCGAACCTGATTCAGGTTCCGATGCTAACTCCGGAAAAACAAAAGCCGTGCTTTCGGCTGACGGTAAACATTACATCATCAATGGCCAAAAAATGTGGATCACCAATGGTGGGTTTGCGGATGTCTACGTGGTCTTTGCCAAAATTGACAACGACAAGAATCTGAGTGCCTTTATTGTCGAAAAATCCTTCGGTGGCATTACCATGAATGAGGAGGAAAAGAAAATGGGTATCAAGGGTTCATCTACCCGCCAGATTTTCTTTAACGATTGCAAGGTGCCGGTCGAAAATATGCTGAGCGATCGTGAAAATGGCTTTAAGATTGCCGTGAACATCCTCAACATTGGACGGATCAAGTTAGGAGTGGCTGCGTTGGGAGGATGTAAAATGACGGTCAGCATCGCGGTCAAGTATTCCAAGGAGCGCAAGCAGTTTGGCACATCCCTATCCACGTTTGGAGCCATCAAACATAAGATTGCAGAAATGACCACCAAAATTTTTGCCTCTGAGTCTGCTCATTACCGCGCCTCGCAGAATATTGAAGATGCCTACCATGCCCTCCTCAAGGCAGGCGTAGATAGCAGCCAGGCCCGACTAAAGTCATTGGAAGAATTTGCCATTGAGTGTGCTATTATGAAAGTACACGGATCGGAAGTATTGGATTTTGTAGTAGACGAAGGTGTGCAGATTTATGGAGGAATGGGATTCTCGGCAGAGGGTCCTATGGATCGCGCTTACCGGGATGCCCGCATCAACCGGATTTTTGAAGGAACCAATGAAATCAACCGGATGCTGACGATTGACATGCTGATGAAACGAGCCATGAAAGGTTCGCTTGATCTGATGACTCCCGCCATGGCCGTCCAAAAAGACCTGATGTCCATTCCTGATTTTGGTGCCAGTGAAGACGAAGGACTCTTCGCCCGGGAGAAGAAAGTTATTGCCAATTTAAAAAAGGCCGGACTGATGGTCTCCGGGGCTGCCGTTCAGAAATACATGATGAAACTGAGCGAAGAACAGGAAGTGCTCATGAACCTGGCCGATATGCTGATCGAAGTTTACGTGGCCGAGTCTGCCCTGCTGCGTGTTGAGAAATTAATCGGCATCCGTGGCGCTGCCGCATGTGAATTAGAGAAAGCCATGGCCATGATTTACTTACATCATGCCGTAGAGACAGCAACCTGTGCCGGTCGGAGTGCTATCTACGCCTTTTCCGAAGGAGATGAGCAACGATTGATGCTCATGGGGTTGAAACGATTTACAAAAATTGACCCTTACAATCTAAAAGAAGCCAGACGGAAGGTGGCCAGTCATGTAATTGAAAAGGGTGAATATCCCTTTTAGTTGCTGATCTCCACAAAAATGACCCATTAAAAAGCCCGGAAGTCCGGGTTTTTTTAATGCCCTAAATTCTGTTTAGCTGCATTATTTGCAAACCCTTCTTACATACTCTAAATTGGAAAGTTTATCAATCTTTCATGAAAAAAACTGTACGAGCCCTTGAGCCAGAGACGGACGTTGTATTAATGGGTGCTGGAATCATGAGCGCTACCCTCGGCATGATTCTCAAAGAACTTGATCCGGGTATCACCATCCAGATTTTTGAACGTATGGGGGAAGCCGGTATGGAAAGTTCAGATGCCTGGCATAATGCCGGCACTGGTCATGCGGCCTTTTGTGAATTAAATTACACCCCTCAAAAACCGGACGGCTCTGTTGATATCGCCAAAGCCACTAAGATTGCTGAAGCGTATGAGGTGTCCCGGGAGTTCTGGAGTTACCTCCTCGAAAAAAAATACATCGATCATCCGTCTGATTTTATCAGCCAGATTCCGCACATGAGCCTGGTATGGGGTGATGCAAATGTTGACTTTCTGCGTAAGCGATATGCACTCATGCGCGAGTGTTGTTTGTTTGATGGTATGGTGTACTCCGAAGATCGGGAGGAGATTGGTGGATGGGCGCCCATTGTTATGCGTGGTCGTACTTCCCGTCAACCGGTGGCTGCTACTCATATGAATATCGGCACCGATGTCAATTTTGGTGCTTTAACCCGAGCCATGATCAGCAAACTGGCCAGTATGCCAGGCGTAAGCATCCACTTCAATGTGGAATGCCTGGATCTTGACCCTGATGGAAAAGGTGGATGGGATGTGTTTGTTAAAGATCTGGAAACCCGGAAAAAGCTTCAATGCAATACGCGGTTCTGTTTTATCGGAGCCGGGGGCGCTACTCTTCATCTGTTAAAGCGTGCCGAAATCAAAGAACGAAATGGTTACGGTGGTTTCCCGGTAAGTGGCCTCTGGCTGAAGTGTCTGAATGAAGAACTCATTCAAAAGCACCATGCAAAAGTATATGGTAAAGCAACGGTAGGTTCGCCTCCCATGTCCGTGCCGCACGTAGACACCCGCATTATTGACGGTAAGAAAGAATTATTGTTTGGTCCGTTTGCCGGTTTTTCAACCAAGTTTCTCAAGAACGGTTCGTTGATGGATCTGCCCAGCTCCATCAAGTTTGACAACATGATGCCCATGATTTTTGCCGGCATCAAAAATGTGCCGTTGACCAAATATTTAATTGAACAACTACGGTTGACCCCCGAAGATCGGTTGGCTTCCCTGCGGGAATACGTTCCCTTTACCAAGCTGGATGATTGGGAATTGAAAGAAGCCGGACAACGTGTGCAAGTGATTAAAAAAGATAAAGAGAAAGGTGGGGTATTAGAGTTTGGAACAGAGTTAGTCGTTTCAGAAGATGGAACCGTGGCTGCTTTGTTAGGTGCTTCTCCCGGAGCCAGCACAGCCGTATCTACCATGCTGGAATTAGTTCAGCGTTGTTTTAAATCACAAAGCAAGACAGATGCGTGGGTTAGCAAGATGATGGAAATGGCTCCTTCTTTTGGCCATTCTCTTGCCAAAAATCCGAAGGCTGCTGCAGATACCCGAACACGTACCAACCGCGTGCTGGGGTTAACTCAGTAAAGTATGCGATAAGTGAACAGGTCAGGTGTTCATGAATGAACATATACGTTGAATAACGTATCGTCCAACATCATTTCTGAGCCCTGGATTGACATTTTACGGATTGGTCAGGTTTTTGGTAAAGAACCTGTAAATGAATGTCATGTCGCAATCTGCCTCTACCCTTTTAATCGTTTTAGTAGTTGTTTTAACGGCTCCTTTGTGGATAGGTCTGGCCGGTGGTCTCTTTGGCCTGATGGCTGGTCTCTTCGGAATGATCTTCGGATTGTTGGGTGGTTTATTAGGACTTGTCACCGGACTCATCGGTGGAATCTTTGGCGGAATAGGTTCATTGTTTTCGTGGTTCTGGGGGATCGGATCATTTGAGGTTTTTCTTTTACTGATCTTAATTGTTTCCGTGATCGCGATCCGCAAACCAAAACGCACAAGTCGGTAGTCAACCAGCAGTCTGTCTGATTAAATGTGGGTTGAGCCAAATCCTTTTGGAGTCATCTTCCGTATACGCTATCATTGCAATCTTAAAACCAATTTTACATTCTTTATGAAGAAATTTATCTTTTCAATTGTTTGGGTAGTGGCTTCGGTAACACTTGTGAGTGCTCAGGGAAATCTGGGCAAGGGAGGTAAGCAGTTAAATGCCGGTGTTGGCTTTTCATCGTTCGGAGTTCCTGTCTACATCGGTGCTGATTTTGGTGTTCATGAGTCCATTTCTGTAGGCCCACGTATTTCTTATCGTAACAATTCAGAACGATTTGGCGGATTCAAGTATAGTCAATCACTAACGGTGATTGCCTTTAATGGAAACTATCACTTTAACAAACTTCTCAGTCTACCGGATGAATGGAATATTTATGCCGGGTTAACGTTGGGATACTACATCTGGTCTGATGTTAAATGGGACGGCACTACGATTGATACCTTTGGCGGAGAAGGTTCTGGTATTGGCCTGGATGCGCAGTTGGGTGCCCGCTATTTCTTTAATGAAAAGTGGGGTTTGAACCTCGAATTAGGTGGGGGTACGGCTTCCGGTGGAAACTTTGGTGTGACGTACAAGTTGTAAAATTCATCACCGAGTTATCGATCATCCCCTGGATAGCATTTCTATCCAGGGGATTTTTTTGTGGTGAAATCCAAAAGATCATCAATGATCTCTCAGGCAATTGACAGGGTTAACGTTGGCGGCCTTGATGGCCTGCGAGGCCACCGTGACCCAGGCAATGATTAAAGCGATCAGCCCGGCCAGAATAAAATAGCTTGCGTCTAAATCAATTCGGTAAGCAAATTTTTTAAGCCATCCGCTTAAAAACCAATAACTGAAGGGTAACCCCAAAACAATAGAAAGCAATACCATTTTTGTAAAATCTCCCGACAGTAAGAGCACAATGTTGGTAGACGAGGACCCCATGGCTTTGCGAATACCAATTTCTTTTAGCCTCCGTTCGGCTGTGAAGGTAGCCAATCCGAAAAGTCCCAGACACGATATGATAATGGCCATGGTGGCAAAGTAAAACGAAAGCGAAGCCACGCGTTGCTCGGCTGCATACTGCAAGGCATATTCAGCATCCTGAAATTTATAGTCAAAGGTAAACCCAGGGTTAAAGTCCTTGTAGAATTTTTCCAGTTGCGCCAGGGTTTCCTTTTCTTTTCCTGCCTCCAGCCGAATCATCATATTCCAGGTGTTTTCAGGGACTAGTCGAATAAAAAGCGGGTTGACCACATCGTGTAGCGACTCGAAATGAAAATCTTTTACCACACCAATAATCTCAAGATTGTATTCATCCCATAGCTTAATGGTTTTGCCCACCGGATTTTCAAGACCCATTACACGAATACCTGCTTCATTAAAGATGATTTTGGTTGTATCTGTCCCAAATTCTTCTGAGAAGGCGCGACCCTCAGCCATTTCAATGCCAAGGGTCTCAATCAATTCGTAATTGGCACCGATATTTTCAAACAGAATCTCATCATCCGGATTTTTCCCTTGCCATTCCAATCCGCTGGTATTGTTGTTTTGGCCGAGCAGGCTGTGACCTATGGAAGAGGCGTTCACCACTCCTGGCATTCGTCTGACTTCCTTTAGAAATGCTTCGCGTTGATCAACTACTTTTCCTTCCATGGAAAACTGAATCAATTGCTCTTTTTGATAGCCCAGATTCTGGGTTTGCACAAACTCTATTTGTTTGTAGATCACCAACACTGAAACAATCAGCACCACACAAAAAAAGAATTGAACCACTACCAACCCCTTTCTTGTCCATAGCTCACCCCAACTACCGCGCACTTCCCCTTTTAAAACGGCAGCCGGTCGAAATCCAGAAAGGTAAAGCGCTGGGTAACTCCCTGCGATCAGGCCTGTCAGGATAGTGATGACGCATACACCAATCACTAACTCAGGTTGAAGCAGGTTCAACACTATTTTTTTATCAGTTATCGAATTAAAAATGGGCAAGAACGCCCACACTACGGCCAGCGACAAAACAACGGCCAGCACGGTCATCAGAAATGATTCGCTGATGTATTGAAATATGAGCGAACTGCGCTGGGCTCCTACCGATTTTTTAATGCCTACTTCTTTCGCTTTGCGCGAGGCGCGTGCCGTTGATAAATTCATAAAATTGATGCAGGCAATGAGCAGTATAAATACCGCAATGAAGGAGAACAGCCGCACGTATTCAATCCGCCCTCCTACCTGTACGCCATTTTCATATCGGCTATACAAGTAGCGATCCGAAAACTTCTTCAGGAACAGCGTAACATTGGATTCTTCGTTTTTCCCCTTGACAAAGTCCTTGATTTTTTCTGAAAAGGCAGCCGCATCGGTACCTTCCCGGAGCACCACAAACGTGGAGGGGCCATTGTTACCCCATTCCTTCACCCATGGATTTTCATCTTTAAATCGTTCGAACGAAGTAACAAAGTCAAACTGCAGGGACGACTGCGAAGTTAAATCTTCAAATACCCCGGTAATGGTGAGGCTTTTATCATGTTGCAATTCTACGATGCGGCCTACCGCATTTTCTTCTGTACCCAAAAGTTTGCGCGCCAGGCTCCGTGAAAGCACAATAGATAATTTATCCTGGAGCACGTCACTGGCATTTCCCTGAATAAGCGGGTAGGAGAAGATGTGAAAGTAATCCGGCCCTACAGCATACCCCTTTGCCTTTACATTGTGGTCTTTGACGGACAGTGTAAAAGGATTGACCCATGTGGTGGTGGTAGCATATTCCACTTCCGGCATTACTTCTTTCAGTGTCTCGGCCAAAACACCGGGCGTGGACGTGGTGGTCATGATGTCTGTGGCATACTTCTGATGCTCCATGACACTGTAGAGTCGTGCATCTTTTTCATGGAACTTATTCATCTTCAACTCATCATTCACCCACAGATAAATGAGCAGCGTGCATGTCAGACCGGTTGTGAGGCCGACCAGATTGATGAGAAAATAGCTTTTGGCACGCAGGAAATTGCGATAAATAAGTAACAGACTGTGATGAAGCATAGCGGACTGGTTTTACAGGATCAAAGACTAAAACCTGTCACAAAGGTTGCTTGTCTTGCCATGATACTTCATACTCGTCTCGACTAAAAAAGTTACAGCCTTTTGCCGAAACATCATTTTTTGTGCGTATTGCTTTGTTAAGCAACCAGCTTGATCTTACTTAAACAGATAAGTAAAATGGATAGCCTTTAATTCATGATTGGCACCCGTTTTCCTGTAAAAATTGACGGCTTCCGTATCGTCACTTTCAGCCTCTACATAGGCGTATTCAAATCCGTTTATCTTACAAAATTGACACACTTCCCTTAACAATGCTTGACCAAACCCTTTTCTTTGAAAGTCGGGATCCATTCCTACATCATAAATATAGGCAATAGGCTGAGAGCCAACATACCGGGGCAAAACATAGACCGTCAAACCGCCAACAACTTTATCATTTATTTTGACAACAAAAGCCATAAAGTCACGGTTGGAAAGTAATTCTTTCAAATATTGATCATCCGGCATCTCATCCGGGCTCTCAAAAACTCTTAGCAAAACATCAATTAAAGCTTTAAAGTCTGCGATTTCGGATGATTTCAACTTTTTGATTTCCATATCTTATCAAATGATTTTGATTCTATTTTCGGTATGCGTTCTAAGAGTCAAACCTGGAACCATCCCATTCGACATTCGGTGGAAACAAAGTCATTTTTCTTTTCTTCATCTCCTGCGCTATCCATGCACTGTTCCCTCCCTGTTCTTCCAGTTTCCGGATGATGTTAACATAACTTTTTTCATCTCTGTTTTGGCTTAACTTAAACACATGATCAATTTTTTCCGCCCGGATCTCGAACCCAACAATTGCTGGCATCATTTTATTCAGAAAAGCCGCAGGTAAGTTGTCATAAATGGTTGGAGAGTTTGAATTTCCCGTTTCAAATTTCAATGTAAATTTTCGCATGAAGCGGATCAGATCATCAGAAGACATAAAGCGAATCGGTCCGTTGATGTAAACACTCATGTAATTCCAGGTGGAGCCGATTTGGGGATTGCTGTACCAGGAGGCGCTCACGTATGTGCTTGGCCCGGTAAATACGACCAACACGTTTGGATTCTCCATAAAAGCTTTGTGGTGGTCTGTATTTCGCATCATGTGCCCCTGCAAGAACAGCTCCCCATTCCTATGTTCCAGTAAAATAGGAATTTGGGTCGCCACGGGATGTCCGGACAGATAACTTCCGGTCAAAAATGCGAATGGATGACTCTCCATAAGGTTCGCTATTTCTTGCTTGTCATTCTCTTTGAAATACGAAAAGTTATACATATTGATTCTTTGGCGTTTAAAATTTCCAGTAATTTTCTAATAAATCTGTCCCCCGATCCTTTGGTTGTGGTTGTTGATTCATGACAGGTTTGATATCCAAAATCGTGGCTCCGTCTATCGGATGCACTAGTTTTACTTTTATGGTTCTTTCGTGACATTCAATTAACTCAATGATTGCCATCCCGAGTTTGTTAGGGCCGGCTTTTCTTCGCTGCGCAAAGATTCCAGGTAAGGAGTAATCGTTGTTCCCTGAATGCGTTTCATTTGACTGATCAAAGCAGTAAATGATTTCCAGGTGTGAAAATTCAGATATCCCCACGAATGCCCCAGTCGGAAGATGGTCGGCCAGTTCAATAGTTGAAATTATTCTGTCCCATTGACCCCTTGGGATTTCCATTCTGCCAAAAAAGGCTACTGGTTGTAAAATGATTTCCATGGTGTAGAAACGACCATGCAAGAGTCCTGTTTTTTTCTTTGAAAAAAGTTGTCTTAGGACAAGTAATGTCCTTTGATTATCTTTTTTCTTATCCTGCTTAAAGAGGTAGGAGTTACACCAATAAAAGATGCCAGATACTTTTGAGGGATGGTGGCCAGGTAATCAGGTTTTTTAAGTAGTTCGAGATACCTTTTTTCAGCCGAATCCGTTTGAAGTGCTGTGAATCTTTTGATCAGATTAAGAATGACATCTTCCCAGAATTTTCGCATCATCTCTTGCATTTTGGGCTGGTGGCTATACAATTCCGTTAACTGATTTTTGGAAAGATAAAGCACCTCACTGTCTTCAATGGCTTGAATAAAATAGTTGGAAGGGCTTTCGCTGATAAAGCTATATATTTCAATGGCCGATGACTGTGGAAAGGTGAACCAAACGGATACTTCAACATCCTCTATCAAATAATACAAGCGCAGACACCCCTTCCGCAAGAACACAATATCTTTACAGATATCGCCTGGACGTAATAGGTAGTCATTTTTCCTAACTTGCTTACTGGTGAAGGCATTGACAATGCTTCCCAATTCTGCATCTGTGAAGTGGGCATACTGACGAAGAAATTTCTCGATGTCGCTGTTCATACGAGTTGGAGGCACTTCTGTCGAAGTGTTTGTTCTTCAAAATTGTCAATAGTTTTAAGCAAATGCCAGTTTTCAGTCATCATTTAAGATCACTCCGCTCGTAATGTGTCGGCCGGATTGGCACGGGCTGTTTTCAATGTTTGCGAAGCGATGGTGGCCAGACCGATGCCCATCAACATGACGGTGCTGAGCAGTACATCCCAACCATTGAGTGTGACGCTGTAATATTGAATCTGTGGCAGCGTCCAATGGAAAAATAAAGCTGTTACCGGTACAGCTATCAGAATGGCCCACGCCATGAGTTTGAGGTAGTCACTTGATAACAGAAGCGTCAGATGGGGGACCGTGGCTCCCAGTACTTTCCGGATGCTGACTTCTTTGGAACGTGTTTCGGAGGTATATACGACCATGCCCAACATGCCAAGCATGGAGATGGTGAGCGCCAACACCCCCAGGAATCCGACAATTTTCAGCAGGGTTTGGTACATGGAGTATCCTTCATTCAGATCATCTTCAAAGAAGCTCGCTTCCATCTTTCGTTCGCTCAGCTTTTTCCAACGATCTTCCAGTTGCGAAAATAAATGAAACGGGTCCTCCGGCTTTACGGTGACATGCGCATACGCATAATGTTGCGGATTCATTCTGAAAAAGAATTTACTGATCGGCAAACGCAACGGGGCAAAATGAAAATTTTTAACTACCCCTATCACCTCTAATTCGGTGCTATCCACCAGAAACGTTTGTCCAATCGCGTCCATCGGTTGATCCATTTTGTATGCTTTCAAAAACTCTTCATTCACAATAATGAATCGTTCGCGATAGGTGCCCCCTTCTGATCTGGCTTCTTCCGGAAAATTTCCTCCGGCCAGCAACGTCAATCCAAATGTGGAAAGGTAATTCCGGTCGACAAACACTTGTGCTACCTCTAATGAGTCATTGACCGAATTCTTTACCCACGAATTGGAAAATCCCAGGCCCAACACATCCGATGAAAACGCGATGGATTGCACCTGGGCCAGTGGGGAAAATTCAGCCTGAAGCAATCGCGGTTCCACATTCTGTAAGGGGACATTCACAATATTGTTCTTGGTAAACCCGAAATCAAAACCTATCGAATATTGGTACTGGCGGCTAAAGACCACCAGCGATAATATAAAACCAAAGGATAAGGCAAACTGAAATACTGTTAAAACTTTGCGTACTCGCATCGCAGAAGAGCGTCCACGGATTTTATTTTTTAACGCCTGAATGGGATTCAGGCCACCAAAATAAAAAGCCGGAAAGGCCCCTGCCAGCAAACCGGTGGCCAGGGCAAAAAGAAAAAATAAAAACACGGTTTTTCCTGTCAGACTCAAATCAATGGAAGAGGAAGCTACCATCATGGATTGAAATTCGGAGCGGATTAAAAGGAAAATGAGAATGGCCCCCGCCAGTGAAATCATCGTGATAACGACTGTTTCGGTAATGAACTGAATGAATATCTGGTTGCGCACTCCACCCATGGTTTTGCGAAGACCGATTTCCTTGGCCCGTTTAAGTGCGCGGGCAATAGAGATGTTGGTATAATTAAAACAGGCGGGCAGTAAAATCATGGCTGCAATGATTGAAAACACCACCATCCCCGACATCTCCCATTTGGGACCAATGGCCTGATTATAGTCAGGACCCATGGTGATCGCGTGAAGGTGTTGTGTATCAAAAGTTGCCTTGATCGGCAATGATGCATATGTGTCTTGCGCGATCTTGTTCAAATATTCATTCAATTCATCAATGGATTTCTCTTCCTTTAATAAGACATATATATACTCTCGCCCATAGTTCATCCATTGGTCGGCCACTGAAGTTTTCACCGGTGGCAACGTGGCGTATGACACCAGTACTTCAAAAGCCAGATGGGAGTTAATGGGATGGTCTTTCATTACCGCACCGATTTCCAACAAGCCACCTTGCTCCATCTCAAGTGTGTTCCCCAGCACGTGGGTGGTGTTAAAGATTTTTTGAGCTGCCGATTCTGTGATAATAATCGTGTTGGGTTTGGTAAGAGCCGAAACCGGATCGCCTTGCGTGACCTGGTAAGTAAATACTTTCAGGAAATTGGGCTCCACATAATATCCCTTTATGGGCAGCGTGCCTTTGTCCTGTTTGATTTCTTCGCGGAAGCCTGCCTGGATACGCACGACTTCCTCTATGTCAGGATGTTGCTGCAGTTTTTCGGCCAGTACAACCGGTGCGGTAGCGTATTGTCGTTGCTCCACACCTTCGGTGCGGTCGCTGACAATGGTATAAATATGATCTTGATGAATATGAAAAGTGTCATACGTTTTGATATACGCCACCAAGGCAATCAATAACAAACTCACCGACATGCCGATGGCCAGGCCAAAGACATTGAGCACAGAGAAATATTTGTACTGGTACAGGTTGCGCACGGCCACCTTAAGGTAATTACGAAGCATGTCCATAGAAAAATTTGAGGTTGAGTACATTCCAGATGCCGCATCGCGTTTGCGCTTGCGCACGGTATAGGAAAAACTGAGTGAAAAAATTTGTTTCCAATAAAGAAGTGTTGCCTGAAAAGGTGATTTTGTTTTTGCATGGATAGAGTACCACTCATCCAGATCTCCCAATAGGTCGTCCACTTTGGCACGACCGCACCACCATTCAAAAAACCGGTGGGCAAGTTTGGGTGGATGATCGTGTCTCATGTTGTCTGTCGGTAGCAACTTACTCGTATCGCAACGTAGTCGAAGGATTGATGCTGGCTGCACGGACGGTTTGAGCGCTAACGGTAAGCAAGGCTACTAGTATAGTGACGATAGACGCCCCCAGGAACAGATACCAGGGCATAGCGATGTGATACGCGAACTCATTTAGCCAAGCACCCATGAAGTACCACGCTACGGGCCAGGCAATCACGTTGGCTGCGATGATGAGGATCACCATCTCTTTAGAAAGCAGTGTAAGAATGCTTGGCACGGAAGCTCCCAATACTTTACGAATGCCAATCTCTTTTACTCGTTGCAGCGTGTTGAAGGTAGCAAGGCCAAAAAGGCCCAGGCACGCAATAAAAATGGCCAGCCCCGCGAACATCATAAAGAGCTGGCTTTGCTTCTGCTCCGATTCGTATAGTCTTCTGTAATTATCCGTGAGAAATTCGTAGTCAAATGGACGTTTGGGTAAAAATTCCTTCCACAACTTGCTGAGATGCTCCAACCCTTGTTGAAGATTGCCACTCGAAATTTTTACCGACAAATTGTTGTAATAGTTTGGGTAAAAAATCATAGGTACAATTTCCTGATGTAGGGATTCGAAGTGAAAGTCTTTCACCACGCCAATCAGTTTTCCGCGGGTGGCACCATACACAAAATCTTTATTGAGACCTTCTTCCGGTGTTTTCCATCCATACTTCCGCACAGCCGCTTCGTTGACCACAAAGGCCAGCGAATCATCAGTAGGAATATCTTTGGAAAACCAGCGACCAGCCACGAGTGTGATGCCATAGGTGTCTGAAAATTCGTAGTCGGTACAAACGTACTTGGTAGAAATGCCTGAGTCGAAAAGACTGTCACCTTGGGTGATTGAGGGTGTTCCCTGATCATCGAGCAAACGACCCGTGGGAACACGTGAAGAGCGGGCGGCATTTTTAATAGCGGATGACTCGATTAATTCATTGTAAAATGATTCGTAACTATCCTGAAGTTCATCGTAATACGGCAGCACCACCACCTGATCGCGGTCGTAGCCGAGGTTACGTGTATTCAGATAGCCGAGTTGTTGCACACTGATGGCCGTGGCAATGATAAGCGTGATGGAAATGGAAAACTGAGCTACCACCAATGCCTTGCGTAAGGCACCTTTTCCTGGCACAGAGCCTTGCTTTCCTTTCAAGACTTCCACCGGCTTAAACCCTGAGATGACAAAAGCCGGATAAACGCCTGCCAATAATCCTACCAAAAGTGTAAACGAAATCAGCAAGAGCGATTGCTCACTCAATAGCGATAGTGTTAGCTCTTTTTGCGTAAACCCATTGAGCCAATCAATAGCGAAAAAAGAAATGGTCACTGCCAGCAGTAACCCAAGGAAGGCCGTGAGCACGGACTCACTCAGGTATTGTGTAACCAATTGGTTTTTGTGGGCCCCTACAGCTTTACGCATGCCTACTTCTTTTGCGCGTTTGGTGGCGCGGGCGGTGGAGAGATTGATAAAGTTGAAAGAAGCAATAAGCATGATGAATATGCCTATGATACCCATCATATACACGTTGTTGATATTACCATTCACTTCCAGTTCGTCATCCAGATGCGAGTTCAAATGGATGTCGGTTACTTTTTGAATGTGCAATGCCGTACTCTTTGATGCCACGAAATCCGGTTTCGCTCCCCAGTTTGCTTTCGCGAATGGGCCAAAATGTCGGTCGAGAAAAGCCGGCATTTCAGCTTGCAATTGGGTTTGATCGTAACCGTCTTCCAGCAACAGATAGGTGCCAAAAGAATTGTTACCCCAGTTGGTTTCTAGCCTTCGTCTACCGTAAATAGTGCTGTCGTTAAGTGTGCTAAAAGAGATGAGCATATCCGGATGCCAGTGCGATTGCAACGGTAAGTTTTTATATACACCCGTCACCTCCAGGTCAAGTTCGTTATTCCCACGCAAGCGCTTACCTACTACATCCTGATCACCAAAATATTTCTCAGCTGCTTTCTCTGACAGCATGATGGTGAGCGGACGTTCAAGAGCAGTGGCCGCATGGCCGGATACGATGTTAAAATCAAATATGTTAAAAATCTCCGGCTCTGCTAAAAAGACACGTTGTTCAGAGAATGATTTCTTAAGTTCGCCATTTTCCTCCAAGCCAATCACCATAGCAAAGTTTATGGCGCGAGCCATCTCTTCCACCTCACCAAAATCATTTTCAATCAGTGGGCCAATGGGTGGCGCTACGTTTCCCAATCGTAAATTGGCTACACCATCTGGTGAAAGAAAGTCGCGGGTGACCCTGTAGATGCGGTCAGCTTTGCTGTGATACTTTTCATAGCTTACTTCATCGCGGATGTACAGGTAAATCAACAGTGCACTGGCAATGGCCAGCGCGAGTCCGGCTATATTGATAAAGGCTGTGAGTTTGTTTTTGAAGATGTTGCGAATGGCCATCTTCAGATAGTTTTCAAACATGGTCAGTGAAAGGTTGGTGGAAGAATAGGGATTTGCTTTTGCATCGCGTTTGCGCTTGCGCACGGTATAGGAAAAACTGAGTGAAAAAATTTGTTTCCAATAAAGAAGTGTTGCCTGAAAAGGTGATTTTGTTTTTGCATGGATAGAGTACCACTCATCCAGATCTCCCAATAGGTCGTCTACTTGGGCGGGACCACAGACCCACTCAAAAAATTTGCGTGCCAACCGTGGGGGCTGGTGCTTCACTTTAAGGATAGTTTGATTTTGGACAAGTCCCACAGTTCATCGCGCAAGCTCTTGGTTTCCGTCACCGCGCGCTTGCCGGCCTGGGTAATTTCGTAGTAGCGCTTGCTGCGACCGCCCCGCTCCTGTGTGGCTCCTCCCATCCACGATTTGAGAAATCCTTTTTCCTCCAGACGGGTGATGGTTGAATGGAGAGCCCCGATGCTGATGGTGCGGTGACAACGCGCTTCAATATCCTGCTGGATGGATACCCCGTAGGCTTCGTTGCCAAGTGTGGCGATGGTAAGCAACACCAGTTCTTCAAATTCGCCTAAATAGACTTTCATGCCGTGCAATTTTTAGGTTGTACGGATGCAGAGGGGTATTTGTTTCTGTTTTTAAGAAGAAATATTTGAAACCCCTGCTTTATCTTAAAAAGTGTCCTGCCCAACGATTTCCTTTTTCAACCATTCTCGATGTTCAAGAAGTTTGATACCTTGGGTTAGCAAATCCATCAGAGAAATCCGAAGCTCGCATTTCGCTCGATGTGTTGCGTTGATATTAAGACTGGATGAAAAGTATTCTGACCGTTGTATTCCTGTTTTCTCTTGGAAATTCAGCCTTTCCTCAAAACACCATTTTATGGGAAATTCGTGATCCCCTTACTTCGAAGCAGTCATTTATGGTGGGTACTTTTCATCAATTCGGTAATTCCTTTGTCGACTCTATCCCGGCTTTAAAAGAGGCTTTGTTAAAATCCGAGTTAGCGATTTTTGAATCGATCGATGATGGCGAAGCCACTATCCATACCATTAATGCCCGGAATCCCTCCATGGAAATTGAAAGGCATTTTAGTCAGAAAGATATTGACAAACTAAAAGTCATTGGAAAGAGTCTGAATGTAAGTATTTATAAGGTTGAGCCTATTGAACTTCTATTTGCCCTGCGGCAAAACTTTCAAAAAACCAAATGTAAGACTGTGAGCCCCACGGATACCTGGGATCATTTTGATAACTACCTGATTCACTTAGCCAAAATTAATGGAAAGGAATTAGTAGGATTAGAAACAGATAGCCTTCAGCTGAGTATTATCAACGAAGAGTATAATTCACCCGATTGGAAGGAAGCGAAGAAAGTAATACGGTATTGGATTCAGAAACTATCAAGCAATGAGATTGCCGAAGGTGACTGTCTTTTTACCAACCAGTATCGGAGATTTGAACTTGACTATGAGCTGGCGGTAGATTGTCCAAATGATCGGTTAATAACCGAACGAAACGAAGCGTGGTTAAAGAGGCTCCCTGAACTGATCTCCACAAAAAACTGTTTTATTGCGGTTGGGTTTCTTCACCTGAATTATACATGCGGGCTACTGGAACAACTAAAATTACGCGGGTTTCAAGTTCGCCCGGTAGCGATAAAAAAAATCACGCCATAAACATTCACAGATCGGGCTAATCGAGTTTGTGGCAATTCAACCTACCGCCTTCTGGACGATTCCGTTAATTACTCCCCTCTTTTCGCCTTGATCGGAAACGTTCCAAACTGACCAAAGGCCATCGTGCCGTTTAAGTCATCTCCGGTGATCACGGATTTCACCTGAATGATAGCTGAATTTCCCCCAAATGATAAGGTATACTCAAAAGATAATTCGTTCCCATTGACTTTCACGTTCTCCAGTGCAGTGGTGCGATTGCCACGACTGCTGGTAATGGTTCCGGAGTATTTACCGTCCTTCTTTTCAATCAAGAGTTTTCCATCGCCTCCCTGAGGTGATTCAATCGTGTAATTCCAGGTGCCTTCGGCTTTGACTACAGCCGTAGGATCGGTCTTCACCGTGGTCGTTGGTGCGGCTATCACCGGCCTTGGAGCTCCACCTCCGCGCTGACCTCCCCCTCCACCACCTTGTGGCATACCGCCCCCATCATTTCCATTTCCACCACCATCACCTTCTTTCAAGTCATCATTGTTTACAGATCGACCCCTTCTGCGGGGTTGATCAAAACTCATTTTACCAATGCGATAGCTGATGTTCACGCGAAAACTGATGTTGTTTTGGGTAGTAAAGCCATTCTGATCAATGGTATTGGTTCTGGTTTCGTTGCGAATGGTGATTGATTTGGCAAAAAAGTTTTCAATACCCAAGCCAAAACTCCCTTTCTTGTTGGCAAAATCCTTGCGCACGGCCAGGCTATAAATTCCAAAGCCTCCCTGATCCCCTTGTAGTAATACACGCTTTCCGCGGTAAAATCCAAAAAACTGTAATCCCCATCCTTTGTTAAAGGAATATCCCCCAAACATGCGTCCGCTGGGCACCCATCCTTTATTGCTGGCGCGTTCATCAAGGTTGGGCACATTGTTATCCAGCACTGCGTAAAACACATCCCCTCCTCCGCTCAACGACAGCTTGCCAGCCGAAACATTTATGAATAAGCTTGAGCCGTAAGCTTTCTCACTACCAATATTGCTATAACGTGTTACAATGGTATCGCCTCCTAACTCCGAAGGGTTACGCAGACTTTGAATAGCATTGTTAGAACTACGGTGAAAGGCCGAAAAGTTAATCGAGGTACCTTTTATAAAGGTAGAGTAGCCGACTTCGTAGTTGTTGGTAAATTCAGGGTCGAGCGATGGTTCGCCAATGGTTTGAAACAATGGATTATTGTTGATCTGCTTATTCGGATTTAAAAATTGTATAGACGGACGTTGTATTCTGCGGTTGTATGAAGCTTTTACCGAGTTACCCTTCTTTAACTTCTTGGAGAAGTTTACACTTGGTACCAGGATTCCATATTCAGGTATATCAATATTACTTTCTGTTTCCGAAAATGCTGTAATAGTGGTGTATTCATACCGTGCACCGGCTTTCGCGCTAAAGCCTTTATTAAACGAGTGTGTATATGAAAAGTAGCCTGACGTTACATCTTGATTATAATTCAATTGATTATTGGCCGTAGAGCTAATATCTTCTACAAAATCACCAAGACCAATGGCTCTTGAAGTGGTAAAATCCGTAAAAACACTTCTACGAATTTCTTTCACCCCTGCCTCTAGCATTTGGGAGGTACCGATGGGAGTTTGATAGTCTACTTGTATAGTATACTCTTCATTAAGTCCGTCATTTAGGTTTTTGAATCTACCATCAATACTGCCATTCGAATCCACGAAAGAGGTTTGAATAAAATCATTTATTCTGTCATTCCGGCTATACAAGGCAAGTATGCTTAACTCACGTTGAGGTTTATCATAAAGATGTGTGTAGGTCAGGTTTAAATCTACAGTGCCCGATTTATCAATGGTTTGATTATTACTATTGCTGGATGTCGTCTGCACATCGTTCAAAAAATTGGTAGTAACAAGATTGTCTTGATAACTATTACCATTGCGAACACCATACCGAATAGAAGCTCCCAAGGAATTTTTTTTATTGATGTCATAGTCCCAGCCAAGCGTGTAGCTTCCAAAGATTCCATCGCTGCGATTGTCACCACGTTGAACAACAGAGCGACCGTTAGCAAACTGTTGGTTATTTTCAAAATCACCATTGACATTATAGTTGGCCCGGCCAAAGCCTCCCAGCGAGAAGCCCATTTTTCCTCTGCGGTAATTTCCGTTTAACCCTAAGTTGGATCCACGATACCCCACCCCGGCATCTACACTTAACGTCAGGCCTTCCAGATTACTCTTTTTGGTGATGATGTTAATGATCCCTCCAGAACCCTCCGCATCGTACTTGGCCGAAGGGGATGTGATTACTTCCACTGTTTTTATCTGATCGGCCGGAATCTGCTTGAGTGCATCGGCTACCGAGCTTGCGACAATGGTGGAGGGTTTATTGTTGATTAATACCTGAATATTGCTGCTCCCCCGGAGACTGACATTTCCGTCCAGGTCTACGGAGAGCAACGGCACCCGCTTCAACACATCGGTAGCATCTCCCCCCCCGGGTGGTGGCATCGTTTTCCGCATTATAGATGGTTCGATCCACACGTTCTTCGACCAGATCTTTCTGCCCCTGCACCACTACTTCGCCCAGTTGACGCGCTTCTTCGGCTAACTTGATTGTACCCAAAGCGATATCTGTCTTCTTTCCATCTACCGTGACTTCTTTGGTGATGGTTTCATACCCAATAAAAGAAATGATAATGGAATACTTTCCGTTAGAAATCCTGGAAATTGTAAACTTACCTTTGGCATCGGCAATAGTTCCGTCAATGGTCTTGCCGGAAGCATCTTTTAAGGCAACCGTTGCAAATTCCACAGGCGTACCAGCCCCCGCATCCACAATGGTTCCTGAAATTTTACTATTGCCCCTCTCTTCCTGTGCCCACGCATCGACACCACCCAGAATAACTACTGCTAGTACTAAAACTCTCCTCATAATCATATCATTCGCACTTAAAACCTTGTTAACGGTACTTGGTTCAACTTTATCTCCAATTAATCCATTGATGGTCAAATTCCTGTTCCCAAGGGTAAAAGCAGCCGATGAAGATGGGAGCGTCTACCGTTTGGGGCCGCAAAGGTAACGATCGTAAATTGCATGGATGTTAAAATTCCATGAACGGAGAGGAGAGCGCAAATGGTTTTAACTCAAAGTCTGCGGTCGGCCCGGTATACGTGAATATGATTTAGCAGCGCCTCCTTCCACGTGAGGTCGGCATCCCACTGCGAACCCAGCACAAACGTGCTGTACTCTAATTCTTTCAGATAGAATTTATAGACGTAAGCCTGGGCGGGAATGGTCTTTACTACCAGTTGTCCTTGCGGATACGTGGCTGTGGCTAAAGTTGTGCCTGGCTTGATTTCGTATTGAAGCAACTGTTTGGCTAACGCACCTCGCGTGTATAAAAATCGCAAAACATATGTAAACCCCTGGTCAATCAACTGACGGTCACTCAGATCAGGATCCACCAGTTGATACTTCACCGGAAAATGTGTTTTCAAAAAAGCAGCTAAGGAATCGTTTTCGACCGGATTCGCAAATCGCGGCACAGCTATCCGAACTGACCGCACGTTGGGGAGGCAAATCTCCTGACGATCCCCACGGATAAAACCCACGCGCAAGTCTTTCTCCGGCAACTCACTTACCAAAAAATTTTCTCGTTTGAGCGTGCGGGAAGCGGTGGTGTACAGAACAATAAGTGCTTCCCGGAAAGAAACCGAACGCACTTGCCAGGCACCGGCTCCCTCATCGGTGAGCGATGGTTTTCGATTGTACGAAACAATGGAAATCAGAAATCCCTTTTCGTCTTTATGAAGCAACGCCAGAAAAGCGATTTGTCTGCGATTGAAATAATTGGCAAAGCCTCGTACAACATCTACCCCGCTCAGAACATGATCGACATCAAAATAACCGACCACATCAATACCGGTTTGTTGAAAAACAGTTTGGGCCGTGGCCAGTTCTTCCTCCGAAAAATTTGAAGTGTGCAGAACCATGGTCCGTCCGGCTAATAATTTTTCTGGTATAGCATTGGATGGACGCCACTGGCTCATCCATTTTTGCTCCAGGGGTGATTGAGCCAGAAGGGAAAGGGTTGCCCCCCATAATAAAAAGGTTAAAACTATTCTGCCCGACATATCGGTTGAAAACGAACGCGCAAAGATAGTATTGCCTGACTATTCATTATCTGCCGTAGTCATCATAGTTTGCCTGATAATAATCTTCATACTGGTAGATCAGATCAATGTTCCGCACTTCAATGTCCGTCAGGTTGCTGCGGATATCAATGCCCATGGGTATATACCAGGATTGTGCATCAAAGTGTCTGCGTTCTGCCATCTCTTTAAAGGAATATCCATGTCGTGCATAAATTTCATTGCGCATCATGGCCAATTCTTCTTCGAGCAGGTTTGCCACATCGTCTTCGTTCAGCAGCCGCGCGGAGGCTTCAGGATAGGTTCCTGTGTCCGTCCGATAGGTATACTCAGTTTTAGCCAATTGAAAAGTTTTGGCGCTGGTGGTTGGTTGAAAAGGCGTCCATTTCCCGGTCAATGTTTTCTCATACATCTGGATGGTCATCTCGAAGTGACCATCGTACGAATCGGTGCCGGGTTCATCCAGGTATAATTCGATGGTTGAGTCTGTGCGCTTAGTGACTTTTCCGGTAATGGGACGAAAATTACCTGCACAAACGGTATATCCGATAGCCTGTTGGTCACTGATTTCTGCCAAGGCAATGTTGATCTTGTTTTTCCCAAACATGCCGACCCAATAGCCAATCAAATCATTGTTGGTGGTGGATTTAATTTTTTCAATGGCTTCATCTATGCGTTTCTGTTCGGGCGATTTTTCGGGGCCGATGGTTCGGGCATCGCGCGATACGTTGATAACCTCAGCCGATTCAAGCTCCGGAACTTCAGGTGATTCGGATTGGTTCTCTCCCTTGGGAGCTGCACAAGCCGAGAATAAGCATACTAACCAGACAATCTTTTTCATAGCAGCAGAATTTTGCATCGAAAAGTTACGGACATTTTTTAACATTACCGGATGCGCTGGCGTGGATGGATTTTGATCTTATTATTAACCTTTTTTTCGGGCTTAATGGTGCGAATTACCTTGCCCTATCTTTCACTGGACACCCGCGTGGCCTTTTTGCAGATTAAACAATGGGTCATTCATCACGATGTGTGGAGGATATCTTTTTTTACGCATGTTTTTTCCAGCATTTTCTTACTGATAGCCGGGTTTACTCAATTTCACAATCCGTTTCAGGGACGTATGCGTACCGTACATCGGTGGATCGGCAAAATGTACGTATTGGTTTTGCTTCTGTTTTCTGCTCCGGCAGGTTTGGTAATGAGTCTTTATGCCAATGGCGGACTGTTGTCGCAATCTGCGTTTACATTGTTAAGTGTGCTTTGGATATATACTACCCTGCGCGCATATATCAGCATCCGGCAGCGGAAATTTATTGAACACAGTGACTGGATGCTTCGGAGTTTTGCTCTGACATTATCGGCTTTGACGCTGCGGGCCTGGAAATATGTATTGGTGTTCCTCTTTCATCCGCATCCGATGGATGCCTATCAGTTGGTTGCCTGGTTAGGCTGGGTCCCTAATTTATTGATGGCTGAATGGCTGATCAGAACCAAGTGGTCAAAAAAGAGAATGACCCTTGCTTCACGCGATTCATCTTAATCGTTTCGCTATATTTGAGTCCCCCGTATGAAGAACATTGTCATTCATTTGATTTTGGCGACTTTGCTATGTTCCTGGAGTAACCAGGCTTTTATGTCTGCTTTCTCTATAGAATGCTATCTTTCAGAATTGTGTGATGAACGTTCTATGGAGTCAGAAGCCTCTGCTCAAAAGTGGTTGGAAGAATCAGAAGATGATCAAACCGCCAAAGAGACCCGGATATGGGGTGTCGATCATTATCCAAACAGGCAGATTCAATTGTGTTTTACCCCTCTGCTGAACTTTGAAAATCATATTCAGGAGATTCATGCTCCCCCTCCGCAGGGATAGTGGTCTCTTATTTTTCGGTTCGTCTTTACTCTTCTCTCTTAAGATTTTACAGATATGGATTTACGTGAGTATGTCAGGTATGATTTACCGGCTGCCTTAGTTGTTTTTTTAGTTGCGCTACCGCTTTGCCTGGGTATTGCTTTGGCTTCGGGGGCGCCTTTGTTCTCCGGCATCCTTGCGGGAATCATAGGGGGTATCGTTATTGGTTCGCTCAGCGGATCTTCACTGAGTGTCAGTGGCCCGGCAGCAGGATTGATCACCATTGTCACGGCAGGAATGGCCACCTTGAAGACGTATGAAGCATTTTTATTTGCGATTGTACTCGCGGGCATTTTACAAATAGTTTTAGGTTTTCTGAAGGGTGGTTCCATCGG
Organism: uncultured Ohtaekwangia sp.; assembly: GCA_964439205.1. GTDB lineage: Bacteria > Bacteroidota > Bacteroidia > Cytophagales > Cyclobacteriaceae > ELB16-189. The sequence goes on from CAYTNM010000015.1 coordinate 25,867, forward strand.
GCATTTTTTTCCGGTGGCGGTGATTAAGGGAATGTTGGCGGCCATCGGGCTGACGTTAATTCTCAAACAAATTCCGCATGGCCTGGGCCGCGATACGGACTTTGAAGGTGATGAAAGTTTTGCCCAGCCCGATGGACAAAACACGTTTACAGAGATTGCCGAAGCTATTCAAAATCCAACCGTAGGCGCCATCATTGTTTGCCTGGTGACGTTGGCCATTATTTATCTTTGGGATCGCCCTTTTTTGAAACAATACGCCTTCTTTACGCGCGTCCCAGGCGCATTGGTGGCTGTGATCACTGGCTCTCTTTTAAACAGGGGTCTTTATTATGCAAATGAACCGTGGGCTATTTCAGAAACTTCGCATTTTGTTAGTCTGCCTTCCACACGCACCGATGGGCTTTCAGAGTTTATCATTTTTCCTGATTTTACCGTTTGGCAAAATCCGGATGTCTATGTCATCGCGCTCACGTTGGCGCTGGTGGCCAGTCTGGAGACCTTGTTGAGTATTGAGGCGTCTGATAAATTAGATCCGGCTAAAAAGAATACCCCTCTCAATCGGGAATTGAAAGCCCAGGGCCTTGGCAACATTCTTTCCGGATTCCTGGGCGGATTGCCACTCACGTCAGTCATTGTCCGGAGTTCAGCCAATGTGAGTGCGGGAGCCAAAAGCAAGGCATCCGCTATTACGCATGGGGTCATTCTACTGGTAGCTGTCATCGCTATTCCCAACGTATTGGAGTACATTCCAAAAGCTGCTCTGGCAGCCGTTTTATTTGCTGTTGGTTATAAGCTGACCAAACCCTCGCTGTACATCCAAATGAAACAAAAGGGGATCAGTCAATTTATTCCTTTCCTGGTAACTATTGTAGCCATTCTGTTTACCGATCTGCTGGTGGGTGTTGTTCTCGGCATTCTTACAGCTATGTTTTTCATTCTAAAATCCAATTTTCAACAAGCCGTTGTTTTGGTAAATACGGAGCAGAGTTATCTGATCAAATTTACCCGCGATGTCACTTTTCTGAACAAAGCTGCCTTGCGCTCCATCTTTGCTAAAATCCCGGAGGGCTCACGCGTGATCATTGACGGTAAGCAAGCCAGCTTTATTGATCAGGACATTCAGGAATTGCTGCATGATTTTATTATCTCAGCCTCCGATCGGAAAATCACGGTCGACACCACTCACATTCATATTGATTTACTGCTATCCCCCCGTATCTAATCTCCAAAACCAATACCCCCGATGAAATACATTGAACAACTTCTTCTTCAAAATAAAGCCTGGGTTGAGCAAAAAACCCGGGAAGACAAGGATTTTTTTAATCGGCTATCCGGTATTCAAACGCCTAAATTTTTATGGATTGGCTGCTCGGATAGTCGTGTGCCCGCCAACGAAATCACCGGTACCGATCCGGGAGAGATTTTTGTCCATCGCAATATTGCCAACATGGTGGTGCATACCGATATGAACATGTTAAGTGTTCTTGACTATGCCGTTAATGTTCTGGAAGTGCGCCATGTTATTGTATGTGGTCATTATGGATGCGGTGGCGTGCGGGCCGCCATGGGCAACCAGCAGTATGGATTGATTGATAATTGGTTGCGCCACATTAAAGACGTATACCGGATCTATGCCGATGAGTTGGATGCCATTGTGGATCCTGTCGAACGGGAAAACAAATTCACAGAATACAATATTATCGAGCAAGTAAATGATCTGAGTAAAACATCCATCATTCAAAATGCCTGGGCCAAGAGAAGTCTTCCGTTTATTCACGGATGGGTGTATGATATTAAAAATGGATACATCAAAGACTTGAAGGTATCCATGCATGAGAATACCGACATGCCAGAATTCTATCGTTTGAGACGGAAATAGACTTTAGGACGCTTTTTGGGATTTTCTTCTTCATCCCATAGGGGTCATCGCGAATCTGGTTGTCTTAACCAAAAGACGCGAAAACCGTACATTGCATTGATTTCATGTCAAATTCAGTGCAAGCAGTCGATCAACGGGTCTTTGAACGCTTTCGAGATGGCCAGCCCAATGCGTTTGAGATGATTTTTAACCATTACTATCGCCCCTTGTGTGCGTATGCCTATACTTTTCTCCATGACCGGGATCATGCAGAAGAGGTTGTGCAATCGGCCTTTATCAACCTTTGGGAAAAAAGAGAATCCATTGCCATAGACACTTCCTTTCAATCTTACCTCTACCGGATGATCCGCAATGCCTGTCTTAATGTGATCAAACATGAAAAAGTAAAACAGCAACATGTGTCACACGAAATGAAAACAGGCGAATTTGCCCAAAATACAACGGCTCACACCGTGTTGGCTCAGGAGCTGGAAACCAAAATCCATCAAGCCATGCGTACGCTTCCGGAGCAATGCCGGCTGGTTTTTCAGCTCAGCCGGTTTGAAGAACTGAAATATCATGAGATTGCCGCTCAATTGGATATTTCGGTTAAAACGGTGGAAAATCACATGGGCAAAGCGTTGAGAATGATGCGCGAACAATTGAAAGAGTATTTGCCTCTGATAGCTCTTATCCTGGGGGGGATTGAATTATGGTAAGTCCTTCTGAACATATGGATGACCTGATCGGCAAAGTATTGGCCCGGGAAGCTACAGCCTCTGAAAAACAGGAATTAGAAGCGTGGATACACGAACACGAAGACCATGCCCGTTACTTTCGCCAACTTCAGGAGGTTTTTGATCAGGCGGCCTCCCCTGAAATACAGGCACTGTTTGATACCGATGCTGCCTGGCAAAAAGTCCGGCACAAGATCAAACCGGCAGGGCGGCAGCATTGGATGAATCGCATCCCGCTCGTCTATCGTGTAGCTGCAGGCATAGCCCTCATCATTGGGACTGGATATTTGTTATTCCCTCTCACCTCCCCGGATGCTGTTCCGACAGAATTGGCGGCCAGTTCAAAGATTGTCAATGACACGCTTCCCGATGGAAGTCTGACGTCATTGAACCGTTCCACCAAAATGGTGTATACCTACGATGTCAAACAAAAAGTCCGCAAAGTAACCCTGCAAGGAGAAGCCTTTTTCCAGGTGAAACATGAAGAAGAAAAACCATTTATCATTGAAACACAGGGGGTCTACATCAAAGATATCGGCACACAATTTAATGTCACGGCATTTCCGGAAAGCACGATTGTTGAAGTGATGGTAACAGAGGGAGAAGTCTACTTTTATTCGGACACCAACACCGGAATTCAATTAGTAGCCGGGCAAACAGGAATTTATGATAAGACGAGCCGAACGTTTACCCGGCAGGAAGTTACCGACACGAACCGGTTAGCTTATAAGACCCGCATCTTCCGATTTAACAACACCCGTGTTTCAGAAATTATCCATCAGGTAAATGAAGTGTATGGAGTTTCGATCACCCTGGCTCAGGAAGAAATAGGTAATTGCCACATCACCGTCAATTTTGACGAAGAAACGCCTCAAACCATTGCCGAAATCATTGCCGAAACGTTGGATTTAGTGCTGGATACTTCCCAGGGTCGGTTAACATTGAGCGGCAAGGGTTGTCCTAAACCAGAATAACCTGTGCAAAGGTATGTGTGGTTTTTTCTGCTCTTGTTTCCGTTAGCGGGCCTGACGCAAACGCCCATTCTGGAACGCACCATCACGCTGACATTAGACAATGAGCCTCTTTCTTCAGCACTTTCAAAAATCGGAACAACCGCAGGCTTTTCTTTTTCTTACTCCCCTGCTGCCATTTCTTCGCCACCGCGGGTAACCCTTCAACTTGAGAATCGAACCGTCCGGGAGGCACTCAATCAAATCTTTCATGGGTCAGTCAACTTTAAATCAAGAACCAATCATATCATTCTGACCAAAGTAAATATTCCAGCCCAAAAAGCAGATGCTTTCATTACCATTAATGGATACATCCAACTGGCCGGTACCGATGTCAAGATTGCCAATGCGAGTGTCTATGACAAAATCTCCTTGCAATCCACTACTTCGGATGCTTACGGATACTTCAAACTGGAGCTTGAAAAAAAGAAAGACTCCATTCTTCTCTTTGTCAGCAAGCTAAACTATTATGATACCAGTCTGGTCATCACCGAAACAACCGACCGATATCTAACTATTCCTCTTCGGGCAGAAGTGATCCCCGTTCTGTCCACTGTTGAACAACCGTTGGATCCCATGGACACGGTTGATCAATTAACCCCTTCAGAAATTGACTCAATCTTTCGCTCTGAGTTATCCATGCCTTACCGAAAGCGTCCAAACATTCTGAACATCCGCGATACACTCTACCGCGATATTCAAATATCCTTCCTTCCATTTTTGGGAAGCAACGAAGGGCTTAGTGGAAATGTTATCAATAACTATTCCATTAACATGTTGGGCGGATACTCATTAGGCACCCGTCAGATTGAATTAGGTTTTTTTGTCAATATTGATCGGGGCGATGTCCGTTGGCTTCAGTTGGCGGGCTTTACAAATCTTGTTGGAGGAAGAGTGAATGGCTTTCAGGGGGCGGGCTTTGTTAACATCAATGGTGGAGAGACTACAGCCGTCCAGGTGTCAGGATTCGGAAACATCAACTTAAAAAATGCTAACGGTGTTCAACTGGCGGGCTTTGCCAACATCAATACCCAAAAAGCCGATGGGGTGCTGGCCGCGGGGTTTGCCAATTTCGCCAAAGGCACATCTCATGGAGTGCAGGTGGCCGGGTTTACCAATGTTCAAATCAAAAATTATACAGGGTTTCAGTTTGCCGGGTTTGCCAATGTTGTCACCCGCACGATCGATGGCACGCAGATAGCCGGTGTTTTTAACTACGGTAAGAAGGTGTCTGGAACCCAAATCGGTTTAGTGAATATTGCTGACAGCTTACGTGGGGTTCCGGTTGGGTTAGTCAGCATTGTCCGACACGGCTATCACCATATTGAAGCATCGGCTGATGAAGTTTTTTATACGAATCTTGCTTTTCGTACAGGTGTAAGGAGGTTTTATAACATCCTGTTGGCTGGAATCCAACCGCAAGTACCTCGCGGAAGTGAAAACGTCTGGACCTTCGGATATGGATTGGGGACTGCCCGGAAGTTGTCACGGTGGCTGCATTTCAATGTGGATATCACTTCACAACATATTACAAAGGGCAACTTTACTGATGCCTTAAGTCTGCTCAACAAGGTCCATGCGGGGTTGGATTGGCGCCTGGGAAAGAATTTTTCGATCTACACAGGAGCTACGCTCAATGGCTATCTCACGGATACACGTTATACTGACTACCCAAGGTTGTTTTATGACTACCCACCTGATATTTTTTATGACAAAACCATAGGTACCCATACAAATCTAAAAATGTGGTTAGGGGGCAAGGTAGCTTTGCGGTTTTTGTAAAGAATGTATCCTCGTTAAACACAATTGAAATTCCCCCCATGACGTTATACCTTTGAAGCCATTCATGAAAATCGGATTATTTGTTTTTACTGTCTTTGCGGTGTTGGGGCGTGTTGACGCACAGTCAACCAATGATCTGGTTGAGCAGGGCATCGCACTGGAAAAGCAGTTTAAAGTAAAAGAAGCCCTGCAAAAGTTTGAACAGGCTCTTCTCCGGGATTCCAAAAATCAACAGGCATTGTGGCGCGCCAGTCGGATGTATTCCAACATCGGGGGGCACGAAAAGGAGAAGTCTTTGAAACGCGAAAACTATTACAAGGCCAAAGCTTATGCCGTTAAATCCATTCAGCTTGATCCGGCCTCGATTGATGCGCGTTTTAGTCACATTATTTCGCTGGGTTTGTTAGCAGAAATAGCCGGCAATCCGCGTGAAAAGATACGTGATGCCAAAATTATCCGACAGGAAGCAGAAGCTATTGTTTCGCTAGACACGGCCTATGCGCCCGCTTACTTTGTGCTGGGAAAATGGCATTACGAACTTGCCAAGCTCAGCTGGATCGAGCAAATGGCCTGCGACTTTTTCTTTGGCGGTCTTCCGGAAGATGTTTCCATGGAAAAGGCATCTAACCATTTTAAAAAGGCCAGCGCACTCGATCCTGATAATATTCTTTTTTTGTATGGCGAAGCATCTGTCTATCACTATGAAAAAGATTATGTCCGGGCCTCTCAATTACTGGACCGGGCATTAGCCCTTGCTCCACGGGAGCCTGATGATGTTTTACGGAAAGAGAAATGTCAGGCATTGCGCGATCAAATCCGCAAAGAATCATGAAACAGTACCGGAGGAAATAATCCGGGTCGGGTCTATCAAAGGCATCCCCTTCATCCGGAGATAAAGCTGGGCTACGGCTATCACATCTCCTGTGCAGTAATGCGCAATCTTTGGCAAATCTTTTTCCACATAGTACACATGATTGACCCGGCTGCCGTCCATCTCTCCTTTGCTGGTAGGAATATGAAAGATGGTGGCGAGCAAATCCAAAGATGTGTAGTGTTTGTAATCGCCAAACTTCCAAAGGTCTAATGTATCCAGGTGTTGAATCTCCCACGGTTTTTTGCCACTCAGGTTTAAAGCCGCTGGTAAGCCTACTCCATTCACCAGCATTCTCCGGCTCAGGTATGGAAAATCAAACTCCTTTCCGTTGTGCGCACACAACCGGACACTACCCTCCATCCGATCCAAAAGATCCTTTAACTCGGTTAACAGGCGGGCCTCGTCTGTATCGGCAAAGGCTTTCGTTTTCAAGCCCATGGCTCCGCTTTCCGTTTCATAGAGCTTCCCCACCACCACGCACACTACCTTTCCAAACTCGGCATAGATTCCTGCCCTGTCATAAAACAAGTCTTCATCGGTTTGATTCTCTTCTCGTTTAAAAAAAGAAGCTTTCCGGGCCCATTGGGTCTTTAGCCGATCCGGTAATTGGGTGTAATCCGCCACCGCACCCACGGTTTCGATATCTAAAAAGCAGATGTCTCTCAGCTCCGGAATCATAAGAGAAAAATACGATTATTTTTTTTCATGATAATCAAGCGTTTCTACAGTAAAGTATCCTTCCCCAATCAAGGTCATCAGCTGTTCAGCCGTTGGGTTGATTTGATAAAAGGTGTCATCGTTGCGCTTGATCTCCTGAACCCGAAACCGCTTACTGAATTTTTTCAAAAGTTCTTTTCGTTTCTCCTCGTTTTGAATGTCAAGGGTCATGAATTCAAGATCTCCGTTACTCCTTTTACGAATCAGCCGCAATACCCATTGATTCCCTACCCGAAAATTGACAAAATAGATGTTCTTGTAGAATTTCAAGACAAGGGAATCGCTCAACACGCCTCGGCCAAGCCAGTCCTTATCATTTTTATCAGCCAGGTGATATCCCCACGATTCGATGATCAGCGTGTCGCCCCGTTCTTGTGTTGTTTTATCAACCGCAGTATAGGTTCCTCTCAAAGGGGAAGGCACTTCAGAAAGGGCGGGCACACCAGCCGGCTGAGCTTCCGGAAAGGATACTTCCTTGCATGAATATAGCATGAGTGTCCAAAACAGGATCAGTGTCATCAATTTTAATCGAACCATATCCATTGTCTTTTTTGCCGGGCTTGTCTTTTCTATACAGACAAAGTTAATGCTCTCAACGGAAATGAAATTGTTCTCCATATGGCATTTCCCTGATCGTTTGTTTATTGCCTCAGACGTGAGTGTCCTGGTCTGATCAAGTTTTGGTTTTTTTCTGGAGACGGGTGGCGGATCGTATAACGAAAGTAAAAAAGTAATTTTCGTATCTTAGCCCTTCGGAAGCGACTTAAACTTTATGCCTATGAATCCCCGGATCACTTTTCTATGTGCCGTTGTACTGATAACGGCCAATACGCATATAGATGCGCAGGTACTTAACCGTCTCAAACAACGAGCAGCCGGAAATGTCGAAAACAAAGCCGGTCAGGAAATTGACAAGCTTTTTAGTGGCAAAAAGAATCAAAATCAGGGAACACAGCCTGGGGGCACAAACACCAACGGCAGCGGAGGGATGAATGGCGGGAACAATCCTTCCAACACCACCGGTGGCGGGTTGATTTCCACTCCACCCGATGTAAAACAGAATCTGACCGATGCCGAAGATGCCTATAGGAAAAATAGTTACGGAGAAGCACGCTATTCCGTTCAGCAGGCCATGTTGGGAGTTGAACTGGAAATCGGAAACAAAATCTTATCGTCACTACCGGAAACCATCAGCGGACTGCCCAAAGATGCTACCCGGGATCAGGTGGCCAGCAGCGGTTTTGGATGGGCCGGATTGATCATCAAAAGAGAGTATGAGAAAAATAATAAACAACTGACGTTAAATGTGGCTAATAACTCTGCCTGGATGGCTGGCGTCAATGCCTATTTGGCGTCCGGAGCTTATACGCAGCAAACTGGTGGCCAGCAAAACTGGAAACAAATTAAAGTCAAAGGCTATCGATCGGTTATTGAATACAACGAAAGCAGTGGCTATAAACTCAGCGTGCCACTGGGTCAATCTTCTCTGGTGATGCTGGAAGGTATCAATTTTGCCTCTGAGCAGGAAATGATGACGGCCGCGAATGCCGTTGATTTTGACGGTATCAAAAAGATGTTAGGCGAACAATAAGATTGAACATAGCGTATGAAACAAAAACTCATTTTAATTCTTCTGGCACTTTCCATCGGGGCTTCTGCCCAGGAATTTGATAAAAATCTGGCCACCGCCCGTTCATCCTATAGTGCGGGCAATTTGGAAAATGCCCGTTTTGCCCTTGAGCAAATGCTTCGTGATCTGGATATCGCCATTGGCAAGGAGATTTTGAAACTCCTGCCGGCTAAAGCGGGAGCGCTGTCGGCCATGGAAAAAGAAGACAATGTCACGGGCAGTGGCGGAAGTATGGGTACCGGCTTGTATGTGCAACGGCACTACGGAGCATTACCGAAGCGCGCTTCCATTGAGATTATAAACAATTCACCGTTGATCAATACCCTTCAGGCATTTTTGACGATGCCCATGATTGGCGGCATGATGCGCGATGAAAATCAAAAGTTGGTAAAGATTCAGGGATACAAATCTCAGTTAAATAAGACCTTGGATGCAGAGACCAACAAAACAGATTATGAGTTGATGATTCCCATCAACAATACCTTGGTAACCGTGCGGATGGACGATGCAAACGAAGGAGAGATCACGGCATTTGCCAACAGCATCCCGCTACAAAAGATTGCGCAGATCGCCCAGTAAACGAAAGAATACTAACCAGGTATCGTAGACCATAGGCTTTCTCAGGTAAAAGGCCTCTGAAAAATTTGCGCCTGATGTGTATCTTTCCTGGGTGAACACCAAAAGACCAATCATTTTTGTACCCATCGGTTTGTTTTTGGCCGTTCTGGTGTTTTCCTGTACCTCCACAAAAGTAGCTACCTATCCCAGTGTCGTAGGTCATATTAATAACGAATCCATATTAATAGCCGATGTGGCGCAAGGAAAAACAACCCTGAAACGGATCGAGTTAATTGCCTGGGCACAAAAAGAGATCGCTGAAACTTTGCCCTCGTTAAAAACATTCGATTACATGGACATCGTATACCAGGCCCGGCAACAGGGCGTTCATTTAGAGGCCCTGGAAGTGATGGATACGGTTGCCCTTCAAGTACTTCATCGTCAGTTGGGATTCACCTATCTATTAATCCCTCGCATCATTTTACAAAATGAAAACCGGTTGAGTGATCAGCCCGGACTGATGACGGATATTCGCGAGGCTTGTGCTTCAATTTGTATTGGTTGATCTGCGCACAAATACCATTCTATGGACATGCATTGCGCGTTCACGCGTTTCTCCATGGGTGATTGAGGGGCGGGACTTTGACTATTCCGTTAATCCGTTTAGCTCCAACAGGGCATTCACTCAAGCCTATCGGAAAAGCATTAAGGCTTTGATTCAAGCAATGGATTTTTACTACCGCAAGCCAGAGTAATTTCGAAGGATTTTGTGAGGAAATATATTCCGGGTCAGCCATGACCAGATGGGCCCTCTCAAATCGGTTCGAAAGAAAAGCAACGAGGGAGCATCCTGAGAGAATCAAATTCCGGATTGTTTTTATAAATGCCTACACATCGCATATCATCACCGCTTTGCGCAAGGCGCCCAATTTGTCAGACTCGGTAGGAACAAACTCCTGCCCCACAAATCCTTTGAAGCCGGTGGCCACAATAGCCCGCATGATGGCCGGATAATGGAGTTCCTGCGTTTCGTCTATCTCATGTCGCCCGGGCACCCCTGCGGTGTGATAATGACCGATGTATTTGGCATTGGCTTTAATGGTGGCAATCACATCGCCTTCCATAATCTGCATGTGGTAGATGTCGTAGAGCAATTTAAAGTTATCCAGTCCGAGTTTTTCGCACAGTTGAACACCCCACGAGGTACGATCACATTGATAGTCTTTGTGATCCACTTTGCTGTTGAGCAATTCCATGCAGATGGTTATGTTATGTCTGGCCGCCAGCTTGACGATGGGCTCCAGTCCGCGGGCACAGTTTTCCAAACCCTGAGCTGGGGTCAGGCCATTGGTGTTTCCGCTAAAACAAATCAAATTCTTCAGGCCATCCTGTGCTGCTTTTGGAATACTGGCCGAATAGTCTTTTAAATATTTTTCATGTAAGGCCGGATTATTAAATCCCTGGCTCAATCCTAAATCGGTACCATAACCCATGGCGCAGGTTAATCCGTGTTTCATGGCTACCGGCCATTGCTTTTCTGTCAGCAACTCCACCGACTTCAGGCCTATTTCTTTACAGGCTAATACTAACTCCTCCAAGGGCATAAAACCATAACACCATTGCGATACCGAGTGATTGATATTGCCCTTCAATGGCACAAAATTGTCTCGGTTAGTTGCCAATCCCGTGACAGGCAAGGCCCACGCGCTGGCGACCGATGCGGCCAATGTTTTTAATACTTGTTTGCGTTTCATTTTATTTTTTAAAATCGTTTCGATAAATGACTCCATCTTTCATCACCCATAACACTTTCCGTACGGATGAAATGTTTTGAGAAGGATCTCCGTCTACAATCACCAGATCCGCCAGCCATCCGGGCTTGATAAAACCAATCTGATTTTCCATCCGAAGCATACGTGCGTTAATAGAGGTAGCCGCTTTCAGTACGTCTAACGATTTCATACCATATTCCTCCATTAACTCCATTTCCAGAGCATTTTCACCATGAGGATAGACGCCCACATCGCCTCCCATACCGATGGTTACACCCGCCTGATAAGCTATCTTGAATCCTTGCTTTTTCTGTGTGACCAATCCCGGCTCCTGGTTTTTACCTTTCTGCCATCCCCGGTATTGTTGAATTGACTCTACCGCAGCCAATGTTGGAAAGTACGTTACTCCGTGACTCTTCATGAGTGCCGCAATTTCATCGTCCAGATAATCGCCATGTTCAATGGTTACAGCCCCGGCCAGAATGGCCCGTTTCATGGCTTCTTTGCTCTTGGCATGACATACCATCACCCGTCCGCTGCTGCGCGTAACTTCGTTTATCAATTTTAACTCGTCAGACGTAAACGAGGGTTGGTCTTCATGAGATAAGCCCCAGCGATAATCGGCATAGATTTTTATAAAATCCGCACCTTGTCCGATTTGGTCACGCACGACTCGAATGAGCTCATTGCCATCGGCCGGCTCGGCACCCAGCATAATTTTGGAGTCGCTATCAAAGCCTTTTGGGCCATACGATCCGGTAGAAACGATGGCGCGGCCAGCCACCACCATGCGAGGCCCGGGAATAAGTCCTTCGTTGATCGCTCGCTTCAGTGCTACATCGGAATAACCTGCTCCTTCCGTTCCCAAATCTCGCACAGTCGTGAATCCAGCCAGCAAGGTGTTACGCGCATGAACAGTGGCGCGTGCCGTGCGGTAGGCATCCGCTTCTTTCAGGACCTGATCATCCCAGGCTGTTTGATTATACGGGTATAATAACAGGTGAGAGTGCCCTTCGATCAATCCTGGCAGAAGAGTTCCTTTGGTTCGGATAATCGTAGCGTCTTTGGGTGCCTTTATGTGATCAATCGATCCCACAGCCGTTATTTTATTTGCCGTGACCAGCACGGCCCAGTTTTGATGCATTTCCTCTCCATCAAATACGCGATCGGCCAGAATCAAAGTTTGGGTTCTTCCGGTGATTGAAACTCCCAGGCCAATGATCAGCGTCAGAAAGGACCTCCAGAGTGTTGTGGACAGATATAGCGTAACACGGGTGATGACCTTTGGCGTTTGGGAGGTCGCTTCTGGTAAATGCTTCATCTGCCAAAGCTAATGATTGTCATTAACTTGTTGAAACGACTTTATGCTGGAGTGAGGCTATGAATGGATAAGCGAAACAGCTTAGTCATGTGTTAAACAAGGTTAAAAGGGGTTAAATAAGGTTAACAAATCAAACTTTTGATGATATATCAATTATCCTTGCAGCATCATTATGGAAAAGTTAGATCAGGTACTCTTTTTTACTCTTGAAAAGTCCATTAAAACGTATCGGCAATTTGCCCAACGGCAGATTGACCAGGCAGGCATTGACATCACCATCGATCAATGGTTGGTGCTTAAGTCTATACAAGATTGGCCGGATATTTCTCAACATCAACTGGCCGAAAATGTATTTAAAGATTTTGCCTCTGTGACGCGTATGATCGAACTTCTGGTAAAAAAAGAGTTTTTACACCGGGAGCTTCATCCCACCGATCGAAGAAGATTCCAGTTGATCATTACCAGAAAGGGGCAACTGGTTATTCAAAAGGTATTGCCTGTGATTAAGTCAAACAGAAAACAAGCCTTGAAATCTCTGACACATGAGGAAATAGAAAAAAATAAAGCCTTTCTCAGTCGAATAATAGAAAACTGTCAATCAAACTAAATAAACTCAAATGTTGTACATGAAAAAAACAAGCGCACTAACCATGCTAGGTATTGCTCTATTGATAAGCGCAAACGGAGTGGCACAAAGCCATCTGAAAGGAGTTACGGAAATTCCATTCACTATGGACCGAAACCTGATGTTGATTAAAGCAAAAGTGAACGACAAAAAGGAGTATAACTTTATTTATGATACTGGTACCACCGGTTTGGTCTTGAGTGAACCGCTTGTTCAGGAGAATAAGCTCAAAGTAACTGGAACAACGACTATGCAGAGTCCTAACAGTATAGAACCCGACAAAGTAAATACCGTAGTTGTTCCAAAGCTGAAGCTTAATGGATTTGAAATCAAAAAACTGGACGGTGTTGCTGTGCCTCCGCAACAAATCTTTTCACCCAACGCATCTGGAATTATTGGCCTCAGCGCATTTAAAGGAAACCTGGTCACGATTGACTTTAAGAATTCAAAGTTGATTTTAAAGAAGGGGGCGTTAGACTCCAAAGATAAAAATGTAGTAAAAGTTGATTTTTCAAGGGCACCAGAAGCATACGTGAAAGTAAACGGTGAAGATATGCTGGCGGTATTTGATTGTGGTGGACCAACCGAGATATCCTTTCCGATGGAATGGAAATCAAAGCTTACACTAAAGTCAGAACCGGTTTTGTTTGCGAAGGCCAGAACGCCAGGAGGAGAAGTAGAAGTCTATAAAACCCAATTGGATGGTACTATTTCTTTTGGATCAATAGCGTTTAAGGATCCTGCTATCATGTTGGTAACAGGAGGATTTGGCGCCATCAATTTTGGAAACCCGTTCTTTCAGAAGTACACCACTACGCTTGATATGGCCAATCAGTTGATGCGCTTCGAAGCGATTTCTACAATTCAACAAAACTGATAGGACTCTCTATAAGAAAAACTCAAACAATGAAACAACTGCTCTTTAGCCTACTATACTTTTTTTCTTTTTCAGTGGCTGAAGCACAACTTGAGAAAAAGATCGATAGCCTGATGACCAGCCAATTTACCACTGGAGAGTTTAGTGGGAGCGTATTGGTGACAAAAAACAATAAAGAGATTTACAACAAGCAATTTGGCTTCGCTGACGTAGAAGCTAAAAGAGCTATTTCAAAAGAAACCAAATTCAGTCTGGGGTCTATCCCCAAAATGATGACGGCCACACTCATCCTGAAACTGGTAGAAGAAAACAAGTTAAAGCTCCACGAACCAGTAAATGTCTATCTGCCCGAATGGAAAATACCCAATGGAGACAGCATCACACTTCACCACCTGTTAACCCACAGCTCAGGATTGGGAGATTACATGAGTGCCCCCGAAACAGAGAAACTTTTAGGCAAACAAATTTCTATCGATGATTTGATGAAAATAATTGTAGCTCAACCTTTGAGCTTCCGTAAGCCAGGTTCAAAATTTCGATATAGCAATAGCGGATTTGTCGTGATGGGAAAGATTATCGAAAAAATAGAAGGCAAGCCGTACTTCACCGTACTCAACAAAAGAATCTTAAAGCCGGCCGGAATGAAAAATACCACTCCGATGATCGACTTAAAGAATAAAACATTTGCCAAAGGCTATGTAAAGATAGACGGTGAGTGGAAGCCCCAGCTTGATATTATTCCACCTTCGGCCGATGGCGGTTTATTTTCTACTACCCAAGATCTTCTTTTGTTTGATCAAGCCCTTACTGATGGGAAGCTTATTAGTAAAACTACGTTGGAGACCATGCGGCAACCGAAAATAGGTCCATCCGGATACGCCACCATCATTACAACTATCGACAAGGGAATCGGCTATGGGCACAACGGTGGCTTGCCCGGATATCAGGCCGACTATCGCCATTATTATATAGGAAAAGATGAGTACACAGCCATTGTATTTTCCAACCACGATTTTAAAGCCATTCCTGTTTTAGCAGCCATTCAAAATCTCATCCGTAAATAATCATCCATCAATAAACAACCATAATTTAAAATTCTATGAAAAAAGTAGTAGTAACCCTTACCCTCTTTAGTTTGTTCATTGTACTTGCCACTCAGGCACAAGACAAAAAGACAATTATTGAAAATCGCTGCAAAGAATTGGTTCGTGTACTTAACCTTGGTGAAAAAGACCAGTGGCGAAAATTCATCCAAGAAAATTGCACCGAGGCCTGGATTAACAGAAAAATGCGTCTTCAGGTTCAAGGAGGCCCGGATGGAGCTGCCCCCGCTGCCAACAATGAAGCGACAGAGTTGGAGACCAAAGTTGGGCTTTTTCAGCGCTTTCATGATGACTTGGGAAAAGGTACCATCACCAATATCAAAATAGATGGAGACAATGCAGATGTGCAGGTAAAAGGCGAAACCGGACTAGACTTATCATTTGCCTTGAAGTTTACACCGGCTGTGCCTCACTTAATAGATGGATTAGGGGTGCAGGCAATGATGGATGGGCCAAAAAACTAGACGCTTGAAAACGGGTGGTCGAATATGGTCGTTAACTTTTCATTAACACTTTTCCAGATTATCCCGTTTCTCTTTTACTAATTCATAAGCTTATTTGCCATCGTTAAAGCTAAGCAAATTATCTATTGAATGCTATGAAAACACTTATGACACTTGTTATTAGCGCCCTACCTTCGTTCGTCTTCGGACAATTAGGAATTGATTATAATCAGTCCAATCTACCTTTTATGGGTGTGAGTTATGAAATTAAAGAAAGAGTCAGGCCAGAACTAAGAATTGGTACGGACAATTTTCTGGAGGACGCTTCTATCGAAGGAATAGTGAGTTACGACATTTTGAACAAAGAAGAATATGAGTTTTATGGAGGGCTAGGTTATAGAACGAACAACTTCAATGGGTTTGTCCTTCCAATTGGATTTAATTTCTATCCTCTGACATCGAAAAATTTTGGTTTTAAAATTGAAGTAACACCTATTCTTGGTGAGTCTAACATTTTGAGAGGCAGTCTGGGATTCAGGTATAGATTCAGGAATGCGAATAGTGACTAATGGAATCACGCTTCCACGTTAATTGTCTTTTCTCAATGCTATCGGTAGTAATCAAAATATAGTGATGAAAACGTTTCTTGTTTGTATTTCAGTCTTGGCTTCAAGTTTATCCACTGCACAAGATGCTGTTGACAAATACATTCAAACCCAAATGGAGAAAGAAAAAGTTGTGGGCCTGACTGTCGGGATTATTAAGAACGGAGAAATTGTTAAAGTAAAAGGTTATGGCAAAGCTAATCTGGAACATAACGTAGCTACATCAGAGAACACGGTTTACAAATTGGCTTCTGTCAGCAAGCAGTTCATCGCCACCGCCATTATGAAGATGGTGGAAGACCGAAAACTATCGCTACAAGACCCGGTCAATAAATTTTTTAAGGATGCTCCTACTCATTGGAGGAAGATTACCATTCGGCATTTATTGAACCATACATCCGGCCTTCAGCGGGAGTCTCCTGCCTTTGAAGAGATGGTCGAGAAGCCTGATTCTGTGCTGATCAAGGCAGCTTATCAAGATACGCTGGCATTTCCCACGGGCACCCGATGGCAGTATTGTAACCTGGGGTATTTCATGCTAGCGGATATCATTCGGCAAAAAAGTGGCCAACCGTTTCCCACGTACATGAGAGATGAACTTTTTGTCAAGCACGGTCTTTTAAACACACAGCCGACTTCCGTAAAAACAATTATCCCCAACCGAGCAGACGGGTATGTGAACTACAAAAATGTTCTTTTGAATGCAGCGGACTACATCGCACTTCGCCCCAGTGGCGCGTTTGTCTCTACTATCCATGATATGCTCAAATGGGAAATGCTGCTTCAACAAAATAAAATCCTGAAGGAAAGCAGTTTGAAGCAAATGTGGAGCGATAACGAAAAAACACCAGCGGTTAGCACCCGTGGCGAACCCATTTACTATGGTTACGGATGGCGCGTGACCCGGTACCTGAACAAGGATATCGTATTTCATACAGGTGTTTTGCCTGGCTTCAGAACCATTTTTTATAGAATACCGGACGAAAAAACGGCCATCATCATTTTGGCTAATTCCGAACTATCAGATATCGTCAAAACAGCGGAAGGCTTAGCTGATGTTGTTTTGGCAAATGGGAAGTAAGCACCAATATTCATGGGCGTACCTCTGATTTAGTGGATGGCCGCCCATTCAAAATAAATTTCAACCCATTTTAAACCCAATGCTGGGCTTGTTCACGGGTTTTGGGTTTCGAAGGATTCAAATCACCACAAAACTTTTCTTTAAAATAATCCATCTAATCAGGTATGATTCGGCTAGCTTTTTCAATACTGGTGTTCATATTTGTGAACCGGGGGTTCGCTCAGAAAAAAGTTGACTTTGGATTTACCCACCACACATTAAAAACAAAGGAACTTGAAACCGTAGATTTCTACGTGCGGGGGGAGGGAAGCGAGAAGCCCCTACTTCTTTACCTTGATGGTTCAGGTCCTTATCCTCTCTTTCAAAAAATCAAAATGGGGATGGGTAGCACTGTTATTCTTGACTTAAGAAAAGTGGCGCAGGAATTTTGTGTGGTCTTGATCGGTAAACCAGGTGTTCCATTTTCCGATTCGGTGACGACTCGGCCAGATGGATACCCCATTTACCCCGAGCCTCCGGCCTATCAAAGGTTACTGAGCCTGGAATGGCGTGTTGAATCTGCAAACCAGGTGATTCAATACGTTTTAAAAAATAGGCTTGCAAACTCAAGCAAAGTGGTCGTATTTGGATTTTCGGAAGGAGCGCAGGTGGCGCCTTCGCTGGCAGTAAGAAATAAAAGTGTCACGCACCTTGTTTGCTTTGGTGGAAATGGACTCAATCAGCTTTATGACCCCATCATTCAAACGCGAATGAAAATGGCCCTTGGCCAATACACTCCGGAGCATGCTCAACATATTGTGGACTCGCTATTGAGCACTTATCGGGAAATCTACCGGAGCCCCAATGAAGTTGGCCGAAGATGGTATGGGCATACCTATAAACGTTGGTCCGGTTTTGCTGCCAACGCTCCCGTGGATCAACTTCTTACATTGTCCATACCTATTTATTGGGTGAATGGTGGTCTTGATGAAAATCCCATTCTCAGTTCGGACTTCATTGCACTCGCTTTTATTGATGCCGGTAAAACCAACTTCACTCACAAAGTTTACCCGAATTATGATCACTCCCTAAACGAAGTAATCAAGAAAGAGGGGCAAATCACTCAAGTAATCCCCCGATATGATGAGGTGATTGGCGCTGCTTTTGACTGGTTGGCAAAGCATTAGGAAAAACGCATCGGATCGCTTTTTCACTTCCTGCACCCTAGCCTCATTCAAAGGCTTAGCTTTCTCATGAACCACTCATGTATTTCATCACCGAACACCCCACTGTTCAAAAATGAATAATGGCGGGCTGCGAATTTGAGTTTTTGTGTCGGAATCGCATATTTGATTGCTGGCATAGCAATTGGTTCCCTGGTCGAAACAAAACTCAATTGAATGAATTATAACTCTACCGCCTTTCCTTCTTTTAGAAATGTATTACTGGCCGCTTGTCTGTTATGTTCGATGGCACTGCAGGCACAACCAAACTCAGAACTGTTTCGCATTCTCAAAGCAAGTGATAGTTTGCTTTTTGACGTTGGGTTCAACCAGTGTAACCTTAGCGCATTTGATCAACTCGTGAATGACGATTTTGAATTTTACCACGATCAGTCGGGTATCACGTCTTCCAAAAAAGATTTTATTTCCAGTGTCCGTGATGGCGTTTGCCAACTTCCCTACAAACCACGCAGGCAATTGGACGCTGCGTCTATGCAGGTTTTCCCTCTCGAAAAAGGGGGTGTACTCTATGGAGCTGTTCAAACAGGGGAACACCGATTCTACGCCAATGAAAAAGATAAGCCCGAGTATCTCACCAGTGTCGCCAGGTTCACCCATTTATGGTTATTACAAAATGGACGTTGGAAGCTTAGTCGCGTATTCAGTTATGATCACCAAACACCAGAAGCGGGTTCTACATCCATCTCGGCCGACCTCTTTAAGAATCGGGCCGAAACTCAAAAATGGATGGCGCAGAACCGAATACCCGCACTGGGCATTGGCTACGTTAAAGACGGTAAGATCGTGCAATCAACCGTCTATGGAAACTTAGAACCAGGGAAGCCGGCACCTGACAATACGATTTTTAATGTGGCATCTCTCACAAAGCCGGTAACCGCGCTGGTGGCACTTAAACTGGTGAACGAAGGCAAATGGAATTTGGATGAACCCTTATTCAGGTATTGGCTGGATGCAGACATTGCAAACGACCCTCGGGCAAAAAAGCTGACAACCCGCCATGTGTTAAGCCATCAAACCGGATTTGCCAATTGGAGGCACATGAATCCCGATGGAAAATTGAAATTTGATTTTGATCCGGGAGCACGATATCAATATTCCGGTGAAGGATTTGAATATCTGCGCAAAGCCCTGGAGAAAAAGTTTAAGAAAACGCTGGGTGAACTGGCAGACATTTACGTGTTCAAGCCTTTGCAAATGATGGATACCCGGTTCACCTGGGATGATAAAATTGATGAATCGAGATTTGCGAAGTGGCATGCCGGAGATGGTACCCTTTACACAACCGACAAGAATAAGTTTGCTAATGCTGCTGATGATCTGTTGACTACTGTGCCTGATTATCTTAAGTTTATAGTACACATTTTAGAAGGAGCCGGCCTTTCAGCGAAACTCTATCAGGAAATGCTGACCAACCAGGTAACGATCAAACCCAATAAGTTCTTTGGTTTGGGATGGTCGATAGACGAAAACATCGGTGATGGCGAACGAGCCTTAATGCACGGGGGCGATGACAAAGGTGTGCACACCATTGCCTTTCTCTTGCCGAAGTCAAAGCAGGCTTTTCTGATCTTTACCAACTGTGACAATGGAACAGACATCTACATCCCAACTATTCTGGCATACCTCGGTAGTCTTGGCCAGGGGATTATTGATGTGGAGACGAAGTAGATTGTAAGGCTTTTTTGCCGGGCGGATGCCGTGCTTGCGCGCGTCATAACCAGCTGCCCAGCAAAGTGACCTTATTCCGTCAGTCAAAACTGGCCGCTTCCGGTATAGGTCAAAATTCACCCGGAAAAAGTCTTTTGGCCAATCCCGGCTAACCCACCTACATCTTCGTTGGCTCACCATCCGGCATGACGCACGATAACGGACAAATAAACTCAGAATCGGACAGTCAGCAGTAAAAAATCCGGTGAAAATCTGGTGGCAGGCTTATTGCTGCAGGATGTGCTATCTAACGACAGTCAATGAGAGCAATTTTACTATCCGTGGTTTTGATTTTTTTCGGTTCGTTGGTCTACGCTCAATCCGCATCAAGTAAACCCGAGCAACTTTTTGAAAAATTCTGGAAGGAGTTTGACGAGAACTACGCACTGTTTGAGCTAAAGGGAGTGGATTGGAAAAAATCGTATGCAATCTATCGTCAGCAGGTTAATGCAAAGACCTCTGATCAGGAGTTGATAGACATGTTTAGGCAAATGCTTGACCCGCTGAACGATGGGCACATCAATATTTTTCAGAAAGACAAACGCTTGTACAAGGGCGAAAGCAAGAACAACTCCTTCCGAACCGAATTTCAGGGCGTTGAAAAGGAGTTTTGGATGAATGTAAACGAGTTGTTGCAAAGGCAAGGGTTTCCGGCACCTCAGGCCAAAGGTGCATTGGTGGATGGCAATATCACCAAGGCCGTGCCACCCCTGTATGTATCTCGCACTAGCGAAATCGGCTACATTCGGTTCACGCGGTTTTTCAATCAACTGAAAGGCGTGACAGGTTCTGATGCCGATGAGAAGAAAGACAAAGAGGAATTGGCAACACTGGTGGACCAAGTACTCCGTGAATTCAATTCCTGCAAAGGCTTGATTCTTGATTTGCGTGATAATGGTGGAGGACACAGTGGGTACGAACTAGCAGGAAGATTTATTAACGATTCAGCCCTGGTGAATTATAAAAGCATTCGTAGCAATGGACAATTTTCTCCGTTGAAAGAATACTGGGTGAAACCATCCGGCAGCGTTCGCTTTACAAAGCCAATAGTAGTTTTAACGAGCGACCGCACCGCCAGCGCAGCAGAAGACTTTGTTTTGTCGCTTAGCGGATTCCCGAATATTGTTATTGTTGGGACTTCAACCAAAGGAATGTTATCGGATACCTATTCATTCGAGTTGCCTAACAAAATGGAAGTGTCTCTTTCCAATCAGCTTTACTATGATGTCACTAAAAATGTATTGGAGGACAAGGGAGTCTCTCCAACCGTGGAGGCGAGAAACAGCAGAAAAGATTTAGATGCAAAAGCTGACGCGGTGCTGACGAAGGCCTTTGAAGTGTTGAAATCAAAAGACCAATAGACAAAAACCCCAACCGGTTTAGTTGACAATTCAGCGAGAGTAATATGACACCATTTTTCAGGGTTTTATCATTTGTCTTCTTGCCCTGTTTAATAAGTAGTAACAGCTATGCCCAACAAACGAATGATTTTTCTTCGAAGATTGATCGTTTGCTACAGGCAAAAAATCCGCGAGGGTTTAACGGTATCATTTGGATAACAAAAAAGGGCAAAACGAAATATTTGAAAACGCATGGCTATTCAAATTTTGAAACTAAAGCGCCTTTTACCTTAAAGGACAATTTCAGAATACAATCCCTAAGCAAGCAAATTACTGCGGCTATCGTTTTGCGCGAGGTTGAAAAAGGAAAAATAGACCTTCATGTTCCCATCCGGAAATACTTGCCTGATTTCAAACAGACGTGGGCTGATACGGTCACAGTTCACCATCTGCTTAACAACACTGCGGGAATCGTTGATATTGCCAAGCCATTGTCTTTCAGACCCGGAACAGACTATTACTATAGCAACCCGGGTTATGGCTTATTGAGACCAATCATTGAAAAAGTTACGGGCAGAACATTTATAGAAATAGCCAATAGTCTTTTCAAAGAATTGAACATGCCCAATAGCTATTGTTACCAAATAGATAAACCAAACGCAAGGCTTGTTCATGGGTATTGGGTGTCGAAGGATTCAGTCAAATTGTTTGATTTCAAAAGTCTCAATCACACACCTGAAACCTGGGCAAATTTTATTCCTGCTGGCGGCATGATTTCCAATGCCATCGATCTAAATACCTGGGATAAAAAACTTCATCATGGAAAAATACTAAAGCCGGAAACGTATCAGTTAATGACCCATTACGAAATCACGGCCCAGCACGACTCTTTTGGGAAAGATAAAGTTGGCTATGGTTATGGACTTCGAATAAGCGATAAAAGTCCTGTTACATATGTTGGACATAGCGGCAAGGGATTAGGCTTTATTTCATTGAAATTTTATATCCCCATAAAAGATATCGATGTTATTGTTTTACAAAATCAGTATGATGTTGACAGTCAGCTTCACTACTACTACGAATCGAAAATTAGAGAAATTGTAATCAGCAGCCTTGTCAACTAATCTGATTCACGAGAATAGTGCTTCCTTACCCGGTAGTTAACAACCTGGGCATCTTTCTCCATGAATCATTCGAAAGTTAAAAATTGAATTTATATTCTTGGAGATTGTGTAATTTTCAAGGACAAAAACAGACTCATCGGTATCCTCCATAAAAGAATCATTTTCCTAAAGACGCAGACATATGCTCAAGAATTTTTTCAAAACAGCCTTCAGGAATGTTATCAAATACAAGGCTTATTCCTTTATCAACTTTGTCGGACTCACCTGCGGCCTGGCGCTGGCATTGTTGGTTTTAGCCTATGTCAGAAATGAAACCAGCTATGACCAGTTTCATACCAAGGCTGATCGGCTATATCGGTTTGGATATACGGTGTCCAATGGTATGCAAATTGCCAGTGTCCCTCCTCCCATTGCTCCCCCCCTCAAAGACTTTTATCCGGAAGTGGAAGAAGTAGCGCGTGTGTACGGTCGCAACGTGAGCATCAGTGTGCCAGGAAGTACAGAAGCTTTTGAAGAAACCAACGTGATGTTTGCTGACTCCGCCATCACCCATATGTTTTCGTTTGACTTTGTGAAGGGTAATCCCGAACGGGCACTCTACGATAAGTTTACCGTGGTGATCAATGAAGAGATGGCGACCAAATACTTTGGTGATAAAAACCCCATCGGTGAAACGCTTATCTTTTCTGGACGTCAGTCGTTCAAAGTCATAGCCGTAGTTAAAAATTTCCCTGAAAATTCTCACATCCGGTTTAACATGCTCGTCCCGTATGATGATATGTTTGATCTGGAAGATGAAAAAACTGAACAAGTGCTTCGCGCCAACCTGGCTCAGAATTTTTCGATCAGTCACTCGTATACCTATGTTTTGTTAAAGGAAGGAACCAATCCTGATCACATCAATTCCACCATGCCGGAATTCCTGAAAAAGAACGCCAACCCAAAGGCACTGGTAGGTCAGACCTTCACATTAATGCCCATGCTGGACATTCACCTCAAAAGCACCTATCAGGGAGAACCCACGCCTGTCAACTCCATGACAAACATTTATATTTTCATTGCGGTGGGCATTCTTACCTTATTAATTGCTGCCATCAACTATGTCAACTTGAGCACAGCCCAATCGCTGACACGAATGAAAGAAATTGGGCTGCGAAAAATATTGGGCTCTCTGAAATCTCAACTCATCCTTCAGTTTCTGGCAGAAAGTTTTGTGTTTTGTTGTTTTGCCTTGTTGATGGCTTATGCGGTTTTTTATATGGCATTACCTCAACTGAATGTGTTCACCGGGAAGAACCTGATTTTTGCGGATGTTCTTGATCATAGACTCATCATGTTTTCTATCGGCTTGCTCGTGATACTCACCGTGCTGGCAGGGGCATATCCAGCGTATTTTGTTACCAGGTTCGAAACCGTGAATGCACTGAAAGGAGGCGATCAGAAAGGCGGTCGCAGACAAGTGATGCGGAAAGCATTGGTGGTTTTTCAGTTATCCATTGCCTGTATGCTGTTATCCGGCTCATTGTTGATTGTCAAGCAACTGAATTTTCTGGAAAGCCGACCCCTGGGTTTTCAAAAGGAACATATGATCAATATCCCCCTTCAAAGTCAAAACCTGAATGGTTTTTTTCAACAGGGCGACTCCACGTTCAAATCAAAACTTCAAACTTTTCGCGATCTGTTGATGCAGCAGAGCAGCATCCAACAAACCACTTTGTCTTCCGGCTCTCCGGGTGGCGGGGCCATCTATCGAGGCACTCTTCCTGAGGGTGTCAGCACCGAAGATATGACATTTGCTGCAAACCTGGCGGTGGATTATGATTTTGTAGAGGCCTTTGACATCCCGGTCGTTGCCGGGCGTAGTTTTAGTCGTGAGTATGGTACGGATCCACAGGAAGCATTTCTGATCAATGAAACAGCTGTCAAAGAATTTAACTGGGAAAGCCCCGAAAAAGCGTTGGGCAAAACCATTCAGCGCGAAGGTAAAAACGGAAAGGTAGTAGGTGTGGTCAGGGACTTCAATTTCTCTTCACTCACCACGCCTATTTCTGCCATTGTACTTTCCATGGATCAATACCTCTACAATACGCTGTCAGTGAAATTTGAAAATGCGGAAGTAGAGGATAAGATAAAAACGATGGAACAGGAATGGAACCGGTTGTTCCCCGAAAAAGCGTTTGAGTTTACCTTCCTGGATGAAGATCTTCAGCAGCAGTACACCAGCTTTACGAATTTCGGGTCCATCATTCAGGCATTTGCTGGTATTGCCATCATCATTTCCTGTCTGGGAGTGTATGGCCTGGTGCTTTTTACGGTGCAGCGTAAAGTAAAAGAGATTGGTGTACGCAAGGTGCTGGGGGCTACTGTGCCAGGGATATTAAGGTTGGTGTATAAGGATTTTGCGGGGTTGATTATCCTTGGGTTTTTGATAGCAGTACCAGCCTCTTATTATTTTATCAACCAGTGGTTGGATAACTTTGTGTACCGCACGTCCATTGATGTGATTACGTACGGCATCAGTTTGCTGGCCATTTTGGTGATTGTGTCATTGACCATCAGCTATCAATCCATTCTGGCAGCCCGGGCTAATCCGGTAAAGTCACTGAGAAGTGAGTGAATCGAGAAAATCGAAACTGTTTTAAAAGCATTTCTGAAGGAGTATGCATGACGACTGATGCAAGTATACACGAGCCATCATTTCCTGGCTGAGAGTAGTTGTTTTATAAACTCATCGATGTGGTCATTTTCGATCCAGCGAACCACTGCCACCAGATCGTTTTCAGCATCTACATAAATGATGTTGGTGCCGTTGCCAATGTGGGCAAAGGCTTTCTCCGGGGCGCTGGGCAAATACTTCTTGTCTGTATTCAGAAACCAATTCATAAATCCATACGTTGGTTCCGGGCCTGAAGGCGTTTGTGCCCATTGGTTCCATTGCTCAGACACCAATTGTCTTTCATTCCACTTGCCATTGCGCAAGGTGAGGTAACCAAACCGGGCCATATCATAGGCATGCAAATACATACCCCCACCCCAATGGCCACCTCCGGAAACTGATTGAACAACTTTGCCATCCAATACAATCCACGAGTTTTCATAGCCATACCATCGCCAGGTATTGGATGCACCGATTGGATCCATGATATGGTCTTTTAGCACATCCGGCAATGGTCTGCGCCAGACACTTAGGGCTGCCAGCGCCAGGGCATTGACACGCGTATCGTTGTACTCATACACTTTGCCTGGCAGGTTGCGTTTGGTCAGCCACTCTTGATAGTCTTTCTCTGGTCTGTCGGCCCAATCGGGCTTGCCCCAAAGCGTCCCTTGCCAATCGCTGTTTTGCTGAAGCATTTGTCGCCACGTAATGGCCCGGTTATGCGGAGTATTAAATGGTTCAATCAGATCCGATTGATTAAACTCATCTGCTTTGTTGTTGATCCGAATCGGGCGGTACAATTCAATGGGCGGTACATAGGTGTGCACCGGTTCATCGATGTTGCGAATCAGGCCGCGATCGTGGGCCAGTCCCACTACGGTCGACAAAAAACTTTTGGTAACGCTGTTTACAATATCAATACGATACGGATCGCCCCACTCGGCAATCACATAGCCGTTTTTAATGATGATGCCCGACTGATCGCCCCGATCTTTCAGTGGTCCAATCGCCTCCCCAAACGGTTCGCGACCAAAAGAACGATAGTGATTTAACTTCAAGTCACGCGGGGCTGTGGTTTCGTGAGCTTTGGCAAAATCAATGGAGGCTTGCACCAACGCAGAATCCATTCCCACAGTCGCTGGCTTTTTCCTTTCCCATTCCTTACCGGGATAGTAAACCGATGGCGTTGACTTTTTTGATTTTTGTGCGAAGGTGGAAATGGAAAGGAGGAGTGCGAACGGCAGCAAGGATTTTTTCATAACACTTGAACGGTATTTTAAAGCAGGGAAAGCAGTACGAAAGGACTGGCCGCCATCCGCCTACTCAACGTGATCCTATGAAGCTTTTCTATCGATCTTCTACACCTTCCGTGGAGGCAATTCAAAAGCCTGGGCCGTGTGCTCAAATTTTTCCTTGTGTGCGCCATCGCAGAAAGGTTTATTGGCCGAGAGCCCGCACCGGCATAGTGAAACAACGGTTCGTCCGTTCAACCCGTACGCCTGACCGGTCGCATCTACTATTTCAAAATCTCCATCTACTTTGATGGAGCCGTTATTGTTAATCGTTAGTTTTACCTTTGTCATCGTTCAAACTTACACAATATCACCCTAAAGTTGTCCATGAAAAAGCCACTTTTTGCTCTTGTTCTGTTGCTGATCGTCTTCCGTTGCTCCAAGCCTGTTGACACCACCATCCCCCCAACAAAAACCCATGCGGAACTGGAAACTCTGTTTCAAGAGTGGCGTGAGTTTCAACGCCCACCGCTGAAAGATGGCATCCCAGATTATTCGGTTGAAGCTATGAAAAAGCAGCACGCTGCCTTACCACAATGGCAACAACGGTTAAACAATTTTGACACTACGGGCTGGTCCGTTTCGCAACAGGTGGATTGGTACATAATCAAGGCCGAGATGAATGGTCTGGATTTCGACCACCGGGTGATGCGCCCGTGGGAACGCGACCCGGCTTTTTATAAAACGCTGTGGATGGATCGCAGCGATGTCCCGGCTCATGAGGGGCCCTCGCACGCAGCGATTCTGGATATCTGGAAGTATTTCTTTCCGCTGACAAGTGAGCGTAAGGAAAAATTACTCACTCAGCTTCGTGTGATCGCACCCTTGAACGCGCAAGCCAAAATCAATCTCACGGGTAACGCGAAAGACTTATGGATCGCAGGTATTCGCGATATCAAAACCCAAAGTAAGGATTTGGAAAGCATCCTTTCCATGCCTGGCATCAGTGAGCAATCGGATGTAGTAACCGCGGTGAGAGATGCGATCGTCTCCACTAATGATCTGGCCGACTGGCTGGAAGAACAAGCCACTTCCAAAACCGGTCCCTCGGGAATAGGAAAGGAAAACTATACCTGGTATTTACAAAACGTGCATCTGGTTCCACTGACGTGGGAAGACGAAGTACTGTTACTAAAACGTGAACTGGCCCGCGCGTGGACGGCTTTGAAACTGGAAGAACATCGCAACCGTAATTTACCAGTCTTAACTGCAGCCGATACTCCGGAAGCTTTTGCGGCTTTAACCGAACGGGCGGCCAAGAGTCTGCTTACCTTTTTAGAAAAAGATGAGATTGTGACTGTTAAAGAATACTTTGAGCCTGCCTTGCGTGTACACTTAGGCAAATTTGTGCCAACAGAAAAACGAAACTTCTTTGTGATTGGTATGCACTACGACCCGCGCCCACTGTACTCCCATTTTTATCATTGGTTTGAACTGGCACGCATGGATCTGGAACCCCACGCAAGCGCCATCCGCCAGGAGCCGTTGTTGTATAACATTTTTGACTCCCGCAACGAAGGTGTTGCCACGGCCGTGGAAGAAATGTTTATGCAGGCTGGGTTGTACAACGATGATCCCCGCGTAAAAGAGATTGTCTACATCATGATTGCGCAACGTGCAGCCCGGGGCCTGGGCTCGCTATATGCACATGCCAATGATTTAACCATGGAAGAGGCCGGAAAAATCCATTCGGAGTACACACCCCGTGGGTGGATGAAAACCGAAAAAGAACTCTTGCTTTTTGAACAACACCTATACTTGCGACAGCCCGGGTATGGCACCAGTTATATTACGGGCAAGTATCTGCTCGAAAATACACTGGCCGAATTTGCCAGGCGCAAGGAATCCCAAAGTCAGCCATTTCTGGTGAAGGAATTTTTTGATCGACTCAATGCCATTGATTGTATCCCCATGTCGCTGGGGCATTGGGAAATGACAGGAGACAAGAGTCCGGTGGAGAAGGCAATGCCGTAATTAGGGCTTCCCTCTACAATATCAACCGTACTTCATTTTTATTTTTCCTACACCTATTTGCTTATTATCAAATTTCAATAAATTTGTAACCATTGTATAAGGTTGAATAATTTGGTTATGAATGACTATTTAACACTGTCGGAAGCGTCTGAGTATATTGGAAAAAGTAAAGAAACTCTCAGAAGATGGGATCGGGAGGGGAAATTGTCAGCTGTCCGTGAACCAATGAGTAATTACCGTGTCTATAAACGGGAGCAAGTTGAGAGTCTTTTCTCGGAGTTTAATTCAAGTGTAAAAGATACTGTCAGTAATTATATTGAGCCACTTAAAAACTACAAAGTTTTAGAGTTGTTTGCTGGGGCAGGCGGTTTGGCTGTTGGAATGGAGATGGCTGGATTAAAATGTGTTGCGCTAAACGAAATAGATAAGTGGGCGTGTCAAACACTCAGGAGGAACAGACCAAATTGGAAAGTTTTGGAGGGCGATATTAAGTCATTTGACTTTTCAGAGTATCATAATAAAGTTGAAGTGGTCACTGGTGGTTTTCCATGTCAGGCGTTTAGTTATGCAGGGAAGAAATTAGGATTGGCAGATGCTCGTGGAACTTTATTTTATGAATTTGCAAGGGTTGTCCAGCAGGTTAATCCGTTGATTTGCATTGGTGAAAATGTTCGTGGTTTGCTTAGTCATGATGGTGGAAAGACCTTAAAGGGAATGGTTTCTATTTTAAATGAAATTGGTTACAATGTAGTGCCTGTCAACGTATTGAAAGCTGTGAACTATAAAGTTCCGCAGAAAAGAGAACGATTAATTTTAGTTGGAGTTCGTAAAGACATAAGCGTCCAATACGAATATCCAAAACCATATAAAAAAACCTATACACTGAAGGATGCTCTTAAAAAGGGTGAATTGTTTAATAGTAATGTGCCTAAATCTATTGGAGCAAAATATCCAAAGAGTAAAATTGAAGTTCTTGACTTAGTTCCTCCCAAAGGCTATTGGAGAGATTTACCTTTGAAGATTCAAAAAAAATTTATGGGTGGAAGTTTTTATCTCGGTGGTGGTAAAACGGGAATAGCAAGAAGAATTGGTTGGGATGAGGCTTGCTTAACATTAACTTGTAGTCCTGCTCAAAAGCAAACAGAAAGATGTCACCCAGATGAAACACGACCTTTTACTGTTAGAGAATATGCCAGAATTCAAACTTTTCCTGATGACTGGATTTTTGAAGGCTCTGTTGCTCAGCAATATAAACAGATAGGGAATGCTGTCCCTGTTAACTTGGGAAGAGAAGTTGGCTACTCAATCGTTAAATTTTTAAATTCATACTATAGTTTATCAAAACCTAAGTAGTAACTATAATTCTCAAATGTGATTTGATCCAAGATGCTTCTCTTGGATATTTTTGTTGCTGATTTTATCTCATCTAAGGCAGAGTTTTCATTTTGTTCCTTGTCTTCTTTAATTGTTTTTAAATAGTCTTTAATTGCACCTGGAAGTCCTTGGTAAAGTTGAAAAAAAGCGTCTTCTTGCTTTGATAACAACGCATAAAATTGGTCTCCCGAAATTTTATAAACCCTAGTATGAGAATATTCTTTCCCATTGATTTCGCCAGACCAAAGTTCATTAAAACTTCCCTTTGCTAAAATCTGAACCCAATAACATTTTGCTTTTTTATAGTCATTAGCGTAACGAGCTAATTTTTGAAACAACGCTTCAGCGGCACTACTGTTCATTGTGTTGTGTTTATTTTTAATGTCGGCAAAAAGAGTGTCGTCTTTAGCTTTGATGTCGAAACCACTCAAATTTCCAATTTCATAACCTTTTATTCCACCGAGGACTTGTTCATGAAATGTCCCTATTGAATTATTAATTGATTTGTCTATCTGCCTTAAGATTTCAACTTGAATAAGACTTTCCTCATTGATGTCATTGAATTTTGAGTCAAAAGTCAGTTTTATTGTATCGACCTTATTACTGTAGAAGTTCTGCTTAGAAATATTCTTTTTGGCTCTTAAATATGAACTGTGCAGATTTTCAATGCATCTTAAAAGATGTTTGTCCGAAACAAAGTCTACGTATTTGTTTTTATTCATTTAGGTATCTTTTACACTAAATTAATAGTTTTCTTAAGATTTCTTACAACGATGTCTTATAGGCAAATTCAATACTCATCACGCTAATAAATGGCAGATTAAACCTGTAATCAAGGCGGTTGAAATCCTGAAGCAGTAAGGAATCACACCCGTATCAATCCCCGGAAACCTCTCACCCCATAGTATGATTCTGCCCCATTGTGGTAGATGAATACCTGGCCAAAACGAAAGTCGCCAAATAACGCGCCTCCCAGCTTGCGGATGGCAGCAGGAGTTTTAATCCAACTGGATGTTTTGGCATCAAATGGCCCCTGCTTTTGCAATGTCCGGTATTGATCTTCTGTCAACAGCTCAATGCCCATGTCCGCTGCCATTTGCATAGCGCTGTTTGGTGGTTTGTTTTCCTTGCGCGATTCCCATGCTTCGTGGTCGTAGCACACGCTTCTACGGCCTTTGGGTGTTTCGGGTGAACAATCCATGAAAATGTACTCATCATTCTTTTTATCATACGCGACTACATCCGGTTCGCCACCCGTGGCTTCCATTTGTTCAAGCGACCAACATTTCTCCGGGTGAGCGTTGAGTTTAGCCAGTACATTTTTCCAGTCCAGGTTTTGATGACGATTCCTGTTTTGATCAAACCGAATGTGAAGCACTTCAATCAATTCTTTTTGTTGCGCTCCTGATAATTTCTTTTTCATAAAATTCAGACAGCCGTTTTTTTAGCGTTGACCCACATAAAAATTCCAAATACGATTTCAATGATCCCCCCGGTCAGAGCAGAAACATGAGCGGGTTGCCGTAAACTAAACAAGAGATAAGCCGCGCCTCCCAATAAAGCCCCCAACACCCAGTACAGGCGTAACCCGTAGAGGGTGGCAAATGTCAGATAACGTCTGCCAATGATCAACAACATTCCCTGAAAGAACCACTGGTGATGGAGAAGCGAAAGCCCATAAGCCAATGGCAGGCACATGATCATCCAAATGGTGCCTTCCATCACCAAAGCACCCAGCGGGTTTCCTTTGGTATGATGGGCGCGTTTGCCCAGAATTTTTTCGATCCCCTTGCTGACGGGGAAAATAAATACTCCTCCGATCAACAACGCCCAGATGGCATGTGCGGATGTATCCCATAAGGCCACCAACCCAGAGGTGAGCCACATGGTACCAGAAACAATGACTCCGATGGAGCCATTGGTGTAGCCAACCCGCATGTCGGCTTGAGCGTCTTTTAGATTTTCCATGAATAAAGAATCCTTGATTGTAACTACTGGCTAAAAGTAAGGATTTGGTTTCTTTTTTTGTGGCCTTTAGAAACGATCAGGCAAAGCCTTTACTGCCGTTTTGAAAACAATTTTCAACACTTTTACTACCTTGCTTTCCCCTAAACCCATAACTGTATGACTGCACAAAAAAGAATCATGGCAACCCTGGCGGGGTTTGTCGTTTACTTTATGCTTGGCTTTATTCTTTACGGCATCCTATTGATGGATTTTTTCGCTTCCCATGCCGGCACTGCCATCGGAGTGATGCGCTCCGACACGGAGATGATTTGGTGGGCATTGGTCGCTGGTAACATCGTACAGGCTTATTTACTCGTTTACATTTTCGGCAACTGGGCAAACATCACCACCTTTGGTGGGGGGCTAAAGGCAGGTGCCACCATCGGCTTTATCATGGCACTAGGGATGGACATGAATATGTACGGTACCATGAATACCATGACCTTGCCGGGAGCGATCGCAGACGTGGCCGTCTTAGCCACCATGATGGGTCTGACCGGTGGCGTCATCGGCTGGGTATTGGGTCGGAAGTAAATCGTTTATCGTGTTGCGATCGAGGGATAGGGTGAGATAAAAGATGAATTTGATTCTTAGCCAAGAGTAGAAGATGGCAGGACTGCGCGGGTGAAACCAACGGATTGACTATCCTTATCGGCCATAATAAATAAAAGGTGCCCAATAATATGGATGCTGAAATTCCTTGCCGTAATCTCCCTTAATGAACTTGCGCTTGAGATCATTTACTACCGGTGCATACGCTTTCCCCTTCGCCACTTCTTTATAAAAATCCGACATGAACTTCATCGTAGAGATGTCACTGACCGGCCACAATGAGACAAGTGCCGCATTGGAGCCCGCCAGCAACAGTGACTGCGTGAGCCCTGTCACACCCTCTCCCACATACAATTTTCCCAATGCCGTTTGGCAAGCCGACAAAACGGTAATGTCTGCATTCATTTTTAACTGCGATACCTCCACCATATTTAAAAATCCGTCTTCACCATCTTGTTCTTTCGGGGCAATGCTCATGGCGAGACCGGAAAGATCAGGAACCTGGGCTACCACAAACCCATGCGTTGCCAGATGCACCATTTTGTAGCGCGCCAGTTCTCCACTTTTTGACATTGCTTTCAGGCGCGTCTCACTCATCTCTCTTCCGGTGAACACCTCCGCCCCGCTGACGTTTCGCGCTATATTTTGTACCTCTTCAATCGTGCCTGGCAAGGCATTCATGGGTTGCGTGCCAAACAAACTTGCATAGGCTTTTCGCAACGACTTCCCTTCGCGCAGGTCTTCCGCTACTTGTGCCTGTAACAAATTCAGGTCGGCCTGACTTTCCAGGGGCATGGGCTTTTCCTGCATGGCTTCGTAGATGGCACCACCCATGGCCAACAGCGGTTTGCGCGTACTCCCGTATTGACGTTGCGACAGTTGTTGCCATACTCGCGTGGAGTGTATGTAACGGATATTGAACTTTTCCACCAGGTACTTTCCGTCAAACGTTCGCAGCGCTTCAAATGGGATAAAACTCAGGTTGTCGTTGGGTGAAATGATCAGCGTCTTAATACCGGTAAGCTTGTTGAGGATAGGCACGATCAGATACTTCTGATAGCGGTTGAGTGCATCGAACAGAAAGTCATCGTCAAATCCCGGGTTTTCCAGATTTTGTCTTGAAAGTTTGGTGACCCGGTCATACTCTTCGCGGGGAGCGATATCACTTTTATTATACCCTTGATACACTTGCGTGCGCTGATATTGGGAGGAGATGACTTCGAACCATTTGTTCTTCGTCTCGGCCGGACGGGCCGTTTCCACCGGATGGTTCCGGTTAAAATAGGTGTCGCGGATGTCCCCAACAAAACGATCATCGGCATGATACAATACGTGCGCAAATTTTTTGGTCACCACCAGAATGGTGATTTCATAACCTGAAAAAACATGATACATGATACACGCTTCATCTGCCTGGAGCATATCCTGCAAGTCGGCAATCACCGGCATGGGTGTCTCTTCCTGAGTCAATCGCTCATTCAACACACGGGCCCGGCTGCGCTCCATGGCATCAAATGTTTTTTCCTTG
Organism: uncultured Ohtaekwangia sp.; assembly: GCA_964439205.1. GTDB lineage: Bacteria > Bacteroidota > Bacteroidia > Cytophagales > Cyclobacteriaceae > ELB16-189. The sequence continues at coordinate 59,637 of CAYTNM010000015.1, forward strand.
TCATTTTTCTTGGAGTAACAGAGCACCAGCCATTGATAGGCGCTCATCTGGCTCTGGTAGTGCGAAAGTTTATCACGCACGTTGTGAAACTCGGGGCCATAACCGGCCAACGCTGCCGACTCCTCAAAATAAACGATGGCCTGATCTATATCCCCTCCAAAATAATACAGGCTGCCCAGGTTGTTGAGTAAAAGAGATGCGGCATTCCAGTCGCCAGCACCTCTGGCTTTATCAATTTGATTTCGGTGCAGCGTTATCGACTTTTGCTTTCCTTCCGCTCCTTGTCGCCAATATAACAAGGCCAGATTGGTGAGAAGGGAATTCCTCAACTCCAGATGATACTGCTCTCCCAACAGATACCCCTGTTCGCCATAGTAAATGGCGTTGGCCAGCGCCTGAGGATCATCTGTATGGGCACTCAGGATAATGGCATTACAGGCCGATACGATGCCATAGATATACTGAGATTTTTGGGCCTGGTTAAATGACAGTGTCGCATACGTCTGGGCAAACTGTTTATTTTTAAGTTCATCTCCCGAACGCAACCGCGCATAGGCCGTGGACACCATCTGGTAGGCTTCTGTATCATACACCGGCAGCAAACTTTTGCCTGCATAAGAAGGAAGTTCTGCGGCATATTGTACTGTTTGTTCAAAATCACTTCTGGCGTTGGCAAAAGTGATTAGCTGCCAGATGATTTGAGAGGAAACGGCCGGAAACTTCTGGAGCCCAATAACCTTCAGCTGGGTATATCCCTTCAGAGCCAACTCATTTGCCTCGCTGGCCAGACCCAGATTGGCCAGATGTTTGGCGCCCATGAAATACGCCAGCAACGCCAAATCCGGGCGTTGAATGGATTGAAATGACGAAACAAACTGCAGCGTATGGGCCGTGATGATGGCTGCATCTCTTGGCAGTTGATTCAATTGATCAATGACTTTGCCGAGGGAAAGCCAACGATCTTGGATGGTGGGTTCCGTTTGAACTAACCAGTCGGACAGTGTTTTGAATTCAGCTGCCTGGCCAAACGTTTTTCCGAAGACGGCCATCTCGTCCACCGCATCTTTTATTTCTGATTTTTCGGGGCCGAACCGGGTGGCGGTCATCAATAGTTGGCGGGCCGCATCGGTGTTCCCGTCCAGTAACACAAGGTAAGCTTTGGCTGTCAGCGGGCCGGGGGCAGAAGGGTCCAACTCCAATGCGATGTCAACATACCTGCGGGCTTCACCAGGCTTGTTCAAAAACATGAGTGAAGCCGTCTGATGCACAAGGGCATGAAAATTATCGGGATAGACGCTGAGTAATTCACTCGCAAACCGGTGTGCCTGCTCATAATTTTTTTGATCATAGGCGGTCCGTATTTTGTTTTCCAAATCCACATAGTACGGCTCCTGTGCCTGAACCTTTTCGGAATCACAGATACTCCAGAAGAGTATCATCCCCCAGGTGAGTTGACGAAGCCTATTGGATACATTCATGATTCGGGATTTTAATAGCTGTTGAGGTTACAGATGTCGCCATTAAAGCTTACCATTTTTTTGTTGACGTTTCCATTGAAATACGTTTCCCGTACATCGAATATGATGGCACTGCCCGACTGGCTTACGCGAAAATCCAGGGTTTGAAAATACTTGCCGTTTTCCATGACTTCCATTCCCACGTCTTTGCGGCCCAGCAATGTCCCCTGCCGGTCGTAAGCCACAATCACAAACTTAACCACGTCCTGATGGGCATTGGGTCCGTACTGCTCTGCCACTAAAAAAGTATATCCTCCCTGGCACACGGAGAGAAGGGTGAGGGCATTCACGTGGTGATAGCGCATGGAGCTCAGGTCATATTCAAAAAATGTTTTGCGCACAAACGGAACGGTGTTAATGTTTTTGGCGTATTGAATTACCGTGCTGTGTTCATACGGAAAGGCAGCTTTAATAAACGATTCATAAAACCCGCGGAAATCCTCTGACATGGACGATTGTTGCTGAATGATTTGTTTAACATCTGCATCACTGGCTTTCGCCATGGCTACCTGGCTCGAAACCAGTTTCTGTTTACCTCTCCGAAGGTCGTACACCTGAAACTCATCTATCTTCACACTCATATTGGCGCTCACATATACGCCCGCCTGTCCGCCATAAAATGATTTAATCTCGTCCTGGAATACCTGTTTGTCGTTGACTAAAAACTGATAGCTATTCTCCTTCTTTATCACGGTGAGGGTGTTATAGTCATATGGTTTAATCACGGTTGACTTGGATTGTCGTAAGACCTCGTACTTTTTACCGTTATGGTTACTTACAAGAAACCCTTGCGCATTGTGGTAGCTGAAGGTGAGGTATCGGGAAGCGTCTTCGTTCATGTTAAACCGGATACCCATCCACCCTTCACTGGTCCCGCTAATAAAGATCATGCGCGCATGTATCGCATAGGAATCCTCCCGGGCAGCGTGAATATTTTGAAAAGCATGAACGGACACCTGATAGGCATCGATGGCCAGGTGACCCTCGGAAATCTGAAACCGGTAGTCCTGGGTATCAAACAAGGTCCAGTTGTTTCGGTTATCGTCAAATCCGTCTGCGAGAAAATTCAACCGGGATTGACCGGACACCAATAACGAAACAATGATCAGCGCAAATGAAGCAAAACAAGTTTTCATCAGGGAAGCATTAAAACATGTGTGAGCAACGGAAATAAGGTGACCGCCTGAGAGCAGTCACCTTTCCCGGATACTAAAATCAACACCTACTTATCCAGGTTGATGCGGGCAAACCACAGGATGCTGCCCTTTTTGTTTTCGCCAAAGTAGGCCACTTTGTTGGCCTCCTGGTAGCGGAAGTAGTTGGTGATGCCACCGTAATGAGCGAAGTTATCACCCTTTCCATATTCGCTATACTTATCAAACGCTCCCGTTTTCAAATTGATCTTGGCCATTTTAGGAGTCACCAACGGTTTCTCTACGGCAAAATCCAATTCCTTTACCAGTTTGGTGCCGGTGACATCGAAGTACGACCAGTACAAAGAATTGCCATCGTTGGAAAATTCGAAGATGTGCTCATCCGGATGGATGCCTTTGAATTTCTTGTTCATGCTGTATTGGGATACCAGATTGCCTTTGGCATCGAAATGGAACATCACCAGATCTTCATAGCCACGACCGATCACCTGACCTTTCGCGTTGCGCATCAATCCGTAATTCTGGCCGCAGAGAATAATATCACCATTCGGGCCAATGACATTCTCTAGAAATGCCACTCTTCTGCCTTTGTAAGGATCGCCTTTTTTGCCATCGGGCTGTAGCCGCAATTTGGTTTCAAAGTCATCCATGCTGGTGCTGGTCACAAACTGCATCTTCCCTTTTTCAATTTTAGCAAGTTGGTAACGAGGCCATTTCTTTTTTTCGTTGCCCTCATAAGCGATCCGTGATTCGTAGTAATCGTTGGCTTCATCGTTGGCCGGGCCATAGATGTATACCGATCCGTCTTTGGACATGATGAAGTCGTCAATAAACCAAATACTATTGGGCGATGTAAACGTGATGCGCTCCAGCAGTTTCCCTTCATACGATACCCGCACATAGGTATACTCGTTGGCCTTTGGATTCCAGATTTTGGGGCCGGTGTAGTTTTTGGCTTTGAACGGAGCGAAAACTACGATCATGTCTGTCCTGGCATCGTCACTCAGGGTAGGATAACCATAGGTGGCCGCCACTACCTGCGGAGTCTCAAAATTCACAGACACATCGGCCAATTGTGTGAGGTTAATATCATATTTAAGGAAATGAAAGTTTTTCTGATGATCGATCCATCCGTTTTTGCCGCTGCCTTTCTCCCCGGCTAACACCATCACGTTCCCCGCGGTGTTGTCTTCAATGTGAGCGTGGTAGAACAACTTCTTATCGTCATCGGTTTTGGCTTTCAGCTTTTCGGCCACATCCACATCTACATTATAGCCGCCAAAGAACCAGCTCCAGTTAAACTTGGTGAGTTTGCGCTTTAATATGAGAGTTCCCATCATATTAGGATCGACAGCCAACCCTTCTACAGTATAGTTTTCCCCCCGATATCTTTTAGGGCGGTATTTTTCCGGAAGTTCTTTCTCCATATTGATAAGTTCTTCCGACTCGCGTACAAAATTGAAGTCTGTGTCAAAGGTGTAGGTGATAAACTTTGCCTGATTTTTTTTGGCACGCACCCGGTAGACTACATCAAACTGACGATCCTCCACTCGTGAATTTACCATGTGGATAAATCCCTTTTGAGCTTCTTTGGAAACGTCATACGTTTTTTCCAGGTCCAGCGTTTGCGCAGAAGCCGTCACCGCAAACAGGAGCAACAGATAGGTTAGGTGTTTCATGAGTTGATTGATTTTAGTGGCTCAAAGAAACGGCAGGCCATAGCGCCTATCAATCCGTGTATTTTGGTAATTTGCACATACCTAGTGGTCGGTATATGATGGTCTCCTTTCCCAAAATTCTGTTCGTGATCCTGTTTTTAGGCATCCTCCAGACCGGTTGGTCTCAAAATCATGATCTGGACAGTCTTCGTGCCAGAGTAGCATTGACCGAAGGAAGGGATAAAGTAATAGCACTGCTGGAGTTATGTTGGCAACAACGGTTTTCCAATGCCGATAGCGCACGCCAGAACGGGCTGACGGCTCTCGCCCTGGCTCAAAAAGGTCAGTTCAAAGACCTCGAAGCAGAAGCGCTCAATCACATTGGCGTGACGCACGAAGCTCAGGGAAATTACTCCGAAGCATTGACCCTGGAATTGAAAGCGTTGGAGATACGACAGGAACTGGGAGACGACTCCAAGACTGCCAATACGCTCAACTCTTTGGGAATTATCTATGACGAAACCGGAAACTATCAAAAAGCTCTGGAGCATTATTTTGATGCCCGTAAAATTTATGAACGCCTGGGCGATGAAAGCAAAATCGCTATGGTGCAGACCAACATTGGCATTGTCTTTCGTGCCCAAAACGACTGGGCCCAAGCCGCTGACTATTACGACAAAGCGCTGCGTCTTTACACCAAACTGAACAACAAGTTTGGGATGGCGGCCTGTCACTCCAATCTGGGCGCCTTGTATTTGAACATGAGTCAATACGACAGTACAATCAAGTACTCCTTGTTGGCTGCAGCCGAGTTTGAAGAACAAAAAATCTGGCAATTCCTTCCCACTTCGCTCAGTAATGCCGCTTCCGCTTATTACCGGACAGGCGAGTGGCAGCGATCAAAAGAGTATTTTGAACGAGCACGGGGTTATCATACCAGCTATGATAATAAGAAGGAACTTTCGTTCACTTTGTCGCAACTGGCCCGTGCCGAAAGCAAACTGGGAAATGATAAAGTAGCCCTCACCTATGCCCAACAGGCGCTGGAGATGGCGCAAAAGATTCATGCGCAAGAGCAAATCATGCAAGCCCGCGAATCGCTGGCCGAGGTGCATGCTTCCAGAAAAGACTTTCGGGCCGCCTACGAAGAACAAAAACACTTCATGACCGTCAAAGACACCCTGTTCCGCAAAGAAAAAGCCAAACAGCTACTCGAACTGCAAACGAAATATGACACCGAAGTAAAAGACCGTCAGATTTCTGATCTGAATAAAGACAACCAACTGAAAAGCGCCACCATTGAACGCAACTATTTCTTCATGGGTGGAATGCTTGCGCTACTCTTGCTGGGAATAGCGCTGTTTTATGTATGGAAATTGCGCACCGAACGTCAGCAACAACTGATCGCTCATGAGCAGAAAATACGCATCCGCGAAGCCCAGATCACAGCCGTGATCGACTCGCAGGAAAAAGAACGAAAACGTTTTGCCAGCGACCTGCACGATGGCATGGGGCAATTGATGGCCGCCTTGCAGCTAAACATCCAGTCGTTGAAACAATGGGCCGGCCAACCCGACAAACGGGATGTTTATTTTGAAAGCTCCGAGCAACTCATCCGGGAAGTGCATAGCGAAATTCGCAACATTGCCTTTAACCTGATGCCGCCTGTCCTGGTAAAAGAGGGTCTGATCTCCGCCTTGCACGAACTGGCTCGCAAAATCAACAAAGCCGGCAAATTGCATGTCACCGTTTCCGTCTTTGACTTGCCGGAGCGCCTGACAGAGGTAACGGAAGTATCGATCTACCGCATCGCACAGGAATTTCTTTCCAACATCATCAAGCATGGCAGCGCCACCGAGGCCACGCTCTCATTTACAGGCTATGAAAACGAAGTGGTGTTCACCATTGATGACAACGGACAGGGGTATAATCTAAACACCTTTCAAATAAATGAGGGCAATGGCTGGCGCAATATTCATTCACGGCTTCACCTCATCCACGCAACCATCGACTTTGACGTGGTGGAAGGCCGGCCCAACAATACCGTAGTGATCACCGTGCCCCGGCAAGCCAGGACAACTCAAGTGTATGCTCCGGAAAATACCGAGCACTCGGTATAGCTTACCAGCCATTTCCATCCGTGCTTTGCTGGGAGCATAGCCGTGAACCACTCAAGAAAAATTTGGTTAACCGACTGGATTGGTCGTACTTTCACTTCTGTGAAGAAACATTCTGTTCTGCTGGTGGACGATCATCGCATTTTGCTGGAAGGCGTCAAAACCCTTATTCACGGGTTGCCCAACTTTCAGGTGAAAGCAACTGCCTCAGCCGGCCGGGAAGCCCTTGCGATGTTAAAGCAGGAAGACTTTGATATTCTGGTGACTGACTATGAAATGCCGGAGCTCACCGGGCTGGAACTGATCAAGGCAGCCAAGGCCACCCAACCCGAGATTAAAGTTATTGTGTTGAGCATGCACGATGATCCGGCTGTGGTGAAAGAGCTGTTACGGGCAGGCATCCATGGCTACGTGTTAAAGAAAGACACCCACACCGCTCTGGTGGAAGCGCTCGCCCGCGTGATGGAAAATAAACGGTATTTGTCTGACGAGATTTCCGGGCTGCTGATTCAACTGGCCAATCATCCGGACGAGACTTCTGTGCTCACCACCCGTGAAGAAGAAATCCTGCGCCTGATTGTGAAGGAACATAACAGCCGGCAGATTGCTGAAATTTTATTTATCAGCGAACGCACAGTGGAAACCCACCGCAAAAACATTTTACGTAAAACCGGTAGCGCCAATCTGGTAGCCCTGATCAAATATGCGTATGCACATGACTTGGTGTAGTGTATGGCCAAGCAACATTTAACAGTATCTATTGTCGAGATGTTATTGCAGGCAGTTGTTCATTTACCTGCCGCTGCAAAATAGTCAACCACGATCTTGTCATCCGTTATTAAATCAATTATCAAATTCTTGTTGCCACGTTGTTCTAAATCTGAAAATACAGAGTCAATGAACTGTTTATACACTGCCACGGTAGCAGAGGTATATCTGGTAAAGAAATTCTAAAATCGAAGTGACTTTCAGAGACCCGGTCGACTACTTTCACGGAAAGACCTGACTAACAAATGTTGCTTGCCTTGCTTCAGTCTTATTATTCGAATGTTAGTTTAACCACTTTTGCATTTTCAAGACCGTTTACAGGTGGATACGAAATGCCGCCATTGGTTGTAACATAAATAATGTTTTTGTCTGCTGATGTGCGACCAAAAGCCAAAGCCGTTGAACCGGTTACGCCTTCTTTTTCCTCTGCAATAATGAACACTTCTTTAGCAGGTGTGATTTTTAAAACACTATTATAAACATGTGTCGTTGCATAAATATTGTCGTTTTCATCAAAAGCAAAATCATCCAAATTCACCTGATTCATAAATACAGAGGGCTTGTGCGGCCTGACTACATTCTTAACTCTCTCTCCAAAATCTCTCTTAGTTTTCTCTTGTCTGACGTCAAGAGGTCATAAATATTCTCTTGCACTATTTTGTCAATTAGTCCGTCAATAGTTCTAGCTGGAAGGTCCGTCCGCCCAAGACCATAAATAATGGCAAGTGGTACACCAATTCCTGATAGAATAAGAATGTCAAAAGGAATGTTTCCCAACAACCATATAAAACGACTAAAGTCGTCTAACGCTGACTTAACAATAAAGAAAACAAATAAGATGACATACAATCCCATGAACGCTACTGCCAATTTAGTCACCTCCAGATTGGGTGTTTTCAATTCCATAGAGTCTCTGAATCGTTTCCATTGCTTCTTTCGTCCCCTTTGATTAAAATAAACTTCTAAGCTATCAGAATAGTCTAATTTAGAATTTCTAAAACAAATTCTCAGCTCCTTGAGGATTATGTATTGAATACTTTTTCTAAAAAGTCTCCCAGAAGTTAAAACACTTTCAATCAATTCCAATTTAGAATTAACTGTCTCGTTAAAGTCGTCAGACTTAAGTCCAAGTTTAATAATCTCTTCGTCCATCACTTTTTTGGTGGCTTGCATACAGTCGAGTCACCCAAGGGAGTTTCACCCTTAGGTTCTCACGGAACCGTGCTTGAGAGTCTCCACTCACACGGCTCTTCCTGTTTAATCACAAATGTATTGCTACATTATGGATGTACCAACTTCCAATGTGCGAATAGATTCGGTCTTTCGGCATGCTTCCTCTTCAACCAGTTCATGCTAGCCAACGAGTACAGGCCATTCTCCCACTTAACCCACTTCTGTAATCGTTTACTCACTTCGTAAACTTTCTGTCGGGTTAGTTAATGCAGCTTTGGCAGAATGAAACCCAACCGTAAGAGCAGTCACTGTTAATATTATGATCCCCACCACTAAAAACCACCACCATTGTACGGGTGCATGATAGGCAAACCCCTCAAGCCATTGATTAATCAAAAGGTATCCCATGGGTGATGCTATTATAATTGAAATGACAACAGGTTTAAGAAAGTCTTTTGATAACAAAATAACCACTTGCGAGACACTTGCACCCAGTACCTTTCTAACACCAATTTCTTTTGTACGCTTTTCTATAGCCGATAAGGTGAGGCCAAACAAACCCAGGCAGGAAATGAAAATAATTATGGCTGTTAAGTATAAGGATAGGCGGCCGATCGCCAAAGCATTTTTTAAAAATCTCTGTAAGTCTGTATCTAAGAAACTAACCTCTAAAGGAAATACCGGCTCAAATTTTTTATACACTTTTTCAAGGTAAGCCGTGGCTTTAATAGTTTCGCCACTTTTATACCGCACAAAGATGGTCATGGGTTTAACTTCAGATCTTCCGAGTACAAAAATTACCGGAGCAATGGACGATTCAAAATCACGATGATGAAAATCATTCACAACACCAATAACACTGCCTTCTGTCTGATTAATCTTTAATCGCTGACCAATTGGGTTTTCAAAGCCCATTTGATTGGCGCAAGTTTCATTAATAATAAAATGGGTTGAGTCCAATGCAAGATCAGGTAAAAAATGTCGACCCTTTACTAACCTAAGCCCCAAGGCTTTTACATAGTCGGCATCGCATACGGTGGTTTGAACTGTTACGGTTTCTTCTCCTGGTATTCCGTCCCACTGGGCATTGTCATTATTATTAATGTTAACGGGGTGATCATACCCTTGCCCAACATATTCAAAAAGCGGGTTTTGAAGTAGTTCTTGTTTAAAGCTTTCTACATTATTTAAACTTCCTGGTCGCGGCTGAAAATAAAGCAGATTTTCTTTATCAAATCCCAAGTCTTTTGTGAGCATGTACTGCATTTGATGATTGAAAGCAAATGCCCCGATGATAAGTACGATCGATAATCCAAACTGAAAGAACACCAGTACGCTACGCAGACCCAAGCCATGCTGGTGAGAAAATAAATGCCTTCGTAAAACAGTAATTGGTTTGAAAGAAGATAGTAGGAATGCCGGGTAACTGCCTGCCAGTAAGCCGGTAAAAATTGTAATACACAACAGCCCACTGACAAGATAGCCATCTGAATAATCCATGATCAGTTTTTTTTCGGTCATGAAATTGAAAAGAGGTAGGAGTAAGTGAACACTCAACAAGGCGAGGAACAGTGATGCAAAGGAAAGCAACATGGACTCGATCAGGAATTGCTGAATTAATACCGGCCGCGATGCTCCGGCAACTTTTCTAATACCAACCTCCTTGGCTCGTTTAGCGGCTCGGGCAGTGGCAAGATTCATTAAGTTGACGCAGGCGGCAACTAATATCAAAAATGAGGCAAGGCTAAGACCAATTACATATACGATTCGGCCGCCACCTGTTTGCACTCCATTTTCAAATTCCCAAAAGAGCCGCCATTCTTTTAATGGGAAAGGGAAAAGTTTAATCTGACTATTTTCAACATGTGTGTCCGATAAGAGATCTTTTATTTTAGTAGAAAAAGATTCAGCGTCTGCTTCCGCTCGTAATTTCACATAAGTAAATGTAGCGTGGTTGCTCCAATCCAGGTTTTTGGAAGTTTGTTGCGCATACAACTGGAAAGGAAGTATAAAATCAAACCAGATGGTTGAATTTTCAGGTACGTTTTCAAGTACAGCGGTGATGGTCGCGTCCCATTCATTATCTACTCTAAGTACTTTGCCAAGTGCCGATTGTCCTGGAAAATATTTTTCCGCCATTCTTCTCGAGATCACCACAGACTTTAAATCAGGCATAGGCTTGCCAGGATTTCCTTCAATCAATGGAAATGTAAACAACTGAAAGAATGAGGTGTCGGCAAAAAAACCTTCATGATAGATGGATTGCTGACCGTTTGTAAAAAGCATTTGCCGGGGCCACGAGTAATGACTTGACACCTCCACTTCCGGAAAATCCTGTTGTAGTTTTTCTGCCAGTGGAGCCGGTGATGCATCGTAGGTAAGTATTTCACCATCAGAATAGGTTTGGTTTTCCATGATAGCGAAAATTCGTTCATGATCTTTATGAAAGCGATCATAACGAAACTCATCCATTACCCATAAAAAGATAAAGATGCTGCATGTAAGCCCCATCACCAAACCGGCAATATTAATTACCGTGGACAGTTGCTCTCGGAAAAAGTTTCGAAAAGCAATGAGAATGAAATTGCGGATCATAGACTTTTGTGGCTATTGTGATTCAAGTCAGTTTTTAAGGATTAAACAAATAGTAGAAGTTCAGAATATGTTTTTTCAAACTATTTTCCAATTTTAAAGTTCTATCGGTGGAATGTTGAATCCAATTTACAAAATATCATCGAAACTGTCCGCGGATTGTCCCGCGAAACCAAACGTTGGTTTTATAAAAATACTAAAATTTAACTGGTCGCCCGGCCATAGCGCAAACATGCTGTTGTGTGTCGTGTTTTCTATCTCCCTCTTGAATAAAACCCAAATTCTTTTTTTATTTCGTTGTTTTCGGCTGTCACCATTGTTAATTGAAATATTTTATCATTCTCGATAAAAATCCCTCTGTTTTTAACTTGGTTGTTCATTAAGTCTGTGTCGTATTTGTACAAGTATTCATTTATATCAGTCAGCTCAGAGGAGTAGCCAAATCTATTTAAGCTGTCCAATAAAATCGACTTTGCTTTCCCATCAATTGTCATTGGACAAAAAACATAAAATTTAGCAAACCCGCGTCCATCAATACTTAATGGAGTCTCAAGTCGTGAAATCATATTTATATCATTGGATGGATTGTAAAACATCACATTGTCGGAAAGGTTAACTGCTCTGATGTCAATTAATGTTGTTTTCCTATTTGAATTATTTAAAAGTGTGCATTCAAAAGCTAGAAATAATTTCAATTCAACATTGTCCCCGTTTTTTGTAGTGTCGACAACGGTCTTGTAGCCAGTCTCAATAACATTAACATCAATTGAAAGACTTTCTTTGTATTCAGCGTTATATGTCCAAACTGAGAGTATAATTGAAGGAATGGATAGGAGTAGCGCTCCTGCACTCAGTCCAATTGTTATCTTGTCAATGGTTGATACTTTCATTATTGTCTTTGTACACCTAATTGTCCCGAAAACATGACACACAACGTTTGTGTATGTGACGTTGCGGGCATAGGAGGGCAAATGAAGGAGGTACGACTGATTTGCCCGACTACTCAGAAACTGTCCAACTAAACAGAACGTTGATCTAGAACTAAATTACAAATTTAGTCTTCATCCCGCAATGGCACATATATTACTGTTAGCAACATGTGCCCTTCTTCTCTCAACTTTTAAGTCAGTCGTTAGTGGGTCGTCAAGGTGTCACGCAATAGAATTAAATGTCACGGTACATGGTTGTCCGTTTTTTATTCATTTGTCCTTTGTCACTGAACCTTTGTTGTGAAACTGTACAAGCGCGGGGGGCAACCTTGGAGAATCTTTCGGTTTGCTCTTACTAATCTGTCCAGTATTGGTGCGGGGGTGCGGCACTCTTGGCAAAGGCTTTGGATTGTGCGGTTGGATGTGTGGCCTTTGGCAAGTGTGCTGGCTGGGTGGGCTACACTCTCGGGTTACACCTCTGACACATTACGCGTTTCTCCAGTGACGCTGGCAGGGCAAGGGTTGATATGAATTCAATCCTCCCAAATAATGCTTAGGATTGTCTTGTAACGTTTAGTAGGGATGCAGTACTCGTAAAAATCCGAGTCCTCATCATTGTATTGGTTCAGGTTAAACCATGTTGATTTTTTGATGGTTTGTGCCTTGTCCTCCAATTTGTAAATAAACTCGTAACCTCCTTGAATGTATTCGGCTGCAACTGAATCTGATGGAGGAGCCAACCGAATGTAATCTTGCAACCAAACTTTCAATCCATCCGATTTCTTCCAGTATTTTACTTTTCCATTTTCAATAAACACAAGGCAGATAGGATGGAGATCAAATTGTAAGTATCGAAAAATTGTTGCTGTGAGGCTGGTCTTAAACCTTTCTGAAAGTTGCTTTATCAGTAATGGTGTGAATTTCTTCTTCCCAGCTTCTTTCAGGAATAATTTTTCGGGCATTAAAAGTTCACTTGCAAATTCATTTGCCTCCAGTTCTTGCTTACCGTTCTTGAGGGCTTTTTCCATTCCTGCGATAATGTTGAAGTTTGTAAAACTATCATCGGGAAGTTGCATGTTTTTATGCATTATTAAGTGACCAACTTCATGCGCTACAACAAACCGTTTTCTTTCCTGAAATTGAATTTGTGAATTTACCTTTATTATAGCCTTACTGTTCCCAAAAATTATTTTACCATCACAATTTGTTAAAGCTTCTTCAATAAGGGTGGCATTCAATCCAGCCACAAATAAATCCATGGGCATATTTGTGATTTCATCAAGGCCACAGTCATCTAAAACATTTTGAGCATGTATGTGTCCGTTAGTTGCCCTCATTGTCTTTCGAGATTTCTAATTGCTCCAATAACTCAACAAGATTTTTATCTTTAATAATTTCGATAATATTTTCTTTTGAAAGCTTGTCAAGGTTTCTGTATAACGCAAGCGATGGGTTTGTTTGAATAAGCTGTTTAAGAATGGCAACTGGCTTCTCAATATTTTGAAGTATTGCTTCTTCGAATTTACTCACTAATGTCAAAAGATATTCGTCATGCTTCTTATTGGCCAGCGCTTTTGCCATGAATATTATTTGCTTTTTCTTTTTATCATATTCAGACAAATTATTAACATCTGTTTTTAGCGATTCTTTTATACTTGCTTTATCAGCTTCTAAATAAAAGTCAAACAATGCTTTCTCAATCTTGTCATTGGAATCTTTACTCATATAATTTTCGTAGCTTGTTTCTGAATTTTGGGTCTTCTCCGTTCTAGTCGTTTGATCGACTTGTAAATTAAACTGATGTCTAAGTTTAAATCTGTAGCTATTTCAGACGGTTTCGTGATTCCGTCCATCCAGCATTTAAACACATCAATCTCAATAGCATCTGCACCTTCTTGGTTTAGTAAATCGCATAGTGTATTCTTTTCTGACTCAAGGTTATCTGGGTTCTCATCTGCCTGAAGATTTGGTAATTGATCTGTATGGTTCAGCTTTTTGATGGTAAAGAAGTTGTCTATGTCACTTCTAAGGCAACCGAAAAGAAACTCCCGAAAAGTACACTGTGCTTTGCCCCAATCTCTTTTTCCTTCTGCTACCTTTAAAATCAAATCACCTACAAAGTCAATAGGTTCCCTACCGTTGAAATCCTTTAATTCAACGGAATTGAGACGATAAATCGCGTATGCATTCATAGCATCTATGATTTCGTCCATGTCAACAGACCGCATTGCTTGAGATACATCCATCAGCCAACCTATAACAATATGCTAAAGTTGAAAAAAAATTTGCCATCTGTGGCAAAAAAAGTTCAACAGTTAGCATATCTAATCAAAGGGGCTTCCATTTTTTATTGGAAAGCCCAATAACTCTGGCGATCTGCAAGCCTCCTGCACCTTTCCAGCTAACTAATTGGGGGTAAAAACTTTAAATTTTATACAAAATGTCACAAGGAAAGGACAAAAATCAGGAGCAAGGGCAGGCAGCGCATGTCCTTCAATTAACAATTGATGGTAAACAGTATAGCTGGGATAGGCAGTACATTACAGGTTCAGAAATACGAAAACTGGGTAATATCCCTAAAGAAGATCCAATTTTCCTCTCCATCAAAAAACCATGGGAGGATGAAGAGATACTGGATGATACTAAAGTGAATCTCGCACGACCGGAAATTGAGCATTTCTTCTCTAAGAAGGATGATGTGAAGATTATTCTTGTTGTAAACGGTAAACCAAAACCTTGGACTGAAAAGGAAATCACCTTTGAGCAGGTTGTGATTTTGGCCTTTGCAAAATATGATCCTAATCCGAACATCTGTTACACAGTAACATACGACAGAGGCCCACGCCAAAACCCTGACGGTGCCATGGTTAGGGGTGATAAAGTGTTTGTTCAAAACAAAATGATTTTCAATGTCTCTGCAACTGATAAGTCATAGTCCTGATTTGAAGCAACTCAGGGACGAGGGATACGAAATCGAGGTGAAGGGTGGGCATTTAGTTGTCCACCAAATACCCTACGTAAATGGTAATGGTGAAATCAAATTCGGAAAACTGATTTCAACGTTGACACTGAACAATAATATTACTATAACGCCTGATAATCATGTTATCAGTTTTATGGGAGAGCATCCTTGCAATAAGGACGGAACAATCATTACAGGTATTCAACATGGAAATCCGAATCAGCAATTGTGCGATGGAATTGTGATGAACTATTCGTTTTCAAATAGACCACCAAATGGTTACTCTGATTACCATCAAAAAGTATCGAGGTATGCCGAAATAATTTCAGCTCCAGCAAAGTCTATTGATCCAACACTTACTGCCAAAACATTTAAGGTGGTTAAAGACAGTGAAGAAGATACAATGTTCAATTACATTGATACCAATTCAAGCAGAGCGAATATCCATTTGATAAACTCAAAGTTCAATAATCAGCGAATTGGTATTATCGGTTTAGGAGGTACTGGGTCATATGTTTTAGATTTTATAGCTAAAACACCTGTTAGTGAAATCTTATTGTTTGATGGAGATGTATTCCTCCAACATAATGCTTTCCGATCTCCAGGCGCTCCGTCTACTGAAACTCTTGATGCGAAACTCAGGAAAGTGGATTATTACGCAAGGGTTTATTCTAATATGCACAAACGGATTATCACACATCCTGTCTATGTAACCAAAGAAAACATAGAACTACTGAAGGGTCTATCGTTTGTTTTTATTTGCATCGATAGTAATAGTGCCAGAGGTATAATCTTATCAGCATTAAAAAGAATGGGCATACCTTTTTTTGATATGGGGCTTGGTGTAAACATAGCTGAAGATAATTTGGTAGGGACTGTTAGAGTAACGGTTGGTACCCCATCAAAAACGGATCATATTCCAAATAGGATTGGGACTGTTGAAATTGACGACAATGAATATTCAACTAATATTCAGATTGCTGATTTGAATGCGTTAAATGCATTATTTGCAGTTATCAAATGGAAAAAGCTTAGTGGCTTTTATCAGGATTTGAAAGAGGAACATCATTCTACCTATTCTATAAACACTGCACAACTAATTAATGAAGATTTTACAGCATAAGTTTGTTGAGTTCATGCCCGATGAGATTGAAGATGGGACTTTGTATATCTCGATAGAATATTGCACTGCAATTCATAAGTGCGTATGCGGTTGTGGTAACGAAGTGGTTACTCCGCTTTCTCCTACAGACTGGGAATTTACTTTTGATGGGAAAAGCGTTTCACTAAGTCCATCAATTGGTAACTGGAACTTTGAATGCAAATCTCATTATTGGATTGTCCGTAACAAAGTGAAGCATGCGAGAAAGTGGACGGATTGGGAAATCGACAATGATAGAGATCGTGATTCTAAAAGGAAAAAAAGATTTTTTAAGAAAGGATAATGCGTAACTCATTTTGCTTACACAGCGATTGATCTTGGGGCGGTGGGTTTGGCTCTTGCCATTGCTTTGGTGTCGCGGTGGCATGTGGGGCAATGGCAAGTGCCAAAAGCTTGGGCGAGAATCTTTTTAGGTTGCCGTGCGGTGGGCAATTGTTAGACGAGTCGTTGTTCGTCAGCCGAGTCCAGTCCCAGTTCTTTTTTCTTACTTTAAAGTCCCCCGTGTTTAAGGATACGTTAAGTTGTCCCCGTGGAGATACTTAATAGGTGGGATTGTCAAACGTTGTTTTATTGTCGTGGAGAATTTGTCGGGTTACACGGAAGGGCATTGTTGCTAACCTTTAGATTTGAAACATCAATTTATTTAATCATTATAGTAGTAACTTTT
>CAYTNM010000016.1:0-51174 GCA_964439205.1 uncultured Ohtaekwangia sp.
CTCTATCGAAGTACCGCAGGTCCGCTATCAATTACATTCATTCAAAGAACGTTTGAATTATCTGCCAGTTCACCCTGATCAGAAATTCTTGGCGGCTAACGCTTTTAGCCCAAAACCTCTAAATTTTCCAAAAAACACACCTTTTCTTTAAAAGGGACTGCAAAGGTATATGACGCGTAGTCATTACGCAAGTGTAAACTAAAAAATATTATACTATCGTACCCGATGAATGGTTTGGGTCCGATCCGGCCCTGTAGAAACAAGTGTAATAGGTACCCCTAACTCTTTCTCTAAGAATAAGATATAGTCTAAAAGAGCCTGGGGCATGGTATCATTGGTAAGGTTTTCCAGATTACTTTGCCACCCTTTCATTTCTACATAAACAGGTACTATTTTTTCATTTACGATTTCGTAAGGTATGATTTCTGTCATCTCTCCGCTGCTTAGCTTGTAATGGGTGCAAACTTTGATTGTAGGAAATATACTCAGTACATCTGCTTTCATCATCAAAAGCTGAGTTACGCCATTGATCATGATTGAATATTTTAACGAAGGCAAGTCAATCCAGCCACATCTTCGTGGGCGGCCCGTGGTTGATCCAAACTCATTGCCCTGTTTACGCATGCGATCTCCTTCTTCATCCAGTAACTCGGTTGGGAAAGGCCCGCTCCCCACCCGCGTGCTATACGCTTTGAAGATTCCATAGACTTGACCAATATGACCGGGAGCGACACCCAAGCCTGTGCATGCTCCTGCGCTGACAGTGCTGGAACTCGTTACAAACGGATAACTGCCAAAATCAATATCCAGCAAGGAACCTTGCGCCCCTTCCGCTAAAATAGTTGACCCCTTTTTCAATTCCTGATTGATCACATATTCACTGTCAATCAATTGAAATTGTTTGAGGAACGAGATAGCATCCATTAACTGGTTCTCCAATTCTTTCCAATCAAATTGAATCCCATGCTTTTCCAGGATGTCTGAATGCATTCCTACCAATTTATTTAACTTCTCCAGGAAGTTTTCTGACAAGATATCCCCTACCCGTAACCCTTGTCTGGCAATCTTATCCTGATAAGAGGGGCCAATTCCTTTTAACGTTGATCCTATCTTATGATCGCCCTTTGCCTTTTCGTACGCTTGATCCAGTAGCCGATGGGTGGGAATAATCAGCGTAGCCTTTTTCGAGATGAAGAGATTCTCGTGAACTTTTAAGTTATACTTCTGAAGTTTTTCTATTTCGGTTTTGAATACACTTGGATCTAACACTACTCCATTGCCAATGATATTTTTGGTCTTGTCCCTAAAAATCCCAGAGGGTATTTGATGTAGTACGTGTTTGATCCCATCAAACTCCAATGTATGACCCGCGTTAGGGCCTCCTTGAAAACGGGCTACCACATCATAAGAAGGAGCGAGTACATCCACGATCTTTCCTTTGCCTTCATCGCCCCATTGCAAACCCAAGAGTACATCTACTTTTGCCATTTTTATCTCACTATTCTGGACTTATCGATGTTTGATAGCCAGAAAAAGTGTCCATTTTTATTTTATTACTTCATTTTCTTTTTCGATCACCTGAAAGATTGCATTTAGCTTGGTGATCACCAATAATTTTTTAACGCTTTCTGAAGGCTTCATCAAATATACTTCGCCACCCTTATTGCGGAATTTTGTCAGAATGGTGATCAGTACACCAATTCCGCTGCTATTAATGTATCTGAGCTCCGAAATATCAATGATGCAGGTAGCCACTTTATGACTTACCGCTTCGTTGACTGCTTCAATCAAACGACCGCCACTATCTTCTCCAATCAAATCGCCAGCGATGTGAAGTATAAGTGTGTTAGATTTAATTTCCTGGGCAAAATTCATACTTTCTTGTTTTCACATTTTTGTTTGGTGCACGCAGCATACAGGATTAACGAATGATGTAACACATTAAACTGCAATAACTCTTCAACCGTGTTCTGTATGTTTTGAATACGCGGGTCGCAAAATTCGACAACTTTATGACATTCGGTACAAATCAGGTGATCGTGCTGGCGATAGCCATAGGATTTCTCATATTGGGCCAGATTTTTCCCAAATTGATGTTTACTCACCAGATCACATTCCACCAATAAATCAAGTGTATTATACACCGTGGCGCGACTGACCCGATAGTTTTTGTTTTTCATATTGATGTAGAGCGATTCCACATCAAAATGGCCATCGAGTGAATAAATTTCTTCCAGAATCGCGTAGCGTTCCGGGGTTTTTCTCAACTCCTTGTTTTCCAGGTAAGCTGTGAAAATTTTCTTTACTTCTTCGAATACTTTTGGATTAAGCGCCATAAGATTGACCGGCCAAAGATAATGGACTTATGGGGTAATTGGAAAACTATCGGGAATCAAAGCGGGAAACCTGTACAACCCCTTCCACCTGCTCCAGTTTTTCGATTAGTACCTCCAGATGGCGGGTATCGTGGACATACAACATGATTTCCCCATTGAATATTCCATGGTCTGTCTTGAAAGAAAGGGAACTCATATTTACTTTTAATTCTTCCGAAATAACCCTGGAAAGATCATTGATTAGCCCTACCCGGTCTGTTCCAACTACTTTTAAGCCTGTCAGGAAGGCTACCTCATGTTGCGATGTCCATTTGGCTTTGATCACGCGGTTTCCATGATTGGCCAGTAACTCCGGTGCGTTTGGGCAGTTGGTTCGATGGATTTTAATTCCTTCGCTAACGGTGACAAATCCAAATACGTCATCTCCCGGAATGGGTGTACAGCATTTGGCCAATTTATACTCCACCACATCCATGTCTTCACCAATCAAAAGAATATCATCAGAATTGCCTTTGACTTTACTCATTTCCTGCTCAAAGGTGCGGGCATCCGAAACAACGGCATTGGGTTTGGCTTTGATGGCAGAGGATGGCTTGTATTCGCTAAACCGCTTCAAGTCAAAAGTAGAAATGATACCCTTCCCGATCCGAAAATGCAAATCAAACTTGGAGTTAACGTTAAAGTAAGCAATCAACTGCTCATACACCTGGCTGGTGGGTTCAATTTTGTGTTGCTTAAGTTTGCGAAGCAGAATTTCCTTACCGTCTTCGGCAACACTCTTTTTATCTTCCTTTAAAACCTCTTTTATTTTGGATTTCGCTTTTGGGCTGACGACAAACCGAAGCCAATCTTCGTTAGGCTTTTGTTTAGCCGAGGTGAGAATTTCGATTTGATCCCCATTTTTCAATACATGGTTAATTGGCACGAGTTTCTGATTCACTTTGGCTCCAATACACCGGGCACCGATATCTGTATGGATGTCAAAGGCAAAGTCGAGGGCAGTAGCTCCGATCGGAAGTGTTTTTAGTTCACCTTTCGGGGTAAAAACGAAGACCTCTTCACTAAAGAGGTTGCCCCGAAAGTCGTCTACAAATTCAAGGGCCGTGAGGTCTTGTCGTTCCAGCAATTCGCGCACCCGTACCAGCCATTTCTCCAGATTTGATTCATGGGTTGAGGCGGTGTCTTTGTATTTCCAGTGAGCAGCATAGCCTTTTTCTGCTATCTCATCCATTCGTCTGGTTCGTATTTGCACTTCCACCCATTGTCCATTTTTGGCCATCACCGTGGTATGAAGCGATTCATATCCATTGGCTTTGGGGGTACTGATCCAATCTCGCAAACGATCCGGATTGGGGGTATAATAATCTGTTACAATTGAATAAGCCTGCCAACAGAAAGATTTTTCCTGCTCGACAGGCGTATCCAGGATCAAACGTATGGCAAACAAGTCATATACCTCTTCAAAAGGTATTCCTTGCTTCCGCATCTTATTATAAATTGAGAATATTGATTTGGGACGGCTTTTTATTTCGTATTGGATCGGCAGGTGATCCAGTTCGTCCTTAATAGGCTGAACAAATTGTTTGATAAATTTATTTCTGGAGGCCTTGGTTTCATCAATCTTGTTGGCAATGTCGCGGTAAACTTCGTAATCGGTAAAACGCAGGTATAAATCCTCTAATTCGGTCTTGATGGCATTAAGTCCCAGCCGGTGAGCCAGGGGAGCATACAGGTAAATCGTCTCTGAAGCCACTTTGAGTTGCTTGTGCCGAGGCATACTGCCCAAAGTCCGCATGTTATGAAGCCGGTCGGCCAACTTGATCAGGATCACACGTACATCATCGGAAAGGGTGAATAGCATCTTTCTGAAATTTTCCGCCTGAGCGGATGATCCGTACTCAAAAACCCCGCGGATTTTTGTCAATCCGTCAACAATGGAGGCTATTTTTTTTCCGAACATCCGGTCGATGTCGGTTAACTCGATGTCTGTATCTTCCACTACATCGTGCATCAAAGCCGCCACAATCGAAGTGGTGCCCAAACCGATCTCTTCCACACAGATTTCTGCCACCGTCAGGGGGTGGAAAATAAATGGCTCTCCCGACTTTCTGCGCATGTTTTTATGGGCCTCCAGAGCAATGGTAAAGGCCCGCTTGATCAACTTGGCATCGCCCTCCTTCAGCGAAGGCTTCGCTTTGCGCAACAGACGTCTGTAACGGCTGATTATCTCCTTTTTCTCTTCGACTTCGTCAATAACCATGCTTTTCGGGTCCTTGGGTTGGTTTTTTTAGTTTCAGACTTCTATCGTAATGAATAATCTCTAAATTTGCACTCCGTTTTTAAAAAATCAAGCCTTTTCAAAGGGAATTTGAGGTTTTTTTAATGGAATAGGCGCATGTGGCGTAATTGGTAGCCGTGCCAGACTTAGGATCTGGTGCCGAAAGGCGTGGGGGTTCGAGTCCCTCCATGCGCACTGAAGAGATTTGTAAAAGCCGGCTGATTCTGGAAAGATAGGCCGGCATTTTTTTCACCTTTAAATTTTCCATCACATTGAATATTATTTTAGACAAACCAACTACCACCGAAGGATTGATCAAAATCAGTCTGCAAGAGAGCGATTATCTTCCTAAGGTAGACGAAAAAATAAAGGATTACGCAAAAAAAGCCAGTATAAAAGGATTTCGGGCAGGTAAGGTGCCTTTTGGAGTCATTCGGAAAATGTTTGGTAAATCTATTTTAGTCGAAGAGATCAATCACCTGATTTCTCATGCTGTCACTGATTATATCAAGGAAAATAAATTGCGGGTATTGGGTGACCCTATGCCAAATGAAGAAAAGGCACGGTTGATTGACTGGGATGCTCAAAAAGATTTTGAATTTGAGTTTCAAATTGGCTTGGTCAACGATTTTTCGGTGGATGTTACTTCCAAAGTTAAAATGACCAAGTATGTAATTTCAGTAGACTCAAAAGTTTTGAATGAAACACTTGCAGACGTTCAGCAACGTTTTGGAGAGGTTAGTTATCCGGAGGAAAGCGCTGCCGGAGATAACCTTTCAGGTGAATTGACCCGGGCGGATGGAAGTATGCAAAATACTTATATTCCTTTTGATAAGATTAGTAAAAAGGAGCAGGATAAATTTATTGGCGTTCGGAAAGAGGATCAAATCACGTTTGACCCGATGAAGACCTTTTCAGAATCTGTGGTGCGTGCACAGGTGTTAGGACTTACCGAAGAATTAGCTGACGCTCAAAAAGGAGTGGTAACTCTTAAAGTTACCAACATTACCCGGGTATCTCCCGCTCAGGTAAATCAGGAATTGTTTGATAAAGTTTTTGGGAAAGAAGTTGTAACCTCGGAGGAGGCTTTTATGGAAAAAATAAAGGCCACTATTTCCGAAAATTATGATCGGGAAACCACTCACCTGTTGGATCATGAAATTCAACATCATTTGGTTGATCATACTAATATCACCATGCCGGAAACGTTTCTCAAACAATGGTTAAAGAATAGCAGTAAGGGTGAGGTGACCGATGAAATCCTGGAAAAAGAATTTAAGTCTTATGCGGAGTCGCTCAAGTGGGATTTGATTAAGAACAAGATTGCTGAAGACCTGTCCGTGAATGTTGATGGCACCGAAGTACGTGAAAAAGCCAAGCAAATGATAGCCGAACAGTTTGGCGGGGCTGCCATCGCTGCACAACTAGGTGATAAAATGGATTCCATTGCAGATAATTATCTGTCGGGTCAAGACGGTAAAGGGCAAAATTTCATGCGGATTTATAACCAGTTACGACAGGAAAAAATCATCGGGGCTATTAAGGAAAAAATTACCATTGCCGAAAAAAATGTGACTTTGGAAGAATTCAAAAAATTGGTAGAAAAGCACAATCACTGACCGAACTATCTGTCCTCAAAAATCGTTTATTTGGTACCCTCTCTAATGGAGGGTATTTTTTTGGCCTCTCAAAACAAAAAAACGTGGATAATTTTCGCGTTTTTATCGCTAACATTGGCCGAGGAAAGATTGTAAACACTTCCCAACAAGTAACTATATTTTATCACACATGGATATGAATAATGAATTTAGAAAATTTGCCGTCCATCACCTCGGCATGAGCAGCAGCAATCTGGACCGCTATGCCCAATGGATGCAGCCTGCCGTAACAAATATGACCCCTAATGTGGTGGAAGAACGGCAGATGCGTGCTACGGTCATAGATGTATTTTCACGCCTGATGGCCGACCGAATCGTCTTTTTAGGAACCCCGGTGGACGACTACATCGCCAATGTTATCACGGCCCAATTGCTGTTTTTGGAATCTGCGGATGCTAAAAAAGACATCATTATGTACATAAATAGCCCGGGAGGCTCAGTTTATGCAGGATTGGGAATTTATGATACGATGCAGTATGTAAATCCGGATATTGTGACGATTTGTACCGGTTTGGCGGCATCCATGGGAGCCGTTTTACTGGCAGCTGGAGAAAATAAAAAACGCTCTGCCCTGCCGCATGCCCGTATCATGATACACCAGCCTTCTGCAGGAATGCAAGGAACCTCCTCAGATATGGAAATATCTATGAAACAAACACTGGAGTTAAAACGAGATCTTTACAATATATTGTCCAAACACAGCAACCAACCCTACGAAAAGATCGAAAAGGACTCAGACCGTGACTACTGGATGAGGGCTGCCGAAGCCAAGGAATATGGGCTGATTGACGAAGTTATGGAGCGAAATAAATAGTAATTCGTTAAATTAGAGGTTTGGACTGAACCCCGATGTGAATTCAGTTAAAAGTTTTAATTTCGCATCTACAACGTTATCAGCACTTTAGCTAATTAAAGTACAACATTATTTAAGCATGGCAGAAGTTACGTGTTCGTTTTGTGGCCGATCCAAAAAGGATGTAGATCTCATGATTTCTGGCATCCACGCACATATCTGCGATAAATGCGTAACACAGGCCAGTCAAATACTTTTGGAAGAAAAGAAGACAAAGGTAGAGGCTGGAGCGCTGCCCAATTTTAAATTGATTAAACCACGCGAAATCAAAAAGTTTTTGGATGAGTACGTGATTGGTCAGGATGAGGCGAAGAAAGTGATGTCTGTGGCCGTGTATAACCACTATAAGCGACTCATGCAAAAGAAGGCTGATAGTGATGTTACCATTGAAAAGTCAAACATCATTATGGTGGGTGAAACCGGTACAGGAAAGACTTATCTGGCTCGCACAATGGCCAAAATTCTGCAAGTACCTTTTTGTATCGCTGATGCTACCGTACTTACCGAGGCTGGCTATGTAGGTGAAGATGTGGAAAGTATTCTTACTCGTTTATTACAAGCCGCGGATTACAATGTAGAGGCTGCCGAGCGAGGTATTGTTTATATTGATGAAATAGATAAAATCGCGCGCAAGTCGGATAATCCATCCATCACCAGAGATGTCAGCGGGGAAGGTGTACAGCAGGCATTGCTTAAACTTCTGGAAGGTACAGCTGTTAATGTTCCTCCGCAAGGCGGGAGAAAACATCCGGATCAAAAAATGATCACCGTGAATACAGAGAACATTTTGTTCATCTGTGGGGGTGCCTTTGAAGGCATGTCTCGTGTCATCGGCAGGAGATTAAATACGCGCCCCCTCGGTTTTGCTGCAACTCATGATCGTAATGAAGGTGATTTTGACAAAGATAATTTGCTTCAGTTTATCTCTGCGCATGATTTAAAAACGTTTGGTTTGATTCCTGAATTGATTGGACGATTACCTGTACTTTCCTATCTGAATCCCCTTGATGGCACGGCTTTGCGGAAGATTTTAACTGAACCAAAAAACGCGTTAGTTAAGCAGTACAAGAAGTTATTTGACATGGAAAGTATCGAGTTGGAGTTTAAAGATGGGGCACTCGATTTTATTGTCGAAAAAGCGGTAGAATTTAAACTAGGAGCCCGTGGCCTTCGCTCCATCTGCGAAGCGGTTATCAACGATGCTATGTTTGAATTGCCATCTGAAAAAACAACCGACCGATTAGTGATCAATCGCGCTTACGCGGAAGAGAAGTTTAACAAATCACACTATAGCAAGCTCAAGGTTGCCTGATTGAGCTTAGTTGGAACTAAGTTCTGAATGCGTTGCTATCAATTGCGCAGTATTATCTGATGCCGAGCCAATATCAAGAGTAGTATAAAGTTGTTCGTACGATTTTAGCATTTCTTGTTGATAACGTCCTTTCTCTGCCAGCTTTAATAGCTCTTCTTCGACTAGATTAGCGGAAGCATCATGCTGGATCAGCTCTTTCACCACCTCCCGTCCTGCAATAAGATTAACCAGGGAAATGAATTTCACCTTCACTACCCACGAGGCAATGAGGTATTCCAAATATCCGGCTTTATATACCACTACCTGGGGTACTTTAAAAAGGGCAGTTTCTAATGTAGCGGTCCCCGAAGTAACAATGGCCGCGGAAGCATGTGTAAGCAAATCATACGTGGCATCGTAGATAAAAGTCACATTCTTTAATCCGGACAACGGTTTATAAAGTTCGTTGGGCAGGTTTCGAATGGCCGCTACCACAAAATGAAAGTTAGTTTGAGCTTTTGCCACTTCGGCCATTACCGGTACGATCTTTTGAAGTTCACGTGTCCGACTTCCAGGCAGCAGCGCCACCAAAGGTTGGGAGCTGGAAAGATTATATTGTTGTAAAAACGAAGTATTCGGCCTGAATGACCGTATGGCATCCAACACCGGGTTGCCCACATAGTCAACCTCAAAATCATACTGCCGGTAGAATTCTTTCTCAAATGGGAGAATAACATACATATGATCCACCGACTTCTTTAGTTGCCAGGCTCGGTTTTGTCTCCAGGCCCAAACCTTAGGCGGAATGTAATAATGAACCTTTATCCCATTCGCCTTTCCAAAACTAGCGATGCGCCTGTTAAAGCCACCATAATCGATTAAAATTAGTGCTGAAGGGTTGTATTGTAGAATGTCCTGCTTGCAGGCAGACATATACCGGGCGATCTTCAAAAAATTAAAGACCGCCTCAAATCCCATAAAAGCCAGTTGATCATAGTGCATCACCAACTCTACCCCTGCCTGCCGCATCTCATCGCCACCAAAACCCCGAAACGTGGATTGGGGTTGTAACCGGGTCAGGCTCTTAACAAGATTGCTTCCATGTAAATCTCCCGAGCGTTCGCCTGCTATGATGTAGTATCTCATTTCGTTGTTTCAGGACCAAAATACTCAACATAATTACGAGGCGTCTCATACAATTTGATGCTATGAAGCGTTCCGGATGTGGAGATGGAAGGCAACTTAGAATCCAATATCTTCCAGAATTCAATAGCCAGGTTTTCAGTACTTGCCATTTTACCGGCCATAAAAGGAACATCCAGATTGAGGTTTTTATGGTCTACTTTTTCGCAGATTTCCTGCCGGATCAGCACGCTGAGTTTTTTTAAATCAACTACAAACCCTGTGTTTGGATCAGGATTTCCTTTTACCGTAACAATCAATTCAAAATTATGCCCATGCCAGTTTTCGTTGGCGCAGGGGCCAAAAACCGCCTCATTCTGTTCTTTGCTCCACGAGGGGTTGTAGAGCTTATGAGCAGCATTAAAGTGCTCTTTTCTACTAACGAAAATCATCGTTCCAAAAGTGTCCACAAATATAGTACAGTTTCTCAACCTCTTCCGGACACGGCTTTTTTGGTACCTTTGATTATTAAACGTTTTGATGCATGATCATTGTTACAGGCGCTGCCGGCTTTATTGGAAGCAATTTAATTCATCGGCTCAATCAGGATAATTTCAACGCCATTATCGCTGTTGACGACTTTTCCCATCCAGCGAAAATGTTAAACCTGGCGGGGGCTATTGTTCAGGAGTTTGTTCATCGGGATCAATTTATGTTGTGGTTGGATACACACCAGGCATTGGTCGAGTTCATTTTTCATATTGGAGCCCGTACGGATACCACAGAACCCGACAGTCAATTGCTTGACCGGCTGAATACCCAATACACAAAAGATGTATGGGTTAGATGTGTCCGTTACCAAATACCTATGGTGTACGCTTCGTCAGCAGCCACCTATGGTCTGGGAGAACAGGGTTATGACGATGATGAAAGCAAAATTCATCTGTTGAAGCCGTTGAATCCATACGGTCAGTCTAAACAGGATTTTGACGTGTGGGCGCTGTCTCAAAACGAAAAGCCGTTCTTTTGGGCAGGTCTCAAATTCTTTAATGTCTACGGTCCGCGAGAGTATCACAAAGGGCGGATGGCTTCTGTAATCTGGCATGCTTACAACCAAATTCAGAAAACTGGCAAGATGAAGTTGTTCAAATCTCATCGTCCAGACTATCAAGACGGGGAACAAATGCGTGATTTTGTATATGTAAAAGATGTGGTTGAAGTTTGTATTTTTTTAATGCATCATCGGAAGAATTCCGGTATCTACAATCTGGGATCCGGGCAAGCTCGATCCTTTAATGATTTGGTAAAAGCTGTTTTCCATGCTTTGCGCAAGCCGGTGGCTATTGAATACATTGATACGCCTGCCGATATCCGTGATAAGTATCAGTATTTTACGGAAGCGAAGATGGAGAAGTTGAGACGGATTGGATATTCCCCATCGTTTCATAGCCTGGAAGATGGAATAAGCAAATACTTACTTGCTCTATTATCTCGCGATGATAAATTTTGATACGTAAATACTCGCCACTTGTTGAATTCTTACAAAGTAGATACCATTCTTTAAATCACTTACATCAATGCCTAGTGATACATTTTGCTTATCCACCTGTTTAACTAATCTACCAGCCGAATCAAAAAAATCTAAAGAAGCTTCAGAATCTTCAACATTACTAAGAAATAGGTAATGTTGGTGTACCGGATTTGGATAAATTAACTGTTCTTCCAATGAATTGTTAGCCGAAAGAACAACATCCTGAACTCTCAAGTTATCAATTACCCAACCCCATCCATTGCCTGTTTGATTTGAATGTAGTCTAAACCTAAAAAAAGTTCTGTCGCCTGGATTTAAAAAATCCAATAGATCAATCCTTTTGCTTTTAAAGAGGCTTAATGCACCTAAAGCCTTACTGTCACCAAATTGAATGTTTGAGTTAAATCGAGTCAACCAGTCAGAATTTTGAGCACTTGAATATTGGGAAGTAACAGGAATCCAATTATTTCCATTATCGGTAGAGGCCTCCACTACCACAAAATCCCCATCAGAAGGATTTACGAGAACAACCTCGTTAAAATCCATAAAACTGGATTCATTTTTTATGATTATCGGATAAAGTAGAATATGTGTTAAATCCTCAGGGGATGCACCAATACTTTTTGGATAAGGATGAGGTGTATGTATAGCTCCATTGACGAAGCCCGTTTGAGTATTGGTGAAGAAATCGCCAAAAAAATCGCTATTTGCTACATTAAAATCGGTTGCGTACGTATTCCTATTTTCAAATAATCGAACGTTCACAGATAAGTTTCCAGTCGAAGGAAAAAAGGTAGTATTTAGTTGAGATGAAGCATCGACTGCTTTGATCCGATAATTCAATACATCACCTCCTTTAAGGTTTTCAACGCTTAAGTCTATCGTTCCAACAAATGTACTATTGTTTGATAGATTTAATACTGCCGTTTTTGTCACATTACTATTAACATTATACTCCACTAGTACCTCTTGTAATCCTAAGTTATCCGTTACAGATGCTTGTATACTTATCAGTTTTTGAAGCGAAACAAGCTCTGAAATCGGTGTGTGTTCAATTACTGGCTTTATCAAATCCGTGCCATAGAAAAAGCTAAAGGATTGATTGGGATCTCTCGGTAATCTATATTGTCGCCCAAAAATATCATCTGCCTTAAAAAAATATGTAATAGTAGAGTTAAAAGAAGGTGAATTAAATGATCCCGTCCATAAATCTCCTTGTGCCAAAAGAGGTTGCTCTTGCAAGGCGCCATTATTAACGTTAAAAAAAAGCTTTACAGAATTACTCAACAAGGTTGTATCAGCAATTATTGTTAGCGATGCATCGTTTCCATTTAAAACTTCAACATCCCCGATTTCCTCATGCCTTAGATATGTGTTGATCCATCCCATTTCATAAAAAATACCTTTAACTATTGGACCAGGGGAGTGTTGTACTTCACCCCTACCAGCAAATGGAGTCATTAGCTTGTTATTGGTGTTGGCATAAGTAGTTTCATCCAAATGTGAAATACTAGAACCCGGGTTGTACGGATTGGGCGCATATATTCTTGGATCAGCTCCTGTATTGGAAAGTGTCATAGCTAACGGGCTATCAAACACCAGACTATTACTAGTAAGTTGGTTACCAAGCTCAAAGCTTCCGCTTGCAAAGGTATCCACAAGAAAATTTCCAGATGCATTCCTTATACGAGTATCATAAATCTTAGGACTAGATGTACCGTTTGCACCAAACGATCCGGCACCATTATTAACAAAAAATGTTCCTGAAAAGCCTAGGCCATGTCCAAGTTCATGCAATGCTATGGTAACCAGATCAAACTTATCTAATGGGCAATTACCATCCGTTCCAAAATACCAATCATTTCTGCCGGCATTAAAGGTAGCTACAATATCAGCCTCATCGACTGAATTTAAGTCAGCTGACTGAAGTTTTTCTGCTAACGTTATTGGGTACCAAACATTTTGCTCTGGAGCCTCAGAAAAATTTCTTACTTCTGTTGGAACTACGAAAGCCAGAGTATTCGAGTTTTGGAGCACAGTCCAATTAGCAAAAATATTAATCTTGACAGGTGATTTTAGATTGGCAGCCCATATGTCTATAGCTTTCTGAACTGCAGCCTCTGCCTCTGCCGGAAATCCTATAAATTTTACTTCAAAATCTGAAGTTGCAGTTTTAGAGATATTAAGTCCAGGTGACTTGTCAAGTATTGCGCCCGACTTTACGTTACCAATAGCTCCAAAACCACGTCCTAATGTACATCCTGCCTTTTGATTGTATATAGAAGTAACAATCGAATCACCGGATCTAAATTCATAGTGTTGCGAGAATATGAGATTAGTGAATTGACTAAAAAAACAAAAAATAGTTAACGCATATTTAGTCATTGAAACTTATCTTTTTGAATAATTCTTCAATCAAAGCAGGATTCTTAAAACTTTTTAGTTCAGTTTCCACTTTTGAGGTTTCATAATTCTTCAGTTTGATAGCTTTAACTAAAGCAGAATAATACCGTGTTCTACCTTCCTGAAGTGAAATAGAACCATCTTTCACAGACTTGATCAGATATTTCTCCATTTTTTTAACACTTTTGTAAATCCCCGGTTTTAATATGTTCTCCCTCTCCGTTGGATATGCACCGGTAGTCATACTGTAGTAGACATAAAGTTTTTCAAACGTGTTTGATGCCATAGCGACAGAGTCTCCGAAAAAGTGTTCACCTACAAATGACCCCCGCTTGATTCCAGCGTTTTCAGTTGACGAGTTTTTATTTAAAAAGATAACGCCCCCGCTGCTCCCAAACGAAGCCTGACCCCATGCAAATCCCAAACTCACAAAAAAGCACACAATTGTGTTTAAATATCTATTCATCTTGTAAAAATAAAAAATCCTCGGTGTATTTCACACCGAGGATTAGTATGAATAACAAAAAAATTATTTCTTTATATACTTAATAACTGATCTATTTGCTACGGTGGTTTGATTCTCGCGAGTCAATTCCATATTTACCACTAGCCCAGCCTCACACGTATTAAAAGAACCAAAAGGTTGTGTTCCTTGCTTTGCGTATCGTGGAAGCGGAACAGCATTATTATATACAAATTGTGTGCCTACCAGTTTCGCGATAAGATTTGCCGGGTCAGATGGGTCTAATGTTATCACTACACTGTTTGGACCGAAGTCCCAAAAATTCTCATCAATCAATGTATTCGGATCGTTACCTAATTTCAAAGAAGTCTCAGAGACAAATAACCCAGCAGGGTTACCAAAGCCTACTTCACTTGTAATTTCAATGGTATATGCCCCAACAAAATCATTGATGTCGAAAGGGCAGTCATCGTCAGCTATATTCAATGTGAACTTCTTACCCAAGGCTCCAATACCAGTTTTTAAACCATTTGAAGCACTTGTCAGCTCAAGAACGAGGGTCTTAGATCCGTCAGCTTCAAAATCGTTTAATAGATTAATAACAACTGTATCGGCAAAACTTCCGGTTCCAATAGACGCAGATCCCTCCTCAGAATCAAATTCATAGTCAACACCCTCTACCGCGGTTCCAGTGATCTGATACTGAATAGCCACTTCTGATCCCTGCTTGGGTGCTGCTAATGTAATTGGAACCTTGATGGTAGTAACAGATTCAGTAACATCTCTAGAAAGTTGTCCGAATTGTACAAAATAACTGCCAGCGTCCAGTGTTTGAAATTCTTCTTCACATGAGAATCCAATACCAATGGCTAGCACTAGAATAATAAATTTTGAATATATCTTTTTCATAAAATAATTTTTAGTATCCTGGATTTTGTTGTCCCGCTAAAGCTGGATTGTTGTCAATCTCCCGCTGAGGAATGGGGAGTAAAACATCCGTTTCTTCCCAAGTCAATGGATTGATGACTGACATTACCTGATTGACTGTCTGAGTCCGGATTAGGTCATTCCAACGATGACCTTCAAAGCAAAGCTCTACAAAACGTTCTTGCAATACATCATTTAGACTAACACCAGTTTTCGGAGCAAGACCTGCTCTGGCGCGAACAACATTCAAATCGGCATCTGCAGAAGCAGATCCAAGATTGGCCTCCGCTCTTATCAAAAACATTTCCGCCAATCTGGAAACAATTGTCCTATCAGTGCCTGTAGCCACATCTTTGTATTTAGCCACTTCTGGTTTACCTGCATTTGCTGTTGATATAATTGAAGCCCGTAGATCTCCAGACTCAAAGGCTGCAATCATTTCTGCACTTGGGGCGTACTCATATCTTCCAGCCACTCTTACCTGAAAGGCAATGCCATTTTGATCGTTCACGCTTGAAAAAATTTCAAAAATGGTTTCACTGGAGCCTCCATTGAATACAGTTGAGTAGGTAGCCGGCAACGTATATCCACCATTGGTAATGACATCATTTGCCAAGGCGCCTGCAGCAGCCTTATCACCTTTATACAGTTGTACACGAGCCAGAAGCGCTTTAACAGCCCACTCGTTAGCTCTGGATCTATCTTCAGCATCTCTTCCTGCGGCTCCATAATCGACATTATCTAACAGTGTTGCGGCCTCCGTAAGTTCCGAGATCAGAAAAGCATATACGTCAGCTGAAGGAGTCCGACCGATATTGCTATTGGTTGCGAGTGAACTCGTGGTTATCAAGGGAATATCACCGTATAACTTCAATAAATCAAAGTGCATGAGAGCTCTCAGATATTTGGCCTGACCGATTATGATAGACTTTGTAGCTGCCGGAATTTCTACCGTCTCTATTTTCTCTAAAATAATATTTGTCCTTAAAATACCTGCATAATAAGCCGTCCAGTATCCTTGTTGAGTAACATTATTCGGGAGAACCTCGTTGTCTTGCATTTCCTTGACTGTGGGAAATGAACCTGAATGATTTAACTCATCGCTCAAAACACCAGGGGTAGTAATGGAAAGGTTACTGTACGCATTGGCGCTCTGAAGTGCGCTGTAAGCTCCCAACAGCGCTGATTGTGCGCTAGCCGCATCAATGATAGCTGTGTCATCCGTTATAATCAAAAACGGTTCTTCTGTAATAAAGTCCTCACAACTGGTAGCAACAAACAGTGTCAGGAGAATTGTTAGTATTCTTAAATTTTTCATATTTCTCTTTTTTAACTATTGTGTCTTAGAAACCAATATTCACACCAACAGTGTACATCTTTGACTGAGGGAAGGTTAGGAAATCAGTTCCCTGAGCTGTACTTGTATTGCCGAAAACACTGACTTCCGGATCAGCCCCTGAGTACTTGGTAAAAGTTAATAAATTTTGACCAGTCACAAATACCCTTGCGCTCCGTAACTTAATCTTACTAATGATATTGCTTGGAAGATCATACGTAAGTGATACGTTCTTCAATCTCAAATAATCACCATCTGATAACCAGCGACTATTATCAGAATTGTTTAGACCCGGACTATTCGATGCCTTAGGAATGTCCGTGATATCACCGGGCTGCTGCCACCTTCTTCGCATCTCTGTAGTCATTCCAAAACCATTGCTGGGGTTTAATGAAAATTGCTGGGTATTATTAAATACTTGCGCACCTTCAACAAAGTTGAAAAATACATCTAACGTAAAGCCCTTATACGTGAAAGTGTTAGTAAATCCTCCAACAATATCAGGTTGTGCATCACCGATTATGCGGTTATCCGAGTTATTTATGATTCCATTACCATCCACATCTTCCCAAATTGATTCCCCTGTTCCTGGATCAACTCCCAAAAATTTTAAACCGTAAAAAGTGTTCAGCGGTTCTCCCACTATAATGGCGCTAGCAAAACCCTGAAGAATGGGATTATTGTCAATTAGCTTAGTCACTTCATTCTTCATGAACGTGGCATTTGCACTGATATTCCATTTAAAACCACCTGTATTGAGTACAACTCCACTCAAATCAATTTCCCAACCAGAGTTTTCCATTTCTCCGATGTTTTTAAATGCATTTGCAAACCCAGTAGTCAATGGGACAGGTGTATTAAATAGTAAATCTGTGGTTTTTCTTTTAAAATAACCTGTATTGATGTTCAGTCTATTTTCGAACAACGCAAGTTCAATACCCAAGTCCAGAGTTGAAGTAGTTTCCCACTTTAGATCAGGATTTCCAATTTGCCCGGGTTGAATACCAGGCTGGTCAAGGTAGTTTGAAGCGACAAAGGTTCCTTGCCATGGGAAATTACCGATACCATCATTACCTGTTGTACCATAGCTGGCTCTCAGCTTACCGAGGCTTAGCCAGTCAAATCCTTGCATAAAATTCTCATCTGAGAAGTTCCAACCCAGTGATCCTGCATAAAAAACAGCAAATTTGTTATTAGCACCAAATCTGGAAGATCCATCTCTTCTAACCGTAGCCGATGCCAGGTATTTTTCACTAAAGGCGTAGTTAACTCGGGCAAAAGCAGAATTAAAACTGTAGTCTGTACGGGAAGATCCTCCGCCTGAAATAGTTGCTGCCTGATTCAAATAGGTAAATCCTTCTCTTTCAAAGCCGACACCTTGAGTGTCGTTATCAAATTGATTTCTGCTTTGAAAAGTTAAGCCTGCTACTCCACCAATACTATGCTTGTCAGCAATAACTTTGTTATAACGAAGAGTGGGTTCTATGATCCATGTACCGATACTTCTGAAACTAAAGTTACCATTTCCAGCAGGTCTGCCTTGTGCTGTGCTGGCAGGATTATAATGATCTTCTGTTAACGTATTGTAGTCATAAGAAAAATCAGATCTGAAATCCAGCCCATCCATGATTTTAAAAGTAGTATAAAAGTTACCTATTACTTTTAATGTTTTGTTGTCAAATCTCGGTCTAAGTGCATCTCTGACAGCGTTAGTACCAAAACCTGGAAGAGCATCTACAAATACTCCGTTTTCGTCACGTACTCTGAAAATAGAGGGAGTAAGAATAGCCGCTGAATAAACACCATAAATATTGTTATCATTTTGAATACGCTTATTTAAATCAGAGCTTACTGATAGGCTTGTTCCAAAAGAAAAAACCTTGCTGGCTTTATGGTCTAGATTTAATCTGGCTGTTCCTCGCTTGTAACCAGAGCCTATAATTGTCCCTTCTTCATCTCTGAAACTTCCACTGAAATAGTACTTGGTCTTCTCATCTCCACCGCTCATGTTGAGTTGATATTCACTTATCCGGGCTGTTCTGAAAATTTCATCCATCCAGTTGGTATTAGTAACACCGTCCCAACCCCATTGGGCATTGGTTTGTGGTGCAAGACCCGAATTTACCCTAGCCTCATTTCTAATATCAACCCACTCTTGAGCGGATACTGGTTTTACGAAGTTCGTAGGCTCTGCCCATCCTGTCCAAACACTTACATTTATTTTAGAACCACCAGATTGACCTCTTTTAGTTGTTATCAAAACAACACCATTGGCCGCCCTTGATCCATAAATGGCCGCAGAAGCCGCATCCTTTAAAACCTCCATACTTGCGATGTCCTGAGGATTAAGTCCAGCCAAAGCATTTTGGCCTTGTCCACCGAATCCATTTTGAGTTATATCACCGGCAATAACTGGAACACCATCAATTACGTAAAGCGGGTCATTCGTTGCGTTGATAGAGGTTTGACCACGGACACGAACAGAAACTCCTCCACCAGGGGTACCTGAGTTATTAAAAACAAAAACCCCAGCGGCCTGACCTTGAAGTGCTTGATTGGCTGACAGAAGTGGAAGTTTTTCAATATCCTTTGCCCCAACTGTAGCGGTAACACCTGAAAATTCCTTTTTCAGTGTTGAACCATATCCTGTTACAACTACTTCACTTAATTGCTTTACATCCGAATCTAATGATGCATTTAATACAGCCTGTGTTCCGATTTCTACTTCCTTGGTCAAAAAGCCAATGAATGAGAAAACAAGAACTCCACCGTTCTCAGGGACGCTCAAAGAATAATTGCCATCAGCGTCTGAAACAGTTCCAACAGCAGTTCCCTTTAGAACCACATTCACACCCGGTAAGCCTGAACCGTCTTCCGAAGCGGTGACTTTTCCTCTTACCGTTCTCTCTTGTGCCCAAGCCATACTGGTTACCAGCATCGCTAACAGCACAACCTTTAATCGTAGAAATTTCCTCATACTCGTAGGTTGTTATTTGGTTAATAATTTCAAAAACAGACCTAAAAGTAATATAAAATTCTTTATTTGTACATAATACAACCTTAATCATTGGCTATTTGTCAACGAAAAGACCCTTTTAAACCACTAAAATACCGTTCAATTAAAATTACCGAACTTCCGGTAGGACTACTTGTTGCTGATCGACCAATCAACCAATTTTTAACTCAATCCTGCGATTTTGGGCTTTGTTTTCCTCTGAATCATTGGGTACCCGTGGTTGGGATGCTCCAAAACCTCTGAATTTCAGGCGTTTGGGGCTTATGCCGAGGTCGATCAAATACATGACCACGCTCTCAGCCCGCTTTTGAGAAAGCGTCAAATTGTATGAATCTGTTCCATGATTGTCAGTATGGCCACTGATTTCAATGGCGATCGAGTTGTTTTGAGTTAAAAACCTCGCAATTTCTTCCAACTCAATTCTTGACTTGGAATCCAATTCATAACTATCAAATGCAAAAAACAAATTATTGAGAACCAATGAGGCTCCTTTTTTGACCGGTTCCAATTTAATATTATACTCCATGAGGTGACGGTTGCTCATTTTGCGGGTATCAAACGAGCCACTAAAAAATAAAAAACCCGTGCAGGTAGCTCGAACACTATATTGAGAGACAGAAGGTAGCACTGTCAAATAGGTGCCTGTTAATGAATCTGACTTTCCATAGAAGACCCCTTCACCCGACTCTAGATCAAAAACTTCAAGAGTAGCCAATAGCGGCATATCTGTACTACTGGTAACCAAACCTTTTAACAATAGGGGTTGGGTGCTTGTCTGGATGGTATCAAACTTAACTTTGTAAAGTTTACTTTGACGCTTGCCGAAAAACTGTGTGTAATACCCGTCTGTCCCAGACGGGGCGATAAACATGGCATATTGATCATCCCAGTTATTTAAGGGATATCCTAAGTTAATGGGTGAAGTAAATACATCTTTTTTCAGAGTAGAATGATAGAGATCGAACCCGCCAAATCCCTCGCGCCCATTAGAAGCAAAAAATAAATCGCGACCATTTGCATGTATAAAGGGAGATGCTTCATCAAAGGCCGTATTTATCGTGGGGCCTGCGTTTTGTGGTTTTGACCAGTTTCCTTTATCATCCTTCCGTGAAAACCAGATATCTGCCTTCCCTAAACCTCCTTCACGTGAAGAAGCAAAGAATAATAATCTCCCATCGGCTGATAGCGATGGCTGCGCGTCCCAGAATGGACTATTGATGTTTTGCAACGGTGTTAGCTCATCCCAATCTTCTCCCCTCTTTTGCGATTGAAACAAATCACAACCGTTTTGACCGCAACGGGCTACAATCATGGTTCGCCCATCGGCCGAAACAGAAGCGGTACCTTCCCGCAATCGGGAGTTTATGGATACCAGGGATTCCGGAAGTTTCCATTTACCCTGACCATCTTTCGATGAATAAAATAAATCCTCATCCTCGTAATTTCCCTGCACGCCACGCACCGTAAAAAAGATTTGCTCTTCGTCAGCCGTAAGCACGGGAAAATATTGCATAGGCAGTTGATTCAACGGAGCTGGAAGTTCCTGTGGTTCAATGGGTGATGGATGATGGATCTCTTTCAAACTAAACTCACATTGTCGAATCCACAGGTTAATGGAAGGGTTTGTTCCATCCCATTTCCGAAACAAAAGGCCATTGGCCAATGCCTCCTCATAATCGCCTTGGCGAAGGTAATTATCTGTTAAGTCATAATAGTAACGCAGCTTTCGGTCGGCTGATGCTGCCAGGAGAAGTCCGGTTTGCAATGTTTGGGTGGACTCCCGCCAGCGTTCCAGCTTTTTTAACGCTATGCCTTTCAAAAAATATGCTTCCTCAAACTTTTTATCAAAATTGATGGCCGTAGTTGCGGATTCGATGGCCTGTATGAATTGAACTCGTCTGAAAGCAAGTTCTGCCTGTTGATACGATGCAATCGCCTTTTTATTTCGCGAGCTAAGAGACTGAGCTACGCTCGCAAAGTTTACCAGGCAAGAAATGATAAGTATCCATCGCATATACGAAACTAATAAATATGTTCGATATCAATTTCCGGACCATCCATACCCATCATGGCATTGATCAACTTCACTTTAGAATATAGTTTTAGATCCTTGTAATTCACCGCTTCTTCTTGAATAACTCCCGTATCCAGTAAATATTGCCTCATCACCCCGTTCAAAAGGAATGACGTTGGGGTTATCCAGCGATGATCATCCCATAAAAGAAGATTGGCATAGGAGGAATCGGTTACCTTCTTTTGTCTGACAATCACGATATCTGATGCTTCTCCTTTTTCAAGATATAATTTTTCAATCTCACTCCGGTTTTCCCATTTTTGAGAATAGTCAATCTTGTCGCTTTCCACGATCCGCAACGAATGAATTTGCTTCTGCTGATAGGGCTCATATGTTACAGTAAAGTCTTTTTTAGAATAACTGATTCTGACTTTGAACAGACCATCGCCTGGAAAGTTCTGTGTTCGCAAGATTTCGGCCAAGGAAAAGGTTGGTTGTTGCAATGTCTCGTTCACCCGTCTTTGATGATACGTCAATAGCGAGAACTTTCCGTTGCGAAGTTGTATAGTCTCAATCCAGCGGGACATAAATTTTATCCAGAGTTTCCTGATATTCAAGTTCGCAAATACTTTGGGATGTAATACCTCCTCCTGTGCGGTAGTATAGTTGACCATTCCGCTGCTCCATAAATCGAATCATGACAGCGCTATCAAGGTTATGGCCATCAAAAATACCACTGACTCCGGTATAATACCCTCTTGGTTCGCCCTCAGCTTCACGAATAATTTCCAGCGTTTTGTCCTTGGGGGCGCCACTGACAGAACCAGCCGGCAGGAGTTGATCCAGAATATCGCCCAGGTGGCCTGTATAATCTTGGCTTAGCTTGCCTGTAACCTCAGAGGAAACCTGCCAGAGAGAACGCTGTGGAGAAATAATCTTATCCAGGTATCGGAAACGCGTCACTTCTACATTTGTAGCCACTTTACTCAGGTCGTTTCGAATCAAATCGACAATCGTAATGTGTTCTGCTTTTTCTTTCGGATCGTTTAAGATTATTTCAGCGGCCCCATCTACACTTGCATCAATGGTTCCTTTCATGGGATATGAAAAGATTTTATTGTCAATAATCCTGACAAACGTTTCGGGAGAAAAGCAAACAAAATTATTTTTTAACAACAGCTTATATTTTGCTTTGGCGGATTGATACAACGGCAACAAAGAAGCATCTGAATGTACAGGTGTCTGAACCGTGAGGTTGGTCAGAAAAGAATCGCCATAGCTTACATGAGATTTTACCCGATCAAAACGATTCCGGTATTCCTCCAACGATCGAGGCATGACGGTTAGATTCAACGGCTTTGGATGGCCAGCAGAACTATTAGAGGTACCTTTGAAGTCAAATAAGATTTGATCCGGGTCTACTTCACTTAATTGAATCAAGATTGGTTTCTGTTTTTCAAAATCAATGAGAAAGAAAAAAGGGACTTTTGCTTGTCCCCATTGATTGGCTTGTCTGATAAAATCATTCCATACATGCATGACTAAGGAATGTTCATGTACTTATGTATCTGTAAAGATATTCTCCAGCGTGGATTTTTCTTGACATATTCAATGATTGCCGGAAGTATTTCCTTTTCTTTTGACCATTCTGGTTGTAAAAAAAGTTGACAGCCCGAACGAGTTTGAGCTGCATACTTTTCTGCCCATTCAAAATCACTTTTATGAAAAACAACCACTTTTAACTCATGGGCATGCCGGGCAAATCCTTCCACCGGGGTCATAAATTTTTTAGGAGAGAAACAAACCCAATCCCACACTCCCGTAAGCTCGTAAGCTCCGGATGTTTCAATATGTGTTCGGAGGCCAGCCTCTTTTAGTGATGTTGTTAATGGGAGTAAATCATGCATCGTTGGCTCGCCCCCCGTAACAACAGCGATCTGACTACCGCTGGATTTAGCCTTTTCGACAATAGAAGCGATCGATACGATCGGATGAGAACTAGCATCCCACGATTCTTTTACATCACACCACACACACTTTACATGACAACCAGCCAACCGGATAAAGTAGGCAGCATTTCCCTGATGGGCTCCTTCCCCCTGAAGGGTATAAAAGTCCTCCATCAAAGGAAGGCGGATAGTATCCGATGGAAGATTCAATGGTCGGAGTTTATGGATTTCTCAGCTCAGTTGCCCGTAATGTATTTAACAATAAAGATGCGATGGTCATAGGGCCCACGCCTCCTGGCACAGGAGTAATGAAGGAGGTTTTAGGAGCTACCTGATTGAAATCCACATCCCCCTTTAAGGCATACCCGTTTTTATATTGTGATCCTTCTACCCGGGTAGTACCCACATCAATAACCACAGCACCTTCTTTGACCATATCGGCTGTCACTATTCCCGGCTTGCCTACGGCCACAATCAAAATATCCGCTTGCCGTGTAAACCCAGCCAGATCATTTGTGTACTTATGACACACGGTGACAGTCGCCCTACCTTCTTCCACCAGCATCATACTTAGCGGAGCGCCCACCAGCCGGCTGGCCCCAACGACCACACAGTTTTTTCCTTCCGTTGGAATCTGATACCGCTTTAACAATTCCATGACACCAAACGGAGTGGCCGGCAACAG
Organism: uncultured Ohtaekwangia sp.; assembly: GCA_964439205.1. Taxonomy (GTDB): domain Bacteria; phylum Bacteroidota; class Bacteroidia; order Cytophagales; family Cyclobacteriaceae; genus ELB16-189. The sequence goes on from CAYTNM010000016.1 coordinate 23,863, forward strand.
CAACGGATTTTTAGAAACAATACTTCCGAAATTCCGGTTGGTAAATCCATCTACATCTTTATCCGGCCTGATCTTTTCCGTGATTTTTTCAACAGAGATACTGGCTGGCAAGGGTAATTGAACGATGAATCCATCCACATCTTCATCCCGATTCACCTGATCAATATGCTTCATCAGTTTATCTTCACTGATGGTATCCGCAAATCGCATCATGGTGTAATGAAATCCCACCTCCTTACACGCCTTCACTTTATGATCAACATAGGTTTGACTGGCTCCATCATCCCCTACGAGAATAATGGCCAGGTGCGGAATTTTCTTCCCTTCTTGTTTACGCAGGGCAACTTTTTCAGATATTTCCTTTTTAATATCAGTCGAAATTTTCCGACCATCGATTAATGTGTAAGAAGTGGTTGTCACTGGCATATCCGAAGTTTAATCTATTTTCAACACGGCCATAAATGCCTCCTGAGGAATCTCCACGCTTCCTACCTGACGCATTCTTTTCTTTCCTTTCTTTTGTTTCTCCAACAGCTTGCGCTTCCGTGAAATATCCCCTCCGTAACATTTCGCCAGAACGTTTTTACGAATAGCGCTGATGTTCTCACGCGCTACAATTTTTTGCCCGATGGCGGCCTGAATGGCAATTTCAAACATTTGACGAGGGATCAGTTCTTTTAGTTTTTCGCAGAGTTTGCGACCCCAATCCTGAGATTTGTACCGGTGTACGATGGCGCTTAAGGCATCTACCTTTTCGCCATTGAGCATGACGTCTAACTTTACCATATCTGACTCGCGCATCCCAATCAGATGGTAATCCAGGGAAGCATAGCCCCGCGAAATGGATTTTAGTTTGTCAAAAAAATCAAAGACGATCTCCGATAGTGGCATTTCAAATGTCATCTCCACACGATCCTGCGTCAGATAGTTTTGATTCATGATCTGACCTCGTTTGTCAATGCACAAATTGATGATCGGTCCTATGTACTCCGACTTGGTGATTATCTGAGCTTTGATAAAGGGTTCTTCAATACTCGTCATCCGTGTGGGGTCTGGCATTTCAGACGGAGCATTGATATAAACCTCTGAGCCATCCGTTAGGTGCGCTTTGAACTGCACTGAAGGCACGGTAGTGATCACCGTCATATTAAACTCACGCTCCAATCTTTCCTGAATGATTTCCATGTGTAACATCCCCAGAAAGCCACACCGGAAACCAAATCCTAAGGCAGCCGATGTTTCCAACTCCCATACCAGGGAGGCATCGTTGAGTTGAAGTTTTTCCATGGAAGCCCGCAACTCCTCAAACTCAGTGGTATCCACCGGGTAAATACCCGCAAACACCATGGGTTTAACTTTTTCAAAACCTTTGACAGACTCACCCGGATTGAGGGGATTGGTAATGGTATCGCCCACGTGTACTTCGCTGGCTACTTTAATTCCGGAAATCATATATCCGACATTCCCTGCACTAATTTCTTCGCGTGGATGTTTGGTTAGTTTGAGCACACCAATTTCATCCGCATTGTATTCCTGACCAGTGCTAATGAATTTGACTTTGTCCCCTTTCTTGATAGAACCATTAAATACCCGAAAATATATTTCTATCCCCCGGAAGGAATTAAAGACGGAGTCAAAGATCATCGCCTGAAGTGGTGCTTTGGGGTCTCCTGTAGGCGAAGGAATACGATGAACAATAGCGTTTAGAATTTCCTCTATTCCCTTTCCTTCCTTGGCACTGGCGGATAAAATATCTTCGCGTTTGCATCCGATCAAGTCAATGATTTCATCCGCTACCCCATCCGGATTGGCATGAGGCAAGTCAATTTTGTTCATCACCGGTATGATTTCCAGATTATGTTCCAAAGCCAGATACAGGTTGGAAATGGTTTGTGCCTCAATCCCCTGACTAGCATCTACAATCAATAATGCTCCTTCGCATGCAGCAATGGCTCTTGACACTTCATACGAAAAATCCACATGGCCGGGGGTATCAATCAGATTCAGGGTATACTGTACGCCTCCTAATTTATAGTTCATCTGAATGGCGTGGGCCTTGATGGTAATGCCTTTTTCCTTTTCCAGATCCATGTTATCGAGCACCTGAGCCTCCATTTGGCGGTCAGTAAGGGTACCTGTAAACTCCAGCAGCCGGTCTGCCAGTGTACTTTTTCCGTGGTCGATGTGTGCAATTATGCAGAAATTGCGAGTATTTTCCATTCCCATGTATTCTTCAGCTTCAAATAAGAAGCAAAAATAGCCAAAAGGGGGAAAGAAAACGGGTTTTTTTAATGATCAGGCGATAATCGCTTCGACCGGTGAAAGCTTATTTAATTCGTGCTGTCCAAGACTGGATAGGCAGATTAAGATTTTAAATAACTATTTGCCAAAAGAAAAAGTTTGCTTTTGTCCTCATCGGTCATTGACATTTTCACATGGATCAATAAATCCGCCAGCAACTCTGGAGCGTACCCGAGCTTGGAAATAACATCACCACAGTATTTAATCTCTTCCTTATAAAGTCGCTCATCTATTTTCATCAACTGTACCAAAGAGTAGATATACTCAAATTTTTCATCAGGAGTCAGATCATCGGGTATGATCATCCGGTGTTCCTGAATAAACATGGGCAGTATTTCCGCCACCAGAAAGCCGTTGGCCGTGCCTATGTTCAACAAAAACTTACGTTCTTTTTCCCCGATCTCTCCGTCAATGTTGGCAAGGGTAATTAAAAGTTTCAATTGCTGTAAGGCAGCCATGGTCAAATAGTTTATTTGTCCAAAAATCGGAAATGCAGTCGAAATAAAAATGCCCTGCAAAACAATTACCTTACATGCATGAATTTTCTGGCACACCTCTATCTATCCGGCCAAGAGCCCGAACACATGGTGGGCAATTTTATTGGCGATTTTGTCAAAGGCCGGGAACTCGCGCATCGTTTTCAGCCAGGAATTGTAAAGGGAATCGGTCTTCACCGGGCTATTGATTCCTATACAGACGCCCACCCGGTGGTTCGCCAAAGTAAAAAACGCCTTTCAGAGACGTACCGTCATTACTCCGGAGTCATTACCGATGTTTTCTATGATCATTTCTTAGCCAGTCAATGGTCATCCTTTTCGGACGAACCTCTGGATCATTTTGCACAACGATCTTACGCATTATTACTGGCGTATGAGCCCATCTTGCCGGAAGAAGTGAAGCAGATGATGCCGCACATGATGAAGGGCAACTGGTTGCTGAATTATCAACATCTGGATGGCATTGCCCGAGCGCTGTCAGGGATGTCTCGTAGAACAACCTTCCAATCAAAAATGGAGCAGGCTATAGACGATCTGAAAACGCATTACGCTTTGTTCGGAGACGAATTTCAACAGTTTTTTCCGGAGCTTAAAAGCTATTGTAACGAGTGGATAGCCCATTCCTCCTAACCAGCTAGATTAAATCCAAAAACGGTTACTTACCTTTGCGGGATGATTGACATGGTGAACGACCCGGAATTAAATGGGAAGTATTTGGGAACCATTTCCCGCGACTTTGTAAAAGTCTCTGATACGCTCAAAGAAGCTTCTTATCAGATCCGCAAGGCCGGTTTTGACTACCCCATCTTTGCCATGGCGAAAGATGCTATTCCTATCGGGCAGTTGTTACTTGATCGTCTTCATTTACAAACCGACTGGAATTACTTTGCCAGTTTCCTGAATGAATTTGTACAACGTGAGTTGGTGGCCGAAGAAAACAAAGAAAGCTTCATACAGGCTTATAAAGATCCGGATGAATTTGCCTGCCTTTTCGTAGTGGATAAGGAGTTCACCCGATTTGTTTTTATTCCATATCCGGAAGATTAGGTTTTCAGCTCTTAAAATGATCCCAACCTTGGGCTTTTAATGGCACCACCGTTCCCTGTTTACTGACCAGTACATGTTGATGAGCCTGGTCGTGCATATGGCCAATCAAATGAATGTCCGGGTGATTCTTTATTTTTTCATAGTCGCTGGGGCGGATGGTGAAAAGAAGTTCATAATCTTCGCCTCCGTTTAAGGCAGCCGTGATTGGGTCCAACTTGAATTCAATGGCCGTTTCATAGGTTGTATTGTCAATGGGAATTTTATCCTCAAAAACCTTTATCCCCACTTCCGATTGCCGTGCCAGATGAAGCAATTCCGAAGCCAGACCATCTGATACATCAATCATAGAAGTAGGTACAATCTTTAACTCATCCAATTCATGAACGATGTCCATTCGGGCTTCTGGTTTTAATTGCCTCCCCACCATGTATTCATATTTCTCAAGGTCCGGTTGCATATCCGGGTTAGTGAGAAAAACCTGCTTTTCACGTTCCAGTATTTGCAGCCCCATATAAGCTCCACCTAAATCTCCCGTCACACAAATGATGTCGTTTACATGGGCGCCTTTGCGATAGGTAAGCTTTTCCCTGGGGGCAGTGCCTAATACGGTCACAGAAATGATTAACCCGGTGGCCGAGGCGGTTGTATCTCCCCCTACGAGGTCCACACCATAATTTTCGCAGGCAGCCCTCACTCCTTCATAAAACAAATCAATAGCCTCTATTGAAAAGCGGTTACTCAAAGCCAGCCCCATGACTATTTGCTTGGCACGACCATTCATGGCTGCAATGTCCGATACGTTTACGGCTACAGCTTTATAGCCCAAATGTTGCAATGGCATGTATGAAAGGTCAAAGTGGATGCCTTCCAGGAGCATATCGGTGCTGACGAGCGTTACTTCGTCACTTCCGGCAATGACGGCAGCATCGTCACCAATGGTTTTGATGGATGACGGATTAACACGCGAAAACTTTTGGGCAATGCGATCGATTAACCCAAATTCACCCAACTGCTGGATTTCGGAACGTTTTTCTGACATAACAATTTGTTGTGCTTGTGTTCAGGTTGATTGTCGGAATCAGTTCGGACAATCGGAATTTAAATGAATACCTTATGCTATTCGGGAATCCTCTACCCGGCTACTCTTTACGTTGTCCTGACAAAGTTCCACCAGTACCGATCCGGAAGTTTTAGGATGAAGAAAAGCGATGAGTTTATTATCGGCTCCTTCCTTGGGTTTTGTATTTAATGGATGGAATCCCTGATCACTTAAGTGAACTATTTTTTCACGGACATCTGTCACTTCAAAAGCCAGGTGATGAAGTCCCTCTCCTCTTTTTTCAATAAATGTGGCAATCGGTGAATCGGCCCGGGTGGCTTCCAAAAGCTCGATTTTCACACCCCCTATATCAAAAAAAGAAGTACGCACGCCTTCTCCGGGCACTTCTTCCACTTTATAATGCGGTTTGCCCAGCAGTTTGGCAAATAAGGCATTCGCTTTATCCAGGTTCTTAACGGCAATGCCAATGTGTTCCAGTTTCTCCATAAAAATCCGCAAATGGGTGATTTTAACTAATTTTGCATGAAAGTTGAGAAACTTTTTCAGCGGAAAGAAAGTTTTTAATCAAAATGCCAAAAATCACGATCGAAACCACCAGCGATGCCCATGTAGAGGCCGCACGTATGCAGCAGCAAATCAAAGATTATCTGGGTTTGCGTACCAGCGATTTGGTTTTTGAATTCAGTTTGATGGATGGAAAGGCCAAATTAGATCTGATTACGATTAATCCCCGTCATAATCAATCCTTTTTGTTTCATAGCGAAACCGGCAGTGACAAGGTGGACGCCCTGAATAAAATGTGGTTGTATGTCCGCGATTATAAAGAGAAAGAGAATTCCTATACCATTCAATGGGTGGCAAAGGGTGAACGGGAATTGCATACATCTTACTTTCGGGCTTCCAATATTCTTGACGCCCTGGAAAAGTTGTATTATGGCCGGGATCGCAATCTGATTACCGTATTTAGTGTTGTTTTAAATCCAGTTTCGTAAGCATATGATCAGTGTAACAGAAAAAGCAAAAGAACGTATTGTTTCGTTGCGCCAGGAAGAAGGGCACGGTGATCAACATAACATCCGAGTGTCCGTTAAAGGCGGAGGCTGCTCCGGTTTGATGTATGATCTGGGGTTTGATGACAAAATCAATCCTGCCGATCAGGTGTTTGAAGATAAGGGTGTTAAAATTCTGGTAGACAAAAAAAGTCTCCTCTATCTGTTAGGCACCACTCTTGATTTTTCAGATGGTTTGAATGGAAAAGGATTTCAGTTTGTAAACCCCAATGCTTCACGCACGTGTGGTTGTGGCGAAAGTTTTGCGGTATAGAGGTTCATTCTTCTTACTTCAAAAAGGCCGGCAAAAGACCGGCCTTTTTTATTGACTTACAATGGCCACACATTTTAACTCAATGGCGATGGGGGTAGGTAAAGCATTGACCTCCACCGTGGTGCGGCACGGTTGGGTAGTTTTGTCCGGAAAGTACTCGGCATAAATCCTATTCATGGTGGCGAAATCGGCCTTCATATTGGTGAGAAATACCGTTACATCTACGAGATTCTCCCAGCGAGAACCGCTATCCTCCAGTATCCATTTAACATTCTGAAATACCGACCGGCATTGGGTTTCAAAATCATAGGAGATGATATTTCGGTTGGCATCCAATGTTACTCCCGGTATTTCTTTGGAATCCTTTTTTCGAGGCCCTACGCCCGAAAGAAAAAGTAAGCCACCTACCTGGCGTGCATGTGGGTAGGGACCTACCGGTTCAGGAGCCTGATGTGAATTGAATATTTGGTTGAGTGATGACATCATTTACGATTCTATTCCAAACACCAAACTCGCCCACGCACTTTCATAGTCCGCTCCGGTTTTTACGGAAGGTACCATCTTAACAGTACTCACCATCCACTCCCCCGCTGCGTTGATCGGAAATTTCAAGGTGCCGTCATTTTCTGTATAGAGATTCTGTAAAAAAGTGGTTTTGTCTCGTTTCGTCCAAATTTTCACCAAGGCATGTGGGCGTGGTTTCCCGCCATACATCACTTTGATGGTTAGGTAATCTCCGACTTTAAGCGCATAGGGGTTTTGCAGAGGCACAATTTCGTGAAGTGCACCTACCGGTTGGGTTACCACGGGTGATAAATCACTACCCGATTGAAGTAAGAGTTTTGAATACCGCGTATAAAACTCACGCGCTTTTGATTCCGTCTGCTGACGTTGAGATCGTAAGTCAATGATTTCATCCAGACCGTCTTCTGTCAGATAGTCCGTGAATTTTACTCCCTCCAACTCAATATATGCTGCGTTGCTTTGAAGGAAAAACAGGTGCGTGCCCGATTTGGTAAACGTATGTGACAGATTTTTTCCTTCACTTTTTTTTACAGATGTCAGCAGACTGACTGGTGTTCCGGCTGTATAGAGTTTCATTTCAACTACTTGATGACGTTTCATATCCCAGTATTCGCCAGTAAAATTTTCACCTACTTTAAAGTCTACCACCGCTGTTTCCCCCACAGCAAACCTGTACTTCTGCGGTTGTAACCAAAACTCATGCCCCTGCGTCCATGCCGCTAAGGTCAGAAGTACTATCAGGCTTACTGTCTTTTTCACGGATTACCTTTGGTTCATTAACTCTTCAATCTCCTCTACCTCAATGGGTATGTTTTTCATCAAATCCACTACTTTGTTTTTCTGGATCAGCACATTATTTTCAAGACGTATTCCGAGTTTTTCTTCGCGGATATAAATGCCCGGCTCAACCGTCCAGAACATACCTTCTTTCATGTTGTCATACATGTTGCCAACATCATGCACGTCCAAACCCAAATGATGACCTGTACCATGCATAAAATACTTTGCTACGGCTGGCTTCTCCTTGGTTTGATTTTTAAGATCAGTTTTGTCTATGAGTTTTAACTTCAAGAGTTCACCTTCCATGATCTTTTGTACCTCTTGGTGGTATTCAAAATACTTCACACCGGGTTTTAATAATTTGATGGCCGATCGCATGACATGAAGAACCGATTGGTACACTTCTTTTTGCCGTTTGGTAAATCGGCCGCTGACGGGAATACTCCGTGTCATATCCGCATTATAATTGGCATACTCGGCTCCGACATCCAACAACAAGACATCACCCGACTGGCATTTTTGGTTGTTGGTGATGTAGTGAAGCACACAGGCGTTGGCTCCGGAGGCGATGATCGGTGTGTAGGCAAATCCGCGGGAGCGGTTACGGATAAATTCGTGTTGAAACTCGGCTTCGATTTCAAATTCGTAAACTCCAGGCTTCACAAAATTCAATACCCGTCTGAAGCCCCGCTCTGTTATATCACAAGCCGTTTGTAATAATTTAATTTCTTCTGGTTGTTTGATGGCGCGCAAAGAGGCCATGATGGGAGCCACACGCTCATATTCATGCAGGGGGTATGTTTTTTTACACCAGTCGATGAACCGGGCGTTGCGGGTTTCCACCACCACTTCAGCCCGGTAGTGTTCGTTGGTATCCAGATACACATGCTCCACATAGCCCATGGCCATCATGTGATGAAATAGCTTATGAAATTCCGACAGCCACAACACCGTTTCGATGCCGCTCAGTGTTCTCGCTTCTTCTTTGGTTAGTTTATGACCTTCCCAGATGGCAATATGTTCGCTGGTTTCGCGAAGAAATAATACCTCGCGATAGCGTTTGTCTGGAAAATCGGGAGCTAGTACCAAAATACTTTCCTCCTGATCGGCTCCGCTCAGATAAAACAAATTATTATTCTGCCGAAATCCTAGTGTGCCATCGGCATTGGTGGGCATAACATCATTTGAGTTAAAAACCGCCAGCGAATTTGGTTTTAACAAAGAGGATAAACGCTTCCGATTGCGCACAAATAAGGATGATGGAATAGATTGATAACGCATCTGAAACGATTTATTCCTCCCAAGGAGTTGGTAAAGTTCTATTACGGTTTTTGAAATTCTTGTCAGGACTGACTTACCTCGTCCGTTGTCACATAATTGATCAGGATAAATGTCACCAGCAAACCGGAAAAGACGCCTTCCAGCAGAACAATAAAGGCTGCAATATACGGATTGAGGTATCGACCCATCGGTTCGTTTTCGATGATCCACTGCATCATACTCTTATCAGCCACCATATAGATAAACAGAAAAAGGGCAAACACTAAGGAAGCAACGGCCGCAGTAGCTACCCCTGTGACAAGTGCCCGGAAATAGTTGATGTGCTGACCATGGGTTTCTTTAAATTTCTTAAGCGCGAGATAAATCCCTCCTACCAAAATAAACAGATTGAGAAGTCGGAGTTCGACATGGTTACCCAGACCCACCAATTTCATGATTACAAAGTAGCCGATCAGACCGGCTGCGATCTTTAATCCGTAATTTTCAGGAATGCGGTTGGGATTTGTAAACAGGCTCATGTTGTTTAGGGTTTGTGGTGAGCCAAGTTTTGAAATTTTAGCCTGAAAAGCAAACGTTTTCGATAATCTCAAAACTCCTACCTTTATCTTTCTCAAACCCACTAAACCCATCAACATATGAAAATCCTTAAATACATCGGTTTGGGCCTGCTCGCCATCGTTCTGGTAGCGTTGGTAGTTACGGTCCTCCAATCACCCCAGACTCATTTGGAACGATCGGTAGTGATCAACGCTCCTGATTCGGTAATTTTCGAATACGTCAATAACTATCAGAAATTCAATGCCTGGTCTCCGTGGGCTAAAATAGATCCACAAACGCAATATACCCACGAGGGCCCTGACGCAGGTATTGGAGCCAGAATGAGTTGGATAAGCAATCATCCGGATGTAGGTAGTGGCTCCCAATGGATCGTAGAAAGTATACCCTTTACACGGGTGCGATCCGGTATGCAGTTTGGTGAATTTGAAGGAGAGTTTTTTGCACAAATAGACATCGAACCTGCGGAAGGTGGGCAAAAGGTAACCTGGCATTATTACGGTGACGTAACCTCCGCAAGTTTGACGGGAGCTTTGATGGGCAAATTCTTTGGAATGTTTATGGATGGTATGTTAGGTCCTCAATATGAAGATGGTCTGAAGAATCTGAAATCAGTGGCGGAAGATCAGCAATAGTCATCTTAAAAAATATCGCCTGATTTTCTCCTGATAGAATCAGGAGAAAATCAGGTTTCTTAGTTAGTCTTCATCTTCATGCGCTCGAACTTTTAACGTCCGCTCTCGCCAGGCTTTTAGCTCGTCCTGGCGTTTTTTGATTTCCTCTTCCGAGGGTTCGTAGCTGATCAACGATTGTAAATCCGGTTGTCCGGCATCCACCCAGGCGGTATACCAGATGTCGCTGGTCATTTTGATGCTCCTCCGCAGTTGTCTCTCCACCATTCCTCCCAAAAGACGATGGTACTCACGTGCGTAGGTTTCAGAATAGACTTTTACGGTTTGTTTGCCTTTTGTCTCAAAGTTGTATTTCTTATCTCCCATTCGATTGGAAAGGTTTTTCTCCAACGTTAAGACCGAGTCAACCATCAGATGTGACTGACTGATCGTTTGCCAGATTTCTAACTGAACATTTTCCAGGTGGCTGGCTCTTCCCACAAAAAAATCGTATTGATCCAAATACAATTCAGGTAAACGAGATTCCCAAAATCCATGAATGCCCTCCTGCCCGGTTTGTTGTCCATTGTAGTTTTTAGTAGTGTGCAACGGAACATGTGCATCGGAGACGTAATGCCCCAGTTCCGCGGAAAGACGAAGAATCCGATGCGGGTCGCGAACCAGAAAGGCTTCTTTTAACTGAGTATACATCCGGTATACATGCCAGAGCAAAATACCCTTGGCCAATAGCGAGTCCTCACCATACTTTTCTACCGCCTGGCTCCAAAACCGAGGCAATTTATGTATGGCGCTATCTCCATAATCATCCAGATCTATGAAATGGCGGGGAGCCTCTCCCGGAACGGAATATCTCCTCCTGTCGGGGTTGACTGAAGCTTCGGTCAGATACCGGATGTTCTTTTTATAGAAACCTATCATTTCCGGAGGCAGGGCAAAAACCGCCAAACGATTGATTTTTTGGTGGCCAAAAAATCCCCATCCTTGACTCAAAAAGCCGATAAAAATGGCCATTGGAATATAGAAAAGCCCTTTTTTCATTGGTTTGATAAAGATAATAGACCTGAGCCTTACTAAAATCTAAATTCAAGGTTCAGATTTCTGAATTCTTTGTTTACCTTTGCAGTCCTTTTTACAAATTGATATGGCAAACCATAAATCCGCAGAGAAGAGAATCAGGGCTAACGAAGCCAAACGCGAGCGCAACCGCTATCAGCACAAATCCACCCGCACACAGGTGAAAAAATTGCTCGGTGCTACTAAAAAAGACGAAGCACAAACCCTCCTAAAAGAGGTTTCTGCTATGCTTGATAAGCTTGCCAAAAAGAATATCATTCACTGGAAAAAAGCTGCTAACCAGAAATCGAAACTGACCAAGCGTGTAAACGCGTTGGCTTAGTTTACCAAATATCTTAATTTTCCCTTCCTTGTGATGACGGTCATGGGGGAGGGTTTTTTATTTTTAAAGTGACGAAGCAGATACTACATAGAGTCTGACTAACTTGCTCGCTGCACCTATGGATGTTCACGAATCCAAACCACTCAAAATTACCAGTTGGTCGCCCGAAGACAGACCCCGGGAAAAGCTTCTATTAAAGGGAACCTCTGCCCTATCTGATGCCGAACTGATTGCAATTCTCATTGGATCTGGAACAGCCAACCTGAGCGCGGTGGAAGTGAGTAAAAAAATGCTTCTTCAAGTCAACAATAACCTGCATGAACTAGGCCGGCTTTCCGTCAAAGATTTAATGAAAACAAAGGGGATCGGTGAAGCCAAAGCCATCACCATTCTCGCTGCTATCGAATTGGGCAGACGCAGAAAAGAGACAGAGCTGGAAGAAAAGCCTAAAATACAGGCCTCCCGAGATGCATTTCAGCTTTTATACCCACAACTAATGGATCTTCCCCACGAAGAATTCTGGATTCTCTTAACCAATCGGGCCAGCCGCGTAATCAAAGCTAAGCGGATCAGCGAAGGGGGCGTGGCTGGAACGGTGGCCGACCCTAAGATCATTTTTAAACTAGCTTTGGAAGAATTGGCAAGTGGTATTATCGTGGCCCATAACCACCCTTCGGGTAATCTTGCCCCCAGCCAAAGCGATATCGACCTTACGAAAAGGCTAAAAGAAGCAGGCCGATTTCTAGAGATTCAATTATTGGATCATCTGATTGTAGCCGGAAATAGATATTACAGTTTTGCGGATGAAGGAATGATTTAGAATAGATTTTTGACTCACTCAAATGAGTCTTTGATGATATGAATGTTTGTCCGCTCAACAGCATCTTAGTCGCGCATGTTTGAGGTACTTGATTTTAAACTAAATCGTTAACAGATTGAAAACTACTTCTATAATTGTCTTTGTTTGTATAGTGGCCATGGGTGGATTCGTGTGGTACTCGATTTCTGGTGGTGAAGAAGACGTAACCAGCTATGTGGCTCAAATCGAAAAGGAAAGACAGGAACAGCAAGTCTTTATGCAAAGCGATCCAAACTCGCCCTTTATTCTGGAAAAAAAAGAGTTTACCTCCTTGAAGTATTTTCCGGTGGATGGCAGATACCGAATAAAAGCGGATCTTGAGCCGATCGAAGATAAAGAGGTAGTAATCCTCACCACCAGCGATGGATTGCAACAATCATACTTACAATATGCCTATGCTGTGTTTGAAATCGACAAGCAACCCTGCAAACTTCTGATTTTGGAAGTCATGCAAATGGGCCCGCAGCGCGGTACTCTTTTTCTGGCTTTTGCCGATGCCACCAGTGCGGTAGAAACATACGGAGCCGGACGGTATCTCTCAGTAAAAAAAGTTAAAGGCGCCAACACCATGGAAATCGATTTTAACAAGGCCTATAACCCCTATTGCGCGTATGTGGACAATTTCTCGTGCCCCTTCCCTCCCCGGGAAAACATGTTGAAAGTGGCCATTCGCGCAGGTGAAAAGAACTATTAATCATTCGGAGTGAATTCCTTACTTTTGATGCCCCTAAAATTGATGGAATGACAATTTCATACGCTTGGCTAAAAGAATATGTCCCGATTCAGGAAACTCCCGAAGAACTAGGACAACTCCTCACAGGCACGGGTCTGGAAGTGGAGAGTATTCAATCTTTCGAAACCGTCAAAGGTGGATTACGGGATATTGTCGTTGGTGAAGTTAAAACCTGTGTAAAGCATCCGAATGCTGACAAGTTATCACTCACTACTGTAGATGTAGGTAATCGGATTTTACCCATTGTTTGCGGAGCCAGCAACGTGGCCGCAGGGCAAAAAGTGGTGGTTGCATTGCCTGGGGCAACGCTTTATCCCTTTCGAGGGGAATCATTTACTATTAAGTCAACAAAAATCCGGGGAGAGGTCAGTGAAGGCATGATTTGTGCCGAAGATGAAATTGGTTTGGGTGAAAGTCACGCAGGTATCCTTGTTTTAGATACCACCTTGCCCAACGGAACTCCGGCAGCTGAATACTTTCAGGTGCAGTCGGACCATGTATTTGAAATCGGACTTACACCTAATCGGGCAGACGCTGCCTCCCATATGGGAGTGGCTCGCGATATTCGGGCTGTTAAAAATGTTGAACTCACGAGACCATCTATTTCTTCCTTCCAACCGGATACTCATGATGCCCCGGTTGAGGTGGTGGTTGAAAGTACAGAGGCATGCCCGCGTTATTCAGGAGTTTCATTGACCGGCATTACTGTCAAAGAATCCCCTGCCTGGTTAAAAAACAGGCTAATGGCCATTGGTCTTACACCCATCAACAACATTGTTGACATTACTAATTATGTGTTGCACGAAACCGGTCAGCCACTTCATGCCTTTGACCTGGAGCGGATACAAGGTAAAAAGATAATTGTTCAAACGCTCGCAGAGGGTACACGCTTCCTCACGTTGGATGGAAAAGAGCGATCACTTCGCCATCAGGATTTAATGATTTGTGATGGCGCAGGGAAAGGCATGTGTATAGCAGGTGTTTTTGGCGGGATGGAGTCAGGTATCACCTCTACTACTACCGAAGTTTTTCTGGAAAGCGCCTGTTTTTCGCCAGATTATGTTCGCAAAACGAGTATGCATCATCAATTAAAAACAGATGCATCCTTCCGGTTTGAACGAGGTACCGATCCTCATATGACAGTATATGCGCTGAAAAGAGCTGCCCTGCTTATCAAAGAGTTAGCCGGTGGGAAAATCGCATCCGAAGTGGTGGATGTATATCCTCAACCAGTCCCACACCGGGTTATTGAGGTAAAATTTTCAAACGTTGATCGGCTCATCGGCAAAATACTGCCTCGCGAAACCATTTTTTCAATTCTGGAACGACTGGATATCTCCATTCTTCAAAAACAAGAGGAAAGTTTTACCGTGAGTGTACCACCTTACCGGGTAGATGTGATACAACAAGCCGATGTGGTAGAGGAGATTCTTCGCATTTACGGCTTCAATAATATCCCCCTGTCAGAAATAGCTGGCACCAGTTATCTTTCTTCCTTCCCAGATAAGGACGTTAACCAATATAGACGTAGAATTGGTGAGTTATTAACCGGCAACGGCTTTTACGAAACCCTCACGAATTCCCTGACCAATGCCGCTTATCAGCAAAAAGCAGGTGTTGCTTTTCCCTTACAGCCGGTAGAGATTCTGAATAAACTGAGTGAAGAGCAGGGTATTCTTCGTCAGTCGATGTTGTTTACCGGGCTGGAAGTGTGCGCTTATAACATCAACCGAAAACAGAAGGACCTGAAGTTATTCGAATTTGGTAAAGTCTATGGGAAGGCAGCCACTCGTTATGTGGAAGAAGAACGGCTCGCGATTTACCTTACCGGGAACCAGGAAAAAGAAAATTGGAGACAACCTACCGTAGTGGTAACTTACCATGACCTGGCTCAGCAAGTTGCTCATGTTCTTGAAAAGTCATCCGTCTTCCATACAAAATTAGAAACCCTGGAAGACCCCCTTTTCGAATATGGCAAGAAAGTGATTTACCAGAAGAAAGAAATAGGGAAGCTGGGCAAGGTAAGAACAGCGATCACTCGCCAAATGGGTATCAAGCAGGAGGTGTTTTACGCAGACTTTTCCGTGGATTTGCTTTTCAATGCTGCAAACCCTAAGTTCGAAGTCGCAGAAGTACCCAAGTTCCCGGAAGTAAGACGTGACCTCTCGCTGGTAATTGATAAACAAGTGACTTTTGCTGAGATCGAAATGCTGATTCGTCAAACCGAAAAACAATTGGTAAAAGACATAATTGTGTTTGACGTGTATGAAGGCGACAAAATAGCGGAAGGTAAAAAAGCATATGCGCTCGGATTTACCTTGGGAGATCCGATGAAAACGCTGACCGATCAGGAGATCGATCAAACTATGGTTAAACTAATAACTGCTTTTGAACAAAAAATGAATGCAGTGATACGAAAATAAAACACAACTCCCCAACCACAAACGAGTAAAAACCATGGATCAGGAATTACTTAAGTCCAGCTTAAATGGGCTGGAACGCAAGGTTTTAGTTCTGCTAAATGAGCATAAAACCCTTAAAAACGAACTCCGAAGCCTAAAACAGGAAAATCTGGATTTAAAAAGCGGGATGAAAGCCCGGGACGAACAACTCGTAAATTTTAAAAATCAAGTTAAAATCACTAAGATTGTAGACCATATAAACCCGGAAGACGGAAGTAATTCGGAGTTAAAGAGAAAAGTGGATGAATATATTCGAGAAATCGATAAATGCATAGCATACCTGAGCAGGTAAACGGTACATGGACGAACTTTCCATAAAAATCAAAATTGCCGACCGCGAATACCCCATGAAGGTAAAACGCAGGGATGAAGAGCGCATCCGCGCAGCCGGTAAATTGATCAACGAGAAAATAAAGCATTACCGAGAACAGTTTGGAATAGATGACAAACAAGATCTGCTGTCCATGGTGGCATTCGATTGCCTGGTGGATAAAATGAAAGATGAAGAAAATCTTCAGGTAATTGACCAAACGGTGGTGGAAAAAGTAAACCACATCAATCAACTGGTTTCTCAGGCTATCTAATACTCCCTTTTTTCTTTCAAGAATCTTACGTTGTCCTCTGAAGGGACAAATTTCCGGGGTCTGGTCATATAACCCATTTATCCATGACACCCGAACTTATCATAGTCATTTCGGTAGCCAGCGTTACCACCCTTCTGCTTAGCCTGCTCATTGGCACTCTCCTTTACAAGCGTAAACTGAAAAAACGTGAGCAGGAAGCCACTGAAAAAGCCAAGTTAATAGTAAAAGAAGCTGAACTTCAGGCAGAAACATTAAAAAATAACCGGATTCTGGAAGCCAAAGAAAAATTCCTGAAAATGAAACAGGAATTTGAAGAGGAGGCCAACCGAAAGAAAAATCAAATCATTAGCAACGAACAAAAGATTAAACAACGCGAAACGCAGCTTTCCAAAGAACTGGAGACCATCAAACGAAAAGAAGGCGAACTGGATGAGGAGCGTCAAAGTCTGGCACAACAGCATGAATTAGTTAAAAAAAGAAAAGAGGAGCTTGATAAATTCAATGCCCAGAAGGTAGCCGTGCTGGAAAATATCTCCAAACTCACAGCCGATCAGGCACGCGATCAGTTGATCGAATCCCTCAAAGAGGAAGCTCAAACCAGAGCCAGCTCTTACATCAAGGATATTATGGAGCAGGCTAAGCTGACAGCCACCAAAGAGGCTAAGAAAATTGTCGTGGAGACCATTCAACGCACCGCGACCGAACATGCTGTTGAAAACTGTGTATCTGTTTTTAACATCGAAAGCGATGATGTGAAAGGTAAAATTATTGGAAGAGAGGGCAGAAATATCCGGGCGCTGGAGGCCGCCACTGGCGTAGAAATCATTGTAGATGACACCCCTGAAGCCATTATCATTTCCGGGTTCGATCCGGTGCGAAGAGAAATAGCACGATTGTCACTCCACCGGCTGGTACAAGACGGCCGAATCCATCCGGCACGTATCGAAGAAATCGTAGCTAAAACCTCCAAAAATATTGAAGACGAAATCATCGAGATAGGTGAGCGCACCATCATTGATCTGGGGATTCATGGCCTGCATCCTGAGTTGGTTAAAATGGTAGGACGCATGAGGTTTCGCTCTTCCTACGGTCAGAATTTGCTGCAACACTCGCGCGAAGTAGCGAACCTTTGTGCCATCATGGCGGCAGAATTGGGATTGAACGTCAAACAAGCCAAACGCGCGGGTCTCCTTCATGATATCGGCAAAGTCTGGCCGGAAGAATTGGAAAAACCGCATGCTATTGTGGGGATGGAGTTAGCGATGAAGTATAAAGAGCATCCGGTGATCTGTAACGCTATTGGTGCTCACCATGATGAAATCGAGATGACCAGCATTCTTTCTCCAATCATTCAATCCTGCGATGCCATCAGTGGCGCTCGGCCGGGTGCGCGCAGGGAAGTGATGGAACAATACATCAAACGCCTTAAAGAATTAGAGCAGGTAGGATTAAGTTTTGACGGAGTGGAGAAGTGTTATGCCATACAGGCGGGTCGAGAGTTACGGGTGATTGTGGACGCAGAGAAAGCCACGGATGAGCGGGCCGGTCAACTTAGTTTTGACATTTCCCAAAAGATAGAAAAAGACATGCAGTATCCGGGGCAAATAAAGGTAACCGTTATCCGGGAGATGAGAAGCGTGGCCTATGCGAAGTAGCATTTCCAAGTAACTGCGATGAAGAACTTTACCCTTTTATTGTTTTTTTTGATTATCGTGTATCCATCATTTACCCAAATAATTAATCTGGGGAATGAAAATTCCGCATTGACAGACATTAAAGGAGAGCCTTTTTTAGAAAAAAAATTTATCGACATTGATGGACATCCGTTTCTAAATGATTCGTGGCAACTAGCGGACGTTTTACTGACATCCGGACTTGCTTATAAAGATATCAGTATCAGATTGAACATCGTTAATCAGCAAGTACATTATTTGACCAAAGACTCTAAAAATGAATGGGTCATTGGTAAAGGACTCATCAAGAGTATCAAGTTTCCGACAGGTCATACCTACGAAATGTTTTACGATGAAAAAGGTAGCCAGTTGATTTGCCAGCCTCTGGTTACCGGAAAATGTAAACTTCTACGTGTGGATAAAAAGATTATTGTTGAAGAGAAGATATTTAACTCAGCTACGGTTACAAAGAAATTTGTGACTGAAATAAATTACTATCTTTTTGTTAAAAACCGGCTTGAGAAGATCAAAAAATCTAAAAAAGATATACTAGATTTAATATCTGACCGATCATCCGAAATGGAAAAATACATTGTTTCAACAAAAAATAAGTGTAAGACTCAAGCAGAGCTGGTCGCTTTGATAGAATTTTATAATACAATTGATCAGTAGTTGTTTGACCGGGTTAGTTTATGCTATCTCCTTCCCTATCCAACCATGTAATTCTCTTTTTCATTTGCTTCTGGTCTACTACCAGTTGGTGTCAACAGAAAATAGAAAAACCATATACTTGCGGCTTCCCCGTGTATGACATGAAAGTCGCACAAGCCAATTACCAAACCAGCAGTCAGTATTTTCGATGCCAACCGGGGGAAGTAATCGCCAGCGTAGGAGCCTCCAATGGTTACGTTGAAGTACAAATTTCTCTATGGGTGGATAGCCTACAATGGTTTCTTCAGGATATTGACAGCGTTTGCCTTTTTGAATTTCCAAAAGTCAAGCAACATTTTGAGAAATTGAGTGGGAAATCAATTTCCGGATCCTTTAGTTTAATCTTGGGAAACTATCAGGAAACCAAACTACCCACCCATGCATTTGATCGAATTTTGCTTTCGAATGTTTATCATGAACTAGGCGATCGTTCATTAATCATGAAGGACATATTCTCCAAACTAAAACCGGGTGGCGTGGTCGTGATTATGGAGCGCATGGGTTCGCGCAGGGGACAACGTCATAAAGACTGCGGCCATCTGAAATTGTTTGAACCTGACTTTATCAGGGAAATGGAGGCTTTTTCGTTCCGACTTCTAAAAAAGGAAACCAATCCTCAGTTTCCGCATTTGCAATTTTTTACTTTCGAGGCGATTCATTAATTGCATGTCACCTGCCCGTTTCGCTGTGAAAATCATTTTCTTTTTGAATGGCTTTGTTCATGCCAATTATTTTTCCCGATTGCCCCGCATTCAGGATCAATTTCAGATTGACAATGGAATGATTGGACTGGTGCTGCTTTCATCTTCCGTGGGAGCATTATTTGCCATGCCATTTACCGGTTGGTTGATCATTCGCAATGGAAGCAGAAAGATTACCCTTATGGGGGCGTTTACCTACTGCGCGTTGATTTCATTGATCCCATTGGCTCCAGGCCTGTCCTCTCTGGTAGTAGTATTTTTACTTTTGGGCATTTCATCGGGCATGCTTGATGTAGCCATGAATTCTCAAGCAGTAATGGTTGAACAGTATCATCAAAAACCGATCATGACTTCTTTTCATGCGCTTTTTAGCGTGGGGATGATGTTGGGTGCCGGAGCCGGCTCTGTTTTCTCTAAAATAAATGTATCACTACAAACACATTTTACCAGTATTGCACTGATTAGCTTGGTTATTGTTTTTATAGCCCGGCATTATCTGATCAGGGATAAGCCAGTGGAAAAACAAGAGGGACCTGCCTTTCGGTTGCCCAATGCAGCCATGGTGAGCATTGGCGTCATTGCTTTTTGTTGTATGTTGGGTGAAGGTGCCATGGCCGACTGGAGCACCAATTTTATGGAAAAGATTACTTTGTCCTCTCCGGCACTTGCTCCTCTTGGCTTGTCAGCTTTTGCTCTGGCCATGACGATTGGGCGTTTGTTTGGAGATTCCGTCAGGATCAGAATAGGTGATCGGAGGTTGATGGTCATCTCTGGGCTTGTTTCCACCGGTGGGTTATTCCTATTGATTACATGGACGACTCCGCTCATGGCCATGGTTGGCTTTTTTGTCGTAGGCATCGGACTATCCTCTATTGTCCCTATTGCTTATAGTATTGCCGGGAACTCGCGGGATCTCCCTCCTGGGGTTGGTCTTGCAATGGTCACTACGGTTGGGTATTCCGGATTTCTGTTTGGGCCACCCATAATTGGCTTTCTAGCGGACGTTTCTTCGTTACGATGGGCTTTGATTCTGGTATTGATCCTGTTTGTTATCATGACGTTTCTAAGTACACGTTACCAATCCAATAAATCATGACCATTGAACAACAAGAAGCGGAAACCAAAGGAGCATTCTTTGTAGAGAAAGCCAACAGAAGACTAGCTGAAATGACTTATTCAAAAGCAGGCACCAGTCTGATCATCATTGATCATACAGATGTATTCGATGAATTAAGAGGTCAAGGAGCCGGGAAACAGTTGGTTGAGGCCGCAGTGCTATATGCCCGGAAAAACAAAATCAGGATACTCCCGCTTTGCCCATTTGCCAGATCAGTTTTTGATAAAACACCTGAATGGTCAGACGTATTAAGCTAACACTTGCCCTTGGTTGAGTCCACATATCGCCCTCCATTCTATTTGTTCAATGGACATTTGGAAACGATCGTTCCCAGTATGTTTAGAAAGATCACCGATATAGTCTACAGCCGCGAACGATTGGAGTTACCAGATGGTGATTTTGTTGATCTGGATTGGCTTCGTCAGGGTTCTAAAAGGCTAATGATCGTCACACACGGCCTGGAGGGCAATAGCGAGAGGCATTATAGTAAAGGTATGGCTCGTTATTTCTCCCGAAACGGCTGGGATGCTTTGGCGTGGAATTGTCGCAGTTGCAGCGGTGAAATGAATCGCCTGCCCCGTTTTTATCACCATGGAGCCACCGAAGATTTAAAGCACGTAATCGATCATTCAATTAGTCACGGGTATCACGAGATTGCCCTGGTGGGGATAAGCATGGGCGGGAGTATGACACTAAAGTATCTGGGTGAAAACTCCTCCCTTCTTCCGCCACAGATTCGGGCCGGTATTGCCTTTTCTGTACCGTGCGATCTATTATCCAGTGCTGCGGAACTGGATCGGCCGGGAAAACGATTTTATCTTAATCGTTTCTTAAAAAAGCTAAGTAAGAAAATCAAAGTCAAAGAAAGCATGTTTCCGGGAATTGTTTCCCATCGGGGATTTGACCAGATTAAGAGTTTTCGGGAATTTGACAACAGATACACAGCTCCTTTGCATGGCTTTGAAAATGCTGATGATTTTTATCAACGGGCTAGTTGTCTTCCCTATTTAGAGAAAGTTCAAGTTCCCACGCTACTTGTTAATGCTGTGAACGATCCATTTCTAACCCCCGTGTGTTATCCCAAACATATAGCCAGCGAACATCGATTTCTGTTTCTGGAGACTCCGTCTCGAGGTGGGCATACGGGTTTTTCTTTAACTGGAAAGATCGAAAACGGGATGGAAGAAAGAGCATTAGAATTTGCTCAATCCAACCTCACGGTCGTAAAATCATCATCTCATCTTTAAGAGAAGGGTGAACACACCGTTACTGCTGCATCTGCAGATAGGTTGTGTACGAATTTTGAGGCATTCCTTCTTTATGTACTTGACTGACAAACGTAGGCGTCTGATCTACTTGTTGAGTATCTGTAAACGGCAGTGTGGAAAACTGAACGGTAACCTCTAACGTGTGATCCAATCCTCCACGGTAGGTGCCTTTCACGGGAGTGCAGTCGGTAAAATTTCGGCCATGGGCCAGACGAACATGACGTTCACCCGCCAGACATTTGTTGGTAGGATCAATTCCCAGCCAACCGGTGTCTGGTAACCAAACCTCTGCCCAGGCATGGGTAGCTCCCTCTCCTCTCCATTCACTGCTTCCCGGGCAAATGTATCCGCTGATATACCGACTTGGAATACTAACCAATCTGAGCATGTATAACAAAAGATGAGCAAAATCCTGGCAGACACCTGCTCGTAAGGTCCATAGCTCATCTACACTGGTCTCAATGGTCGTCACACCTTTCTTATAAGTAAAATTATCATAGATAAAATCGGATAATTGTTTAATGGATTCAAGTGGATGAATATCCATCGGTACCAATTTCTGAACAATCTCTAGAATTTCATTTTTTGATTTTGCCTGTTCGGCCTTTAGAAACGGATGATGCCCCATTTGAGTCTCATCATCGAGTAATTTTTTCCAAACGATATCGGAAGATTGCAAATCCGCCATTGGTTTGGGTGTTATTTCAACAGCCATTCTATTTTCAATACTCAATTCTCGATGGGGCGCTATCTGAGAAAAAAAACCCGTTTTATTGCCAAAGTAATCATGCACGGTATAAATATCCGGATGATGCGAAACTTCGATACTATGTTCTGTCACCCGTTGATAACTGTCTTGTACCGGATAAAGTTTGATCTGGTTGGCTGAATCCACGACCAGACCTGTGTACAAATAATGAGTCAGGTGACGAATATAAAAAAAGGCCATTCTTAATCTGGTTTAGGAATATCCAAAATATCGGGTAGCTAACTTGCCGCTACACATTACCACCTGTGTCCGGGTAACGTCTATCAACTCCTGTATGTACTTTACCTCGGTCACCGGGTGCATGCGGTACTTTAAGTCGCTGATGGACTTACCAATCAGAAATTTGATTTCCTTAAAATTTTCCGGCAACGATAAGGCATCCAAACGATCAAAATACCGGTCGGTTTGCAACAGAGCATACATAACCGAATGTGGAAATCGGGTGTTGAAAAACAATTGATCCATGACATCCGAAGTTGCTAATGAATTCTTGTATTCTTTTGTATGAAACTCATATCCGGATAATGAATACAACAGGTATTTCCAATGAACCGCTTCGTTGGGTGAAGTGCCCATATCCTGTATACTGAGTTGCAGGATATCCAATATCTGAAGGGTTCGTTCAATATACTTACCTAAATTCAAAAAGGCATATCCCTCACCGCGGTACATGGTGATGTCAACTGTCCCATAAAACAAAGTACTCTCCCGAAGCAACAAATCCATTGCTGTGACGGGATCATCCTCTCGAATGGTTCGCTCGGTTTCCGGGCTTCGAATTAAGTGATAATAATCGTTGAGATTTTGCCAGAGTTCTTTCGTGATATAGTCTTGAACCGAACGGGCATTTTCACGAGCCCGGACAATATTGGTAAAAATAGAAGAATCATTCTCTTTGCTTAACAACAAAACAAACAATGCTTCACGATAAGAATCCACGTCATCGACCCGAATACCGCTGACTGTATGCTTGACATAATTTTTCCATTGAAAGTCGAGAATCTCATCTTGTGAAGCTATGTAGTTCGTCCGCAGCATACGCAAAAGATTATCGGTGCGTTCCATGTAGCGCGCCATCCAAAAAACTGCATCTGCCACTCTGCTTAACATCTGATCAGGAAGTTAATACCCATGTGTCCTTACTCCCGCCTCCCTGAGAAGAATTAACCACCAAAGATCCTTCGCGCAGCGCTACGCGGGTGAGTCCTCCGGGCACAATCTCAATTCCCTGGGGCCCAAACAGAGCAAAAGGTCGTAAGTCTACGTGGCGGGGTTGCATTTTTCCATCAATATAACAAGGCACGGATGATAAACTGATGATGGGTTGAGCTATAAACTGACGTGGATTTTTCATCACTTCATGTTTATACTCCGTTATTTGATTTTCCGAAGCCGTATGTCCCATAAGCATTCCATAACCTCCGCTTTCATTGGTCTTTTTGATCACCATTTTATGTACGCTATCAAATACCAATTTAAAATGGTCGGGATTATCGAGTGAGTATGTTGGAACTGTTTTTAAGATAGGTTCTTCATTCAGATAATATTTAATCATGGCCGGCACATAAGGATAAATCGCCTTGTCATCGGCCACTCCATTACCAGGAGCATTCACAATCGCCACGTTTCCCTTTCGAAAAGCGTAGTAAATACCTGAAACGCCCAGAATGCTGTCGGGATTAAAGACCAAAGGATCGATAAACTCGTCATCGACTCTCCGGTAGATTACGTCAATCTGTTTAAGCCCAGCCGTTGTTTTCATGTAAACCTTGGCATTATCAACCACCAGATCACGACCTTCCACCAATTCAATTCCCATGAGGCGGGCGAGGGTAGTGTGCTCAAAGTACGCTGAATTAAAAATTCCGGGAGTTAACAAAACCACCCGGGGCTCTGACTTTTGCTGAGGAGAAAGCGCTTTCAAATTTTTTAAAAGCAGATCAGGATAATCCTTTACAGAACGGACATTACTTTTAGGTAATAATCCCGGAAAAATGCGATACGTCATGTTCCGGTTCTCCAACATGTATGATACTCCCGAGGGGGTGCGTAAGTTATCTTCCAACACATAAAACGATCCGTCCGAATCGCGAATCAGATCCACTCCGGCAATATGTGTGTAAATCCCATGCGGAACCTTCACATCAACCATTTCTCGGAGGTAATTGGGGCACGAATAAACTAATGCAGCAGGAACGATTCCGTCCTTCAAAATGAATTGATTGTGATAAACATCTTCCAGAAAAATATTCAAGGCTTTGATGCGCTGCTTGATTCCGCGCTCAATGTGGGCCCACTCAGAAGCATGGATGATCCGCGGAATAATATCAAAAGGAAAAATCTTTTCGATTCCTTCCCCACTATTATAGACGGTAAATGTTATTCCCTGGCTCATGAACAATTTCTTAGCCATATCGTCTTTGCTGGACAAATCAGCAAGCGAAATTTCTTTCAGCGATTGAACAAGTGATTGGTAAGGAGGTCGGATGGAACCTCCACTACACATTTCATCCCAAATGTTCGGAGGTGAAGAATAGGTTTCTGTTAGCCGGGCAAAAGACATGGCTTTAAATATAGTATTCCTAACCAGATTGACAATCGTTAGGGCATTGTATCCTTTAAATTTTTAGCTTCCCATGAGCAACTCAAAAGCAATTTATTTTCTCAGATAGCCAGGGCCCCGTACACACCTGCCGGGAGTAGCACCGGTATGTTCCCCCTGATCAAGTACCTGAGTCCCGTTCACGAAAACGTGGATCATCCCGCGGGCATATTGATGCGGCTTTTCATACGTGGCCAGATCTATGATGTTGTTTGGATCAAACACCACTATATCGGCAAAATAGCCAGTCTTCAAAAACCCTCTTTTGCTGATTTTCAGATTGGATGCCGGCAGACTTGTCATCCTGCGAATTGCCTCTGCCATCGACATTAACTTCAGGTCCCGGACATAATGTCCCAGAAAGCGGGAAAAAGTACCATAGGCCCTGGGATGCGTACCCATATCTAAAAATTGTTTGGTCAGCGCGAGCGAAGCTGCATCAGATCCAAGACTAACATACGGCAATCGCAACATTCTTTGCACATTTTCTTCCGAAATCAAAAAGAAAATGGCGGGGATGTTTGACTTATCGGCCATGAGAAGATCAAGCATGGTTTCATCTGGATTTTTTCCATGCAGACGCGCGATTTCATCCAGTCGTTTTCCCAGATACAGACGGTTAAGTGAATCTTTCCGAAAACCAATGATCATTACATTTTTGGGATCAGAATTTTTCGATGGTATGCCTAAAGCCAATTCCTGCAATACCCTTTGACGAATAGCCGGAAGGCGAAGTTGTTTGCGCATTTCACTGGCACCACCCTCCTGTACCCAGGTCGAAATTCTGGCCGTCAGGCTGGTGGCGCTGGCCGTGTACGGATACATATTAGCAGTAATTACCAAGCCTGCCCTTTGTGCGCTGTCAATCTTAAAAAGTACGGTATCAACTTTTGACCAGTTCCACTGCTGGTTAATTTTCAAATGATAGATTTCTGTAGGTATGGTTGCTTCTTTTGCTATGGTGAATGTTTCGTTTAAGGCTTTTAAGATATGATCACTTTCGCTCCGCATATGGGTGATATACATGCCTCCATACTCATCTGCCGTTTTACACAATTCAATCAGTTCGTCCGTGGAAGCATAATCGGCTGGAGCATAGATCAGGGAGGCTCCCACCCCCATCGCCCCTTCTTTCATAGCATTGGCTACCAGCGTCTTCATCTGCTTGAGTTCCTGAGTTGTAGGAGCGCGATTCGCCCGACCAATCACATAATCACGCACGGTGGTAGCTCCTACAAAGGAAGCATAATTGGGGCTTACCCCTCTTTTGTGCAACGTTTCAAAGTAGCCACCCAGCGTTGTCCAAAGCGTATCCCTTGAATTTCTCTTTTTACGAGGCCCCGGACTCCAGCCTTCCCCAAAAATTTCCAACGTAACTCCTTGTTTAATGTCACTCATGCTCCGACCGTCTTTTAATAGAGATCCATCGGCCCAACTAAGCATATTAATAAAACCAGGAGCGATGGCCAGGCCGTGGCATGGAACTTCGCGTATAGCCAAAAAATTGGATAGATCTCCCACACTGGCAATGGTATCACCTCTGATGCCCACATCACCAATAAAAGGCGGTTGGCCACTACCATTGTAAATGGTTCCCTGCCGAAGGATGATATCAAATAAAACTGGTTGCGCCAGGCTATCCTGACAGAAGAAACAACCGATAAAAATCAGAAACAGGAATCTACGGGAAGAAAAAAGCATGACGAGTCAAATCAATCAGGCCTAAAATAGGTCAGTTTTGAATGAAATAAAAGGATTGGGTTTAACAGAATGAAAATAGAGGCGAACTACCAGAAATCAAGGTTTTGAGACTTCGTTGCCGGTTATACGTGAGGTGCTTCAACGGCAATTTTTAAAACTCCCATCGGACCTGGGACTTTAATCAGAATAACCTGTGGCAAGGCATTTTGAGGCTGGCTTCTAATAATCTGGGTATCGACTTCGGACAGAGTGGTCCACTAACTCACCGTTTTCATCATGTGTGTAGACTGTTTTCCAACCGGTAGGCGAGTTTCGGTGACCAGGGGTTGGAATGCAAATGTATAAAAGAATAAATACGACTATGATGCCCAGCATTACACCACTCAATACTCGACCCTTATCGTTCTTCAAAACAGCTCTTAACTTAATAAGGGCTGGTACAAAAGATTTCCCAGCAAAATTCTTCATTGCCATATTTTCAACAAAAAACGGTTGAAAAATCATACCTAGCCTGGTAGGTATGATACTAAAGCAGGTAATGATGTTGCTTGGGGTGATTTAGCTATGAGGAAATCATAGCTACTAGTTGAATGAAAGTATCCGAAACTTTCCTACTGATTTCACGCAAATAAAAAAGCGAGTAAACCAAAACAACTTCAGTTTACCCGCTTTGGTAGTCCCGGCAGGAATCGAACCTGCATCTTCAGAATCGGAATCTGAAATACTATCCATTGT
>CAYTNM010000017.1:0-49958 GCA_964439205.1 uncultured Ohtaekwangia sp.
CGGCAGGAATCGAACCTGCATCTTCAGAATCGGAATCTGAAATACTATCCATTGTACTACGGAACCATTAAAAAATGCGAAAAGGTAACACCTCCGCCCTCAACTTTGTACAAAAGTACGCTGGCCGGGCCGCACTTCCAACACCTTCACTTATGTCTTACTTTTTTATCGCTATGGCTTCAATTTCAATGCGTACGTCTGGGTGAAAGAGCCCCTGAACCCCCGCCAGGGTACTGGCTGGAGGAGCTTCCAGATTTAAATAACCTCTTCGTACTTCGCGCACTACCGTTAACTCCTCCGGTTTAAAATTGACCACGTAAGTATTCATCTTTACCACATCGGAAAACGTGAGTCCCACGGAGGCCAAACACTTTTTGAGATTCTCATATACCTGAACCGTCTGGGCGCGCAGATCGCCTTTTCCAATGATCTCCCCCTTTTCATTGGTGGGCACCTGACCGCTGATATAAACCGTGTTGCCGGCCACTACTACATGAGTATAGCCGCTTGATTTCATCAATCCTTCGGGATGCACAAACTGAGTTTGTGCTTGCGCCCAAAAGCTGGTGGTGCAGATCAGTATTCCAATGATTTGCTTCATCATATTCGTTTTAATTTTATTCAACTATTAAACGCCTAAATCACCCCCATCGGATATTTCAATCAGTAACAGCTTGACTTCTTCTGCTTTGGCATGTTCGCCCATCTTTTCAAAACTCATGACCAAATTCCGCAGGGCTCTCCGCACAATTTCAACGGCTTCACAGGGTTCAAAAAAGGAATTCTGAGGAACCAAATGCAGTTCATGAATGTAATTTTCAATGTCTTGCCGGGTAAAAATCAATCCCCGGTTAAACGCGTTGATGTATACCTGCTGTTGCTCGTCCTTGAAGGTTAAAATAAACAGGTTAGGTAAGTTTACTCCATACACTGGCATCTTTAGTTTTTGAGCTATGAGCAGATAAATAACACAAAGGGTAATGGGGTTTCCTTTCCGGCTTTCCAGAACAATGTTAATCATCGAATTCCCAGGTGAATGGAAATTCTTTGTATTTGCACCAAACTTCAGCTTATTAAACAACACACTATTCAACACTTTCACCTGATCCAAGGCATATAGATCAGCCCGAAACTCCAGCCATGCTTCCTGATAAATCTGTTCAAGTTCCTGACGTAATTTCACGAGCTCAAGGTCAGGGTACTGATACGTAGCAATAATCCACATCCCCTCCAACAGGTCATGATCTTTGCCTTCATACCATGTCTTTAGTCGCTCTTTGACAAGTTCATACTGCAGATGGTGAATCAATTCCTCAATTCTTCGCTGAGCCAAAGGGCTAAAACTTCCTTCCCACTCTTGTTCCAAGAACGGAATAATGGCGGTTCCCATGGAGCGAATTTTTTCTTCCACATGCGATAACACTTGCTCATCTTCATCATCGAGCAGGGAGATCAACGCTTTGAGTTCTTTTTCTTCCACTAATTATTTTTTTGATGGATAGAATAGTGATTAAAACAGGTGAAATCAACCTATGTTTGAATGACTCCAACTGAAAATTTTTCTATCGGAGCATGATTAGCCGCCTCTATTCCTTTGGAAATCACCTGACGGGTCAGCAATGGATCAATCACACCATCTACCCATAATCGCGCGGCCGCATAGTATGGGCTTAACTGTTCATTATACCGATCGGTAATTTCTTTCAGAAGAATAGCCTCCTCCTCCGGAGTCAGCACCTTCCCCTGAACTTTCAGGGATGAAACTTTAATTTGCAAAAGAGTTTTCGCTGCCGAAGCGCCACTCATCACAGCTATCTGTGCTGTGGGCCACGCATATATCAGGCGAGGATCATACGCTTTCCCACACATTGCATAATTACCTGCCCCATAGGAGTTACCCACAATCAATGTAAATTTCGGCACCGTGGAATTAGCCATCGCATTCACCAGCTTGGCACCATCTTTAATGATACCTCCGTGTTCGGCCTTGCTCCCGACCATAAATCCGCTGACATCTTGTATGAACAGCAAAGGGATTTTTCGTTGATTGCAGTTCATAATAAAGCGGGCGGACTTATCTGCAGCGTCTGAATAAATAACACCCCCCATCTGCATTTCACCTTTCTTGGTTTTCACCACCTTGCGTTGATTGGCCACAATACCAACAGCCCAACCATCTATCCGGGCAAAGCCGCAAAGCAAAGTCTTTCCATATAAAGGTTTGTATTCATCAAAAACCGAATGATCCACCAGGCGCTTGATAATCTCCAGCATATCATATGGCTTGGTACGATCAGCCGGCAAAATGCCATAAATCTCTTCGGGTTTTTCGATTGGAGTGGCTGGCTCTGCCCGGTCAAACCCAGCCTGATATGTACGCCCTATTTTGTCAAACAATGATCGGATGTACTCCAGACAAGATTGATCATCCGGGAACTTATTGTCGGTCACTCCGGAAATTTCACAATGAGTGGTGGCGCCACCCAGCGTTTCATTGTCAATCTCTTCACCTACCGCAGCTTTGACCAGGTAAGAGCCTGCCAGAAAGATTGAACCGGTCTTATCAACAATGATGGCTTCATCACTCATGATCGGCAAATACGCACCCCCGGCTACACAACTTCCCATAATGGCCGCTATCTGAACGATACCCATGGCGGACATCTTTGCATTGTTTCGGAATTGGCGTCCAAAGTGCTCCTTATCTGGAAAAATTTCATCCTGCATCGGTAGAAACACACCGGCACTGTCTACCAGATAAACGATCGGCAGACGGTTTTCCATGGCAATTTCCTGTGCCCGAAGATTCTTCTTGGCTGTGATTGGAAACCAGGCCCCCGCCTTTACCGTGGCGTCATTCGCCACAATGACACAGGTACGGCCACGAATCGTTCCAATACCCGTAATGACCCCACCCGAGGGACAACCACCTTGTTCCTTATACATACCATCACCCGCCAACAAACCGATTTCTATAAATGAACTTTCCTTATCGGTGAGGTAGGCTATGCGCTCACGAGCTGTAAGCTTTCCCTTTTGATGTTGTTCGTCAATTTTTTTTTCACCTCCCCCCAACTGTGTTTTCTTTTCCTTAGCCGCAAGCTGAAAACAAAGTTGCTTAAGCTGATCTTCGTTCTTACTAAATTCGAGGGTCGAATTGACGGCCATTGGCTGGTGATTTGGTGTGGTGAAAATACAAAGAAGGCATGGGCTTCAAAACTCTCGGAAGGCTACTGGAACTTACTCCCCCTTCTTTTGAGCAGCTTGTCGCTCTTCCTCCTCTTTTCTTCTGTCTCGCTCTATCTTGCGTTTGCTCTTACCCAAAGGAGCCAGGAAATGCTTGGGATTGGTATCAAAGTGATAAGCCAGGGTATCCAGTTTCATCAACAGTTTATTCAGATTGACGTACAGCGTATCTTCAGTCATTAATTTACTCATGGTGTTATCACCTTTGTTTAATCTGGTGAGTGTTTCGTTCAATTTAGTTAATGACTGATTGGTCTGGCGGACAGCTTGTCCTAATTGCAGTCGTTTGAGCGAATCAGATAATTCGCGGAAATTCTGGAGCGTGGGTTTAATATCGGAAAGCGCGCTATTCAGATTGGCCGAGGTAGTTTTAAAACTGCTTGATAATTCAGCGATTTCTTTTTGGGCTGTAGCCAGAGTTCCATTAACCAATCCGGGTGTCTGTTCCAGCTTAACAAACATCTGATCTGTCTGTTGTGAGATTTTGATAAGGTTATCCAGCAGCGCATTAAATTTTCGCAAGGTAGTGGAGAGATTATCAGCCACCGGTTCGGCTGTTTCCGTAAACACATCCATAATTCCCTTAGCTACTTCTGCCCGCAGTGTATCTTTCGGAAGTGCTTTTTTGGCGGTGCTTCCAATGGAGAGAAGAATCGACTTACCCCCTAAAAAATCGCTATTCAAAATTCCTTTGGTGGTATCCCCCAGAATGATTCTGGAATCAATGTCAATTTCCACCAGAACTTTGTTATGTCGCTCCTGCATGATGCGAATTCCGCTCACCCTTCCTACGGCATAGCCGTTAATCAAAACCGGATTAGATACCGCCAATTGATCTACATTATCAAATACAAGGTAGTATTTATGGGTGGTCGACAGAAAATCGCTGCCCTTTAAAAAATTAAAGCCAAAGTAGAGCATCACAATGGCAATGGTGGCAAACAATCCCACTTTGACTTCCTTGCTATAATTCTTCACAAATTCGATTTAATTAATGGCTTCTTGTTGTGCTTTGTATTCTTTAAAGGCCCGGTATATGCCTGATGCCAGTAAATCCTGACCGTTATCGCTTAACAGAAATTCTTCTTCTTTGGGGTTTGAGATAAATCCCGTTTCTACCAAAACAGCCGGCATCGAAGTTTTCCAAAGTACCCAGAATCCTGCCTGTTTGACTCCTAAACTTCTTCTTCCTGCTCGGTTTTTAAACTGTTTTTCAATTTTATCCGCAAAACTCAAACTGCTCTCAAGATACGCATTTTGGCTCAGTGAGAACAGAATATAGGATTCAGGGCTCCCGGGATCAAATCCTTCGTAACGCTCGGCATTGTTTTGATCCAGCAAAATCACCGAGTTCTCTCGTTTGGCTACATCCAGGTTACCTTCGGTTTTGTGGAGTCCCATCACATAGGTCTCTGTTCCATAGGGGGCTGCAGAAGTGGATGCATTCACATGAATGGATATAAAAAGATCGGCTTTGTTTTTATTGGCGATCTCGGCCCGATCATATAATTCGATAAACCGATCATCTTTACGAGTATAGACGACCTTCACCCCCGGGATATTCTTCTCAATGTAGCCCCCCAGTTTCAGAGCGACCTTTAAGGCAATATCCTTCTCCTTTCCCTTTTTTCCCACGGCCCCCGGATCTTTACCTCCATGCCCGGCATCGATTACAATGGTATCAACGGTATATTCGCGGGGGGGTAAAGGAGGTACCTCCGGGAGGGCAGGTTCCATGCCTGAAAAATTTAGCAAGGTTATTGCTACCAGTAAAATCTTCATTCGGATATTCCTCAAGTGCGTAGAGATGTGTGGACGAATTGCAATACCTTTGTGCAAAGTTGTGAATTTTTCAGTAAAAGCTAAACAAAGAACGAGCCAGTATCCTTCTACGGGCCTCGTGTTTGGCATTACGCTGGTATTTGCTATCCTTTGGATCATTCCGGCTCAGGCGCAGGTTGAGCAAAGACTGCGTCAACCGAACCGTACCTTACCTGTTCGGTCCGATAGTGTAAGAATTCAAACACCGCCTTCTGCTACGACACCTCCCGACACTTCCAAAACCAGTACCGACTCACTTGCTGCCCCTGTCAAAAAAAAGGGTGACATCGAAACAACTATTCTATACTCAGCCCGGGATTCCATCAACACCAGCCTGGATCGCAAAACCGTAAAGTTGTATGGTGATGCCAAAGTCAAGTACGGTGAGATTGAACTGGAAGCGGATGAGATTGTCATCGACTACGAAACTTCCACCATCACCGCCCGCAGTTCACTTGACTCTACCGGTAGCCGGGCGGGTTTTCCGATTTTCAAAAACGGGGCAGAGATGTATGAGACGCGGGATATGATGTACAATTTTAAAACCAAACGCGCGCGTATCTCAGAGGTTGTTACCACGCAAGGTGATGGCTTTTTACATGGAAAGTTGGTCTATAAAAACGATAGAAATGAGCTCTTCAGCGTAGGCAATGCATATACCACGTGTAATCTTGCCCATCCTCACTACCGCATCATTGCCACCAAAACCAAGGCCATCCCTGATGATAAATTAGTCACCGGGCCATTTTACATGGAATTTAATGATGTGCCAACACCGATAGGTTTCATTTTTGGCATGTTTCCCAATCAACGCAAGAGTGCCTCCGGAATCATGGTGCCCAGCTATGGTGAAGAACGAAGGAGAGGATTTTTTCTAAGAAGGGGGGGGCTATTTTTTTGATATTAATGAGTATGTGAAAGCCTCCGTGACAGGCGATATCTATTCCAAAGGAGGATCAGCTGTTTACTTAAATTCAGTGTATAGCAAAAGATATCACTACAATGGTTCGTTTAATTTTTCGTTTACCAACAACGTTTTTGGGGACAACATTGAAGCACCGCTTAAAAGCAAAGATTTCAGTCTGACCTGGAGTCACTCCCCTCAAAGCCGGGGTACAGGCCGATTTTCGGCTTCCGTGAATGCAGCCACTTCCACCTTTAATCAAAATAACTTTTTGGGTGTCAACACCAATCCAAATGCCGTCCGGCTAGATAACATCACCCGCAAAATGTCTTCTAATGTGTCGTACTCTAAAACTTTTCCGGGAACTCCCTTCAGTGTGGGTATAAACATGCGACACAGTCAGGATCTTGTCACCAAGCAGGTTGACCTACCTTTGCCTGATTTGAGTTTTAACATGAATAACATTTATCCCTTTAAAAAATCAAAAAACAGTAAGCTTCTGGAAAATCTGAATCTCCGATATACCCTGGCGGCTACCAACCAGATCACGAATAATCTCGGAAACATCATTTCAGAAACGGATGAATTAGGGCGGGTGACACGAAGAGATAGCATTGCTCCTTTTACCTTTGACAATCTTTCCACCTTTTTTGGAAATGCAAAGCGAGGCATGCGTCATTCCATCCCCCTGAGTACATCATTTAAGTTATTCAAGTTTTTTACCGCCAGCCCTTCATTTGATTATAGTGAGCTTTGGTATTTTGATAAGCTCAACTGGGCCGAGCGTCTGGACGACAAGGGTAACCGTGAATTTTTTGTGCAGGATACCATCAAAGGTTTTAACCGGGTATCCAATTATTCTATCAGCATTTCTTTGATTACCCGTATTTATGGAACTTATCTGATTAAAAATCCTAACAGACGAGTCAAGGCCATTCGTCATATCATCAATCCTTCGATTGGCTTCAGCATGCGGCCTGATTTCGCAGACCCCAAATTCGACTATTATCAGCGCTTTGAGCCTACTGACCCTAACGGAGCTCCGATCCTGAGAGCCCGACATCAAGGCTTTATCTACGGAGCCTCCGGATCCGGAAGAAGTAGCGCTATCAATTTTGGCTTGAACAACAACCTGGAGATGAAAGTGAAAAGTGCCAAAGACACAGTAGAGAAAAAGATTTCACTTTTTAACACACTTTCCATCGGAACGAGTTATAACCTGGCTGCAGATTCGTTTAAACTGGCCAATCTGGGAATCGCAGCAAACACCAACATTTTGAATGACAAGATTAATATTAACATCAATGCTACCCTGGACCCTTATGAATACTTTGATCTCCTGACCTATCGGGAAAATCAGTTGACTAATCTTCCGGTGGCAGTGATCACCGAACGCAGAAGAGATAAACTTGTCTGGGGGCAGGGAAGGTTAGGGAGAATTACGCAGGCAGGTCTGGCCTTTAGTACCAATTTAAACCCCAAGGCACGTGACAAAGAAAACAATACGCGGGATCGGATTTCGAAATCAAGCTTACCTGAACAAGATAAGCAGTATTTGTTAAAAAATCCGGACGCCTACGTTGACTTTACTATTCCATGGAGTTTACGAATCAGCTATAATGTTGACTACAACCGCCCGATCAGCGACCAGGCACGGATTACACAGGCCATGCGATTTTCCGGGGATTTATCGTTGACAGAAAAATGGAAAATTACCTTTAACTCCGGCTATGATTTTGAGAACAATGAATTCACACAAACGATGTTATCACTCAACAGGGAATTACATTGCTGGCAAATGTCGCTAGGCTGGACACCCTTTGGTCAGTTCCAATCGTACAACTTTTCAATTGGTGTTAAATCTGCCCTCCTGAGTGATTTGAAATTAGATCGCACCCGATCATTTATCGATAATCTATAGTCGATGACAGGGGTGCCAACTCCATGTTAAACCGCATTATCCTTTCAGCCAGCCTTCGATCTCGTCTAATGTAGGATTCGTGATCTCCAGCTTAAGTTTTTTACGCATCCCCGCGAGATCGTTGAACAACTTGGTAGCCTTTATTTCCTTTAACTGAGCGATGGATTGAATTCCCATTTTCTGGATCAACGGAATGACTTCTGCCCGAACTCCCAGCGTTTCCAATTCTTTTTCAATATTACCTGCCTGATTTTTCTCAGGCTTCATCTGCGGGAAAAAGAGTACGTCCTGAATGGAAGTGGAATTGGTCATGATCATGGACAACCGATCAATACCTATTCCTAACCCTGCTGTGGGGGGCATCCCATATTCCAGGGCGCGCAAAAAATCTTCATCCAGCGTCATCGCCTCCTCATCTCCCCGCTTGCCCAGCTCCAATTGTTCTTCAAAACGTTGTCGCTGGTCCACCGGATCGTTCAGCTCTGAAAATGAATTGCAGATTTCCTTCCGGTTGCAGATGGCCTCAAAACGCTCCACCAATCCCGGAACCGTGCGGTGCTTTTTAGCTAATGGAGACATCTCCACCGGATAATCCATGATAAACGTAGGTTGAATGAGATGGGGCTCGCATTTTTCACCAAAAATCTGATCAATCAATTTACCCTTACCCATCGTTTCATCAGCCGGGACGTGAAGTTGCTTGCAAACTTCCCTCAGTTGCTGTTCGTTCATTCTTGAAATATCCAAACCTGTAAAATGCTGAATGGCTTCAAACATGGTGAAACGTTTCCACGGTCTCTTGAAATTGATTTTTTGATCGCCCACCAGCACCTCGGTAGTACCATGTAAATCCATGGCTACTTTCTCAATCATTTCTTCTACCAGATCCATCATCCAGTAATAATCCTTATAGGCCACATAAAGTTCTACCTGAGTAAATTCCGGGTTGTGAAACCTGGACATCCCTTCATTGCGAAAATCTTTACTAAACTCATACACGCCACTAAATCCCCCCACAATCAAACGCTTCAAATACAATTCATTGGCGATGCGCAAATAAAGTGTCATGTCCAACGTATTGTGATGCGTTTTGAAAGGTCTGGCAGCGGCCCCTCCATACAATGGTTGAAGAATGGGTGTCTCTACTTCGAGGTACGATTTGGCATTCAGGTATTCACGCATGGAGTTCACCAGACGTGTCCGTTTGATAAACGTGTCTTTCACATGTGGATTTACGACCAGATCAAGATATCGCATCCGATACCTTTGTTCGGGATCGGTAAATGCATCATGCTGATGGGTGTTCCCCTGCTCGTCTACTGTCTCCTTAACGATGGGAAGAGGCCGGAGGGATTTGGATAATACGGTCAGGCGGTTAACGTGTATTGATGTTTCACCGGTTTGAGTCGTGAATACATGCCCTGTCACGCCAATGATATCTCCGATATCCAGTAGTTTTTTGAATACGGTGTTGTAGAATGTTTTGTCTTCGCCTGGACATAAATCATCCCTGCGGAGGTAAATCTGAATCCGGCCCGTTTCGTCCTGCAACTCAGCAAAGGAAGCATTCCCCATGATCCTGCGTGTCATGATTCGCCCGGCTATAGATACCTGCGGATAGGCACGGGCAGGGTACTGTTCATGAATTTCTTTTGCCGAAACATTAATTTCAAAAAGCTCTGCGGGATACGGATTAATCCCTAACCGGGATAACTCCTCCATACTTTTTCTGCGGATGATTTCCTGTTCACTTAATTGCATTGCCTGAATGTTAAATTTCGGACTGCAAAAATAGACAGTTATCCGGAATTAGAGCCTAAAAAGAAGCCTGGTCCCTATCCGCGTCTACGTTTCAGTTCTTTCCGAATCAATGTTAATTCACGGCTACTTTGCCCTGCCACCGATGTATTTTCAGCGGCCCTGCGCAACAAGTAAGGCATCACAGCCTCTACCGGCCCATATGGAACATACTTGGCCACCTGATAGCCGGCTTTAGCCAGGTTAAAGGAGATATTGTCGCTCATGCCCAACAATTGCGAGAAATAGACGCGTTTGTCCCCCGGCTGCATGCCATGTCGTTCCATCAGCACTGTAAGATATTGATTGCTGTATTCATTGTGCGATCCACAAACCAGCGATATCCGTTGTTTATTGTCAATGCAAAAGGCAAGTCCTTTATTAAACAGATCATCGGTAGCCTCTTTGGTAGGGTTGATTGGGTCCGGATACCCTTTTTGAGCTGCCCGGGCCCGCTCCTTTTCCATATAGGCTCCGCGCACCATTTTTACACCCAGGTAATAGTTATGCATCGCGGCCACATGAAAGGCATTCCGTAAGTTGGTAAGCATATCGGCCCGGTACATCTGAAAAGTATTATAAACGATTGCTTTTTGTTGATTGAACTGTGCCATCATTTCATACGCGATGGCATCTATCGTGTCTTGAATCCAACTGTCTTCCGCATCTACCAGTACTGGTACTTCCGTTTGATAGGCCTTTTCACAGATCTGTTTCACCCGCTGACGGACACGAAACATAGCTGTCTGTTCTTCCGGGCTGAGCGGTTCCCTGGCTTGTACTTTTTCCAACAAGGCCATATCTCCCAAACCAGTAACTTTAAACACACAAAAAGGAATAGCCGGATTGCCCTTGGCTTTGTCAAAGGTTTTTAAAATTTCCGAACAAGTGTGGTCAAAATCGGCCTCCGAGTTTTCGCCCTCGACCGAATAATCGAGGATCGTACCGACCTGAAATCTGGCCAACTGCTGAATGGTTTTTTCACTTTGATCAATAGTTTCACCTCCGCAGAAATGTTCAAAAGCTGTTATCCTGACCAGCCCTTTTACCGGAAGGCGCAGCTGAAATGCAAGTTTGACGGCATACGTGGCCACAGCCGACATCCAGGGGTGATTCACCAATGTGAAGATCAGATTGGCTTTGCGCAAGGCGCGATCAGATTTATACGAAAAAGCTACAGCTGTATCGTCAAACCGAATACGGGGGTGTACTTCCATACCACAAAATTCAGGGGCGAATATAGCAGGTGCAAACGTTTCCATCCGGGTTTTTTAAACAGGATTCACATGAACAAATACAATATTTGAGTTAATTTGAGTTCCGATGACTGAATCTCGTGTATTTCTCTCCGATAGCCCGGCCTCCTGGCTACATCAATTTCTTTCGCAAAAAAGATACTCATCGATTACTGTTTTAGTAGACGATCAGACAGCCACCCATTGTTATCCGCTCATCCGCACTGTATTACCAACCCATCATATTGTTCAAATTCCTTCGGGTGAAGAATTTAAAAATCTGGCCACCTGCACGTTGATCTGGCAGAAGCTGACCGACCGGCAGGTTGACCGCCATGGTTTAATGATTATTTTGGGCGGAGGGGTATTAGGTGACCTGGCGGGGTTTTGTGCGGCCACGTTTAAACGCGGCATCGACTTTTTACTCATCCCGACTACGCTACTGGCTCAGGTAGATGCCAGCGTAGGGGGAAAATTGGGCATCGATTTTAATCATTTTAAAAATCATATAGGCGTGTTTCAGTTACCGATAGCAACATTGGTAGCACCGGCTTTCCTTAAAACATTACCACTGGCCGAAATGCGTTCAGGTTTTGCCGAGGTGATCAAACATGCCTTAATCGATAGTTTGGAGGCATGGAAAGCAATTCAGGTTCAATCCTGGGAAAAGCTGGACTGGAAAGACCTCATTCAACATTCAATTCAACTGAAAGAAGCAATTACCCGGAAAGATCCTACCGAAAAGGGCTTGCGGAAAGTATTGAATCTGGGGCACACGATTGGCCACGCCATTGAAACGGCTTCGCTGGAAACAAATCAACGATTACTACATGGGGAAGCGGTCGCGATTGGCCTGATCATGGAGGCTTTCATTTCTCATCAAAAGGGATGGCTGGCCAAAGATGATCTGACACAAATAACAACTTATATCCTGGACATCTTTGGAAAAAATGGTTCCGAACTGGTAATCGATGTTATTTTAAAAAATGCTTTTCAAGACAAAAAAAACCGGAGCAACAGAATACTGGCGGTGTTGCTTAAAGAAATTGGCAAACCCGAATGGGATGTGGAAATCAGCACAGAAGAAATCCAGTCATCGTGGGACTACTACCTATCAGCTTAAATGTACTGGGGGTAGGACTCTTCCTGTCTCTCTGATTCTTTTTTGAGGGCTTGTCTGAGCGAATCTGCTCCCTTGGCAACCAACCGGGCAGTTTTTTGTCTTCGACTGCCTGTCAATAACCAGGCAGCCAAGAGGGCGCCTCCGGCCAATCCAACGCCTATCGCTACCGTACGTGTCGTTTTCATATACTATCTTAACTGAATTAAAAATTAATTTGTTTCATCACACTACAAAAAATTTCAATCTAATTTGCTGTCCCAATATATCTACCCGTGAAGGATCATCTCAGGATTACCAGGCAATCAACTATCCATGGAACCACCCATCAGCTTCCTTCGTCCAAGAGCATTAGCAACCGGGCGTTAGTTTGTAATGCCCTTGGCGGGAATCAATCTACATTACTGAATCTTTCAGCGGCTCGTGATACACGGTTGATGCAAGCCTTGATTCATAGCCCGGAAAAAGTCATCGATGTGATGGATGCGGGCACCACCATGCGATTCCTAACGGCCTATTTCTCAGTGACCCGACAACAAAAGATTCTGACGGGTACTCCACGCATGAAAGAGAGACCAGTTTCTTTACTGGTCGATGCTCTTCGCACGCTCGGTGTACAGATGGATTATCAGGAAAAAGAAGGATTCCCTCCCATCGCCATTCGCGGATTTGATTCTCAAAAAACAGCCTCCTTGGAAATTGCCGGTAATATCAGCAGCCAGTACATCTCTGCTTTAATGATGGTGGCTCCCACCCTTCCCCAAGGGCTGGAGTTACGATTGACCGGTATCGTGGCCAGCGTGCCGTATATTCAAATGACGGTTGAATTAATGAAGACATTTGGTATATCAGTCGAATTTCAAGGAAATCGAATTCGCATTGATGCCCAAAATTATCGTCCTGCTACGCTAACCATTGAAGCTGATTGGTCGGCCGCCAGTTATTGGTACGGTTTTACCGCCTTGGCAGATGAGGCAAGCATCCAGTTGCCGCATGTCACTCAGAAATCGTGGCAAGGAGATGTGGCCATTGTAGAGATCATGAAAATGCTAGGTGTAGACACGCGGTTCGAAAAAAACGGAGCACACCTGATCAAACAATCCCATCATTCGCATCTTGATTGGGACTTCACTCACTGCCCTGATTTGGCCCAAACCGTTCTTCCTGTCTGTGCGGTTAAGGGAATCAACGGAAGCTTTACCGGTCTGGAAAGTTTACGGATCAAGGAAACGGATCGGATAGCTGCCCTTCAAAATGAATTGGCAAAGGTAGGATGCCACTTGACAGAAGATCAAAAGGGACGATGGCTGCTTTCCCCTGGAAACATCCCGAAAAAGCCGATTACCATTCAAACCTATCACGATCATCGGATGGCCATGGGCTTTGCCCCGTGGGCATGTCTGGCCGAACTTACCATTGAACAACCACAAGTCGTTGATAAATCTTATCCCGGTTTTTGGGAGGATATGAAAACAGTGGGGTTTGAGTTCATCGGTTGATATTAGAGCTGCGGAGCCAGCGATTGAAAATAGCTGGTGGCGTATCGCATACGGCTACCATACCAGGAAAATAACTCTCCATCCACCAGCAGAATTTTAGATGCTGGCAAGTATTTCTTCCACTCCTCCACGTGTTCGTCCCGGAAAGGGAAAGGTTCGGAAGAGAGAAATACCACCTCTGGATCAAGATCCGGCAGATCGGCTATTGAAAGGGTAGGATATCGGGAATTCTTCACAACGTTTACCAGGCCTACCTGCTTTAACATGCTGTCAATAAATGTATCTGAACCAACGACCATCAACGGGTTCTGCCAGATGACGTAAAGAACACGTGTAGGGAACAATCTGACAGTAGAAAGTTGTTGCCGAATGTCATTAATCATTTCTAGTACCGGTTCTGCTGTCTGAGTTAAATCACCGACTGAGGTCATCATAGCAAAAGCATCTTCCAACGAAGTAATGTCGCTCATCCAAACCGGATATTGGCTGCTCAGTTGCTCAATACCTTCCAGATAATTTTCCTCTTTGTTTCCAATAATGAAGTCCGGCTGCAAGCGGTTGATGATATCGAATCTGAAATTTTTTGTCCCCCCGATGATGGTTTTGATTTTTTTTGCCTCGGCTGGGTGAATGCAAAACTTGGTAACGCCCACGATACGGTTGGCAAGTCCTAAATCAAATAATAGCTCTGTTTGAGAAGGTACCAGCGAAATGATCCGTTGAGGAAAGTCAGGGACGGCAACTCTTCGTTGCATCTGATCCGTTACCTCTCGGAAAGAGGTCACGCTCGCTTATTTATTTTTTCCAGCAACAACATCCCCAGGCCAATCGCAAAACATACCGATCCTACAAATCCAATCACACTCGCAATCGTGAACCATAAACTTTGATTTGTAAAATTCAGGTAAAAATCCGAGTTAATTACAGGTAGCAAACGATAAAATCCTGAAATCAAAAGTCCCAAACCCGATCCAATACACATGAGAAGCCCATCCACCGACTTGCGTTGAGAGTAATAATAAACACACAAACTTACTACCGCCAGTTCCGGTAGTATCGTAATAAATGAACTTAACAAATTAATGATTTCCATAAAATAAGGATTCGGGTTTCATCTGCCCAATTAAAACAAAACCAGTTAATTGTCAGATGGGGACCCGAACCATACTCTACTGAAGCTGGTTGACTTCAAGACCTCTGACAAAGCTTTTAGGCTTTCGTAGTTTCTACTTGATATATCTGAAATCCTTACCCGGTTTTACCTGCAGCAGGGTTTCGTAAATCAAGTTGATCACGTTTTCAACATCTTCTTTATGAACCGTTTCCACAGTGGTATGCATGTACTTCAACGGCAACGAAATCAAGGCG
This sequence comes from uncultured Ohtaekwangia sp., assembly GCA_964439205.1. Taxonomy (GTDB): domain Bacteria; phylum Bacteroidota; class Bacteroidia; order Cytophagales; family Cyclobacteriaceae; genus ELB16-189. The sequence continues at coordinate 14,912 of CAYTNM010000017.1, forward strand.
GATGCAACTCCTTCAGCGGAATACGCAAACGAGTCGGTGTCTGTGCCGGTAGACCGTGAAACCGCCTGTCGTTGAAATGGAATCTTTTTCTTCTGCGCCACATCAATGATCATTTTGAGCACATTGTTTTGCACAGCGGGTCCATAGCAAACCACAGGACCCAGCCCGCATTTAAGATTGCCACTCTCCTTCTTATTATACATTGGCGACTGGGTGTCATGTGTTACGTCTGTACAAATGGCCAGATCCGGTTTGATCCTTCGTGAAATCATTTCCGCGCCACGCAGTCCTATTTCTTCCTGAACGGCATTCACCACATAAAGCCCGAAAGGCAACTTTTTTTTATTCTCATGTAGCCTGCGGGTAACCTCGGCAATCATGTAGCCACCCATTCGGTTATCCAATGCTCGCCCGACCAGGTAGTTTTTGTTCAATTCCATGAGCTCGTCCTCAAACACAGCTACGCAGCCCACGTGCACACCCATGGCTTCCACTTCTTTTTTAGATGCCGCTCCAATATCAATAAAGATATTTTTCAGGCTGGGCGCTTCTTCACGACCGGCATCGCGTACATGAATGGCAGGCCAGCCAAACACACCTTTCACCAATCCCTTATCCGTATGAATATTAACCCGCATGCTCGGTGCAATCTGGTGATCCGAACCACCGTTTCTTCGTACATAGATATACCCGTCATCTGTGATGTAATTCACAAACCAACTGATTTCATCAGCATGAGCTTCAATGACTACTTTATACTTTGCTTTCGGGTTAATGATACCAACTGCGGTACCGTAGACATCGATCATATAATCATCAATAAAAGGCTTCAGGTAGTCCAACCAAATCTGTTGGCCCGGTGATTCAAAACCAGTTGGTGAAGCATTATTCAAATAATCAAAGAGGAATTTTTTACTTTTTTTGTCCATATACTTTATTTTTTCTCATTTAAAGGCTTTACAAACATAGGAAATTGGCCCACATCGTGAACCAAGTAACTATTCAATAGATAGGCTTTTAGCAGGGGATCTTCGGGGGTCTGTTTTGATACAAAGTAATCAATCAATTCAAGGTGCAAATCAATCATAAAGTTATGTGTTTCCAGCAATGCCAATCGAAAAACATCTTTGTCTATAGATGGAAGCTGTAGGTGCTCAACTTTTGAAAATGATACATCTCCTGATTTACAGGTGGGTTTGATGGCAACCATTTGAGGATAATTTCTTTCCTTCTCGTCTCTTTCCACCCCAACAACAAAAGAGTCAGAACTTTCAGGAATTTGATTTTTATGTATCTTAATCCATCGATTCGATGTGGTGAGATAGGATAATAGTTCGTCCATGAGATTTTTGAATGTCACTTTGTAGGAACCATCGTGGGAATCCGGATACCACATTAACAAAATAGTATCGCCCTTCAAACATGAAGATCCTCCGAAAAACAAATGGATATCTCCATTAGAACGAGTGACGTATTTGCGGGGTACCGTGCGGCTGCCATTTTCTTGAGCAATGGAAGCCAGGGATATGGTCTTGGTTAAGCGAACAAAAAAACCATCGGCTGCAATAATGGTACAATACCCTTTTCGAGGAATCCTTATCTCCTTGACAGAAGCTAAGATATCTTGCGCTATGAAAGGGGTTGTTCCATCAATGGTCACACCCGGAGAAAAATCAACAATCTTACAGATAGCACCTTGCTGTGCATCTGCACAAAGTGAAGTAACGATACACACCACCAAAAAAACCAATTTACTCATCTTGATCGTAAATTGAATCTTATAGTATTCAATTGTATTACAACGGAATATTCCCATGTTTTTTTCTAGGCAATTTGACAGCTTTGTTTTCCAACATCTGAAACGACCGAATTAGCTTCTCACGTGTCTGATCCGGGTAAATCACCTCATCAATATATCCGCGATGAGCTGCCCGGTATGGGTTGGCAAATTTGTGGGTGTACTCATCCACTTTCTCCTGCAATTTGGCTTCCGGATGGGCCGCCTCGGAAATCTCCTTTTTGAAGATGATTTCAGCAGCGCCTTTGGCTCCCATCACCGCTATTTCGGCTGTCGGCCAGGCATAATTCAGATCAGCACCAATATGTTTGCTGTTCATCACGTCATAAGCACCGCCATACGCTTTGCGTGTAATCACGGTTATGCGCGGAACCGTAGCCTCCGAAAAGGCGTATAAAAGTTTCGCTCCGTTGGTAATAATGGCATTCCATTCCTGATCCGTGCCGGGCAAAAAGCCGGGAACGTCTTCCAACACGAGCAACGGAATATTAAAGCAATCGCAAAACCGAACAAACCGGGCACCCTTCACGCTGGCATCAATATCCAACACGCCTGCAAGCGAAGCGGGTTGATTGCCGATGATGCCAATGCTGCGGCCAGCCAATCGGGCGAACCCAACAATGATATTCTCAGCAAAGTTTTTATGCACCTCAAAGAATGAACCCTCATCGGCTATTTGCGACACCACATCACGCATATCATAGGGTTGATTCGGATTTTCGGGGATGATGGTATTTAATCCTTCGCGGGATTCATTCCCCAGCGCATAGGGTAACCGGATCGGTTCTTCCTCACAATTTTGCGGGATGTAACTAAATAGTTGCTTCAACTGACGAATGCACTCCGCCTCGTTGGTGGAAGAAACATGCGCAACCCCGCTTTTGGTGCTATGGGTTGACGCTCCACCCAATTCTTCGGAACTCACTTCTTCATGGGTAACGGTTTTTACCACATTCGGGCCGGTAACAAACATGAACGATGTATTTTCCACCATGAAGATAAAGTCAGTGATGGCGGGAGAATAGACTGCACCTCCGGCACAGGGACCCATAATGGCCGAAAGCTGAGGCACCACACCACTCGCCATGACGTTACGATAAAAAATATCGGCATAGCCACCCAGTGACACCACTCCCTCCTGGATGCGCGCGCCCCCCGAGTCATTTAATCCGATCACCGGTGCTCCATTCTTCATGGCCAGATCCATGATCTTTACAATCTTCTCAGCATGTGTTTCAGAGAGCGAACCGCCAAAGACGGTAAAGTCCTGAGAAAACACATAGACCAATCTCCCCTGAATGGTTCCGTAGCCGGTAACTACGCCATCGCCCAGATAATGCTCTTTGTCCAGACCAAAGTCTTTGCAGCGATGCATGACAAACTTCCCTAATTCTTCAAATGATCCTTCATCGAGTAGTAACTCCACACGTTCGCGGGCCGTCAGTTTGCCTTTGGCGTGTTGTTGCTCAATCCGCTTGATCCCGCCACCGGTCAACGATTCCTGATTTTTACGTTCCAGTTCTGCGAACTTCTGAGCGAGTCGCTCACTACTAAGTGTACGGTTGGCCATAAGAATTGAAAAGTCAAATATACGTGCGGAATGTTGAAAATAAATGCTGAATTTAAGCCGCTGATATGGTTACGACAGGCATCATTGACATGGGTACCAATACGTTTCATTTGCTGATTGCAGAGGTGAGTGATCGGGGATTTGCTATTACACATCGGTATCGACAAGCTGTAAAAGTGGGGGCCGGTGGCATCAATCAGGGTTTGATCACAGAAGCCGGAGCCCAGCGTGCACTCGAAACACTTCAGTATTTTCGCGAATTGCTAAACCTGCATGGCGTGACCGAAGTAAAAGCAATCGCCACCAGCGCCTTTCGCAACGCTGTTAATGGTTCGATGGTCGCTGACCGCCTGACGAAAAAAACCGGAATCCTGGTACAGATTATTTCAGGTGAGGAAGAAGCCGAATTGATTTATCGGGGCATCACCAGTGGCCTGGATCTGGAAGATCATGTCTCTTTGATCGTGGATATTGGCGGGGGAAGTGTGGAGTGCATTGTAGGTGATCAGGAGAATGTTTTCTGGAAGCAGAGTTTTGAAATTGGAGGGCAACGATTGTTGGAAAAATTTCAAAAGCACGACCCCATGTCAGAAGAAGAGGGCTTGGCTTTGTACGAATATCTAAATAAGCAGCTACAGCCGCTCAAAGCAGCTCTTGAAAAGTATCACCCCGAAGTACTCATCGGTTCTTCGGGTTCTTTTGACACCCTGAGCGAAATGTATTGCGCCCGCGAAAGTCTTGAGTACCGCGCAGATGATGCCGAAACACCTCTTACGATAGAGGGATTTTATCATTTCTTTGACGAATTAAAAAAACGCGATCGGGCCGGACGCATGGAACTGCCGGGTATGATTGAGTTGCGGGTAGAAATGATTGTGGTCGCTTGTTATATCATTGATTGGCTATTTCAAAACCATCCGGAATTTTATCACCTTCGTGTATCCACCTACTCACTCAAAGAAGGGGTATTAACTAATTTGGTCTTGTGATGTTAAGAAATTATCGGTGTCTTATGTTGACCCATCTTCTGCGGAAGTGGGGATTCATAAAAAGGTTTTTATGAAAAAAATTCTGATTCTGTTTTTCGTTTCATCCGCTGCGGGGTATGCTCAAGTAATTAATACGGCTATCATGGATACCAGTGCCCTTAATTACAAAGGCAAAGTAGTGGTGGAGGCTTACATTGATGCCTACTATGCCTATGATTTTAATCAACCCGAAGATCGCAACCGATCCTATTTTGTTTCGATGGCACGGCATAATGAAATGACTATCAACTTGGCCTATGTGGATGTAAAATACTCTTCCACTCGACTTCGGGCACGGTTTGTGCCAGGGTTTGGCACATATGTAAATGCTAACAATGAAGCAGAACCTGGCTCGTTGAAAAATATTATTGAAGCAAGCGCGGGCATCCGATTATTCAAAAATAAAAGTATTTGGTTGGATGCGGGCGTGTTTGGCTCTCCGTATACGAACGAGAGTGCTGTCTCTAAAGATCATCTTGCCTACACCAGATCGTTTGCGCCCGAATATGCGCCCTACTACTTATCTGGTATCAAACTTACTGTGCCATTAACTAATAAATTGAATGGCTATTTTTACGTTTTAAACGGATGGCAACAAATACAAGACCTTAATGAAGGAAAGTCCATTGGCACTCAATTGGAATACCGACCAACCAGTCATTGGTTGTTGAATTGGAATACTTATTTGGGTAACGAAAAGTCGGAAGCAAGACCCGACTTTGGAATGCGGTATTTTACAGATTTTTACTTTATCTATGAAAGGGGTAATTGGAGTACCACCGGGTGCGCTTATCTTGGACTTCAAAAACAAAGAACAGCAGACAACACCATCTGGTGGCAAGTCAACTTGATTGGAAGATACCATATCACCAAGAAAACATCCGTGACAGGTCGCATAGAATATTTTGACGACCCTGAGCAAGTACATGTTTCACCTCTGACAAACTCCACAGGATTCAGTAGTTACTCAACTTCTGTGGGGCTTAATTTCAAAGTTGCCGAAAATGTTTTGGTGCGTTTTGAAGGGCGCACTTTTTTCTCTGATCAGGAGGTTTATGAGCGTAAAGGTATTCCGGATCGAAATAGCAATATGCTGATATCTAACATTACTCTCTGGTTTTGATACCACCGCCCCCCAAATCGCTTCTGATGGCTTACAGTCCGGTTACCTGTCGGTCTTTGGGGTACTTTACTTCAAACTTGTAAGTCATTTTTCTGGTCTCATTGGGTGGGAGTGTAAGTTCCCATTTCAATTTTCCAGTGGCCACGTTGTATTGCGCATTGCCCTTATCCAGCAGCGCCACTTCTATATCCTTGTTTTGTGATACCGGAATCTGATCCTCCACCGTGATCGAAATAGCTTCTGCCTTTGTGTTGCGAACAGAAACTTCCCAGGTATAGCTTTCCTTCTGGCTTCCGCCAATGGTTTTGCGGCTGGTGAGGTCCTTTAACTTTTCACGCTTCACCACGATGCGTTTATCGCGTCCCAGCGAAATGGCCAATGTGTCTTTAATGGAGTTTGGATCGATATACGATTTGCCCACAAAGGTGCCTTCAAAGAAAATATTGGCTTCGCCTGGCAGTAAGCTAAACTCTTCCCATCCGGTAGCGCGTGCCATCAAAAAGGCATCTGTGTCCAGCTTGGGGGCAACAGAATATGTATAATCTGCTTTCATGGAATAGCTTCGGATATCAACAACGGTTGGTACGGAAGCCGAGGCAACAGTGTATGGCAAAGCTATATCAAATTCGGTGTTTAAAGATGTTTGGATGGTTTGGACATAATCTGAAGTCATTACGACCTCTTGCAGGGTTTCTTCATCTGAAGCTTTATCCCGCAGCATTTCTGAAACTGGCGCAGCCGCCCGTGTTATTGATCCCGCGGCACCCATTCTTTCTTTTTTATACTTGGCAATAGGCCGATAAAAATCCAGATACCATGTATCCAATTCCGGTTTTAACCCACTTTGATTAGGGTTGGCCGTAGAGAGTTTCAGTTTTACGTTTTTCCACTCTTCGCCCGTGCTCTGGTAAACGTTCGCTTTGTAATTCAACTGCACTGGATTTTTCGTGTTGATGGCGCGCACATCATAAACGGCATTCCAACCGGCATTGGCCACTACATAGTTTACATCCAGATCAATGGCAGTAGCCGTTTCAGCCGAAAGGCTCACGACTATCTCGCTGGTATTGCGGCTATACATTTCATTTTGAGCTTGGATCTGCTGATTTAATCGTGCCAGCCGTTCATTCAATTGTTTTACCTTCTCATCTTGCCGAAGGCGGTTATTCACGATATCACTTAGCCGGGTTCGGTAAAAATCGGCCATCGCCTTCAGTTCTGTGACCGTCAGGTTCTGGTTGGTGCCACCAATCTTTTGGTTCGCCAGCAGCATCTGTTCTTCTTTGGTAAGGATTTCTTTCTGGCTTTGCTCCAGTCCGATTTGACGTTGATACCAACCGACTGAATCTTTGAGCATTCTTAGAGGCCTGGGCAGATTCAACTCATGAAGGAAATTCTGTCGATGACTGATTCCCAGGATCACCACATTTCCTTGACCGGAAACCTGTATGCTTTGCGGATCTAATTGCGAGGTAAGTCCGGTTACCACCAGGTTGGTCTTACCTGCCTCTACCCGTGTCTTTACCTCGCGGGTCACCTGCGCCTTGTTTAAAAAAACAGTAACGTTTGTAATTTTAGAATCGGTCGTTTTTTCGGTTTGAGCATACCCGCTTCCCATCATCACCAGCGCCAGCCCCAAAAGTTTGATTTTCATATTTTTAACTTGTTTGATTCTAAGATGCGTGAACATTCAAATTTCCATAAAAAAAACCAGGTCCTGACACGAATCTTTCTAGGAGTCTTTACAGATCGCCATCAAAAACTTCTGTCTCTCAAAAATCTATGGCTTGGGTAGGGTATCTTTGCCTCCGATGAACGAACCCCTGTTTTCTTACGCTGTTTTGTGGCAACTGGCATTTGACACGTTTTCCCGGATGGGATGCCCGGAAGATCATGCCAGAACGGCCAGTGATGTTTTACTCAGTGCCGATTTGCGCGGCATTGATTCTCACGGATTGGCGCGCCTGAGTGGCTATGTACGCCTTTGGGAGGCCAACCGCATCAACAGTAAACCCAACATCCGCATCGTACACGAAAGCCCCAGCACTGCGGTGGTGGATGGGGATGGAGGACTGGGCCTGGTGGTAGCACCCTTTGCTATGAAGGTGGCCATAGACAAGGCCAATCAGGCAGGCACAGGCTGGGTAGCAGTAAAAGGTTCCAATCACTTTGGTATTGCCGGTTATCACGCCATGATGGCCCTGGAACATGACATGATTGGTATGGCCATGACTAATGCCAGCCCGTTGGTGGCTCCTACGTTTTCTGTGGAGCGGTTGTTAGGAACCAACCCTATTTGTGTGGCGATCCCCGCAGGGGAGCAACCGCCTTTTGTGGCCGACTTTGCCACAACCACTGCTGCCAATGGAAAGCTGGAAATCCTTCAACGTAAAAATGTTGATGCTCCGTTGGGGTGGATTCAGAAAAAAGACGGTTCTCCCAGCATCAATGCCAACGAATTGAAAGAAGGAGGCGCGCTGATTCCGTTAGGAAGCGATCGCGAGCATGGAAGCCACAAAGGATTTTGTTTAGGTGCGTGGGTCGATATTTTTTCTGCAGTGCTAAGTGGCGCAAATTATGGTCCGTGGGTTCCTCCGTTTGTCAGTTTTTTAGCCCCACCTGCTAATCCTGTTGGCGAAGGAATCGGGCACTTTTTTGGTGCGATGAGAATAGATGCTTTCCGGCCGGCATCAGAATTTAAGCATCATATGGACAACTGGATTACCCGGTTTCGTGAAGCCAAAACGATGGAGGGGGAAGAAAGAGTAATCATCCCTGGTGACCCGGAACGTGAATCGGAAAGCATCCGGAGGAGATCCGGCATCCCGTTGAATGGAAAAGTGCTGGAAGATTTGCGCGAGTTATCGAAGAAAATGCGTGTGCCGTTTCCGGATTAGAAAGAGAAGAAGACCCGAAAATCCCAAGGTGAGGCAAATACCCGCTCGGTTTGATCATAAAGCACGTCATATAAGGCCATAGCGTTAATAGCTCCTCTTCTACCGATAGGCTGGGTGTACCCCAATCCCAAGAAAAAACGATCAAAATTTCTCCGTTCATTGGAATTGAGAAATACCTGTGTGTTAATCAGGTTATATTCTCCGTAGAAGAATAACTGTCCGATATTATACCGGGCAAAAGGGCTGATGCCATATTGATCCAGGCGAAGGTCAAGTTCAGGATACTTTAAAAAACTGTAGGTTATTCCTGTGCCTGCCGAAAACTGGGGTGTCACCATATACCCCACAATGGGATTGACCGATACCGAAGTATATCGAAAGCCCATGAAATCGCGCCCGGAGTTTACACCGAACCCTCCACCGAAGTATAAACGATCTTTTAGCGTCCACTCCGAATCACTTTCTATCTCACGTTGCGCATGAGCTGTGATCCCAACTAACACCAACAACAAGCATCCAATTTTTCTCATCGGCTATTCTTCTTCAATGATAAAGATATCCTCATGTTCCTTTTTCATCAGGTATTTTTCTCTGGCAAACTTTTCCAACAACTCTCGGTTAGTGGTCAATTCCAATTTATCTTTTTCCACTTCCTGAATTTTTTCCTGATAATATTCCTTTTCGTTTTCCAAGGATCGAAGTTTCCCTGACATTTTAAATCGGGAGATCAGGTCATTTGAATCCAAAAAAGTTAACCAAACCAAAAAGCATAAGCCCGTAACAACATAAAAGTTGCGAAAAGCGGGAGGCAATTTTTTGAACATAGCTTAAAAAATATACGTGCAAGATACATATTTGAAAAATCCTTCCCAAACCCCTTTACCTACCTGATTTGAACGGCTGAGACAATTCTGGGTTTTGCATCCAGATCCGGATGCACCGATACGCTGGCAAACCCTCCTGTCTCAAAAAGTGCTGCCACCTCTCTGGCGTACCGGTAGTTAATCTCTACCGCCAAAAGTCCTCCGGCTTTCAGACATTGCCTGGCGCGGGACACAATGGCACGGTAAAAAAGCAAGGGATCATCGTCCGATACAAACAGCGCTAACGATGGTTCAAAACGCAGAACCGAATCGGTCATGTCTTTCTTTTCAATTTCCGTGACATAGGGAGGGTTACTCACCATCACATCATACTTGCCAGCAGTATCGCTTGTCAATACATCCTGTTGATGGAACTGAACAGACACCTGATGGCGTTTAGCATTACTCGCTGCTACGGCCAATGCTTCCTTACTGATATCAGTCGCTACAACTTCGGCTGCAGGAAACTCCGCTTTTAGCGTGATCGCCAGACAGCCACTCCCGGTGCAAAAATCAACGATGCTTTCCGGTTGCCTAATGGCCGTGGTCTGATGTTTTTTTACCAGATCAATGAGTAACTCCGTTTCAGGCCGGGGAATGAGCACATGCCTGTTTACTTCAAATGCTCTTCCATAAAACCAGGCTTGACCTATCACGTATTGAAGAGGTTCGTGCGTATTGATTCGTTGAAGGGCGTGTTCGATTGTTTTCGGCAAGCCCTCGTACTGAAAAATCGGTCGTTCAGTAAAAACGTCATTTCGGGTAATACCCAGGTAATGCTCGAGCAAAGCATACGATATCGCTGCTTTTTCATCTTCCGTTTCGGAAAGAAGAATTTTTGTCACGATTGCCTGAAAGAGCATTTTGGAATTCATGCCGTGCTTTTGTAATCTTTGCAAGGTACCATTTCGCGATTGATAGGCGGAAGGCTGACCCTAAAAAATGAACCGACCTGCACTTTCCACCGATGAGCATTTTATGCTTCGTGCCTTGCACCTGGCATCTCTTGGTCGAGGCTCTGTAAGTCCTAATCCAATGGTGGGCTGTGTCATCGTCTATAACGATCACATCATTGGCGAGGGATGGCATCAGGTTTATGGTCAATCACATGCAGAGGTAAATGCGATACAAAGCGTTGCCGATAAGAGTCTATTATCCCAAAGCACGGTTTACGTCACACTTGAGCCCTGCGCCCATCATGGAAAAACACCGCCCTGTGTTGACCTGCTGATCCATCATCAGGTAAAAAAAGTAGTCATCGGTGCTTTGGATACCCATCCTCTGGTAGCCGGCAAAGGAGTTGAAAAACTGAAACAAGCAGGCATCGAAGTAATCACGGGCGTATTGAAAGAAAAATCACTGCACATCAACCGAAGGTTCTTTACCTCTGTAGAAAAACAACGGCCCTACATTATTCTTAAATGGGCACAAACGTTGGACGGATTTATTGCCCGTCCAACGTATGAATCCAAATGGATTAGTCAGGAATTCTCCCGGCAACTGGTTCATCGCTGGCGCAGTGAAGAAGATGCCGTATTGGTGGGCACCAAAACAGCTTCGCATGATAATCCTCAATTAAATGTCCGATCGTGGGCGGGTCGTCATCCAATACGTATCGTGATCGATCGGTTTCTTCGGCTGCCGGATACTCTTCAGTTGTTTGATCAATCTCAGACAACGCTTTGCTATAATCTCCTCAAAAACGAAGAACATCATCAACTTTTGATGATCCGGTTACCCGAAAAAGACTTTCTTCAACATCTGATGCACGATTTACATCACCGAAAGATTCAATCGGTCATTGTGGAAGGCGGTTCCTTCACGCTACACCAATTTATTGAGGGCCGTCTTTGGGATGAGGCCAGGGTATTTGTTTCCGATAAAACCTTTGGCGAAGGAATTGCAGCCCCTCGACTTCCGGGTGTCGTTCATCAACGTCAATGGATTCAGGGAGATCAACTACTCACCTGGTTTCCTGTTTCCTAAACTACTTTTTTGCGAATGAGCTTGGCATAGGTTCGGCTGACGGGGAAGCTTTTACCGTTTTGCATTTTGACGACCATACCTCCATTGAAGTGTCGCTCAATTTCTTTTAAATAGCTTAAATTGATAATGGTGGAGCGGTGAACACGGATAAAGGCATCCGGATTGAGTATTTCTTCCAGTTTACCAATGCCCGAAGAACTGACAAACTGGTCATTCTTGGTTGTAATAATTGTGTAATCCCCGGAAGCCTCCAGATGTGTAATCTCGTCCACCGGAAGATTAAACAACTTCTCCGACTTTTGGACAAAGACATGTGTTTCATAACTTCCCCGGGGCTCGGGGCGCATGCTGTGCAACAAGTCCTCAAGATTTCCCTGCTCCATTTTCTGACGTTTCAACGCCCGGTCTACGGCCTGTTTAAAACGTTCTTCGTCCAGTGGTTTTAATAAATAATCCACTGCATTTTTCTCAAACGCCTTTAATGCATATTGATCATAGGCGGTGGTAAAAATCACATAAGGTTCATGATCTATTTCATCCAACACATCAAAGCCGTTCATCCCCGGCATTTGCACATCCAGAAAAATCAAATCAGGCTTCAACTGATTTATTTTTTCCACGGCCTCATTCCCCTTACTACATTCACCAATCACTTCAATTTCCGGGAATAATTCCGTGTATTCACGAAGAAGGTCCCTGGCCAGTTTTTCATCATCAATAATCAGACAGCGTGTATCCATAGTTATATAATTTTCAGTGTTTGTTTTTTATGCCGTTTTTCGCTCTTCTATCAAGGCCTCCATTCTGGGCGGATCTGATTTTATTTCCTTCAACTGTATATAAAAACTAACAGCATATCCTAACTCAGATGCTTTTACGCGAAGCCCGGATTGTGTACCAAAATAACTTTTCAGGCGTTTATCGGTATTGATCATTCCCACACCACTCGAACTACCATCCATTACTTTTTTGGCATTAGTCCCGAGCCCATCATCTTTGACTTCAAAGAAAATCACATTCCCGGATCTTCTGACCGTTAAGAAGATCGTCCCGCCTTCCTCCTTGGGAGCGATTCCATACTTTACAGAGTTTTCTACCAACGGTTGTAAAATCATGGGAGGTATATCAATATTCAAACAAGAAGGATCAACGTCTTTTGTAAAGATCAATCGATCTCCAAATCGTACTTGCTGAATTTTAATATACGTTTCAATAAAATTGATTTCGTGAATCAATTTTACCATATCTCCACTGTGTGAATCCAATGCATACCGAAATACATCTGACAATTGAGTAATCACTTTGCGGGCCTGTTCTTTGCTGCTGTGCACCAGTGTGCTGATAGAATTAAGTGTATTGAAAAGAAAATGAGGATTGATTTGAGATTTCAAAAGTGAGATTTGCATTTCCCGGTTCTTAATGGCCAGATCGCTTTTGGCCTGTTCTTCGCGTTGCAATCCCTGAAAATAACGGATGCCATAATAAATGCCCACGGTAATGATGTACTGATCGTAAAAACGCAGCGCATCCCAACTCATCAGTTCCAGCATGTATTCCTTCCAGTTATCAAAATAGATCAACCCATCGAGATAATCGGTAAAATAGTAGTTAAGTGTCCCGTTTATCAGGAAGAACATCAACAGGCCGGCCACATGCCCAGCCACCTGTACAGAGGTTCCAAAACGGGTAAGCCAGTGACTATACAAAAAAATCAGAATGATAAAAACGCAAAGCGCCTCAAACATGAATAGTCCACTCCAGAGAATATATGGGGCCGGGTTAACAAACTTCCATTCAAAAAAAGAACTCACGGCAAAATTGATGGCATACCATATACAGATGTATACATACGCCCGTTTCCAAATTCGCGGTATCTGCTCAATTATCTTCAATGGCTGTTAAATTGACAGGTTAAAATTAACGATTTGAACCAAAAGCCGACTAACTTGCACCAGCAGCGACCAATCGCCTTCAGAAACGGTAGAAAACAAGCGAGGGAAGCGGCTGGCCGACTGTTTTGTACAATACTTGATAAGATGCGAAATCTATTGCTTCTAACAATACTCATGGTGGCTTCAGGAGTAGCCGGGGCTCAGCGCGTCACCATTTCTGCCAAAATCGTTGACAAAGAAACAAAAGAGCCTGTTTCATTCGCTTCTATCGGCCTTCGGGACAAGTCCATTGGCACGGTTTCCAACTACCAGGGCGAATTTGATTTTCATCTGCCCTCTAACTCTTTGAATGAGTTATTGGTGATCAACTCGTTAGGGTACAAGAGCTATGAGGCTACCGTAGGATCACTACTCGGTCGGTCTCCTCTGATTATTGAGATCGAAAAATCTACCATTGTGCTGGAAGAGATCATGGTTAAAGATAGTCTGAAGGGTGGAGACATTGTCAGCATAGCCATTTCGCGGATTCCAAAGAACTATCCCAATGCTCCATTTCTGATGGATGTCTTTTACAGAGATTTAAAGAAAATCGGAGGCACCTATGTGTCCTTGCTGGAAGCAGCCGTGAAAATATATGACGAAGATTATGAGGAGCCCCGGAATAAAAATAAGCTTCGGGAGCGGGTATCCTTGCAAGAAGTCAGAAGAAGCCTGGGCTATGGAAACAAGTTTACGACCTATTTTGATGAAGATAACTTGTTAGAAAACCTGCTTCTGGATAACGATGTGCGTTATCGGAATTTTCCACAAGAAGAATTGTTTTTTGAAAATCTGGTGAGGGAACGAGACTCGTACTATAGCGGTCATGAGATTTTCGTGGTTACCCTGAAAGCCAATTATTCGCTTAAAATCTATGTGGATAAAGAGACGTATGGAATCATTCACCTCGAATATGAAAACAATCTTCAAAGCGAGCAGGGTAAAAAAAGAGGTTTGGTGAGCCGATTTGAGCATGTCAAACGAATCATTGACTTTAAGCCTTTCCAGGGAAAACTTTATTTGAATTACATGCAAAGCGAACAAAAACTCAATTGGTATGATGTGCGCACGAATGAGCTAAAGTTTGAAACCGAGCTGGTGCAACAATTATTGATCAACGAGGTAGTGCCAGATACGGAAGAACGTATCGGCACCACGGAACGAATGCGCGGGTATGGACTACAGTATCAGGACTTACCTTATAATAAAGAGTTCTGGGATAATTATAATGTGATTAAAGAAAGCCCTCTAGACAGAAAAATCATTGACGATTTAGAAAAGGCGGGGCCGCTCAGCAAACAGTTTGAAAACAAAAGGCCTTAGCTGTTAGACAGATTCCTTCCTTGCTTCTGCCAGCAATTCTTCCTTCTTGATGGGCACCACACCCACATACTGGCATACCAGGCCTCCTCCCAGATTCGAAAGTGCAGCCAGGCGTCTGGGAGCAAGTCCCACAGCTACTCCAAGGGCAGCGATGCTGACCACGGTATCTCCGGCTCCTGAAACGTCAGCTATTTCACGAGGATATGCGGCCAGTTTAATCTTCTCACGCTGAAAGTCAAGATAAATCCCATGCTCAGACAGCGTAGCCATGACTCCCTCGATCTTGAGTTTTTCTTTCAACAATCTAATTCCATTTTCCAGTTGCGACTGATTCCCCGGCTCCAACTCAATCTTCAATCCTTCCCGCATTTCCTTCAGGTTAGGCTTAAACAGACTCACTTCCCGGTACGCCAGAAAATTCCTCTTTTTAGGATCCACTACGGTTGGGATATTGAGTGATTTGCAAAGCTTTACAGTTTGTGCAATAATGGATTCATTTAAAACCCCCTTATCGTAATCCTCAAAAATAACCACCTGACATTGAGGCAAAAGTTTTTCTATTTTCTCCCATAACAACTTCTCTTCTGTCAAATCGGGCACCCGATCAGACTCTTCATCTACCCGAACCACGTGCTGATGACTGGCGATAACCCGGGTTTTAACCGTGGTGGGGCGTGCATGAGAAACTACCATTCCTTCTGCCGTCATATTCTGCTGTTCCAACACGGTTTGAAGTCTTTGCCCGGCATCGTCATTTCCACGAAGGGCAACCAAAATAGGTGTGGCTCCCAATGACTGAATATTCAATGCAACATTGGCTGCTCCACCCAGACGAACATCCCGTTTCCTGACATGCACAATAGGCACTGGCGCCTCGGGGGAGATGCGCTCCACCGAACCCCAGATGTAGCTATCCAGCATGACATCTCCGATGATCAACACCTTTATCTTTGCAAACGATTGAAAGATTTTTTCAAGTGATTCCATCGTGATTGAGTGGTTGTATGGCGTAGTCGTAGATGATTAGGCTAACGTTAATAAAGTTGTTTTGATGCGCTCCATAGCCTGCCGGAGATCTTTTTCAGAAGCTGCATATGATAACCGGATACAGTTAGGCTCTCCAAAAGCATCTCCCGTCACCAATGACACGTGCGCTTTCTCCAATAAGAACATACAAAAGTCTTCTCCATTGGCTATGACTTTTCCGTCATATGATTTACCGTAATAGTAGCTGACATCCGGAAAAAAATAAAAAGCACCGGTAGGATAGTTGGCTTTGATGCCCGGTATCTCCTTTAACAAATGAAAAACAATGTCTCTCCGTTTTTTGTATTCATCTACCATTCTATGGGTGGGGGTCAGATCTCCGGTAATAGCGGCCAACGCTCCTCGTTGAGAAATGGAACAATTGGCTGAAGTTAATTGACCTTGCATTTTGTTTGCTGCATCGGCTATCCATTTGGGGGCTGCGATATAACCGACACGCCAGCCTGTCATAGCAAACCCTTTGGCAAAACCATTCACGGTTATGGTCCGGTCAAACATCCCCGGAAGGGAGGCAATGCTGGTTTGATCACCTGTAAAATTGATGTGTTCGTAAATTTCATCTGCAATGATCAGCAGGTTTTCATGTTTTAAGATAACCTCAGAAATTGCTTGTAAATCTTGCCGGGAGAAAACAGAACCAGTCGGATTGCAAGGAGAGGAAAATATGATAGCCTTGGTTTTGGCGGTGATGGCTTTTTGCAGTTGAGCCGCAGTTACTTTAAAATCGTTTTCAAGGGTACCTTTCACCAGCACGGGTGTTGCTTCCGTCAACCGAACCAAAGCATCATAGCTTACCCAATAAGGTGAAAAGATGATAACCTCATCCCCCGGATTCAATAGTGCCAGCATGACATTGGCAATGGATTGTTTCGCTCCATTAGAAACGACAATATTCTCAGCTTTGTAGGGAACGTTATTCTCTTTTTGGTATTTGGCCGCGAGGGCTTCGCGCAGATCCTGATAGCCCGCCACGGGCGGATAGGAAAAGTATTTGCCCTCATCAATAGCCGCTTTCGCGGCATCACAAATATGCTGGGGTGTTTTAAAATCGGGTTCGCCCAGGCTTAGGTTGATCACATCAATTCCTCGCGACTTAAATTCGCGGGCTTTGGCTGCCATCGCCAGGGTAGCAGATTCCTGGATGGATTCAATTCTGTTGGAAAGTCGGCTCATGTATTAAAAATTGAAGCCAAAAATAGTAAGAAAAGGGGTCAGTTAACGCTTTAAAGTTATTGCGTTAAACGTAATCAAAAAAACAAGGGAGGAATCAATTGATTCTTGTTACTGAAATAAAATACGGGCGCTAATGCTGCGTCCAAGGGTAATTTCATCCGTAAATTCCAATTCACCGCCCATGGGCACACCCCGGGCAATGGAGGTGATCTTAAGGTGGTGAGGTGCCAGCTTTTTATTCAGATAGAAGGCAGTGGTATCTCCTTCCATGGTAGGACTCAAAGCCAGAATAATCTCCCGGGTCTCACCATTCATCCGGGTTAGCCGGGTCAGCAGTGATTCAATTTTGAGTTCAGAAGGGCCAATGCCATTCATGGGGGAGATCACACCGCCCAACACATGATACAGGCCATGGTATTGTCCTGTATTTTCAATAGCCATTACATCTTTGCTTTCCTCCACCACGCAAATCACCGACCGATCGCGTCTGTGACTGCGGCAAATAACACATTCATCCTCCTCAGAAATGTTATGGCAACTTTTACAAAACCGAATATTTGCGCGCAATCGAGTAAGCGCTTCGGCCAAGGCTATGGTTTTGGCCTCGTGTTCTTTAATCAGGTGAAGCACCAGGCGCAGGGCAGTTTTTTTTCCAATCCCCGGAAGCTTTGCCACCTCTGTCACGGCATCTTCAATCAGTTTAGATGGATATTCCATGCCGGCAAAAAGTTACCTAAATGATTTTGGCATCTATGCCAGCCTGACAGATCCCTTCCTGCATGGGCAGAAGTTCATCCAAGGAGCCTGTTTTAACAGCGCATTTACCTTTATAGTGAATTAACCAGGTACATTGTTCAGCTTGCTCTTGTGTATGTTTGCAAACCCGTTTAAGAGTTTCAATCACGTGGTCGAATGTGTTGAAATCGTCATTAAAGACAACCAAATCTTTGACATCAGTAGTCTCAATAGCTTCCAGAATATCAACTTCAATCTGCTCCTGATATGCCATGTTTCTAAGTATTTCTACACTATCTGATCAATACAATTTCAAAATTAAAAAAAAATACCAAGTTTTAGCCAATATTCATTCATGAACTCGACTCTTATTGTTTTCATTCTGGTCGCGTATTTCAGTATACTGATCGGCATTGCTTATATCACTTCCAAAGGAGCAGATTCCACCACTTTTTTTACCGGTAATCGTCAGTCACCCTGGTATCTGGTGGCTTTTGGGATGATTGGCGCATCCATTTCGGGGGTAACGTTTGTTTCCGTTCCCGGAGATGTTGGCAATTTTGGCTTTGCCTACTTTCAGGTGGTGTTGGGCTATTTGGTTGGTTATGCGATTATTATCACCGTACTGATGCCCTTGTACTACCGGCTGAATCTGATTTCCATTTATACCTATCTGGAGCAGCGTTTTGATCCCTGGGCGTACAAAACCGGAGCTTTCTTCTTTATGGTTTCCCGATCCATTGGCTCAGCCCTTCGCTTATACCTGGCCGCTACCATTCTCCAACTGTTTCTGTTTGATGCGTGGGGAGTTCCTTTTGTCGTGACTGTTGTGACCACGATCTTACTCATTTGGGTTTATACTTTTCGGGGAGGCATCAAAACCATTGTCTATACCGATACCTTTCAAACCTTCTTTCTGGTATCGGCTGTAGCCATTGCCGTTTGGCAAATCAGCTCAGAACTAGGATTAAGTTTTAGCGGCATGATCCACGCTATTCAGGAGTCAGGTTATGGAAAAGTTTTCTTTTGGGATGATCCGATGGCCCGTCAGTTTTTTCCCAAACAATTCATCGGAGGGGCGCTCATTGCCCTCACCATGACCGGCATGGATCAGGAGATTATGCAAAAAAATCTGACCTGCCGCACACTGGGTGATGCTCAGAAAAATATGTTTTGGTTAAGCATTATCCTCATTTTGGTCAATCTATTGTTCTTAACCCTGGGGGCCTTGCTTTATATCTATAGCTCTCAGAAAGGAATTGCGATGCCTACCACTTCTGATCAACTGTTCCCGATGCTGGCTCGTGAGCATCTGGGGCTGGTCGTTGGTATTTTCTTTTTGTTGGGAATCACAGCCTCTTCGTATGCGAGTGCCGATTCCGCTTTGGCGGGATTAACCACTTCCTTTTGCATTGATTTTTTAAATTTTAAATCCAAGAATGAAAGCACGCGGCAGCAGCAAAAGTTTTATGTGCATATTGGTTTTAGCATTCTTTTCCTGATCATCATACTCATCTTCCGGCAAATCAATGAACGATCTGTTATTGATGCGGTCCTTCAGGTGGCTGGCTATACATATGGGCCTCTGCTGGGCTTGTTTTCTTTTGGACTAATGACCCAGCGAAAAGTTCGTGGATGGCTTGTGTTGTTGGTATGTGTTTTATCACCTGCCTTATCCTATGCCTTCAGCTATTATGCCAACGTAGCATTTGGCTATCAATTTAGCTATGAAATCCTGGGGGTTAATGGTTTAATTACCTTTCTGGGTCTGGCGTGTATCTCCCATAAGAAATAGAATCAAATCAACTCTTTGGCGGGATCCCAAAATCTCTTTTGAAAATCCTGAACTTGATCCTTGTGTATGCGAACCCCTTCTTTCTCCAGGCGTTGCTGCATCGTGCGGGGTGTCTCAAAATGATGCTTACCTGTCAGTAATCCCTGACGATTAACCACCCGATGTGCTGGTACATCTTTCATGCTATGAGCAGCATTCATCGCCCAACCTACCATGCGCGCACTCATCCGTGTACCTAAATAGGCGGCAATAGAACCGTAGCTGGTCACTCTCCCTTTGGGAATCAGACGCACCACGTCATACACATCGTCAAAAAAATGATAGCCTTTCCGGTCTGCTACTACTTTTTTTGCCATCGTAAGCCAGTTTGAAAGTCCAAAATACCAACAGCGACTCTATTCATTCATCATTTCCGTGTAAATTTGCCACACACATTGGCATCAATCAAAGAACCATGAAGTGTTGTTTTTCTTTTTTCTTCTTTTGGGTCTCGTACCAAATTCTTTGCGCCCAACAGTTCCAGCTTCCTGACACCCTGGGGTGGAATGTGATTTCCGAAGGTAAGACACTGACCTTAAACCTCAAAACCTCGGACCCCCTATTACCCCGTTTTAGTATCGAAGGTACCAACGGATACGGAATCGTGATGGATACCGCAGGGCATTTGCAGTGGACTCCTTCGTTTGATCTGGTCGATCGTATCGAACGAAAAAAAGAAATTTCAGTCATCCTTCAGGCTGACTGGAAAGATGGGCGCAGGTTACGACTGCCGGTCAATTTTATGGTTACGCATGTAAATCGTCCTCCGGTAGTGGATGAATTGCCGATATTTTATGTCAAACAATCTACCATTAATAAGTTTCAGGTTCCCTCCGAATATGTGAGTGATCCAGACGGAGATCCCCTGGTTTTTAAAGCGGTGTCGTCACAAATGTCGGAAGGCTTATCCCTCACCTCCCAAGGTTTATGGTCGTGGTCACCTTCGCGAAGTCAGTTTAACAACTTAAAAAATAATCCGCTGACCATTGAGTTTTTGGTTCAGGACCAACCGGATAAGGCTGAAACCAAAGCGAGACTCAAGATTATGCAGACTCAGCTTGACTTGCCACCGGATTTATTGATCGTACCGAGTGATACGTTTTTTATACTCAAGGAAGATGCACGAGTGAATTTGAAGTTATATATATCCGATCCCAACGGAGATGAAGACATTTCTCACGTAGAGTTTCTGACC
The DNA here is from genome assembly GCA_964439205.1 of uncultured Ohtaekwangia sp. Lineage (GTDB taxonomy): Bacteria > Bacteroidota > Bacteroidia > Cytophagales > Cyclobacteriaceae > ELB16-189. The sequence goes on from CAYTNM010000017.1 coordinate 35,415, forward strand.
TCTGATGCTCGCATACCTATGCAAAGTTTAACAAGCAACACCTCTTTGCAATATGAATTTACATGGACACCCGGATATTCGTTTGTAGATGATGTTACTAAAGAAAAAGAAGCAGAGCTTGTCTTTTTCGCCATTGACAAGTCTAACAACCGGATTCAACGAAAAATAAAGATGCGGGTCATGGATGCAGAAAATATGGAGGAAAAAGACCGGACGCTTTATCAAAAGTATCGCAGTGCCCTGATCCAGGCAAAATCACTAATGGATGAGCTCGATGAAAATCATGAAAAGCTGAACAAGATGTATAAGCAGGCTAAGAAAGGGAAGAAAAACAGGGCCATTGTTAACGCTTCGCTGGGAGCTACCACGGGCCTCTCCCCGCTATTGCTTGAAAATGAGGAAGGAAAAATTGTGTCCGGGGTGGGCGGCACTGCGGTGCTTACATTGGGGACACTGGAGGCTACGGAGGTGGTAGGGAAATCGCGCTCCGACATCATAGATAAACAGAAGATTAACGTAGAAATCCGCAATCAACTGCAGGTGGAAGGTGACAATTTTGCCCGCAAATATGCGCTAAAATCCAGCCGCAGAGGCAAGGATTTTGAGATTGACCGGGACAAGCTTCAGCCGGTGATTAATAATCAAAAGCTTGTTTTTCTTGAATTGGACGCGGCTAAACCCCTTACCCGGAAGTATGAAAACAAGGATATCAAAAAGACCTTTCCAGATTTTGGGGAAGAATAGCCAAACTGCTTGTGGAAACGGCCGGAAGCATTAATTTTGCACCCTCTTAGTAAATAGGCCCTATACAGAGGAGTGGTAGAGCGGTTTATTGCACCGGTCTTGAAAACCGGAGACCGTTAACGCGGTCCGGGGGTTCGAATCCCTCCTCCTCTGCGAACCGAATAAAAGTCCCGCTCTGGCGGGACTTTTTTGTTGTCTAAATAAGTTCATCCAGTATCGAGAAGATTAAGCAAGATTGAAATCGGAAATCGGAAAAGTTTGGAGATTCAATTTGTTTCCTGCGAAACTTAGCAAAGCCCATTTACCGCATGGCCTTCGTCAATTTCTTATTCTTCAAATTAGTGTTGACTACTTCCAGTTTCCGGCCATAGTGAAGGCTGGCATTGATTTCATAACCAAACAATAATACGGTAGTAAGCAACTGAATCCATATCATCAAAGCGATGAGGGCTCCGATGGATCCATAGACCTTGTTATAACTTCCAAAATGCGTCACATAGTATGAGAAACCATACGAAACACCCAAGCCCGCCAGCGTAGCCAAACGAGATCCTACCGAGAAAAAACTCCAGTTATAATGTACCGCAGGTCCAAAATAATAGATACACGAAATAGCCATAAAGAACACCACAAAAATGACCAGAAACCGGAGGGCAAACAAAAGATAAATGGTGTAATCGCTCAGATTAATGTTGAGTTGTTGAGCATTGGCAATCAGATAATCAATGATGATTTGGCCGGCTATGAGTAATGTCACTGCAGTAATCAAGGCCAAAGCCAACATTAGCGTGAGCCCCAGGGCCGTCAAACGCATACGCCAAATGCTTCTTTTCTCTACGGTGCGATAACATGAATTAAACGCCCGCATAAGTGCCATCATGCCATTGGTGGCCAGAAAAGCTGAAAACAAAAAACCAAACGTTAACAGTCCACCTCTTTCCTTGCTCACAATATCCAGAATGGTGGAAGAAATCACATCGTACATGCTGGGAGGTAAATATCCACTCAAAAATTCCATGATGCTGGTGGTATTGATGGCCGGGAAGTAGGTAGATATGTATGGAATCAGTGTAAACAAAAAAATGATGGCTGGAAAAATCGCCAAAATAAAATTGTAGGAAACACTGTTGGCACGGTCTAAAATCTCATCCTCATCAATGTTATGAATAAAGATTTTCAAAAAGCTGTAAAGCGATAGATTATCATACTTCCCAAATCGGATTTTCTTCAGCCAGTTGCGCCCTGTTCGGGCCGTGGTGAATTTTAATATCCGTTTGCGGGTGATGTATTTCATGGGAAATACGGAGCTAATAACTTTTGAAAAACCTCCGGAGGCCGGCAAGGCTTCCCAGATTTTTTATCCACAAATGCCAAATGGGTCTCGCCCTGATGAATGAGTTTCTGCTGGCCATTAAAAATCTCATACTCAAACCTGATGCGAACTCCGGGTTTCTCCCGGATGGTGGTGCGAACGGTTAACAAATCATCATACAGAGCTGCTGACAAAAATTTTGAGTGATTCTCCAAAACCGGCATCATGACTCCCATTTCTTCCAGTTCCTTGTACGTTAATCCTAACTGGCGAAGGCTATCAACCCGCCCTACTTCATAGTACATGGCATAGTTTCCGTAATACACATACCCCATCTGATCTGTTTCTCCATATCGTACGCGTATGTGTGTTTCGGAGATATACATTTATCTGGCGCTGGCAGCTTTTCGTTGTTCGGCTGTTAATGCCCGTTGATACTTACGGGCATTTCTCATATGCTCATCATAATTGTTGGCAAAATTATGATATCCCGAAAAGTCTTCGCGAGAGCACATATAAATGTACTTATGTGTTTCATAATTCAAAACAGCATCAATCATACTGACTTTGGGCATATTGATGGGGCCGGGCGGAAGCCCCACATATTTATACGTATTATAAGGCGAGTCAATTTCTTTATGTTCATTTAATACACGTTTGATGCTAAAATCACCCACGGCATATACTAACGTAGGATCGGCCTGAAGCGCCATATTCATTTTTAAGCGATTCATATACAGGCCAGCTATCCGAGGTGCTTCATCCTCCCGATGATTTTCCGCCAACACAATGGAAGCCAACGTAGATACTTCGATGGGCGTCAGCCCGATGGCTTTTGCTTTGGCCAGTCGTTCTTCATTCCAGAAAAGTTTGTATTCCTGATATAATTTATGGACCAGGTCTTCAGGTGATACATTGAAGTAAACTTCATAGGTATTTGGAATGAACATGGCAATGATCGTTTCCGAAGTAAATCCTTCCGGATTATTATCTATAAAGTCATGAAGAGCATCTTTAAACTCAGCAGGAGAGACTCCAACGTTCTTCGTTATCTTCTCATACAAATCTTCCACCTTGCGGGCATTTGAAAACGTTACTTTCACCGCCTCCAGCCTTCCGGATGTCAGGACTTTCACGGCTTGAATATTGGTCATTCCTGACCGCAACATAAATCTTCCCGGGCGAATTTCTTTGTCATAGCCATACAATCGCGCTACAAAGCTGAACGAAACAATGTCATTGATAAACTTCCCTTTATATAAATCATCCACTACCTGACGGTAGGTGGCACCTGATCGCACCACGAACAACTGATCTTGTTTTTCAATCAGAATGTTGGGGGTAAAGGCGATCTGATATCCATAAAAAATAAATGTAATGAGGAGCATGGAGCCTCCCAGGAAAAAAACAAGCTTTCGCTTGCTGATTTGCTCGTTCTTTTGATGCGCCATAGAGTCAAAGTTAGTAATTATGGATGGGCAGTAAAAGTTCTTTTTGGTTAGGTCGTAAACAAAAAAAGCTCTGTTTGACGATGCAAACAGAGCCCTTCCCATAAATAATTCTTAAAATTTCAGGCCGGGGAAGTAAGCGACATCCCCCAATTCTTCTTCAATGCGAAGGAGCTGATTGTATTTGGCCATCCGGTCGGAACGTGAAGCGGAGCCGGTTTTGATTTGCCCTGTATTTAAAGCAACGGCCAGGTCTGCAATCGTACTATCTTCTGTTTCACCCGAACGATGGGACATGATGCTCTTATAACCATTTCGTTTTGCCAGGCTCACGGCATTGATGGTCTCGGTTAGTGTTCCAATCTGGTTAACCTTTATCAGGATTGAGTTTGCCACCCCCATATCAATTCCTTTTTGAAGGAAATCAACATTGGTAACAAACAAATCATCACCCACCAATTGAACTTTGTCACCAATTTTATCTGTCTGCTTCTTCCACCCCTCCCAATCTTCTTCAGCCATCCCGTCTTCAATGGAGATGATGGGGTATTTTTTTACCCATTTAGCCCAATAGTCTACCATTTCTTCTGATTTTAGTTTCTTTCCATCAGACTTTTTAAATGTGTAGGTCTTTGTTTTTGCATCATAAAACTCTGAACTGGCAGCGTCCATGGCAATAAACATATCTACGCCTGGCTTAAATCCAGCCTTTTCAATGGCTATTAACACAATTTCAATTGCTTCTTCATTCGACTTAATGTTTGGCGCAAATCCTCCCTCATCTCCAACATTGGTAGAAAATCCTTTGTCATGAAGTACCTTTTTCAGGGTATGGAATACTTCGGTTCCCATACGCAAAGCCTGTGAAAACGTATCTGCCTTCACTGGCATCACCATAAACTCCTGAAAATCGATCGAGTTATCGGCATGACTACCGCCATTAAGAATGTTCATCATAGGTACCGGTAAAGTGTTGGCATTTACACCTCCGATATAACGATACAATGATTGGCCGGATTCCATGGCAGCCGCACGGGCGATGGCCAGGGAGGTACCCAGAATGGCATTCGCTCCCAGTTTTCCCTTATTGGGTGTGCCATCTAATTGAATCATCAGATTGTCAATCAGGTTTTGCTCAAATACAGAAGCTCCAACAATTTCAGAAGCGATCTTTGTGTTAACATTTTCTACTGCCTTGAGCACTCCTTTTCCCAGATACTTTTTCTTATCTCCATCCCGCAACTCCACGGCTTCGTGCGTGCCGGTAGAGGCCCCTGATGGAACAGCCGCCCGACCAAAGGCACCTGTTTCGGTCAGGACATCAACTTCAATGGTTGGATTGCCGCGACTATCCAATATTTGGCGGGCATGGATACTTTCAATTAAACTCATGGCTTTTATTTTATGTTTTGAATTTTTGAATGGTAATTACTTCTTATTTATTCTTTGGATGAACTCATCAAAAAGATATTGCGAATCATGTGGTCCGGGAGAAGCTTCCGGATGATATTGCACCGAAAATGCGTTCTTGTTTTTTAAGCGCAACCCCATGATCGTATCATCATTCAAATGACGATGCGTGATTTCAATTTCGGGATGCTCATCCAATCCTTCATCCTTTACGGCAAATCCATGATTCTGGGATGTCATTTCACCTAAACCGGAAATCAGATTTTTAACCGGGTGATTGAGACCCCGATGACCGTGGTGCATCTTAAAGGTTTTCAATCCGCTGGCCAATGCCAGAATTTGATGACCTAAACATATACCAAACAAAGGTCGGTCTTTGTCCAAAATTTCTCTGACGGTATTTACGGCATAGGGCATCACGGCAGGATCTCCCGGTCCATTGGAAATAAAGTACCCATCGGGTTTAAATCTTTCCATTTCCGCAAAAGATGTTTTAGCCGGAAAAACCTTGATAAAACAACCTCTGTCTCGCAGGTGTCGGAGAATATTAGTCTTAATGCCCAAATCCATGGCGGCCACCCGGATCGGACTGCTCGATTCTCCAAATTCATAGGCTTCTTTGGTACTGACGATCGATGACAATTCCAATCCATCCATGGAAGGAACTTTTTTTAGCTCCTCTTTCATTTGATCCGGAGTCAGGACAGAAGAGATCAAGGCATTCATGGCGCCTTTGCTACGAATATGCCGAACCAGTTTGCGTGTGTCTATGTCCGAAATTCCGGTTACCTGAGTGTTCTGCAAATAATTCTGCAGACTGCTTGTGGATACCTTTCGGCTGAATTCTTCTGAAAATTCGTTCACCACTATTCCGCTGATCTGCGGTCTCTGCGACTCTTGCTCCTGATCAACCGTTCCATAATTGCCAATATGCGCGGTGGTGTTAACGATGATTTGCCCGTAATAGGATGGATCAGTATAGATTTCCTGATAGCCAGTCATACCGGTATTGAAGCAAATCTCTCCACCAGTGGTTCCTGATTTTCCTATGGCTTTACCTTCCATTAAAAGTCCATCGGCTAATAGTAAATAGGCTTTCGCGCTCACGGGATCTGGGTAGGGTTTATTGAACAAAAATAGAGGGTTAATCCTGTTTATCGGTGATTAGCGGCATTAATTTAATTCCCCCTGTCACATACGTCACTTTTCTGGTCTTACAACCGTTTTCGGGAAAGTTTTTGCATAAAAAAAGAGGACTGAACTTTCATTCAATCCTCTTTTCATATGTTTCAATGGTATTCACTTACTCGTCTTTCGCTTTTGCCTTCTTGGCGGCCTTCTTAGGCTTTTCAGGTTTGGCTTCTGCAACGGAAGCTTCTGTTGTCGCTTCAGTCGCTGCACCCTCCGACTTCTTACGCCCTCTGCGTGTTTTTGCTTTCTTCACAGCACCCTCTTTCTTGTAGATTTCATTGAAATCAACCAGTTCCATCATGCACATGTCAGCATTATCACCCAGGCGAACTTCGCCTACTTTAATAATCCGGGTATATCCACCTGCACGCGTTCCAATGCGGCCTGCTACCTCACCAAAAAGGGTGGCCACTGACTCCTTATTTTGCAAATAGGACATTACCGTTCTACGGGAATGTGTCGTATTATCTTTTGCCTTCGTAATCAAAGGCTCTACATATTTGCGGAGCGCTTTGGCCTTGGCCACCGTAGTGGTGATACGCTTATTCAAGATAAGCGAGGATGCCATATTTGAGAGCAGCGCATGTCGATGCGAGGCTGTACGGCCCAAGTGGTTGATTTTTTTACCGTGTCTCATTAGTCTTCTTCCAGTTTATATTTTACCAGATCCATACCAAAGGTAAGGCTCTTCTCGGCTACCAATTGTTCTAATTCCGCTAATGACTTCTTACCAAAATTGCGGAACTTCATCATGTCAGAAATTTCTAGCTGAACCAGATCACCCAATGTCTTCACATCTGCTGCTTTCAAACAATTGTAAGCGCGCACAGATAAGTCAAGGTCATGCAAAGGTGTCTTCAACAGTTTGCGCATATGGAGCATTTCTTCGTCTACCTGCTCAATTTCGCTATCCTTACCTGTTTCGAGTTCGATTGACTTATCGGAGAACAGACGGAAATGCTGGATTAAAATAAACGCTGCGCCTTCCAGGGCTTTCTCAGGGTGAATAGAACCGTCCGTTTCAATGTCAATTACTAACTTTTCATAGTCAGTCTTTTGCTCCACACGGGTGTTTTCCACGCTGTATTTAACATTTTTTACGGGAGTGAAAATAGCATCGATGGCGATGAAACCAAATACCTGCTCATTCGGCTTATTTTCTTCTGCGGGTAAATAGCCCCGTCCTTTTTCAACCGTAAGTTCGATCTCGAAATGAGAATTCTCATCCAGATTGCAAATCACATGATCTGGGTTCAGAATCTCATATCCAGCGGTGTATTTTGCGATGTCACCTGCGCGGAATTGCTTCTGCTTTTTAATATTTACAGTGATCTTGCTTTCGTTCGATTCACCCACTTTTCTGAAACGTACTTGCTTCAGATTTAAAATGATTTCGGCAACGTCTTCTACTACCCCTTCAATGGTGGAAAATTCATGTAACACTCCAGGTACTTTGATACCTGTGATGGCATATCCTTCCAGGGAAGACAACAAAATTCTTCTCAGCGCATTTCCGATGGTCACCCCATAGCCTTTTTCAAGCGGCTTAAAAGTGAATAGACCATGGAAATCATCTGATTTCTCCATCACCACCTTCTCCGGCATTTGAAATGCAAGTATTGACATATTGTGATTATTTACGTTAAGGATTACTTAGAGTACAATTCGACAATTAACTGCTCATTGATGTTCTCAGGAATGTCTTCGCGGGGCGGGAGATTGATAAACTTACCAGTCATCTCAGCCAGATCCCACTCAAGCCAATTGTATTTTTTTGCCCCCTGAATAGATAGGCTGTTGCCAATGGTTTCCAGTGACTTAGATTTTTCACGTACACCTACGGTGTCACCAGGCTTCAGGGTAAACGAAGGAATGTTCACCACGTCACCATTCACCAGGATATGTTTATGTACCACCAATTGGCGAGCAGCTCTGCGAGTAGGAGCAATTCCCATGCGATAAACGGTGTTGTCTAGCCGCGACTCCAGGAGTTGGAGCAATACTTCACCGGTTACCCCCTTTTTACGGGTGGCTTTATCAAACGTGTGAGCAAACTGACGCTCCAATACACCATAGATGTATTTGGCTTTCTGCTTTTCTGCCAGCTGGATCGCATATTCCGATTGCTTACGTTTTTTACCTTTTCCGTGCATGCCCGGAGCATAGTTCTTCTTTTGAAGCGCTTTGCTTTCACCCAGAATAGGTTCGTTAAATTTTCTGGAGATTCTCGCCTTGGGGCCTGTGTATCTTGCCATGATCTGATCTTTGATTTTTGACTGACTAACCTGAGATTACCTCTGTTATCCAATCATGTATACTTTCTTATATCTGATTTTCTACTAGCTAAACTTATTAAACTCTTCTCTTCTTGGGTGGACGACATCCATTGTGAGGCATCGGAGTAATATCGCGAATGATCGTTATCTCAATCCCTGCCCCCTGAATGGTTCGGATGGCCGACTCCCGACCTGCTCCCGGACCCTTCACAAATACCTCTGCCTTACGCAACCCTAGTTCAAACGCTTTGCTGGCACATTCCTGAGCAGCCATCTGAGCAGCATAAGGAGTGTTCTTCTTGGAGCCTTTGAAACCCATCTTTCCAGCGGAAGCCCATGATATTACCTGGCCTGTTGAATTGGTCATGGCTATGATAATATTATTGAAAGTAGCGTGAATGTGGGCCTGACCGACAGCCTCTACGTTTACCACGCGCTTTTTGCTTTTATCTTTTTTCTTTTCAACCGGTGTTGCCATAGGAAAAGTATTTCTTTACAGTTTTATCAATTATCCTTTAGTCGCCTTTTTCTTGTTGGCTACAGTCTTGCGTTTACCCTTCCGGGTACGAGCATTATTCTTTGTGGTTTGGCCGCGCACGGGTAAGCCCTTGCGATGACGCAGACCACGGTAGCATCCAATATCCATCAGGCGCTTGATGCCCAGTTGAATTTCAGACTTAAGTGCTCCTTCAATGCGAAATTGCTCTGCAATGATGGCGCGCACCGCATTTGACTCTTCGTCATTCCAATCTTTTACTTTCTTGTCCCAATTCACATTGGACTGAGTCAGTATTTTTTGGGCTGACCTGCGGCCAATACCGAAAATATAAGTCAGGCTGATTTCGCCCCGCTTATTGTCTGGAATATCAACACCTGCAATACGTGCCATAATTATCCTTGTCTTTGTTTATACCGTGGATTCTTTTTGTTAATCACATACAATTTGCCTTTGCGTCTGATGATCTTGCAATCAGCGCTGCGCTTTTTTATGGATGATCTTACTTTCATAACTATTTATATCTAAACGTTATCCTTCCTTTTGTCAAATCATATGGAGACATCTCCAATCTTACTCTATCCCCTGGTAAGAGCCGGATGTAGTTCATCCTCATCTTACCTGAAATGTGAGCCAATACTTCGTGCCCATTTTCCAATTGTACCCTAAACATTGCGTTTGACAATGCTTCTGATATTGTTCCGTCTTGTTCTATCGACCTTTGTTTCGCCACTGATACGAATAATTTTTTTCTATATGCTCAAATGTCGTCAGTATCTCAACTTTTCCGTTCTTGAGCGCTACTGTATGCTCAAAGTGGGCTGAAGGTTTCCGGTCTGCCGTACGAATGGTCCAACCGTCTTTTTCCTGTACCACATTTTTCTTTCCCAGGTTGATCATCGGTTCGATGGCAAAGACCATCCCATTGACCAACTTCACTCCCTTTCCCCGCTTTCCATAGTTGGGAACTTCCGGGTCTTCGTGAACTCCGTGTCCCACCCCGTGTCCTACCAGTTCGCGCACCACTCCGTAACCAAACTGTTCGACATGACTCTGAATTGCAAAACCCACATCTCCCAATCGGTTGCCAAGCTTTACCTCCGCTATTCCCAGATAAAGCGAGTCATAGGTACGGTTCAACAAATCCAAGACCGGTTGAACCACTTTTGGAAGCGGATAGGTATAGGCTGAGTCACTAAACCAGCCATGATACTTCACACCACAATCAATGGTCACAATGTCGGCCTCTTTCAGCTCATAGTTTCCAGGAAATCCGTGAACAACCACTTCATTTACCGAAATACATAAGGCCGAGGGAAATCCATTATACCCTTTAAACGAAGGAAAAGCACCGTGGTCACGGATAAACTCTTCCGCAATCCTATCAAGTTCCTCGGTCTTCACCCCAGGTTTGATATGTCTGGCTATTTCTCCGTGAACACGGCCTAGCAGCTCAGAACTATTGCGAATGAATTCAATCTCTTCGTCCGTCTTAAGAGTAACCATGTTACCTTAAGCCGCAGCAAACTGAGAACGTCCTTTTACTCTTCCGGATTTCATCATGCCTTCGTAGTGTCTCATGAGCAGATAGCTTTCAATTTGTTGAAGCGTATCCAGCACCACCCCTACTAAAATCAGTAGCGATGTGCCTCCATAAAACTGGGCGAAGTTTTGACTGATGCCCGCCAGCACTGCAAAAGCAGGCAGGATAGCAACAATAGCCAAAAAGATGGCACCCGGTAAAGTAATTTTCGATAATACATTATCAATAAATTCAGCAGTCTGTTTGCCTGGTTTAACTCCAGGAACAAAACCACCATTTCTTTTCAAATTTTCAGCAATGTCGTTTGACGGAACTGTGATGGCCGTATAGAAAAACGTAAACAACAGAATGAGTACAGCAAACAAAACATTATACTGCCACGTGGTAAAGTTGTTGAAAGCCGTGAGCACGTAAGCTCCGGCATCCGTATCGGCCCAAGGCTGAGCCGTCAACGTTGGCAAGAACATTAACGCTTGTGCAAAAATGATCGGCATCACTCCCGCGGAGTTAAGTTTTAAAGGGATAAAATCCCGCTTACCGCCATAAAGCTTATTTCCCACCACCTGCTTGGCATACTGTACCGGAATCTTACGAACAGCTTGCGTTAGTGCAATTACACCTACTACCACAAAGAATAGCACCAATAATTCGATAATAAACAGAATTAACCCACCTGATTCTAGCTTCAATCCTACCTCTTGCTGAATAGCTACCGGGAAACGCGACACAATACCAATCATGATTAGCATGCTGATACCGTTTCCAATTCCCTTGTCGGTAATCCGTTCACCCAACCACATACAGAACATGGTGCTACCAATCATAATCACGACTGAACTCATGGTAAAGAAAAAGCCTGGATCAATGATCACATTCACCGGAACTTGCGTTCTCAAATAAGCATACGCCTGGGCAGCTGTAATCGCAATGGTAAGAATGCGGGTATACTGATTCAATTTCTTGCGACCACTTTCACCTTCTTTTTGCATTTTGGTGAATGTCGGAACAGCAACCGTCAACAACTGAATGACAATTGAGGCAGAGATGTAGGGCATAATGCCCAATGCAAATAAAGAAACCCGGCTGAACGACCCACCCGAGAATGTATCCAACAATCCTAAAATACCACCCTTGGTAGCTCCACTGGCTAATTCTAGTTCAAGGGCTACCGCGTCAATCCCCGGCAATACGATGTAAGATCCTAATCTGAAAATGATCAGAAATCCCACTGTATTCAGGATGCGAACGCGCAGATCCTCAATGGAAAAAATGTTCTTTATGGTCGTGAAGAAACGCTTCATCCTTAAATCTTTGTTGCAGTTCCGCCTGCAGTTTCAATAGCTTTGGTTGCAGTTTCAGAAAAGGCATGAGCCGAAACATTTACTTTCGCCTTCAGTTCTCCTCTGCCTAAAATTTTCACTTTGTCTTTCTTCCCTACCAATCCGTTGTTGATCATCAAAGCCACATCAATTGCTGATGCTTTTGTTTTTTGAGCCAACTCTTCGAGTACATCCAGATTGATGGATTTGAAATAAACCTTGTTATTATTCTTAAATCCGAATTTCGGTATTCGTCTTTGGAGAGGCATCTGCCCTCCTTCAAAACCAATTTTTTTATGATAACCGGACCGGGACTGCGCTCCCTTATGACCCCGTCCTGCGGTGCTTCCACCAGAACCCTGACCACGTCCAAGTCTCTTATTTGTTTTAACCGAACCTGCGGCCGGTTTAAGTGTGTGCAGTTTCATATTACAATTCGGTTACGCTCACCAGGTGGTTCACTTTGCGAACCATCCCCTGAATTTGCTTGGTATATTCTACTTCTACAGTGGCATTTAACTTTCCTAATCCTAACGACTGGATCGTCCGGAGTTGGGTATCGGGGCGCTTGATGGTGCTGCGCACCTGGGTAATTCTCACTTTTGCCATACTGATTTATCCGTTAAAAACTTTCGATAACTGAATACCTCTGTTTCGGGCGATGGTATTCGCATCGCGCATGCTGGTCAACGCTTTAAAGGTGGCCTTCACCACATTATGTGGGTTGGATGAACCTTTTGATTTTGCCAACACGTTATGAATTCCTGCACTCTCCAATACCGCACGCATCGCACCACCGGCTATTACACCTGTACCGGCAGAAGCTGGCTTTAACAATACCAGACCACCACCAAATTTACCAATGGATTCATGCGGCACCGTTCCGCGGATGATCGGCACTTTAACCAAATGTTTTTTGGCATCATCAATACCTTTGGTAATCGCATCGGTTACTTCGTTGGCCTTGCCTAAGCCATAGCCAACGACTCCGTTACCATCTCCCACTACTACGATCGCGGCAAAGCTAAAGCGTCTACCACCTTTAACCACTTTCGCTACACGCTGAATGGCAACCACCTTTTCTTTCAGGTCGATTTCGCTTGCTTTTACAGTGCTGACGTTACTTTGAGTCATGCTTTTAAAATTTTAAACCTGCTTCTCTGGCCGCTTCGGCCAAAGCTTTTACATTACCATGATATAAATACCCGTTGCGATCAAAGACAATGGTGTTGACACCCGATGCCAATGCCCGCTCAGCAATCATCTTGCCTACGGTTTTGGAAATGGTGATGTTCACACCTTTGGACTTTTTATCTACATCCACCGAAGAAGCAGCAGCTAATGTATGGCCTTTGCTATCATCAATAACCTGGGCATAAATCGCTTTATTGCTTCTGAACACGGACAGGCGCGGACGATCCGTTGTCCCTTCCATACGCTTGCGGATACCCATCTTGATACGACCGCGTCTTTGTTCTTTTGATTTAATGTTTGTCATACGTCAATTATTTAGCGGCTGCTTTACCTGCTTTTCTGCGCACAAACTCACCCACAAAGCGAATACCCTTTCCTTTGTAAGGCTCTACCTTCCGTAGAGATTTAATTTTGGCGGCCACCTGACCAATCAATTGCTTATCGATTCCTTCCAATGTAATCATCGGGTTTTGGCCTTTCTCCTGAGCAGCTGATAATTTCAATTCTGACGGAATGGCCACAAACACATTGTGTGAATATCCCAGGCTTAATTCCAAAACATTGCCTTGGGCGGAAGCTTTATAACCGACACCCACCAATTCCATTTCTCTTTTGTACCCTTTGCTTACACCTTCCACCATGTTGGCGATCAACGCACGATATAATCCATGCTGTGCGCGGTGCTCTTTTTGATCAGAAGGTCGCTGGACGGTTAATGAACCATCCTGCAACTCGATCTTGAAAGAAGCATTCAATATTTGCTTCAGTTCGCCCTTGGGGCCTTTCACCACCACCTGGTTTTCGCGCTCGTTAAACGAGCATGTAACACCTTTCGGGAGGGATATAGGAAGTTTACCAATTCGTGACATTGTGGTTGCGGATTAATAGATATAACACAAAACCTCTCCACCTACATTCAACGCCCGAGCTTCCTTATCGGTAATAACACCCTTGGAGGTTGACAAAATGGCAATTCCAAGGCCGTTCAATACTTTGGGTAACTCTGAGGCTGGCTTATATTGACGCAAACCAGGCGTGCTGACGCGATGCAGTTTGGTAATAGCTGACTCCTTTGTCTCCTGATTGTACTTCAAGGCAATCTTGATATTGCCCTGCGTGTTCTGGCTGTCCTCAAACTTGTAGTTGAGAATGTAGCCTTTGTCGAAAAGTACCTTGGTCATTTCTTTTTTAAGATTTGAGGCGGGTACATCCACCACGCGGTGACGCGCCTTGATGGCGTTACGCAACCGGGTCAGGTAATCTGCGATGGGATCTGTTGTTTTCATTCGTTTTTACTAAAATAGCAAACCCGTTTTTGAAACGGGCTGCAAAGTTATATAACAATTTTTGTTATTCAAACTGTTATCCGGTTTCAGTGACAGGGTTTTTTTACCCTTTCCTGACCTGGACACTCAGCAACCAATATGTTTAAAGGGGCTGTTTACCAGCTTGCCTTGGTCAATCCGGGGATTTTTCCATCGGAAGCCAGTTGGCGAAACTGGTTACGGCATACCCCGAATTTGCTCATATAGCCACGTGGGCGGCCTGTGAGCTTGCACCGGCTGCGCAACCGCACAGCAGATGAACTTCTGGGTAGCTTGTCCAATGCCT
>CAYTNM010000018.1:0-46228 GCA_964439205.1 uncultured Ohtaekwangia sp.
GACGGTTCGACCAACATCAGATTGCTGATGTGTATGGTTCCTTCCATTTTCTTCAAGCCTCCTTCAGGCTTGGCGGCTGTTGGCTTTTGATGCTTGGTGATCATCTTGATGCCTTCCACAATGGCACGGTTCTTTTCGATGATCAGTTCCAACACCTTACCGGTCTTGTCCTTGTCATCTCCGGCAATCACTTTTACCGTGTCGCCTTTGCGTATGTGCAGTTTGGGCTGCTTGTTATATTTTCTTTCCATAACTATAAAACCTCTGGAGCCAATGATACGATTTTCATAAACTGCTTCTCACGCAATTCGCGGGCTACCGGTCCGAAAATACGGGTACCGCGCGGCTCGTCTTGTGCGTTCAAAAGGACAGCTGCATTATCTTCAAAACGAATATAAGATCCGTCCTTTCTGCGTACTTCCTTTTTGGTGCGTACGATTACCGCTTTGGATACGGTTCCTTTTTTGACCTGGCTGGATGGCATGGCACTCTTAACAGTGACCACGATTTTATCACCTACGCTGGCACTTTTTCTATTGGTGCCGCCCAATACGTGTACGCAAAGAACCTCTTTGGCACCGCTGTTGTCAGCTACAATAAGTCTTGATTCGGTCCGTATCATATTACTTCGCTTTTTCTACAATCTCAATTAATCTCCAACGCTTGCTTTTGCTCAGCGGACGTGTCTCCATGATGCGAACAGTATCACCAATACCGGCTTCATTTTTTTCATCATGCGCCATCAGCTTGGTGGTCTTGTTCATGAATTTTCCATAGATGGGGTGCTTGACCTTACGGTCAATGGCAACAGTGATTGACTTGGTCATCTTGTTGCTAACTACGCGCCCGACTCTTTCCTTTCTTAGGTTACGTTCCATCACAAATTACTTTTGACTTTCTTTGGCCGTTAATTCTGTTTTTAACCGGGCAATGAGCCTGCGGTTTTCACGAATGCGCATCGGATTTTCAATGGCCGATACCTGGCGCGCAAATTTTATCTTGCGGAGCGCTTCTTGTTCGCTTCCAATTTTTTCTTTCAGCTCAACCACGGTTAGCCCTTTAATCTCTGCGTTTTTCATGGCTTATTTCTTTGTCGCTACTTCTTCTATATAATCTTTCCGAACGGTGAATTTGGTCTTGATGGGCAATTTGCCATCTGCCAATGCCAAGGCTTCTTTAGCCGTGGCAGTAGTTACACCTCCAGCTTCGAATAAAATGGTGCCCGGCTTTACGACCGCCACCCAATATTCTGGCGCTCCTTTACCTTTACCCATACGAACTTCAGCCGGTTTTCGGGTGATTGGCTTATCCGGGAAAATACGTATCCACACCTGACCTTCGCGTTTCATGGCACGGGTTACCGCCACACGAGCAGCTTCTAACTGACGCGCAGTGATCCAACCTGGCTCAACCGCCTTTAAGGCAAATGAACCGAATGCTATAGTATGTCCACGAGTGGCAATTCCTTTGACTTTGCCTTTTTGTGCCTTTCTGAATTTTGTACGCTTTGGCTGTAACATCTTACCTGCTGATTATAAGTACAATTCTTAGTTCTTATCTCTTCTATCACCTCCACGGCTATCACCGCGACCTCTTCCTCCACGATCGCCACCACCGCGATTATCTCTACGGTCATTCCGCTCTCCTCCCCCTCTTCTTCTATCGCCACCTTGTCCACCGCCTTTATTCTCACCGCTGTTACTCACAGCACCTATGTTAGGGGAAAGATCACGCTTGCCATAAACTTCACCTTTAAATATCCAAACTTTGATACCGATTTTTCCATAAACCGTCTGTGCTTCGCTGATAGCATAATCAATATCTGCCCGAAGGGTGTGCAATGGGATCCGTCCTTCTTTATACTGTTCTGTACGGGCCATATCGGCTCCGGCCAAACGACCTGATAATTTTACTTTAATGCCTTCTGCTCCTACACGCATGGTGGAAGCAATGGCTTGTTTCATCGCTCTGCGATAAGAAATACGAGCCTCTAATTGTTGTGCAATGGACTCCCCCACTAATTTGGAATCCAACTCCGGACGCTTGATTTCAAAGATATTAATCTGAACATCTTTGTTAGTCAGCTTCTTTAGTTCTTCCTTGATCTTATCCACTTCGTTTCCTCCTTTGCCAATCACCACGCCTGGACGGGCGGTGTGAATAGTCAGAGTAATACGCTTGAGTGTGCGCTCAATGACAACCTTGGAGATGCCACCTTTTTGGATACGGGCATCCACGTATTTACGGATTTTATGATCCTCGACCAATTTATCAGCAAAAGTGTTGCCACCGAACCAGCTGGAATCCCAGCCTCGTACGATGCCTAATCTTAATCCAACGGGGTTAATTTTTTGTCCCATGCGTTTTTATTATTCAGCAGATTTCGTTTCTGTTTTTTCAACTACCGGCATCCGATCCACGACCAGTTTTACATGGTTTGATCTTTTGCGCACCCGATGAGCGCGGCCTTGCGGAGCGGGACGCAGGCGTTTCAAAATGCTTCCTCCGTCCACATAAATCTCTTTCACATATAAATCCGCCTCTTCCAACTTCACATCGGTATTTTTGGTTTCCCAGTTGTTGATGGCTGATAAAAGCAACTTTTCCAAACGGATAGAGGGATGTTTTGCCTCATACTTCAGCAAACTGAGGGCGTGGCTGACGCGCTGACCACGGATCAGATCCGCTACCAGACGCATTTTGCGAGGAGAGGTAGGTACATCTTCGAGGTACGCTACTGCAGGTCCGGTCTTAGCCGCTTCCTTTACTGCTTTGATCTTCGCACGCTTGCGGACTGATCGTTTTACTTTCTTTTCTTCCGTTGCCATAACCAATGGTTTCTATTCGTTACTACTTGCCATCCTTGTTATTACCTGAGTGCCCTTTGAATGTTCGGGTAGGAGCAAACTCACCCAGCTTATGGCTGACCATGTTTTCCGTTACATAGACCGGAATAAACTTGTTCCCGTTATGAACAGCAAAGGTATGTCCAATCAACTCGGGCGTAATGGTAGACCTGCGTGACCATGTTTTGATCACTGACTTCTTACCGGCCTTTTCCATGGCCTCCACCTTTTTGGCGAGGCGGGCGTCCAGATAGGCGCCTTTTTTAATTGACCTTCCCATTATTTTTTCCTCCTTGCGATGATTAAGTTATCAGAATATTTTTTCGGATGACGAGTCTTCTTGCCTTTTGAAAGCAAGCCTTTACGTGAGCGCGGATGTCCACCGGAAGCGCGTCCTTCACCACCACCCATCGGGTGATCGACCGGGTTCATCGCTACGGCACGTGTCCGAGGACGAATCCCTCTCCAACGGCTTCGACCAGCCTTACCAACACTTTCATTCATGTGATCAGCATTGGAAACTGCACCTACGGTAGCCATGCAACGCACCAATACGTTTCTCATTTCACCGGAAGGCATTTTCAGCGTGGCGTATTCACCTTCGCGCGCTACTAATTGCACGAATGATCCTGCACTGCGGGCAATGGAAGCTCCGTTACCTGGCTTAATTTCTACATTATGAACAATGGTACCGACCGGTATTTTTGAAAGCGGTAATGCATTTCCTATTTCTGGTGCTACGTCAGCTCCTGAAATCACCTGCTGACCTACCTTGATTCCCTGAGGGGCTATGATGTATGCCTTGGAACCATCAGCATAATACAACTTTGCCACTCGTGCTGAACGGGTGGGGTCATACTCTACTGACTTAACAACAGCGGGAATGCCAAAGCGGTCACGCTTGAAATCAATCAAACGGATTTTTTGCTTATGACCTCCTCCAATGTAGCGCATCGTCATGCGGCCTGAATTATTCCGGCCTCCTGACTTCTTTAATATTTTAACCAGCGACTTCTCCGGTTTGCTTTCGGTGATGTCATCAAACCCCGGTGCCAGGCGGTGACGCGTGCCGGGAGTCATTGGTTTAAGTTTTTTCAACGCCATGATTTATCGTATTATACGTTGCTATAAAAATCGATTACTTCGCCTGCAGCCAAAGTGACCACTGCTTTTTTATAATTAGGTCTGTTACCAGCCACGACCCCTTTTTTGGTGTAGCGGCTTTTGCTTTTTCCCATCACACTAAGTGTATTCACTTTTGTAACATTCACTCCATACTGCTTTTCAACAGCTGTTTTGATCTCTACCTTATTGGCGTTGAGGTCAACAATGAAGCCATACTTGCCCTTTTCATTGAGCGATGATACTTTTTCAGTAACCAGGGGTTTCTTTAATATACTCATGGTCTTACTGCTTTAAAATGTTATCGATAGTAGTTACCGAGCTTTCCAACAAAACCAACTGATCGGCATTCATCACATCATACGTGTTGATTTGAGTAGCTGTGATGATTTTTGTTTTCGGAATGTTGCGACCAGAAAGGGCTATATTTTTGGCTGTTTCAGGAATGACAAACAGAATTTTTTTATCAGCCAGAGAGAGGGATTTCAAGATTGAGACAAACTGCCGTGTCTTCGGAGCTTCAAAATTGAAGTCTTCAATGACTGCCAGCGCCTGATCCTTGGCTTTGTAACTAAGAGCTGACTTGCGGGCCAGGTCTTTTACTTTCTTATTGAGTTTGAAAGAGTAATCGCGTGGGGTAGGTCCGAAAACGCGGCCACCACCTTTGAACTGAGGGTTTTTGATATTACCCGCACGTGCTCCTCCGGTTCCTTTTTGCTTTTTCAGTTTTTTGGAAGAACCACTGATTTCATTCCGCTGCTTGGATTTATGCGTACCCTGACGTTGGTTGGCCAGATAACTTTTTACATCCAACCAGATCGCATGATCGTTAGGTTCAATACCATACACATCAGTCGAAAGACTTACCTTCCGTCCGGTGCTTTCTCCGCTTTGTTTGACAACTGCTATGTCCATTACTTCTGCAGGATTAACGTTGAGTTCTTTGCCCCTGGAACTGATCCACTAACTAAAATCAAATTCTGGTCGGCTATTATTTTTACTACTTTCAGGTTCGCCAGTTTTACGCGATCGCCACCCATCCGGCCAGCGAGGCGCTTGCCTTTGATTACACGGGAAGCGAAGGAAGCATTACCCATTGAACCGGGAGCACGAAGGCGGTTGTGCTGACCGTGTGTCTGGCCACCCACCCCACTAAAACCGTGGCGCTTAACCACCCCCTGAAAACCTTTTCCTTTGGAGATGCCGACTGCGTCAAGGAAATCACCTTCCACAAAAATGTCGGCTATTTTAATTTCTTTGCCCAACTCCACGATACCATCGTACTCGGTACGAAAATCACGGAACTCAACCACTTTACGCTTGGGCGTAGTGTTGGCTTTTTTGAAATGACCAATCATGGAATTGGCGGTATTCTTTTCTTTCTTCTCGCCAAAAGCCAATTGCACCGCGCGGTAGCCATCTGTCTGCTCATTCTTTACTTGAGTTATGACACAGGGCCCAGCCTCGATGACAGTCACCGCAATATTTTGGCCATCCGGGCCAAATACGCTGGTCATTCCTACTTTACGTCCTAATATTCCAGGCATGGTTGAAACCTATTTTGCTTGTTTTTTACTCGTTTTGCGGGTTTTCTCCGCAAAAAGGACTGCAAAGATAGAAGCTAAGCCCGAGATAACAAGCCAGCCATCTAAAATTTTGACTAAACCTTACACTAACCGAGACCCTGTCGCTGATTTACCATCGGATTATGCGGGATTTTACCCTCCAAACCTCCAAAAAGCTCTAATTTTCGGGTCTTGAAACGAACTCATCATAAAATTCTGTTCCTGGGGCTCCTGACGGTTTTAGCCTTTGTTTTGAACGTATCCATCGGAAGCACGGAGATCCCTCTGTCTCAGTTATGGCAAGGATTCCGGGGGGATGGTTCGTATTCCTTAATTCTCTGGCAGTTTAGATTACCCAAGGCGGTCACGTGTGTATTGGCGGGCAGCAGTCTGGCTGCCGCGGGCTTGCTCATGCAGGCGCTGTTCCGAAACCCATTGGCAGGCCCGGATGTGTTGGGACTCAGCTCGGGTGCCAGTTTAATGGTGGCGCTTACCTTACTGACCACACCCTTGGCGGCTTCCATCTTTGGAACTTCCTGGGGTATTGCCCTGGCAGCCAGCATAGGAAGTGGACTGGTTTTTATCATGATGCTGCTATTGGCCAGGAGGATTGCTGATTCCGTGTCTTTGTTAATTGTGGGGCTGATGATGGCGGCCACTACTTCTTCCCTGGTGGGCATACTTCAATATTTAAGCGCTGCAGATGACTTACAGGCATTTGTACTCTGGACCATGGGGACGGTCGGGGCTACGAACTGGACAGAAATAAGTGTACTTTCCATCGCGGTGGGAATCGGTTTGGTGCTGGCTTTTACTCAGATTAAATCATTGAATGCTTTTTTGCTGGGTGAAGCTTACGCCAGCAGTCTGGGGATACGTGTAAGACGCGCCCGGTTAGGGGTGGTATTGGCCACAAGCCTGATGGTTGGTGCTGTCACTAGCTTTTGCGGCCCTATCGCGTTTGTAGGTCTGGCAGTTCCTCATCTGGTGCGATTGGCAGTGCCGACATCCAATCATAAACACCTGTTGCCAGCAGTAGTTTTGGGTGGTGCTTTATTATTACTGGTGTGTGATTTATTGGCGCAGGTTCCCGGAAGCACTCAATTACTTCCGTTAAATGCCGTTACCTCACTGATTGGTGCTCCCATCGTTATCTGGATGGTCGTCAAAAATAAAGTGGCGAAAGTGTAACTGATTTCAACCTGCAAACCTGATTCCAACGATATACAAATCTTCCACCTTTTTACGGGCCCACGGAGTTTTTCGAAGAAATGTCAGGCTGGACTTAATACTCGGGTTATTCAAAAAACAATTGATGGGGATTCGTTCACCCAATTCTTCCCATCCATATTTTTCGACTAACTCTGTGACTACCCGCTCAAGCGTGATGCCATGAAGCGGGTTGTTCGGTTGAATTTCATTCATGCGTTACTATGGTTTTTGGATTTTTTTCAGATCGCTTTGATAATCCAGTTGAACGTCTTCCGGAAGCGATTCCACCAGGGAAAGAATTTTAGCTACCTGTTGTTGATAGAGATTGAACAGGACAGTGCCTGTCGGCATCGGAATACTTGCCTGTTTTATTTTCTCGCAGAAATACATGCGGAGTTCTACCTCGGTTGATTTAATACCAGAATATTTCACCTGCCGGTTGACAAACCGCAGGATTTTCCGAAGTACTTTTTTGATCAGGTAAACGTTTTGAGCCGGCAGAGTCGTAAATAATTCGTCCATGTCTTCTTTGACTCCCGTCACGTATGCCTGTTCGTGGTGTGCTTCAAAAAGCAGATAGTTCAATAGTTCTTTGTTCTCTTTTTTATACTTCGCCAGCCGGAGACAAAGCGCCATCAGTTCGTTCTGATCCCGATGTTGTAATTCGCTTTTGATTTCATGAAGGGAAGCTGTTTTCATGGGTTAAAGGTAGGGAACGAAGCAGAAGTCGCCTAACTACACCCTAAGCAGCCTTTACTACTTAGCCAGTGAACTACCTACACTATATCCTGTTTTGTAAGCAAAGTAAGCAGCCACCAAACCAATAATGACAATAAGGATGATCAAAAGGGTTCGTTTCTGTTTCATGTTTTTATTATTTTTTGCCGAGTGTCGTATCTCTTTTAGTTAGTTCAATTTACTCACTATGCCCTCCAGATCCAACTCTTCCCATTTTGTTTCTATGTCAGGGGTTTTCATCACTTCGTCCATGATCTTTTTCTGGCGTTGCCCCGTTTGATAGGCTTCGCTGTAGCGGATGGTATCGTAAAAGGTAACCATTGAATACAGCGGAATCCACTTTTCAGGATAGCGTTCGTATAGTTTGGCTTCAATCTTTTTTCGCAAAAGAAAGTCGGTATCACCTACCAGATCCCTCATTTCAATAAAATTATCCAAAGCTAACTGGGCGATGGCATCGGCATCGGGCTTGCGCAGTTTTTGAAAGACCTGTAACACGTTTTTTAAATCTCCATTCAACTGTGTGAGTAGATCATTCAACACCCGGCAATCTTCAAACCCGGCATTCATTCCCTGGCCATAAAAGGGGACGATGGCATGGGCCGAATCACCAATCAAAAGTGTTTGGTTCCGCACCCAGGGATAGCATTTCATGGTGACCAGGGAAGAAGTGGGATTGGAATGATAGTCCGCCAGCAAATCAGGAATCAAGGCAGCGGCATCTGGAAAAACAGATTCAAAAAACTCCATAATCTGTTGATCGGTTCGCAGGGATTCAAAGGAGGGTGTTCCCTGAAAAGGGAAAAATAGCGTGCAGGTGAAACTTCCATCCGGATTGGGTAAGGCAATCAACATATAACTTTCGCGCGGCCAGATGTGCAAGGCATTTTTCTCCATCTGAAATCGTCCTGACATTCCTGCAGGAATGGTTAGCTCCTTATAGCCATGATCAATATAATCCTGAGAAAAGTCAAAACGGTCTGTGAACTGCATGGAACCCCGGACGGCTGAAAAAGCTCCGTCTGACCCGATGATGTAATCGAATCCTTCGCTCTTGATGGTTGATCCCTGACTGAATGTGACCGTAGTTTTTTCAAAGTCGACTTTTTCGACTTTATGTTCGAAAAAGAACTTTACCCCTACGCGCTCCGCCTCTGTCATCAATACCCGATTGAGGCCACTTCGAGAAACCGAGTTGATATATTGACCCTCCTTGCCATAGGGCTGATAGGTTAAATCACCTGTTATATTATGCATCATTCGTCCATGCATAGGGATGGCTGTTTTGCGAAGTTCATCTTCCAATCCCACTTCATGTAACGCCCGGATGCCCCGGTTGCTCAAAGCCAGGTTAATGGAACGCCCACCTTCATAGCCTTTTCTTCGCATATCCGGTCTACGCTCAAACACACTTATCTCATAGCCTCCTTTTTTAAGATAAATGGAAAGAAGTGAACCAACCAACCCTGCTCCGATGATGCCTATTTTCATCTTTTTACCTATTTTTACCGTGAAATCTGTAAATCATATTTTCAGTTTTCCCGGTTGTGATCACTTTCCGGCTTTATTGAATGGATGGAAACCATCAAAATTTAAGAGCCGATTTAAAAACTTCCACAAAGGTAAAGACCTCTTCAAAAGTATTGTATAATGGCACAGGCGCCACGCGGATAACTTCTGGTTCGCGCCAATCGGCAATAATATTTTGTTGCGTGAGTTTATTGAACACCCGCTTGCCGTTTTGTTTCATCAGAATAGATACCTGGCAGCCGCGTTGGTTTTTATTGGCAGGTGTGATGATTTGAAAATGCCCTTCAAATGATGGAATCTGATGCAGCAAAAATTCCAGATAACCCGTTAGCTGTTCGCTTTTCTTCCGGAGGCTTTTCATGCCTGCCTCTTCAAATATCTTCAGGGAAGCCAGTTGTGCTGCACCGGAAAGTACTGGAAAATTCGAAAGCTGCCATCCATCTACCGAAGCAATCGGCTGAAAGCCTTTCTTCATTTGAAATCGTTCCTTTTCCTGATGACCCCACCACCCGGCCATTCGTGGAAGCGAGGTGTTGGAAGCATGTTTTTCGTGGATAAAAGCCCCTGCTAATCCTCCCGGTCCGGAGTTTAAATATTTGTACCCACACCATACCGCAAAATCTACCTGATGCTGATGCAAAGTGAGTGGTACGTTTCCGATGGCATGAGCCAAATCCCAACCGGCAAACGCTCCGGCTTCATGCACAGCCTGGGTTATCTTCCCAATCTCAAAAAACTGCCCGGTATAATATTGCACCCCCCCTAGCAAAACGAGGGACAATGAATCACGATGTTGCTCAATGACCTCAATGATATCATCCGTTCGCAGGGTAAGTTCTCCTGGACGGGGTTGTAATTCAATCCATGCCTCTTCCGGAGCAAATCCATGAAGTTTGATTTGGGATTCCACCGCATACATATCGGACGAAAACGCACCGCGCTCGGTGATGATTTTGTAACGAGTGGCCGAAGGCTGATAAAACGAGGCCATCATCAAATGAAGATTGACCGTTAGTTGGTTCATAGCCACCACTTCTGTGGGTTTGGCTCCGGTGATTCTGGCCAATATCTTTTTGCTGAATTGATGGTAGTGTAGCCATGGACGTTTGGCATGGAAGTGTCCTTCAACACCCAACCGTGCCCAATCGTTTAATTCTTCTTTTAGCCACTTTTCCGTGGAGCGGGGTTGTAATCCTAACGAGTTACCACAAAGATAGATGGATGCCTTTCCCTTGACTTGGGGGATGTGAAATTGCTTGCGAAAATGGCTAAGCGAATCAGCCCGATCCAATGATCTGGCAAACGCGCGGGTGGCTTCAAATTTTATGGGCATAGAAAATACTTAAACAAACCGGGCATCTGCCTCCATTACCGTCCCACAGCTTTTACATGTTCGCAGTTCTTTGGATCCATAAAACTCCCGAAAGCGGGGAATAAAATCCTTTTCAATGTTTTCAAGATGAAATTTGTACTCATGAAGCTTATGATTGCAATTTTCACAAAACCACATAAGGCCGTCATCTTCCTCGGTCAATCTTTTACACTCAATGACCAAGCCGATGGAGTTAGGGGTACGGATGGGTGAATGCGGTACGCGGGCGGGCAGTAAAAACATATCGCCCTCATTAATTGGTATCTCTACCGCTTTGCCATCTTCCTGAATTCTGACAATAATATTGCCTTCGAGCTGATAGTATAATTCCTCAGTTTCATTGTAGTGATAATCCTTGCGAGCATTGGGGCCCGCCACAATCATGACGATGTAGTCTCCGGCATCGGCATACAAATTTTTGTTTCCCACAGGCGGTTTAAGCTTGTCGCGATTTTCTTCAATCCATGTCTTCAGATTAAACGGTCTGCGGATAGCCATAACTATAAAAGGGTTTGGGTTACATGAATAGGAGGATGCGGTCTGCGAAACATGGGTACCATCAAAAAGATAGCCGCCAGGAATTCCCAACAAAAAAAGTCAAAAGCGGAAAGCCATTGAAACCGGTCGGACAAAAAAACTGTGGCAACCAACGTTCCCGCTACCACGGTCTGTTTCCAATCCGGCTGATGTGTCCTTAATTTTTGATCTTGCTGATAAATCAATTTTTGCAAGAGGTTCTTCATATCTTGTCAGGATTTTCGGAAGGAAAGATACTTATTTCAATTTATATTGGTAATGAACCTTGATCTCACAGGTAAAAGAGCCCTGGTGTGTGGAAGCACGCAAGGCATCGGGCGGGCCTCCGCCATGGAATTGGCAGGCCTTGGTGCGCATGTAACATTGCTGGCACGTAACCGAGAAAAACTAGAGCAAACCGTAGCTTCGTTACCCACCATCAAAGGGCAGCGACATAACTTTATCCAGGCAGATTTTGCTTTTCCGAATGAAGTCAAAAGCCGGATGCAGGATTTTATGTCAAATCATACTATCCACGTTCTGGTGAATAATACCGGTGGTCCTCCACCGGGTACAGCACTGGATGCTCAACCCGAAGATTTTTTAAAGGCATTTAGTGCCCACTTAATCTGTAATCAAATCATCACACAGGCAGTTGTCCCCGGTATGAAAAAAGAAAACTTTGGTCGCATCATCAATATCATCTCCACTTCGGTGAAAATTCCGCTGCGGAATTTGGGGGTTTCCAACACCACACGCGGAGCAGTTGCCAGTTGGTCGAAAACCCTTTCATTGGAACTGGGGGCTTTTGGAATCACTGTCAATAATGTGTTGCCTGGAGCTACGATGACCGGTCGGTTAGAAGCACTTATTAAAAGTAATGCTGAGCGCATGGGTAAGTCTTTTGAAGAAGCTAAAAAGGAAATGGAAAAAGAGATACCGGCCGGCCGGATTTCCGAAGCCCATGAAGTGGCGGCTGCTGTTGCCTTTCTGGCAAGTCCTGCGGCCGGATATATCAATGGAATCAATCTACCGGTAGATGGAGGCCGGACGGGTAGTTTGTAGTATAGAAATTTATGAAAATCCAGAACTACATCGCAGGGAAATTGATCGATCCGCTAAAAAGCCAATGGCTGGATAATATCAATCCCGCCACAGGCGAAGTGTATTCACAACTCCCGGCTTCTCAGACAGCCGATGTACACTTGGCGGCAGAAGCTGCAAGTCAGGCATTGGGAGACTGGTCCGCACGATCCGCTCAAAAACGATCAGACATTCTATTGCGGATAGCAGATTTAATCGACCGCGACTTTGAAGCCTTGGCTCTTGCGGAAAGTATGGATCAGGGAAAGCCGGTAAAACTGGCAAAGGCAGTGGACATTCCTCGCGCCTCCGCAAACATGCGTTTTTTCGCCACTGCCGCCATCCACTTTGCCAGCGAAGCTCACGCCACTGACTCAGAAGCCATCAACTACACTTTGCGGACGCCTGTAGGTGTAGCCGGATGTATTTCTCCGTGGAATTTGCCACTCTATCTATTCACCTGGAAAATTGCGCCTGCGTTAGCGGCCGGTTGTACAGTCGTGGCCAAGCCTTCCGAACTTACTCCTATGACGGCTTATTTGTTTTCAAAACTATGCATCGAAGCAGGATTGCCGGAGGGAGTTTTAAATATCGTTCATGGCTTGGGAAATGATGTTGGACAAGCTATGGTGGAGCATCCGTTTATTTCTGTTATTTCATTTACCGGAGGAACGGTTACAGGTAAACGGATTGCCGCTACCGCTGCACCCTTATTTAAAAAACTATCGTTGGAACTGGGTGGAAAGAATCCTAACATCATTTTTGCCGACTGTGATTTTGAGCAAGCCGTCAAAACATCGGTTACGTCTTCCTTTTCAAATCAAGGCGAGATTTGTTTGTGCGGTTCGCGCATTCTGGTAGAGGCACGTATATATGAAAAATTTGTGGCCGCGTTTGTAGAGAGGGTTAAGACACTTACGGTTGGCGATCCATTGGACGACTCCAGTCATTTAGGTGCCCTGGTGTCAGAAGCACATATGAAAAAAGTAATGGGTTATATTGAACTGGCACGTCAGGAAGGAGGCACAGTCTTAACCGGTGGAAAGCAAGTAACACTTCCTGGCCGTTGTGCCAACGGTTATTTTGTTGAGCCCACCGTCATTGTTGGATTGAATCAACAATGTCGTACCAATCAAGAAGAAATTTTTGGGCCCGTAGTCACGATCATGCCATTTGACAGCGAAGCTGATGCCGTGGCTTTTGCCAATAGTACTGCTTACGGTTTAGCCGCCACGGTGTGGACGGAAAATGTAAAGCGGGCCCATCGGGTAGCGGCTCATCTTAAGAGTGGCATCGTCTGGATCAATTGTTGGTTGCTTCGCGACTTGCGCACTCCCTTTGGTGGAGTAAAACAAAGCGGAGTGGGTCGTGAGGGAGGCTGGGAAGCCTTGCGCTTTTTTACTGAGGCTAAAAATGTGTGTATCAAACTTTAAAGAGTTTGTGACGATTGGGAATTGGATTCCCAAAAATCCATAAAATCATCTAGTTGATTGTATATCATATAATTACATGATAGATATCCTTGACATTAAAACCACTTTTTTTACCATTCTGGGATATCCGCTTTCGTATCTGGAGTTTGGGGGGTTAGTCACGGGCATCCTGGCGGTGCTGCTTTCATCACTGGCTAATGTCTGGAGTTGGCCACTGGGGATCATTAATGTGATCCTTTCGTTTTTCCTGTTTTATCAGGTGCAACTTTATCCGGATATGATGCTCCAGGTATTTTTTCTGGTGACCAATCTGATGGGCTGGTGGCGTTGGACGCATCCGGCCCAAGAAGAGGAAGATCAAAAAAGAGAACTTAGAATTAGTCACATATCCATGCGTGAAACTATGCTTTATGCCACCGCTTCGTTGGCGGGTATTGTGGCACTTTCACTATTTGCCCAACAACTGCACCATTGGCTACCTTCATTATTTTCACAACCAAGTGCCGCACCGTATCTGGATTCTACGATCACTGTTTTAAGTATTGCCGCTACTTTTCTCATGGTTCAAAAAAGGATAGAGTGCTGGCTGGTATGGATAGGCATCGATGTATTGGCTACCTATGTCTATTTCATAAGAGATATCAAATTTTATAGTTTGATGTATTTCGTTTTTTGCCTGATCGCTGCCTACGGTTATTACCATTGGACGAAGGAATATCGCTCCTATCCGCCATCTGCTTAATGAAAAGAGGGCTGGTCATCGGAAAGTTTATGCCCATGCATCTGGGGCACATTGAACTGATAAAATTTGCTGCTCAGTTTTGTGACGAATTGATTGTGTCGATGAGCGAAACACCGACAGATCCCATCCCTGCTGATCTACGATATACGTGGTTAGTCAATCAATTTCACTTCTCTCCGAAAATCATCATTGAACGTGTGGTTGATGATTTTGATCATCCGAACCTTCCGTGGCCTCATCGCTCGAAGATTTGGGCTGATTTCCTTCGTAAACGGTACCCGAAAATTGACATGTTGATCAGCTCCGAAGATTACGGGGAATATGTTTCGGCACATTTACAGGCAACTCATATCATGTTTGATAAGAATCGAAATCGTGTTCCCATTTCAGCCTCAAACATCAGAGCGGAGCCTTTCCGCTACTGGGAATTCATTCCGGAAATCGTCAGACCTTATTTTGTGAAATTGATTTGTCTATACGGACCAGAAAGTACAGGCAAATCTACCTTGGCTAAAAAACTAGCTTCCGATTACAAAACACCTGTTGTGCCAGAGGTGGCGCGGGAAATGATCACCTCCAATAGCTTTACGGTAGAAGATATTATCAAGATTGGATATGCTCAAACCGAGCGCATCAAAGATCTTCGAAAAAAAGCGAACAAATTTCTGTTTTGTGACACAGACCTGATCACGACACAAATCTATTGCCGTCATTATCTGAACATCATTCCCCCGATTTTATATGAGTTGGAGAAAGAAATTTGTTACGATCAGTACTTCTTGATGTACCCGGACGTACCCTGGGTAGCCGATGGATTGCGGGACTTGGGTCATCAGCGATCAGAGATGTTTGATGTTTTTAAGACAGAACTTGACTCCAGATCGATACCTTACCATGTAATAGACGGAAATTGGTCTGCCCGTGAGCAACGAGTTTACAATGCCGTGAAAGAACTTTGGAAGTAATTCAGGCCTTTCTGATTTTATATCCTTTTATCGCATAATAAAGGATAAACAGATAGCAAGGTAATACACACCAGAAAAAAGCAGATTGAGAGGAAAGTGCCAAGCCGTCTGGTCGCGTCAGGTATCCATACAATTGAGGGATGATAGCTCCTCCCGCAATACCCATAATCAAAAGCGCAGAACCCATCTTGGTAAACCGCCCAAGTCCATCAATAGCTAAAGGAAAAATAGCTGGCCACATCAGTGCATTAGCTAATCCGAGCAAGGCGATGAACAAAATACTGACATATCCGGATGTCGCATATGCAATAGTCGAAAAGACAATACCAGTAAGGGCCGAATAAACCAATGCCCGCTCCTGTTTCAGATACCGTGGAATTGTAAAAATGCCAATCAAATACCCTACTACCATACTCCATAATGTGTAGGATGTAAAATTTTTGGTTTCATCTAAACTTAATCCCAGGCCTTTGCCATAAGGTCCAATGACATCTCCTGCCATCACTTCAGCTCCGACATACACAAAAATGCAAATCGCACCCAACAACAAATGGGGAAACTCAAAGATGCTGGTTTTCGTGGTAGGAGCATCCGCCACAGAAGTATCTTCGCGCTCAATTTCCGGTAACGAAGAAAACCAAATCATCAGCGCCAGCAGAACCAGAGCAATAGCCATCAGTATGTACGGCAAAACAATGCGCATAGCCAGGTCATCCAATAATTGCTCCCGGACAACCATATCTGTAGCCTTCATGATTTCTGATTCCAC
The DNA here is from genome assembly GCA_964439205.1 of uncultured Ohtaekwangia sp. Classification (GTDB taxonomy): domain Bacteria; phylum Bacteroidota; class Bacteroidia; order Cytophagales; family Cyclobacteriaceae; genus ELB16-189. Next base: position 15,894 of record CAYTNM010000018.1, read on the forward strand.
TTCGCTGGCACCGCTCAAAACCACAGCACTCAAAATCATGGGGCTCAAAGCTCCGGCCACTTTGTTACAGATGCCCATGATAGAAATCCGCTTAGCCGCTGACTCCAGCGGGCCAAGAATAGAAATGTAGGGATTGGAGGCTGTTTGAAGCAAAGACAACCCCATCCCCTGAACAAACAATCCGATGAGAAAAAGAACAAAACTCCGGCTGTGGGCAGCGGGGATAAAAAGCAAAGCCCCAAGTGACATCACCACTAATCCCAGCGCCATACCCTTTTTAAAGCCTGTTTTACCAAGAATAAATGACGATGGAATGGCCAGAAAGAAATACGCCATATAAAAAGCAAAGGTGACCAAAAGCGCCTGAGCATCCGTTTTCAGATCACACGCCAGCTTTAGAAATGGGATCAGCGTGCCGTTCAGCCATGTAACAAACCCAAAAACAAAAAAAAGTGTACCAATAATGGCAACTGAGTAGAAATAGCGGTTGGCCTTTTGCTCCATAGCATATAATTTTAACTTTTAAATGTAAGTAAACGAAATCGCAAATGAGCAATCCTGGAAAAATGACGTTGTTGGTATTGGCGGCAGGCATGGGCAGTCGCTATGGCGGAATCAAACAAATTGATGGTTTTGGCCCCAGTGGCGAAACCATTATGGACTATTCTTTATATGATTCCATCCGGGCCGGGTTTGATAAAATTGTCTTCATTGTGCGGGAAGAAATTCTGGAGATTGTCAAAGAACGATTTGAACCCAAGCTGAAAGGAAAGGCAAAAGTAGAATTTGTCATTCAATCATTGGACAAGTTAATTCCAGATGAATATCAAAATAAAGAGCGCACCAAACCGTGGGGCACGGGCCATGCCATGCTTTGTGCGGAACCTGTCATTCACGAACCTTTTGCGGTAATCAATGCCGATGATTTTTATGGGGCAGAAGCCTTTTCATCATTGGCTAACTTCTTTCAATCATCCAGCGATCATGCGATGGTTGGATACACGTTAAAAAATGTGTTGTCCGATTTTGGAAGTGTTTCTCGCGGATGTGGTCAAACCGATGCTTCCGGCTTTTTGAAAGAAGTGATTGAGCGCACCAACATCACCCGGAATAACGGAAAAATCATCGCCCATGAAAAGGACGGAGATCTGGAACTAAGTCCCGAAACGCCCACCTCTATGAACTTCTGGGGGTTCCATCCTGAAATTTTCCCTTTGACGAGAAAAATTTTTCATGAGTTTCTAAAGAATAATCATCTCAACATTAAATCAGAGTTTTACATACCTCTCGTAGTAAATGAACTGGTCAAGAAAGGGCTGGGAAAAGTAAAGGTGATTGACGGTGGGAAAGTCTGGTTTGGTGTCACCTATCAGGAAGATAAAGAGGCTGTGACCGGAAAAATTCGTGATCTGGTTCATCAAGGCGTCTACCCATCTTCACTTTGGAAATGATCTGGTGAATTCTTCTTTTTGGCATACGTACTACAACCTTTCTCCGTTGGTCTCTTCGGTGCCAATCGGCTCCGGTCATATTCACCGCACGTATAAATTACAGACAGCGTCAGAAGCTTTTGTTGCCCAACAACTGAATACTTCTGTTTTTAAGAGCCCCGATCTGATTGTTAGGAATTTGAAGGAGGCTAAACGCTTCATTCATAAACATGATCCCGAGTATTTGTTTGTTACGCCCATCCCCAATGTGCGGGGTGAGTGGATCACGCTGGATGAGGACGGAAATCACTGGCGGTTGTTTCCGTTTCTAAAAGGAACTCGTACCATCGACATTGTCGAAAATCCTACGCAAGCTTACCAGGCGGCTAAAGCATTTGGACAACTCACGCGACAGTTACACGGGTGTGATGTGCGCTTGTTTCAGGAAACCATACCCCGGTTTCATCATCTGACCTATCGGTTTCAACAGTTCAATGACGCCTTACAGATAGCCTCCACCGACCGGTTAAAACAGTCAGAGTTTGCGATCCGTCAAGCGAAGGAATTCAGTATTCTGATATCTGTTTATGAAAAATCTATTGCTTCCGGACTACCTCTCCGAATCACCCACAACGATACCAAAATAAATAATGTCTTGTTTGATTCTTCTCTCACCCAGGTGTCGGCACCGATTGATCTAGACACGCTTATGCCCGGTTATTTCTTCTATGACTTGGGAGATATGGTACGCACGTATACCAGTCCGGTCAGCGAAGAGGAAAAAGATCTGACAAAAATTGGATTTCGCCAGGAATTTCATCGTGCGGTGATGGACGGTTATCTGTCAGAAATGGAACGTCTCCTGACGCCTGCGGAGAAAACGCTAATCCCTTTTGCAGGAAAAATGATGACATACATTATGGCATTGAGATTTTTGACAGACTTTTTACAGGGAGATACCTACTATCATACAACGTATCCCGGTCAAAATCTCATTCGGGCTACCAACCAGCTTCACTTCCTTCATTGCCTGAACACTGACCCCTCAGGCTTATAAGGTTAAAAATCGTATATCTTTGTCGCACATATGAATGCTATGAATAAACTAAAAATCTCCCTTCTGTACCTGGCTTTTATCATCACCTCAGCGACCCAGGCTCAGGATGTTAAACATTATGCTGACGGAATTACACCACAGGATCTCAAAGAGAACCTTTCAATTCTGGCTTCCGATGCCATGGAAGGTCGGGCCACCGGATCCCGCGGCCAAAAGATGGCTGCTGCATTTATCCGGCATCACTTCGAACAGTTGGGTTTGACAGGGCCGGTAAATGGCAGTTATTATCAGCCCGTAGAATTATATGGTACTACTCCGGGAGAAATTTATGTGAGTGTAGGTGGCCAACAGATCAACAATTTTACTGATATCTTATATGCAGGGTCTGCTAACAGCGGAGGTGAGCAAAAGACATCAGTCGTCTTTGTTGGAAAAGGGAGTCCCGAAGAGTTAGCTCAGGTGGATTTAACCGGGAAATCAGCGTTGGTACTTGTAGAATCCCTCATGTCTATGCGCACCTGGAGAAGTACCGCTGACCTGATGCGCAGCAAAGGGGCCACTATGGTATTTCTTACCTCTACTCAATCAAGTGGAGAGTATCGCAAAATTGTAAGTCAATTACAGGGCTTTATGAGTCAGGGGAGCCTGGGTTTAAAAAAACCTGATCCTAACAATCCCAACAAAGGATTATTTGTTATTGATAAATCTGTCGCAGAAAAGATGATGGGGCAATCGATGGATAAATTAGTGAAAATCATGGCCACCGATGCCCAAAAAATGCCATTAAAAAAACTAAAATCTGGTTCTGTCACCTATAACACTCATGTCCATACCCGTGTGGTGGCGTCTGAAAATGTATTGGGATATCTCGAAGGCACCGACAAAAAAGATGAATTGGTGATCATCACTTCGCATTATGATCATATTGGTAAATCAAACGGAACCTCCGGAGATATCATCAATAATGGAGCAGATGATGATGGATCCGGAACGGTAGCGGTGATGGAGATGGCTACTGAATTCATGCGTGCCAAAAAAGAAGGAAAGGGCCCTCGAAGAAGCATTCTGTTTATGACGGTGACTGGAGAAGAGATTGGCTTGTTGGGGTCTGAATACTATTCAGCTAATCCGATTTTCCCCCTCGCTAACACCGTAGTTGATATCAACATAGATATGATTGGCCGCAACGATCCGGAACATGCCGGCAAAGCTGACTATGTATACGTCATTGGAGCTGACAAACTCTCCAGCGAACTTCATGAAATTAATGAGCGCAACAATGCTACTTATACGAAATTGGCCTTTGACTATACTTACAATGACGAAAATCATCCGACCAATCTTTACAAACGCTCCGATCATTGGAATTTTGCCAAGATGGGTATTCCCATCGTGTTTTATTTTGATGGCATTCATGAAGACTATCACAAAGTGACTGACGAAGTATCCAAGATTGATTTTGATATTTTGGCGAGGCGGGCTCAAGCGGCCTTCTATACAGCCTGGGAAGTAGCAAATCGGAGCGAACGATTGAAAGTTGATAAAAAATAACGAATCAGAATTTTCCAGTTTTAAAAAAAAGCCCATCGCACTTACGATGGGCTTTTTTGATTCTATCACTAGCAGTTAATTTTCTACGCTATCTCGCCAATACAGGCTGGTTGGCCATCAACACGATTAAATCATCATTTTCGACATTGCCCCGCTCGTCTGCTAAAATCAAAAAGTTTTCATATACCGTATTCAGTTCCTCGCCAGCTACCTTAAAACCAAGTAAATCAAGCCGATGACGCAAAGCTGCGCGACCGCTACGAGCTGTTAAAACAATGGAGGAAGACGATACTCCAACATCGGCCGGATTGATAATCTCATAGTTTTCGGCATGTTTAAGAAACCCATCCTGATGAATCCCAGAAGAATGTGCGAAAGCATTTTTGCCGACAATGGCTTTATTGGGCTGGACGGGCATATGCATCAAATCACTAACCAACAGGCTCAGATCATACAGGCGTTCAGACTTGATGTCGGTATACAATCCTAAATCCTGATGTGTTTTTACAATCATGGCAATCTCTTCCAGCGAAGTGTTTCCGGCCCGCTCACCAATGCCATTGATAGTAACCTCTGCCTGTCGGGCGCCATGTATTAATCCCGAAATTGTGTTGGCAGTAGCCAGACCTAAATCATTATGACAATGAACGGAAATCACTGCCCGATCGATGTTCTTAACTCTTTCAAATAAATACTGGATACGTTTGCCATATAAATGAGGCAAACAATAGCCAGTGGTGTCCGGGATATTCACCACATCAGCACCTGCTGCAATCACCGCTTCGGTCAGCTGGGCCAGAAAATCCAGATCAGCCCGACCGGCATCTTCCGCATAAAACTCTACTTCATAACCCTTGGCTTTGGCATACTTTACAGCCCACACCCCTTGCTCCAATACTTGTTCACGTGTGCTTCGGAATTTATGCTTAATATGCACATCAGAAGCTCCAATACCGGTGTGAATTCGGCCGCGTTTAGCATGGTGAAGCGCTTCAGCCGCCACATCAATATCTTCTTTTTTAGCACGGGTCAATCCGCACACAACAGGATCTTTGACGGCTTTGGAAATCTCTACTACTGACAAAAAATCTCCCGGGCTTGAAATCGGGAAGCCAGCCTCAATAACATCGACACCCAATGCTTCCAACTCTTTTGCCACAATAACTTTATCCTCTGTTTTTAACTGACAACCCGGCACTTGCTCGCCATCGCGAAGAGTGGTATCGAATATTTGAATTTTGTTATTCATGTCGTTGTGATTTGAATTATAGACCTGATAATCTGGTTACACCAATTGCTTACTAACTATCTTTTCCATCTGTTCCACAATCATCCGCCCCATAGATGTTGTATCTAGTACTTTTCCAGCTTCCGTCCTGGCGTCCTGAATATCCTGGGTCCGATATCCAAGAGCCAGCGTTTGTTGAACAGCTTGAATAATGGTATTCGCTTCTTTTTTTAATCCAAAGGAAATGTCCAATAACAAAGCCGCTGATAAAATGGAAGCCAGTGGATTGGCTATCCCTTTTCCGGTAATATCATGAGCACTGCCGTGAATGGGTTCATACAATCCCACGGTATCCCCTACCGAAGCTGAGGCCAGCATTCCCATAGAACCAGCAATCTGCGAAGCCTCATCCGTCAGGATATCTCCAAAGAGATTACCGGTCAGGATCACATCAAAACTCCGAGGGTTTTGAATTAATTTCATGGCGGTGGCATCTACAAACTGATGTTCCAACAAAACTTCGGGATAGTGTTGCGCCACTTCGGTTACCACTTGTCTCCACAAACGGGAGCTTTCTAATACGTTTGCCTTATCAACGCTCGTTACTTTCTTTCTTCGTGTCCGGGCAGCCTGAAACGCCTTGTGGGCAATTCTTTCAATTTCATATCGCTGATAAATCATCAGATCATAGGCGGTATTACCATCATCTTTTTTTCCTTTCTCTCCGAAGTACACGTCTCCGGTTAACTCCCGAAAAAAAAGAATATCAGAACCTCGTAATACTTCTGGTTTAATACTTGAAGCGTCCAATAACTCATCAAAAAGCTGAATCGGACGCAAATTGGCATACAACCCAAGTTCCTTTCGCATTTTTAGCAACCCTTGTTCCGGACGGACCTTTAGCGTGGGATCATTATCATACTTGGGATGTCCAACCGCCCCAAACAAAATCGCATCGCAATTCTGAAGCTTTGTCAGCGTGGCATCTGGCAACGGGTGGCCGGTACGTTCGATGGCATCATGTCCAATCAATGCCTCTTCAAACAAGAAGGTATGATCAAATACGTCTGCTAACTTTTCAAGCACACGCTTACCCTCAGCGGTTACTTCCTGTCCTATGCCATCACCGGGGAGTACAACAATTTTTTTCTTCATTCTTTCAATTCTTAACAGCAGTATCAGGTTTAGGAGTGGGCTAAATCAAACGCCCGTATCTCTTGCCGGAGGCTGAGCAGGTAATCAATATCATCATAGCCATGGGTCATGCATATTTTTTTGTATGCATTTATTTCAAAAGACTCACGTGTCTCTCCCATTTGAATGCTCTGGGATGGTAAATCAACTATGATCTCAGTGGTTGGTTCTAGCTGGACCGAAGCGAGTAAACTTTGTAAAAAACGGTCCGTAACTACTACAGGTAACAACCCATTGTTCAGGGCATTATTCTTAAAGATATCGGCAAAGAAACTGGATACTACCACCCTAAATCCAAAATCATAGAGCGCCCAGGCGGCATGCTCACGGCTACTTCCACAACCAAAGTTTTTTCCAGCTAGTAATATCTTTCCGCTATAACGTGAATCATTCAATACGAAATCTTTATTAACGACTTCTCCGGACTGGTAGCGCCAATCCCTGAATAAATTGTTACCAAAGCCTTCGCGGGTGGTTGCCTTCAAAAAACGGGCAGGAATAATCTGATCCGTATCAATGTTTTCAATAGGCAATGGTACGGCTGTGCTGACCAGGTGAGTAAAGTTATCTTTCATCTGTTACTAACTGTTTTTAGTGATCCCATGGAGCATTTCATCACCATCACTGATAGATGAGTTCGCGTACATCCGTTACTCTTCCGGTAATAGCTGCTGCGGCTGCACTGAGCGGGCTTGCCAAAAACGTGCGTGATTTAGGGCCTTGACGTCCTTCAAAGTTTCTGTTGCTGGTGCTGATACAATACTTGCCTGCAGGCACCTTATCTTCGTTCATCCCCAGACACGCAGAGCACCCAGGGCTTCGCAACTCAAATCCTGCCTGTTTAAAAATTTGATCTAACCCTTCCAGACGTGCCTGCGCCTCCACTTGTTTGCTCCCGGGTACAATCCATACTTCCACATGGCTTGCTTTTTTCTTTCCTTTAACAATGTCAGCCACGAGCCGCAAATCCTCAATGCGGGCATTGGTGCAGCTTCCGATAAAAACATAATCAATCGCTTTACCTAATAACTGCGAACCTGGCTCCAAACCCATATAATCAAGGGATTTCATAAAGGATGCCTGTTCATTTAATTCTTTCAGTTCATTGGTAGTTGGAATGCGGTCCGTCACCTTCATTCCCATGCCGGGATTAGTCCCATACGTAATCATCGGAGCAATGTCAGCAGCATCAAAGGTGAGAACCTTGTCATATGTGGCGCCCTTGTCCGTGGATAGTTTATGCCAGGCTTGTTTAGCTTGTTCAAAAGCCTGGCCTTGAGGTGCAAATTTTCGGCCTTTGATATAATTGAAGGTCGTATCATCCGGAGCGATCAAGCCTCCCCGGGCTCCCATCTCAATACTCATATTACAAATCGTCATCCGCGCCTCCATGGAGAGTTGACGAATCGCGTCACCGGCATATTCTACAAAATAACCGGTAGCTCCACTGGCAGATATCTTTGAAATGATATATAAGATGATGTCTTTACTCACCACCCCTTTTCCCAGCCTACCATTGATTTCAATTCTCATGGTCTGGGGTTTGTATTGAAGAATACATTGTGTGGCCAACACTTGTTCTACCTCACTGGTACCAATACCAAAAGCAATGGTTCCGAAAGCTCCATGTGTCGATGTATGACTATCCCCACAAACAATGGTCATCCCGGGCAACGTCAATCCTAGTTCAGGACCGATGATGTGCACAATTCCCTGATAGGGGTGCCCCAGGTCAAACAATTCAACTCCAAAGTCCTGGCAATTTTTACGGAGTGTTTCTACCTGATGCCGGCTTAACGCTTCTTTAATTGGTAAATGTTGATCTTTGGTAGGAACGTTATGATCAGCGGTGGCGGTAGTTCGTTTCGTATTAAAAACAGGGATGCCTCGTTTACGTAACCCATCAAATGCCTGCGGGCTGGTGACTTCATGAATAAAGTGTCTGTCAATAAATAAAGCATCAGGATACCCCTGGGCATGTTTCACCACATGGCTGTCCCAGATTTTTTCGAAGATTGTTTTAGGTTTTGGTTCGTTCACAACAATCGTTAGTTTGTTATACACCTGATAAAACAAAATCGCCCCGTTCACGGGAGGAACGAGGCGATTTTTACAGGTTTAGGTTTATTAGTTGACAACTAACTTTCATCAATGATCAACTGCACGAATATCTATGAATGATTCTTTATCTACAAGCAAAATGAAGTTAATTTTACTCCACTTACAAGTGTTTGGTAGCGCCAGAACCATATTTTGGCTTAAAAACTGCTTTTCGGGGAATTTCATGAGTGCCACCATGGCAGCGGAAACTGGATATCTTTAGCTGACTCTACCACCAAATCAGGTTTAAATGCATAGCGTGGTAAGTGTTCGCGCTTGGTTATACCACTCAAAACTAAAATAGTCTTATATCCCATCTGCACACCACCCCGGATATCGGTATCCATAGTATCTCCGATAATGGTCGTCTCGGCTGTTTCCAACCCCAGCGCTTTGCGTGCCGAACGCATCATTACCGGGCTAGGCTTTCCGACCACAAAACCCTTGATACCAGTTGCTTCTTCAATCATAGCGCTGGTAGCGGCAATACCCAGATTGTCCCATCCTTTTTTCTTAGGAGATGGATCACGATTGGTTATGACAAATTTGGCCCCGGCCAAAATCATATCTACTGCACGCTGAACCATTTCTAACGTGAAGTTTCTGCCTTCACCCAGCACGACAAAATCCGGATCAGTGTTCACTAAACTAATCCCATTTTCATGGAGGCTTGATAACAACCCACCTTCCCCTAAAACGTAGGCAGTACCATTGGGTATCTGACTGGCCAGGAATTTACCAGTAGCCATGGCACTGGTATAGACATGATTTTCCGTTACCGTTATACCAAGCCTGGCGAGTTTCCGAACAGCCTCCAGCCGGGTTCGCTGACTGTTATTTGTCATAAACATAAACGGAATATCATTTTTAAGGAGATATGTAATAAAGACATCCGCCCCGGGTATCATGGTGTCCCCTCCGTACACGACCCCATCCATGTCAATCAATAATCCTTGTGCCATGCTCAAATATGTTGATTTTTTTTGATTGAGTGGTGAGGGTTATGTTATATTCATGTGTCCGATTTGATTCAACCGATTGAAGTGCATGAAACTGTTTTGATCCGCATTTAGAATCGGTCAAGTCAATGCAGTATTCCAACTTTTATTCACTGATATTGATATCACCCAAGGGCCGCCTCCCATACCCGAAAACTTACCCTTCTTTACGAGCATTGGATTAATGGATACAAATTTCCAAGCTAAACTCTCACTTGCGGTGTGGGATGAACTGTTTGCCCGAAAAAAACAAAGACAAGAAAGTGGAATACCAAAGAGTATTTATCCCAACCGGTTGGCCACGGCTTCCCAGTTTACCACATTCCACCATGCCGTGATATAATCAGCACGTTTGTTTTGATATTTAAGGTAGTAGGCATGTTCCCATACGTCTAACGCTAACAGGGGTGTTCCTTTGAAGGCACTGACATCCATCAATGGATTATCCTGATTGGGTGTTGATCCGATCGCTAGTTTATTTCCATCTTTTATCAGCCATGCCCAGCCCGATCCAAACTGGCCAAGGGCCGCCTTTCCAAACTGTTCTTTGAATGCATCAAATGATCCAAAGGCTCCGTGAATGGCATCCGATATCTTGCCAGTAGGACTACTGCTTCCTGGCTTCATACACTGCCAGAAAAAATTATGATTCCAGGCTCCTCCTCCGTTGTTGCGCGCTTTGGCTGATAGTTTGGAAGTCATGGTAAAAAATTCATGTTCGGTAGATGCTGATATCTTCGCTGCCAAAATTTCGTCATTTACATTTTTGACATAAGCTGCGTGATGCTTGGTATAATGGATCTCCATAGTCTGGGTATCAATAAATGGCTCCAATGCCTGGAATGCATACGGAAGCGGTACCTGAGAAAAAACAAGAGGTGCCTGTGAGGCTTCGGCAAAGGAGGAAATGAATGTGCTTCCAAGGGTAGCCACAACAGTTGCCTTGGAACTATCGGCTAAAAACTTTCTCCGGGTGATGCTCATAATTAGTTGGATTAAATGATGATTGTCTTATTGATAACGGATCCGAAGGGAGAATTCACGATCAGGGTAAATTTAGTCAAAATTAGTAGCTTGCATCCATCCAACTGCTGTAACATGAGCGAAATCCTGTACGATACCATCCCTTCGCTGGACCTTGCTGACTTTACAGGCAATGATCCTGCCAAAAAGAAAAAATTTGTTGCCGATTTGGGGGCTGCTTACCATAACATCGGTTTTGTTGCCATCCGCAACCATTACCTGACAGATGATCTCGCAACCCGGCTTTATGATACAATAAAAAAATTTTATGCCTTGCCCGATGCCGTCAAACAAAAGTATGAAATCCCCGGATTAGCCGGACAGCGAGGTTACATCGGCAAAGGAAAGGAACACGCCAAAGGTCGTAATACAGGCGACCTAAAAGAGTTTTACCATATCGGTCAGGAGGTCATGGACAATGATCCCATTAAGAAAGAATATCCTGAGAATGTATGGCCGGACGAATTTCCTCAACTCAAAGATATTGGTTTGGAGGTGTATCGTAAGCTTGAGGCCACGGGAATTCAAATGCTCAAGGCCATCGCGCTATATCTGGATCTACCGGAAAACTATTTTGATGCAAAAGTCAGGCATGGAAATAGTATTCTCCGCCCGATACATTATTTTCCGATTGAAAATCCGGATGATGTACCTGCGGATGCCGTTCGGGCGGCTGAGCATGGCGATATCAATCTGATTACCTTGCTCATGGGCGCCAGCGCGGACGGGCTCCAGGTTTTAAGAAGAGATGGAAAATGGATACCTATTACCGCTTTACCAGAACAGTTGGTAGTGAACGTGGGCGATATGCTGGAACGATTAACTAATAAAAAATTAAAATCCACCATTCATCGAGTGGTTAACCCGCCCCGGGCGTTGATGAACACTCCTCGCTATTCCATACCTTTTTTTATGCATCCGAGGTCAGAGATGAGTCTGGCTTCTTTGCCTAATTGCATTGATGCAGAACATCCTAAGTTATGGGAGGATATCACCGCTGGGGAGTTTTTAAATCAGCGTCTGCGCGAAATTGGTCTTAAAAAATAATCGAAGTGATCCAACGGGTCCGATTTATTGTTTTTCTGCGAGATGTCTTTTTTTTATCTGTTTCGTGCTTTGGCGGTCCTCAGGCACACCTTGCACACTTTCAGCAGATGTTGGTTAAGAAACGTCACTATCTGACCGAAACTGAACTACTGGAATTACATGCTCTTTGCCAGGTTTTGCCAGGTCCTTCCTCTACACAGACGCTGACTGCCGTTGGCTATAAGCTGGGTGGACCAAGCCTGGCCTATCTGACTTTACTTATCTGGTTACTTCCCTCCGTGATTATCATGACGGCCGCTGGCATGCTGATCAGTTCATTTGATGCTAAGTCTATCTCTCTGTCCTTTACGCGGTTTATTCAACCTATGGCTGTTGCTATCATTGCTTATTCCGCTTTTCACATGGCACAAAAAACGCTCGTTGCTCCGCGAAGTTTTTTCATGATGATCGGAGCGGCCATCATTTGTTATCTGTTTCCAACACCATTTGTCTTTCCGGTGGTGTTAATCATTGCCGGTTGCATCACAGCTTTCAACTACAAAGTGTTCCCGAAAGAAGAAAAAAAGAAATTTACCATTCGATGGTCAAACTTTCTGCTTTGGGCTGGAGTATTGATTGCAGCGGCTCTTTTAGGAGCCTATACCAAGTCATTACCCATCCGATTGTTTGAGAATTTCTATCGAAACGGAAGTTTGATTTTTGGAGGAGGCCAGGTACTGACACCAATGTTATACACCGAATTTGTTCAATATGCGCCCAAACAATATCTGAGCCACGAAGAGTTTCTCTCAGGAATTGGGTTTGTGCAGGCATTGCCCGGTCCCGTATTTTCATACAGTGCCTATATAGGAGCATTATCCATGCGCGACTTTGGGCCCGGTGGCGAAATGCTGGGAGCCATCATGGCAACGGCCGGTATCTTTTTGCCAGGCACATTTCTGATCTTCTTTATGTTCAGGATTTGGGAGAGTCTTAAAAAATTCAGGGCTATCCGAGCCTCCCTGGATGGTATCCATGCAGCCAGCACCGGGTTGGTGGTGGGGGCAGCCGTATTACTCTTTGTACCGCTCGTCAATCAACAACCGAATGAAAGTATCCTGATCAATTCATCCATCGTTCTGGTGACATTCGGGCTGATGTATCTGACGAAAATCCCCTCCTGGGCGATTATTCTGGCAGGTCTGGCAGCAGGTTTTATTTTTTCATAAGCATTCTTGTAACCTTTCCGGTGGCAGCCTGTAACTAACACAAACACGACCCAAACGGAGCTAGCGGAATGACTGACGAACAACTCATGGAAGCCGTCAAAAGCGGTGACCTTCAGCAGGCTTCTCTCCTTTTTGATCGTTACCACAGACGAATTTTCAATTTTTTGGTGCGGATGATGGCCGACCGCATGGCAGCCGAAGATGTAACACAAAATGTTTTTCTGAGGATGCTCAAATACCGGAACTCGTACAATCCGGAATTGAAATTTCAAACGTGGATTTATCAGGTGGCCCGGAATGCGTTTGCCGATTATTACCAGCAACAGAAGCAATCAAAGGCAGTATCTGTCACTATCGAAAAAATGGAAAATGAGCCCGATATCGAAAATGCGCTTCAGCAGGAAGAAACGGAAAAACGGCTGATCCGGGCGTTGGCACAGGTACCCGATGGTTACCGGGAATTGATCGTACTCACCCGTTTTCAACATTTGAAGTACGAAGAGGTGGCGCGGTTGATGGACATGACGGTGGCGAATGTTAAGGTAAAGGTGCATCGGGCCATTGGGCAGCTACGTGAAAATTATTTTCAACTGGAAAAGTTATGAGCATGAACCAAACGGAAATGGAAAGTTTGCTGATTGAGTATATCGATGGAACACTGACGGAGGATCAAACGAAAGAAGTAGAAAGACTTTTGGTTGAAAATGCCGATGCCCGGAAATTAGAGGCAGAACTCCGGCAGGTTTTGCAAGCCTTGGATCATACTCAGGAAGTTGTTCCTACCTCCCGATTAACCGCTCGCTTTGCAGAAGCACTGGCAACAGAAATACATGAAACCAAAAGAGCTGCTGGCGGGCAACAGGTACTGATGCGCCCGGTGGTATTACGTATCGCTGCCTCTCTGGTTGTAATAATAGGTATGGGTGTGATGGGCTACTGGTTTACCAAAAGTTATCAGCAGCAACAGGAACTGGAAGCTCTGAGAAAAGAAATGGAGCAGACCAAACAACTGATGTTTTCCATGCTGGATGTTCAGCAACCGGCCAGTCAGCGGATGACAGCCGCCAACGTAGCCTTTGACTTGAAAGAGATGGACGATGATATTGTTCAGGTGCTATCCGAAACGATGATCAACGACCCCAATAGCAATGTTCGTCTGGCAGCGTTAGAGGCGTTGGGGAAATTTCACCAACAACCGCATGTACGGAAAACATTGGTTCAATCGCTTGCCCATCAGAGCGATCCCATTGTTCAGATTGCGTTGATCCGGTTGCTGGTGGAAATAAAAGAAACAGATGTTTTAAAAGAGTTACACAAGATCACTTCAGATGAGTTGGTTCTTCCGGCAGTAAAAACGGAAGCACATGCAGGAATTTTGAGGTTATCCTAAATCAGAAACAAGAAATACAAATCAACTGAAAAAATGAAAAAATTATCAATCGCTATTAGCCTGACATGGATCTGTTTGATCGCTCAGGCGCAGGAATTCAAAGTAAACAAAAGTACTGGCCGGTTAGAAATACATGGGCTAAACCAGGTTACCATTGAGGGCTATGGTGGGAATGAGATCATCTTCAGTTCACGCGACCGGGATAAAGAAAAGGACAGTCGGGCGGTAGGTCTTCAGGCGATCAACAGTCTGGGACTAGTCGACAACACAGGGTTGGGCATTTCGGTTCAGGAAAAAAATGGCGTAGTGGAGGTTCATCAGTTGAAGAAAATGGGGGGGCCTGACATCCGCATTCAAGTGCCGAAAGGAGTAACCATTTATGTCTCTCATCAGGCTACTCATGGGTCTGAAATTAACTTCAAAAATGTGGAGAGCGAAATTGAAGCTAATGTGACCTACGCTTCCATTCATCTGGAGAATGTCACGGGTCCGCTGACCGCCAAAAGCGTGTATGGACATGTGGAAGCCAATTTCTCAACGAACATCAAAGGACCTATTTCGATCGTATCTGTATACGGCTATGCAGACGTCACGCTACCCCTGTCCATTAAAGCAAATCTTAAAATGAGCACATCCTATGGCGAGTTGTATGCTGCTCCGGAGTTTAAAATTGAAAATGAGCGTCAAGGTGATATGGTTCGGTACGATGACCGGGTAACGGGCAAAATCAACGGAGGCGGGATGGACATATCCTTAAACTCCAGTTACGGTAAGATTTATCTGCGTAAAAAATAATATGATTGAGCGGGTTGGATGATTCCACCCGCTTCCCTCCACAAAACACTTCAGAAATATGAATTATCTGACTTACCTCCTCTTGTTGTTAATCCCGGTTTATGGATATCCGCAAACCTCCATCAATAAGACCATCCCAATGGCCAAGGGTCAATCCTTAAACATGCACTTTGACTACCCAAATAACATACGGGTGACTACCTGGGATAAAGATGAAGTATTGATTACCGGCACCGTCAGTATTAATGCCGGGGAAAATGATGACGCGTTTGCATTGGAATCATCTACAACTATCGATGAACTCTCCATTTCCTCGCGCATCAAAAATTTTAAACAACTGCCACCGCGCATGGCTGTATTTCAAGATGGAAAGAAATTGATCTTTCATAGTAAGGAGGAATATCGCGAATACTGCCAACAGCAAGGTCGTGACTTTAAGGTGCTGTCGTGGGGAGTGGATATGGAAATCCAATTGGAGGTAAAAGTACCCAGAAACGTCAAAACACAAATACAAGCTACGTATGGCATGGTGGAAGTGGTAAACTTTGAAGGGCCATTAGTGGTGGACGCTACCTACGGAGGAATAGACGCTTCCCTGAATGAAACACAAACCGGAGAACTAAGTGCTGAGACTAATTATGGTCAGATATACTCCAATTTGAGTACTCCCTTCTCAGGCGAAAATTTCCGAGAAGAAAGTTTCCATACGCTCATCAAAGCTCAACCTGGCAAAGGTCCTGCATACCGATTCGAGTCCAAATATGGTAACGTGTACCTGCGAAAGATTTAGAAAAGTTTGCTACCTCTGGTAAGAAGCGATCGTTATTCATCAATATGAAGTTTGTACTGTTCATATCGTTCCAATACTTCTTTGACATATTCGACCGGGCCGGTGCATCGACAATACCCGGCTGCCGCCACCGGATCGCGGTAATACCTGGGATCTGATTTTTTTAAAAGATAAAATTCCACCTCCGACCACCGGGTTGGATCTTTACCATACTTACGGGTCAGATTGCGGGCATCCAGCACATGTGTGAGACCAACATTGTATGATGCTAATACGAAACTGATTCTTTCCTGAGGATCGTTAATGGACTTTGCCCACTGATTGTCTAAGAACTTCAAAAATCTGACTCCCGTTCGGATATTTAATGCTGGATCCCACAAATTATCTACACCAAAGTATCTGCCGGTTTCAGGCATTACCTGCATCAACCCGATTGCACCCGCCCATGACTTCACATTCGGATCAAAATTTGATTCCTGATAAGCCACGGAAGCCAGCAAGCGCCAATCCCACTCCAGTGGCAGGGCACCCTCTTTGAAGTATCGGTCGTATGGGGAGAGAATCTTTCCAGCCAGGGAAGAATAATCACTGCTGATCCGGGTCAATGAAAACCGGGGACTGTTAAAATACTTATTGTAGATAACCTGATACACCCCGGACTTCTTTACACCCATCATCCATTGATTGATTGTTGACAGTAATTTGGGGCAATTGAGTCTAACCGCCCATCCGATTTGTTGAGGCAAACTTACCACGGTGTTGATGTCCAGGTTCGGATAATAGAGCGCATTGACCATAGCCAATGTCTGATCAGTGACCGTATATTTAATTTCTCCATGCGCCACTTTTCGAATCAACGACTCTGTTTCAGCAGAAGCGCTATCCGGAATTATTTCAATCGGACCACCCACTTCCTGGGATAAGTTTCGCATCCGCTGCTCAAAAGAAGAGCCTTTTACAACATGAACCTGTTTTCCGATCAGATCCACCGGATTGCGGATCAGTTTCTTTTCCAGAACGGTCGGAGGTTGCATCCGCCAGTTGGCTGGTCGTTTTTGAACCAGTACCTGATGCGTTGAAAAGTGGGCCTCTGTAAACGCTACATATTCCTGCCGATCGGTGGTAATGGTTAACGGAAAAGCCAGCACATCACCTTCTCCCTTGTTTAACTTATCGATGGCCTCTTCAATACCAGTGATGATTTTGATTTTCAGTTCTACTTTCAGATGGTCAGCCAGACGCTTCAGTAACTCATATTCATATCCCATGGGGCTTCCTTTCAGGATAAAATAACTAACGGAATTATTATCAACTAATGCTTGCAGGTATCCCCGTTTTTGAATGGCTTCCAGATCCATTTCCACCTGAGGCTGTGTGGTAAAAGCAGGGGCACCCGGGTTGGATGGACGGCATTGGCTAAGGAAAACCAATCCCAAAAGCAGTAAAAAGCGATATCTGCCCGAAGCCATGAATGGAAGGTAGGCAGAAAGCGGGAAATAAAAAACCCCGCTTGGAGCGGGGTTTTTTACAAAAGCATTTGATCAATTAGGATTTAGAACTGTACTAATACCATGCACTATGCCTGCGTTGGTCAGTATATTGGCGCTACTGATCGTTGCATTTGTCGAGGTCGTATTGATATCTCTCACGACAATTGGAGGTCCTAAACTTTCAATAGTGAAGTTTTTTCCTGTTAATAGAGTAGCTACACTTTGACTAGCAGCAAGATCAGTTGATAAAATCCTTCCTGATACTACATGATATTTAAGAATGTTGGTAACATCAGACAGGGAGGGATTTGTGGAGGCTGTTAAACCGTTAATCAACGTTAACGCAGCAGCCTCATCCGCTACTCCTAAGAAAGAAACAAACGCAGCATCGGTTGGTGCAAAAACAGTGAAGTCAGGTAACGGTGTTACATTAGGTAGCAAAGCTGGAGCTAACCCGGTCTTACGAATAGCCGCTGAAAGTACATCATAATTATTGCCAGCGGTAGTACCTCCAGAGACACCTGGGGGATTTGTTGTATAACTCACAGAGAAGCCAAGGGTAACACCAATACTAGCAATGCTAGGGGAAATCATCACTTTATTGATAGCATGAATAATTCCATTGGATGCGTCTACATCTGCCAAGGTAATTTGTGATCCAGGTGAACCAGCATTCGCATTCAGGAGAACATCAGATCCTACTTTCGATAGTGATAGACGGCTTCCATTCTGCATAACAAACACCTGTCCATTAGAAATTTCGGATGATTCAACTTTAGAGATTTTGATATGGTAATTTAATACACCTGTCAATGTACCAAGAGTAGGAATTGTATTTGAAGGAGCCAACGTTTCAATCAAAGCAAGTACATCTGTTTCAGTATAAGAAGCATAAGCGGCATTCAAGCCTCTGAAATACGTTACAAATGCATCATCGGTTGGGGCAAATACTGTAAACTCTCCGGCATTATTGTTATTCAATGATGCCGCTAAACCTGTTTTTGTTACAGCCGCCACTAAAATGTCAAAACTCTCATTCGCAGCTGCCACTTGAGCAATGGTTTGGCCTGTAGGGGTAGCCGGAGACTTGAAGTCATCTGTGCACGCGGTTGCTAAGGCTACAAAAGCCAAAAATATTACTATCTTATAATTCATGGTTTTCATATGCATTCGTTAGTTATGCTGAATAATTCCTGCTCCCAAGCTCAAGTTTCCTGTTCCGCCAAGTAAACCCTTCGCATAAATTGTATAAGATTTACCGATTACGAGGGTTACCGGAACGGTTAGTACGATGTTTGTAAAAGTGACATTTGTACTGACCTCGACATTATAGGTTAGGGCAGGATCAATTGTAATCAAAGGAAAAGTAGAGCTGGTGCTGGTAACCGTTCTGGACCCCACCGAAGGATTGAACCCACCCGTAGTGCTCATCACATAAGATATACCCGTAGTGCCTGAAGTGGGTGCTACCAATGATGTGGCAGATGTAGAGGTAGATTTTAGTCGAACAAAAACCGCGGGTGCATTAGGTGAGGCATGCACAAAGCGAATTCCTACTTGATTGTTGGCTGAAATCGTAGGAATCACATCTTGAGCTAAGTAAAATCGAGACCCTCCCGGATCGGAGCTACCCAGTGGTACTAACCCGATGGGAATAAAGAATGATGGTAACTGGTTACTATTATACTTGCGTAAAAGATTAGCTAAAACCATGGAATTGTTACTACCAACAGATATCTGAATGGTCGTATCAACCGTTGGATTAAGTTTCGATGGCGCGGTAAAAGTCGGTCGAGACGAGTAATAAGTAATATCTGCAAAATTCGATGCATTGATGGTCCTTACGGGTCTGGGTCTGGCTATGGTATCTATAGCAAAGATGGTATAGCGTGATCCTTCTACTGCCTGAAAGTTGTTGGTATTGTTACTGCCAGCACGAAATATCACATCGGCAGATCCTAATGTGCCACCAATTGTTCCGGTAACAGCCTTTGCTCGGATACTGGTGTTTGCAGTCAAAGAACCTGTTCTCCCTTCAGAAGTAAGCGAAACTTCAGAATAGGCTGCTTGATTACTGTTGGCTTCCAAAGAAGTTCCTACTTTATTTCCATTAATCAATAAATCAAGACCAGGGGCATTAGCTGCCGCATTTACAAACAAAAAATTTGCCTTGTAGGGAGTAGCGCTGGACACCGATGGAACGGCCGTAGGCAATTCCGGTTCGCTGCAAGCGAGCAGTCCCAAAAAAGCCATGATCGATATTGATGTTCTATTATATAGTTTCATATCTCATTTGTGATTTTAGAAAATGTAACGGAATCCTAATTGTAATTGCCATCTTCCTGCAACAGATTGTTCTGGAATATAGCTTTCCGACAGTGGAGTACCATCCGCATTTGTCTCAAAAGTGTATACCGGACGTCCCTGTGTAGCAGCATGTGGCTGTCCACCTGCATTTACCGGAGCACCGACTGTGCCCGCCACGTGAGGCGCTTCGTACCCGAGGAAACGGATCAATTGAGAACGAGATGGATTCTGGAATAACCCCCAATCTGAACTTAACATGTTTAAGGCATTCTCAAGATTGACGGAAAATTGAAGCGTGTTTCTTTTGCCTTTGACATCTACGTAGAAATCTTGAAGAAATCCAAGATTCAATCGATGTACCCATGGAGCCAAAGCGCCATTGCGCTCCGCATATTGACCTCTTCTCTCGCTTAGATATTTATCTTGAGAAATGTAGGTATCCAACTGTTCCCAAATTTGGTCTAACGTGCGGTTGTCATTGGCACTAGCCGTGCTCAATACAATTTCATTTCTATTCCTGGGGATGTAAATCAAATCATTCCCATTGGTTCCGTCACTGTTGGGGTCGCCATTATAGGTATACGAGAAATTCCCACCCGAACGACCTTCATAAGTAAAGGAAACAGAAGAAGCAAAATTCTTTAGGTATTCTTTGCGATACGTACCATAAATGATGATTCTATGAGGAGTTAAAGCACTGGCGTATGACAATCCTGGGTTATTGGGTCCTAAGATGTGTGCCTGACCAGTAAAGATACTACCAGCGGTGGAGGCACTTTGCGGATTCACTTCACGGGCATCGGTATACGTGTAAGCCGCAGACACTTCAAAATTGCGATTGAATGTTTTGCGCAATTGAGCAGTGATACTATACTGATATCCCTCATCGGTATTATCAAGTACTAATGCCTGACTGATATCACCGTTAACGCGTCTGTCATTGGCTATAATGGCGCGATCTACGTTAGCTGTTCCAGGGATAGCTCCGTACAAGGGTCTTCCATCACCATTCAGGGTGGCCACCGGAGTTGCCAAATTTGCATCCCGAATATATACCGCATTCAAATCTTTCGTGTAAATGAATTCCAGGGTTCCGACAATACCACCCGGTAGTTGCTGATCTACAGCTAAATTGCTTCTCCATACCTGAGGGAATCGGAAATCCTTTGCAATCGTGTTAACCCCTGCCACAATAGAAGGGCGTCCAAAATTTCTATCCAAAGGATTTGTAATTAGTGGAGGAGTTCCTGCGGCCAGGTTAGAGAATTGGTTCTCAGGTGCGGTGTAAGGATTCAAGGAGAAGTTGTAAGGAAGTCCATCACCCGTTACATCAAATGGAACGTTGGTACTATTAAACTGTCCGAAAAACAATCCATTATTGCTAACAGCATTTGATAACCAAACAAAAGGAACACGGCCAGTCAACACACCCGTGCCACCCCGCAATTGAGTGGTGCGATCACCTTTTACATCCCAGTTAAAGCCAATGCGTGGTGAAATTAAAGGACGAACGGTTGGCCATCCTCCCACCCGGAGTTGTTCTCCTTGCAGATCAATGGAGTTGATGTAATTATTGACAGGAAGATCTGTCAGGTAGAGCGGGATATCTACCCGTACACCACCCGTGATTTTCCAGTTAGGTATACCCACATATTCGTCTTGCGCAAAGAACCCAAGTTGGAGAGCATCCCATTTCGCAGCCGTAGCAGCAGCTCCACCTGGAACAGCTACGGTTTGAATTGTATACTGAGCGGGACGGGCGGTCGCTGTTGTGGCCGGATCAGCATCGGCATAAAAGTCAGCTAAACTATTGTACCGATAAACACCATTAATGATGGGAGTAAAAACATTGTTAAACCGATAGAACTCATTCGCTGTACCTACTGTAATCGTATGATTTTTCAAATACATGCTAAAGTTATCGTTGATCTGATAAACATCCTGATCGAGCTTATTATTTGGTGTGAAAGGATCCGGCCCGAAAGTTGTCAGGTTCTGTCCATTAGGTCCAAGGATATCCACTAAAGGAACGCTGGGCACTGCCAATCCACCGGCATTCTCACGAAAATCTCTAAAAGCACTGTAACCGACTACCAGGTTATTGGAAAACTTGCCTCCACCAAAAGATGAGTTCAATTCAGCAGTGACAGAATACTGGTTATTATTAATCCGGTAGTACGAAGATGAGAATGACAATACGTTATTGCTATTTCCTCTACCGCCAGGAGGTCCTCCTACAAAACCACCAGAAGCACTGGGTTGCACATCTTGAAATGCATTGGTGATATTTCCCCGGATGGTGAACTTGTGATTTTGGTTAATGTTATAGTCAAAACGCATGACATATTTCTGACTTTCGGTTGCCCGGTCGAAATCTTTATAGACACCGGGGTCATAGTTAAATGGTGGATCCAATAAAAAGTTCTTCAAGCCTAACAATCCTGTCTCTGGATCTTCGTCATCCGTTGCCTGAGTGGCCCCTGTAGTAGAAGCAGAGCGGTTAGGACGGACTGGATTGGTATAAAAAGGATCTGTACGTTTTTCAAATTCAGCATTAACAAAGAAAAAAAGTTTGTTTTTAATGATTGGTCCTCCTAAACGGAAACCAAAATTTTTAAAATCAAAACTAGGAGTGGCTACTTCTACTCCTTCCACTTTTTTACCCGCAAAGTTTTCAGTCCGAAAGAAATAATACGCTGAACCACTCAAGTCATTTGTTCCGCTTCGGGTAATCGCACTTACTCCTGCTCCGGTAAAGTTTCCCTGACGAACATCGTAAGGAGATAAGGAAACCGTAATTTCCTGAATAGCATCCAAACTGAAAGGAGTCGCATTGGATTGACCTCCCGGAAGAGGGTTCAAACCAAATACGTTATTAACAGTGGCACCATCGATAGAAAGGTTGTTGTACAAATTACTACGTCCACCAAAAGAAAACGCACTTCCACCGGCCTGAGGTGTTAGACGGGAGATATCACGAAAATCGCGACCAATGGATGGAAGCGTGGTGATTTGATTGGTACTAAAGTTGGAAGAAGCTCCTATTTTATCTGAGTTTAAAACCGGATCTTTTACATCTGTTACCACAATTTCTTGTAATTGAGTAGCCTCATCCTGAAGCGCGAAATTCACGATCAGATTTTGACCCAATTGAAGGTAGATGTTTTCCTGAACCTGTTCTTTGAAACCAATAAAGGAAACCTTTACCGTGTAAGGTCCTCCTACACGCATGCCCTGAATGGTATAAAAACCATCGGCACGTGAAGCATTTCCGTATTGAGTACCCGAAGGTTGGTGAATAGCGATAACGTTGGCCCCTGGTATTTCGGCCTTATTTTGATCCGTTATCTTTCCACTCATGCTGGCAGTAGTTACCCCTTGTGCCCACAATCCGCTGATTGTTAGACTAAAGGCAACCACGAGTAGTAAAATTTTCCTCATAGTTTGGATGTTTTAGTTTGGAAATTGACGGGCAAAAATATCCTTTTTTATCCCTTACCACGCCTCCCTGCCTTTTAAATCTTTTGTACATTTTATTAACAAAATGATAATCCGCTAACCGTTGGTCAATTCATTATTGCTAGTTCTTCTAAAAATCAATTACTTACCCCCCATAAGTATATCTTTTACCTGAAGCACCCCTCATGAGAAACCTAACACTTGTTTTAGCCTTCCTCTGCTTGCCCCTCCTCACTTTTGGCCAGGGTCAGCCCCTTACATACTATCTTCCTCCGGGAATCTCTTATGACCCCGCCATCCCAACCCCGGCCTCCATTATTGGCCACGAAGTGGGTGAATGGCATGTCAGTCACGACCGACTGGTCAATTATATGTATGCTCTGGATCGTGCCAGCGACCGCATTTCCATTGAACAGACAGGGATCACGCATGAAGGTCGCCCGTTATTGCTACTCACGGTTACCTCCCCCAGGAACCACCAGAATCTGGAGTCAATCCGCAGCCAGCATATCCAACTGACTGACCCTGCTCAATCGGCCTCCTTGGATCTGTCGGCTATGCCTGCCGTTTTTTATGCAGGATATAGTATCCATGGCAATGAAGCCAGCGGGGTCAATGCCGGACTGCTGATGGCCTATCATCTGGCTGCTGCCCAAGGAAAAGACATAGAGGAAGCCCTCACGAACACAGTTATTTTATTGGACCCTTGTTTTAATCCCGATGGTGTTCAGCGCTTCTCCAGTTGGGTAAATTCACGTAAAAGCAAGGTCGTCTCTTCTGACCCCAATGACACGGAGCATAATGAGGCTTGGCCAGGAGGCCGTTTTAATCATTATTGGTTTGATTTGAATCGCGATTGGCTGGTGGCACAACATCCGGAGTCGCAAGCAAGAGCCAAAAAGTTTCATCAATGGAAACCCAATGTATTGACCGATCATCATGAAATGGGTACCAACGCCACTTTCTTTTTCCAACCAGGCGTGCCGTCCCGCATGCACCCGCTCACCCCTGACAAGAATCTGGAACTCACCCGCAAAATAGGAACCTATCATGCCAAAGCCCTGGATCAAATTGGTTCTTTGTATTACACCCAGGAAGGGTTTGATGATTTCTATTATGGTAAAGGGTCCACTTTCCCGGATGTTCACGGAGCGATCGGCATTTTATTCGAGCAAGGTAGTTCGCGGGGTCACGTACAGGAAAGCATCAACGGGCCTTTACACTTTTCGTTTACCATTCGAAATCAGTTTGTCACATCCCTCAGTTCTTTCAAAGCGGTCAACGATATGAGGGTGGAGTTATTAAATTATCAGCGGGACTTTTATAAAAATAGTATTCCGGATGCGGCAAAAGATCCCATCAAAGCATACGTTGTTGGAAGTAAAGACAAGACTGCTGTTTACCACTTTATAGAAATGGTCAAACGCCATCAGGTAGATGTGTATGTCAATAAAGCCGCGACTGTCAATGGCCGACCGGTGGAGGTGGCCTATACCATTCCTCTAAATCAACCTCAATACCGCCTTATAAAAGGCATGTTTGATAAGCGTACCACCTTTAAGGACAGCTTATTTTATGATATCTCCAGTTGGACGTTGCCCGTGGCCTTTGGACTGGATTATGAAGAGGCCAAAGCCATTCCTCCTCTGGGCGATAAAGTGACCGAACTACGTTTTCCTTCTGGCAAAATGATGGGCCAGGGTTCGTATGCTTTCCTCTTTGAACCGTATGG
The DNA here is from genome assembly GCA_964439205.1 of uncultured Ohtaekwangia sp. Classification (GTDB taxonomy): domain Bacteria; phylum Bacteroidota; class Bacteroidia; order Cytophagales; family Cyclobacteriaceae; genus ELB16-189. The sequence goes on from CAYTNM010000018.1 coordinate 40,693, forward strand.
ATATTATACCCCTCGTGCCATTTATCGTTTGTTAAACCAGGGATTCAAACTAAAGGTAAGCACCGATCCATTTATCTCGGAAGGAAAGAGGTTTGACAGAGGGACCATCCTGATCACCACCGGAACTCAAACAAAAACCACCGAACAACTAACCCAGGCTCTGAAACAAGTGATGGAACAGGACGGTCTGGATATATATGCCACTGGTACAGGTTTAGACTATGTAGGTGTCAGTCTGGGAAGCAGTTCGTTTGTTCCCATCCGCAAACCAGAAATTTTTATGCTGGTGGAAGGTGGTGTATCGCCTACGGACGTAGGAGAACTGTGGCATATGCTGGATATCCGTTACTCCATCCCTGTTACCTTAATGCCCGTAAGTATTTTCAATAATGCTTCCATCAGTCGATACAATACGCTGGTATTATCCGAAGGTTCCTACAACACCCTATCCGAAAGTAGCAAAGAAAAACTCCGGACATGGGTGCAGGCAGGTGGGGTTATTGTTGGTTTTGAAAATGCCCTTCCGTGGCTGACCTCTTCCGGGCTTGGAAAATTTGATATGAAAAAAGAAGACGAAAAAAAGGAAGCGAGTAAGCCCAAGCCTTATGCTGACATCGATGAAACCCGAGGGGCACAAGTAACCAGTGGTGCCATTTTCGAAGCAAAGGCTGATCTGACGCATCCACTGTTGTTTGGTTACACCAACAGCCGGCTTCCAATGTTCAAACCAAACAACTTGTTTCTGGAGAAAGCCAAAGGTGCCTTTTCAAATCCGTTGACATATGAAAATAACCCGATCATCAGCGGTTATATTTCTAAACCAAACTACGAGCGACTGAAAAACACCTCGCTGGTAGGTGTGAGCGCCATGGGAAGAGGCAGGGTGATTGGATTTACTGAAAATCTCGCTTTTCGCGGATTTTGGCTGGGTTCCAACAAAATGGTGATGAATGCCATTTTTTACGGACCGATGATCAGCGCAGATGCAGGACGTTAGTTGCCTTGAGGCAGGGCTTGGCATGACCTACAATAAAAAAGTGCGACTGATGAAGTCGCACTTTTCTTTTTGTAGCGGGGGCAAGACTCGAACTTGCGGCCTTTGGGTTATGAGCCCAACGAGCTACCAACTGCTCCACCCCGCGATTTGTGGTGCAAAAGTAACCGCAATGTTTATAAAAAACAAATAATCTCTAACTTCCCCACTCAAACAAATCTTATCCATGCGCACGTTTTTGATTGTGTTGAGTTTCTATGCGAGTCATTTGTTCGCACAATCCCCCGATGAAATTCTGCTTGACCGCCAGCTTCGAAGTTATGAGGTGAAATTCAAAAACCTGATGGCCACCCGCGGCCTGAATTACCACGAAGGCGAGGTAGACAAAGTGAAACTGCTGGATGTAATCGGAAGTTATTGCGAAGATAGTTTTGGAGAGAAGAATCCGGATGCCGCAGTCTTATTTTACCATTTTGAAAACGATACCCTCTATCATTGGTTATTGGATGTTTCCGGGGTTCGTGCCCGCACACAACTCCCCGTCACCATCGATACGCTCCTTGCTCTCGAAAATACGCTCAAGTACAACGTGTACCGTGACAATCGATTTGGAGATCTGAGCGATGAGGTGAGGGGACAATATCAGGCAACTACCAAAAAGTATCGTATCCAAAGTAAGAAGTCCATACCCCTCATTTCAGAAATCCTGTTCCCGCCTCCGGTGGCCACCGTATTGGCTACCAAAAAATACCTCGTCATTTTGCCGATTCTCAATTTATCCAGTTTTCCATACGCCTTACTCAGGCCGTGGCGAAGCGACAAAACACTTATTGACCAGCTCTCTTTTTCGTTTGCCCACAACTTCTCACAGTTTTTTAAAGAAGCAGATCCGGGTCAGATTAATCGCAACTATCGGTTAAGCGGAGGCAAAGGGATTTTTCAGGTACAGCAACCTCTGGTTATTGGCAATCCTTTGTTTGCGGATGGATGTACAAAGGGATTGGCGCCCTTGCCTGGCGCGGAAGAAGAGGCTACCCGGGTCGCCCGGTTGCTCCACACCACCGCCACCACCCAGGCAAATGTAAAGTTGAAAAACATAGTAGGCGAGCTGCCGCGGACAAACATCATCTATCTGGCCACGCATGGCTGGGCCGACACATCCGATCCGCTGGACAAAAGTTACATCGCTTTGTATGACTCCGGGGGTTGTGGGTTTTTAACACCCCGGAAAATTCAGGAGTTGCGTTTAGCAAAAGAACCTTTGGTCTTTTTGAGTGCTTGCCAATCTGGTCTGGGCAGCGTCCATGACGCAGGCATCATCGGCTTGGCCCGTGGGTTTCTTAAGGCCGGTGCTCAGTCGATTACCATGAGCTTATGGAACGTAGACGACCAGGAAACAGCTACCCTCATGCGTATTTACCTCGAGGAGTTGCAAAAACCACACTTGTTTTTTCCGGCTGAACATTGGCGGCAGGCCGTGCTGCGCTACCAAAAAGAGCATAAAAAAGATCCGATGTATTGGGCGGCTTTTCAGAATTTTGGTGTTCCTTTCCGACTCTTAGCCCCTACCTATCTTCAGCCCTGAATGTCATGAATGAACACAAAGCCGGTTTTGTCAGTATTGTTGGAAAACCCAATGTGGGCAAATCGACCCTGATGAATAAACTGGTGGGTGAAAATCTCTCGATTATCACCGCCAAAGCGCAAACGACACGACATCGGATCATGGGCATACTTAATTCCGATGATTTTCAGATTGTGTATTCAGATACTCCCGGGTTACTGGAGCCTAAGTATCAGTTACACGAAGCGATGATGAACTATGTCAAAGTTTCATTGGAAGATGCGGATGTTTTGTTGATGCTGGTGGAGTGGGGCGAAAAATTTGATGAACTTTTGCATGGCCGGGTACTGAAAACCAATGTCCCTATTATCCTGGTGATCAACAAAATTGATTTGGGAAAAACCTCCGAATGGGAAGAGAAAAAGGCCTACTGGCAAAAGACGATCCAACCCAAAGAGATCATCGGTACCTCCGCACAAACCGGCAAAAATGTTAATCAACTTCTGCCGCTCATCCTCAAGTATATTCCCGTACACCCGGGGTATTACCCCAAAGATGAACTGACCGATCGGAGCGAACGATTCTTTAGCTCCGAGATCATTCGTGAAAAGATATTTATTCACTACGGGCAAGAAGTGCCTTATAGTTCTGAAGTAGGGATTGAAGAATTTAAGGACGAAGAAAAAATAATCCGCATCCGGGCTGTCATTTATGTCGAACGTGAATCGCAAAAAGGAATCATCATTGGCAAAGCGGGGAGTTCGCTCAAAAAAGTAGGAACAGAAGCCCGGCTGGACCTGGAAAAATTTTTTCAAAAGAAAGTATTTCTTGAAACAAGGGTAAAAGTGGCCGAAGATTGGCGAAAGCAACAACTCAAGGTCCGGCACTTTGGCTACGACCGGTAGAAGAATGGCGATCTGCCCATCAGATCACGGGCATCATTCTTCTGAGTCAGACTGCTTAATCGGCTCATAATCCGTACCTTTGCCATTCTTTTTGAATCATGGCCAATATTGTAGCACTAGTCGGGCGTCCAAACGTGGGCAAATCAACCTTTTTTAATCGGTTGGTAGAACAGCGCCAGGCGATTATGGACGATATGCCAGGGGTGACCCGCGACCGTCACTATGGGTATGCGGAGTGGATCGGCAAGTTTTTTACGGTGATCGACACCGGAGGGTACGTGACCGGCTCCGATGATAAATTTGAATCAGAGATTCGAAAACAGGTTGAATTAGCTTTGGAAGAGTGTACGGCAGTCGTTTTTATGGTAGACTGCCGCGATGGATTGACCGGCTATGACAAAGAATTTGCCAACATCATCCGCAGGAGCAAGAAACCGGTTTTTATCGCAGCCAACAAGGCGGATACTCCTGAAAAGTCTATGCTGGCATCCGAATTCTATGAGTTGGGCATGGGTGAAATTTTTCCCATGTCAGCTGAAAATGGAAGTGGTTCCGGTGAACTTCTGGATGCTCTGGTAAAAACGTTTGCCAGCGAGGGGGTTGAAGATCCCGATGCCGGAATACCTAAAATTGCCATTCTGGGGCGACCTAATGTGGGTAAATCATCCTTTTTGAACATGTTGCTTGGGCGCGAACGTAGCATTGTAACGGACGAAGCCGGCACCACCCGCGATGCCATACACTCCCGCTATAAAATGTATGGCAATGATTTTATTCTGATTGATACCGCGGGCATCCGAAAAAAGAGTAAGGTTCACAATGACATCGAGTTTTACTCCGTCCTGAGGTCATTACGGGCACTCGAAGAATGTGATGTGTGCATTTTCGTTGTAGATGCCACGCGGGGGCTCGAATCACAGGATATTAACCTGATCAGCCTGGCACAGAAACAAAGCAAAGGGATGGTGATCATGGTTAATAAGTGGGATCTGGTCGAAAAAGATGATAAAACATCAGACAAGATGAAAAAGGACATGTTGGAGAAAATGGCTCCCATTGACTATGTCCCTATCATCTTCGCATCCGTTCTTGAAAAAAAGCGGATTTTTCAAGTCATTGAAAAGGCGGTGAAAGTGTTTGAAAATAAGACCAAAAAGGTGCCTACCAGCGAGCTTAATGACGCCATGCTTCCGGAAATTGTACACTATCCACCTCCTTCGCTCAAGGGTAAGATGATTCAGATCAAATATGTCACTCAGGTGGGAGCCAAATCCCCTTCGTTTGCCTTTTTCTGTAACCTTCCGCAGTATATCCAGGAGTCGTACACCCGCTTTCTGGAAAACCGCTTGCGCGAAAAATTTGATTTTGAAGGGGTGCCTATTCGGCTGTTTTTCCGCAAAAAATAATTCGGCAAACGATTGCTGGAGCCTATCGATTGATCGGTAGGGTTGAATTTCACCCAATTTTCGTTGAAAGAACGTCTTTTTTTGAGGTATCAGTAACATAAATCAACCCGGAAAGTTATATTTGCACCCAAATTTTAAATAACCTGTAACCATGAAAAAACTGTTCGCATTTGTATTGGTATGCGGCTTTGCTTTCGCTGTTGTTTCTTGCGGAGCCAAGAAGGCTGTGGAAGATGCTGCTAAGGCTGTAGAAGATTCAATCCGTAGGGCTGACTCTATCGCCAAAGTTGAAGCTGAAGCTGCTATTGCTAAGTTCAAGGCTGATTCAGCTCGCGTAGCTGATTCGCTGGCTAACATTGTGAAGTAATCACAACTGTTAAGAATCTCAAAGGCTTTAGGAAACTAAAGCCTTTTTTTATGCCTTCTAACGAATAACCGGACTTACACCAAGTTGCTGAAAAAGATCAGGGCCAGAGGTCCTGGGCCATTCTAGAAGGATAGAATCAGTTTCCGGGGGACATAACCTGACAATCGCTTTACACGACATAAGATCAAAAAAAGCCTTAGTTTTCACTAAGGCTTTTTTTCGTGGGAGCTGAGGGGTTCGAACCCCCGACCCTCTGCTTGTAAGGCAGATGCTCTGAACCAGCTGAGCTAAGCTCCCTTT
>CAYTNM010000019.1:0-38136 GCA_964439205.1 uncultured Ohtaekwangia sp.
TTAAAATACCCACCAGCGACATAATCCCGATAGCGACAATAATGGCCGTTAACACTGACCGCAGAAGATTTGCTTTGACGGAGCGAAGGCCTTCTTTTACGTTTTCTACCAGATTCATAGAGATTATTGCCGTTTGGGTCTAGAAATAAATGTGATTTCGAAGGTAAAATTATATCTTTAAAAGTTGAGTCAAATCAAAAAAAGACGAAATAAACCGCATGAAGCCTTTAACGAAAGTGTTGTTGATTTGGTTGCTGGCCTTGGCCGGACCTGTGGCGGCTAATCATATCCTCATTCCCATGGATGAAAAACAGGTAAACCACCTGAAAGCGTATGGGATTACTTACTGGATTTTGAAATCAGAAATGGAAGTTGACTGGTTATTAAACTACCGGGGAGGCAGTTTTATGTGCGCTTACCAACCCAAAATCCAGAATGAGTTAATCGTTCGGGGCGTTAGTTATGAGATTATCTCCGATGCTCAGGCGGCTACGATTGTGGCAGAGGTAGCCAGTCCAGCTGTGAACTCGGATCTCATGAAGCTTGAGAAGTATCCTAAAATTGCCGTCTATTCACCTAAATCAAAACAGCCATGGGATGATGCCGTGACATTGGTGTTAACCTATGCTGAAATTCCGTATGACATTGTCTTTGATGAAGAGGTGCTGAAAGGTGAATTGACTAAATATGATTGGCTGCACTTGCATCACGAAGACTTTACGGGTCAGTATGGCAAATTTTACGGAAGTTATGCCAACGTTCCCTGGTATCTGGAACAACAAAAAGAAGCCGAGAGTATGGCCCGCCAATTCGGATTCAGTAAAGTTTCGCAACTGAAACTGACCGTAGCCAAACGTGTGAAAGAGTTTGTAGCCGGGGGTGGCTTTATGTTTGCCATGTGTTCCGCTACCGATTCCTACGACATTGCTCTGGCTGCAGAAGGTATTGATATTTGCGAACGCATGTATGACGGAGATGCGGCTGATCCGCAAGCGCAGCAAAAGCTCAATTTTGATAATGCATTTGCCTTTACGGATTTTAGACTTTCACGCGATCCGTACGAATATGAGTTCTCGGATATTGATAACAAACCCAATGAACGCGGACTCCGGCAAGACAATGATTATTTTACAGTTTTTCAGTTTTCGGCTAAATGGGATCCCATCCCCACCATGCTTACTCAAAACCACATGCAGGTGATCAAAGGATTTTATGGGCAAACCACCGGATTCAAAAAGCATGTTATTAAGCCGGATGTGGTGATCATGGGTGAAAATAAAGACATCGGGGAAGCCAAATATCTACATGGTGTTTTTGGAAAAGGTTTCTGGACTTTCTACGGTGGCCATGATCCGGAAGATTATCAACACACCGTGGGTGAAGAACCTACAGACCTCAATCTTCATCCCAACTCTCCAGGTTTCCGATTAATATTAAATAATGTTCTTTTTCCGGCTGCCAAAAAGAAAAAACAAAAGACTTAAGCATGAAAACCTTTCATTTTTCTGTTTATTTCTACCTGGGATTGATAATGCTGGGGGTGAGTTGCAAAGGCCCTCAGATCGATCAAAGTTCAGTTTCTTCTTTACCCCAGGAGTCATATGCCAACTACCACCAAACGCCCAACGAATCTGGAACCTTTATCTTATGCGTTGAAAAAGCTAGCACAGGATCCAAGGCTAAAGTCTATGTTCTTCGTCATTCAGATCGCCAGATACTATGGCAAACCAGCATACTTCTGGGGTATGCCAAATGGAAAACAAATGACAGTCTTGAAGTTTTGAGTAATCCCGGCACCATTAAAAAAGATCAAACCTTAGAAGACTTTATTCAAATCATAAAAATTGCTGATCCTCTACCCGTTAAACCATGAAGTTTCGTTTTATTTTATTCCTTTTAACAGCCATAGGCGGTTTTGTCCTGTGGATTATCCTACCCGTTGATCGCCCGTTGCCTGACTCTTCCAGGCTTAAAGAAGATTTTGACGGACCTAAAGAGTTTGCCGATTTTCACAGGGCTATCCGCACGCCTGAAGGTGCTACCAAACCGGAGTATAAAAACGGTTACCTGTTACAAGAAAAACAAAAAGCGCTGGCGGTAGCGAAATCGAGAAAGAGAATGCTCGCACGGACTCAATCCAACGGTGTGCTGGCTTGGACCGAACGAGGACCTTCCAATGTCCCGGGCCGCACCCGAGGTTTGATTGTTGACCCGGCCGATCCGAATAAGAATACCTGGCTGGCCGGATCAGCGGCCGGAGGGGTATGGAAAACAACAAATGGCGGTTTGAACTGGACGTTGCTGACGCCTGATCTGCAAAATTTAGCTACTACCGTTTTGGCGATGGCTCCATCAAATCCCAATACAATCTACATGGGTACAGGCGAAGGATTTGGCAATCTGGATGGTGTAAAGGGTAATGGGATGTTTAAGTCAACTGACCGAGGACTCACCTGGAATTATCTGCCGGCAACCAGCAGTTTTGATGATGTCAATCGTGCTATAGTAGATCCTAATAACGAGAATGTGGTGGTGGTGGTAGCTAATGATGGCATTTACCGAACCACCACAGGTGGCACTTCCTGGACAAAAGTTTCTATCAGAACATTCGTACAAGACGTAAAAGCCAAGCCAGGCAATTTTTCTATTCAATATGCAACGCAAAATGGAGTTGGCGTTCTCAAATCAATCAACGGTGGGATCACCTGGAATGAATCTTCGGTCGGGCTTTCTGCTCAGGGAAGAATTGAAATTGATGTCTCCCCGGTAAACCCTAATAAAATTTTTGCTTCGGTGGAAAACAATGACAACGCCAAGATGTATGTCTCATCCAACGAAGGAACACTATGGAATGAGGTCAGCATCCGTTTTAACAATGCTGAGTTTGACTTTTTAGGCGGACAAGGATGGTATGACAACGCCATTGCCTGTGATCCGTTTAATGAAAACATTGTTTACTTCGGAGGCGTGGGATTGTTCAGGGCCCAGTTGCAAGGCACCTCTACTACTTCTCTTAAAACCTATTCTATTGCCAACAATACCAGCTTTATCTCTCTTACGAATTTCGGGGCCTCGCAAATTGGGGGCACATTAGATGCAGACAACACCAGCAGTAAATCAGTAGCCCTTAGATTTGGTCCAGCCAGAAGTCAAAAAGCTCATCGGTTTACCGTTCCCAGTAATGGCGGCCCTGCGATGGACGGTGGAGCTAGTATACCTGACGCACAATATAGCTTCAATAATTATGTAGACGTGCCCTTTGAAGCATGGGAACTAGATGCGAACGGAAATGACGTGAGACAACTGATGGTTTCCTTTCGAGATCAACAACGAGATGGAAGTTTTAACCTGAATCCACCCGATGGTGGAGCGCAGCTTTCCTCAAGGGAATATGTCTATGTCCATAATATTACCTACAATAGTTCATCTCCTGCTCCTTCCATCACTACCCCGGCTACTGCCGGCCACACACGTGACCGCATGTATTTCTTTTGGCCAGTGTTGGCTGTTGGTGGAATCTGGAATCCCCCCAATTTACCCGTAAGTGAATTTAAGATTACGGTTGCCGAAACCCAGGTGATTAATGCCACGACCATCACCGTTGCAGATGTCTATGGAGAGTTTGATAGAAAAAATCAGTTTAACACATTTGGTGTTGACCTCCATCCGGATCAGCACAATCTGGTGATGATTCCTATGTCTTCTAGTACATACAAAATCCTCAATGCCAACGATGGCGGATTGTTTTTATCAAACACGTCAGCTACCCCCGGAATCAATCAAGGAGATTGGTCTATGCGCGGAAACACGTACAATACAAGTCAGTTCTATGGAGCGGATAAACGCCCTGGCTTTGAAGAGTACTTTGGCGGAATGCAGGATAATGGAACCTGGAAATCGCGATCAAGTGAGAGTGCGTCAGCCAGTTCTCAGTATATTTTCAACCTGGGGGGAGATGGATTTGAAGTTATCTGGCATAATCTTGATGGTAAAAAACTGATCGGAGGCTCCCAGTTTAATGGATTTAGCCGGTCAACAGATGGAGGCCTGACGTGGACCAATGCAACCAGTGGTTTAAGTGGAAATGCTCCATTTATTTCCAAGCTGGCCAATTCCAGACACAATCCGGAAAGAATTTATACCCTAACTTCCAATGGAGTTTTTCGGTCAGAGAATTTTGGACAATCGTGGACATTAAGTCCTATTTCTAATAAATGGGGACAGTCAAGTTTTATGGATCTGGAAGTCTCGCGTGCCAATTCAAAAATTGTTTGGGCGGGGAGCGGGATGAGCAGTACCAGAAGCATCCATGTTTCGACAGATGCAGGGGTTACATTCAATGTCACTCAAAATTATACGCTTAAAACCCTTGGCGGAATAACTAAACTGGCCAGTCACCCCACGGAACCAAACACAGCTTATGCGTTGTTTTCGTTCTCCGGACTACCCAAAATCTTGCGCACGACAGATTTAGGTCAGACTTGGCAAGACATCTCCGGTTTTGATGGCGTTACAGGCGATCCTAGTACACGAGGGTTTCCAAACGTGGCGGTCTATTGTTTGTATGTCCATCCCAATGATCCCAATATCATCTGGGCCGGAACCGAAATAGGTATTGTTGAATCGTTAGACAATGGTGCAACCTGGAATATTCTTGAAGATTTTCCCAATGTTTCTGTGTGGGATATGAAAGGTTTGGATGATGAGATTATCATTGCCACTCATGGAAGAGGAATATGGACAGCAACGATGAGTGATCCGCAAATCTCATTGACAAACCCCGTGATCCTGGCAGCCGGAACAGCACCTAATTCAGATTTATCGTTGAAGATAAAGTTAGAGGATGCCTTTGACTCTACGGAAGTATTTGTCAATGCTACCAAAGTGACCAAATTAACCACTACCAATGCTGGCGAGTCCATTGTGCGCTTGAAGAACATTACTTCCGGAACCAAACGGGTACAACTAATTTCGTACAAAAATTCTGCCCCCGTCTATTCAGCGGTAAAAGAGGTGTCACATCTAGCATTACCTTCAGTTCAAACACAATACTTCAATTACTTCGTCAACGGATCAAGTCTAGTGCTCGACAAGATGAATGTTTCTGCTTTTGGTCTTAGTAATTCATCTCTTCAGAGCTTCCATAATTATCAGAACAATACCGAAGCCACTGCCCTTCTTCGTCAGCCCATCAAAGTAAATGAGTCCGGAAGCTTCATTTATTCGGATGTGGCGCTGGTCGAGCCGGGTAATGCAGGATCTGTTTTTGGACAGCCTGAATTTAAGGACTATGTTGTGGTCGAAGGCACAAAAGACGGTCTGCATTGGATTCCCTTGGAAAATGGATATGATGCGCGCAGAGACGCTCGTTGGACGGCAGCCATCACTTCCAATACTGCCGGAAATCCATCCATGTTTCTGGAAAATACACTGGATCTTAAAACCGTTTTTTCCGTTGGGGATACGCTGCTGTTTAGATTCCGGCTGTTCTCAGATGCCACCACCAGCTATTGGGGATGGGCCATCGACAACTTGTACATTCAACAAATACCAACAGAAGCCAGAAATGAAATCATTCAAAACCTCACGGTGTACCCTAATCCCTCTGAAGGGCAGGTAAAAATTGAATTTACGCTTCTCGAATCTTCTCCCGTTGAAATCAAGATATTTGACCTGGCGGGAAAACAAGTATCGCATGTTGCCTTTCAGGCTTTATCCGGAAGACAGGAGAGAGCCCTACACCTTATCCATCAGGGTTTATACCTGATAAAAGTCCGAAGTTTGTGGGAAGAAAGAACGGCCAAAATCGTTGTTAGGAGATAAAAGCAGGCGCGAAAATGCTTTTAATGAATCCTGTCTGACCGAAGTGTCAGCGATTTGACCACGACTGCCTCTTGGCTGAGTAATTCGCGCCAACGGTTTTCTACCTCTTCGGATGGGCAGTATTCTTTCGCTAGTTGTATAAAATTCTTATAGTGCCCTGCCTCTGATACCATGAGCTCGTAGTAGAATTGAGATAATTCCTGATCGGCCAGTTCTTTCCAAAGCAACCGGAACCGTTCACAGCTTCTCGCCTCTATCAAAGCATTCATCAATAATTTCTCCAGTAATTGCTGCTCCCGGCTCCCACCCTTTTTTATCAATTTATAAATACCGTCCACATATTCGTCTTTTCTCTGAGTACCCAATGGAATACTCCTTTTACGAAGTTGTTCCAACACCCGCTCAAAGTGATTCCATTCTTCCGCCACCACCGGAGCCAGGGTTTCCACCAACTTATCCTTTTCAGGGTATTGAATAATCAACGATATACAAGAGGACGCTGCCTTTTGTTCGCAATAAGCATGGTCAACCAAAATATCCCCAATACTTTTTTTAGCAATGTCAACCCATCGGGGATCGGTTGGGAGTTCCAGGCCTAACACGTGTTTCTCTGACACCATAGTTCAGTCAAATAAAATCAGATCAAATCCAAAATCAAGTGAGTTCCGAAGCCCGGGATAGGTGGGTGTTGGCATAAAACCATACCCCAGAAACGGTTGAAGAATGTTATTATACTTCACAAAAACCTTTCCCCGTTTGAATGCTCCATTAAAAAAAACAGAAGTGAACCAATACTCCGGGGCTTTAAAATCTCTTTGCACGTAATACTGTTGAATCGCAGGATCATACCCCATCGCATGATACGAAGGACGGTAATGAGCATCCACTCCGATCTGAACATCAATGGCTCCTTTGAAAAGCTTGTTCTCATAGGTTAACTGAATGTTTCCAAATATTTCCGGCACTACCAGTGCATCATTGCTGTTTTGCAAAATGGAATTGTAGATAACAGCAGGCTTCAAATGCATACGTTTAAAAAATCGCATGTCAAATTTCAACTCAGACGTCAATATCTGTTGCGTTCCGTCTGATTGGCGCGGAAGTACTTTCTGACCGGCTCGGTTCTGTTTCTCAAAAAAAACAAAATTATTGTAAGCTACATAGGAAACTCCTGGCATGAATCTGAACCGACCGGCTGATAACTTCAGAAACGACTTAGCATGCAAAACATTGATATCACTAAAATCATTTAACCAGAAATCATAGGTGCCCCGATAGATCTGCGACTTAAATGAAGGTTTGGTCAGTGTATTTAACAAATAGCCCTCGATCCAGGGAGTCACGAGCCTTGCCTGAATCCGGTAGTTGCCATCCAATAGAAGCTCTGCATTGCCATCCAACACACTGAGCGAATCAAATTGAAAGGCCAATCGTCCACCCACATAGGTCTCGGTCCCTTTCCTGGCAATAGGGATATCAAAATCGATCAGACCTGGATTAAAGTTGGCAAATGAGCGAACGCTGATATAAGCATTATAAAACAAGAAAGCGGCATTTCCCTTAATCCCAATCTCATTTTGTGAGGAGTGAAAACTATTCCGGTCGTTTGCCTTGGTCTGATTAAGGATAGCCAGGGTATCATAAATCAGATTGGGAGAAGTAGGAGGTGTATCCCGAAAAAAATTCTCCTGATAGGTCAGATCGAGTTTATGATAAACCTGAAAAGGTTTAGCTAGTTGATATTGCTGATATACATGCAGATTCGTTCGAAAGTCCTCACTTTCCGCCTGTGATAAAAAGGGCTGAACAGTATTTTGAGCAAAGTAATCACTATAGGTACTGTCAGGATTATTCAATGACACCCCACCGGTATCGCGCACGCGATGCCGCATCCGCTTAAAATTCCCCAACAGGAAATATTTCTCATTTTTCGATGTGTAGGTAGAGTAGACATCATAAGAATGATGAATCACGATGCGATCCCCCTTTCCTCTCCGGTTAATTTGCTTGTCCGTTAATAATGGGCGATAAGTAAATCCAAAATTCCAACGAGGATTAATATTTCTGCTAAACTCCACTTTGGTCTGTGCGCGACCGTTTCCTCCCCAGACCAGTGCAAACTTGGAATAGGGAGATTTGGTGTTATAATAATGTGGAACTTCCGAGCTATAGTAAGGTTCATACACCTGAAATCCTGGGGTAGCTCCTATGATCGGAGAGGATTCCGGTAGAATTGAATTCATGGCCGTGCCGTTGACTCCTAAGTCCTGATATAAAAAGTCAAATCGTTCAAAATAAGTCCATCGGTGGTAATTGGTAATAGCTGTATCCAGGGGCCGGTAGTTGGGACGGTTAACAAACAGGTCTTCTTCTGTTGTCCAGAGCGATGTTTTAGGACCGTAAATATTTTTGGTTGAATCGTCCACAATCTGGGAACCCTTTCCTTTGCGGTTGATGGCCTTCGGGCGGGTAGTGTCGCTGGCTACCCGGTTCATACCTGAATAGTCAGTGGTAGGCGGTATGGGGCGTTGCGCCTGAACTTCCGTCAGGAAAAGCAAACCAAAAAAAATAAGAAGTATTCGTAAAAACACGTGCAAAAGTAACGGTCTTGTAGGGTCAATTCCTATTCCCCTGACTCTTTGGAGTGATGGAACTTCTTACCCATGCATCAAATTTTGCACCATCTTTTAAAAAGGCAAGCCGGATAGGAAGATAGTACCACCGCCCCTTATCCAGGATTTGTTCAAACTGGCTGTCCATCAGCTTCACCATATCCTTTTCAGTAGTCAAAATGGACTCCCCTACCGCCAGTCGATTTTGGAGCGATTGAACATCATGCGATGCATAGTCATAATGGTCTGCAAATCGGACAGTTTCTTTGACGGTAGTTATGGTCTGACAATATTCTTCAAACAGGCGACCATCAGCCAATGCGGATACCAGCCTGACGTGAGATGGAGGAATCGGAGCGTTATCAAAACGGACAGGCTGTTCGTATTGAATGGTTGCTAAAAACACCTGATCCTGAAAACGGGTATAAGGTGCGAGTTTTTTACGAATCATCATTTCCTGCGTCTCATCCAGGATTGCCGGACATTTGGTAACAATGATAACGTCTGCCCGCCTTGCGCCTGAGCGAGCCTCCCGCAGCCTTCCCACAGGCATTAAAAAATCGTTGGTAAAAAGCTTATGATATTCTGTCAACAAGATGAGACCATCCGGCCTAACTGAGCGATGTTGGAATACGTCATCTAACAAAACCACTTCTACCTCTGGACGAAAATGAAGTAGTTGAGCAATTCCCCTGCTCCGGTTTTCGTCTACCGCCACTGATACTTCATGACCAAAGGAACGATAGAATTGAAACGGCTCGTCTCCGATCGATTGAGGATTGTCGTGAGGTTGCGCTAACCGAAACCCATTGGTCACCCGGCCATAGCCCCGGCTCAAAGTTGCTACCTTATAATTTTGATGAAGCAAGCGGATGAGATATTCAACGGTAGGTGTTTTGCCTGTTCCGCCCACAGCAAGATTTCCGACACCTATCAGGGGAATAGAAAATTCCGACTGCTTTATCCAACCCTGATCATACATAAAATTCCTGATCGAGGTCACCCACCCGAATAACCATGCCAACGGAAAAAGCAGTACCTTTAAAATCCCCATGAGGGTCGAAAGAAAAGATTTTTATTTTTGATCTGCTAACATTCTTTGAAAATAGGAAATTCCAATCAGCGAAACGCACATACCGATAAGTACTGGGTATTTTCTTAAAAGATTACCTGCTATCAATATCTGCTTACTCCCTACGAACGATATTTACGTAAAATTTAATGACAGATGAAACGAACAATTGGTGATGTCATCGCTTTTCTTGAGCAATGGGCCCCTCTCTCCTATCAGGAAGAATACGACAATAGTGGGTTAATGACGGGAAATCCAGCGCATGCCGTTTCCGGAATACTTGTCACGCTGGACTGCACTGAAGAGGTTATTCAGGAAGCCATTCAATCTGGTTGCAATATGATTGTCGCTCATCACCCGATTTTGTTTAAAGGACTTAGAAAGATTACAGGCAAAACATACGTTGAGCGCGCGATTATATTGGCAATTAAACACGATGTCGCTATTTATGCCATCCACACCAATCTGGATCACATTCATACGGGCGTCAACAAGAGAATAGCTGATCGATTGGGCCTTATCCGAACACGCGTACTAGCCCCCAGAACTGATACATTGACTAAGCTCACGACCTTTATTCCCGAAGAAGCCACAGATAGAGTTCTAAATGCGTTATACGAGGCCGGGGCTGGTTCTATTGGAAAGTATTCGGGATGTAGTTTCCAGACACAGGGAATTGGAACCTTTACTCCCTCTGCCGAAGCGAATCCCACCATTGGGCAGGCAAATACGCCTGAAAAAGTAGCAGAAACCAGGACAGAAGTTGTCTTTCCTACCCATCGGAGCGAAGCCGTCATGACAGCCTTGCGAAAAAATCATCCCTATGAAGAGGTGGCCTATTATCTCAGCCGTTTGGCTAATGAAAATCAGGAAGTTGGGGCAGGCATGATTGGTGAATTGCCAGAGCCAGAGGAACCAATAAGTTTTCTCAGGCGTTTGAAAGAAGTTATGAATACAACATGCATCCGATACACCAGCATCGCGAAACCCATGATCAACGTGGTGGCGGTTTGTGGGGGTGCCGGGAAATTTCTTTTGAAGAATGCCATTGCTCAAAAAGCTGACGTCTTCGTGTCATCCGATTTTAAATACCATGATTTTTTTGAAGCAGAGAATAAAATAACAGTGGCCGATATCGGACACTTTGAAAGCGAACAATTCACCAAAGATCTGCTGGTGGAGGTTTTGAGCAAAAAATTCCCTAATTTTGCAGTCAATTTTTCGAAAACGGTCACCAATCCAATAAGCTACTTGTAACGAATGGAAAATCAAACAGTTGCGCAAAAACTCGAAGCCCTTGTAAAACTCCAGTCCATTGATTCAAAACTTGACGAACTACGCAAATTGCGTGGTGACCTGCCGGATGAAGTTCAGGATCTGGAGGATGAAATGGAAGGTTACAAGACCCGCCAGAGCCGGTTTGAGACAGAACTAAAAGATCTGGAGGAGATCATCAAAAAAAATAAGGAAGGCATTAAAGAATCGGAAAAACTGGTTAAAAAATACAACGAGCAGCAGAAAAACGTTAAAAATAACCGGGAGTTTGATGCCATCACAAAAGAAGTAGAACTTCAGGAACTGGAAGTACAGATGTGTGAAAAGCGCATCAAGGAAGCCAAAGATAAAATTGACGCTAAAAAGATTGAGATTGTCAGCATTGAAAACCTGATCAAAGAGCGTACAGAAGATCTGGATACCAAGAAAAAAGAATTGGACGGTATTCTTGAAGAAAGTCAGGAGGAAGAAAAAAAGCTGCTCTCGGAACGGGAAAAAGCTACCAAGAAGATCGAAGACAAATTATTGAAGCACTATGATCGCCTGCGCAAGAGCCTAACCAATGGTTTGGCGGTGGTTCGGGTGGTGAGAGGAGCTGCGGAAGGTTGTAACATTATTATTCCTCCACAAAAAATTGCCGAAATCCGGGAGAAAAAGAAAATAGTCATTGATGAACATTCGGGGCGAATATTGGCCGATGTTGACATGGGCCCGGTGGAAGAAGAAAAACCAAAAAAGGCTGCGCCCGTTAGACGTACTAAGAAAGTCTAGCATATCATCATGGTTCAAATACACTTAAAAAAGGCAGGAAGTTTTACCTGCCTTTTTTTTTGGTGTCTGTCAGCCCTGGCCACTCCCCCGGAAACCGCAGCTAAGGATAATCTTTGGAAATTTGATCCCGAACTTCAAAAAGTTCATACCCTCATCTTGAATCTGCAAACGGATCAGGCCCTGACCATCCTGACCACCAATACAAAATCCAATGAATTTCACCGCATGTATCTTCAAAGCCTGGGGGAAACGATCGAAGTGCTCATCAGCGAAGATCAGCGGAAGTTTGAGATCATTGATGAACGTTTCAAGCAACGAATTAAAAAATTAGAGGACCTTCCCAAAAGACCGGAAGCCCTTTTTTTGTTGGCGGAATTGCATTTACAACGGGGGTTTAATTTCCTGAACCTGGGAAAAGAGATGGAGGCAGTGTTTGCCATCCGCAAAGCCAATCAGCTATCACAAACCTGTCTCAAAGAATTTCCTGACTTTATTCCGGTGCTGAAAACACATGGCGTCATCCAGGTCATGATTGGATCGGTACCAGACAAATATCATTTTTTTATGAGCCTGTTGGGTATGCGTGGGTCCGTGACTACCGGGCAACAGCATTTACTCAAGTTAAGAGAGTCAACTTCCTCGCTGAGTATGGAAGCTTCCGTTCTTTATTTTACCATTAAGGGATTGATTAATCAGCAACATGGCGAAGCCTCCAAAGGGCTGACCGATATGCTGACCGACCAGCCCAATAACCGGCTCCTCTTGTTTCTGGCCATCAATATGATGGTTAAGAATACCCAAAGTGAAGATGCCTTGCGGCTTATTCAGCAACTGGATCAAAATAATCATGGAATACCCATGTATTATCTTGAGTATCTCAGAGGAGAGATTCTTTTACAAAAACAAGAATACAAATCATCCATTCTTGCTTTCCAAAAGTTTATCTCCACTTATAAAAGTCAGAATTTTAAGAAAGACTCTTATTTTAAAATATCGTTGGCCTATTTTCTTCAAAATGATCTGGTAGAAGCCAGGCGTTTCTTTGAAAAGGCCAAAGTAACCGGCCGTGATGTAGCTGAACCAGATAAGTATGCGGCTCGTCAGTTGGAAGAAGGATTTTTCCCGAATGCCAAACTATTAAAAGCACGTTTCGCCACAGACGGTGGTTATTTCAGCCAGGCATATTCGCTTCTAAAATCTGTTGAACCAACCGATCTGCGCAATGGAAAAGAGATTGCTGAATATATCTACCGACAGGCACGGCTGGCGCACAAAACAAACGATATCCAATCGGCCAAATTGTATTATCGGGAAGCCATCAAACTAACCGGTCAAAATCCATGGTACTTTGGAGCCAATTCAGCGTTGAACATGGGATACATTGCCAGGGATCAAAAAGACTATCCTGAGGCCAGGCGCTATTTTGAAATGGTTCTTTCATTTAAAAAGCACGAATATAAAAACAGCCTGGATGGCAAAGCCCGTTCAGCTTTGGAAGAACTACCCGCTAAGAAGTCGTCATAAAGGCGGAATTCTCGACCTCTATGCGGAGGTTGCTTAAATGATTGATATCATTGTGTTTTTTAATGACAAAGAGGGAGCCCGTAAAATCAATTTGGTACAGGCAAAGATTTTGATGTTCAAAGACATCCATCTCTCTCAAAGGATAGTTCAACAACCGGCAAAGTAAAATCCGTAAAGCCCGACCATGCATGCAAACCAGAATCGTTGTCTCGTCCGATTGCCCCATGATATAATCCCAGGCCTCTCCTTGTCGATCACTTACTTCTTCCGGACTTTCCCCTCCTTCAATCCGATGGTGGGTATTCCCTTCTCTCCACTGTTGCAGCATCCAATGATAGTAGGCATCTTCCTCGGGTGTGATTGGCTGCCCCTCTTTAGTGCCCCAGCTAATCTCGTTCAATCCCATCAGTTTTTCGTGAGCGATTCCCTGGTCAATAAAATGCTGGACTGACTCTTGTGTTCGTTTGAGTCCGGAGGTATAAATCTTATCAAACCTGATTTTTTGATACGTCTCATAAAATGCTTTGGCTTGCGCACGGCCTTTTGCATTGAGAGAAGAATCCACACCGCTTCCCTGCACAATTCCTTTCAGGTTGAAATCTGTCTGGCCGTGTCGAATGATATATATTTTTTTGGTGCCCAATTCGTGTTAATTTTAAGCCTGGTTTGGCCAATGGCCGCAAAAATAAGGAAATAGTTGAATCCCAATACCCCCTCCTTCCTTCATGCCCATATTTAACAGAGAAGTAACACCGGAACAACTCAACAAATTCTCTGATCATACGCTGGTATCCCATCTGGGTATCGAAATTATTGAGGTTCGGGATGGTTTTATCCGGGCAAAAATGCCAGTAGATCACCGAACCCACCAGCCCCTTGGGTTGTTACATGGAGGAGCGTCTGTTGCGCTAGCAGAAACCCTTGGAAGCATAGCCGCTTCCTGTTGTTTGGATTCGAAAATAAATTATGCAGTAGGATTGGAGATCAATGCAAATCACATCAAAAGCGTGAAAACCGGATATGTATTTGGAGAGACAACACCCCTGCACATAGGCAAGCGCACGCATGTCTGGGAAATCAAGGTTTTAAATGAACAAAATGAACTGATTTGTGTAAGCCGCATCACGCTGGCCATCATCGATAAGAGATAGCAGAAATGAACTCCTCCGCTCCTACCCTGACAAATGAATTAGACGTAACCATCAGTGATGTCATCCGCTATCATTTAGGTTTGGGACGAGCTGTGGCACTGTGGCGATTACCCCAGCAGTCAAAGATTCAGGTAGCTATTTGTACCCAAGGATTAGTAGTTCCAAATGACTTTGTATTAGAAACTTCTGAGCAGGGCTTCCTCATGGCTCCTTTCCATCCTCAGGGCCAAAAGTACTTTTTGGCGGCCGATCATTTGTTTGTATTTGAAAAAAATAAACTCATCAAAGCATCCAAGGTTACTGAACTTGATTTGGGCAACCTTTTAAAAAATAATGAAACCCCTTCGTCCCGCGAACAAATTTCATTTCATGCTGCGCCCTACGCACCTGTTCACCAGCCAGAGTATCAACAACTCGTCAGAAAAAGTATTGAATTCATTGAAAAGGGGGTATTCGAAAAGATTGTACCCGCCAGAAGTAAAGATGTAGAATTGTATAAACCCATTGACCCGCTGCACCTTTTCGAGTCCCTCTGCACAAAATATCCTCATGCATTTGTCTCATTGGTCTCCAGTACTGAAACCGGAACCTGGGTGGGAGCTACCCCGGAAGTTCTGGTGAGTGTTTCCGAAGATCAGATTTTTAAAACGGTGGCACTCGCTGGTACCAAGTTTTTTACTGAGGGCATGAATTTAAAATCTGTTGCCTGGACACAAAAAGAAATTGAAGAACAAGCAATGGTGAGCCGGTATATCATTAATTGTCTCAAGAAACTAAGAGTTCGTGAATATACTGAGCATGGTCCGCGAACATCAGTTGCGGGGAATCTCGTGCACTTAAAAACGGATTATGAAGTGGATATGAAAGCGATCAGCTTTCCGCAGTTTGCAACACACATGTTAAAATTGCTTCATCCCACATCTGCTGTCTGTGGAATGCCCCTGGAAGAATCACTTGCCTTTCTTACTTCTCAGGAATCATTTGACCGGGCTTTTTATACCGGCTATCTCGGCCCTGTTGGACTTTCTGAAGGAAGCCATTTATACGTAAACCTTCGGTGCATTCAGATGTTTGAAAAAGTCATACGCTTTTATGCAGGCGCGGGTGTTACTGCCGATTCAGACCCGGAAACGGAATGGCATGAGACGGAAATGAAAATGAACACCATGGCGTCTGTTGTTTTTCATTCATTATGATACCAAGGCTTCAACCTATTTATGATAGCATTCAGATTTGTGTTGAGCATGGAATCACGCATGCCGTCATTTGTCCTGGATCCAGATCGGCACCTCTCACACTGGCCCTGGCTCGCCACCCTTCTGTGAAAACATATGTGATCAACGATGAACGTAGCGCAGCTTTCATAGCTATGGGAATGGCTCGTGAACTAGATCAGCCCATCGCCTTGGTTTGCACTTCCGGATCAGCAGGTTATAACTTCGCTCCGGCCGTAGCTGAAGCTTTTTATCAGCAGGTTCCGCTGTTGATATTAACCGCTGATCGTCCAATGGAGTGGATCGATCAATGGGATGGTCAAACCATCCGGCAGCACGAATTATATGGCAAGCATGTCAAACGTTCTTTTTCGCTTCCTGCGGATTACGAACATGCCGATAGTCAATGGTTTATTAACCGAACCTTCAATCAGGCGATTTTAGAAACAAAAGCACATCCGGCCGGACCTGTACATATCAATATTCCTTTGCGGGAGCCTCTCTATCCGGCCTTGGCCGAAGAAATTCATTTTTCTCCGGTAAGAGTGATTCACCCATTGTCAGGAAAATCCACACTGACCGAAAATGATGTGGCAATGGTAGGTCAGTTAATAGGACAAGCTAAAAAAATATTGATTGTACCAGGGCAACAACGTTACCATGTTGAATTAGGTCAGATTATTGAAAATTTTTGCCAGACTACCCAGGCGGTCATGCTGACGGATGTCTTATCTAATTTTCATGAATGGACAGGAATTACCACCGCTGATCATTTTCTTGGAAACGTAAGTGCTCTGCAAAAGGAAGAGCTTCAACCTGAACTATTAATCACGTTTGGAAAGTCTGTTATTTCGAAACAGGTGAAGCTTTTCCTTCGACAATATCCGCCCGCACAACATCTGCATATCCAAACCGGAGGCGATTTAACCGATACATTTCAGTCGTTAACCCATTTGGTAACCAGCGAGGTGGCTGACTTTTTCCGTGAGGTGGCTATAAGACTAGTCAAACCATCAGATGATTCCTATCGAAAGAGTTGGATGAAGTTCCATAACCCCGCACAAACAGCATTAAAGTCCTTTTTTAAACGGGAGGTTTTTGGCGAATTAACGGCACTGGCTAAAATAATACCTCTGTTACCTGCCCAGTGTTCCATCCATGCAGCGAATAGTATGTCCGTACGTTATCTCAATATGATCGGACTCAACGAGGCCGCTTCAGGAATTTCCATTTGGTCCAATCGAGGCACAAGTGGAATTGACGGATGTACGAGTTCCACTGTGGGGCATGCACTGGTCAGCCATCATTTGCATTTTTTAGTCACTGGAGACCTGGCTTTTTTTTATGATCGCAATGCCTTCTGGAATGAATATGTACCGGATAACTTGCGCATCATTTTATTAAATAATCATGGAGGGGTCATCTTTAGCCTGATCGATGGACCAGCCCATCTGCCAGAGCGAGATAGTCATTTTGTCTCCTCCCAAAGACTCAACGCCAAATCACTCGCTGCCGAATTTCAAATCAAGTATTATTTCATTACAGATGAAAGCAGTCTCCTCGCCTCGTGGCAAGACTTTAGCTTACCCACCGGAGGAGCCAAAATTTTGGAAATAGAAACGAATATAGAATTGAGTAAGAGCCTTTTCGATCGACTAAAACAACAAATAAAAGTGTTATGAATTTAAAATATGACTGGAAACCGGTAAAGGAGTATAAAGAAATACTTTTTCATCAAATGGATGGAATTGCACGGATCAGCATCAACCGGCCGGAGGTACACAATGCTTTTACCCCGCTCACGGTACAAGAGCTGATCGATGCCATGCTGATTTGTCGCGAAGACGTTCATATCGGAGTGATCATTCTGACTGGTGAAGGTGGTAAAGCTTTTTGCAGTGGTGGGGATCAAAGTGTGCGCGGCCATGGTGGTTATGTCGGACAGGATACCGTTCCGCGTTTAAATGTTTTGGATCTTCAAAAAATAATTCGCTCCATACCTAAACCTGTTATTGCAGCCGTAGCCGGATGGGCCATTGGTGGTGGACATGTGCTACATGTGGTTTGCGACCTGACCATTGCCGCTGATAATGCGAGGTTTGGTCAAACAGGACCAAAAGTAGGAAGTTTTGATGGGGGGTTTGGGGCCTCTTATCTGGCGCGCATTGTTGGGCAAAAGAAAGCCCGCGAAATCTGGTACCTCTGCGATCAATACAATGCCGAAGAAGCGATTGAGATGGGGTTGGTCAACAAAGTTGTTCCGTTAGAAAAACTGGAAGAGACGTATGTAGCATGGGCCAAGAAAATATTAGCTAAAAGTCCTTTAGCCATTCGTATGTTGAAATGCGCCTTCAATGCGGAGTTGGATGGCCAGGCAGGTATTCAGGAATTGGCTGGAAATGCCACGTTGCTGTACTACCTAAGCGATGAAGCCAAAGAAGGGAAAAATGCCTTTTTAGAAAAACGGGAGCCTGATTTTTCAAAATATCCAAAGTTCCCTTAACTCAAGGGGATCTTATAAAAAAAATGGATATCGGCACGGTTCAGGTTGACGTTTTCACCTAACTGAATTACGTATGTTTGATGTGCAGCTAAACCAACGAACACCCCTTTCCCGAGAGGAGATACAACGAAAAAAATATCCCTCCAATCTTTCTGCTTTTGAAACTTCGGTGGTCAATTTTTGCCACGATTGGCTGACAGGAGCTTCTACTTTCGAGTTAAAAACTTCCGGGTCTACGGGTACTCCAAAAATAGTTACAGCTACGCGTGAGCAGATGATTGAAAGCGTGAATCGCTCCCAAGAGGCTATTGGTTTTCAGGAAGGGGAAGCTGCCTTGGTGACACTTCATCCAGATTATGTGGCAGGTAAAATGATGCTTACACGTTGCCTGGTAGCTAATCTTTCCATCGTAGCACTTGAGCCGTCTTCCAATCCTATGACTCTTCTGCCGCTGAATCGTACCATTGACTTTGCCGCGTTTGTCCCGTATCAAATTCAGACAATCCTTGACAGCAAGGATGCCCTCCGCTTAAATCGGATCCGAAACATTCTCATTGGTGGTGGAAGTGTACCAGAAGCTACTCAAACCATACTTCAACGGCTGGAAGGATCGGTGTACTTGTCTTATGGAATGACCGAAACGCTCACACATATCGCCTTGAGAAAGCTTACCGGAAAATCTCCTGATCACTTTTTCAAAACACTTCCGGGCATTTCTATTCATCAGGACGAACGAGGCTGCCTGGTGATTGAGGGTGATTATTTTCCGGAGAAAGTAGTTGTCACCAATGATTTGGTAGAATTACAATCCGGGGGGCGATTTCAATGGCTAGGACGCTGGGATCATGTGATTAACAGCGGTGGTATAAAACTTATTCCGGAAGTTCTGGAGCCTCGCTTGAATAGTGTGTTTGAAAAACTAGATCATGCCTGTCGGTATCTTCTTTCAGGATGGCCACATGATAAGCTAGGACAGGAATTAATGCTACTCATAGAAGGTCAACCGTGGAGTCAGCAGGAACAAGAATTACTGATTTTAGAAATGGAAAAAATACTGGGTCGTTTTGAAGTACCCAGACGAATAGGTTTTATTGAAAAGTTTAGCGAAACAGAAAATCAAAAGATCAATCGAACATTGACACTTGCACAATTAACCCCTCAACAATCATCAGTCTCTTAGAATCTCCACCCAACCTGTAAACGTCTGACCGGCTGTCTTCACGCGGTAGTAATACACTCCGTCACTGGCATCTCCCCCGGTCCAGTCATTTTGATAGTCATTGGAAGAAAAGACTTCCTTTCCCCATCGGTTAGTAATTACTACCGAAGTAAATTCGGTTTTATTGCGCACATAAAACACATCATTTACGCCATCGCCATTGGGTGTAAAGATGTTGGGGATCAACAGATTGGTATCAAACAACAGCAAAACGTTTTCATAAATCAATTCGCAGCCAGGAGCATTTCGAATCGTCATTCGATAAAAGCCTGGAAAAAGATCCGGGAAGCTGGCTTCCCAATTTCCGTTAGCCGGATTGATGGCCGCATCCACCAGACCAGTGGATAGTGTTTTACCATCGAGCGGGATAGACTCAGTTAATTCCAAGCTTACCTGATAAGGACTATTTCCCTCCTCCACCAATCCTACTACCATGGCACCGGTTGGTCGGTCCGGCAATGAAATGGTACGATTGATATATAATGTATCCAGATTGATGATATTAGATATTGGCACTAAGATGGTCTGCGCAGCCGATAAGCAACCATTAGCATCACGCACTACAGCCTCATACCCCGTTGGCCCGGGTGTTGAAACCAGATCAGTAAACAATGTCTGGTTAAGAATGAATGTACCTGTGGGGCCGCTGATGGAGTACGAATAGTTCGGCATGCCACCTGTAGTGGAAGTAAACTCGATGGTTCCGTCATTATTGGCACACGAAGCAGGCGTTGCCACTACAGCGGCTGTAATCACCGTGGCGGCTGCTACAGTCACCGTTTTAGCAATTGATCGGCAATTGAGTGCATCCTGAATCACTACCTGATAATCACCTGGAGCTAAGCCTGTAAAGTTATTCGTAGCGGAAAACGAGCTACCATTATCGTTGGAGTAGGTATAAGGTCCTGTGCCCCCGGTTTCAGATGAAAGGGCGATTGATCCATTATTAATTCCAAGACAAACTGCTCCGGTGGGGGTGGCGGTAAAATCCAATACCGTCCCGGTGGAAATCGTGACAACCGAAGGTGCCGAATCACAATCATTCACATCACGCACCACTACAGAATAGCTACCTGAAGCAAGGCCCGTAAATGAATTGGTTCCTTGAAAATTTGTGCCGTCAATCGAATACCGATAGCCTGGTGTTCCACCGATGACACTCGAAACCGTGATCGTACCGTCATTAATTCCCAGGCAGAAGGCATCAGTGCTGGAGACCGTCTGAATAGCTAACGCGGCTACCGGTTGAGTTAATGTGACGTTAGAAATTGTCACACAATTATTAGCGTCACGCACCTGAACGGTATATGAGTTAGATATTAAATTTGAAAATATTCCTGACGTTTGAAAAGTAGTTCCATCAATTGAAAATTCATATCCGGCCGTGCCACCCGATGCGGATGCCAGGATTTCCCCCGTAGTACTTCCAAAACACCTGATATCAGTCTTGGTAACAGACAAAGTCAATGGGCTTGACGGCTGGGCTACAGTAATAATTGAGTTCACGGCATCGCATCCGTTTCCATCCCGAACCAATATGGTATAGTTTCCCTGACTCAAGCCAGAAAAAGTAGATCCCAATTGATATCCTCCCGGTCCGGTGATGGAGTATTCATATGCCGGTGTTCCACCGATAGCTGAAATTGAGATAGAGCCATCGGCTCCACCAAAGCAGCTAACTGCAGTAGTCGATGATGTAAAAGTGACTGCCGTTGTTGGCCCATTGACATTTACATTGGCAGGGACAGTTGAGCATAAATTTATATCCCTGACAATAATGCTATAGACCCCGGCTGAAAGACCGGTAAAACTATTGGATGCCTGAAATGCTCCCCCATTAATGGAATATTGATAGCCCGGTGTGCCCCCGGAAGGTGTGAGTGTAATAGATCCATTTGCACCACCAAAGCAGCTTACGGGTGAAACTGTGGAAGAAAACGTGACAGCAGATGCGGGGGCTGTGATGATAACGGGCACGGCCAAAGTGGTACATAAATTTTGATCGCGCACCAACACTTGATATGAACCTGCTACCAACCCGGAAAAAATGTTTGAACTAGTCTGGAAACTTGCGCCATTGTCGATAGAAAAAGAGTACGGTGCTGTGCCTCCAGAAGGGTTAATGGTGATGCTGCCCGTGGCTCCTCCCAAGCAAGCCACATCAATTTTCGAATTGGTAAAGCTCAAAATAGCTGCCGGTTGCGTGACGGATACAGAAGCTGTCGCAGGCGGGCAGCTATTGGCATCTCTGACCACCACCGAATAAACATTAGCTGTCAATCCAATGAAAATATTTGATGCCTGAAAAGTGGTTCCTCCATTGATTGAATATGCATACGGAGAGGTGCCCCCGACCGCATTGATTACGATAGATCCTGTGGCATCACCCCGGCAGGCCACGGCCGTGGTGATTGAGCTAAATGAAACACTACTGACCGGTTGAGTGATCGTCACCGATGCTATAGCCGATGTACAGTTGTTGGCATCTCTGACCTGGATGGAGTATGTATTGGCTGAAAGTGAGGTAAATATGGAAGCGGGTTGAAACACTCCTCCATTGATGGAGTAACTATATCCGGGTGTTCCACCGGAAGCTGTAACACTAATAGATCCGTTTGTTCCTCCTAAACAGAGTACATCCACTTTTGAAGTAGAAAAAACTAATGCAGCCGTTGGTCCTCCTACCGTAACGACAGACGTAGATGTTGTGCATCCATTAGCATCACGAACCAGCACATTATAATTCCCTGCCATCAAATTGGTAAAGGTATTTCCCGGCTGAAAATTGCTTCCATTATCATTTGAATATTGGTACCCAGGAGTTCCTCCGGAAGCATTGATGGTAATGGTTCCATTGGCATCTCCAAAGCATAAAACGCCCGTGGAACTGGATGTAAAGGAAACAGGTGCTGCAGGCTGAGTAATGGTGACGTTTAAAGGTGAAGACACACATCCATTCAGGTCGCGTATGCGAATGGCATAGGTGCCAGCTAGAAGCCCTGTGAAAATGGGCGATGTCTGAAACGTAACTCCATTGTTACGTGAAAACTCATACCCGGGAGTGCCTCCGCCAGGGGTTACAGTAATCGACCCATTATTTCCCAAGTGACAACTGACATCCGTTTTCGTTGTGCTGATGGTAATAGCTGAAGGAGTTGTGATCGTGACAGAAGTTGATTTTGCACAGCCATTTACATCGGTTACGTTAACGGAATAGGTGCCTGCGGCCAGGCCTGAAATATCCTGAGAGGTTGCTCCGTTTGACCATACATATGTATAGCCGGGGGTTCCTCCGGTAACTGTTAAATCGATCGATCCGGTATTGACTCCAAAACATAAGAGGTTAACCTGTGCGGTTGACAACAACAATTCCGTAGGTTGCGTAATGGAAACCGTAGCTATCGTCTGGCACCCTCTGGTGTCTCTGACTGTCACTGTGTAAGAACCACTGCCAAGACCCGTTCTATCTTCCGTAGTGACAGGGCCATCCGACCAAACAAAGGTATAGGGAGCTGTTCCACCACTAACGGTTACATTAATGGAACCATTTAAACCACCGAAGCAACTGACATCTGTTTTGGTAGCGTTAGCGGTTAACGTTGGAGGTACGATAATGGAAACCTCATCTTGCCGGGTTGGGCAAGGGCCAATGGTGGTGGTGATGGTCCAGCGGAAAGTATTGGTACCAAAACCCAGGCTAGTAACAGTGGTCGAGGGATTGGTACTGTCCGTAATGGTGCCTGAGCCGGATATCAATGTCCACTGCCCAGACTCTCCTGCTCCCGGCACACTACCCGATAATGTGGTAGAATTAATACACAAATTCTGGTCGGGGCCGGCACTCGCTACCGTTGGAACCGGAATGGTTACAGACACTGGAAACGTACAATTATTAGCATCCCTGATGGTCACGGAATAAGTGCCTGCATTCAGATTGATTCGATCTTCACTGGTTGCTCCATCATTCCACAAAAAAGAATAAGGGGAAGTTCCACCACTCACAGTCAGATTAATGGATCCATTGCCCACCACAGGGTTGGTATTACAATCGGGAAGAAAGGTGGAAGAAGCCGTCAGGGCAGTCGGCTCTGTAATTTCAAATCCAAAAGGCGGTTCAATAACAACGCGCGTGGTACATCCTGTTTTAAATACCACCACCTGATAGATGGAGGGCGGTACATTGGAAAACACCACCCGATTAAAAGGGCCAATGGTTCGTGTAACCGTTGGCGTTACAAAGGTCCCTAAAAAATTATCATACAGTTCAAAATTGATGGGTGCAGCACCGTCAGCCAACTCGACAGTAATGGTGCCATCATTGGCACCAAAACAAGTCACGTCTGTGCTGGTGCGGATGGTGGTAGCACCGGTCGGACATTGCGCCTGAACTCCGGAAATTATTCCGGCAAATAAGGCCACAAGAACATAATATTTTAGTAGGTCTTTCATTCGGTCACACCTACATTGATTCCTTCCCTACCGCCAATGCTTACCGGCCTCGAGCACTGGTTAGATTTGATATAAATCGTATACAAGGACGCGGACACACGAGTAAAAACTTTTTGAACCTGATTTTTCCGGATATTGATACTTCTGGATGAAACGACCTTGCCCTGATAGAGATCATAAAGTTCACAGGTGAATTCCCCTTCCTGACCTTCCTTCAATTCCAAAAAAATCTCATGGCTTTTCCCGGCCATTTGAACCGTATATTCCATTTTGACCTGACAAGAGGTTTGGGCATAGGAAAACAGGGACACGCAGAATCCGCTCAAGAGAAGAATGAAGCCACCAAGACGAGACATATCTGGAAAAATACGGCCTTTTATTAAAAAATGTAAACTAAAATTTGGGTAAAGGTCGGTCTTTTGCAAAAAAAAAGGCTTTTAAGCTTAAGAGTTTAAGCATTCAAGTAAGATTTTGGGCTTTTCTGCACGAATTTAAACTCTGCGTTGCAGGATTTCGCTGACCACAAAGGCTTTTTTAAAGCTTTCCGGGTTGCGAATCAGATGTTTGTACGGGTTAACAGAGGATACCTTTTTCTTCTTCTGATACTCCTTGAACTGACCAAACCGGACATCCGTCTGATCGAGGGTCAGCGTGTCTTCCAAAGAAGCCCGCTCAAAAGCCTCACGCTTAGCCTTTTCGTAGACATCGTATACGTTATCCTTCTTTTGATAGGTATACTCAGTGTCCTCCAGACTTTTTTCTTCCTCCTCCAGATTATCGTCATAATCTTCAACGGTTGAAGGCGTGAAGGTAGGCCTGGTTTCGTAGGAAGGCGTCACCACCGGTTTGGGCGAAGGTGGCTGGGGGGCCTTACTGGCCTGAATTTCTCTCAAGAGTTCTTCAAATGTCTTTGGTTGACCCGTGGTGGAAGGCTCATTCACCCTGCGGTCGCGTTCTTCCTGCCCTTTTTTATTGCCACCAAGAACTCTGGCTATGAGGGATATAGCAGTAATTATCAAAAAAATCCAAAAACTATCCATACCGCAAGGTAACCAGAATTGAGGTTCTAATCTACTTTTTGAAAGATTTTATCCACAATTGCAGATGTGGATGAAATGAGAACAGCCTCGTTTCCAATTGTGCGCTGTCCGCTTATATTTGCCGTCTTAAATTTTTTACAACCACTTCAATTTTCGCGTTTCATGCAGTTATCTAAACTGGAAGTTAAAGGATTCAAAAGTTTTGCTGATAAGGTCGTTATCAACTTTGACGAGGGCATTACAGGTATTGTGGGGCCCAATGGTTGTGGCAAATCCAATGTGGTAGATTCCATCCGATGGGTTTTGGGAGAGCAAAAAACCAGTGCCCTGCGTTCCGAAAAAATGGAGAATGTGATTTTTAATGGAACCAGCGGACGATCGCCCCAACAGATGGCGGAAGTTTCATTGACCATCAACAACACCAAAAATCTCCTGCCTACCGAATATTCCCAAGTGACCATTACCCGCAGACTATATCGGTCGGGCGATAGCGAATATTTGTTGAATGGTGTCGAGTGCCGGTTAAAAGATATCACCAATTTGTTTCTGGATACTGGCGTGGCGTCTAATAGTTACTCCATTATCGAGTTGGGAATGGTGGACGACATTCTGAACGACCGAGATAACTCCCGCAGGATGCTTTTTGAAGAAGCGGCCGGAATCTCTAAATTCAAAAAACGCAAGAAAGAAACGCTGAAAAAACTGGAAGATACTGATGCTGACCTGGAGCGTGTAGAGGATTTGCTTTTTGAAATCGAGAAGAATATGAAAAGCCTTGAAAAACAGGCAAAACAAACCGAAACCTATTACAAAGTAAAAGAAGATTATAAAGAGAAAAGCATTCATTTGGCCAAAGTGGTGGTGAATAAACAAAAAGAAAAGTTTACCACCATCAGCAAGCAGGTAGAAAGCGAACACGATCGTAAAACCCGATTGGCGGCTGAGATCGCTGAAAAAGATGCCTTGATCGAAAAGTCAAAAGCAGACCTGATCATCAAGGAAAAAACATTGGCCTCCCGCCAAAAATCGATCAACGAGCACGTTTCTAAAATCCGTCAATACGAAAGCGAAAAACAGATTAAAAATGAACGTCTTCGCTTTTTGAATGATCGGGTTACCAATCTGAAAGACCAGATCGATCAGGATAAGAAAAGCAATGAACGTGCGCGTTTCAGCATTCAAAGTCTGGAAGCAGAACGAGCTTCGGCCCAGTCCATTCTTCAGGAGATCATCACCAAAGTAGATGCCCTGAAATCGGATTATGATACACAAAAGGCAGCTACCTACACTTTGCAGGGAGAGTCGGATGCTTTACGCCAAATACACCGGGCCAAGCAGGAAGAGTCTTTTCAGTTGAACAAAGCGGTTGAAATCAGGGATATTCAGGTGGCCTCTTTTAAACAGGAACTTGAACGCACGGCTTCGGATACCCATCAGCAAAGCGCCAGTTTAGCAGAATTTGAAAAGAAACTGGTGTATCTGCAGGAAGAGGTGGCCAGCAAAACCGGCTATCATGAAAAGTTAAAATCAGAAGAAGATGAGATGCGTCAGCGCATCAGTTCATTGGAAAAAACCATTGAAATGATTCGTGAGGAAATGACCGAAAGCGGTCGTAAACTCGATGCCCGTCAAAACGAATATCAGTTGACCAAGTCGCTCGTGGAAAATCTGGAAGGATTTCCAGAGGCCATTAAGTTTTTAAAGAAAAACGTGGGATGGACCAAGAATGCCCCGCTGCTTTCTGATATTATTGGCACCAGTGAAGAATATCGGGTAGCCATCGAAAATTATTTAGAGCCTTTTCTGAATTATTATATAGTCGAGCATGAGGCCGAGGCGTACGAGGCGATCAATATCTTAAGTGATGCCAGCAAGGGCAAAGCCAATTTCTTTATCCTGGACGCTTTTGAAAAATTTCATCCCTCGCCCATTCAAATGTATGCCAATGCCTTCCCGGCTACGCAAATCATTGAATTTGATCCGAAGTACACCAAACTGATGGCGTACATTCTGGATCAGGTATATGTGTTTGAAGGTGATGTCAAAGGATTGCCGGCCGGTGACGACAGTGTGTTTATCACTAAAAGCGGTAAAGTGACCAAACGTAAGTTTAGTCTGTCCGGTGGTAGTGTTGGCTTGTTTGAAGGAAAGAAAATCGGACGGGCTAAAAATCTTGAAAAACTTGACAAGGAAATCAAAGACCTAACCAAAAAAGTGGAAGACATCCGCCATTCCTTGCTGGATCGTCAGCGCGAGTTGGAACGCCTGCGCAACAATACCCTCAAACAACAAATTGATGAGGCCTTTAGCGCGATCAAGTTAGTAAACGATGAATTTATCTCCGTCAAAACCAAGCAAGAGCAGTTTGCTACGCTCTTGAGCAGTGCTGATTTGCGCAAAGAAGATATTGTTGAAAAAATTGATTCCTTGCTGGTCGAACTCGATGAATTAAAACCTAAAGCTCAGGAAGCGCAGCACGAACTGGCGCAACATGAAGAGAAGATCAAAGCCATCGCGATTGAACTGGCCAGCCAGTCCGAGCTATTAAGTCAGAAATCAGCCTCTTTTAATGAGCAAAACATCTTCTTCCACCAACAGGAAAACAGGGTTAAAAGCGTGGAGCAGGAGATTCGATTCAAGCAGGAATCGATGGAGCAAAGCAGTCTTCGGATTGAGACTAACACGATCGAATTGCGAGCCAACGAAGACGAAATAAAAATTACCATTGAAACTACGCAAAGCAGCGATGAGCAACTCATCGGTATGTACAGCGAAAAAGAAGAAATGGAGAAAGGCTTGAGCGAAGCTGAAAAAGAGTATTATTCAGGCCGCGGAGAAATCGATCAGTTTGAAAAAGACTTGCGGGAAATACAGCATCAGCGGCAAAACATTGACTCCCTGCTGATGGAGTTACAGGGGCAGTTGAATGAAAGTAAGATGCAACTGAATTCTGTGAAAGAACGACTGTCTGTTGAGTTTAATGTGGATCTGGATACAATCGTGGATCAGACAACACCCGAAGCAGAGGAACTAGCCAAGGCGGATGAGGAAAAACTTCGCGAGCAGGTGGCAAAAATCCGGGAAAAGATGGACAACATGGGGCCGATCAATCCGATGGCCATGGAAGCTTATACGGAGATCAAACAGCGAAACGACTTTATCGTTGCCCAAAAAGAAGATTTGTTAAAAGCCAAAGAATCATTGTTTGCCACCATCAACGAAATTGAAGTCGTGGCCAGCGAAACATTTATGCAGGCATTCACTCAAATAAAAGAGCATTTTATACGGGTGTTCCGGTCACTATTCAATGAAGGCGATGACTGCGATTTAAAGTTGGTGGATCCGGCTAAACCCCTTGAGTCAGACATCGATATTATCGCCAAACCCAAAGGCAAACGTCCATTAACCATCAATCAACTTTCCGGTGGGGAGAAAACATTAACAGCTACCGCTCTTCTTTTCTCCATGTATCTGTTAAAGCCTGCACCCTTTTGTATATTCGATGAGGTTGATGCTCCCTTGGATGATGCCAACATTGACAAGTTCAATAACATTATCCGAACCTTTAGCAAAGACAGTCAATTTGTGATTGTCACGCACAACAAACGGACCATGACCAGCACAGACGTTATCTACGGAATCACCATGGTGGAAAAAGGAGTAAGCCGTGTGGTACCGGTGGATTTGAGGGAATTGGCCTAGCCGTAGGCTTTCCCTCATGTGTTTTTTATCCTTGAAAAAGGGGAGTTTTTTGAATTCAGCCTACAGAAAGCCCTCTTCTGTGAGGGAATTCAGTTTCATGTTTTATTTTTGATAACCATCAAACATGAACTCTATGAATAAATTCTTACCCCTCCTCGCCTCTATTCTGATTTTCAACTTCTCTGAAGTAGTTGGTCAATGTGTGAAAAAGACGGATCCGTTTTCGAACGAAAAAGTGTCTTCTTTTGAATGGAAAGCCAGAGGCATCAAGACTCTTTACTTTGAGTCCAGCCAAGGAAAGAGTATTTTCCAATTCAGGGCAGCGGAAATGGCGGCCATCGAATACACCATTCCGAAAGGATCAGAAGTACTGATTAAATTAGAAAACGGAGAGATCATAAACCTGTTCACCAATGCCGAGACCAAATCAGCCGTCAGCAGTATGACGATCACTGATTCTGATAACATTACTTTTTCTACCTATTTCCTAACCATGGACGTAACCCCGGATCAATTAAAAAAACTTTCCACTTCCAAAATAACAGACATGCGGATACCGGATCTTCACGGAGGCTCCCGAAGCTACGACTCCAAAGAACTGAGAAATAAGTTCCAGCGCTTTGTCATGGAGGGTGCCAAGTGTATTTTGGAAGGCTAAATCTTTCGTCAGGATCATTAAAATACTAGATACCATCTGGTCAAGTTGTGTGTCATTACCTGATAACAATCATCGTAAAAGTTGAGTTAAGTCATATCTTTTACAGACGGCTTCCGGTACTTTTGGATCTATGAAAATCCGCCTTTTCGTATGGTTTCTGGTAGCAATCCTGACCGCTTGTTCAGCCAGACTAAAGACAGTCGTTGATCCGGCTGCATCTTTTGCAAACTATCAAACCTTTTGCTGGCTGCAGGGCTGTCAATTTGAGATCAACGGGCCGGCTTATCTGCAAGACAGCATCATTCGGGAGCGGATCAAAACTGCTTTGATTTTTGAAATGGAAAAAAAGGGACTGCGCTATGACAACGATAACCCTGATCTGATGGTAGCCTTTTCGGTGACCGTAGAAAATGAAAAGGTAACGAGCTATCATCGCAATAACTTTGAAGACTTCCCCTACTCCATTACGTTTCCGCAACGAGAAGAAATCTATCTGACCAAAGGAAGTATGATTGTCAGCCTGGTGGATAGGTCTACCAGTAGGGTTGTTTGGCAAAGTACCGCTCTCAGCTACCTGGAAACTACTCCTGATCTATCGGAGAAAAATATCCGAAAGGGTGTAGCATTTGCCTTGCGTGATTTTCCTTCAGAAGAAAAGCAACAGTAGCTATTCCCACCACCAGAAACAGGTAAGTACGTGATCGATCAGGAGTGATCCGGGTGCTGATCCCAGTCGGTAAGACCGTTCGAATACACCAATAAAAAATCTTACCTTTCGATTCATAAAATTCCTAAGCTATGAAGTGGATTGGAAGACGGCAAAGCACCAATGTGGATGACCGCAGGGGCATGAGCGGTGGCGGAAGCCGTATGCCCGGAGGTCTTTTCACCAAAGGAGGACTGGGAATGTTGGTGATTGTATTAATCATCAGTTGGCTCACCGGAACCAATCCCCTAAGCCTGTTGCAGCAAACGGGTGGTGGAGTTGACCCATATACCACTGGCCAGCAAAATCCAGACTATGCACCTTCTGCCGCGGAAGAAGAACTTGCCAATTTCACCAAAACTGTGTTGGCTGATACAGAAGATGTCTGGAACAAGTTAAAATCTGATTACCGAGAGCCCATACTTGTGTTGTTTACAGGCCAGGTGGAATCAGCCTGTGGCGGGGCCACCGCTGCCAGCGGACCTTTTTACTGCCCGGCCGATGAAAAAGTTTACATCGATTTAAGTTTTTACGAAGAACTCAAAAGTAAACTCAACGCTCCTGGCGACTTTGCGCAAGCCTATGTGATAGCCCATGAAGTTGGTCATCACATTCAACACATGCTGGGCATCACGGAAAAGGTTCACCGCATGAAAAATCAGGTAAGCGAAGCTGAATACAACGATCTCTCTGTCCGGTTAGAACTGCAAGCAGATTTTCTGGCCGGAGTTTGGGCTCACCATGCCCATCGCATGAATCAAATTCTGGAACCGGGTGACATCGAAGAAGCGTTGAACGCTGCATCTGCTATTGGCGATGATCGTCTGCAAAAGCAGTTTCAGGGATACGTGGTGCCCGATTCATTTACGCACGGCACCTCCGAACAGCGTATGCGATGGTTTAAAAAAGGATTTGAGACAGGCGATCCGGAACAAGGCGACACATTCAGCGTCCGCGATCTCTAGTCAACATCTGATAAGCCAATTTTACCTGACGGAAGGGTTCAACTTCGTAACTCCTTTTTTCTATTTTTGCCACTTTAGAACCAGACTCTGTATGGGACGTATTTTTGAAAAACGGAAACATAAAATGTTTGCCCGCTTTGACCGCATGGCCAAAGGATTCACACGCATCGGTAAAGATATTGCTATTGCTGTTAAACAAGGTGGTCCCAATCCGGACAACAACCCGCGACTCCGGATGGCCATGCAGAATGCGAAGGGTCTTAACATGCCCAAAGACCGCGTTGAGGCTGCCATTAAACGTGCTTCGTCCAAGGATGAAAAGGATTTTCAGGAAGTCGTATATGAAGGATATGCTCCGCATGGCATTCCTGTAGTCGTAGAATGTGCCACGGACAATCCTACGCGCACCGTAGCCAATGTGCGCCTGCACTTTTCAAAAAACGGAGGCAGCATGGGCAACAGTGGTTCGGTGCAATTTATGTTTGAACGAAAAGGTGTTTTTAAATTTGATCCTGCCAAGCTGAATCTGGATGAGTGGGAATTAGAACTGATTGATGCCGGAGCGGAAGATATTCAGCGGGAAGAAGAGGAGATCATCGTGTATACAAAGTTTGCTGAGTTTGGTCACATGCAAAAATTTTTGGAAGGCAAAAAACTGGATGCCAAGAGTTCAGAACTCAACTACATCCCCACCACCACCAAAGAACTCACCGAAGCCCAGCAAGATGAAGTGATGGAATGCATTACCGCTTTGGAAGCAGACGATGACGTGCAAAATGTTTATCACAATCTCGCCTAAGGATGGTGATTGATTTTCGAACGTTGCGGTCCTTCCATGGTTAAGTTATCATCCACCATGCGGTTATTATACTGTTGAATATACGCCTGAATACGAGCCATCATCCGCTTCGTTTGATCCGGTAGCTGATCTTTCAAATCTGTTTTCAAAAAGACATCGGTTTGGAAATTATAAAGTCCCACGGGTTGCTTTCCATCAAATAGCAACAAATACTCGCCTTCAAATAACTGGTAATTATTATTGAGATAGTTAAAAGCAAAGGGGGTTTTATCTTTCGCAAATACATTCCTGCCAAAAGCTACGTACGGCTCATCGTATTGAAGATAACTTAATACCGTAGGCATCACATCCACCTGTTGAATGATTTCCGGCTCGAACGAATGCCACCCGGCACCTGGCTTGAAGAAAAAAACAGGGATGGAAAAATAGCCCCAGGCGGTATTGTACTCCGGATATTCAATTTCAGCAGACGCATGATCTGCCGAAATCACAAACAACGTGTTTTCGTACCAGGGCATTTGAGAAGCCGTTTTAAAAAATTCACGCAGAGCCCGGTCTGTATATTGAATGGTTTTGTAGATCGGACGACTTCCCCCTTGAAAACGACTTTCATATCCTTCCGGAAGTTTGTACGGATGATGTGAAGAGACTGTAAACAGTGCTGTACAGAAGGGTTCCTGAAAAGTATTTAACGTTTTTGCGTAATAC
This sequence comes from uncultured Ohtaekwangia sp., assembly GCA_964439205.1. GTDB lineage: Bacteria > Bacteroidota > Bacteroidia > Cytophagales > Cyclobacteriaceae > ELB16-189. Next base: position 32,192 of record CAYTNM010000019.1, read on the forward strand.
TGAAGAAAGGGCTCATCCCAGATTCCCCAGATCCCATCATAATCTTCATCATGATTGTATTCGTCTTTGCCATAGTACGCGTCAAATCCGGCCAGGTTGGCAAACGCATCAAACCCCATCGAACCATTGGGTGCACCATGAAAAAAAGCAGTCTGGTATCCCTTGGATTTTAAGAGGCTTGCGAGGCTGTTGATTTTGTTGCCGGAATAATGCGACAACACATAAGGCACTTCAATGGATGGAATGCTGGCTAACACGGAGGGCATCGCATCAATGGATTTACGCCCGTTGGCAAAAGAGAATTGGTAAGCCCGGCTCACCCCGATCAATGAATCCAGGAAAGGTGTATACCCCTGATAGTTTGGGATGGTCGTACCATGGTGATAAGCACCGATGAATTCTTTTGAAAAGCTCTCCAGAATAATGACCACAACATTCTGCTGACGAAAGGGCAATGAGTCCTGCGGGAAGATGCGCGGATCAAACACGTTGTTCAGTGAAGTTTCGTCCGGAAAGTAGTTTACCTTTTCAATAACGTTGGCCTTGGCGGTTCGCATCAGCGCAAAAGGAGTGTTCAAGACCAAATGAATGTCTTTGGGTTCGCGGGCATAGGCAGCTGCGTTGCTCAGTGTAATGGGCCGCGTGCTATGAGCAAACCCACCTCTCACACCTCCAATAAACAGATAGACCACCAACGGTATCGCTGCCAGTCCGGAAAGATAAAAGAGCCAGGGGTTATGCATCTGAGGCCCCTCGTACCGAATTTGACGGGCCAGCCGGGCGAGCAAGTACACGAGGATGACCCAGATCAAAGCGATGTACCAATAGTCAATTAAAAACTGAAAAAGCAGCGCTGATACATTTTGTTCGTTTTCAAATTGGTTGACAAAACTCAGGGTAGTTCTTCGCAGGGTAAACCGGTAGTAAATACAATCGGCCAGATTAGGGATAAGCGCAACCGAGTTAACAATAACAAATAGCCAATACAGCGCAGACCGGTACCCTCGGGTAAATCTCGCTTGAAACGGAATGATCATGGCCAGCAGCAAAAGGCTGTTCAGGTAAAGAACTGCCGCCAGATCAAATCGCAGCCCACCCACCATAATTCGCAACAACCGGGACCATGTCATGTCCGGAAAAAAAGAAGTATTTAAAAGATAAAAAATGACGCGGCAAAGCATAAAAAATACCATCGCCAGCAGCAGGTACCTGACCAGGCTTCCGTAAACAGAAGTGCCAATCTTTCGGATGATGTTTCGGATTTGACTCAAGCAGGTGTAATAAAGAAGTAATAAAGCGCGCAAAATTAGCTTAAAACGGCTACCGTTGCCTGCTAATTCGGGTTTTTGTCTTAGTTTTGTTCAAATGTGGGCGGTGGTAGTATTCACCCTTTTGTGGAAAAATGACCGCTCGCTACCGTAACCGTAACTGACCTTCATGAGGGTAATTTTTATTGGTTTAGTCTTGCTTTTTTCTGAGTCCATACGCGCGCAAACGGTTGAGTCCTTTGGCATATTTGGCGGAATGAATTTCCCCTTCACCATTGATCAGGGATTCAAAAAAGACCCCCGTTACTTTGGTCGTTTTACCGTCAGAGGAACTCCTATTGGACTGACGTATGGATATGATAAGGTTGGCTGGGGCTATGCCATCACACCCAGTTATGTGAAAATCGGACAAAAATTTATTATCAAAAACACCAATGGTGGTGAAGTGGGAGAACGGAACGTAGAGATGAACTACTTTAGTTTGCCCATGGCTCTCAAGATTCATATCAATGACATGGCTTTTTTCAGGCTGAGTATGGTGGCTGCCATCAATGTCAATTATCTTATTCAGGGACAGGAGTTTATTACCCATGACGCCTCCAAACTCAATTATCCAGCCAATGTTATCATCCCCACAGCCCCGGGCTACAATCTTGTTTACGATGGCGTGTTTGTTCCGGAGGAAAACAATCTGGTATACGTAGCGAATGATAAGTTCAATCCACTACAGCTATTTGCCGGAGTGGGCTTGCGCTCAGACTTTGACCTGAATGACAACTGGAGTTTAAACTTTGACGGCAGAGCCAATTTTGGAATTTTTGATCCACGAAAGTCGGATTATGTCAATAGCCTGCAGGCCGATGGGCCAGTCACCGATTTGTTTGGCGAACGAAGAGAAGTCTACCTGAGTGTAGGCGTAGGTATCAGTCGGATTGTTCAGGGAAAAACAGGATTCAAGACCAAGCGTACCACCACCAAGAGATACAACAACAGCCCCTCCCCTCGCAACAAAAGTAAAAGCAGAAGTAGGGGATAATATCTCTTCATCAGTTTTTATACCGTTGGAAGCCTCCAAGGTTGATTCTTCCATCTGACTACTTAACAATTTGGTAATATTCACTTTTTTGCGAAAAATTGCACGCTTAAATCCCCTATATGAGGCGTCTGATCAAAAGTTTCGCTCTGATAATTAACTATAAAACATTCATTATTACCGCATTAGCGGTACTTTCAACCTATTTCTGTTCGTACTATGACCTCACCGCCAAGTTTCCGGATATGTTGGTGGGGGTGGCCATCGTTTTCCCAGTCGTTTTCTCCATTGGATCAGCATATACCCGAAGGGAAACCGCTCTGCAACGCTATGCCGATTTTAAGGGGCATGCGATTGCCATCTTTTATGCAACCCGAGATTGGACCACGCAAAAAGAAAATGACCTCCCGGCCCGTACCGCAGCCCTGATGAAGGAAATGCTGGTGATGATGAAAGACATGTTTAAAACCTATCGCAACCCCCAGTGGATTGAAAATGAGAAAATCATGTTTGACCGGTTTTCCCAGCTCTCGCAGATGACCATGGAATTGCGCCAGCATGGGGTTCAAAGTGGTGAGATTTCACGCGTGAGCCAATATGTAAGCAAAATGATCATCGCTTTTGACAACATGAAGATCATTCATCACTACCGAACACCTATTACCCTGCGTGCCTACAGCAAGGTCTTTATTTACATTTTCCCGATCATCTATGGGCCCTATTTTGCCAGCACCGCCCATGATTACTCAGCCGCCCTGGAGTATGTAATGCCGGTTTTGTACAGTTTTATTTTAGTGAGTCTGGATAACATCCAGGATCATTTGGAAAACCCTTTTGATGAGGTGGGAGAAGACGATATCGTGATTGATGCCGATGAAACCGTGGCATTGCTGGCACAGGAGGAGGCTAAAAAATAGTCGGGAAAAAAAGGTAGTTATTTGCAAAAACCTGCATTAAGCCTATATTTGCACCTCTTTTCCGAGACGGCCCGTTCGTCTAGGGGTTAGGACATCAGATTTTCATTCTGGTAACAGGGGTTCGATTCCCCTACGGGCTACTAAATAAAAGCGCACTTATTTCTAAAAATAAGTGCGCTTTTTGTTTTTATCATCTACTCAAAAGTATTGGCTCACCTGATGATCAAGATAGCCTCGTGACTTACCTCATTCCCACCCGATAATCCAAAGGTGGCTTGCGATCTCCTACCAACGACTTATACTTGAAATCAACTCCTCTTCTTTTCTTCAATTCTTCTTTTGCCTGATCAATCAGCATCGGGTTGGTAAACAGATCAATGCCGGTCATGGCCATTACTTTGGCAGCATTCATCATTCCTTTCATTCCGATACCCATCCCATCCACGGCCACCGCCTGCCAGGTGTGCGCTGCAGTACCCGGCACCCAGGTGGCCGTACCCAGTCCGGTAGTAGGTACCAACCAGCTAATGTCTCCTACATCCGTAGAGGCAGGAAAGGAACCTATTTTAAAGGGCTCTACCGACTGTGCTCGTGCCAGCGGAGGTGCCGCATATGAAAAACTAGATTGTATTTTTTTGGCAAAATCCAGTTCATAGGCTGAGTAGTTTACGCCTCCCACCTTCGTCAGATTAGCGTGCATCAGTTTGCCCAGCGTTTCATTAGGCAACAGGTTATATAAGCCTGATACAATTTCATAATCCATGCGGGTGCCCGTGCCGGTGGCTGCACCTTCGGCTGCCTTGACCACCCGATCCCACAGTTCCAATACCCCATTTACATTGGGATGACGCACCATGTATTCCACTTCGGCATAGTCAGGCACCACATTGGCCGCCAGTCCTCCTTTGGTGATCACATAATGAATCCGCGCTTCCTGAGGCATGTGTTCACGCAACATGTTCACCATATAATTCATCGACTCCACACCATCCAAGGCAGAACGACCCACGTGAGGCGAGCCAGCCGCATGAGAAGAAGTTCCATAAAACCGGAAGTTGGCTCCGATCACCGCCAGGCATGATTGGGCATCAGCCGAGTTATGATCGGAAGGATGCCAATGTAACACCGCATCTACATCTTCAAACAAACCAGCTCTTACCATAAACGTTTTACCTCCGCCACCTTCTTCAGCCGGGGTTCCATAAAGACGGACGGTGCCCGACTTTTTATTCTTTTCCAACCATTGTTTAATGGATATCGCAGCTGCCGATGAGGCCGTCCCAAACAAATTGTGTCCACAGCCATGCCCTGTGCTACCCTCCACCAAAGGTTTCTTGTAGGGAACGGTGTCTTGCGACAGACCCGGTAATGCATCAAACTCTGCCAGGATTCCAATGACTGGTTTCCCGGAACCGTAGGTAGCTACAAACGCGGTAGGAATCTCTGCCACTCCGGTCTCCACTTTAAATCCAGCTTGTTTAAGCGTTTGCTGAAGAAGCGCACTGCTCTTGGTTTCCAAATAGCCGAGCTCGGCAAAATCCCAGATATCTTTGGCAATAGTCTTATAGACGGGGGTGCTGACTTGCAGTTGTTGAACAACAAACGCTTTGTCTTCTTCCGCCTTTCGATTAACCTTGGTTTCAGGCTGAGCACTCGCATGGGTCACCACCAGGGCGAGAAGTATAATTCTTAGCTGCTTCATATTTTTTGAGGGTTAGGTAAATGAAGTTCCGGAGGAAAGTTCATCAGAAATCCGGAACCATCATAGCGTTGGTATCTAATTTGTTGGGTGTATGGAAAGCCATATCTATGGCCCGACAGATAATCATGGTCAGGCTTGGACGATTGCCTGCACGTCACTAATATTCATTAACCCGTTTCAACGACTATTCATTTTCGCAACAACTACCCGGTGGGCTTTGCGGATGACCGTACTGAGAATCCAGCGCACCACGGGGTTTGCTTCAATGTGGATATCCTCCTCCAGAATGGCTTTCTCATCTACGGGAAATGTCCACGTGATGGTGAGTGTAACTGACTTTTTTATCGGTGAGCGATATACTACTTCGTGGGGGTTCTTCGATGACTGAACAAAAACATCATATTGATTATGGATGGGAATGATTCCAAATAACGGAACGGTTTCAAATACTTTAAAAGAGGGATGTTCGCCTTCCACCCGGTTCATAAAAGGATGCAGCGCTCCAAATTTTTTAAAATCAGCGAGCATGTGAAATACTTTTTCCGGGGCGATTTGAAGCGGATAACGAATTTTCATACAAGGGATAATTTTAGGATATTTTCCCTCGTTGGTATTCTTCACCAACGAGCCTGAAACATGCCGGGCATTTACATGCTTTATCTTGACTTAAAAATAGCCAGTCTTTCTCATTTTTGCTGTAAAAAAAAATTGCGCTTGAGTATTTGTAATCTTCGGGGTACCGGTTGCGCCTACCCGTATTACTTCCTAACCTATCCAGGTATTTTTATGGGTTTGGTAATCGTATAAACACCGGGGAGTCTAATGGACTTTCCCCTCTGTTGGCGCGCGTTTGTAACGCGTGCCTATTCTATTACCGTACCATACCTCACTCAATCATCTCCACTTCCAAAAACCCTTTCTTCCTGGAATAATAATCCAAGGCCGAACTGTATTTGTACTCCCCCCTTGTTGGCGCGCGTTTGTAACGCGTGCCTATTCTATTACCGTACCATACCTCACTCAAT
>CAYTNM010000020.1:0-9001 GCA_964439205.1 uncultured Ohtaekwangia sp.
GGGGGTAGGGATGACTTCAAACAATTTCAGATACCGCGGAGGGTTGAAAAAGTGGGTTCCTGCGAAATGCTTTTTAAAATCCTCGCTTCTGCCTTCGGCCATTAAATGAATCGGTATGCCGGAGGTATTAGAGGTGACCAGCGTGCCGGGGGTGCGATGCTGCTCCACCTGTTCATATACTTTCTTTTTGATGTCAAGATTTTCGACCACCACTTCGATGATCCAATCGTATTCCTTGATTTTGGGGAAGTCGTCTGTAAAATTGCCCAGCGAAATGCGCGACACAAATTTTTTGCTGTAGATGGGGCCGGGACTGGACTTGATGCTGCGGTCAAACGAACTTTGAACCATCCGGTTTTTGACGGTCTTGTGATCGAGGGTTAGTCCCTTTGCTTTTTCTTCCTCGGTCAGCGCCTGGGGTGCGATGTCGAGCAAGAGCACCTTACACCCGATGTTGGCGAAGTGACAGGCGATGGCAGAGCCCATCACCCCTGAGCCGAGTACAGCTACTTTTTTAATTGAACGATTCATGTTTTTACCAGATGATTTTGATTGGGTATAAAGAAAAGTTTGGGTCTTTGGTTACAATTTGAAATCCTTCGTGAGAGGATTGTGCAATCAAGATTCTATCGAAGGGATCGCGGTGAAGAAGAGGCAACCGCAGATATTCAAGAACGTGATCTTGATTTAATGAAACAATCTCAAATCCATTGTAGGAGACCAGATCAAAGAATTTTGACAATGTTGATTGAATGGGAAGTTTACCAATACTGACTTTAATGGCAACCTCCCATAGAGAAGCGATACTTACAAACTTCTCATTTTCCTTTGCCTGAATAGAACGCAAGGCGGAAGACGAAATTTTGCTGGCGTTTCCTTCCAAAAACCAAAGCAGTATATGTGTATCGAGTAGAAGTTTCATACCATATATTCCTTTAGGTCTTCCAAGGGTTCATCAAAATCATCGGGAATGATGAACATACCCTTACCACTGCCAAAAACGGGCTGTCGTTTTTCGTTTTTCATTCGCTCCTGTTCTAATATAGAATCCAAGAATTGGTTTACCTCTTCGATTTTATGATCGGGCAGTTTTTCAATTTTTTCATGTAGCACAGAAATTGACATCTCATCTAATTAGTTCATAGCTTTACTCACCACGTACGCCCCATTCCGTTCAATCACTTGATTGATCTCCTGAACGACCTCAAAAAAAGTATTCAACTTGGCCGAGGGGATTTCCTCCCGCACCGCCTCATTAAACCGGAGCACGGTCTCCCGCGATTTTTCCTTCATCTTCTTGCCTTCCTTTGTCAGCAACACCCTAACCGAGCGCTTGTCGTTCTTGTCCACCTGCCGATATATCAATCCCTTCTCTTCCATGGACTTCAACAACCGTGTGAGGCTCCTGGGTTCCAGGCCCATGAGCGGTCCGATCTTCATGGCAGGCGCGCCTTCCTCGGAAGAGATATTCAATAAGGCATAGCCGATGGACATGGTGCCATCAAATTTCAACGCTTGCTGGTTGTACATGCGCGCAATGGCATGCCAGGCGGTTTTGATGTGGTAGTCAACGGTTTCTTCCTTTTTCATCACAAACAAACGGTTACGAAGGTATGTAAAATTATTATGCATGCATACTATTTTTTGGGGTTTTTCCTGGAATTCTTGCGCTCTTCACGCGGGCACCTATGGAGAAAAGAGCTGCCGGACATCCGATCTGGTGCGGAGGAACTCCAGCTTCGGACACCCGGTTTACTCTTTTTCCCTGATAAAAATCATACGCAGGACTATTCACCATCATGTGTCAGGTTGCGTGGTACGCCTAATGTTGCAGTGTGAACGGCAACAGCCCCGACTTAACTATGAACACCTCCCAAGAGAAAATTTTTACACGGTCCATGATAACGCTTACGCTGGCTTTTATGATGTTGACCGGAAAAGCTCAACAGAGTTACCGCCAAACCGGCTTTCCGGTTTTTACGATAGCAGGAACCTCCACCCTGCACGATTGGAAGATGACTTCACAAGGGGCCATCTTCCAGGCCACCCTGGAAACGGGTGCCGATGGCGCGCTGATCAAACTAACACAGGTAAGCATGACCCTTCCGGCCGAAAGTCTGAAAAGCAAAGAGAAGGCAATGGATAAAAACGCTTACAAATCATTGCACACAGATAAGTATAAAGACATCCTGTTTCAGTTGACCTCCTCAAAATTATCTGAAAAGACCCTGATGTGTAGCGGAAACCTGACCGTAGCCGGGGTGACCAGACCGGTGGAAGTGGAAGTAGTTTATGAAGCACGAAACGGAGCATTGTTTTTCAAAGGCTCCAAAAAAATAAAAATGACACAATTCAATGTAGAGCCACCCTCATTCATGTTTGGCACCATTAAGACAGGAGATGAAATCACCATATCCTTTGAAGCAACACTGGCGCCTGTCAAAATTTAGTTTTCAGAGTTAATTAATTGTCCACTTAAAAATTTATCCATATGAAAAAACAACCCATGAGTTTTAAAAGCCTGATGATGACCGTTGCCTTCCTGATGTTGGTCGGTTGGACCTTTGCGCAAGCTCCGATTCAATATTGGAGACCCTATGACCAGCGAGGCATAAATGTATTTGAAATACAGAAAGACAAAGACAGTGTACAATACGATGGATTGAAGGTTCGCTTTGGAGCCGGATTCACGCAGGGATATCAAAGCCTGAGCCATGAAAACGGAGCAAAGGCGGTATTGAACATTAATACGGGCACCGGAGCTTCCTATGTTGAAACGGCTCCGGGTTCTGGTAGCTTTATCAACCGCGCAACCGGGGTTGCTGCCACGGGAATTGTTCCCAATCCTGCGGTCTTTGGTGGATACCTGGTAGGAACTCCGGCTGTTCAGTACACCAATGCGAATGCGCTTTATGAAATGGGGGGAGGATTTCCCCTGGCACAAGCCAACCTTAACATAGATGTGCAACTCGCAGACGGGGTCAGCCTGAATCTGATCTCCTACATGTCATCACACCATCATAATGAATTTTGGGTGAAGGGTGGATTTCTGAAAATAGATAAAGTAAGTTTTTTGAAAAGTGAGTTCCTGGATAACGTTTGGAAAAACCTGACCCTGAAAGTGGGACACATGGAAGTAAACTATGGCGATGCACATTATCGCAGAAGCGATGGGGGGCACACCCTGCAAAATCCATGGATCGAAAACAACATCATGGATGCCTTCACCACCGAAATCGGAGCAGAACTGTACTGGATGAAGAACGGAATCATCTTGATGGGAGCATATACCGATGGCGAGATCCAGGGAAACATTCTGGATCCTTCCTTGCCCAATGTGTCCAAACGCAAACCTTCGTTTTACGGAAAGATAGGCTATGACAAACAACTCAAAGAAAATCTGCGTGTTCGGTTGACAGCCTCTGCCTACACCACCAAATCTTCCATCAGCAATACCTTAATGGGTGGAGATCGCACAGGTTCCAACTATCAGTTTGTGATGGACAATACTTCGGCCACCGTTACCACCGCGTATACTTCCGGTCGCTTCAATCCGGGGTATCGGGATAACATCACCAGTTTTATGATCAATCCATTTGTCAAGTTCGGAGGACTGGAATTCTTTGGAACCTGGGAGTATGCAAAAGGGCGAAACGCGCTGGAAAATGGGGAAGGTTCAACCTTTGGTGAACTGGACAACCGGCAAACGCACCAGACCTCCGCTGAATTGCTGTATCGGTTTGGCAATCGTGAAAACCTGTATGTGGGAGCCCGTTATCAGACGCTTACTTCCAGTCTGGCCTTTGGTCAGAGTGCGTCTTCTCCCGGCACCTTGTTTCCGATCGCCATTGACCGCACATCCGTGGCAGCCGGCTGGTTTATCACCCGCAACGTGTTGCTGAAGGGAGAGTATGTCACCCAAAGCTATGATGGATATCCGGATACCGAGCGATTCTATCAAGGCAAGTTTAATGGATTTGTCATTCAGGGAGCAATCTCTTTCTAGAGACCTCTTTCCGATCAACCCTAGTTCCGGTCAACTGACCGGAACTTTTTTCCTTGTAAGAACATTGCATAACTTGGCAAAGGCATGAGAATACTGGCTGGCATTTTTTTGATTTTGGTGATCAGCGCTTTTAGATATGGCGGAGAGTCTCCTGTTCTGACTCATCGTTTTATCGTTCAACCCACCAGCAAACTCGTTATTTCCGGCAAGACCAATGTGAATTCTTTTCAATGTTCTTCCCTGTATTGCGGACGCGACACGCTGGTATTGCGGGAAGGAGGTTCAGATTCCCGACCTGTTTTTGAAAAAGGGTATGTAGGGTTGGATGCTTCTGCGTTTGACTGCGGAATGCAGTTGATGACTCATGACTTTGGGAAGACCATCAAGGCCCGGGAGTACCCCTTCATTGTTATTGATTTTATTTCCTTTGAACGGGTGCCTGTTTATGCCTGCTCGGAAGAACGATTCAAGGGTAAGCTTAAAATCTCTCTGGGTGGAATTACCAATGTCTTTGACGTGGATTGTTCCATTGAGGCCAGAAGCAATGGTCTTATTCACTTGAAGGGAGGAAGAAATTTTGTTTTTTCTGATTTCAAACTGCAAGCGCCAACCCGGATGATGGGCATGGTTAAGGTCAACGAAACGCTCGATGTAAATTTCCACCTGATCTTAAAACTGGATCCCAACTCGTAACGGTTGATCGGCACACGGATTGGGTCCTTCTAGGCACGTTTTGAAAAATCACGTACTCTTTTGCAGGTACAGAGCCTGTGCCTGCGACACCCAGCGGTCGCGCTGGATGCGGCCCGGGAAAAACTCCAGGATGTTGCTGATTTCGTGGATTTCGTTATCCGAGAATTCGGCAATCTGCTGAAAGGTATAGATGCCCTGCTCGTTCAGTTTTTTTTCAATGACTGGTCCGATGCCTTTGATCACTTTGAGGTCATCGCGCAGGTGGCTTAACGACTCGTGCAGGAACTCGATATCTACTTTTGGTTTTTCAACCTTGGTGATGATGACTGGCTCGGTGATCTTGTTCTGACGGGCCTCCTCTAACTCAAACTCCAGTTGCCTCACTTTAAATTTAAGGACATCCAGTTCTGCAGAAGCTTCTGTTTTTTCAATCACCACCGGAGGCTTCTCGGCCAGGTGTTTGTTTTCGCTTTCCAGCCGCGCGATTTTCTGTTCGTACCGTTGTGCCTGCTGTTGCAGACCTGCCTGAAGCTGTTGTTGTGTTTGCGACTGTGACCGAAGCAATTCTTCCCGTTCATTGGTCAATTGATCAATTCCGTTTTTCAATTGAAGACTTTCTTCCGACAAGTGTTTGATGGTGGGTTCCCGCAGGATCCATCCTATCCCTAAGCCGATCAATACCGTGAGCAGGAGCGCCAACAAAATTTCAATGATGAGCCACATCCCGCTGCCCGAAGGCTGGGCAAAGAAGGCAATGCCTTTCACGGAGTGAACATAGATGCTGACACTGATGATGCATACCAGAACAAAAGCCAACAAGAGGACAAAGGGTAACCAGGAACGGTTCATGCTCCGAAAGGTATAATATTTTCAGAATTTTCAGGTAAAGACCTCTGCCGCGGGTTATCCCATAAACGCACAGGCACGTGCGTAAGTGAACGGAAACCAGGACCGAAACATCCTTTTCTATACTGAATTTTGCTTTCGATCTTGTTGGCCTGAAATATGCCACATAGGGAATGACCTAACTTGCCTAGCCATGTTTGCCAGTTACCTTACAATCGCTTTTCGCGCCCTCTGGAAAAATCGCCTCTACAGCTTTATCAACCTCTCGGGTCTTTCGTTGGGCATCACCGTAAGTGTGCTCATTTTACTTTATGTGGTTCATGAGTTAAGCTATGATCGGTTTCATCGTCAGGAGTCGCGGATTTTTAAAATGCATGCAACGATCCAATGGGGGGAGCAAACGATCAACACAGGTTCGATGTCCGCTGCCTTTGGACCGATCCTGGCCGCAAACAGTTCTCATGTGATCAACTATGTGCGTATGCGTGAGCCGGGGCGAGTGGTGGTACACTCCGACAGGCAACATAAATTTTTTGAAGACCGGTTTATCTTTGCCGACTCATCGTTCTTTTCTATGTTTTCCTTTCAGGTGCTGGAAGGCTCCGCACGTTCGTTGGGCGAACCCAAGAAAGTGCTCATTACGCCAGCTATTCAGGAAAAGTATTTTGGGCAGGCATCGGCCCTTGGGAAATACCTGACGTATCAAAACGGAACGGAGATGGAAGTAGTTGGTATCGTAGCGCCCCCACCGTCTAACTCTTCTTTGAAATTTGATTTTATTGCATCTTTCACTACGCTGGGGTTATTGCCCGACCCGAACGAATCCAAACAATATGAGAATGACCGGGCCAGTCTGGGATCGTACCCTACTTATCTGTTGTTGCGCGATGCAGCCTCTGCCCGTGATCTGGAAACTTCCATTCCTCAGATCGCTCAATCATCGGCTGACGAGACCTATGCACTCCATCCGCTGCGTGGAGAGCCATCCAATCTTGCATATTTAAAGATATTTGGCAGTGTGGCAGCCCTGGTATTGTTGCTGGCCCTGGTGAATTATATGAACCTGACCACGGCCCGGGCCACTACACGCGCCAAAGAAGTGGGCATAAGAAAAATGATCGGAGCCAGACGCACCGCATTGTCGGCACAGTTTTATTTAGAATCAGCTTTACTGACCATCCTTTCCTTTTGTATTGCTTACGCGCTGGTGTCGTGGATATTACCGGTGTTCCAACAAATGATCGGTCAACCCATTGATAATACCTTTTTAACCTCCGGTCTTTTTTTGAGTTTGATTGCAGCGTTGTTAGTGTTCTGCGTTTTTCTGTCGGGCAGCTATCCGGCCCTGATACTTTCTGGTTTTAGTCCCGCGGCTGTGCTGAAGGGAAAAGCGAGCGCCACTTCCGTTCAGGGAGGAATGGTTCGCAAAGGATTAATCGTGTTTCAGTTTACCGTTTCGGTGGCGCTGATCATTTGCAGCCTGGTGGTACACCGACAGTTGACCTTTATGCGCAACGAAAAAATAGGGATGAACAAAGACCAGGTATTGGTGGTGAACCTCGAAGGGCTGGGGGCTTCGTATCTCCCGTTTCGCAACGAAGTGGCCACTCTGCCGGAAGTAAAAGGAATCACGCAGGCTTCTGTTTCGCTTTTTAAGGATGGAGGCATGGCTGGCTTTTTCACACAAACGCCCAAAACAAAAGAAGATGTGTTCATCAACCTGATGACAGTAGATGCCAATTTTTTTCAAGCCCTCGGGATTGAATGGCAGGCGCGATCATCCGATACCCTCCGCGCGGGAAATTTTGTGATCAATGAGGCCGCCCTGAAAAAGCTCAAAATAGCAGAAGAGGATATTCATCAGCCGATGACGTTGTTTGGCGACAGTACTACCATTGCCGGAGTGGTGAAGAATTTTAATTACGCTTCGCTGAAAGAGAAAATAGACGGAGTGATTCTTAGCATCGGTGATTATGGTACGGTAGCGCAAACGTTGGGAGATAAAGGCTCAATCTACATCCGACTGGGTACGGAGAACAATCTTTATGAGCGGGTCAACCAGATTCGTCAGTTATATGAGAAGCACCGATCTACGGCACCGTTTGAGTACTACTTTCTGGACGATGCGTTCCAGCATCAATATGCCTCCGAAGCCCGGCTGGCGGCCATCTTTCAAACTTTTACGGTTCTAGCGATGATCATTGCCTGTTTGGGATTGTTGGGTCTGGTTACGTTTACCACCGAGCGAAAAACCAAAGAGATTGGCATTCGCAAAGTATTGGGGGCTTCGGTGTCCTCCCTTCTGAGGTTAATCTCCCGGGAGTTCCTGGGCGCAACCATGATCAGCCTGTTGCTGGCAGTTCCGTTGGCCTGGTGGGTGATGGATCGCTGGCTGAGAGATTTCCCTTACCGGATTTCGCAGCCATGGACCGTTTTTGTGATGGCAGGAGGGAGCATGCTCCTGTTAGCGCTATTGGTGATTGCCTTTCAGACGACCCGGGCCGCTTCGGCTAACCCGGTGGAATCACTGAGAAATGAATAAGCGTGCCAGATCTTACGTTAGCAGCAACGCTGACGTGGGCGGACATCTGTAGAGGCCTCGTTGCCGGTGGATGGTTTGTCCACTCTTCCTCCACTCTCGGCTCGGAATGACCGGCTGGCGGTTGACTGTTAGGCTCATGATTATTTTGAATTAGATATCAGCCCGTAGATAAGGCTGCGGCAGCCAAACCACCGGGGGGTGCACAGCCGCAACCAAAAGAGGATATGAGAAGCCAATTCTCCGAATGCCCGTTGGATATTGCTGGGAAAGGTCGTATTTTAGATACAATAAAGGTATATCGGAAGCGGAGCTTCCGATATACGGACGTTGGCAGCAATACCTCGACTTTGAGATGACTATAAGAGTAATTATCATATTGACAGTTGTATCGACTAGCTTGGTTGCATTGGGACAAAAGCTCGACTCTGTTTCAATAGACTTAAAACGACTGACTGACTTAAATTTTTTTAAGAAGTACAGTTTCTATGACGACTCAACAACTAAGAAAGATATTGAAGTAACAAAACTAATTTGGTCACTTGGACAAGTTAGAGAGATTAATGAGGGACTTCGACACAAGGGTGTTAAGACGTTGACGAGAATTGATGAACGACCAACTAAAGAAAATCCATATTATATCGTTGGACACTATCAGCTTCCGACAAAAGACCATGTGACGAGAATGGCTTTTTACCGCGTGGACTCACTATTGACCACAATTAACTACCAAGACATAAAGGACTTCGCGCAGGACAAGTGGAATAAGATAAGATGATGGTACTGCTGCCAACAACATGTTTGCGCTATGGCCGGGCGACTAGTTAAATTTTAGTATTTTTATAAAACCAACGTTTGGTTTCGCGGGACAACGCGCGGCTTCGGAAGCCGGCCACATCGCAAACACAAACGATATC